>NZ_QPMK01000012.1 GCF_003344785.1 Thalassococcus profundi | reverse complement strand
GGCTGGCTTGCGCTGGTGCAGGGCCTGGGCGGCTGGCCCGCCGTGGCGGGGCTGGCGGCGGCCACCTGTGCGGGGCTCTGGCTGGGCGTCTCGCCGCCCGCGGCGCTCGATGCGGTCTGGCCGACGGACCCGGCGCTCACCTCGGTCGATCCGCTTGGCGGCTACGATCTCGCGATGCTGGGAGGCTGAGCCATGGCCGACATCAACCCCGCACCGGCGCGCTGGCTGCGCGTGGTGCTTTTCGCATCCCTCGCGCTGAACCTCGCAGGCATCGGCGCGCTGGTCGGCCTTGCCGTCACCGGCGGGCCGGACCGGCAGCATGGCCCGCGCGGCCGCGACGCGGCCTTTCCCTATGCCCGCGCGCTGGACACGGACGACCGAGACAGGCTGCGGCAGCAACTGCACGAAGACTTCCGCAGCCGCCGCGGCGCGGTGGGCGAGATTGCGCAGGACTATCGCGCGGCGGTGACGCTGCTCGAGGCCGACCCGTTCGACCGCGCCGCCTTCGAAGAGCTGATGCTGCGCCAGGACGCCCGCGCCGAGCTGCGCCAGGAGGCCGGCCGCCGCGCGTTGCTGGATGTGCTGACGGCGATGACGCCCGAGGCGCGGCGCGCCTATGCCGGGCGGCTGTCGGAGCAGATCGACCGGTTCGAAGCGCGGATCGCCCGGCGCGACGACTGAGGATCAGGCGGCGCTGGCGGTGCCGATCAGGGCCTGGTTGCGGCCGTCGGCCTTGGCCCCGTAAAGCGCCCGGTCGGCCGAGTCGAGCAGCGGCGTGCTGGCCGTGCCGCGGCCGCCGATGGCCACGCCGATGCTGATGGTGACGCCGACCGAGCCGGCCTTTCCCGGCAGCGCGAAGGGCGCGCCCGCGATCGCATTGCAGAGCCGCCGCGCGATGCGCAGCGCCTCGCCGCGCCCGGTGTCGGGCAGGGCAATCAGGAATTCTTCGCCGCCGTGGCGGGCCAGCAGGTCGGCCGGCCGCAACTCCGCAGAAAGCCGCCGCGCCACCTCGACCAGCACCGCGTCGCCTGCGCCATGGCCGAAGCGGTCGTTGATGCGCTTGAAATGATCGAGATCGGCCAGCATCACCGCACAGGGCGCATCGCGCCGCGCCGCGGTATCGATCATCCTTTCAAGCTTTGGCAGGGCATAGCGGCGGTTGAAGACACCGGTCAGCGGATCGGTCAACGCGGCGCGCACGCCGTGCTGCACGGTGGCGCGCAGTCGCCTCGACGCGTTCTGCCGGGCGATGAGACGTTCCAGCCGCAGCGCCAGTTCCGCGACTTCGACCGGGCCGATCATCGCGTCGCAGGCGCCGAGGTCCAGCGCCGTCGCCGCGGACTGCCGCTGCTGCGGCGCCGCGAGAAACAGCATGCCCGCGTCCCGCGACGACGGGCGCGCGCGCAGGTCCGACAACAGCGCAAGCCCCTTGCCGGGCGCCGTCGGCGTCTCGGCGATGACATAGACGTCGGGCGGCTCCGCGCGCGGGCGCAGCACGGTGTCGGGCGCGCAGAGCGCGACCGGGCCGGGCAGGATGATCTGCAAGCCGCGGCACAGGGTCGAAAGGTCGGGCTCTGCCCCGGCGGGCACCAGCGCCACGCGGCCGGGACGGGCGAAGGCCGGACTGTCTTCGGCCAGGCCCAGGGCCTTGCGGGCGTCCTCGCGCAGGGGCGGCTCGCTGTCGCACCGGCGGGCGCGGAGGAGCGACCGCAACCGCGCCATCAGCAGAAGCCAATCGATGGGCCGCGCCATCACCTCGTCGGCACCGGCCCGCAGTGCCGTCATCCGCGCGGCGCTGTCGTCGGCGGACTGGATCACGATGGCGGGAAGATCGCCCAGGCCCGGCCTGTCGCGCAGGCGGCGGATCAGCTCGTGTCCCGGCATATCTGCAAGCCAGTCGGCGCAGATGACCAGTTCGGGACCTGATCGCGTGGCCAGCAGCGCCAGCGCCTCGGCCCCCGAAGCCGCCTGGGCGACGTCGTAGAAAGCCGCGGCCAGCCTGGTCCGGAGCACGATCCGGTTGGTGGCCAGAGGGTCGACGATCAGGATGCGTCCGTTCATGTGCCTCGCCTCGGGTGACCGGTTCGGGTTGCACCCCGCCGCGCAAACAGTCTTTAGTGCGAACGGTTAAGAAAGAGTTTCCGGAGACCGTCAAAATGTCGATTTCTCAGGATCGTGCCGAAATGATCGGGCTGCAGGCGGTGGCCTGGCTGGCGGGAAACGACGACCTTTGCCCGGTGTTCCAGGGGGCCACAGGGGCCGGAGAGGCGGAGTTCCGGGCCGGTCTTTCCGACCCGGAGTTCCAGGCCTCGGTGCTGGATTTCCTGCTGATGGACGACGCCTGGATCACCGCCTTTTGCGACGCGCAGGGCCTGGGCTACGACATGCCGATGCAGGCCCGGGCACTGCTGCCGGGCGGGGTGCAGGTGCATTGGACGTGAGGACCGCCCGCGCCGTGGACGGGGTGCTCTTCGACAAGGACGGCACGCTCTTCGATTTCTCCGCCACCTGGGACGTCTGGGCGGACGGCCTGCTGCGCGACCTGTCGCAGGGCGATGCCGCGCGGCTTTACGCGCTGGCCGCTGCTGCCGGTTACGACCTTGAAAACAGGCGCTTTCACCGTCACAGCCGCGTCATCGCCGGCACCAATCGCGAGGCTGCGGAATGCCTGGCGCCGGTGCTGGAGGGCTGGACTCTCGAAGAGATCGAGGCGCGGCTGATGGTCAGTTCCGCCAAGGCCCCGCTGCGCCCGGCGGTGCCGCTGCCGCCGCTGCTGGACGCGCTGGCGGCGCTGGACCTGCGGCTGGGTGTAATGACCAACGACACCGAATACGGCGCCCGGGCGCATCTGCGCAGCGCCGGGGTCGAGCACCGGTTCCACTTCATCGCCGGGTTCGACAGCGGCTATGGCGCGAAACCCGCGCCGGGGCCGCTGCTGGCCTTCGCCCGCAGTCAGACCCTCGATCCGTCCCGCGTGGTGATGGTGGGCGACAGCCGCCACGACCTGATCGCGGGCCGCGCCGCGGGCATGGCCTGCATCGGTGTGCTGACCGGTCCGGCGCGGGCCGAGGACCTGGCCGACCTGGCCGACGCAGTGCTGCCCGACATCGGCCACCTGCCGGACTGGATCGCCGGAGTGACGGGATAAAAACGACGCATCGCGTCGCGTTTCGGCAGGCTGGCGCTTGCCGGGAGTGCTCTGCTGGACCCCAGCGGAGCGGAGGGTGCGATGGCGGAAGCAGCGGTCAAACGGCGGCGCAGCGGCGGGCGTGCGGGCCATGCCACCCGCCGCGGTACGGCGATCATCGAACAGATGCCCTGGCGCATTCCGCAGAACCTCGACCGTCCGACCGAGCCGTTGACCGAAGAGGGCGTGGCCCGCCTGCACGACGCAGCGATGCGTATCCTCGAAGAGATCGGCGTCGCGTTCCTGAACCCCGAAGCGCTGGAGATCCTGCGCCGCGCCGGCTGCACGATCGAAGGCGAGACCGTGCGCATGGGCCGCGACATGGTGATGGAGATGATCGCCAAGGCCCCGGCGCAGTTCACAATCACCCCGCGCAACCCCGACCGGACCATCCCCATCGGAGGGCGTAGCATCGTTTTCGGCAACGTGTCCTCGCCGCCGAACTACTGGGATCTGGAGATCGGGCGCAAGGTGCCGGGCACCCGCGAGATGTGCCAGAACCTGCTGAAACTCACGCAGTATTTCAACTGCATCCACTTCGCCGGCGGCTATCCGGTCGAACCCTGCGACATCCACGCCAGCGTCCGCCACCTCGACGTGCTCTATGACAAGCTGACGCTGACCGACAAGGCGATGCATGCCTATTCGCTGGGGGCGGAGCGGGTCGAGGACGTGATGGAGATGGTGCGCATCGCCGCCGGTCTCAGCCACGACGCGTTCGACGCGACGCCCCGGATGTATACCAACATCAACTCGACTTCGCCGCTCAAGCACGATTTTCCGATGCTGGACGGCTGGATGCGCCTGGCGCGGCGCGGGCAGGGGCTGGTGGTGACGCCCTTCACGCTGGCGGGCGCGATGGCCCCGGTGACCATGGCGGGGGCGGTGGCGCAAAGCCTTGCCGAGGGCCTCTGCGCCGTGGTGCTGGCGCAGATCATCCGCCCCGGCGCGCCCTGCGCCATCGGCACTTTCACCAGCAATGTCGACATGAAATCGGGCGCGCCGGCCTTCGGCACCCCGGAATACATGCGCGCCACGCAGATGACCGGTCAGATGGCGCGATTCTACGGGCTGCCGATGCGCTCCTCGGGCGTCTGCGCCGCCAACGTGCCCGACGGGCAGGCGATGTGGGAGACCGAGCACAGCCTCTGGGCCGCGATGCAGTCGGGCACCCACATGGTGTATCACGCCGCCGGATGGCTCGAGGGCGGGCTGATCGCCAGCCCGGAAAAGTTCATCATGGATTGCGAGGTCCTGCAGCAGCTGCAACGCTACATGGAACCTGCGATCTGCGACACGAGCGACGACGCGCTGGCGCTGGACGCGATCCGCGAGGTCGGGCAGGCGGGGCATTTCTTCGGCACCCAGCATACGCAGGACCGCTACACCACCGCCTTCTACCAGCCGTTCCTGTCGGACTGGAAGAATTACGAAGCCTGGGACGCGGCGGGCGCCGTGTGGACGCCGGAACGGGCGCATGCGCTCTTCAAGCTGATCGTGAACGAATTCGAACCGCCCGCCATGCCAGAGGACCGGCGCGAGGAGCTTGCCGCCTTCGTCGAGCGGCGCAAGCGCGAGGGCGGGGCGCCCACGGATTTCTGAGAGGGCCTGCGACGCGCCGCGATCATGGCTTTACCCTGACCTCCGTGAAGGCCATCCTGACCGCGCAGGTAGAGCAGGAGACGGCGATGGCACGGCACACCGACGGGACGGCCGATACGCGGCTGCGCTGGGTCCTGACCGGTTGCGGCGTGGTGGCTGGGATCGCTGCCTGGCTGCTGTTCGATGCGCTGCCGGATGCCGGCATCGACCCGCGCGCGCACCTGGTCCTGGCCAGCGCGGCCTTTGCCTTCTTCACCATTCTGCTGGCGCTGGTGGGACCGGCACGGCTTTTGCCGGCGCTGCCGTATGCCGCCGGAACGGCGGTTGTGCTGGCGGCGCTGGTCTGGTGGGCCTCGTTGCGGCACGATACGGTCGAAGGGTTCCTGGGCCTGGTCTACCCGACCGCCGCGCAGGGGCTGGTGGTGCTGATCGCCACGCCCATCGCGGCGGCGCAGCTTTGGGCCCCGGGCGGCTGGCGCGATTATCCGACGCTGTTCGAACTCAGTTGGCGCATCATGGTGCGTTTCGCTTCGGCGCTGGTCTTCGTGGGCCTGTTCTGGGGTCTGCTGGCGCTGTCGGATGCGCTGCTGCAACTGGTGCAGGTGGGGCTGATGTCGCTGATCCGGTCGGTAGAGCCCTTGGCCTGGCTGCTGACCGGCGGTGTCTTCGGACTGGCGCTGGCGGTGGTGCACGAGATGCGCGGGTATCTCTCGCCTTACCTCGTGCTGCGGCTGTTGCGGCTCTTCGTGCCGGTGGTGCTGGCGGTGGTCGTGCTGTTCCTGGCGCTGTTGCCGTTCCGTGGATTGTCCGGCCTGCTGGGCGCTCTGTCGGCGGCGGGGACGCTGCTTTCGGCGGCGCTTGGGGCGATCGTGCTGGTCACCGTGGCGCTGGACCGCGACGCGGTTGAAGAGGTGCACACCCCCTGGCTGCGCCGCTGCGTCATGGCGCTGGCGCTGGCGATCCCGCTGCTCGGCGCGCTGGCGCTCTACGCGATCTGGGTGCGGGTCGGACAGTACGGCTGGACTCCGGCGCGGCTGATGGCGGTGACGGTGGCGTTGGTGGTCACAGGCTACGGGTTGGCATATGGCGGGGCGGTGCTGGCGCGCACCGGCTGGGCGACGCGTATCCGGCAGGCCAACATCGTCATGGCGCTGGTAATCCTCGCGCTCTGCGCAGTGTGGCTGAGCCCTGTGCTGGTGCCGGAACGGATCTCGGCCCGCAGCCAGGCCGCGCGGTTCGACACGGGCGCCATGCCGGCGGAGGACCTGCCGCTGCGCCTGCTGTCCGAAGCCTGGGGGCGTCCCGGGAAGGCGGTGCTGGACGACCTGCGCGAGACCCCGGCGGTGGCGGCGCGGATATCCGACTGGGTCGATGGGTCTGCCGCGCTGGACCCCCGACTGACCGGCGCGGATCTGCGCGAAAAGCTGGCCGCTGCCCTGCCGGTGCAAGGCGCTGATCTCGCGCCGGACATGCTGCGGGGCCTGCCCGAGGACGAGTTGCGCCGCTGGCTTTCGGCCTGTGCGCGGCGCGTCACCGGCGGGCCGGGATGCCTGCTGGTGCTGGCGCGGTTTTTGCCCGGACAGAACGTACGGCATGGCCTGCTGTTCCTCATGGATGCGCCGCAAGTGCTCGGCCGGCAGGCGCTGGCGTTGCGGGACGGCGCGCTGACGCTCGAGGGCTACGTGGTCGAGACCGCCGCCGGCGACGCGGCGCCGCTCGACCCCGGCGTACTCGAGGCGCTGCACCGGGGCGAGGGGCGGATCGGGCCTGCGGATCATCAGGTGCTGCGCATCGGCGATCGCACATTCTTTCCGAACAATTAGAAATGTTTGCGCTTTCTTAAAGGCCCGGCGCCACTCTGGGCGCGGGGCAAGGACGGCGCGATGCATGGATTGATCAACAGGACGTTGCAGAACTTTGTCAGCGACACCTATGGCGCGGCGTGCTGGCGCGACGTGGCGACGGCGGCGGCACTGGACGTCGCGGATTTCGAGGCGATGCTGCACTATGAACCGGCGGTGACCGACCGGGTGCTGGAGGCGATTGTCCTGGTGCTCGACAAGACACGCGAAACCCTGCTTGAAGACGTGGGCACCTACCTCGTGTCGCATCCGCACAGCCAGGGTCTGCGGCGGCTGTTGCGCTTCGGCGGTGTCGATTTCATCGAATTCCTGCATTCGCTCGATGACCTTCCGGGCCGCGCGCGGCTTGCGGTGCCCGATCTCGACCTGCCGGACCTCGAACTGCGCGACTTTGCCCAGAACCGGTTTGCCGTGCTGTGCAGCGGATCGGTGCCGGGTTTCGGCCACGTGCTGGTCGGCGTTCTGCGGGCCATGGCCGACGACTACGGCACGCTGGTAACGCTTGAACACGAAGGCACGGGCGCCGACGGCGAACGCATCGCCGTCACCGTGGTCGAGGCCGCATTTGCCGAGGCCCGCGCCTTTGAACTCGGGGCGCCCGGGCCGGGGCAAAACGTGGCCCGCAACAGGCGGCGCGAGGTTCCTGTCTGATGCCCGCCCGCGACACGATCCTCGATGTGCTGTGCCCGATGCATGCGGCACTAAGCGCTTCGGGCCATATCACCACCGCGGGTCCGACCCTGCGCAAGCTGTACCCCGACCTGACGTTGCCGGGCCTGCGGTTCCTGGAACTGGTCGAGGTGTCGCGCCCGCGCGGCATTACCGGCATGGAAGAATTGCTGGTCCATGCGGGGCGTAAGCTGCACCTGCGGCTGCGCGGCGGCGCGCGCACCGCGCTCAAGGGTGTGCTGATGCCGGACGGGCAGGGCGGCGCGGTGATCGACCTGTCCTTCGGCATTTCGGTGGTCGAAGCGGTGCGAGACTACCGCCTGACCAGCGCCGATTTCGCGGCCACCGACCTCACCGTCGAGATGCTGTACCTGATCGAGGCGCAGTCGGCGGCAATGGGCGAACACCGCAAGCTGAACGCCCGTCTTCAGGGCGCCCGCATCGCCGCCGAGGAACAGGCCTTTACCGACACGCTCACCGGGCTGCGCAACCGCCGCGCCCTGGACCAGGCACTGGGCCGCTGTTGCGCGGGCGGACGGCCATTCGCGCTGATGCAGCTCGACCTCGACTTCTTCAAGGCGGTGAACGACACGCTGGGCCACGCGGCGGGCGATTTCGTGCTACAGAAGGTGGCCGCGATCCTGGCCAGCGAAACCCGCGAAGAGGACCTCGCCGCACGGGTCGGCGGCGACGAATTCCTGATCCTGCTGCCGGACACGACGGACCGGAAGCATCTTGCGGATATCGCCGCGCGGATCATCACCCGGCTTGAACGACCGATACGCTTCGACGGCCAGCCCTGCCGGATTTCCGGCAGCATCGGCATCGCCGTCGCCCCTGCCGCGGGCCAGATCGCCCCGGGTCGGGTGATGGCCGAAGCGGATGCAGCACTTTACGCGTCGAAACATGCGGGCCGGGGGCGATACAGTTTTTACACCCGCGGTGCGGCCCCCGCGTCCGGCGCCGCCCCGGCTGCCGAATAGCCGCCGTGCCGGAACGGCAGCATATTTTTCTTGTCGCGGCACGCTTTGGCTTCCATTCTCGCGCCATTGCCAGACGACGGAGCCGCAGATGCGCCGGTTTATTTGTTCATGCCTTTTGATGCTTGCCCTTGCCGGTCCCACCCTGCCGCAGAGTGCATGGGCCCAGGATGACGACCAGCCGCAAGGCACGATCAGCATCGACGACAGCGCCACCCGCGACGCTGCCATCGCCACCCGCATCCGCGAGATCCTGGCCCAGCTCGACGGCTACGAAGATGTGACCGTCACCGTGAGCGCGGGCATCGTGACCCTGCGCGGCACCACGCTGGACGGTCCGGCGGCGGCGCGGCTCACGGCGCTGGCGGGTCGGGTCGAAGGCGTCGTCGCAATCGAGAACGAGGTGACCGAGACCACCGACGTGGCCAAGCGCCTGAACCCCGCCGCGCAGCGCTTCATGAAACGGATGCAGCAGGTCGTTGCCTTCCTGCCGCTCGCCGGTGTGGCGCTGGGGGCTTTCGCGGCGGTGGTGCTGGCGGGCTTTGCGCTGGCGCGGCTGCGCTGGCCCTGGGACCGGCTGGCGCCCAACGCCTTCATCGCAGACATCTATCGCCAGGTGATCCGGCTGGGGTTCTTCGTCGCCGGCCTGGTGGTGGCGCTGGACATTCTCGGCGCCACCGCGCTCCTGTCGACCATCCTCGGGGCGGCCGGGATCATCGGGCTCGCCATCGGCTTCGCTGTCCGCGACACGGTGGAGAATTTCATCGCCTCGATCATGCTGTCGATCCGCCAGCCGTTCCGCCCCAACGACACGGTCGAGATCGGCGGCGACGTCGGCAACGTGATCCGCCTGACCAGCCGCGCCACCATCCTGCTGAGTTTCGACGGCAATCACATCCGGATCCCCAACGCCACGGTGTTCAAGAGCCGGATCATCAACTTCACCCTCAACGACGAACGCCGGTTCACCGCGGATTTCGGCGTCGCCTACGACACCGACCTGTTGCAGGCGCAGAAGCTGGCCCGCGAAACGCTCGAGGCGCTGTCGTTCGTGCTGGAGAAACCCGCCGTCAACGTCTGGATCGAGGACCTGGGCGACAGCGCCGTCACCCTGCGCTGCACCGCCTGGATCGCCCAGCACAACACCAGCTTCGTCGCCGCCCGCAGCGAGGCGATCCGCCTGGTCATGGCCGCTTTCGACACGGCGGGTATCGTGATGCCCGAACCCACCGTCCGGGTGCTGCGCCCCGACGCGGCCGAGGCTGCCGAACCGGCGGCGCAGGGCGCGCCGCCCCGGTCGCCCCGCGCCGGCTCTGCGACGGCCATCGCCGCGGGCGCGATCGACGTCGCCGCCGACATGGAACACGAGCTTGAAGCCATCGTCGAGGACGAACGCCAGACCGCACGGGGCAAGGATCTGCTGCGCCGCGAAGGGCCGACGGAATAGCCGTCACTTTTTGCCACGGCAGGGCTTGATCCGCCCGATTTGTCAGCGTAAGTAGCCCCGCAGTTGGGGTGTAGCCAAGCGGTAAGGCAGCGGTTTTTGGTACCGTGTACCGTAGGTTCGAATCCTACCACCCCAGCCAAGCACTCGCTCCGCTCGTGAAGTCTTGCGTTTAAATGGCTTGAGGGCCGTTGGCGTTGATGCGGTGCCCCAGCCAAGAGTGTGAGCGGGTATAACGGGTGGTCCGGCTCTATGCACGCAGCGGCGATGCGGCGCTGGCGTCCGAGCTGGGCAGTGCCAACGCCGTGGTCCGACCTGTCGTCGCTGGACGGGCCCACCGCCCTGGGGCAAACGGCCGAAGACCAGATGGGCCGCATCGTCAACATCGCCTCGCAGGCCGGGCAGGGTGGCGACCGGGCCGAGGCCATGTCCCATGGCGCGACCAAGGCGGCGCTGATCGACCCGACTTAGAGCATCGCGCGGGGGTTCGGTCTGGAAAATATTCGAACCGAACGTGTCCCACAGAGCTTCCGTCCATTGCAAAGAATGGCTCGCACCACCCAACCGTGGGACTGAACATCTAAGCGCTTTGCAGCGACCTGTCGGCGACTTGCGACGTCGCTTGGGCGGGCTGCGAATAAAGATAGTCACGCGTGCGCGGCACCGTGTGCTGCTGCTTGGACAGCTGCAACTGAAACACCGCCTGCTGCTGTTCCTCGAACGCCATCTCGCAGGCGACGAGGTAGAACCGCCAGAGCCGGACGAACCGGTCGTCATGCATGGCGCGGACGGTTTTCACGTTGGCCTCGAAGCGGTCGCGCCAGTGGTGCAGGGTCGGCCCGTAATGGCCGCGCAACACCTCGAGATCCGCCAGCCAGAGGTTTGCGGATTCCATCGGGCGCGCCAGGTCCGACAGCGACGGCACGTAGCCGCCCGGAAAGATGTGGCGTTCCAGCCAGGGCGAGGTCGGCCGCGGCGGCGCCGTGCGACCGATGGTGTGAATGAGCGCGAGACCGTCCCGGGTCAGAAGATCGCTGACTTTGGCGAAGTAGGTGGGAAACTGCGGCAGGCCCACGTGTTCCAGCATGCCGACGCTGACGATCCGGTCAAAGCGTTCGGTCAACTCGCGGTAATCCATCAGCCGAAAATCCGTCATTTCGGACAGACCCTCGGCGCGGGCCCTGGCCTGCGCGGTCTCGAGCTGGCTGCGCGAGAGCGTGACGCCGGTCACGTGGACGCCATGCTCGCGCGCCAGCGTCAGCGCCATGCCGCCCCAGCCGCAGCCGATGTCCAGCACCCGAAGACCGGGCGCCAGCCGCAGCTTGCTTGCGATATGCGCCTTCTTCGCGGCCTGCGCCGCGTCCAGGGACATTCCGGGGTCTTTGAAATAGGCGCAGCTGTACTGCATGTCGCGGTCGAGGAAGAGGCGGTAGAACTCCTCGGACAAATCGTAATGGTGAGAGACGTTGCGCCGCGACGTGAGCGGCGTATTGCGCTGGAGCCAGCGGCCGACCGCGCCGCGCATGTAGGAATAGCCGCGAAACCAGGCCGGCATCCCGCCACGCTGTTCGTTCCGGGCCAGCAGGGTGAGCAGGTCGAAAAGCTGGTGTTCGGGAATTTCGAGGCTGCCGTCGGTGTACCCTTCGCCAAGGGCCATGATCGGCCGGAGACAGAGGTCTTTCACGATGTTCGGCGTGGTCAGGGTCACCCGTGCCTTGGGGCCGCTTCCATCTCCATAGCGGACGCGGCGTCCGTCGGGCCAGACGATGTCGAGCGTGCCCTCTGAAATCAAATGCCGCAGCATGCGGTCCAAAAACCTGTTCCACATGAACACCTCCCGTTCGACGGAACGAATAGTGATGGAATTTACATGGGCTAACGCCCCCGACGCGCGTTTGGTTTCACGGGGTGGCGTGCAAAAAACGCTCTATGCGCCTTTTGCGGCGTGTCGACGGCGGCAAACGCAGACTCGGACCGCGCTCCGAACTGCTCGCCGAACCGACAACGCTTGGGTCCGGTTCTGGGCCGGTCACAGGCTGTGTCGTTGCAAGCACGGCACAGCGGTCGCGGCGTGCCCCGCCGTACCGTCTCGTCACGCGCGATCGGCGGCCTCCGTCAGCGCCGCTGTAAAGAGACGCTGCGCGGCGCTTGGCGTCTCGTCCGGGCGGGTCATCAGCCCGACCGGGCCGGCGGTAGTGTCAAGGTCCATGTCGAGCCGCAC
This sequence comes from Thalassococcus profundi, assembly GCF_003344785.1. Classification (GTDB taxonomy): domain Bacteria; phylum Pseudomonadota; class Alphaproteobacteria; order Rhodobacterales; family Rhodobacteraceae; genus Puniceibacterium; species Puniceibacterium profundi. The sequence continues at coordinate 125,966 of NZ_QPMK01000012.1, read as the reverse complement.
CAGACGTCCTTCGGCGAGGTCCTGCGCCACCACGCCTTCGGAGATGATCCAAAGCGCATCGCTGTGCAGAAGGTGGTTGCGCCCGAACGCCCCCGACACGGTTTCGATCCGGTCGGCCGGCAAGGGCACGCCCTGGGCGATCAATGTCCGGGCGATCAGCGGCCGGATCGCCGCATCGTCCGGCGGATAGACGACGGGCCAGTCGCCGAGGGCCGCGGGCGGCACCGACCGCCGCGCCGCCAGCGGATGGCCGGGGCGGGCGGTGCAGACGATACGCTCGACATAAAGCTGGGTGAAGGACAGCGCCTGCATGCTGGCGGGCGAGCCCAACCGTCCGACAACAAGGTCGACACGGCCGGCCCGCAGCTCGGACACCAGGTGCCCATGCGGCCCGTCGCGCAGCTCGACCACGACGCCCGGCATCGCCTTGCGAAAGCGCGCCACAGCCTTGGGCATCAGCGCCGCCGCGACCGACGGCATCGCGCCCACGCGCAGCGTCTGGCTGTCGCCCCGGCGCAGCGCCTCCACCCCGTCCACCCCGCGCCGCAGCGCCGCGAGCGACGTCTCTGCGCCTTCGAGAAAGGCCTGGCCTTCGGGCGTGAGCCGCACGCCGCCGCGTCCGCGCTGCATCAGCGTGGCGCCCAGCAGCGTCTCCAGCTCCTTCAGCGTCTTCGACAGGGCCGGCTGGGTCAGGCTCAGCACCGCGCAGGCGCGTTTCAGGCTGCCTTCGCGGTGGATGGTGGCGAAACATTCGATATGCCGGAACTTGATCCGTCGGTCGACCACGTGACTTTCCTTTTTCGGAAATCAAAAGGCATGAAATGTCATTTTACTTGTCTCTTGGGTTCAGCATTTACTGAAAAAACAGGAGATGACAATGAAAACCCAGGTTGCGATCATCGGTGGCGGCCCGTCCGGGCTGCTTCTTGGCCAGCTTCTGCATGTGCAGGGCATCGATGCCGTGGTCCTGGAACGCCGCACCAAGGCGCATGTGCTCAAACGCATCCGCGCCGGGGTGCTCGAACGCGGTCTGATCGACCTTCTGGCGCAGGCTCAAGTGCCGACCCGCATGGAGACCGACGGATATGCCCACGACGGCACGGTGATCTCTTACGACGCGGAAAGCTTTCGCATCGACTTTGCCGAACATACCGGCACGCCCGTGATGGTCTACGGCCAGACCGAGGTGACCCGCGACCTCTATGCCGCACGCGACGCGGCCGGCGCGCGGACGCTGTTCGAGGTCGAGGATATCGAGATCGAGAATGCCGCGCTCGACGGCGACGGGCCGGTGACACTGCACTTCAGCGAAGGCGGTAACCGTCAAAGACTCACCTGCGACTACGTGGCCGGCTGCGACGGGTACCACGGCGTGTCACGCCAGTCGATCCCGGCCGACAAGCGCCACGAATTCGAAAAGGTCTATCCTTTCGGCTGGCTGGGCATCCTGTCGGAAACGCCGCCGGTGCATCACGAGTTGATCTACGCCAACTCCGAACGCGGCTTCGCGCTTTGCTCCATGCGCAACGACCGCCTCAGCCGCTACTACGTGCAGGCCCCGGTCGACGATGACTCGGCCAGGTGGTCCGACGACGCCTTCTGGGACGAATTGCGCCGCCGCATCCCGCCGGAATACGCCGAGGCCCTCGTCACTGGTCCCTCGATCGAGAAAGGCATCGCGCCGCTGCGCAGCTTCGTCTGCGAGCCGATGCAATACGGCCGGCTTTTCCTCTGCGGCGACGCCGCCCATATCGTGCCGCCGACCGGCGCAAAGGGACTGAATACCGCCGCGTCTGACGTGCACTATCTCTTCGAGGCGCTGAAAGCGCGTTATCTCGACGGCGATTCCGCGGCGCTTGCCGACTACTCGGCCCGGGCCCTGGCGCGGGTCTGGAAGGCCGAGCGGTTTTCCTGGTGGATGACCTCGACCCTGCACCGTTTCCCGGAGATGAGCACTTTCGACCTGCGCATGCAGCGCGCCGAGCTTGAGTTCCTGCGCACCACGCCGTCGGCCCAGGCGTCGCTGGCGCAGAATTACGTGGGCTTGCCGTATTGAGGGGGATGCGATGACCGACAGATACGACACTGGCATGGCGGTGCGCCGCAAGGTGCTGGGGGATGCGCATGTGGACCGCGCGGAGGCGACGAAATCCGATTTCGACGCGCCGTTCCAGACCCTGATCACCGAAGGCGCCTGGGGCACGGTCTGGGCGTCCGAGGCGATCCCGCTGCGCGAACGGTCGATGCTGACCCTGGCGCTGCTCGCCGCCACCGGCAATTTCGAGGAAATCCCCATGCACATCCGCGCCTGCGCCCGCACCGGAGCCACCCGGCAGGACGTGCAGGAAGCCTTCCAGCACGTGGCGATCTATGCCGGCGTGCCGCGCGCCAACCACGCGATCAAGCTCGCCAGACAGACCTGGGCCGAGATGGACGCCGACGACTGAGCCGCGCTGGAACGCTGTCGCCCGCCCGCTCCACCCCGCGCCCAGGATACGACGACGCAGCACCTTCTCCGGTTCCAAAACACCGCCGCGATCCATCCTCCCGGACGGCCAGCCTGCCGGAACCGCAGGTCCGCGCGGAATCGTCCCGCGCGTCGATACCCAATCGCACCAGCCGGCTCCGGCGGCGCGAAACGCCCCCAAGCTTCATCTTGCCGGTAAACTCCGGAGAGCACGAGAGGCAGCGCCTCTCGTATCGCGCCCCGGGGCGCGATCCCAACGTCTAGGCGGCCTCCGCCGCCCGCAATTCCTTGTCCAGACGCGCGCTTTCCTGTGCCTTCGGCGTGGAGAAGCGGGCCAGCAGGAGGTAAGCCACCGGCGTGAGGTAGAGCGTCGACAGCGTCGCCAGTCCCAGCCCGCCGACAATGACCCATCCCAAAGCCTCGCGCGCCTCGGCGCCCGCGCCCGAGGACAGGATCAGCGGCACGCCGCCCAGCACGGTCGAGATCATCGTCATCATCACCGGCCTCAGGCGGATCGAACAGGCTTCGGTGATGGCGTCGTAGACCTCCTTGCCCTCGTCCCGCAGCTGGTTGGCGAATTCCACGATGAGGATGCCGTTCTTGGCCATGATCCCGATCAGCATCACCAGCCCGATCTGGCTGTAGACGTTGAGGCTCTGCCCGGTGAGCACCAGCGCGAAGGCGGCGCAGGCCAGCCCCAGCGGCACCGTGGCCATGACCACGATGGCCGAAACGAAGCTTTCGAACTGCGCGCTCAGCACCAGGAACACCACGAGGATCGCGAAACCGAAGGTCACGACCAGGCCCGAGGATGTCTGGTCGAGCGTCGCCGCCTCGGCCAGCGGCACGATGCGGTTCTCCTCGGCGAGGACGCCCTCGGCCAGGCGCTCCACCTCGGCCATGGCATCGCCCAGCGACAGCTCGGGCGTCAGCCCGGCGCTGATCTCGACCGAGCGGTTCTGGCTCTCGCGGCTCAATTCGGGGGCGATGGCGCGTTCCTCGAGCGACACGAAGGACGACATCGGCACCATCTGCCCGTCAGCAGCCTGGACGAACACGTTCTCCAGGTCGCCGGGATCGTTCACCGGGTCGGTGGTGGACAGCATCTGCACGTCGTAGCTGGTGTCGTCGACGAAGACCGTGCCGACGCTGCGGCCGTCCAGTACCGCGCGCAGGGCGTCGCCCAGCCCGGTGATGTCGATGCCCAGATCCGACGCGCGGGTGCGGTCGATCTCGATGAAAAGCTGCGGCTGCGTGGTTTCGTATTCCAGCCGCACCTGGCCCATCGCCGGGTTCTCCTGCATCCGGGTCACCAGCTGCTGGGACACCTCGGCCAGCTGGCGGTAGCTGTCGCCGGTGATGGCGAAGGTCAGCCCCCGGCCCGCGCCGCGGATGCCCAGCGAATTGGGCTGGATGGCGAAGGCGCGCACGCCGATGATCTGCCGAAGCGCGCCGTTGATCTGGCCGACGATCTCGGATTGCGGCCGGTCGCGCTCGCCCCACTTGGCCAGCGTCATCACCATGAAGCCGCGGTTGTCGGCGGCAAACCCGGCGATGGAGAAGACGTTGGTGATCTCGCCCGACTCCACCAGCGGCTGAATCGCGCTCTCGATCTCGGCCATCTTCGAGGTGGTGTAGTTCAGCGACACGCCCTGCGGCGCGGTCACCGACAGCAGCGCCACCGCGCGGTCCTCGGGCGGGGTGAGTTCCTGGCGGATGTTGCTGCCCATGAAGGCGGCGGTCACGGCAAAGGCCGCGGCGGCCAGCACGATCACGAAGGGAATGCCGAGCGCCGCCTTGAGCGTGGCGGCATAAAGGCGCGAGAGCCGGTTGCCGAGCCAGATCATCGGCCCGCGCGGATCGCGGTCGGGTTCCTTGCTCAGCAGGCGCGAGGCCAGCACCGGGCAGAGCGTCAGCGCGATGAAGGACGACAGCATCACGGCCATGGCGAGGGTAAAGCCGAATTCGCGGAAAAGCCCGCCGGCCTGGCCGGGCAGGAAGGACAGCGGGATGAACACCGCCGCCAGCGTCGCCGTGGTGGTCACGACGGCGAAGAACACCTGCTTTGTGCCCAGCACGGCCGCGGCGCGCGGTCCCATGCCCTGGCCGCGCAGGCGCACGATGTTCTCGAGCACTACGATGGCGTCGTCCACGACCATGCCCGTGGCCAGCACCAGCGCCAGAAGCGTGAGGATGTTGACCGAGAACCCGACCATGTAGATCGCCGCCAGCGTGCCTACCAGGGCGACGGGCAGGGTCAGCGTCGGAATGAGCGTGGCCGAGACGTTGCGCAGGAAGACGAAGATCACCGCCACGACGATGGCCACGGCCAGGCCCAGGGTCTTCAGCACCTCGACGATGGAGCCGTTGATGAACACCGCGTCGTCCGAGGTGACGAAGATGTTGACGTCCTCGGGCAGCGTCTCGGACAGGCTGTTCACCACGTCATGCACTGCGGCGGAGATCTCCAGCGTGTTCGACGTCGCCTGGCGGATGATGCCAAGGCCAAGGCCGGTTTCGCCATTGGCCCGCAGCACGGTTTCGTTGGGCGCGGGGCCCAGCGTCACGGTGGCGACGTCGCCGAGGATCACGTCGTCGGCGATCTCCAGCGCCTCGAAGGCGTCGGGCGTGGTGATCGTAGCGGTGGTGCGCACATTCAGCGACTGCCGGTCGCCGGTCAGGTCGCCCGCGGGCGCGTCGTATGCGATGGTGCCGAGTGCCGAGCGCAGATCCGCGAGGGTCAGGCCACGGCTCGCCAGTTCCAGCTGGTTTATGTCGATGCGGAAGATCGGTTCGCGGTCGCCGTAGATCTGCAGGTCGGCGACGCCGGGGATCGAGATCAGCCGGTCCTCCACGCGATCGGTGACAAGCTGCGTCAACTCCTGCGGAGAGCGCCCGGCAGAGGTCACCGCGACCCGGACCACCGGCTGGGCATTGGCATCCGCCTTGACGATTTCGGGCTGTTCGGCATCCTCGGGCAGATTGTTCGCGATCCGCGCCACGGCGTCGCGGGAATCCGTGGCGGCGACATCGATGTCGATGTCGTCGTTGAATTCCAGCGTCACCCGGCTGCGGCCGAAGCGCGAATTGGACGACAGGCTGCGGATGCCGGCGACGCGGCCCACGGCGCCTTCGACGCGGGAGGTGATTTCCTGGTCGACGGTTTCCGCCGAGGCGCCGGCGAATTCGGTGGTGATGGTGATGACGGGCCGGTCGACATCCGGCAATTCGCGGATTTCCACGCCAAAGAGTGCGGCGATCCCGGCGATCACGATCAGCGCGTTGAGTACGAAGGCGAGGATCGGGCGTTGAACGAAAATTGCCGTGCCGCCGCGGTTCGAAGCTGTGTCGGCCATGTCTCAGCCCTGTTCCGTCGCGCGCATGTCATCCGCGGCGCTGGTGGTTTCGGGCAGGCTTACCTCGGCGCCGGGGCGCAGGGTCTGCACGCCTTCGGTCACCACCATGTCGTCTTCGGTCAGCTCGGCCTCGACCAGCACCGAATCGGCGTTGCGCTGGCGGATCACGATGGGCACGCGCACCGCCTTGCCGTCGCGCACCGCCCAGACAAAGGATCCGTCCGAGGACCACTGCACCGATAGCGGGTTGATCGACGGGTAGGGGTCGCCCTCGAACCGCAGCAGCACCGAGAATGCCATGCCCTCGCGCAAGCTGTCGTCGTCGTTCTCGATCCGAGCCTGCACGCGCAGGGTGCGGCTGGTGCGGTCCACGACGTTGTCGATGGCGCTGACCTCTCCGGTCAGGGTCCGGGCGCGGTTGGCCAGCGGCGACAGTTCCACGGGCATGCCGCGCTCGATCTGCCCGACGGCGCGTTCCGGCACGCGGAAGTCGATCAGGATCTCCGACCGGTCGGTGATCACCGCCAGCGGTTCCTGCGCCGGGATGCGGTCGCCTTCCTCCACGTCCAGGAGCCCGATCCAGCCCGAGATCGGCGCGCGGATGACCCGCTGCGACAGGTCGAATTCGGCCTGGCGCCGCTCCAGCTCGGCGTTGCGCAGCGCCAGCCGCGCCTCGCGGATGCGCACCTCGGTCACGGCGCCGGAGTTTCCGAGCGCCGACAGCCGGTCGACATCGTCCTGCGCGTCGGTCAGCATCAGGCGCGCGCGCTCGACCGCGATGCGCTCTGCCTCGTCGTCGAGCCGGACCATCACCGCGCCTTCCTCGATGTAGCTGCCGGCCTCGAAGGTCATTTCGGCGATGCGACCCGTCGCCTCCGACCGGACCGTGACAGAGCGTACCGCACGGCCGTCGCCCACGGCGGTGATCCGGTTGTTGAGCGTGCCGATGCTGACCGGCTCGGCGATCACCTGAGCTGCGCCGCCGCCGCGCGGTCCGCCACCGCCGCTGTCCTGAACCGCGGCTTCGGCCAGTTCCACGCCCACCAGCTGGGGCAGGCCGGTGCTGTTGAGCCAGCCCGCTGCCGAGGGCACGTAAGTCACCCAGATCGCCAGCGTCGCGGCGATCACGACGATGCCGAGGATCAGTTGTTTCAGGAATGCCATGACGGTCGGGCCTCGGAAGAAAATACAGGTCGAAGTCTACACCGCTATCTAGGCGGCTGCCGGAAAAAAGCAGGATGGCGGCCTGATATTCGCGTGATCACGGCGTCATCGGCGGGAAAACCGGCGCATTGACCGTCAGGGAATGATCTCGAACCGCTGGACATCGACCATGCCGCGGTCGGTGATCTTGAGCGCCGGGATCACCGGCAGGGCGAGGAAGGCGAGCTGCAGAAAGGGCTCTTCGAGGGTAACACCCAGGGTCCGGGCCGCGTCCCGCAGCGCGACCAGCGCATCGCGCACCGCCTCGAACGGCTCAAGACTCATCAGCCCGGCGACCGGCAGCGCCAGTTCTGCCAGCACCACGCCGTCGCGCACCACCGCGAAACCGCCTTCGATCTCGGCCAGCCGGTTCACCGCGAGCGCCATGTCGTCGTAGTCGATCCCGACGCAGGCGATGTTGTGGTGATCGTGGCAGACGGTCGAGGCGATCGCTCCCGCCTGCAGTCCGAAGCCGCGGACGAAGCCGCTCGCGATGTTGCCGTTCTTGCCATGCCGTTCGATCACCGTGATCCGCGCCAGGTCGCGCGCCGGGTCGGGGCGCTTGTCGCCGTCGGCGATGGCGATCTCTTCGTGCAGGTGGTCGGTCAGGATCTGCCCCTCGCGGATGCCGATCACGTCGGTGGCGGTGCGGTTGGCGCGGCTCTGGAAATCGGGCGCCGCGACGCGCGGCGCCCTGACCGAGGCGCGGCCCACCGGCGGCAGGGCGGGGCGGGCGGCAAAGGCGGCGTCGGTCACTTCCTGCCCGGCGCAGAAGACACGGGCGGCACGGCAATCTTCCAGGCTGTCCAGAACCACGATATCAGCGCGCTTGCCGGGGGCGATCAGGCCGCGGTCGGTCAGCCCGAAGGCCTCTGCCGCCGACAGGCTCGCGGCGCGGTAGGCGGCCAGCACCGGTGTGCCGAGCGCGATCAGGGTGCGGATCATGTAGTCGAGATGACCGTGTTCCGCGATGTCCAGCGGATTGCGGTCGTCGGTGCAGAGGCACATGTAGGGCGCGGTGAGGTCGGTCAGAAGCGGCTGCAACGCGTGCAGGTCCTTGGAAACCGAGCCTTCGCGGATCAGCACGCGCATGCCCTTCTGAAGCTTTTCGCGCGCTTCTTCGGCGGTCGTCGCCTCGTGTTCGGTGCGGATCCCGGCGGCGATATAGGCGTTGAGGTCGCGGCCCGACAGCTGCGGGCAATGCCCGTCGATATGCCCGCCGTCGAACAGCCGCAGTTTGTCCATCGCCTGAGGATCGCGGTGTATCACCCCGGGATAGTTCATGAATTCCGCAAGGCCGATGCCCGAAGAATGGCCGCGCAGCGACGCGATATCCGCGGCCAGAAGCTCAGCGCCCGCCGTCTCCATATGGGTCGAGGGCACGCAGGAGGACAGCTGCACCCGGATGTCCATCACGGTGAGTTCGGACGCGCGCTGGAAATAGCGGATGCCCTCGGCGCCCAGCACGTTGGCGATCTCGTGCGGGTCGCAGATCGCGGTGGTGACCCCGCGCGGCGCCACGCAGCGGTCAAATTCCAGCGGCGTGATCAGGCTCGATTCGATGTGCAGATGCGTGTCGACGAAGCCGGGCACCAGGATCTTGCCGCGCACGTCGATCACGTCGCGGCCATCGTATTCGGCGCAGGTGCCGACGATCCGGTCGCCGCAGATCGCCACGTCTCCGTCCAGAAGCGTGCCGGTCACCAGGTCGAAGACGCGGCCGCCGCGCAGGACGAGATCGGCGGGGCTGTCGCCGCGCGCCTGGGCGATGCGGGTCTCGATCGCGGTCATCGGCGGTCTCCTCTCAGGTCTCGGTCGCGGGGTCCTGCGGCGGCACCGGACGCGGGCGGCCCTCTTCGTCGATGGCGACGAAGGTGAACAGCGCCTCGGTGACCTTTTCGCGGCTGCCCAGCTTGTTGCGCAGGATCCAGGCCTCGATGGCGATGGCCATGGAAGTGGTGCCGACGCGGGTGATCTCGCCATAGATGCAAAGCACGTCGCCGACCTTGACCGGCCGGATGAATTTCATTGCATCGAGCGCCACGGTGGCGACGCGACCGCGCGCGCGGGCCCCGGCGATGATGCCGCTGGCGATGTCCATCTGGCTCAGAACCCAGCCGCCGAAGATGTCGCCGTTGACGTTCACATCGGCTGGCATGGCCAGCGTGCGCAGCGTCAGTTCGCCGGTCGGTGTCTCGGTGTCGGGCATCGGCGCGGTCCTTGTTTTCAGGTGCCCGGATAGAACGCCATGCGGGCCCCGAGGACAAGGCGGAGCCGCCGGCTTGCCGCGAATTTTCACGACCTGGCCGAGCGCCATTTACCTGACCTTAAAAGCTGAGACGCAAAAGTGGCCTGACACGAGCGCCGGAAAGGAAACGCCACCATGCAAAGTAGCGCCAGAAAAGAAGAGTCTCTTGTCCCGGTTGCCGCCGGAAAGGTCATGGCGCTGCATGCGCTGGTGGTCGATGACAACGAAATGGACCGCAAGCGCCTGCGCCGCCTGTGCCGGAAGGCCGGGCTCAAGCTCGAGGTGGCGGAGGCGACCGATATCGATACGATGCGCCGCAAGCTCGATCTGCAACGCTTCGATCTGATCTTTCTCGATTATCATCTCGAGTTTGAAACCGGTCTCGACGCGCTTGCCGAAGTGGTTTCGCATCCGAAGCAGGGCCAGGCGATCTCGATCATGGTCACCAGCGTCGACAGCCATGACGTCATCATCGATGCCATGAAAAGCGGTTGTTCGGACTACCTGATCAAGGACGAGATCAGCCCGGACATGATCCGCAAATCGATCTCGACCGCCATCGAACGGCGCATCCTGATGGCCGCCATCGCGGAGGAACGCGCCCTGCGCGAAAGCCTGCGCGGCATCGTCGAACGGTTCTCGGATGCCTGTGCGCCTGAAATGCGTGCGATCATGTCCGCGATGCTGCGGCGGGTCCGGTCGGCGCGCGGAACCGGCAGCACCGATACCATCCTCACCGACAACCTCCTGGCGATGGAGCGGTCGTGCAAGGAAGTGTTCCAGTTCCTCGAGGATCTGGGCACCGTGCTTGATCGCCCGCCCGGCGACGCAAGCGCCATCGCGCGGCAGCTGGCCGCCGACCCCGCGGGCCTGAGGGTCGGAGACCGGAGGCACTGACCATGCTCTCCCGCGCCGGTATCACTCTGAGGACAAAGCTGACGCTGCTGGCTGTGGCCTCGGTCGCGGTGACCGTTCTGGCGACGTTCAGCCTCTCGGCGCTGCACTACTGGAACGCGCGGGACCGCGAATACACCGTGGCCGTGGACCGAATCGAACAGGCGGCGGCCGTCTATGCCGACCGGATCGAGGACGCTTTTCGCCTGATCGAGCTAGATGCGCGGGTGTTGGCCGAGCTTCCGACGGTCACCGACCTTGCGATGGCGGATCCGGGCGCCGCCCGATCCCAGCTGTCCGACCTGCGGTCACGCCTCGGGGCCGTCTTTGCGGGCCTGATCACGGTGCGGCCGGCCTATACCCAGATTCGCCTGATCCGCGCCGCTGACAACTGGCGCGAGATCGTGCGCGTGAACCGCAGTGGTGACGATGTTGAAGTGGTCGCGTGGGATGCGCTGCAAATCAAGGGCGCAGAGCCTTACCTGGCCGCCGGCGACAGGCTTGGCGCCGGGCAAAGCTACTTTTCCCGCATCACGCCCAACCGTGAAAACGGACAGGTGACCGGCCCCCCGACGCTGCGCTTCGTGCGACCGGTCTTCGATCCGGAGGGCGCGTTTTTCGGTGTCGTGGTGATCAATGCCGATTACGAAAATACGCTGCTCTCGGCTCAGCCCCGGCTGGCGCCGAGCGACCGGGTCACGGTGGTGAACGACGCTGGCGACTACATGGTCTTCGACAACGCGGAAGAGCCGCCGGTGATGCGGTTTCGTGCCGATCCCGACTGGGTGCCGCCCCTGGGGCTTGTCGTGGACGGACCGCAGGCGGATGAAGGACCGCTGACGGTCCTGAACGATCGGCTGCTGTATCGGCTCCCGATCCGGCCGGGCGCCGCCCATCAGCCCTTCGACCACCAGGTGATCACCGAATATGCCTTCGGCTCGATCCTCTCTCAGGCGCGCCAGACCCTGCCCGCCGAAGCCTTGCTGGGCACCTGCCTGGTGCTGTTGGCCGGTGCCGTGGCGACGGTCATGGGCGGGCAGATCGTGCATCCCCTGATCCGGCTCAACGCGCGGATACAGGCGGCGCGCGACACGGGCGCACCGATCACCTTTCCGCCCGGCGAAGGTGACGAAATCGGGCATCTCGCCGACAGCTTCACCGCGCTCACCAATGACCTCGTGCGGGAAAACACGCGCTTCCATGCGATCATGGAGGGGGCGGCCGATGCCATCCTCACCCTGTCGCCGGACGGTTTGATCGAAGGGTTGAACCCGGCCGCAGAGGCGCTCTTCGGCTGGCCGGCGGAGCAGGTGACCGGCCGTCCGGTGCAGACATTGATGCCATTGGAACTCAGCGTGGAGCGGCCGGCGGTGCACCGCGGGCTGGCGCTGACCGCCAGGCGCCGCGATGGCACCGAGGTTCCGCTCGAGATCACCGTGAGCGCATCGGAATATGCCGGCGTCCGGCAGGTGATCGTGGTGGCGCGCGATGTGACCGAACGGCACAGGGCCGACCGCGCCGTGGCCGACCTGGTCGCAAAGCTGGAGCGGTCGAATGCGGAACTCGACAAGTTCGCCTATGTCGCCTCGCATGATCTCAAGGCGCCGCTGCGGGTCATCGACAACGCGTCGCGCTGGCTCGAAGAGGATCTTGCGGAGGTCCTGACCGAAGACACCCGTGAGAGCCTGGGCATGCTGCGGGGACGTGTCGCGCGCATGCACCGGCTGCTCGACGACCTGCTGCGCCATGCCCGCATCGGTCGCCACGAACAGCCCTCGCGCGAAGTGACGGGCGAGGAAATGGCCCGCGACCTTGCAGCGCTACTGGACCCGCCGGACGGGTTCGACCTTATCTTCGAAGACAGTTTCCTTGGCATGACAATGCTCAACACACCGCTCCAGACCATTCTTGTGAACCTGCTCTCGAACGCCATTTCCCATCACGACCGGCCCCGCGGCACGGTCCGCGTCTCGGCGCGCGACTTGGGCGACGAACAGGTCTTCACAGTCGCCGACGACGGCCCGGGCATCGCGCCGGAATACCATCGCAAGGTGTTCGAGATGTTCCAGACGCTGAAGTCCCGCGACGAGCACGAATCAAGCGGCATGGGTCTGGCCATCGTGGCGAAATACCTGACGCTGGCCGGGGGGCGGGCCGAGATCGGGTCGGACACCGGACGCGGGACCGAAGTGCGCATCTACTGGCCCAAATCAGGCGCCGGCACCACACAGGTGGCGGCATGAGCGTGCTGGCGGTCGAGCATCCGCGGCTGACGGTGGTCCTGGTCGAGGACGACGACGCCGATGCCAAGGCGATGCGCCGCGCCTTGTCCGGATCGACCGCCGCCGGCACTGTGCTGCGGGCGGTCGACGGGGTCGCCGCGCTGGACCTCCTGCGCGGGGCGCATGGTCCGATGCCGGACCGGTTCCTGGTGCTGACCGATATCAACATGCCGCGGATGGATGGGCTTGAGTTCATCCGGACGCTGCGCGCCGATCCGGACCTGCACCGCGCGGTGGTGTTCCTGCTGACCAGTTCCGATACGGTCGAGGATCGCGAGGCGGCTTATGACGAACACGTGGCGGGCTATGTCCTCAAACAGGACCACGCCCGGTTCATCGAGCTTTTGAATCACTACTGGACCACCGTCGTCCTACCCGAAATCAGACCTGGCGGAGACGCGCATGCCCGACCTGACCATCTTGATCGTCGATGACGACGCCGGCGACCGGAAGGCGATCCGCCGCAGCCTGAAAGCTGTGCGGCCCGATGCCGCGGTCTTCGAGGCGAACCGGGCCGCACAAGCCTTTGATTTCGACGCCGCGGTGCCGGATATCGTCCTGCTCGACCACCGGTTGCCGGGGCGCAGCGGGCTCGATATCCTGGCGCGGCTGCTGTCCCTCTGGCCCCGGGCCGGGATCGTTCTGATGACCGGCCAGGGCGACGAGGACATCGCCAAAAGCGCGATCCAGGCCGGTGCCGTGGACTACATCGGCAAGCGGGCGATCACGCCCGAGGGCCTGGACCGCCTGGTGTCCGGCGCGCAGGACCGAGCCGAGCGCCGCTGGAAGGACCGGGCGCGTCAGGACGACCTCATGAGCTTTTCCGACGTGCTCGTCCACGATTTCAAGGCGCCGATCCGGGCCGTAAGAGCGCTGGCAGAGCAAATCCAGGACGATGTCGCGCGCGGCGATATGGACGAGGTTCGCGACTGCGCGCAGGACCTGTGCCTGGCCAGCGCGCAGATGGCCGAACTTGTGGACAGCCTCGCCGCGCACATCCGTCACGATCGCGAGGTCGAATTCAAGGAGACGCTGTTGACGGAGTTGATCGGACGAGCCGAAACCGCCCTGTCTCAGGAGATCGCCGCCGGCGGCGCCGCGGTTAGCCGTGACTTCGAAGACGTGATGCTGCATTGCTCGCCGCCGCAGGTGTCGCAACTGCTGCAGAACCTGCTCTCGAATGCGCTCAAGTACCGCGGCGAAGCCCCGCCGCGGATCACGATCAGCGCATCGCTGAGCGACGGGGGTGGCGCCGTGGTGCGGGTCGCGGACAACGGCATCGGCGTGCCGGAACCGTTCCGGCGGGGTATTTTCGATCCGTTCAAACGCATTCCCGGTCGTGCGCATCTGCCCGGCACAGGCTTGGGTCTGGCAACCTGCAAGAAGATCCTCGATCGCCACGGCGGTACGATCTGGTGCGAAGCCGGCGCGGCCGGGGGCGCGGTCTTTGCCTTTGCGATGCCACGCGCCCGCCTTGCCACGGCGCCGCCTGCGGAACTGACCTGCAAACGGGCATGACGACCCGCCGCGGCCCATGGGCCCGACATGGTTTGCGCCAGCCGGGCAGGGGCAACCAAGGGCCCAGGCCGGTCGACCTGCCGGCGCGCCGGATGACCTTGAGAGACAGGTTCCCCAAGCAGGGGGCGCACCAGTCGACCGAGGGGCTGCACCAGCCGAGCCGGGGATGTGCCGGACGACCAAGGGTCCTGGCCGGATGACCGGGAGAGACGCGTTCGCCAGGCAGGAGGCGCAGCAGTAAACCGACGGACCGCGCTGGGCGAATCGGGCATTCCGGTAGAGGAGGGCCGGCTTGACCGCCCGCAACACCGGTCTGGCAAGATCAGAACGGCATGTCGCGCAGCTTTTGCAGTGCCGGGTAGAGCGCCCGGTATGCCTCCAGGCGATCTGCGTGCCGCGCCGTCGGGCGCGGCAGGAACCGCTTGTCGGTCTCGGGCACCGATCCTATGTCGCTTGGCTGGGCCGCGCCACAGGCGACGGCTCCCAGCCGGGCCGCGCCGAGCGCCGGACCCACATCCGCGTCGCGTCCGCGGTGCACCGGGCGGTCGAGCACGTCGGAGATGGTCTGCAACAGCAGATCGCTGCGGGTCCCACCGCCGATTGCCAGCAGCGGATCGGGCAGGGCGGTGACCGACCCCACCGCGTCGCAGGCGTCGGCCAGCGAATAGGCGATCGCGTCCATGATCGCCCGCATCATCTCGGCCCGGCCGGTGTCGTTGCCCAGGCCGTAGAAGGCGCCGCGGATCGCCGTGTCGCCATGCGGCGTCCGCTCGCCGGTCAGGTAGGGCAGGAATAGCGGCACGCGGTCGAGCCGGGCGTCATCGGCCTCTGCAACCAGTTGGGCCACCGGTTGGCCGATTGCTTCGGCGAACCAGCTCATCGGGCGCGCGCCGTTCAGCATCGCGGCCATCTGGAACCACAGGCCGGGCAGGCAGTGGGCGTAGGAATGCAGCCCCCGGTCGGGGGCGGCCGCATAGCGGTCCGAGGCCACGAAAAGCTGCGCCGAGGTGCCGAGCGAGACAAAGCCGCGGCCCGGCGCCACGGCGCCCACGACGATGGCCCCCGCCGCCGCGTCGCCCGCACCGGCGGCGACCGGCAGGCCAGCGGGCAGACCGAGCTCGGCGGCGGCCTCTGCGGTCAGCGTTCCGGCGGTTTCGGTGCCCGGCACCACGCGCGGCAGCCAATCGGGATCGGTGGCGGTGGCGGCGCAGAGGCGGTCGGACCAGATTCGGTCCGCCTCGTCGAACCACCAGGTCCCGGCGGCGTCGCAGGGGTCGGTGACAAAGCCGCCGTGCAGCCGGTGGCCGATGTAATCCTTTGGCAGCAGGATCCGGGCGATGCGGGCGTGGATCTCCGGTTCGTGCCGGTGCAGCCAGAGCAGCTTCGGCGCGGTGAAGCCCGCCATGGGACGGACGCCCGCGATGGCCGCAAGTTCTGGGTGCGCCTGTTCCAGGGCGGTGCATTCCGCATCGCTGCGCCCGTCGTTCCACAGGATCGCAGGCCGCAGCACGGCGCCGCCGGCGTCCAGCAGCACCGCGCCATGCATCTGCCCCGACAGGCCGATGGCCCGGAGCCTGTCCGCCGCGCCCGGATTCTTGGCCAGCAGCGCGCGGGTGGCTGTGCGGACGGCGGTCCACCAATCCTGCGGGTTCTGTTCGCTCCAGCCAGGACGGGGGTGCGAAATGGTCAGAGGCTGGCTCTCCGTGGCGACGCTGGAGAGGCCGGCGTCGGCCAGACAGACCTTGACCGCAGAGGTGCCGATGTCGATGCCGAGGTACATGACCGTCCCGTGTTTCCGAAAGGTAGCGGTAACATGGCGCGGTTTCCGCGCGGGTGCAATCAGGGGCTGACCCAGTGCCCCTGCCAGCCGCCCTGCGTCCGTCGATAAAGGGCGCGGCGGTGCCGGTCGGGGTCCAGATGCAGCACATCGGCCCGTGAGAGCACGATCCGCACCGCGGTGAAATGCGCCACATCGGTGTCCAGCGCAAAGGCGTCGGGTCCGTCGATGGGTCTGCCCGGCGGCGGCGCCTTGCCGTAGCTGGTGCGGCTGTTGTCCGGAACCTCGGTCCAGCGCGCGGTGTCCGCATGGATCATGTGCGCCCGGCCGGAAAGACGCAGCTGCACCAGCGCCTTAGCATCCCAAAGGTGCAGGCTCACCCGCGGATCGGCGGCGATTTCGGCCACCTTGTCCGAGCCGCGGTCGGTGTGGATCTCGGCCTCTGCCGTGGCGGGGATGTAGCGGCGCAGCATCACGCTGCGCAGGCGAGGACCGTCCTGGCCGAGAGTACCCAGCGTGAGCAGGGGGCCGCTGCCCGGACCGCCGATCAGCGCCAGCGCGTGTGACAGAAATCTGTCCAGCGTCGGGGTGTCACTCATACCCGGTCATCTCCAGGTAGCCGCGTCCTCCATGGCTGCCGGTGATGCGCACCGGGCCTTCCCAGTAGGGAAACGCGGTGTCCATCCAGGCGTCGCCGTTGACGGCGTCGATTTCGAGGTCGACATTCTGGTCGGGAAGGCGCACCCGCCACCGGGTAGGCACCCGGCGTCCGGCCACCTCGGTCTGCGCGAGAGGCTCCAGCTGCAGGGTGCCGTCGCCGTAGGACGTGACCTCGCCCGAGGGCGCGACCCAGGTGGCGGAGGTGAAATGCCCGCCGTCGCGGCTGCGCAGGCCGAATCCCATGAGCTTGGCGCCGGAGTCGAGGTGCAGAGAAATCCAGTCCCACCCGGTCTGGTCCTCGGCCAGCGGTTGCGACGACCATTCGCGGTCGAGCCACGCCTGCCCGGTGACCTCCACGGGGCCCGAGGGCAGGGTGACGGTGCCGGCGACCTCGTAGAAGGGCTGCGAATAGTAGTAGCTGACGGCGCCGCCGGCGGATTTCATCGAATAGCCGTGGTCGCCCTGCAGCACGATCGGGCCTTGCGCGGCGAGGTCGATGTCATAGGCGAAGTCCGTCCCGCGCGCGCTGACACGCAGGCTGTCCAGCGGATCGGCGCCGCCGGTGCTGCGCATGGCCCAGTCGTCGATGAAGGCTTCGAACCCCTCCAGCGTGACCCCTGCCTGGCCGATCCCGCCCCGCGCCAGCCGTTCCGCGACAAGGTGCATGTCCGGCGTGGTCACGGCGGCATGGCCCATCCAGAGCTGTTCCGGCCCGTCATCCGTGCCACCCGGCGCCAGTGCGCTGCGAAAGAGCGTCCATTGCAGGCCCATCGGCGTGCCGTCGGGGCCGGTCAGGTTCGCGGTCAGGTACCACCATTCGATGCGGTAGCCGGGATGGGCGGCGTGGTCCGCCGGGAATTGCAGGGCGCGGTCGCGGTCGGGCTGCGCGAAATCTGCCGATGCGGTGCCCAGACCGGCAAAGCCTTGCGCGCCCGCGGGCAGGGCGCCGAGCATCAGCCCAATCGCGGCAAGGCAGGATTTCAGCAGCGCGTCAGCGTTCATTGGCAAAGACCCTCAGCAGATCGGCGGCCGGCAGTCGCGTGAGGCGCAGCACCGGCCAGAGGCAAGCCGCGAGCGCCGCCAGCGTGGCCCAGAGCGCGAGCCAGATCCAGTCGGCGGGGAACAGCGTCATCGGCAAACGCCAGCCGAAGGCCTCGACGTTGACGATGTTGAGCAGCACCCAGGCCAACGCCAGCCCCAGCGGGATCGCCAGCAGGCAGGTCAGGAGCGCCAGCAGGACGGTGCGCGCCACTTCGAAGATTGCGAGCCGCCGGGGCGTGAGGCCAAGCGCCCAGACCGGGGCGAGTTGCGGCAGGCGCAGGCCCGAGAGGCTCAGCAGGCTGGTCAGCATGGCAAAGGCCGCGACGCCGAGGGTCAGGACGTTGAGTGCTTCGGACACCAGGAAGGTGCGGTCGAACACGTCGAGCGAAAAGCGTTTCACGGCGGACTGGTCGATGGCGTTTGCCTCGGGCAGGCCGAAGTCGGCGCGCAGCGCGGTCTGGACCTCGGATACTTGATAGGAGGGCAGGCGCACGGCGTAGCGCAGGCGCGGGCGGTCGGGAAAGCGCTGGCTCAGCGCGTCGATTCCGGTGATCGCCTGGCCGCGGGTGTTGCCGTAGTCGGAATAGACACCCGCGACGGGCAGCTGCCAATCGGGCGTGATCTCCAGCCGTGCGCCAAGTGCGATGTCCTCGCGCCGGGCCAGCTGTTCGTTGATCAGCACGCCGGTGCCGTCGGCGACGCGGTCCCAGACATCGGGCACGGCGTCGAGCAGGGGCCAGTTGTCGCGATAGGTGGCATGATCGACGATGCCGAAGACCTCGGCGGGCGCGCCGCGCAGGGGCAGGTCCACCGACCAGATCGGCAAGAGCGCGTCGGCGCGCGGTTCCAGGTAGGCGCGCAGGTCTTCGGCCTCTGCCGGGTCGCGCGCGGTGACGTACAGCTCGGCCGCCAGCCGCTGGTCCAGCCAGCCGGTGAAGGTGTCGCGAAACGATCCCACCATGGTGCCGACGCCGATGTTGGCGGCCAGCGCCAGCAGCAGCGCCATCAGCGCCAGGGACAGCGGCGGGACCTGCTGGCGCGCATCGGCCAACAGCCATTCGCCCAGCACCCCACGCGGCGCCCGTTGCAGCAACGCCAGCAGGCCCAGAAGCAGCGCGGGCAGGGCCAGCGCCGCGCCGATCAGGAGCGCGGCGAGGCAGGCGAACCCCGCCACCAGCGACCCGCCCCAGAACGCCAGCGCTCCGGACAGCGCCAGCAGGGCGACCGCTACGGCCAGCTGCGTCAGGATCGCCCGTTGCGAGGCGCGCGCCCAGGCGCGGGGCTGCGCCGGCGACAGGATCGGCATCTGCGACACGCGCCAGAGCGATTGCGCCCCGGCGGCTGCGGCGCCGAGCAGACTTATGGCCAGAGCCGAGACCGCCCAGAGCGGATCGAACCCCAGCTGGCCCGACACCTCGGCGCCGTAGAGGCCGCGCAGTGTGGCCGCGACGCCGGGCAAGAGTGCCGCCGCGATGACGTAGCCCAGGGCGATGCCCGCAAGGCCCGAGAGCGTCGCCAGCGCCAGCAACTCCGCCGCCAGCAGCGCCATCAGCCGCCGCAGCGGCACGCCGAGCGCGCGCAGGGTGCGAATCGCCGAGCGGCGCTGCTCGAAGGCCAGGCCGATCGCCGATTGCACGATGAAGAGCCCCACGGCAAAGGCCAGCAGGCCGAAGGCGGTGAGATTGAGGTGAAAGCTGCGGGTGAGCTGCGCGAGGTCGCCGCCCGCCTGATCTTCGGTGAGCGTCAGGTCGGTGACCTCCGACAGCGGCGGCAGGCCCATGGGCTGTTCACGCGCCACGAGCAGGTGGTCAACGCCGTCGCGGCCCAGCAGCCTTTGCGCCAGGCGGAAATCGACCAGCGCGGTGCCGGGGGGCACCTGTGCGGACTGGATATGCGGCGGCAGGCCCGGACCGTCGAGCAGCGGCGCGGTTTCGGGCGCGACGATCATCAGCCCGTCGACCGAGAGGAACCGGGGCAGCGCGTCACCGCCCTCCAGCAGAGGCTCCAGTCCGGGGCGGGGCGGGGTGGTGAGGGGATCGACCCCGATGAGACGCAGGCTGTCGGTGGCCAGCGGCAGGTCGCCCTCGATCACCGGGCTGACCAGCCAGCCGGCGCGGCGCAGGGCGACGAATTCGGCAATGGGGACCGGACCGTCGCCGGTCAGCCGCCGCAGCGGCGTCTGGCCCAGGTCGGCGGCGGCGCGGTCGTAGCTCGCGCGCGCCTCGGCATTGACCGCCTGCACGCCGGACCAGAGCGCCGTCGCCAGCATCAGCCCGACGCAGAGCGTGACCAGTTGCACCGGGTGCCGCCGCCAGTGCGACAGCAGGGCGAGGAAGGCCGTCCGGTTCACACGATCCGGCCTTTTTCCAGGTGCAGCCGCCGGTCGAGCCGCGCGGCCAGCCGGGGCGAATGGGTAACCATTAGGAAGGCGGCGCCGCTGTCGCGTGCGAGATCCAGCATCAGGTCGAGCACCGTGTCGGCGGTGGCTTCGTCCAGGTTGCCGGTGGGTTCGTCGGCCAGCACCACCTCGGGCCGCAGGGCGACGGCGCGGCCGATGGCGACGCGCTGCTGCTGTCCGCCCGAGAGCTGCTCGGGGTAGCGGTCGAGCAGGTCGGCGAGCCCCAGCCGGTCGGTCAGTTCAGCGGTCCAGTCGGCGTCGAAACGCTCTGCCAGCCGCGCCTGAAAGCTCAGGTTCTGCGCGACGGTGAGTGAGGGAATGAGGTTAAGCTGTTGAAAGATAACGGCGATCCGGGACCGGCGCATCGCCGCGCGGCCGGTTTCATCAAGGTCGTGCAAAACGGTGTCTTGCAAGCTGATGCGACCCGCGTCGGGGGTGTCGAGACAGCCCAGAAGGTGCAAAAGCGTGCTCTTGCCCGATCCGCTCTCGCCGGTCAGGGCCACGCTTTCGCGCGCCGCCATATGCAGTGACACACCGCGCAACACCTCGAGCCTGCGCCCCGCGCTGGGGTAGGATTTCACCAGGTTTTGCGCGTCGAGCACGGGGGGCCTCCATTGCCGGTGGCGTGATATCTAGCGGACCCGCGCCGCGGTTAAAGGGCGACAGGCCGTCAGCGCGCATCGGTCGCAGAGGGCGGGGTCAAAAGCGGGAAAGGGGGTGGTGGCGTGGGGGAGACTCGAACTCCCGACCTAACGATTATGAGTCGTTCGCTCTAACCAACTGAGCTACCGCGCCGTACCGTGGGCGGTGGGTAAGGCAGCCCGCCGCCCCCGTCAAGCGCAAAAATCGCCGGTATTCGCAAGGGTCGCGGCGGCAATCCAGCGCCCCGGAAACACGGGGAAGGACGGGCCGCGGCGACGGTTATTTGACGATGACCTCGTCCTTGACGAACATGTTGGCCCAGGCGCGGTCGACCAGGTCAGGCGTCATTTTGTAGGGGATGCCCTCGAAGTCGCAGACCGCGATCATCTGGTCGATGAGGAACACCGGCTGGTAGTTCGCGTAGGTGTTGTCGATGGTCGGGTACTTGTTCTTGAGCAGGTGCACGAGCGACTTTTCGCACAGCTGCATCTTCTTCTTGCGCGCCACCATGGCGAAGATCTTGAGGAAATCCTCCTGGCTGGGGCCGTCGATCTTGATCTTGAAGAAGATCCGGCGCAGCGCGGCCTTGTCGAAGATCTCGTTGGGGTGGAAGTTGGTCGAGAAGATCACCAGCGTGTCGAAGGGCACCTCGAATTTCTCGCCCGATTGCAGGGCAAGGATGTCCTTGGATTCCTCGAGCGGCACGATCCAGCGGTTGACCAACTTCTGCGGCGGTTCGGCCTGCCGGCCAAGGTCGTCGACGATGAAGATGCCGCCGGTGGATTTCAGCTGCAGCGGCGCCTGGTAGGTGCGCGCGGTGGGGTTGTAGACGAGGTCCAGCATGTCCAGAGACAGTTCGCCACCGGTGATGACGGTGGGGCGCTGGCACATGACGTAGCGGCTGTCGAAGCTGTTGTTGCGGCGCAGGCGGGTCGGGTCGTCCACCAACTCTTCGGCCTTGGAATGCACGATCGGGTCGTAGACGGTGATGACCTGGCCGGAATATTCAATGGCGCGGGGGACGTAGATCTTGTCGCCCATCGCGTCGCGGATGCCGTTCGAAATCGAGGATTTGCCGTTGCCCGGGGGACCGTACATCAGGATCGACCGGCCTGCACCGACGGCGGGGCCGAGGTTGCCCAAGAGGCTGGGCGGCAGGATCAGGTGGCCCATTGCAGAGGTCAGCTGCTCGCGGGTCAGGTGGACGTTGCGGATCGACTGACGCTCGACCTGTTCGCGGTAGATCGCCAACGGCACCGGCATGGCGCCGAAGTACTCCGACTGCGCCAGCGCATCCAGCGCCCGCGCCTTGCCGGCATCGGTGAGCTGGTAGGACATCTCGCTGCCGGCGCTGGCGCTGAGCGTGCCCATTGCCTCGAGCAGGGACTGGCTGCGCGCCAGGTCGATCAGTTCCTGGGTGATCGGGATCGGCAGACAGAGCGCGCGGGCCAAATCGCTTACATTATTGGTGTTCTTGCGAAACAGCGTCTTTAGCATGATGTCGCGCATCATCACCATCGGCAGAAGCATGTCCTCGATCCGCTTGGGCGGGGGCGGGGCCATCACGTTGCTGGTCTGCATGTTCATCGGAATCGGGCCTGTGCTGGGTCTGCTTTGGCGCGAGTGAACAGGGATTTTGTGGCAATCTGAGGGCTGGGGATTGGCTTTGCCGGGGCAGGGCGGAATGGGCTTTCGAGCGATACGGGAGACGCCGTGCGCTGGGAGGCGCAATCGCCCTTCGGGCGATACGAGAGACCAGTCTCTCGTGCTCTCTGAGGGTTATTGTGAACCGAAGAAGGACTGACGTGCCATCAGCTGCCCAAAGCCGCGCCCAGGGTCAGGTAGATGGCCAGCGTGCCGCCCAGGGCCATGCCCATGGGAAATTTCGATCCCGTGACCCAGCTTTTCCAGTGCGGGGCGATGTCGCGCAGGCGGGTGTGCTTGGCCAGCCGGTGGGCGCAGAAGGCGGCAAGCAGGTTGGCGGCGAAGAGCAGCATGACCAGCGCCGCGTCGCCGGGCCAGATCAGCGGTGCGGCGGCGGCGGCGAATTTCGCGTCGCCCGCGCCCAGCACGCCGGCCATGTTGAAGGCGATGCCCAGCACCAGCACCACGATCAGCGCGACATAGCGCCAGAGGTAAATGTCCAGGGGCAGGACAAACAGGCCGATCACCGCATAGACTGCGAAGAGCGCCACCACCGCGTGGTTCTTGATGCGCATGTCGCGCATGTCGGTGAAGACCGTGTAGAGGCAGAGCGGCAGCACGAAGGGCAAAAAGCAGAGCGCTGCAAAGGCGGGGATCTGCACGCCTCAGCCCTTGTTCGTCATGTTCTCTTCGAGCGCCCGCAGGGACCGCACGGCGGCTTCGAAATGCTGCGGGTGGGTGTCGACCGCCTCGCGGAAGAGGCCCTTGCCGGTTTCCACGTCGCCGCGCTTGACGGCGGCGAGCCCGAGGGTGTGCAGCAGCTGCGCGCGTTCTTCCTGGGTCATCGGCACCACAGGCAGCACGTAGTTGCCTTGCGCGCCGCGCGCGAGCACGAGGTTGTTCTTGGCGGTGAAAAGGTCGTTTTCCTGGCGGATGGCATCGGAGAAGAGCCGTTCGGCGGCCGGAAAATCGCCGCGGGTGAGCTTGGAATAGCCCCAGTTGTTCATCACCGAAGCGGGCGTCGTGGTCAGGCCCACCGCGGTTTCGTAGAAGGCATCGGCCTTCTTCCAGTTCTTCTGGCTGTCGGCGATCATCGCCTCGAGCCGGTAGCGCTTGAAGGTCTCGTAAGTGGGCGGGATGCTGTTGAGCGCCGCCGCGGCGCCGTCCCAGTCGCTGGCGCGGATGCGGGCATCGGCCAGTTCCACCTTGTCCGCATGGGTGGCGTCGGCGTGCTCTGCCACCGCGGCCCAGGCCGACACGCCTTCGGTCACGCGCTTGGCGCGGATCAGGGACATGGCCAGCCCGCGTTGCAGGTCGATGCGGTCGGGGGTGTCCGCGAGCGCGCGCTGGAAATACGACACGCCTTCGTTGGGATCGGCGACGGTCAGCATCACCTCGTTGAGGTTGGTTTCGTCCACCACGTTGACGTTCTGGAAGGCGCGATCGACTTCGGGACCGGTTTTCTTGTCGCCACATGCGGACAAGCCGATCACCCCTGCCGCGCAGAGGGAAAGAAGGATAGGGTGGCGCATCTTTGCGTCCTTTTACTGCTCTTGCCTCGTCACGATGCGCGGCGGATGATGTAGGTGCTCATCCCGCGGCGCAACAGTTTGAAGTCTTCTTCTGGTTCAGGACCATACAGAGAATTATCGCGTTTTGCGAGCGCCAAGCGCAGATTGTCGCGAATTGAGTCACTTTGGCCATTGTCGAGCGCGAAGGCCTTGCGGAAGACCTCGGCGGCTTCGGAGGATTTGTCGCGCTCCAGCAGCACGACGCCCAGATTGTTCCAGGCTTCGGGCCATTCCGGTTCTTCCTCGACGGCGCGGCGCAGCAGGTCCTCGGCCTGGTTCAGGCGCCCGAGCCCGAGGTTGGCGCTGCCGAGCGCTGTCAGCATCTCGCCTGTGAGGCCGCGGCTGGCGGCGGCGCGCTGGAAGGCCTCAAGCGCCAGTTCGTGCTGGCCCGCTTCCATCAGGCGGTGGCCCACCACGAGGCCGTCCACCGCTTCGCCGCGGGGGTCGATGTCGGGGGCGAAGACCCGGCCGTCGGACGCGGATTGGCCGCCCGGAGTACAGGCGGCCAGGAGGATCGTGCAGATGGCGCAGCCCGTAAGGCCAAGGCGCATGGTCAGTTTCCGATATTGCCCATCTCGGTGATGCCCACCGCGGACGGACCCACGAGAATGATCAGCAGCGGCGGCACCGTCAGCATCATAGTGGTCAGGGTCATCTTTGTCGGCAGCTTGTTTGCCTTTTCTTCCGCACGCATGACCCTTTTGTCACGCATTTCGTCGGCGTAGACCCGCAGGGCGTCGGAAATCGAGGTGCCGAAGGACTGCGACTGGTTGAGCACGGTCACGAAAGAGCTCACGTCCTGCACGCCGCAGCGTTCGGACATGTCGGCCAGCACCTGGGACTTGTCCTTGCCCGCCTTCATCTCGAAGCTCACAAGTTCGAATTCGTCGGCGAGGTTGGGGTAGGATGCGCGCAGTTCCTTTGAGATCCGCACGATCGCCTGGTCCATGCTCTGGCCCGCCTCGACGCAGACCAGCATCATGTCGAGCGCGTCGGGAAAGCCGCTTTCGATCTCTTCCTTGCGGGCGGCAACGCGGCGGGTGATCCAGTACTTGGGAAACATGTAGCCCGCGGCACCCGGCCCGAGGCAGTAGAGCAGCATCTGCTGGGTGGTCGCCTGTTCCTTGCCGATGAACAGCAGGAAATAGCTCACGCCGGCGACCAGCAGGCCGATGCCCAGGGTGAACTGCGCGAAGTAGAAGTAGCGCACCGCATCCTTGGTGCGGTAGCCCGCCTGCAGCAGGCGCAGCCGCACCGCCGACAGTTCCTTTTCGTCCTGCGGTTCGAGGAACTGCGCGTATTTGTTCAGTTTCTCGTTGCGGCGGTTGTCGCGCAGCACCGCCTTGGTGTTCTCTTCGAGCTTCTTGCGCCCGGATTTCTCGATCAGCTTGTCCATCGGATCGGGCTTCTGGCTCAGAAGCATCGGGATGGTGGACAGGATCATGATGAACCCGAGGCCGCCCACGACGATGAGCGGACCGGCGGGGCCCAGCAGGTCGGTGATCATCGCGTTGAGGTTGGTGATGAGATCCATGGTCGGGCGCCCCTATACCTTGATGTTCACGAGGATGCGCATGACGATCAGGTTCAGCGCGAGAAAGATGCCGACGATGAAGCAGGCCGGAATGAACCACGGGTGGTCGAGCACGTCGTCGTAGTAATGCGGATCGGTGATCTGGATCACGATCAGCGCGCCCAGCGGGAAGCCGGACAGGAACTTGCCCGACCACTGCGCTTCGGCGGTGATCGCCTTGACCTTGCGGAACAGGCGGAAACGGGCGCGGATCACCTTGGCGAGACCTTCGAGGATCTCGGCCAGGTTGCCGCCCGACTGCTGCTGGATCGCCACGGCGACGGCGAGAAAGCGCAGATCCTGCATGTCGAGCCGTTCGGCCATGTGCTTGAGCGCCTCGCCGATATCGCGGCCATAGGTGGCCTCATCGGCGATGATGCCGAATTCGGTGGCCAGCGGATCCTGGATCTCCTTCGACACGATGGAAATCGCCGACGAGAACGGATGGCCGACGCGCAGGGAGCGCACCATCAGCTCGACCGCGTCGGGCAGCTGTTCCTCGATCATGCCAAGCCGTTTCTTGGCCTTGAAATTCACCCACATGAAGACGCCGCCGACACCCATGACGATGCCCATGACGATACGGACGGGCAGGGTGGCCTCGGTCCCCGCCGAAAGCCCGAAGAACGCGACGAAGCTGACCAGCACCATGATCAGCATCAGCTGTTTCGGGGTAAAGGCGATGGCGGCCTTCTGCGCGCGATCCGCGAGCAGGGAATAAAGCGGTACCGACCGCGACTTCATGTGCTGGTCCATCTCCTTGCGGAGCTTGGCCAGCACTTCCTGCCGCTGCGTACCCTTGTCGAGCATCTGCAAGCGGCGGTTGACGCGGTTGTTGAGGCTGATCGACTTGCCGAAGACAAGCAGGTACGCCCCTTCGACCAGGACCAGAACGCTGATGAAGATCAGCCCGTAGATGATTGGTTCTGCGCTGAGCATAGCCGTGTTACCCCTGCCCCATGGGCTCGTAGATCGAGGGCGGAAGATCGTAGCCCCACATCTTGAACCGTTCCGAATAATGGCTTCTCACGCCGGTGGCGGTGAAATGGCCGATGATCTTGTTGTCCGGCGTCAGGCCCACGCGCTGATAGCGGAACAGCTCCTGCATGGAGATGACCTCGCCTTCCATGCCGGTGATCTCGGTGATCGAGGTCATGCGGCGCGAGCCGTCCTGAAGGCGGCTGGCCTGCACGATGAGGTTCACGGCCGAGCTGATCTGGCTGCGCATCGCCTTGAGCGGCATCTCGATCCCGGCCATGGCGATCATGTTCTCGAGACGGCTGACGCCGTCGCGGGCGCTGTTGGCGTGGATCGTGGTCATTGACCCGTCGTGGCCGGTGTTCATGGCCTGCAGCATGTCGATGACCTCCTCGCCGCGGGTTTCGCCGACGATGATGCGGTCGGGGCGCATCCGCAGCGCGTTCTTGAGGCAGTCGCGCGGGGTGACGGCGCCCTTGCCCTCGACGTTGGCGGGGCGGCTTTCCATCCGACCCACGTGTGTCTGCTGCAGTTGCAGTTCCGCCGTGTCCTCGATGGTCAGGATCCGCTCGCTGTCGTCGATGAAGGAGGACAGCGCGTTAAGCGTGGTGGTCTTGCCGGAACCGGTACCGCCAGACACGATGATGTTGAGCCGGCAGGCGACGGCCGCCTGCAGGTAGACGGCCATTTCTTCGGTGAAGGCGCCGAAGCGCACGAGGTCGTCGATACCCAGCTTGTCCTTCTTGAACTTCCGGATCGACACCAGGCTGCCGTCGACCGCGATGGGCGGCACCATGGCGTTGAAACGCGATCCGTCGGCCAGACGGGCGTCGACATAGGGGTTGGATTCATCGACGCGCCGGCCCACGGCCGACACGATCTTGTCGATGATCCGCATCAGGTGGCGTTCGTCCTTGAAGGTCACGTCCGAGAGCGACAGCTTGCCGTTCTGTTCGATGAAGATCTGCTGCGGGCCGTTGACCAGGATATCCGACACCGTGTCGTCCTTGAGCAGCGTCTCGAGCGGGCCGAGGCCCTTGACCTCGTCGTACAGCTCCTGGTTCAGGGTCAGGCGTTCTTCGCGGTTGAGCACGATACCCTTTTCCTGCAAAGCCTCGCTGGCGATGGCGCTGATCTCGTC
Source organism: Thalassococcus profundi (assembly GCF_003344785.1). Classification (GTDB taxonomy): domain Bacteria; phylum Pseudomonadota; class Alphaproteobacteria; order Rhodobacterales; family Rhodobacteraceae; genus Puniceibacterium; species Puniceibacterium profundi. The sequence continues at coordinate 98,573 of NZ_QPMK01000012.1, read as the reverse complement.
GCGCAGGTCCTTGTCCGTCGCGGTGTCGATGGCAGCGAGGTTCAGGTTGTCGAGCAGCGCCCGGTGCAGTTCGAGCTTGATCTCGCCCAGGCGTTCCTTGCGTTTCTTGTCCTTGTCCTGCGCGGCGACCTCGACCGGGCGCTTGGGCATCGGCTTGCGCATGGAAAGCTTGTTCGCTTCCACCGATTGCGTGAGCGGCGCCTGTTCGGCGACAGGGGTCGCCGGGGCCGCGCCCTGGTTCTTCTTGTAGCGTGAAAACATGGCAGTCTCCTTCAGGCGGCTTCGGCATCGGACTGGCCGATCCGGTGCAGCGACGCCGCAAGCTTGGCGATTTCCTTGCGCAGCGGGTTCTTGGCCGAATGGCTGGCCAGCGGCATGCCGTGATCGCAGGCCTGGCCGACCACCCGCCCGCCGTCGGGCAGTTGCACGTCGATCGAGATGCCCAGGCTTTCGGCCATGCGCTTGACCCGGCTTTTACCCTGCAGGTCGGTGAATTTCGGCGCGTGGTTCAGCAGGAAGCGCAGTTTCTCGAAGGGCAGTTCCTCGGATTGCAGCGCGCGCTTGAGACGCAGGGCGTTCTGGGCCGAGCGCATGTCGAGCTCGACCATGGCGAAATAGACCTGTGCCGCGTTCAGCACCGTTTCGGACCACTGCACGAGCGTCTGCGGCATGTCGACGACGACGTAGTCGAAGTGTTCGCGTGCCACGTCCAGCAGCTTTGCCACGTCCTCGGACCCCAGCATGTCGAGCGGCAGGATGTCGGCGGGGGCGGTGAAGACCTGCAGCTTGTCCTCGAAGGACACCAGCGCCTGGCCGAAGCTGTCGCCGTCCATGCTTTCGATGTCCGACAGCAGTTCCAGCACCGAATCACGGCGGGGCAGGTCGAGATAGGTCGCGACCGCGCCGAATTGCAGGCCGAGGTCGATCAGGCAGACGCGCGGCGGCTTGTCCTTGCTGACCGTGGCGAGTTCCCAGGCCAGGTTCACTGCCAGCGTCGTGGCACCGCAACCACCTGCAAGGCCTTGCACGGCGATCAGCACACCGTCTCCGCCGCCGTGCAGCTTGACGCCCGCGTCGGCGCCTGCCGGCGCCGCGGCGGCCGTCATCGCCGCCGGAGCGGGAGCGCGCAGGCGCATCACCGCGGCTTCGAGTTCCGATTCGGGCAACGGGTAGGGCACGAACTCGTCCGCGCCGGTGCGCAGAAGCTGGTGCAGCGAGGCGGGGGTGACATCCTCTGCAATGAGGATCACCTTGATATTGCGGGCTTTTGCCGTGGTAATGATGCCGGTCAACTGCGCCAGGTCGGCCTCGTCGATCTCGTCGATGGCCATGGCGACGAATTCCAGGCTGCCGGCGTCAGGCTGGTTCAGGAACGCTTGCGCATCCTCGAATCCAAGATCGCCCCAGGCTTCGCCCAGGATCGATTCCATGTCCTCGATGAGAAGATCGAAGTTCTGCACATCCCGGCTGATCGTGCAGGCCCTGATCGGACCCGGATCGTCGTTCATCGTCGTCGAACTCGTCATGTGCCTCACATCCTTTGTCTGTCCAGCTCCGGTCCCGGCATGGGGGGCGCGCTGTGGCAGCCGCTTTCCGGGTCCGGACTTGGCCAACCCGGCTTCTGCCGGACGGACCTATCCCATGCCGTGAACCTGCCGGGAAAAGGCGGCAACATTGGGGCCAAAAGATCGTAATTGTACGGTTTTCGGAGATTGTGAGCGGGCGACGCGGTCGATGTTTCGTGCAGCTTTCAGATGGAACATGCGGTCCGGCAATCGAATGCGCCCTTACTGCAAGGCTACCAAGACTGTATGGCGCCGTAACCCCTTACCCAACCAAGAAAAAATCCCGGTCCGCCTGGCGGCACCGGGATTCGAAACACGGCCGAGGGCAGGGGCCCCGGCTTACTCGGAGGTGATGAACTCCGATCCTTCGATGCCGGACAGACCGGTCGGCGCCTCGGCGCTGCGGACGTAATCGCGGTAGATGATCTGGGCATACTTGCCGTCCAGCACGTTGGGATGGCCCGATACGAAGCCCGACACCTCTGTCACGGTGCGCCGGTTGCGGCGTTCGCGGCCCTGCGTCACGATCAGCGGCTGGGTTTCGCCGAAGGACACAACCGCCTCGAGCCGCGAGGTGCTGATGCCCTGACTTGCCAGGAACGCCACCACCGCCTGCGCGCGGCGCAGACCCAGCGCCTTGTTGTAGCCGTCGCTGCCGACCTTGTCGGTGTGACCGTAGACACGGAAATGCACTTCGGGGAACTGGCGGATCCAGGCTGCCTGTTCGCGCAGCACATCCTGTGCCCCGCCGTCCAGCGCGGCCGAGTTGAAGGCGAAATTCACCGTCGTCACCACTTCGGAGGCGAAGCGCTGCGACAGGTCGTAGGTATACTGCCGCTCGCCGTTCATGATGAGCGTGTTGTTCATCGTGGCGTTGCCGAAGGTGCCGGTATCGACCAGCGCGCCCGCCTCGCGGTAGAAATGGCCGTCGACGTGGTCACCGACAGGGGAGCATGCGGACAGGAGGGCGGTTCCGCCCAGAATGAGTGAGAATCTGTTGAACATGAGCCCCCGCATCGCCTTAATCCATCACATAGCCATATGAGCCATTGAAGTCCTGCTTGGCAACTTCGCCCGCACCGCCGCGGGTCGGCGTGTTGCCGCCCACGACCCGCCCGTTCAGGAACAGGTCCTTTTCGGAGGGAATGCGCACCCGGTCGGTGGGCAGCGCCAGCGCCTCGCCCCGGGTGGGGGTCACGAGGTGCGGTGTCACGATGATCACCAGTTCGGACTGTTCGCGGCTGTATTCGGCCGAGCGGAACAGCGCGCCGAGGATCGGGATGTCGCCAAGCCACGGCACCTGGCCGTTGAGGTCGCGGAAATCGTCCTGCAGCAGGCCGGCGATGGCAAAGCTTTCGCCGTCACGCAGTTCGACCGTCGTCGAGGCTTCGCGGCGCCGGAAGGCGTCGATGCGGATCGATTCGAGGTTGAAGCCGTTGTCGGGGTCGATCGAGGACACCGCGGTTTCCATCTCGAGGTTGATGAGGTCGCCGTCGATCACCCGGGGGATGAAGTTCAGCTCTACGCCGAAGGGCTTGAATTCGACCGAGATCGTGCCGCCGTCCTGCGCCACGGGCACCGGGTATTCGCCGCCCGCCAGGAACTTGGCCTCTTGCCCGGACAGCGCGATCAGGTTCGGTTCGGCCAGCGACCGCACCATGCCCTTGGCTTCGAGCGCTTCGAGAAGGATGCCCACCTCGAGACCGCCGGCGTTGAACCCGAACAGCACCGCGCCTTCGGAGGCGTTCGACCCGGACTGCGGGAAAAGCTTGTTGGCGACGCGGTCTACGGCGGCATTTGGCGAGGCGTTGCCGGTGCCCAGCTCCAGCCCGAGATCGCCGTTGAGCACCGACCCGCCGGTGGCGAGCGAGGCGCGCAGGGATTTCGCGACCGAGCGCTGCATTTCGGCGAAACGGACCTTGAGCATCACCTGCTGGACGCCGCCCACGGTCATCAGGTTCGACACCCGGTCGGGGGCGTAGCGTTCGGCCAGCGCCAGGGCGCGGTCGAGCTTCTGGATGCCCGAGACCTGGCCCGACAGCACGATGCCGTCGTTTGCGGTGCGGACCTCGATATTCTCTCCGGGAAGGATCTGCCGCAGGCGTTCCTTGAATTCGGTCACGTCGGCGGCGACACGCACATCGACGTTGGTGATCAGGCGCCCGTTGCCGTCGAGAATGGTCAGTGTTGTGGTGCCCGGCGCCTTGCCCAGCACGTAGATCGACCGGTCAGACAGCGCAGAGACGTCCGCGATGGCGGGGTTGGCCACGCTGAGCTCGGCAAAGGGAAGGTCGCTTTCGACCACCACGGCCCGGTTCATCGGTACGCTGAGCGCCGCATCGGTCGCGCCGCGCACGACGCGCAGGGTTTCCGCCTGCGCCAAGTTCGCCGCGGGTGCGACGCTCAGGGCCAGCCCCACGAGGGCCGCCTTCAGGAATCTGTCATATGTCATGTGACCTGCCCTTTCGATCACGCCTCTGTCGCAGATCTTTCGCCTGCATTTTGAAAGAGCCTGCGTCAGTTTCAGATTTTTTGCAAGAATCAATGACTTCCCCTGCAAAAGTTATGTGGATAAGTGGCAACAGGGGGCCTGTCTCACGACAATGCGAAAGGGCGCCCAACGGGCGCCCTTTGCTGGCAAGAGGCTGATTTCGCGTCAGTTTGTGCAGGGGATCGGGATTTCCACGACCTCCGCGCCACGGCGTGTTCGGATGGTGCAAACCTCCAGGGCCTTGGCCTCGGCCTTCTTTTCCTTCTTGGAAATGCCCAAGAGCGAGAGCTGATCGACCTCGATCGCCTCGGCGACGGTGTCGTCGGTGGCACTCATCAGCGACAGCGACAGATTCCCGGTCGACTGCGCCTGGGCCAGCGAGGCCACGACCTGCGGGCTGGCGGCCACGGTCACGGTGCGGGCGATGGTCACGTCGCTGCCATCGGTATTGGACTGCTGGTCGATGGCAATGAGCTGCACGCCGGTCTGGATCAGCTTGGTCACGTCGCCCTGGGGCAGGTTGGGATCGTTGCCGGGGATGCGGCCGGTCCAGTAGATGTCGACCCGGTCACCCGGACGCAGGAAGCCGGACACGCCGGTGGCCACGTCGACCTTGATGGCAAAGGCGCGCTGGCCCTTGTCGAGGCGCGAGGTCAACCCGGCGTCGCCGCCAGGTTCGCTGACCTTGGTGCCGGTAAAGGCTTCGTTCTTGTCCATGGCTCGCAGCACGATACGCGCTTCGTCGCCGTCGACCACCAAGGGCTTTGCCTCGTCGAAGAAGCTGTCGGGCAGGGTGTCCTTGGTCCAGGCGGCCAGTCGCACGTCCTCGGCGGTGATCTCCTCACCGTAGGCCAGCGCGCGGTCCGCGACGTAGATCATCTGGGTCGGCACCGCTTCGACCGAGCGGGCCCGTTCCTGTTCGAGTGCGTTCTGATACGCCCCGATGTAATTCTGTGCCATGTACACGGCGAAACCGGCCAAACCCAGGCCCGCCAAAAGCACCAAACCAAATACCAGTCGCATGTCTTTCCTCTCGCTTTTGCCTCTGCAGCCCGTGCGAACGCCTTGTCCGCCCTGGCGTGATTAATCCCGTCTATGACCGAGGATTGTGGCAAAAACGGGGAGTGTTATCGGTTCTTGTGCGGCGCGTTTCACGCGGCACAAAAAGCAAAAAGGGCCGGACCCGTTCTGGGCGCGGCCTTTGAGCGCTTGGCTTGAACCTTCGATCTTCGATCAGAAGTCGTTCTGGGCGGTGACTGCGCCACCTGCCGCCGTCATGAGTCCGAAAGATGCGTCTTCGACCGTCCAGAAGCCGATGGCCGACAGGCCCACGACAGCGGCAGTGATGACAACCCAGTCGACCGAAACGGCACCGTCTTCATCCTTGCGGACTTTCTTGATGAATTTGAACATCCTGGGACCCTTCAGTTCAAATGGAGTTTTTTGGGGTCTGGCGCGGCCGGCCCGAGTGGGGCCGGCCGCGCCGAAGCGTTTCAAGAACGAAGTCTGGCGATCCGGGTCTGGCCCGGACCGGACTTAGAAGTCGTTCTGGCCGGTGACGGCACCGCCGGCTGCGGTGATCAGGCCGAGCGAGCTGGTTTCGATGGCCGTGTAGGCTGCGATAGCGAGGCCGACGACGGCTGCGGTCAGCACGACCCAGTCAACGGTCACGGCGCCGTCTTCGTCACGGCGGAAGTTTTTGATGAAGTTCAGCATTGTGGTCTCTCCGATTGGCCCGGGTCGGGCTCAGGTTTGTGAAATTCCGGATACGGGCGCCCGGTCAGATGGTGACCGAAGCGCCGGGATCAGGCGCGCGGTGACCCGCGCAAACGATTTAGAAGTCGTTCTGGCCGGTGACGGCACCGCCGGCGGCGGTGATCAGGCCGACCGAGCTGGTCTCGATGGCCGAGTAGGCGGCGATGGCCAGGCCAACGACGGCCGCGGTCAGCACGACCCAGTCAACGGTCACGGCGCCGTCTTCGTCACGGCGGAAGTTTTTGATGAAGTTCAGCATTGTGTTTTCTCCGATTGTCCCGGGTCGGGATCAGGTCTGTAAGGTCGGGGGACCGGCAGCCGGTCAGCTGTTGACCGGTATGCCGGGTTCGGCAGCGCGGTGATCCGCGCCCACCGCTTAGAAGTCGTTCTGGCCGGTGACGGCGCCGCCGGCGGCGGTGATCAGGCCGAGCGAGCTGGTTTCGATGGCCGTGTAGGCTGCGATGGCCAGGCCAACGACGGCTGCGGTCAGCACGACCCAGTCGACGGTCACGGCGCCGTCTTCGTCACGGCGGAAGTTTTTGATGAAGTTCAGCATGGGTTCTCTCCGTAGATTTGTTTGCTCACGTCTCACCGGCGAGGACATCCCTGATGCTTCTCACACATCCCGTCCCGTTCGGTATGCAGCGATATAGCCAGCCGAATGGGGCATCATTTTGACGGGATTGGAGAGACTTTGCGGTTTAACCAAGAACCGGTGATTTTTCTTTCAACCGATTGAATCGCATAGAGAAGTTTTGATTTCGCATGCCTCTGGCCACGCCTTGGAGGATGCAAATGCATCAGTCGGCCTGAATCATCGTCGCAATTTCGGCAACGATATTGGCCGAATGCCGTGTTTGTGCGACAGTTGCGACAAACCGCCCGACAGAGGCAGAGCAGTCATGACACGCATCCCCCTTCTTGCCGCGGGGCTTGTTGCAATCCTCGTGCAACCGGCCCTGGCCGAGGCGCCGGTCGTGCTGGCCGATTTCTCGGCCAAGCGCGTGACCGTGCCGAAACCCGGCACCAAGAAACGCATCACAGTGCAGATCGCCCCGCGCGCCAACCCGGCGGTTCCGCCGCGCCCCGACAAACCCGCCCCCGCGCCCGAGGCGCAGGCCGTGGCCCCGGCGGCGCCCGGCGGACGGGAACAGGGGGTGGGCCGCTACGCCTGGTTCTGGAACGCGGTGTCGCCCAAGCTCGACTCCACCGGCCCCGGGCGGCTGGAACCGGCGCTCATCAGCCTCAAGAACGCACCTCAGGGGCAGGCGGTGTCGGCGCCACGTTTGCAGCACCTGCAGGACATCGCCGCCGCCCACGGGCTCGAGATCCTCAGGTCCACCGTCGGCACCCGCGTGTCCCCGGCCCTGGCGCTGGCTGTCATGTCGGTCGAGTCCGGCGGCCGCGCAGATGCGGTCAGTTCCGCCGGCGCGCAGGGGCTGATGCAGCTCATGCCCGCCACCGCCGAACGCTTCGGGGTCAGTAACAGCCTCGATCCGGCGCAGAACATCAAGGGCGGCGTCACCTTCCTTGATTTCCTGATGGAGAAATTCGACGGCGATCCGATTCTCGTTTTGGCAGGCTACAACGCGGGCGAGAATTCCATCGCGCCTGCCGGCGGCGTGCCGCCCTATGCGGAGACTCGCGACTACATCCCCAAGGTGCTGGCCGCCTTCGACACCGCCAAGGGCCTGTGCCTGACGCCGCCGCAGCTGATCTCGGATGGCTGCGTCTTCGCCGTGTCCAACCGCTGAAGCGCCTCCCCCTTCTTCGGTTCAAAAATACCTCGGAGAGCACGAGAGGCTGGCCTCTCGTACCGCGCGCCAGCGCGGTTCAGGAGGCAGGCGGCAGCACCGCGCCGGGGTTCATGATGCCCTCCGGGTCCAGCGCCGCCTTGATCGCCCGCATGGCGCTCAGCTTGGCCGGATCGCCATAGCGCTGCAGATCGTCGACCTTGAGCCGGCCGATTCCATGCTCCGCGCTCACCGATCCGTCCATCTCGTGCACCAGGTCGTGCAGCACCCGGCTGACTTCCTCGGCCTGGTTCACATGATCGGCACGGCTGCGTCCGGGCATCGGGAAGATGTTGTAATGCAGGTTACCGTCGCCCATGTGACCGAAGCAGTTGACGCGGAAACTGCCGACCTGTGCCAGCGCCCCGGGCGCGCGCTCGATGAACTCCGGCACCGCGCTCAGAGGCAGCGAGATGTCGTGGCTCGCGACCGCGCCGATCCGGCGGTTGGCCTCGGGGATGTGTTCGCGCAGGGTCCAGAAGTCCTGCGCCTGGGCCTGGTTCTGCGCTATGAGCCCGTCGCTCACCAGGTCCGCCTCGAAGGCATCGGCAAAGAGCTGCTCCAGTGCCTCGGCGGGATCGAGACCGGCGGACAGGCCGACCTCGATCAGCACGCTCCAGTCCGGGGCAGGATCGAAGGGGCGTCGGATGTCGGGCAGGGTCTCGGCCAGGAACTCGTAGCCCTGCCGATGCATGATCTCGAAGGCTGACAGCGCCTCGCCCACCTGGCTGCGCGCCAGCGACAGGAGTGTCAGCGCCGCGCGCGGGCTCTCGACCACCATCACCGCGGTCCCGGTCGCGGCGGGGACCGGCGACAGCTTGAGGCTGGCAGCGGTGATCAGGCCCAGAGTGCCTTCGGCGCCGATCAGCAGGTGGCGCAGGTCGTAGCCGGTGTTGTCCTTGCGCAACCGCTTGAGCCCGTGCCAGATCTGCCCGTCCGGCAGCACCGCCTCGAGCCCCAGCGTCAGATCCCGGGCGTTGCCGTAGCGCAGCACGCCGACGCCGCCGGCGTTGGTGGCCAGCAGCCCGCCGATCCGCGCGGAGCCTTCGGAGGCCAGCGACAGCGGGAACAAACGGTCCTCTGCCATGGCCGCGGCCTGAACATCCGCAAGCACGGCGCCGGCCTCGGCCACCAGGACGTTTTCCTGCGGATAGACGGCGCGGATCGCGGTCATCCGCTCGAGCGAGACGATCAGCGGCGCGGGCGTGTCCCCCGGTGCGACCTGCCCGCCGACGAGCCCGGTGCCGCCGCCGTAGGGCAACACGCCTACTCGGGCCTTTGCGGCGGCGCGGATCAGGGTGCTCACCTCGTCGGCGCTGCGCGGCAGGGCTACCCAGCCGCTGCCACCCGCCCAGCGGCCGCGCGGTTCCTCTAGGTAGCGCGGTTCGGCCCGCCGCAGCCTATCGTCGGGCAACGCCCGGCGCAGGCTCTCGGCAAAGGCGTCGTCGGCGGGATTGAGCGGCATGGACGGTCTCCGGGCGGTCGGGTCTGAGGTGACTAGGGACCTAACGCGTGCCGCGCGGAAACCAAAGCGAAATGGGGGCTCTGCCCCCGTCGCGGCAGGCCGCGACTCCCCCGAGGGTTATTGGAAACCGGAGAAGGGCAGGGCGTGGGTGCGTTATTGCGGATCGCGCAGCCACTCCGGTTGCAGCACCACAACCGTGGGGCGGGATGGCAGGTCGCGCAGCGAGACTTCCATGCTGCTCTCGCCGCGCCGGTCGATGGCGAAGGTGTCGCCGACCCCATCTAGGAACATCTCGAGCGCGGTGCCCGAGAACCAGTGCATTGGGATGACAACGCTGGACTTCAGCCGCTCGACGATGCGGATCATCGCGGGGATCTCCATAGTATAGCCGCCGTCCACCGGCACCATCACCACGTCGAGCCGGCCAAGCGCCGCGTATTGCTGGTCGTTGGGTTCGTGATGCAAATGACCCAGGTGACCGATGCAAAGCCCCTCGACTTCGAAGACGAAGATCGAATTGCCGTTGTCCTCGCGTCCGCCGAAGGCCGAGCGGATGTCGGTGGAGACGTTGCGCACCAGCATCTCGCCCAGGTCGACATGGTGGTCGATGCCTTCCCCGAAGTCGCCCCAACCGGGCAGGACATGTGGGATCGCCGGGTCGGGATTGGCGGTCCAATGGGTGTCGTGGGCGTGGTTCATGGTCACGATGTCGGGGATCATCCGCGTGTTGCCGATGTAGCCGGTAAAGTCGGTGACGGCGTTCAGCCCGCCGGGCGTCTGGATCAGGAAGGACGCGTGCGAGATGTACTGGATCCGCACCGAGAACTCCGGCACCGGATCGGTGAAGGCGGCCTTGTGCAGGTATTCGAGCCCCGGCGCGGCATCGGCGATGGCGATGCAGTGGCTGGGGCGGCGGCTGTCCTGTGCGGCGGCGGTGCCGGCAAGAAGCACGAGGGCAAGGGCGTAACGGATCATCGGCAGGTCCTCCTGAGCGGCAGACTAGCGCAGATTGCCACGGGGTCAGCTAAGAATGCCGTGATCCGGGACGAGTCGCGGCGAGGACGCCCGCACGGGCGGATCGCGCCGCTCTTCAGCCCACCTGCGTGCGGCCGCGCCTGTCCATGCGCAGCGCGGCATAGAGCACATGGGTGCGCCAGCGCCCGTTGATCTGCAGGTAGCTTTGCGCCACACCTTCATACTTGAACCCGGACCGCTCCAGCAGCCCGCGCGACGCGACGTTCTCCGGCAGGCAGGCGGCCTCGATCCGGCTCAGGTCCAGCCGTTCGAAGGCATGGTGCACCACCGCCGCGATGGCTTCGGCCATGTAGCCCTGGCGGGCAAAGGGCTGGCCGGTCCAGTAGCCCAGCGTCCCCGACTGCGCCGGGCCGCGGCGGATGTTGTCCAGGGTGATCGCGCCCACGAGGGTACTGTCGGCGCGGCGGATCAGGAACAGCGGCATCGCCGTCATCGCGCTCACCGACCGGTTGGCCCAGTAGACCCGGTTGGTGAAGGCGCGGCGGCTGAGGTGATCCTCGGCCCAGGTCGGCTCCCAGGGGGTGAGATAGGCTTCGCTCTGCTGGCGCAGGCTGGTCCAGGGGTTGAAATCCGCGTGCTGCGGCGGTCGCAGGGTCAGACGTTCCGTCTCGATCCTCAGCTTGCGCCGCATCAGCATGGTCAGGCCACCCGGCGCGCCTGGAGATCGTCGAGGCTGGGCGCATCCGCCACCGGGCCGTAAAGCGCCATCGCCGCCGGGGCCTGGCCCGCCATGCGCATCGCAAAGCTGCGCACGTCGCCGGTGGTGACGTTGTCGATCTTCTCGACCGTGGACTCGATCGGCGGCACCTCGCCCCAGATCTGCATCAGCCGCGCCAGCCGTTCGGCGCGGCTCGACGGGCTTTCGAGCCCCATCAGCAGCCCGGCCTTCATCTGCGCGCGGGCGCGGGCGACTTCCTCGGGGCTCATGTCGCTGGCGGCGCGCTTCATCTCGTCCACGGTGATATGGGCGAGGTCGCGCAATTCGCCGGCGCTGGTGCCCGCGTAGATCGTCGTCATGCCAGTGTCCGCATAGGCGCCGGTCTGGGCGAAGATCGTGTAGCAGAGGCCGCGTTTTTCGCGCACCTCCTGGAACAGTCGGCTGGACATGCCGCCGCCAAGGGCGATGGAATAGACCTGCGCCGTGTAGAAATCCTCGTCGCGGTAGCCAGGGCTCTCGAAGGCCAGCGCGAAATGCGCCTGTTCCAGCTTCTTCTCGTTGCGGCTTTCGCCGCCGGCAAAGCGTGCGGGGTCCACGCCATCGGCATCGCGCGGCGCCAGCCCGCCGAACAGCGCCTCGGCCTGTTTCACCAGCGCGTCATGGTCCACCGCGCCGGCCGCCGACAGGATCATCTGGTCCGGGCCGTAGTGTTCGCGCACGAAGCCGGCCAGATCTTCGGCGGTAAAGCGATTCACGTTCTCCGCCTCGCCCAGGATCGTCCGGCCGATGGGCTGGTCGGGATAGGCCTTTTCCTGCAGCCAGTCGAAGATCACGTCGTCGGGCGTGTCGAGCGCCTGGCCGATCTCCTGCAGGATCACGCCGCGCTCGGTCTCGATCTCGCGCGGGTCGAAGACCGGGTTCATCAGGATGTCGCCGATCACGTCGAGGGCGAGGCTGGTATCGGCTTCGAGCACGCGGGCGTAGTAGGCGGTGACCTCGCGGCTGGTGTAGGCGTTGATGTAGCCGCCGACGTCCTCGATCGCCTCGGCGATCTGCAGCGCGCTGCGGGTCCTGGTGCCCTTGAACGCCATGTGTTCGAGGAAATGCGCGATGCCGTTCTGTTCGGGCCGTTCATGCCGCCCGCCGGCGGTCACCCAGATACCGATGGAGGCGGATTGCAGCCCCGGCATGTGTTCGGTGACGATGCGAAAGCCGTTGGGCAAGGTGGTGAGGTTCACGGTCACGAGGGAATACGCTCCTGGATCAGGGTCTTGAGGTCGGCAAGGTCGTTGCGGGCGCGGGTCACGCGCTCGGGCCGGTCGAAAAGGTCGGCCATGCGTTCGGGCAGGGGCGGACGGAGGCCGCTGGCCTCTTCCACGGCGTCGGGGAATTTCGCCGGATGGGCGGTGGCGAGGGTGATCATCGGTACGCCCGGGTCGCGCTGTTCCTCGGCGACCTTCACGCCGATGGCGGAATGTGGGCAGAGCAGTTCGCCCATGGTCGCATGGGCCGACGTGATCGTCGCCATGGTCTCGGCCTCGCTGGCGCGGCCGGAGGTGAAATGTTCGCGCAGGGCTTCGAGCGCGCCCTGGCTGACGTGGAAGCCGCCGCTCTTGAGTTCGTCCATCAGCTGCGCCACCGGCGTGCCATCGCGCCCGTAGGCGTCGAACAGCGCCCGTTCGAAGTTGGAGCTCACCTGGATGTCCATCGACGGGCTGATCGAGGGCGTGACCTCGTCCATGCGATAATCGCCGGTGCTCAGGCAGCGGTGCAGGATGTCGTTCTGGTTGGTTGCCACCACCAGCCTGTCGATGGGCAGCCCCATCTTCTTGGCGATGTAGCCCGCGAAAATGTCGCCGAAATTGCCCGTGGGCACGGTGAAGCTGACCTTGCGCTCGGGCGCGCCGAGGCTCGCCGCGGAGGAGAAGTAGTAGACCACCTGCGCCAGCACCCGGGCCCAGTTGATGCTGTTGACGCCCGCTAGCCGCACGCCGTCGCGGAAGTCGAAATCGTTGAACATGTCCTTGAGCCGCGCCTGGCAGTCGTCGAAATGTCCGTCCATGGCGACCGCGTGCACGTTCTCTTCGACCGGCGTGGTCATCTGGCGCCGCTGCACCTCGCTGACGCGGCCATGCGGGTAGAGGATGAAGACATCGACCGCGTCGAGCCCCCGGAACGCCTCGATGGCCGCCGACCCGGTGTCGCCCGAGGTCGCACCGACGATGGTCACCCGCTCGCCGCGCCGGGTCAGCGCCTCTTCGAAGAGCTGCCCGATCAGCTGCATGGCGAAGTCCTTGAAGGCCAGCGTCGGCCCGTGGAACAGCTCCAGCAGGAAATGCCCCGGCGCCAGCTGCACCAGCGGGGCGCGGGCGCCGTGGCCGAAACCGGCATAGCTCTTGGCGATGAGATCGGCGAATACCTCGTCGGTGAAGCCGTCGCCGACAAAGGGCCGCATCACCCGGAACGCGACCTCTTCGTAGCTCAGCCCGTGCAGCGCGCGGATGTCGCCGGGGGTCATCACCGGCACCTCTTCGGGCACGTAAAGCCCGCCGTCGCGCGCCAGCCCGGACAGCATCGCCTCTTCGAATGTCAGCGCCGGGGCACGTCCCCGGGTCGAGATGTACTTCATGTCTCGTGTCTTTCCTTCGCGGATCGCTGGCGCCAGATCAGCGCGCCGGTCATCACCGCCCAGACCAGGGCCAGCGAGAACCAGGTGATCGCGTATTGCAGATGATCGTTGGGAATACCACTGGTGTCCACCGGCAGGGGATCGATGCGGGCATCGCCGGGGTTGACCTCGCGCGCCACGACCAGCAGCGGTTCGGTCTGCAGCGCCTCGGCCATGGCGCCGATATCGCGGGAGAACCAGGTGTTGCCGGCGATGTCGTTCTCGGGGGTCGAGGAATTGCGGTCGTCGGGCCAGTGCAGGTTGCCGGTGACCTGCGCCGGTCCGCCGGGATAACCGGCCTCTCCTTCGGCCACCGGAACGAAGCCGCGGTCCAGAAGCACCCGCCGGCCGCCGGTGTCGAAGGCCGAGATCAGCCGGTACCCCGCGCCCACCACCTTTTGCGACACCAGCACCCGCAGCACCTCGTCGCCGATCACGCCGTCGAGCACGACGGGCTGATACCGCTGCGCCTCCGGGTCGACCAGCACCGGCAGGGGCTCTGGCGAGCCGCCGATGCGCGCCTCGATCTCGGCCAGCACGCCTTCTTTCCACGCCAGCCGGTCCAGCTGCCAGAAGCCGAGCCACAGCAGGATCGCGATGCCGGCGAGGCCGAAGATCAAGGGTGCCAGAATGCGTTTCACCATCAGCGGGTCCCGTGTTGCGGATGCGCGCCTGCCTTAGCCCGGCAGCGCACCAGTCTTCAACTCAAATGCGCTGTCGCCTCACACCGCGCGGCGCGCTTGCGCTTCTCCGGTTTTCAATAACCCTCGGGGGAGTCGCGGCCTGCCGCGACGGGGGCAGAGCCCCCGAAATGCAAAACGCCCGCCATGAAGCGGGCGTTTGCGAAATTTGGACCTGAGAAGCCTCAGCCGCCCCAGACATAGACCGCAGCGAAGAGGAACAGCCACACCACGTCGACGAAGTGCCAGTACCACGCCGCGGCCTCGAAGCCGACGTGCTTGTTCGGGGTGAAGTGCCCGCGCATCAGGCGCAGCAGGCAGACCAGCAGGAAGATCGTGCCGATGATCACATGCGCGCCGTGAAAGCCCGTCGCCATGAAGAAGTTGGCGCCGTAGATGTTGCCGGAAAAGCCGAAGGCCGCGTGGCTGTATTCATAGGCCTGGAAGCCGGTGAAGAGCACGCCCAGCAGGATCGCGAGGATCAGGCCGTTCTTCATGTCGCGGCGGTTGTTCTCGTGCACCAGCGCGTGGTGCGCCCAGGTTGCCGCAGCCCCCGAGCAGAGCAGGATCAGCGTGTTGATCAGCGGCAGGTGCCAGGGGTCGAAGGTCTCGATCCCCGCCGGCGGCCAGACGCCGTCGATCGCTGGGCTGTCCGGGCCCATGGGGTAGAGCGCATGTTTGAAGAAGCTCCAGAACCAGGCGAAGAAGAACATCACCTCGGACATGATGAAGAGGATGAAGCCGTACTTCAGCCCGATCTGCACCACCGGCGTGTGATCGCCCACCTGGCTTTCGTTCACCACTTCGGCCCACCAGCCGAACATCACGTAAAGCGTGCCCACGAAGCCGATTAGCAGCATCCACGGCCCGCTGCCGTGGAAGAACAGCACCGCGCCGAAAAGCATGACGAACCCGGCCAGCGCCCCCAGCAGGGGCCAGATGGAGGGGTTCAGAATGTGGTAGTCGTGGTTCTTTGCATGCGCCATCTTTGGTCCCTCGTTGGATAGGCGTTAGTTGACGGAGGTGTCCGTGTCGGTGTCAAGAGCGGCCTGCGCGTCCTCGGGCAGGTCGATCTCGTAGAAGGTGTAGGAGAGCGTGATCTCCTTGATGTACTTGGCGTCGCGGTCGGTGGCGATCTCGGGATCGACGAAGAAGTTCACCGGCATCTCGACCCGTTCGCCAGGCATCAGCACCTGCTCGGTGAAGCAGAAGCACTGGACCTTGTTGAAAAAGCCGCCCGCCTCGTAGGGGGTGACGTTGTAAGAGGCCTGTCCCGCGATCGGCTTGTCGGTGGGGTTGTAGGCCTCAAAGAAGGCCAGCCCGTCCTCGCCGATCTTCATGGTCATGGTACGTTCCATGGGCTTGAATTCCCAGGCCATGCCCTTTTCGACATTGCCGTCGAAGCGCACGGTGATCTCGCGGTCGAGCACGGTGTCGCTGCCGGTTTCCGCCACCTGCGTGACGCCGCCAAAGCCGGTCACGCGGCAGAACCAGTCGTAGAACGGGACCGAGGCCCAGGCCAAAGCGCCCATGGTCACGACGACGCTGGCAAGCTGCACAACGGTCTTGGTCTTGGGATCCATCGCCATCAGTTGCTCTCCGATACGGATGCGCGCACGGGTTCGTAATCGCCCCGCGTCACCTTCACGACCGTGAGGCCGAAGATGATCGCGATGAACCCGACGAGGATCAGGCCCACGCCCAGGTTGCGTCCGAACCGGCGCTTGTGAATCTCGTGTGTGCGGCCAAGGCTCATGCCCAGACTCCCAGCCCGAGGCCGGCAAAGCCCAGCCGCGTCAGCGCCGCTTCGATCAGGATCGCGCCGAAGTGTGCAAAGAGGTAGAGCAGGGACAGCTTGAAAAAGGCTTTCTCGGCCTTGAAGTTGTCTGCCTCGGAGGCGTCCTCATCGCGGCGCCAGATGTCGACGGCCCCCTTGACGAAGAGCACGTTCAGAACCAGCGCCACGACCAGATAGATCGGCCCGCCGACCGAGGTGAAGGCGGTGGCGATGGCCAGTGCGGCCAGCAGCAGCGTGTAGACCAGGATGTGGTTGCGGGTCGACCGGCGGCCGTGGGTCACGGTCAGCATCGGCACGCCCGCATGGTCGTAATCCTTGCGCATGAAAAGCGCCAGCGCCCAGAAATGCGGCGGGGTCCACATGAAGGTCAGGCAGAACATCAGAACCGACTCGACCGAGATGCCGCCGGTTGCCGCCGCCCAGCCGATCATCGGGGGGAAAGCGCCCGCGGCGCCGCCGATGACGATGTTCTGCGGGGTCCAGCGCTTCAGCCACATGGTGTAGATCGCCACGTAGAAGAAGATCGTGAAGGCCAGAAGCCCGCCAGCGACCCAGTTGGTCGCAAGACCGAGGAAGACAACCGAGAAGCCCGACAGGAACAGGCCGATGGCCAGCGCCTCGTCGCCGGTGACCCGGCCCGAGGGAATCGGGCGGCGGCGGGTGCGGGTCATCACTGCGTCGATATCCGCATCCCACCACATGTTCAGCGCCCCCGAGGCGCCGCCGCCGACGGCGATGAAGAGAATCGCGCAGAAGGCGACGAAGGGATGCACGGCGCCCGGCGCCGCCAGCAGACCGACCAGCGCCGTGAAGACCACAAGCGTCATGACCCGCGGCTTGAGCAGGGCGAAGTAGTCGCCGAACTGCGCCTCGCCGTCGAATCCTGCCTGCTGAATGCTTGCGTCGGTCATGGTCGGTCCTTGGTCAGTCGACGGGGCCGCATCGCTGCGCCCCCGCGTTTCAGATCGGCGTCGGTGTCAGCGCGACGCGACGTCGTAGCTTTGCGGGGTGCCGGCGTATTCCTCGATCGCCCCCTCGAGCCATTGCTCGTATTCCTCTTCGCTCACCACCTTGACGGTGATCGGCATGTAGGCATGCGCCTGGCCGCAGAGCTCGGAGCACTGGCCGAAGTAGACGCCTTCCCGCTCGGCCTTGAACCAGAGCTGAGCGAGGCGGCCCGGCACACCGTCCTGCTTCACGCCGAAGGCGGGGATGGTCCAGCTGTGGATCACGTCTCCGCCGGTCACCTGGATCACCACGGTCTTGTTCACCGGCACGACCACGGCGGTGTCGGTGGCCAGCAGCCATTCGTCCTCGGAATAGCCGGCCTCTTCGAGCTGCGCCACGACCTCGTCGGTCTTGCGGTTCTCGCCGCCGGTGGCGGGCGAACCGATCATGTAGCTGTCGAAGGCGAAATCGTGATCGACATATTCATAGCCCCAGTACCACTGGTAACCGGTCGCCTTGATGGTCACGTCGGCGGTCGGGATCTCCTGCTGCTTGAACAGCACGGGCAGGGAGAAGGCGCCGATGAAGACCAGGATGACGATCGGGATCACCGTCCAGGCCACTTCGACGGGCGAATTGTGGGTGAAGGACGCGGGCGTCTTGTTGGCCTTCTGGTTGTAGCGCACGATGCACCAGCCCAGCAGCGCCACCACAAAGGCTGTGATGGCGAAGATGATGATGTTCACCATCCCGTCGAGCCAGTGAATGTCGCGGGCCAGTTCCGTCACCGCGGGCTGAAAGCCCATGGCGCCGTCGGTCGGACGACCGATGATCTCGAGCCCGTCCTGTGCCAGCGCGGGAGTGGCGGCGAGGGCGCCCGAAAGGCCCGTCAGCATCGTTTTAAGTCGCATGTGTCACCCTGATCGGTTGCGGTTGTTCTGTCGGCGGTCGGGGCGGCGCAGGCCGGTTCTGTGGTGCGCGGACGCGGTGCCCCATTGAGTTGCTGTCGCTTAAAACCATATTCTGCGAGGCAGATAAAGATTATTGCTTGCGGCAAACGGACGCTTGCCCTCCAAAAGTATGAGGCCCCTCCTTCATGACCGACACCCCCTTCCGCCCGTTCGAGACCGCGCTCGACCGCGGTCAAAGCCTTGCTATCCTGCGTGAAACCCTTGCAGGCGCGGATGATGGCGAGCTGTTCCTCGAACGCCGGCGGTCCGAGGGGCTGCTGCTGGACGACGGCCGGGTGAAGACGGCAAATTACGACGCATCCGAAGGATTCGGCCTGCGCGCCGTGCGCGGAGAGGTGGCCGGATACGCCCATTCCACCGATCTGAGCGAATCTGCCCTGCGGCGCGCGGCGCAGACGGCGCGGCTGGCGGTGGGCGACGGCGGCGGCGTGCTGGCCGACGCCCCGGCGCGCACCAACCGCACGCTCTATACCGATGCCGACCCCATCGCCGGGCAGGCCTTTGCGGTCAAGATCGACACCCTGCGCGAGATCGACGCCTTCTGCCGCGACCTTGATCCGCGCGTGGTGCAGGTCACCGCCTCCATCGCGGCCTCGCTGCAGGAGGTCGCCATCCTGCGCGCCGATGATACGCTGGTCACCGACGTGCGGCCGATGACCCGGGTGAACGTCTCGGTCATCGTCGAAGAGGACGGCCGCCGCGAATCGGGCTCCGCCGGCGGAGGCGGTCGGGTCGCGCTTGACGGGCTGCTGACGCCCGAGGACTGGCAGGGCAAGGCGCGCGAGGCGCTGCGCATCGCGCTGGTGAACCTGCGCGCCGAACCCGCGCCGGCGGGCGTCATGGACATCGTGCTGGGTCCGGGCTGGCCCGGCATCCTGCTGCACGAGGCGGTGGGTCACGGGCTCGAGGGTGATTTCAACCGCAAGGGCGCCTCGGCCTTTGCCGGGCTGATGGGGCAGCGTGTGGCGGCGCCCGGCGTGACGGTTCTGGACGACGGCACGATCCCCGACCGGCGCGGGTCGATCACCGTCGACGACGAGGGCACGCCCTCGGGCAAGAACGTGCTGATCGAGGACGGCATCCTCGTGGGCTACATGCAGGACCGCCAGAATGCGCGGCTGATGGGCGTGGCCCCGACCGGCAACGGGCGGCGGCAGAGCCACGCCCATGCGCCGATGCCGCGCATGACCAACACCTACATGCTCGGCGGCGACGCCGATCCCAAGGACATGTTGGCCGAGCTCAAGGACGGGATCTACGCCGTGGGCTTCGGCGGCGGCCAGGTCGACATCACCAACGGCAAGTTCGTCTTTTCCTGCACCGAGGCCTACCGCGTGAAGGACGGCAAGGTGGGCCACGCGGTCAAGGGGGCCACGCTGATCGGCGACGGCGCCACGGCGCTGCAGCAGATCCGCGCGCTGGGCAACGACATGGCGCTGGATCCGGGCATGGGCAACTGCGGCAAGCAGGGCCAGTGGGTGCCGGTGGGCGTGGGCCAGCCGTCGGTGATGATCGGCGGGCTCACGGTGGGCGGCGCGCAGGCCGGGTGAACGCGGCGGCGCCGGAATTCCCGAGAATTCCGGACCGTTTTCCTCGAGGAAAACGACGCGCACCACCGCCGGAACCTGGCGGGCCGGACATCTCGAGATGTCCGGTTCGTTTTTCTCGAGAAAAACGCGGCCCGCGGAAAGGCCTGTCTTTCTGTTGTTCCGTTCACCTCTCGTTAACCGGAAATGTCCTATGCAGGGTGGGCAAGCGACGGAGTCAGGATGACCGCGGATAACCAATCTTCCACTCACCCCCTACTCCCACCCACCTCGGAAGACATACGGTTCGACTGGCTTCGTCTCTTGCGCTCGCGCCGCGTCGGCATTTCCACCTTCTACCGCCTGATGGCCGCACACGGCAGCGCCGCCGCGGCACTCGCGGCCTTGCCGGATATTGCCGCCGCCGCGGGCGTCTCGGGCTATGAAATCTGCCCCGAAGGCGTCGTCGCCGCCGAACTCAAGGCCGGCCGGCAGGCCCGCGCGCGGCTGCTCTGCCGCGGTGACCCGGACTATCCCGCCGCGCTGCTCGACCTCGAGGATGCGCCGCCACTGCTCTGGGCGATCGGCGATGCAAGCGTGGCGTCGCGTCCGATGGTGGCGCTTGTCGGCGCGCGCAACGCCTCGTCGCTGGGGCTGCGCATGGCGAAAGCACTGGCCCGCGGGTTGGGAGAGGCGGGATGCATCGTTGTCTCGGGCCTCGCGCGCGGAATCGACGCCGCGGCCCATGGCGCCAGTCTTGGCACCGGGACGCTGGCGGTCATGGGCGGCGGGGTGGACGTGTTATATCCTTCGGAAAATTCCCGGCTGGCCGAGGACATCGTGCATGCAGGCGGTCTGCGGCTCAGCGAACAGCCCATGGGGCTTGCGCCGCAGGCACGGCACTTTCCGGCGCGCAACCGCCTGATCTCGGGCCTCGCGCAAGCGGTCGTGGTGGTCGAGGCGGCGCCGAAATCCGGCTCGCTCATTACTGCCCGCTGCGCGCTCGACCAGGGGCGCGAGGTCCTGGCGGTGCCCGGACATCCGTTCGATTCGCGCGCCGCGGGCTGCAACATGCTCTTGCGCGACGGCGCGCGGCTGGTCCGCAACGCCGAGGATGTGCTGGAATCGCTGCCCGACCGCGCGCCAGCCGCCACCGGGACGCAACCGGCGCTGGATCTGCCGCCGCCCGCCAGCGTCGCGCCCGTCCGGACCGGCCAGCCCGTCCCGAACGCCCAGCCCGCACGGGACCGCCGCAGTCCAGCCGAAACCTTCGACCTGCACCGCCAGATCCTTGCGCGGCTCGGGCCGTCGCCCCTGGCGGAAGATCAGCTGATCCGCGACATCGCCGCCGCGCCCGAGCAACTCGGCTCTGCCCTGGTCGACCTGGAGCTCGAGGGCCGGATCGCGCGGCAGCCCGGAGGGTTGCTGGCGAAACTCTCCTGACGCCGGGCCCCGGTGCCCGGTCCGGCGCGCGCGGCGGCGCCGCCCGCGCCGCTGTCGGCACGGCCGCAGCCATGCCGATCCTTGGCCATTTCAGGCGCGGAGACCCGCCTGCCACGACCCGCGTTACGGCCTGGAATGCCGGCCCGACGCGGCCGCCGGCGGCGGCGCGTCAGCCCCGCGGCCAGACCTTGGCACCGGGGCATCATGGGCCGGTGTGATTGACAATTCCCCCTTGCACCCCACATGGCTGAGCGCCATACGCGCCTTGTAGCCAGCCTCGAAAGGGTCCGTTTTCATGCCAGTCGTCGTTGTCGAATCCCCGGCCAAAGCCAAGACAATCAACAAGTATCTGGGCGCGGGCTACACGGTTCTGGCATCCTACGGTCACGTCCGCGACCTGCCGCCCAAGGACGGATCCGTCGATACCGAGAACGGATTCGACATGACCTGGGAGATCGCCAACGACAGTCGCAAGCACGTTTCGGCCATCGCCGAGGCGCTTAAATCCGACAACGCCCTGATCCTCGCCACCGACCCCGACCGCGAGGGCGAGGCGATCAGCTGGCACCTGAAAGAGGCGCTGACCAAGCGCCGGTCGATCAAGAAGGATACCGAAGTCAGCCGCGTGACTTTCAACGCCATCACCAAGCAGGCGGTGACCGAGGCGATGGCCAATCCGCGCGACATCGACGCGCCGCTGGTCGAAGCCTATCTCGCGCGCCGTGCGCTCGATTACCTGGTCGGTTTCAACCTCAGCCCGGTCCTGTGGCGCAAACTGCCTGGGGCCAAGTCGGCCGGCCGCGTGCAATCGGTCTGCCTGCGGCTCATCGTCGAGCGCGAGATGGAGATCGAGGCGTTCGATCCCCGTGAATACTGGCAGGTCAAGGCGCAGTTCGCGACGCCGCGCGGCCAGGAATACGAGGCACGTCTGACGATGCTGGCGGGCAAGAAGCTCGACCGCTTCGACCTGGAAAACCGCACCCAGGCCGATCTTGCCGTGCAGGCGGTCACCAGCCGCGATCTGACGGTCACCAGCGTCGAGGCAAAGCCCGCGAGCCGCAACCCCTCGGCGCCTTTCATGACATCGACCCTGCAGCAGGAGGCCAGCCGCAAGTTCGGCATGGGCGCCAAGATCTGCATGTCCACGGCGCAGCGGCTCTACGAGGCCGGGCACATCACCTACATGCGGACCGACGGCATCGACATGGCCCCCGAAGCCGTGCAGGAGGCCCGCGCCGCGATCAAGGACCGGTACGGCGACAGATACGTGCCCTCCAGTCCGCGTATCTACAAGAACAAGGCCAAGAACGCGCAGGAAGCGCATGAATGCATCCGCCCCACCGACATGGCCAAGGATGCCGAGGCGCTGAAGCTGCGCGATGCGGATCAGCGCAAGCTCTACGATCTGATCTGGAAGCGCACGCTGGCCTGCCAGATGGAGGCGGCGCGGCTGGAACGCACCACGGTCGAGATCGGCAGCCGTGACGGCCAGGTCGGGCTGCGCGCCACCGGCCAGGTTGTGCTCTTCGACGGATTCCTAAAGATCTACGAAGAAGGCCGCGACGAGCCGCTGGACGAGGATGACAAGCGCCTGCCGCAGATCAGCGAGGGCGAGCCGGCGAAGTTCGGCAAGACCGGGCTGCGCGCCGAGTACGAGAAGGCCGCGACCCGCGGCGACGACGTGGTTGAGGCCAAGGACAGCGCCGCCGCCGTGCTGTCGGACAATGCCGCCGTGCTTGCCACGCAGTCCCACACCCAGCCGCCGCCGCGCTACACCGAGGCGACGCTCGTCAAGAAGATGGAAGAGCTGGGCATCGGCCGCCCCTCGACCTATGCCAGCGTCATCACCACGATCCAGGACCGCGAATATGTCCGCAAGGACAAGAACCGCCTGTTTCCCGAGGACAAGGGCCGGATCGTCACGATCTTCCTGCTGAACTTCTTCAAGCGTTACATCGAGTACGATTTCACCGCGGCGCTCGAGGACGAGCTTGACGACGTGAGCGCCGGGTCCAAGGACTACAAGGACCTGCTCGGCCGGTTCTGGCGCGATTTCTCCGCCGCCATCGCCGAAACCTCGGACCTGCGCATCGCCGAAGTGCTCGACGTGCTGGACGACGCGCTGGCGCCGCAGCTCTATCCGCCGCGCGAGGACGGGTCCGATCCGCGCATCTGCCCGCTTTGCGGCGAGGGCCGGCTGCACCTCAAGACCTCGCGGACCGGCGGGTTCGTCGGATGCGGCAACTATCCCGAATGCCGCTACACCCGGCCCATCGGCGGCGACGCCGCCGAAGCCGAGGATCGCGTTCTGGGCGAGGACCAGGGCGACGAGATTTCCCTGCGCACCGGCCGGTTCGGGCCTTACGTGCAGCGCGGCGAGGCGACCGAGGAGAACAAGAAGCCCAAGCGCGCCAGCCTGCCGAAAGGCTGGCAGGCCGAGGACATGACGCTGGAAAAGGCGCTGACCCTGCTCAGCCTGCCGCGGCACATCGGCATGCATCCCGACGGCGGCGAGGTGAAGACGAACTTCGGCCGTTTCGGTCCTTACATCATGCACCAGCTGCCCGACGAGTCGAAGCCGGTCTATGCCAACCTCAAGGACCCGCAGGACGTGTTCGAGATCGGCATGAACCGCGCGGTGGAGCTTCTGGCCGAAAAGCGCGCCAATCCCGGCGGACGGGGCAGGGCGGCGGCCAAGGCGCTGAAGGAGCTGGGCGAGCATCCCGATGGCGGCGGTGCCGTGAACGTGATGGAAGGCCGCTATGGTCCCTACGTGAAATGGGACAAGGTCAACGCGACCCTGCCGAAGGACACGAACCCGGACGACGTGACCATGGAAATGGCGGTCGCGCTGATCGCCGAGAAGGCTGCGAAATCCGGCAAGAAGGCCCCCAAGAAGAAAGCCGCCGCGAAAAAACCGGCTGCGAAGAAACCCGCCGCGAAGAAGGCGCCGGCCAGGAAGGCCGCAGCGAAAAACGACGAATGACCGGGCGCATGCCCGCGCTCATCACATAAACACATAAGAATTCAAGAATAAGTGACTGGCCTCTCCGGGCCGGTCGGGGCACCTTGCTGCCAAACAGAGCAGAGCACAGGTGCCCAGATGACCAAGACCTCCTTCACCCGCCGCGTTTTCCTGCACTCCGCTGCCGCGACGCTGGCGGCCCCCGCGCTTGTGCGGGCCGAACCGGCGGTGGTCCGCTCGAACATTTCGAGCTTCGTCTCGCAGAACTGGCAGGACCATTTCGACAGCCTCGGCAAGGGCGCCATCGTCTGCGACACCGCCAGCCGCGCGCTGCATTACTGGAACGCCGACGGCAGCGATTACCGCATCTACCCCACCTCGGTCCCCAAGACCGACGAGTTGACCAAGCGCGGCTACACGGAGATCGTGCGCAAGAAGGTCGGCCCCTCCTGGACGCCCACGGCCAGCCAGATGGAACGCTTCCCCGACTGGCGCCCGGTCGAAGGCGGCGCGCCCGACAACCCGCTGGGCAGCCACGCGCTTTACCTCAGCTGGCCGGCCTACCTCATTCACGGCACCCATGACACGCGCAAGATCGGACGGCCGTCGTCGGACGGCTGCATCGGGCTTTACAACGAGAAGATCGAAGAGCTGTTCGCCCTGGCCCCGGTCGGCACCCAGGTCCGGCTGATCTGAGGGCGCGCTGCGCTGCGGCATCCGCGTTGACTTATCGCTCCTTGCGCGCCACAACTCGGGCAATCAGCAAGGAGCGTTTCCATGAAGAAAGTATACGGCTCGGCGGCGGAAGCCCTCGACGGGCTGCTGTTCGACGGCATGTTCATCGCCTCCGGCGGCTTCGGTCTCTGCGGTATTCCCGAACTGCTGCTCCAGGCCATCAAGGAGGCCGGCACCAAGGACCTGACCTTTGCCTCGAACAACGCGGGCGTGGATGATTTCGGCATCGGCATCCTGCTGCAGACCAAGCAGGTCAAGAAGATGATAAGCTCCTACGTGGGCGAGAATGCCGAGTTCATGCGCCAGTATCTCAGTGGAGAGCTGGAGCTCGAATTCAACCCGCAGGGCACCCTGGCCGAGCGCATGCGCGCCGGTGGTGCGGGCATCCCGGGCTTCTACACGAAAACCGGCTACGGCACCCAGATCGGCGAGGGCAAGGAGGTCAAGACCTTCCCCACCGGTCCCGAAGGCGCTGAAGAGCACTACATTCTGGAAAAAGGCATCTTTGCCGATCTGTCGATCGTCAAGGCGTGGAAGGCCGACACCACCGGCAACCTCGTGTTCAACAAGACCGCCCGCAACTTCAACCCGCCAGCGGCCATGTGCGGCAAGGTCTGCGTCGTCGAGGTCGAGGAGATCGTGCAGCCCGGAGAGCTGGACCCCGACAAGATCCACCTGCCGGGCGTCTATGTGCACCGGCTGATCCAGGGCCAGCACGAGAAACGCATCGAGAAAACGACCACGCGCAGCCGGGAGAACGCATGATGGCTTGGGACCGCAACCAGATGGCCGCCCGCGCGGCGCGGGAACTTGAAGACGGCACCTATGTGAACCTCGGCATCGGCATCCCGACGCTGGTGTCGAACTACATCCCCGACGGGGTCGAGGTGACCCTGCAGTCGGAAAACGGCATGCTGGGCATGGGGCCGTTTCCGTTCGAGGGCGAAGAGGATCCGGACCTCATCAACGCCGGCAAGCAGACCATCACCGAACTGCCGCACACCTCCTATTTCGACAGCGCGACCAGCTTCGGCATGATCCGCGGCGGCAAGATCGCCATGGCGATCCTGGGGGCCATGGAAGTGGCCGAGAACGGCGATCTGGCGAACTGGATGATCCCCGGCAAGCTGGTGAAGGGCATGGGCGGTGCCATGGACCTCGTCGCCGGCGTGCAGCGCGTCGTGGTGGTCATGGACCACACCAACAAGGCCGGTGAAAGCAAGCTCCTGAAGGAATGCACCCTGCCGCTCACCGGCACCGGGGTGGTCGATCGGATCATCACCAACCTCGGCGTGCTCGACGTGGTCGAAGGCGGGCTGAAGATCGTGGAGACGGCGGAGGGCGTGACCGAGGACGAACTGCGCGCCGCCACGGAGGCAACCATTGTCTGAGTTCGACATCGCCCGAGAGGTCGAGGGATCGCGCGGGCGCTATGTGATCCGGCAGGCCGGGGCAGAGGCGGAGCTGACCTATTCCGTCACCTCGCCGACGCTGGTGATCGCCGATCACACCGGTGTCCCCGACGCCCTGCGCGGCAGCGGTGCGGGCCAGGCGCTGGTCGAAAGGCTGGTGGCCGACGCCCGCGCCGAAGGATTCAAGATCGTGCCGCTCTGCCCCTTCGTGAACGCGCAGCGCCGCCGGCATCCGGACTGGGCGGACGTCTTCCAGGTCTGACGCCGCGCAAACTGCGACGGGAATTGGGGGCTCTGCCCCCGTCCGCGCGAGGCGCGCGGACTCCCCCGGAGGTTTACCCGCGCGTTTTGCCCTGCAAAACGCGCGGTGCAAGATGAAGCAGGGGCGCTGCGATCCTGCTTCATCTTGCCGATAAACTCCCGCCGGAGGCAAAAATCTCTTTTGGCGGACCGCCCGCCTCAGGCGCCCTCGAAGGCGCAGAGCGCATGCACGTCCATCCCGAGCGCCTCGAGTTTCCTGCGACCGCCAAGCTCCGGCAGGTCGACGATGAAGGCGCAGCCGATGATCTCGCCGCCCAGCCGTTCGACCAGCTTGATCCCCGCCTCGGCGGTGCCGCCGGTGGCCAGAAGGTCGTCGACCACGAGGATGCGTTCACCGGGCTGGATCGCGTCGTCATGCACCTCGACCACGGCCGACCCGTATTCCAGCGTGTATTCCTCGGAGATCACCTTGCCGGGCAGCTTGCCCTTCTTGCGGATCGGCACGAAGCCGGCCGAGAGCTGGTGCGCCACGGCACCGCCGAGGATGAACCCGCGCGCCTCGAGCCCCACGACCTTGTCGAAGCGCACACCGGCGTAAGGGTGCAGCAGCTGGTCGATGGCCATGCGGAATCCGCGCGGATCGGCGAAAAGCGTGGTCACGTCGCGGAACATGATCCCTTCGTGCGGGAAATCGACGATGGTGCGGATATAGTCGCGGACGGTCTTCATGCCGAGGCCCCCAGCATGCGCCCCGCCACGGCGTCGAGTTTCGCCACGAGCTCCGGGTCGCGGTGCGGCGGCTGGGTCAGGATGGCAAACTCCAGCGCCCGGTCGCAGCCGTGAGGGCAGGGCCCCCGGTCGGGGCCGAGGAGCGCGGGCAAGCGCGCGACGAGATCCCGCCCCTTGTCGGCATTGCCCATGAGCGTGGCGATGATCTGCGTGACATCGACCTCTCCGTGATCCGGGTGCCAGCTGTCGAAATCGGTGATCATCGCGACCGAGGCATAGCAAAGCTCCGCCTCGCGGGCGAGCTTGGCCTCGGGCATGTTGGTCATGCCGATCACATCCGCGCCCCAGCTTTCGCGGTACATCTTCGATTCCGCCAGCGTGCTGAACTGCGGGCCTTCCATGGCCAGGTAGGTGCCGCCCTCGTGCACGGTAATACCGGCGTCGCGCGCCGCGGTGGCGCAAGCCGTGCCCAGACGCGGGCAGGTCGGGTGGGCGACCGACACATGCGCGACGCAGCCGGTGCCGAAAAAGGACTTCTCGCGGGCGAAGGTGCGGTCGATGAACTGGTCCACCACCACGAAATCGCCCGGCGCCATCTCTTCGCGGAACGACCCGCAGGCCGAAACGCTGATCACATCCGTCACCCCAAGCCGTTTCAGCGCGTCGATATTGGCGCGGTAGGGCACGGTCGTCGGGCTGTGCACGTGGCCGCGTCCGTGCCGCGGCAGGAAGGCCATCCTGACCCCGCCAAGGCTTCCCGTGAGGATCTGGTCCGACGGCGCGCCCCAGGGGCCGGTGACGGTGATCCATTCGGGGCCGTCGAGCCCCTCGATGTCGTAGATGCCCGATCCGCCGATCACGCCAATCATCGTGTCCGTCATGTCCTGTCCCCTTGCTGTGGCGGCAGACTGCACCGGTCGGCGCGCGATGAAAAGTCAAAGCGGTGACAAACTTTCGTCAATCTGCCGGGGCAGCGTGGAACTCCTGCTGCACGCTGCCTCCCGAACCCCGTTGCCGAAGCTGCGGTATCTCCTGCCGAAGATCGTTCTGCTGTTGGTCTACGGCTGGTCCGCAGAGGCCGCATCGCGCGTATCCGACCCGTCCGTTCCGCCGCTGGTTCTGGCCGCGGTCGCCAGCACTGTCGTGCACCAGGCCCTTGCGATCCTCACCCATGTGCAAGAGCGGCCGCTGGCGTCGCATGCGGGTTTGGGGCCAGTCCTGGCCTTGCACGCGGTGGCCGCGGCGGCGTTGGCTTGGGCTTTGTTTCACGGCCGCGAAGCGGATGTGGTTCTGGTCCTGGTGGGGGCTATGGCGGCTTGCTCAATGGTCCTTTACGCGGCGCCCCGGATGATGGATTGCGCGACGCTCGACCGGTTGCCGGTCATGGGCGCGGGCTGGGGGATCGCCACGGACAAGATCCTGTCGCTTGCGGCGATGGTGTACGCCCTGGTGGCGCTGGTATTCGCCTGGCTGGGCGCCTCGGGCCAGGTGACGGCGCTGGTGATCTTCTGGGGGATCGGCCTGCCGGTGGTGACCTGGCTGCTGCGTCTCGCAACGATGATCACGGTCTGGACCGATAGGCCGGACTGACGGCACCATCGAAGGGCGAGGCCCGGCGGCACGTTCGCGGCGCGACGCCGGGTCTTTTGTGGCGCAAAGGCCGCGCCATGGGTGGCTTTTCATGCTGCGGTGCAGTATCAGCCCTGCAAGCAAGCCCACAAGGACGCCCCATGGCCGATAAACCCATCCTGGCGAGTTTCGCCGACCGTATCTCTTTGCCCGACCTCAGCCTCGCGCCCAACGACGCGCTGACGCCGTCGCGGATCAGGATCGAGCTGCTGTCGGGACTGACGGTGGCGCTGGCGCTGGTGCCCGAAGCGGTGGCCTTTGCCTTTGTCGCCGGGGTGCATCCGCTGGTCGGGCTTTATGCCGCCTTCATCGTCGGGTTGATCACCGCGCTCATCGGCGGGCGGCCGGGCATGATCTCGGGCGCCACGGGGGCGCTGGCGGTGGTGATGGTGGCGCTGGTGGCGCAGCACGGGGTGGAATACCTCTTTGCCACGGTGGTGCTGATGGGGCTGATCCAGATCTTTGCCGGGGCCATGCAATGGGGCAAGTTCATCCGGCTGGTGCCGCATCCGGTGATGCTGGGCTTTGTCAACGGCCTCGCCATCGTGATCTTTCTCGCGCAGATGAGCCAGTTCAAGGTCCCCGGCACCATGGAGGCAACGGGGCACGGCATGGGTGGCGGAGAGTGGCTCTCGGGCCTGCCGCTTTATACCATGTTGGCGCTGGTGGCGTTGACCATGGCGATCATCTGGGCGCTGCCGAAACTCACCAATGCGATTCCGGCACCGCTGGCCGGCATCGGCGTGGTCGCGGCCATCGTCATCGCCTTCGGCATCGAAGTGCCGCGCGTGGGCGACCTCGCCTCGATCCAGGGCGGGCTGCCCGCATTCCATGTTCCGATGGTGCCGCTGACGCTCGAGACGTTGCAGATCATCCTGCCCTATGCGGTGATCCTCGCGGCCATCGGCCTGATCGAATCGCTTCTGACGCTGAACCTCGTGGGGGAGATGACCGGCACGCGCGGCGGCGCCTCGCAGGAATGCATCGCGCAGGGGGTCGCCAACACCGCCACCGGGTTTTTCGGCGGCATGGGCGGCTGCGCGATGATCGGCCAGTCTATGATCAACGTGAAATCCGGCGGGCGCACGCGCATCGCCGGCATCGCGGCGGCGCTGTTCCTGCTGGTCTTCATCCTCTTCGCCGCGCCGCTGATCGAGCTCATTCCGCTGGCGGCGCTGGTCGGCGTGATGTTCATGGTGGTGATCGGCACCTTCGCCTGGAATTCGCTGCGGATCCTGGCGCGGGTGCCGCGGACGGATGCCTTCGTGATCCTGCTGGTGACCGTCGTGACGGTGCTCGAAGACCTGGCGGTGGCCGTGGTCGTGGGGGTGATCGTCTCGGCCCTGGCCTATGCCTGGAACAACGCGCGGCGCATCCATGCCAAGACCTATGTCACGCCCGAGGGCGCCAAGGTCTACCAGGTGCAGGGGCCGTTGTTCTTCGGTTCGGCCGAGGGCTTTGCCGAGCTGTTCGATCCCGCCCGCGACCCGCAGACCGTGATCGTCGATTTCGCCGACAGCCGGGTGGTGGACCAATCCGCGCTGCAGGCGATCGAGGCGGTGGCGGGCAAGTACGAGGCGACGGGCAAGCGCGTGCAGCTGCGCCACCTGAGCCGCGATTGCCACCGGTTGCTCAAGAAGGCCGGACATCTGATGGTCGACAGCGACGACGACCCGGATTACGCGCTGGCGGCGAATTACGGCGTGCGCACCGGGATCCTCGGCGGGCATTGACGTTGCACAGGCGTGACTGTGCAACGGGCGGGACAATGGTGCACAAGCTTGCCTGTGCACCGGGCGGGACAGAGCGGAAATTCAAAGAATTTCTGCGGAGTCCCGCAAGGTTCAGTATTTCCGTAAAACGCTTCGAACCCTTGCGCTCCAATCCGGTTGGCCGCCCTCAAGCCGCAGCTCGATTGGGGGGCCAGCCCCCCAAACCCCCCGGAGGTTTATTGGCAAGATGAAGCAGGGGCGTGGCGCGCGAGGGCCGCGACGTTGCCCGATTGCAGAGCGTCCTGCGCGGCGGCGATGTGCCCCAGTGGCCAGTTCCACCAGGCGAGTGCGAGCAGCTCTGCGATTTCGGTGTCGGAAAAGCGCATGCGCACCACCCGCGCCGGATTGCCGGTCACAACCGCGTAGTCGGGGACCGCACCGCGCACGACCGCGCCCGCGCCGACGATCACGCCGCTGCCGATGCGCGCGCCTGGCATCACCTGCGCGCCGTAGCCCAGCCAGACGTCATGGCCGACCAGCGTGTCGCGGGTGTCGGGCTGGTAGCCCAGCATCGTGTCGGGATCGAAGACCTGGAAGGGAAAGGTGGTGATCCCGCGATGCGCGTGGTTCGCCGCGGCCGAAATGAAGCGGACGCCGTGGGCGATCTGGCAGAACTTGCCGATCACCAGCTTTTCCTGCGCGAAATCGAAGAGATAGGGCACCAGCCTGTCGGCCCAGCCGCCGGCGGAGGGCGGGTCGAAATCCGAGGCATAGGTGAAGTCGCCCACCTCGATGCGCGGATGGTCGATGGCGTGTTTCAGGAATACCGTGCCGGCGTGAGACGATCCGTCGGGCAGGGTGATGGGGTGGATGCGCGTGGCATCGGGCAGACGTGCAGGCATGGGGCCTCCTTTGACAGGACGTTTCAGTCAGGGTGTCAAAGGGTCTGGTCCATCACGCTCTCCATCGCTTGCAGGCCGTTGTTAGCACATTCGCGGCGGTCGTGAAAGTTCGGGCTCAGCTCTGGCCGGGCCGGTTGAGGGCGAACTTTTCGCGCACCACGGTGTAATCGCGGTAGCCCATGCGGCTGAGCGGGTTGTAGGTCAGCACGTCGAAGATGCCGTCGACCAGGCAGTCGTCCTGCATGTGCACGCCCACGACCTCGCCGAAGACGGCGAAATTCGCGTCGCCTGGCAGCTGCACGATCTGCGTCAGCTTGCATTCGAGATTGGCAGGCGCGGCGGCCACGCGCGAACAGGCGATGGTCTCGCACGGGGCTTTCTCGAGGCCCGTCAGTTCGAATTCGTCGGTGTCCTTGTCCCAGGCGCCAGAGCTTTGGTTCATCGCGTCGCGCAGGGCATAGGAGACGATGTTGACGCAGAAGACGCCGGTCTCGCGGATGTTGGCGACGCTGTCCTTGGTGTCGACGCGGTCGGGCTTGGTGCTGGTGGAGGCGAACATGACCTGCGGCGGCACATAGGCCACGGCGTTGAAGAAGGAGTAGGGCGCCAGGTTCTCGGACCCGTCCGCGCCGCGGGTCGAGATCCAGCCGATGGGGCGCGGCGTGACGATGGCGTTGAACGGGTTGTGCGGCAGACCGTGGCCGTCTTCGGGGCGGTAGAACATCGCGGGACTCCTGTTTGCCGTGGCAGTTGCCCCGTGATAGGCCGGATCGCACCCGATTGCACGAGGCCAGCCCCTTGTACACGCTGAAAAAAGAAGCGCCCGACGATGCCTGGGAGGTGGAGGCGCTTTATGACCTGTGCTTTGCGCCCGGGCGGACTGCGCTGTCGTCCTACCGGCTGCGCGACGAGGTGCCGCCGGTGGCGGACCTTGGCCGGGTCGCGCGCGACGAGGGCGGATTCCTGGGCGGGGCGATCCGCTACTGGCCGGTGCGGATCGGCACGGCGCCGGTGCTGCTGCTGGGGCCGGTGGCCGTGCATCCCACCGCGCAGGGCGAGGGGCTGGGCGGCGCGCTCATCCGTGACACGCTGCACAGCGCCGCGAAGGATTGGGACCGAGTGTTGCTGGTGGGCGATCTGCCCTATTACCGGCGCTTCGGCTTCGACCGTCTGGAGGGCGTGGAGATGCCGCCGCCGACGAACTCGGACCGGATCCTCGGCCTTGCCCTGCGCGATGGCGCCTGGGACGGCGTTTTCGGAGAGGTCGAGTCGGTGCGGAGCCACACGGGTTGAAATGCGCCGCCGGCGCTCCGATGTTAAACACGTTCACAAAAGGAAGGACGCCGATGACCGGCACAGAACTTGTTTCCGTGGATGTCGAGGCTGCGCTGACCCAGTTGGCCAAGCGGCACCGCAACGCCAGCGGCGTCGGGCTGCAGGTGCTCAACCTCGTCGGCGGGTTCACCGAGAACGTGCTGGAACGGCTGCCCGACCGGATCAAGGACCGGCTGGAAGAGACGACGCGCCGGGCGCTCGAAGTGGCGATGCGGGCCGCGACGCAATCGCGCGGGGTGGTGCCGGACCAGAAGGGCTGGCTCAATACCGCTGTCACAACCGCCATGGGGGCAGCCGGCGGCGCGGGCGGGTTGCCGACGGCGCTGGCGGAGCTGCCGGTCACGACCACGGTGCTGTTGCGCAGCATCCAGGGCGTCGCGGCAGAGCATGGCTACGATCCCTCCGATCCCGAGATCCAGAAGGAATGCCTGCTGGTCTTCGGCACCGCAGGCCCGCTGGAGGCGGATGACGGCGCCGACATGGCGTTTCTGTCGGCGCGGATCACCCTGACGGGGGCGACGGTGCACGGGATCATGGCCCGTGTGGCACCGCGGCTGGCCACGGCGCTGGGCCAGAAGCTGGCGGCGCAGACGGTGCCGATCCTGGGGGCGGCCGCCGGGGCCGCGACGAACTATGCCTACACCAGCTATTATCAGGACATGGCGCAGGTCCATTTCGGGCTCAAGCGGCTGTCCGAGCGCACGGGCCGCCCGCGCGAGGCGCTGGTGGCGGAGTTGCGGCAACGGTTGAAAAAAGCCTGACCCGCTGCGCGTTTCAATACTTTGTTAAGGTTAATCGGTCAGGGTGAGGGCGCGGTACAGGTGGGGGCACCGATGGCCGTACCGGCCCTTGCGCCCAAGACCTGGCGATCAGCAGCGCCATCTCCGACCCCAAGGGCACCCCCCCAGTCAGGGGCCGGTCCATAGCCCTCTTGCGCGAACGGCGCAAGACGATCTGCGCCAGAACGGCGCCTGGGTGTGACCGCGCGCGATGCCCGGAAAATCCGCATCGGGCGCGCGCTCTGGCATCGTAGCCGTCGGCCTGTCCGATTGCGAGGCCGAGTGTCGTGCCGGGGACCTGCATTCGACGCGGAACCTGGTGACGAAATGCCGGGCGCAGCCTCTCGGTTTCAGACCGGGTACCAGCGCTGCGCTCAGAGCGTTTCGCTCAGATACTGCATGACAGCGGACCGCACAGATTGCTCGCCACGCTCGCGCGCGGCGTCGATGACCGCCTTGACCGCGTCCAGCCTGACCCGCATCAGCAAGTGCTTGACCGGCCCGATCGAGGCCGGACGCATCGACAGGCAGCGTATGCCGATGGCTGCGAGACAGACCGCCTCGATCGGGCGGCCGGCGTCTTCGCCGCAAAAGGACAGGTGCGTGCCGGTGCTGGCGCAGCGGTCCGCGATGCCTTCGATAAACGTCAGAAAGCTGACGTTGAGCGTGTCGTAGCGCCGCCGCACCCGTTCGTTTTCGCGGTCCGCGGCAAAGAAGAACTGCTTGAGGTCGTTGCCGCCGATGGACAGGAACTGCACCTCTTCGAAGAATTTTTTGGGTGCGAAGGCAAGGCTCGGCGTTTCCAGCATCGCGCCGACTTCGAGCCTTTCGGGCAGGGTATGGCCGAGGATGCGCTCGCGCTCTATGGCCTTGTCCATCTCGGCCCGTGCGGCGCGGTATTCGTCGAATTGTGCCACGAAGGGAAACATCACCGAGAGCGGGCGCCCGTTGGCCGCGCGCAGCAGTGCCTGCAACTGCATCCGAAGCACGCCCGGCTTGTCGAGACCGACGCGGATCGCGCGCCAGCCAAGCGCCGGGTTCGGCTCGTCGTTGGGCTTCATGTAGGGCAGCACCTTGTCCGACCCGATGTCCAGCGTGCGGAACACCACGCGCTTGCCGTCGGCGGCATCCAGCACCCGCGCATAGAGCGCCGCAAGCTCGGTCCGGCGCGGCATCTGGTTGCGCACGAGGAACTGCAGCTCGGTGCGGAAGAGCCCCACGCCCTCGGCGCCCGAGCCTTGCAGGCTGGGCAGGTCGGCCATCAGACCGGCGTTCATGTTCAGCGCCACGCGCGTGCCGCAGGCGGCCACGCAGGGCACGTCGCGGATCGAGGCGTATCGCTCCAGCGCCTTGGCCTGCATCGCGATTTTTTCGCGGAAGGCGTTGCGCACCGTGTCGTCGGGGCGCAGGTGCACGACGCCCTGATCGCCGTCGACCATGATGTGATCGCCGTTCAGCGCCTCGTTGGTGATCCGGCCCACGTGGATCACCAGCGGGATCGCCAGCGCCCGCGCGACGATGGCGGCGTGGCTGCCGACAGAGCCTTCCTCGAGCACGATGCCCTGCAGCTTGCGCCCGTACTCCAGCAATTCGCCGGGGCCGATGTTGCGCGCCACCAGGATCGGGTTCTCGGGCATGTCTGCGCCGGTTTCGCGGCCCTGGCCGGTGAGGTTGCGCAGCAGACGGTTGCTGAGATCATCGAGGTCCTGCAGCCGTTCGCGCAGGTAGGCATCGGTGACCTGGCTCATCCGCGCCCGGGCCTGCGATTGTTCTTTCTCCACCGCCGCCTCGGCAGAGAGGCCGCGGCCGATGTCCTCTTCCATGCGGCGCAGCCAGCCCTTGGAATTGGCGAACATGCGGTAGGCTTCGAGAACCTGCGCCTGTTCGGCATCGCCGCCGGCATCGGCCATCAATTCGTCGACGCTGACGCGCAGCGCCTCGACCGCGTCGCGCAGCCGCTGCGATTCACGCGCCGGATCGTCACCGACCATGTTGGTCACCACCACCCGTGGTTCGTGCAGCCAGACCTGGCCTTCGGCAGTGCCTTCCTGCCCGGTGGTGCCGCGGAACAGCACCGGCTGGGTATGCCGCGCGGTGAGCGCAGCCCCTTCGCCGACGAAGGCACCCAGTTCGGCCATTTCCGCCAGCACCATGGCCACGACTTCCAGCGCATAAACCTCGTCAGGGGTGAATTCGCGCGCCACCTTGGACTGCACCACCAGCACGCCCAGCTTTTCGCCCAGCCGCTGGATCGGCACGCCAAGGAAGCTCGAATAGATCTCCTCGCCAGTCTCGGGCATGTACCGGAAACCGCGGGCCTGCGGCGCGTCGGCGGTGTTCATCACCTTGCCGGTGCGCGCGACGCGGCCGACGAGACCTTCGCCCAGCTTCATCCGGGTCTGGTGCACGGATTCGGATTTCAGCCCCTCGGTGGCGCAAAGCTCCAGCGTTTCCTCGTCGCGGAAGAGGTAGATCGAGCACACTTCTGTGCCCATCGAATCGGCGGTGAGATGGGTGATCTTGTCCAGGCGCGCCTGACCCGCGGCCTGTTCGGCCATGGTGTCGCGCAGCCGTCCCAGCAGCTTGCGGCTCTCGCTTTCGATGCGTTCCGGCATGTCGGGCCCCCGCCTGTTCGGTCCAGCTATAGGTGAGTTTTCCCGCGAAGGGGAGAGCGCATCGCACAACTTGTCCGTGTCACGCGTCGGCGGTTCTGCCGATCAGGCGCCAACCGCTTCCGGGCCAAGACTGCCTCAGCCGGCCTTGTCCAGCTCGAAGGCGTCGTGCAGCGACTGCACCGCGAGTTCCATGTACTTGCGGTCGATCAGCACCGAGATCTTGATCTCGGAGGTGGTGATCACCTTGATGTTGATGCCTTCCTGGCTCAATACCTTGAACATCTTGGCCGCGACGCCGGTGTGGCTGCGCATGCCGATGCCCACCACCGACACCTTGGCCACACCCGTGTCTGCCACCAGGTCGTGAAAGTTGATGTCGCCCTTTTCCTTGGCCGCTGCCAGCGCCTTTTCGGCTCGCTTCACCTGGTCGGTGGGGCAGGAAAAGGTCATGTCCGTACGGCCCTCTTCCGAGATGTTCTGCACGATCATGTCAACGTTCACGCCCGCTTCGCTGAGCGGCGTGAAGATCGCCGCGGCGATGCCCGGACGGTCGGCGACCGACACCAGCGTCATCTTGGCCTCGTCGCGCGAATAGGCCACACCGGCCACAACATTGCTTTCCATGATGTCCTCCTCGTCGCAAACGAGCGTGCCTGCCTCGTCCGACTGTTCCTCGAAACTCGACAGCACCCGCAGCCGCACCTTGTAGCGCATGGCCAGCTCCACCGACCGGGTCTGCAGGACCTTGGCGCCGAGCGATGCCAGCTCCAGCATCTCCTCGAAAGAGATGCGGTCCATCTTGCGCGCCTTGTCGCAGATCCGCGGGTCGGTGGTATAGACGCCGTCCACGTCGGTGTAGATGTCGCAGCGCTCGGCATCGAAGGCCGCGGCAAAGGCGACGGCGGTGGTGTCGGACCCGCCGCGCCCCAGCGTGGTGATGCGGCCCTCGGGGCTGACGCCCTGGAACCCGGCGACCACGGCGACCTGCATGCCTTCGCGGAACTTGTTGGTGATGTTCTGCGGCGGGATATCCTCGATCCGTGCGGCGCTGTGGGCGCTCGTGGTCTTGACCGGCACCTGCCAGCCCTGCCAGCTGCGCGCGGGGATGTCCATTTCCTGCAGGGTGAGCGCCATCAACCCCGCGGTCACGTTCTCGCCGCTCGACACCACGGCGTCATATTCGCGCGCATCGTAAAGCGGCGAGGTCTCGTTCACCCAGCCCACAAGCTCGTTGGTCTTGCCGGACATGGCCGAGACGATGACGATCACGTCGTAGCCCTTGGCCACCTCGACGCCGACGCGTTTCGCCGCCCGCCGGATCCGGTCCAGCGTGGCCACGGACGTGCCGCCGAATTTCATCACGAGAACGGGCATCTGGCTCTCCGGGTGGTACGATTGCGCCCCGTGCTTTACGCGGCAGCCCGATGCGACGCAAGAGCCCCTGCGCAGCCCCATGTTTCTCCGGTTTTCAAATACCCTCGGGGAGCGCGAGGGGCAGCGCCCCTCGCAGGCCGAACGCCCGAAACCCGCAATCCGCGCCCCGCATCGCTCAGCCGTTCCGGTAATCCGCCGCCCGGAAGGTCTCCGCGTTCACATGGGTCTCGGCGCCGGGCACCACGTCGGTATTCTGCGCCGCGACGGCGATCCAGCCCGCATCGCGCCGCGCCAGGACGAAGCTCATCACCGTCTGCCGGTCGCCGGAGAGAGTGCCATCGGGCGCGGTCTGCCCGGACAGGGTGAACCGGCATTGCACCAGCGCATGGTCCGGCCCCAGCGCGCGCTGCCGGATCGTTCCGATTTTCAGCGTCGTCTCGGCAAAGAAGCTTTTCAGCGCATAGTCATGCGCCGCGGCGATCCGCGCGCGGTCGTGCCACCAAAGGCCCACCACGTTCACGAACTCCGCATCCTCGGCAAAAAGCGTGCCTATGGCGGCGCCGTCGCGGCTGTGCCAGGCCGCGGCAAAGGCCTGCGGAAACGCGTCCGGTGTCGCCGGCAGGCTCAATAGGGGTGCGCCCGGCCGTCCCAGGTCTCGAAACAGCCGGTGCTGTCGAGGCTCAGCGTGTCGATGCGCTGAACAAGACCGCGTGCCGCCTCTTCGGCGGACAGATCGGCCGACCCGCCGC
Source organism: Thalassococcus profundi (assembly GCF_003344785.1). Taxonomy (GTDB): domain Bacteria; phylum Pseudomonadota; class Alphaproteobacteria; order Rhodobacterales; family Rhodobacteraceae; genus Puniceibacterium; species Puniceibacterium profundi. The sequence continues at coordinate 60,580 of NZ_QPMK01000012.1, read as the reverse complement.
CCATGTCGGTGCGGACCCAGCCGGGATGGTAGATGCCCACCGCGATGCCCAGCCCCTTGAGATCGGCGGCAAGGTTGCGGCCCAGGTTCAGCGCCGCCGCCTTCGAGGCGCGGTAGATATAGCTGCCGCCCGGCGCGCGTTCGGACGACGCCATCTGCGAAGAAATGATCGCGATCTTCGGCGTCTCGGCGCGCTGCAACCCGGCCAGCATGTACTGCACCGTCAGGAACACGCCGGTGACGTTCACGGCAAAGGCGTCGGCCCACATCTGCGGCGGGTAGCCGTCGGCCAGCGACTGGCCCTTGTCGGCGTAGACGCCGGCATTGCAGATCAGCGTGTCCAGCACCTCGCCCTCGAGCTGGCCGGCCAGCGCCGCGTGAGACTGCGGGTCGGTCACGTCGAGCGGCAGGTAGTCGGCCCCGTGCCGGGCGGTGCCCAGCACCGTGTCGCCGCGCGCGGCATAGCTGTCGTGCAGGGCGGCGCCGATGCCGCGGTTCGCGCCGGTGATCATCACGCGCATGACATGTCCTTTGCTCAGTTGCTCTTGCGTCCGGGGCGGAAAGGCAGGGGCATGACCGGCACGCCGTCGTCCAGCAGCTTTTTCGCATCGTCGGCCCGCGCCTCGCCCCAGATCGGGCGGTCGGGGCTGTCGCCCGTATGCATGCGCCGCGCTTCCTGCACGAAATCGCGGCCGACGTAATCGGCGTTGTCCTCGACCTGCTTGCGCAAGGCGCGCAGCGCCTGTTCCGCCGGAGTCCTGGGCTGGCTCAAGGGGCTTTGCGTCGCCTCGGCGCTGGAAAGACGTGGCGCCATCACCGCCTTCTCGACCTCGTCCGAACCGCACACTGCGCAGGTGATCATTCCGCTTTTATGCAGCTTGTCAAAGGCTTCCGCGGATTGAAACCAGCTGTCAAAGCGGTGATCCTGATGGCAGCGGAGGGAATAGGTGATCATGCGTTCGGTCCGAAACTTTCACTCTTTGACATAAGCGGCACCCGACCCGGTTCAAGCGCAAGGCCTAGCGGCGCTGCCCGCGCGGGTCGAAGTCCCGCAACATCTGCGCCAGGTCGGGGCTGCGCACCGCGGCGGCGGCGGTCTTTCGACGGAACCAGCGCCGCTTGCGGCGGCGCACCTCGGGGTAGTCGTCGTCGAGCCGGTCTACCTGCAGCGCAAAGACCAGTGCCAGGCAGGGCAGGCGGCGGCGGATGCCCTGCTTGGTATAGGAAAAGGCGCCGATCGGTTCGTGCCCGACCGTGCCGCAGACGCCGGCCTCTTCCCAGGCTTCGCGGGCGGCGCAGTCCGCGGGGCTCATCCCCGGTTCCGGCCAGCCCTTGGGAACGATCCAGCGCCGGGCGCGCAGGCTGGTGACCAGCAGGAGCTGCGGCTTGCCCCGGCGCAGGCGGTAGCAGAGCGCCGCATATTGCACCTGTACCTCGGGGCGCGGCGCGGGGCGCAGCGCAAAGGCGGTTTGGCTGGCCAGATCGGGACGCATCGAAGCACCGGATTCGCGACAGGGACAGGTCCACGCTACGCCAGGGTCGAAGGGCTGACCAGTCCCGTGCTAGGGCAAAAGCGCCAGCACGCGGGACATCACGCCAGAGAGGTCGGCATCCTGCCGCAGCGCCCTTTGCGCGGCCTGTCCTGCCGCCCGCTGAGCCACTGGGCTGCGCAGCGCCAGGAGAGCTTCGGCAAGGCCCTGCGCATCGGTGATTTCGCGCGCGGCCCCGGCCTCGGACAGCCGCGCAAAGGCCGCCCGGAAATTCGCCACATCCGGCCCGTGGATCAGCGCCCCGCCGAAGGCCGCGGGTTCGTAGGGCGTGTGTCCGCCCCGATCCGACAGCGTGCCGCCGATAAAGACGATGCCCGCCAGCCCGTACCAGAGCGGCATTTCGCCCAGCGTATCGGCCAGCAGCACGGTTCCGGCCTCCCCGGCGGACCGGCGGGCGACCCGCAGACCCGCCGCGTCCAGAAGGCGTGCGATCTCGGGGCCGCGCGCGGGGTGCCGCGGTGCCAGGATCAGCCGCAGTTCCGGCCAGGACCGTTGCGCGATACGGTGCGCCTCGATCACGATCTCGTCGTCGCCGGGATGCGTCGAGGCGGCGAGCCAGGTGGTTTCGCGCGGGAAGGCGGCGCGCAGTGCTGCATCCGCTGTCCGATCGGGCGGCGGGGTATAGAGCGACTTGAGGTCCAGCACCGGGCCGAGCGCGGTTGGCGAAACGCCCAGATCGCGAAACCGGTCGCGCGATCCACGGTCCTGCGCCGAAAGGAAGGCGACGCGGTCCAACACCCTGCTTGCCAGCGACGGGAGCCGCGCCCAGCCGCGGGCCGACCGCGCCGTCATGCGCCCGCCCAGAACGATCACCGGCCCCGGGCAGAGCAGCACGCGGTTGGGCCAGATCTCGGCTTCCATCGTGAGATGCGCGGCCACCTGCCAGCGCTTGAGAAAGCGCCGTACCGGCCCGCGAAGATCGAAGGGGGCCAGCTGCGCCGGCAGTCCCAGCTGCCGCGCCAGGTCGACCCCGCTGGCGCTGTTGCAGGTGACGATGATCGGGAGATCGGGTCGGGCTTTTGCCAGGGCCGCGATCACCGGGCGCGCCGAGGCCAGTTCGCCGTTCGATGCCGCGTGCAGCCAGAGGTGTGGACCGCTGCGCTCCGACGCTCCGTAGCCCAGCCGCGCCCGGAGAACCGCCCAGTCGCGCCGCAGGACAAGGCGCAGGCCTTGCCCAAGCACGAAGATCAGCAGGAGCGGGCGATAGAGCCACATCGGCAACAGGCTTTCGGAACGGAGTTTGCATCTGATTACGGATCAGAACCCGGATTCTGCAAGCAGATGACAGGGCTCTGTCGTGCCGCGCGGCGGTCGGCCGGGCGCTTTTCGACGATCAGCGAGACGAGGGCGGAAACGCTCTTGGAATCAGGTTCTTCCCTCAGGGGCTTCATGTTCCGCGTGAGCATTGAAGGAGGGGGCGACTTCGGTGGCTGGGGAAATGTTCTGGCTGTTTTGTCGGTAAAATTCCGATTTTTCTGTTCATAAATACTCTTATTATCCCAAGAAAATTGACTTTTTCCAACATTTTCGGCCGATTCCGGATAAAGGCGCTACTGTCCCAGGGTTCGCCGGATTTCGCGCTCCAGTTTCGCAAGCAGCACGTCATTGTCGAACCGCTCTTCCGCCACCTGCCGGGCTTTTGAGCCCATCGCGGAGGTGTCGGGCACCGCGAAGGCGGCAGCGATCGCGCGGGTAAAGCCCGCGGCGTCGTGTTCGTCCACCAGAAAGCCCGTCTCGCCCTCGTCGATGGCTTCCGGGATGCCGGCGTGGCGGGTCGAGACGGTGATGCAGCCGCAGGCCATCGCCTCCTGGATCGCCGTGGGCAGGCCCTCGGTATTGCCATCCGCGGCGGTGACCGAATGCTGCACGAAGAACTGCGTGCGTTGCAGGATCTCGCGCACCCGGTCATGCGGCTGCGAACCGTGGAAGGTCACGCGGTTGGCCACGCCCAGCTCTGCCGCCAGCGCCTGCGTCGGGCTCAGCAGCGGCCCGTCGCCGATGAAGTCGAGCCGCGCCTCGGGCCGCTGCGCCGTCGCCTCGGCAAAGCTGCGCAGGGTGGTCAGCGGTGCCTTCTTCTCGACGAACCGGCCGACGGCAAGGCAGCTGAGCGGGACTTTCTCCGTCGGCGCGAAGCGCCGGACATCCACCCCCGATGGGATCACATGCGCATTCCGGTGCCGCACGCCGTGCCGCGCCAGGTTGTCGAGCAGGAATTGCGAGACCGAGAACACCCCCGCGAGCCGCGGCATCAACTTGGCGTAGGCCGCCTGGATGCGCGGCGATTGCAGTGCCTTGGACGCGTCGGTGCCACGGTAGTAGGTGAAGATCGGCACGCCCACCTCGTTGGCCAGCGGCGCCAGCGCCAACGCCTGGGTGCCGAACTCTGCCAGAATGACGTCGATCCGCTGGTCGCGCAGGAAGGCGGCAAGATCGCGCTTGCCGCGGCCGAAGGGCAGGCGCGAGGTGCTGTGCCGTGCGCGGTTCCACAAAGTCCAAAACGGAAAGCTCAGAAGGTCGAGCCCGGACAGCCGTTCGCGCCGCACGAAGAGCGGTTTGCCATAGGGATCGTCGCCGTTGAACCGCCCGCAGATCACCGCGGTATCGCCGCCGAAGAGCAGGTTGATATGACGGTTGATGAAGGTTTCGCCGCTGACGTGGTAGTCGGACGTGCCGATGGCTGCGCGCATGGGGCCTCTCTGGAAGTCGGCGGATGGCGTTCGGCCTAGCAGGCGGCGTCGACTGCGGCAAGCCAGTGGGGTCCGTGCGGCCGCGCCAAGCCTTCGCCCGCTGTCATTGGTGGGCGGATATCATGGGGGCTGGCAACGGTCTGAAACGCGTGCCGTCAGGCGCTGTCCTGGTCCTCAAGCCAGATGGACAGGAAGCCTTCGTTCTGCGCGGCGGCTTCCTTTTCGTCGGCCAGGCGCCGCCGGGCGTCGGACCGGCGCCGGCGCAAGAGGTCGATCCGCTTGGCGTCGGCAAAAAGCGCCTGCAACCGGTCGCGAACCTCTGCGCTGTCGCGTTTCTGGCGCTCTGCCTGGGCATCCTTGCGGTGGATGGTTTCCGACACGTTGCGGATGAAGGCGGAAAGAACGCGCGTGCTTTCGACCGCTTCGGGATCGCCGCGTTCGTCCAACTGGGTCAGCAGGGCGCGGCGGTCAGCTTCGATCCGGGCGAGGGCGCGGTCGATGCGGGCGATGTCCGACGCGACATCCTCCATGTCGTGCCGTTTGAGCCGCGCCAGCACCGCCAGCCCGTCGGTGCGGCGCCGGGTCACTCGCCTTGCGTCCGTATGAAGAGGATCAGCCTGTCACGCATGCCCGAAAACGTGTCGGCGTCGAGAATGGAAATGCCTGCGGGCGGCACCACGTGACCGATGACGCCGTGGCGTCGCATGGAGGCGGGCGCGGCCGGTTCCACCGAAGCCTCTGCATCGACCTTCCCGGCCTCCGGCGCGTCCGGCGCGCGCGCATGGCCGGACGGAGCCATGAGGGTCAGCGCCAAGGCGGCAAGAAGGACGGGCCGCATCACGTGACGGGCAGTTCGCGCTGCGCGGATTCGACGGCTGAGAATCCGGGCTGCTTGGTCGTGGGAATATTGCCTCGGCCGAGTTCGATGCAGACGCCCGGCGGGTGACCGGCGACGATGGCGACGATGATATCGCGGATCACCGTGTACATCGCGCCGTCCTCTTCCTCGATCTGCTCCAGGCGTCCGGCAATTGGCTGGACCATGCAATAAGCCAGGAAAACGCCGAGGAAGGTTCCGACGAGGGCGCCGCCGATCATGGCGCCGAGGATCTCTGGCGGCTTGTCGATCGACGACATCGTCTTGATCACCCCGAGCACGGCCGCGACGATGCCGATGGCCGGAAGGCCGTCGGCCATGCTCTGGATGGCGCGGGCGGACACGAGCGTTTCGTGGTGGTGCTTCTTGATCTTGCGGTTTATCACGTCTTCCATCTGGAAACGGTCGTCGAACTGCATCGCCATGATGCGGAAGCTGTCGCCGATCAGGTCGGTGATGAAGTGGTCCTTCATCAGCTTCGGATAGCGCTGGAAGATCGCGCTGTTTTCCGGGTTCTCGATATGCTCGTCCATCGCGACGATGCCCTTGTTCTTGTAGAGCCGGGCAAGTTCGAACATCAGGCTGAGCAGGTCGTTGTAATCCGCCGACTTCCAGCGGGGGCCCTTCATGACGCGCACGACGCCCTTGGCCGACGATTTGATGACGGTAAAGGAATTCGCGATCACGAAGGCCCCGAGAGACGCGCCGCCGATCATCATGCCTTCGTAGGGAAGGGCGTGCAGAACGATGTCCATGTTCCCCCCCGACAACATGAAGCCGCCGAAGACCAGTCCAAAGACCATCACGAGTCCGAGCAAGAGTGTCATTGGCTCAAAAGCCTCCAAGTTGGAACTGTTCTTAGTTTATTCTTGAAAGCGATGATTTTTACAAGTATCACGTCAAGTATAAATCGGGGAAAACGATGGATAGTGGCATCCCGGACATGGAGACTGAAACGCCTTCCGCCGACGCAGAGGGTCGCGAGACGGACAGCTTTGTCTATTTCGTCGATCCCAGGGAGCTTGCCCCTCTGGTGCCGGGGTGGCCCGAAGAGCTGCGCCTTCTGATCTGCATGGATGCCGCCGGACTGTGTGAATTCGTGGTCTTCCATGAAGGCGAGGCCGAAACCATCTTCGCGCGGGTTGCGGACATCCTTGATCGTCCGGTGGGCGAATTCGCGGTCAGCCCGTATGTCGAAGGGCATCCGCAGCGCCGGCTTTTGTTCTCCGAGGAAAATGCGCTCCTCAAATCCATTCAGGAGAGCGGCAGTCTGCTGGAGTTCGCCACGGATTACCTTATCAACTACAACTTCGCGCGCGAAGAGGGGCTGGATTTCGACAAGCTCATGCGGCCCAAGCCGACGGCGGAGGAGGCGCGGGGGTTTCGGGTTACCACTGGAAAGATCCTGCCGCTGGCTTCGAGGTCCCGGCACAAGCAGCGCAAGGTCCAGCCGGGATTGCCCGAGGGTTATGCCGGTGTCGATGACGTCGCGCTTGAGGATTGCTATTACCTCGGGCTCGAGATGTGGGTCACGGGACGGCGGGTCCGGATTGCGGCCAGCGCCGAACGGCCGTTGTCGTCGGTTCCGATGCTGGCGCGGGCGCGGGAAGTCGCGTTCCGCGACGATTTTTCCTCGGTCTACCTGCCGCGCGATGTCTTGCCCAAACACTGGAAGCCGCAGGACGAGCTGGCCATAGACATTCCGGTCGAGCTGTTCCCGATCGGCTATGCGGACAATTGCGTGCGCCGTAAGGTCCAAGTCGCCGTCACACCGCGCGGCGTCTTCGTCGAATTCGGTGCGCTGGTCTCCACGGCTCTGCCGATGGTGCAACCGCAGGCCGCGATGGAGCGCGAGGTGCAATCGCCGGTGAAAAGCCGCAAGAGACCGTTTCTGCGGACGTTCTACATTCCCCTCATCGCGGTCGTCGGCCTGGGCGTGACCGGTCTGTTCAGCACGATCATCGCCCAGACCACGGGCGGGCCGGGGGCCGGTGTGGCGGTGCTTGGCGGCGCTGTGTCCGTCGGGTCGCCATGATGCAGGATCGCCGCGCTCAGCAAGAATTCGCTTTCGGAACCGCGGCGGGATGCAAAAACAAATAGAATCGTGCTAAGTATAAAGCACTGTAACCGGATTGTGTTTGGTTCTCTTTAAGCAAAGAACTCTCCTGGGTTGAAAATTTACTTGCAGAAGGCAAGATTTACTCATCAAACGAAAGCTACCTCATGTCACACCTGACGAACAAACAGCAGTTGAGCGAAACCTCGATTGCCACCATCGTGTCAGCGTTTGCAGGGCGCAACGACGTCTCCATCGACAACATCATGGCACTCTTGTCGCGTTTGCAGTCGGCGGAGTTTGACAAAGGCGGCGACGCGAAGTCGTGGTCTCAGGCCCTTCCGGCTACCGTGTTCGAGCAGAAGATGACGGCCGACACCATTTACTGTCTTTGCTGCGGCAAGGGTTTCAAGATGCTCAAGCGGCATCTCGGGGCGGAACACGGGCTGACAGAGGCGGAGTACCGCGCGATGTTCAACCTGCCGGACGATACGCCCCTCGTCGCCCCGAGCTACAGCAAGCGCAAGGCCGAATATGCCAAGCGATCCGGGTTGGGAAAGTACACCCGCGACAAGTCGGAGAAGAACGAGGAAATCTCCTGATCCGACGGTCAGCCTGTCCCAGCCACGCCCGGAGATAGTCGAGTGCCAAACAAGAAAAACGCTTTGATCATCGTCAAGCGCTCCGACGAGGGCGGCGGGCATGGCCATCACGGCGGCGGCTGGAAAGTCGCCTATGCCGACTTCATGACAGCGATGATGGCATTTTTCCTGCTGTTGTGGATTCTTGCCGCGTCGGACGAAGAGAAATTGCGCGGCTTGGCCAACTATTTCACGCCGACGATATCCGATAACGGCACATCGTCGGATGCGGCTGCGGATCTTCGGCCACTTGTGGCGGCCGGCGTCCTGACTGGTGCCGAGGCGGAGACTGGTACCGTCAAGCTGCCGAGCTTCGGTCGCGAAAATCCGATGATGGTTTTCGACAGCCGGATGCGCGACATGCCCGCCGAGGTGGTGGTGGAATATGCCGAAACGCTCGAGCCGGCCGATGCCGAGGCCGCTCAGGCAGCGAAAGAAGCCGAGGTCCGTCGCGAGCAGATCGACCGCATGGCTGCCGACATCGCAGAGCGGATCGGCGCGGACGAAAGCCTTCGCGAACTGGCCCGCAATGTCCGGCTTGAAAAGTCGGATGGCGGGCTCAAGGTCGAGGTGCTGGATCAGGACGAACGGTCCCTGTTCGCGAGGGGCAGCTCGGAGATCAGTCCCCAGGCGCGGGAACTGTTGCTGGCCATCGGCGATGTCGTGGCGGCCCAGGTGCAGCCGATGGAGATCGTCGGCCACACCGACGCCGCGACCTTTGGCGACAACAGCACGTTTTCGAATTGGGAGTTGTCCGCGGACCGGGCGAATGCCACGCGGCGGGTCCTGATGGAGGCGGGCATTGCGCCGGCCCGGTTCATGCGGGTGTCCGGCGTCGCGGATACGCAGCCGATCAATACGACCGATCTTTTCGCACCGGAGAACCGGCGCATTTCGATCGGGCTGGTCTACAAGGCCGATTAAGGTCGGGGCCGTCGATTTTCGACGTCGTCCCGGGTCGCCGGTCCGACAGGCGTGCGGTGCAGCATGTGAGCGTATCGAATTTGACGAACGCGCGCGGGTTACGCGATCAGCGGGTGCCTTGACCCAGGGCCGGGGCGCCGCTCCGAATTCCGTGGCAAATGCGCACTAAACAATCAGTTGGAGAAAAAGTTCCAAATTTTTTCAACTAAGGGTTGGAGGCGCGAATCATCTGCTCTACACTTATAGCACGAGTAGTTTCTCAAATTGCCAAGCGTCAAAAAAATAAAAACGGCTTGGACAGAGCAATGGACAGAATGTCCGAACCTGGGGCGATAAATGCAGGAAAATAATCTTATCGGGGGTATCTGGGACGGTGCCTGCCGCGTTAGTCGTGCGGAAGACGCAAGTCATTTCAATTCGTTGATCCGGGCCTTGATCCCGGTGAGGACATCCATTTTCGAGATGCGAGATTGGGGCGAAGAACCCGTCGCCGTGCCCGAGGATCACGAGCCCATCCCGGGTATCTGCCTTGGGGATATCCTCGCCGAAGAGTTGAATGCCGATGTGCCCTTTGGGTCGATCGTGGTGTTTCGCCGCGACTCCGCGCTGACCAACGTTTCGCAATCCGTCGGAGCGATCGTCGGAGAGGCGCTGCTGCGCGTCGTCGGGCGGGGAGTGTTCCCGCTGGCGGACGAGGACGGCATCCTGTTCGGGCTCGGTCTGGCCTACTACCGGGCCGCGCAATCCGAAGAACTGGTGCAGATGGGGCTGGACACGGACGCGTTCCGCGCCGGCCTCAACGGCGTTCTGTCGCGGTACTGGGCTCAGCCGGACGAGTCCAAGTGCCTGTTCACGTCGGGTGTGATGCTGAACAACCTTCCGATCACGAGCCGCGAGGGCATGCGCGGTGAACTGGCGACGCCCTCTCTCGCGGCGCTGGCGGGCTTCAGCCCGGCCGCGACGCTGAACCAATGGACCTTGAACCTCAAGTCGATGATCGGCGAACTCTCGGCCTGCGTCGCGCGGCCCGCGCAATGCGGCAACGTGGGAATGGCGTGACCGGATATCCGACAGGGCGATAGCTGGATCGCGGAGAACGCAAGATGATATCGAATTGGTTTTCCGCGGCGCCGGTTCTGGCTTCCTTTTCCGAAGGCACGGCGAAATCGGGCGGCCTGTCCGGTTTCGCGCAGCTCGTACAGGGTGCGACGGCACAGGATGCGTCCAATCCGATCCGGTTCTCCGGGACGCCAAAGCCCGATCCGGCCCCCGCCGCGTCGGGTGGAGAAACCATCGACACTGACACGCCCGAAGGGGTGATGGCGCTGCTGGGACAAACCCTCGCGGAACTGGAGGCCTCTGGCGCGCCCTTGACGCGGAAGCTGGTCCTGTCTGCCTTTGCCGATGCCATGGGGGAACCGCCGGTCGCCACCTTGTCAGAGCTCGGCCCGGTCGCGGGTTTGGACGGCGAGGTGGTGGCCGCGCTTGAACGACAGATCGAAACCGCATTGCTCCCGACCTCTGCGGACGCGCGGGCCGATATCAATTCCGCGGTCTCTTCGACTGCGACCGGCGCCCCGGTCACGCGAACCGGCTCCGGACCGCCGTCCAGAGATGCCAAGCCGACGACCCTGTCCGCCCTGGCGCCCCCCGCGTCCGGGCCGCTGGCGTCAGACGCCGGTGCGTCCGCGAGGGGCGGATCGGGCCAGAATGACGCGCTGGCCGGCATGCTTCCGCCGCAGGGCGAGACGGGAACCGGGAAGACCGCCCCGTCGGGCGCCACATTCGCCATGGTCATGGAGGCCTCCGGTGCCTCGGGCGAGGCGGCGACCCCGGCCGAGGCAATTCCGGAGGAGGCGGCCCGTCTGACGGGCGTGCAGACGACCCCGGACCACCCGCGTCTCGCGACGGCACAGACCGCTGCGCATGCCCATGCCGCAACGCCTGACCAGCAGCTGCGCCAGCATGTCGGACGACAGATCCGGTCTTTGGACATCAGCGATGCAAAGCTGCGCTTTTCGCTGACGCCCTACGGCATGGGCGAAGTCGAGATCGAGATCACCCGCGCCGAAAGCGGGCGTTTCCAGATCGTCATGACCACCGAAAATGCATCGGTCCTGAACACGCTCCGCCAGGATCGGGATCAGCTTCTGGACGCGCTGCAATCCCGCGGCATCGCGGCGGACACCGCGGACCTGGATTTCCAGACATTCGACGAACGCGGACGGCAGCAACGGCCGCAGCCCGACACCGGCCCGATGCCGGACCTTGCGGAGCACCCCGAGGCGGCGGTCGAGCCTGTACAGGTTCTTCGCCACACGGGCAGTCCCGGACATCTCGATATCCTGACCTGAAAGGTGAGACCATGATCGACGCGAATATCGCCAGCGGAGCGGCGGCGGCCAACAAACCTTCTGCGGCGACGAATTCCGCTGCCGAACTGCAGGACAACTACAACAGCTTTCTCAAACTGCTCACGGCGCAAATCTCGAACCAGGATCCGCTGAAACCGGTGGACTCCACGCAATTCGTGTCGCAGCTGGCCCAACTGACCCAGGTCGAGCAAAGCATCTCGACCAATGCCAACCTGGAATCGATCCGCGGGATGCTGTCCTCGGTCGGCGCCATGTCGGACCTTCAGCTCATCGGCCGCGACGTGCTGGTCCCCTCCGGCCAGGTGCGGCTCACGGAGGACGATTTTCCGCTGAGCTACCAGGTCGAGGCCGGGGCGAGCGACGTGCGGGTGCGCATCTATTCGCGGGACGGTACGCTGGTCCGGGAACTGGACGGCCCTTCGACAACGGAAGGCGAGGTCATCGACGTGGCCTGGGACAGGCGCGATCTGAACGGTTTGCCGGTCGTGCCGCCCCATACCTTCAAGGTCGAAATCCTGGCGAGCGACGAGCGCGGCGAACCCGTCGGGGTCACGACCCTGACCAGGGCGTCGGTCGAGCGGGTGAACTTTACCGCACAGGGCCCCGAGCTCGAGCTGGACAACGGTGAAAAGGTTCTGTCGCAGGCGATCCGTTCGGTCCTCTGACGCGGCACGGCATCAGAGCCGTGCCAGGTCCTGCTTGTAGAGCGATACGAACATGACGTCGTCGATGCCGGCGTGTTCCTTGCTGAGCAGATCCCGGATCAGGGCGGCCAGCGCGTCGCTGTCGATGGCAACGCCGCGCAGGACGTTGCTCTCCGCGGCCAGGCTCATGGCCGACAGAAGCGAGTCGCGGATCCGGGTCGCCTCCTCGACGCGCTTGTAGCGCTCCGCCAGTTCGAAACTTTCGACTTTCAGAGCGAAATCGGCGACCACGTACGAGACGCTGTTGGTCTTTTCGACGGGAATGGTCATCTTGCCCACGCGGACGATGGTGCGGTCCTCGGCGAGTTGGTGGGCGTCCATCTTCTCGATGGCCCCGTCGGCATGGGCGCCGGCGGTTTCCGTCCCGGTCTCGGCTGCGAGCGCGGTGCCGTCTTCCGCGGCATTGGGCGCCGTATCCGTCGCGTCCGATGCCACGACATCGTTTTCCACGGCGGGCGCCAGCAGCACGGCCCCTGACGCGTAACCGACACCCAAGCACACCAATGGCAATACCAAGACAGCAATGCGGACCTTGTTCATACCCGACCTTTCTGAAGCTTCGGGCTTGAGTACAGGTCGATTGCGACGATCTTCGTGCGATGCTGTGGCGATTGATGGAATTAATAGGGCAGGATCACGTCCATCGCATCTTCGCCGTAGCTGCGTTCCTGTGTGCGGGACAGGGTGCCGCGGCCGCCATAGGCGATACGGGCCTCGGCGATCTTCTCGTAGGAAATCGTGTTGTCGTTGCGGATGTCCGCCGGGCGGACGATGCCGGCCATCCGCAGTTCCCGCAGCTCGTGGTTCACCTTGATTTCCTGCCGGCCGGCGACGACCAGAGTGCCGTTCGGAAGCTTGTCGATCACCAGGGCGGCCACCTTGAGGTCGATCTGCTCGTTGCGGTTGATCGCCCCCGATCCGCTGGCGGCAGTCTGCGAGGAAATGTCGACGATATCCCCGGTGGGCAGATCCTCGCGGCTGATGCCGGGCAGGATCGCGGCAATCTTGGAGCCATAGCCGAAGAAGGTCGGGAAGCCTATGGAGCCGCCGCCTTCGCGCTGGCGGTCCGTCGAGTTGTTCAGCCGCGCGCGGTCGTCGATCGAGATGATGACCGTGAGGATGTCACCGATGTCATCGGCGCGCTGATCGGCAAAAAGCGGTTCGTTGCGGGCCGAAAACAGCGACGCACGGGCGCTGCCCTGGCGCGGCGCCTCCATCACCACGGGCGGCATGGGAACCTGGACGCGGGCGACTTCGGGAATGGTGCCGCCGTTGACCACGAGGTCCGAGGTCCGGGGCTCGCGGTCGAAGGTCCGCGACACGTCACAGCCGGTGAGGGCGAGCACGGAACCTAGAAACAGGAAAGGGATGCGGCGGTGGCGCGCTGTCATCGAAGGACCTCCACGGTTCCGTTGCCGGTGGCGACCGCGGTCACCGTCTTGTTGCTGACCAGGTTCACGATCCGGACTTCCTGACCCATATGCGCATCGCTGAGCGCGCGGCCCGGAGAGGTCAGGGCCAGAAGCCCGTCGTTGAAGAAGATGTCCACTCGATCGCCGCGGTCGATGACCAGCGGCTCGATGATGGATTGCGATTGGATGGGCCGGCCGGACGACAGCATCCGACGTACCTGCTTTCCGACGACCTGCTGCGGATCGGTGACGACATAGTTGCCCACCCGCCCCATGGGCAGATAGGCGACCGCAAGGTCCGTCTCGGTGACGATCTCTTCGGGCAGGAGCCGCCGGGCCGGCACCGGCACCGGCACGGTCACGAGCGCGAGCCCGCCGATCCGCTGCACGTCGCCCGTGCTCAGCACGGCGTTGGCCAGGAACCGGCCGGTCTGGGGATCCATCCAGAATTCCGCCAGGGTCACGACGTCCCCCGACAGGCTGTCCTTGACGGTGATGTCGAAGACGCCGGTGTCCGGCAGCGCGTCGCCGTAGTCCGTGCGCGCGCGTTCCTCGATCAGGACGTCGAGCCTGTCGCAAAGCGCGGGGGACGCCCAGGCCAGCAGGGCGGCAAGCGTTACGCCGAGACGCCGCATCATCGGATCTGGTTGGCCGCGGTCAGCATCTGATCCGCGGTCTCGATGGATTTGGAGTTCATCTCGTAGGCGCGCTGCGCCGAGATCAGGTCGGTGATCTGCTGGATGACATTGACGTTGGACGCCTCGAGATAGCCCTGCCGGATCAGTCCGACGCCGGGATCGCCCGGGTTGACCACCTGTGCGTCGCCGGAAGCTTCGGTGGCAAGGAGGAAGTTGTTGCCGACCGGGCGCATGCCGGGTTCGTTGATGAAGGTGGACATGGTCAACCGGCCCAGCTCCACGGGGACGGTGTCGTTCGCCACATAGGCCATGACGACGCCCTGTTCGTTGATGTCGACCGAGGTCGTGTTCTCGGGGACAACGAGGCCCGGATCGATGCGGTAGCCCTGCATCGTGACAATCTCGCCTTCCGCCGACAGCTGGAACGACCCGTCGCGGGTATAGGCCTGGCTGCCGTCGGGCATGAGCACCGAAAAGTACCCGCGCCCGTCGATCGCCACGTTCAGAGAGTTCTCTGTCGCCAGCATGCCGCCTTGCGTGTTCAGCCGCACGGTGCCCGCGGTCTGCACCCCGAGGCCGATGTCGATGCCGACCGGCCGGGCGGTTCCGGCCTCGGAGGTCAGCGCGCCTTCGCGCTGCATCGACTGGTAGATCAGGTCCTGGAACGCCGCACGGCTGGATTTGAAGCCCGTGGTGTTGGCGTTCGCGATGTTGTTCGAGATCACGTTCACATTGGTTTGCTGGGCCATCATGCCCGTGGCGGCGATGCTGAGTGCTTTCATGGGTTCAATCCTTGCATGTCAGTGGGCCGTCAGACAGCCTGCCCGATCCGTCGCAGGGCATCGCGGCGCAGGGTGTCCGAATTGCCGATCAGCGCGTTGGTTCTTTCATAGGCCCGCTGCACCTCGATCATCCGCGTCATTTCGCGGATGGGGTTCACGTTGCTCAACTCCAGCACCCCCTGCAGGACCTGTGTCGCGGCGGCGGGTGTGGGAGCGGCTGCGCCGTCGGGGGGCAGGAGCATGCCTCCGCCGACACGCCGGTAGCTCTGGATCTCGGGTATGTCGAACACGCCGACCCGCGCCAGCGGACCCGTGCCTTCGGCCGAAATGGTGCCGTCTTCCGAGACGATGAGCGCGCCGATACCTTCAGTGGGCAGCGCGATGGGCGCGCCGCCCTGGTCGAGGACCCTGGCACCGGACAGCACGGTCAGGTTGCCATCGGTGTCCAGCGTGAAGCTGCCGTCGCGCCCGTAGGACATCTGGCCGTCCGGCATCCGGTAACCGAACCAGCCGTCGCCGTTCAGCGCCATGTCCAGCGGATTGCCGGTCTGCGACATCGCCCCAGGGCGGGTGTCGATGTAAGAGCCCGTGTCGCTGACGAAATTGGCGGCATCCTCGCCGGCCGGGGTGCCCTTTTGCACGAGGCTTTCGAACACCATGTGTTCGCCCTTGTACCCGGCGGTGCTGGCATTGGCGATGTTGTTCGCCGTCATGTCCAGCTGCCGCTGCAGGGATGTCGCGAGCGACATGCCGATATGGGTGGTCTCCGTCATATCCGGCCTTGAATCCGCAAGTGCAAAAGCACAACCTATGCACATTATGAAATAACTGATGGATAGAGGCAAGAATAAAGTATATTAAATCATGGAAATGATACGTCTGGGTCAAATTACGTTTGCCTCCTTCTTGCTTCTGACCTCGCCGGTCTTTGGCCAGGATAGCGCTGTCTTTGCCCCACTTGACCTGTCCAGTGCCGGTGAGCGCGATCTGCTGGTGGAGCGGCAGGCGCTGATGGCGCGGCTTGTCGCGCGCGTGCCGAGTGGCGAAGAAGAGCCGCCGAGCGAGGCGGCGGCACAGCTTTACCTCGACCTCGCGGAACTTCATCTGGCACAGATGCTGCGCCGCGAGGCCGCCGGCCTTCTGTCGGTCATCGCCGTGGAGGACCTGTCCCCCGAAGCGCAGCGCCGGCACCGGACCTTGCAAATGGTCCTCGACCTGTTGTCCGAGCGCGATGAGCTAAGCGCCGTCCTGTCGCGGTCGATCGGATGGGAGCAGGGGCAGGCGTTGCGCACCGCAGCCTTTGCGCGGCTGGACCGGCACGCGGAGGCGGCGCGTCTGCTGCCCTTCGCCATCCAGACCCTGGACGCGCTGTCTCCGGCGATCAGGGCGGCCATTCTGCCCGATCTGCTCGAAGCGGCGCTGTTTGCAGAGGCATGGCCCGAAGCCAAGGTGCTGGCCACGCGCTTTGCCGATCATGCCGAGTTGCGCGACTCCCCGGCGTATCGGTTCCTGCTGGCGCATGCGGCAGAGCTGTCGGGCGATCTTCTCTCGGCATTCGACGGATATATGCGCGCCGCGGAAGGGCGGGACGCCCACGCACAGCGGGCGCGACTGGCGCTTGTGCTGTTGGGGCGGCGGACCGAAACCCTGTCCCTGGCGGAGGCTGTCGAGACATTGAAAGCCGCGCGCTGGGCCTGGAGCGGCGACGAGGTCGCGACGGAGGTTGCGCAATATCTGGCGGATTATTCCGTCGAGCACGGCGATACCCGGGCGGCGCTCTGGGCGCTGGACCTGCTCTTGACCGAAGCCACGGACCCCGATGAGGCGGAGGCCCTGCGCGACCGGGCGCGGGACGTGCTGGAGGCCTTCTACGAGGCCGGTGCGACAGGCGAGATCGCGCTTGGCACCTACCTCGAAGATCACGCCGTGATCAGCCTGCGCTGGCGCTTTCTGGACGGTTTTGCCGAACGGGCGGCGGTGCTGCCGCAGACCTTGCTCGACACCGGCATGACGGCGCTGGCGGCGCGCGAATTCCGAACCCTCCGGGACGTCGAGGAAGCGTCCGGCGAGTTCGGGCAGTCCATTCCGGACCGCGCCATGCTTCTCCAACTATCTTTGGGCGAGGCCCATGCGTTGCTTGCCGGCGGGCAGGCGGGTGCCGCGGTCGATGTCCTCATCCCCTTGTCCGCCCGGCACGGCGGCGACGGCGACGTGGAGCGATTGCTGGTCGAGGCGCTCAGCCAGGCAGGTCGTTCCGATGAATTGGCCGACCTGCGTGTACGCGGGCTGGATTTCGATCTGCAACGTCGCCGCGCCACAACGCTGTACGAGAACGCCAAGTGGGCTCCGGCGCATGAGGCCTTGCTGGAGCTTTGGGACAGCTATCCGGGCCAGTTCGGCTTTTCCGACGCCAGCCGGCTGATCCGTGCCGCCCACGAGGTTGGCAATACCGATACCGTCAGCCGCGTCGCGACCGCCTTTCCCTCCCTGTCGGATTTGCCCGGCTGGTCCGAACTGGCGGTGACGCTCAAGGACAGCCGCACGACACCTACGGAGCTCGACACCAAGCTCATGCGGTCGAGCATCGAGAACGCGGACCGGGTCCTGAACGCGGTGACGGAGATCACGGACTCCATGAATAGAGAGTGACATAAATGATATTGTTTGAAATTATTCTTGATATCCATCTTTGAGGGTGAACTAATCTTGTCTAATCTAAGAGCAGACCGCAAGCGACACGGGAACCAAACATGAGCATTTCCAGCGCCCTCCAGATTGGGGTCAGTGGCCTGCAAGCCAATTCCTCACGGGTCGAGAACATCTCGAGCAACATCGCCAACGCCAATACGGTCGGCTATCGCAGGACGTTCAGCGAATATGTCACGCAGAACAGCGGCAGCACCCAGGCCGGCGTGCTGACCGAGGCGCGCGCCGACGTCTCGGCGAACGGTGGGCTGCGGGGCACCGGCAGCTCCACCGATTACGCTGTGCAGGGCGACGGGTTCTTCGTGGTGTCGCGGACGCCGAACGATCCGGCGGCCTCCAACTACTACCTCACGCGGTCGGGGTCCTTCACCCCGGACCAGGACGGCAACCTGCGCAACGCGGCCGGGTATTTCCTCGCGGGCTTTCCGGCCGATGCCTCCGGCGCGACCGGGGCCATCACAGGCGCCGGTTTCACGGATCTGAGCACGGTCAACATCGCCTCCTACCAGATTGCCGGCACCCCCAGTACGCAGATCGGGATGTCCGGAAACGTGCCGGCGCAGGAATCCGGCAAGGCCGTTCCGGGGGCGCCGTTCGAATCGACCATGCGCTACGTCGATCAGCTGGGCGGTACGCGGACCCTGAACCTGTCCTGGCAGCCGGGCGCCGCCAGCAGCCAGTGGACCGTTACGATCAGCGATGATGCCGGCACCTCCTACGGGTCGGCCGCGGTCGCCTTCAACGACAGCGGCCCCGATGCGGGAAGCCCGGCCAGCTACACCCCCGTCGGCACGCCGGCTTTGCCCATCGATCCGGCGACGGGTGTCGTCACCCTGACGCTCAACAACGGCGCCACGCCGCAGACTTTGGACATCTCGCTCGGCGCGCCGGGCTCCTTCGACGGGATGACCCAGTTTTCCGGCGACTACACGCCGCCGGCCTTCACCGATGACGGCAAGGAGACCGGGAGCCTCGTGCGCGCCGAAATGGCCGAATCCGGTGTGCTTTACGGCGTGTTCGACAACGGTCAGCGGCGGGCGCTCTTCCAGCTTCCGCTGGCCACCGTGACGAACCCCAACCAGATGCGGTCGATCGACGGCAACGCTTATGTCGCCACCCGCGACTCGGGCGCGGTCACGCTGAATGCGCCGCTGTCCAACGGCGCAGGCGCCATCATCAGCGACACGCTGGAGGATTCCAACGTGGATATCGCGCAGGAACTGACCGACCTCATCCAGACCCAGCGCGCCTATGCCTCCAACGCCAAGATCATCACGACCAGTGACGAGATGCTGGACGAAACCCTGCGCATCAAGCGCTGACCCGGAACGGTGAATGAGCATTTCGTCGGCCTATAACATTGCCCGCAGCGGCCTGCGCGTCACCGAGGGGCGGGCCGATCTTGTCGCGGGCAACATCGCCAACGCCCAGACGCCGGGCTATGCCCGGCGCGACGGCGTTCAGACGAGTGCCGGCTCCGGGCAGGGGGATGCGGTCGACCTGCGCGTGATGCGGCAGGTGAACGACCGGCTGGCGGGGATGACCCGAACCGCACGGGCCGAGCAGGGCGCCGCCGCCGTGCCCGCCGATGTGCTAAACGGATACCTGCTGACACTTGGCGAGCCGGGCGACGAGGCATCGCCCGCCGCGCGGCTCGCGAATTTCCAGGCCGGGCTGGACCTTTTGGGGAACAACCCTGGCGACGTGAACGCGCAGGGCGACGCGCTGGCCCGTGCCGAGGGTTTCGTGAACAGCCTGACCACCGCGTCGCGGACGCTCGAGCAAAGCAGGGCCCAGGCGGCCGAAAGCTTTGACAGGAGCCTGGGCGAGATCAACACGGCCCTGTCGAACGTGGCGGCGCTGAACGCGCAGCTACGCCAGGCGGGCGACAGCCCCCGCGACACAGGCGGGCTGATGGACCAGATGAGCCGCACGCTGGATGCCCTTGGATCGCAGATGGATTTTAAGACGCGGTGGGAAGCGGACGGGTCGCTGACCCTGCACACCACCGGCGGAACCGAACTGGTCAGCGGCGCCGACGCGGTGCGGTTGACCGGCGACAACCGGACCGGCGGGATCTTCGCGGATGGCAACGACGTGACGCCGGATCGACCGGGCGGTCGGGGGATATCTTCCGGCCGGCTCGCCGGGCTGAGCGAGATGCTGTCGACGGTCCTGCCGCAGATGCGCCTGCAGCTCGATGAACTGGCCCGGGGCATGATTCAAGGCTTCGAGGCGGCCGACCTGTCGCTGGCACCGGGGGACCCCGGCCTCTTCACCGATGCGGGTGCGGCCTTTGATCCGGTCCGGCTCGACGGGCTGGCGGGCCGATTGGCCATCAACGACCGTGTGCGTCCGGACAGTGGCGGCGCGCTTTGGCGGCTGCGCGACGGCATGGCCGCCACCGCGCCGGGCGAGGCGGGCACGACCACGCAGGTCAACGCCTTCATCAAGGTCTTCGACGACGCGCGCGGCATCGACCCGCGCGCGGGGCTGGGCGCGACCGCGCGCCTGGGCGATTTCGCCGCCAGCCTGGTCGGGCATCAACAGAACGTCCGGGTCAGCGCCGATGCCCGTGCCGATTCGGCCAGCGTCAGTTTGGCGACGTTCGAGGACAACCGAAGCGCCGTCGAGGGCGTGAACATCGACACCGAGCTGCAGAAACTGCTGGAGATCGAACAAGCCTACGGCGCGAATTCTCAGGTTCTCAGCAGCTTGTCCTCGATGATCGACACCCTCCTGAGTTCCGTGTGAGGCCGTCATGAGTGAAATATCCCGTACCATATCCTCGGGCCTGCAAAGCTTGCGCCAGCGCGAGTACACCAGTCGGCTGACCGGCCAGATTTCCGATGCCTCGCAGGAGATGACGACGGGGCTGAAGGCCAACCCGTACGATGCGCTTGGGCAGCGGTCCTCCGATGCCATCGCGGTCCGCATGCAGATCACGCGGAACGACGGGTTCCTGGCCTCCAACGCGCTTTTGGACCGGCGTTTCCTGGCGGTCGAAACATCCCTTGGTGCCATGCGCACGGTCGGGCAGGACATCCTCGAAAAGTCCTTTCTGGCGCTGTCCGGCGCTGGCAAATCGCCCGGCAATCTTGCCGCCGAGGCCAGGTCGGCGCTGGATACCATCATCGAACGGGCCGCGGTGAGCGACGGGTCCGGGTTCCTCATGTCCGGAACGCGGCTCGATGCGCAACCGCTGCAGGGCTGGGACACGGTTCACCCCGACACCGGACTGTCGCCGTCTGGTATCGTCAGGGATGTCGCGGGCGGTATGACGACCCTGGCCGAGGTCGATGCCGGCATCGACGCGCTGAAGGCGGTCTTCTCCGACACGGATGCCGCGAACCCCGCACGCAATTTCGAGGCGAGCTTCTATAATGGCACGCGGGCGCTGGGGCCGGACGGCCAGCCGAATTCGCCGCTGACCGCGCGCATTTCCGAAACCGAAACCCTGACGCAACCGGCGCAGGCGAATTCGGAGGCGATACGCGATCTCATGCGCGGACTGGCCATGCTCGCGTCGGTCGATGTCGATGCGATCGGCGACGAGTCGGCCCGTTCGACTTGGGTGAACGAGGCGCGCAGCGCGATCTCTGACGGGGTGAGCGGCCTGATCGAGCTCGAGACGACGACGGGTCTGCGCCGCAGCCGTCTGGAGGACACCCTTGCGGCGCAACAAAGCCGGGCGGGTTTCCTGGACGGGGAGCGGCTGGCGCTGGAAGGGACGGACCGATA
Source organism: Thalassococcus profundi (assembly GCF_003344785.1). Taxonomy (GTDB): domain Bacteria; phylum Pseudomonadota; class Alphaproteobacteria; order Rhodobacterales; family Rhodobacteraceae; genus Puniceibacterium; species Puniceibacterium profundi. The sequence continues at coordinate 39,488 of NZ_QPMK01000012.1, read as the reverse complement.
CGACGCCGCCACGCGCCTGACACAGCTGCAGACGCAGCTTGAATCGAGCTACGCGGTGACCGCGCGGCTTTCGCGCATGTCGTTCCTGAATTTTCTATAGGCGGGGCAGCGGACCATGATCACGACTCTGAAATTCATGCTGATCGGCTTCTTGCTCGGGCTTGCGCTGCCGGCGGAGGCGCAGGTGCGGATCAAGGATATCGTCACGGTCGAAGGGGTCCGGTCCAACCAGCTTGTCGGCTATGGCCTCGTGGTGGGGCTGAACGGCACCGGGGATTCGCTGCGCAACGCGCCCTTCACGCAACGCGCCATCGAAGGCATGCTGGAACGGCTCGGCATTGGCAACCTTACCGAGGACCAGATGCGGACCGCCAACACCGCCGCGGTGATGGTCACGGCATCGCTGCCGCCGTTCGCCCGCGCCGGCAGCACTATCGACGTCGTCGTCTCCTCGCTCGGCGATGCCTCGTCCCTGCGGGGCGGAACGCTGATCGTGACCTCTCTGTCCGCCGCTGACGGGGAAATCTACGCCGTGGCGCAAGGGCCGATCGCCGTCGCCGGATACGCCGCGCAGGGGCTGAACGCCTCCATCGTCGAAGGCGTGCCCACCGGGGCGCGGATCGAGAACGGCGCCATCGTCGAACGCGAGGTCGAATTCGACTTCAGGGAACTGAACCGCATTCTCCTGGCCCTGCGGAATCCGGATTTCGTGACGGCGCGCCGCGTCGAAGAAGCCATCAACAACGCCTTCGGCATGCGGGTCGCCACGGCGCTGGACCCGCGCACCATCGCCATCGAAGAGAGTGGCAAGACATCCATCCTCGACATGATCGCCGATATCGAAACGCTGGTGGTGGAGCCGGACCAGGTGGCGAAGGTGGTCATTGATGCCCGCTCCGGAACCATTGTCATCGGGGCGAACGTGCGGATCGACCGGGTCGCGGTGAGCCAGGGCGGGCTGACGGTGTCCGTCCGCGACGATTTCAACGTCAGCCAGCCGGAATCGCTGTCGATTGGCGGCACCACGGTCGTGGTGCCTGAAAGCTCCATCGAGGTCACCAAGCGTGACGCCAAGTTCGCCGTCATCGACGGATCGGTCAGCCTGCAACGGCTGGTCGACGGTCTGAACGCGATCGGCGTCGGCGCGACGGAAACCATTTCGATCCTGCAGGCCATCAAGGCCGCCGGCGCGTTGCACGCCGATCTTGAAATCATATAGGGCGCAACCGGCATGCAGATCCCTCCCGTTCAAACGACGCCCGTCGCAGTTTCGTCCAATTCCCCGGCCGGGCAATCCGCCGCCGAGTCGGCAAAGGAATTCGAAGCCATGTTCCTGGGCCAGATGGTCGATGAGATGTTATCGACCGTGAATATCGGAAACTTCGGCGGCGGCCATGCCGAAGAGACCTGGCGCAGTTTTCTTTCGGACGCCATCGGGCGGAGTATTGCCGAGCAGAATTCGACGGGAATTGCCAAGGGAATTGAAGCGGCGATCCGGAATTATCAGACGGGCCAGGATCTATGAGCGATCAACGCAGAGCCCTTGCCGTGGTCGACGCCTTGGCCGCCGTGCTGCGCAAGGAGATCTCCGCGGTCGAAAGCGGGCAATTCGAGGCGCTTGTGGCCTTCGCCGGTGAAAAGGCGCGGCTGACCTCGGCCCTCGAGAAATACCTGCAGGACGATCCGGCAGCGGTGAGCAAGCCGCGTCTGGCCGAGCTTAAGGACTTGATCCTGCGAGATAAAAGGAACCTGGAGCTTGCGCAGACCGCAACCGCCGACATGATCCGGGAGATCAGGACCCTGCGCGAACGTCACAGTGTCGCGGGACTTTACGGGACCACCGGCGCGAGACGTGACATACATGCAACAAACGGTGGGGCCGTCGACAAAACAGTCTGAATTGCCTCATTGTTGACAACTTTTCGAATAAAACTCGAAACAAGCGGGAAATTCTCGCAGTCGTCAGAAGGACGGCAAAAACATACTAAGAATAGTCTGGAAATACGATGTCTTCCATCCTCACCAACAACTCCGCAATGAACGCACTGCAGACACTGCGGAGCGTCAATAACAACCTCGGCGAAACCCAAAACCGGATCTCGACCGGTATGAAGGTCAATTCCGCCAAGGACAACGCCGCCTATTTCGCCATCTCCGAAACGATGAAGGGCGACAGCGGCATGACAAAGGCGATCAACGAAAGCCTGACCCTGACCAAGAACTCGCTGGCCACGGCCCATGTGGGTGCCGAATCCTTCAAGGACCTCGCGCGCCAGTTTTCCGAGCGTGTCGCCTTCGCCCAGGGTGGTGATGGCAGCATTGACGACGTCAAGGACGAGCTTGACGAGATCGTCAAGCAGATGAACGCGTCGATCAAGCAGGCGACCTTCAACGGCGACGACCTGATCGGGTCCGGCAACACCGTCGCCACGGCAACGGTCGTTGCGGCAGACGGCACCATCGGCACCGCCGCAACCACCACCGAAAGCTCGCGGTCCATGTCCGTCGTGACGGGTCTGACCCGAAGCGCGACCGGCATTGCCGCAACGACAATGACCGTCGACGGTGTTGATCTGACCCGGACCTACACGGACTTCGCGGCCATCGCGACGGCCTTCAAGACCGGTTTCGACACCGCGGCGGGGACCAGCGAAGCAGCCGGTCAGACCTACCTCGCCAACACCCTGACAGCGGTGGAAGGCCTGCTCGACGAGGCGATCTCTTCTTCGACCACACTGGGCGTCGGAATGAAATCCGTCGAGAACCAGCAGGAGTTCCTGACCAAGCTGACGGACAACCTCGACAGCGGCGTCGGCGCGATGGTCGATGCCAACATGGAAGAGGAAGCCGCACGCCTGCAGGCCCTTCAGGTGCAGCAGCAGCTGGCCTCGCAGTCGCTTTCGATTGCCAATCAGGCACCGCAGAACATCCTGAGCTTGTTCCGCTAAGACCTTCCAGAACGGGGGCGGGGCCCAGGAAGGTCCCGTCCCCAATTCGGACACAGCAGAATCTGGGTTCGAATATGGCAAAAAAATTAAGGAAGAATTCCTATGGGGCTGGCAGCTTACAAACGAACAATTCGCGAAAGCGAAACTCCGCGGCAGATCGAGCGCCGCATTCTCTCGCGCGTCACGCACGACCTGACCGAAACAGGGCAGGGGTTCGATGCAACGGATGACAAGACACAACGCCTTTCGATCCTCGCCGGGGGCCTGCGGGACGCCCTGAGCGAAAATCAGCGCTTCTGGGCGGCTCTGCGCTTTGATCTGGCCGAACCGGGCAACGCGATGCCCGACGCACTCAAGGCGTCGCTGATTTCCATCGCGCTCTGGGTCGACCGCCAGACCGCCGCGGTCATGGCCGGCGAAGGGCGTCTTGCCGGGCTGGTCGAAATCAACGGCAACATCGCTGCGGGCCTCGCCGGTCAGGCCGCCTCGCCGCTTCGGGGGGTCTGAGATGCTGAAACTGACGCTGAGACCGCGCGAACGGGTCGTGGTCAACGGATGTGTCATCCGCAATGGCGACCGCCGGCAATCCCTGACAGTCGAGAACCGCGCCGATATCGTGCGCGAATCCGACCTGTTGAAGGCGGACGCCCAGGCCACACCGGTGTCGAAGGTCTATTTCCTCGTGCAGACCGCGCTGCTACAGGCCGACAAGCGCGATGTCATCGTGCCGATCATCCAGAGGGAACTGGCCGACCTGGTCTGCTGCTTCGGTCAGGAGACCCAGGACCGCATCATGATCACCGCGAACTACGTCAGCATGGGCGATTACTACAAGGCCATGAGCGAGTTGCGGGCGGTGCTCAAATACGAGGCCGAGTTGCTGCAGTTGCGGCCGGCTGTCCGCGTGGAACCGCAGGAAATGGCCCGCGCATGATCTCTCTCTCCGGGATGGGCACGCGACTTGCGCTCAACCTGTTCGACGCGACCAGGGACAAGCAACTGGACCTGGTCGCGCGCGACCGCCTGAATGCCCGCCAGATCGAAGCCTTCAGCGACAGGATCGCCACGATCCGCTCTCCGAAAGAGCTGATCGCCGATACCGAGGTCTACACCTTCGTCATGCGCGCCTTCGATCTGGAGGACCAGATCTTCGGCAAGGCATTGATCCGGAAAACGCTCGAGAGCGATGTCAGCGATCGCAGCGCGCTGGTGAACCGCCTGACCGATCCCAATATCCGCAGCATGTACAAGGAACTGGGCTTTGCGCCCGGCGGCGGCGCCAGCGCGAATTTCGCCGATGCCGAATGGCAGGCCGACATGATCAGGCGCTTCAAGGAACGCCTGGTCCTCAACACGGCGGCAGAGGGCAACACCGGGGCCGGGCTGGCGCTGGAATTCCGGGCCAAGGCGCCGCAGGTGGAGACCTGGTTCGACGTGTTGAAGGACAAGGACCTGGGCCGGTTCATGCGCCGCGCGCTCGGGGTGCCCGACGAGATCGTCCAGATGGATATCGACCGGCAGGCCAAACTTTTCGAGCAGAAGTTCGACATTGAAAAGCTCAAGGATCCGGCCGAGATCGAAAAATTGGTGCAACGGTTCTCGGCTGTCTACGACGCGGTCGAGGGGATTGCGACGCAGTCCAACGTGGCGGTGTCGCTGATGCAGGGCGCGGTGTCGATCGGGCAGGGCAGGAACTTCACGCCCATCACGCTCGACATTCCGTCGATCGTACGCGGCTACGGCGCCTATCGCTAAAGCAGCTCGTCGTCCTCGTCGTTGGCCGAGGGCAATTCGATGACGCCGCTGTCGGCCAGCTCCTTGGCGTAGTCCACCATCGCCGCCTGCGCCGCGCGGACATCGCGGCCCTTGACCGGTCCGGTCGCTTCCATTTCATCCATGAGCATCTGGCGCGACCGCTGAGGCAGGCATTCCAACAGGTGATCGCGCAGCGGCTTCTGCGCCCCGCGCATGGCCAGCGGCAGCGTGTTGCCGTCCAGCCCCCGCATGACCTGGGCCAGGTCCTGTGCGCTGAGCCTGATGAGGTCGTCAAAGACGAACATGCGTTTCTTGATGGCCTCGAAAGCTTCGGGGATGCGCGCGTCCAGCGCCTCGGACAGCTGTTCGAAGGCCTGCACGTCGAGCCTGTTGAACAGGTCGGCCATGCGCTGATGATTTTCGGCCGCGCTCGTATGGACGGCGTCGGACATGATGTCCTGCTTCAGCGTCTCCTCGATCTGCTGCATCATGTGGATCGGCACGGCCTCCATGGCGATCATGCGCTCCGCGACGTTCTGCATCCGCTCCGCCCCCAGAAGCGGCAGAACCTTCGCGGCGACCGACGGGTCGACGTTGTTGAGGATCGCGGCCGCGGTCTGGTTGTGCTCGCCCTTGAGGTAGTTGGCGATCACCATTTCGTTCAACGCGCCGAACCCGCGCCACAGGGCTTCCTCGCGGCGGTTGGTCCGGACGTTTTCAAGAATGTTGGCAACCTGGTCGTCGGGGAGGAACTTGCGCAGCATGGTTTCCGCCGAGGTAAGCGAGCCGTTCACCGAGCCCGACCCGCTGACCATGTTTTGGGTGAATTCCCGCAGCACGTCCTCGACCACCCGGGCCGGGATCGGTCCGAGGGCGCTCATCGCGGCGGTGATCCGCTCGATCTCGGTCCGGCCGAGCCGCTGCATCAGCTCGGAGCCCACCTTTTCACCGAGGCAGAGGAAGGTGATCGCGGCCTTTGCAGGACCGCTCAGTTTCCTGGCGGCCGCCGAACTTTTCCGGGGTTCGTTTAGCGTATCGGTCAACATCGGGAGTCCTTCGCAAAATCAGTCTATCCGCCGGCCAGCGGCGCGTAGCTTTCGATCAGGGAGCCGGCGAGCATGTACCAGCCGTCGATCAGGACGAAAAAGATCACCTTGAACGGCAGCGAGATCATCACCGGCGGCAGCATCATCATGCCGGCGCTCATCAGGACCGAGGCGACGATAAGGTCGATCGCCACGAAGGGCAGGTAGATCAGGAAACCGATGGTGAAGGCACGGCGCAGTTCGGAGATCATGAAGGCCGGGACGAGATGCCGGAACGACGCCTCTGACGCGTCTTCGGGCAGGGGCGTTTCCTCGGCCGCGGCGTCGGTCCGGGACAGGTCGAGGAACAGGGCATAGTCCTCGGGGCGGGTGTTGACGAACATGAAGGCCCGGAAAGGGTCCGCGATCCGCTGGATCGCCTGTTCTTCGGACAGGGTGTTTTCGAGCAGGGGGACCACCCCGCCTTCGTAGGCGTCCTCGAACACGGGCTGCATCACGAAGAAGGTCATGAACAGCGCCAGCGAGGTCAGCACGATGTTGGGCGGGGTCTGGTTCAGGCCCAGGGCCGAGCGCAGCATCGAAAGCACGATGACAAAACGGGTAAAGCTGGTCATCACCACCAGCAGACCCGGTGCGATGCTGAGCACCGTCACCAGGGCGATGAACTGGACGATCCGACCGGACAGGCTCGCGTTTTCGTCGGTGCCCGGGGCGGCGTCGCCGACGAGGTCCGAAAGCGTGCCGAGAAAGCCGCCGCCGTCCTGCGCGCTGGCCGCCGCCGCCGAAAGCAGCAGCAGCGTTCCGGCCAGGACGGCCGGTCGCGCAAATCCGCGCCGGAGGGCAGGGGTCTCAGTCAGCGACATAGTCCTTGACGATCTGTGTCAGGGAGACGCCCAGCCGATCCTCGCCGACCTTGACCAGGTCGCCGCGCGCGATCAGGCGGTCGCTGACCATCAGGTCGACAGGCGCGCCGATCTTGCGGTTGAGTTCGACGATGGACCCCCGCGTGAGCTCCAGCAGGCGCGAGATCGGCATGCGCGCCTGACCCAGCACGATCTGCACGTCGAGGCCCACGTTCAGCATCGCGTTGATGCCCGTGCCGGCGCCTTCGGGCTGCAAGGCGGTCAGGGCATTCAGCGTCTCTTCGGTGTCGAGTTGCGGGAAGACGGCGCTTTTGCCGTCGGGCGCGGCGTCCGGAATTGCCTCGGGTGCGGGCTGCGGCGCCTCGGCCTTTGCATCGTTTGCCGTGCCGGTCTCGGCCTTGGCGTCAGGTGTCCTGTCGGCGTCGGTCTTCGGGGTGTCGGGCTTGTCCATGTCAGTCCTTCTCCTTCTGAGCAGCAAGCGCGCGGGCGTGCGTGTCACGCAGTTCGCCAAGCAGACGGTCGCAAATCTTGTTGAAGCCGTAGTCGAGTTTGCCGTGGTCCCAGGCCATCCGGGCATCCCCGGCCCGCAATGCAGGGTCCGCCGTCAGCCGGAGCGCGTGGTCGCATTTGTAATAGGCCGCGCGCCTCTGCAGTTCGGGGCCGATCTGGTCGAGCGTCGCCGGGGAGAGGCGCAGGTCGATCCGGGTCGACCCGATGGCCATCTTCAGCGATTGGGTCGCCATTTTCCGGACCCGTTCGGTCGACAGGCGTTCGACCAGTTCGGGGAACAGGATCTCGCAGGTCTGCAAGGTGAACCCCACGACCTGCGCCGTAAGGGCGTCGTTCTGCGCCTGCATCGACGCCGCCAGGTTCGCCAGTTCGCGGGTCAGCCCGTCGACCATCTCGGCCTGGGCGGCTTCCATCGTCTTGCGCATCTCCGCCCGGCCCGCATCGGCGCCGGCCAGATATCCTTCGACGCTGCCCTGCTTGAACGCCTTGGCGATCTGCGCGTCGATCTCTTCGCGTGACGGCAGATCGGGGTCGTGGGACGGCGCGCTGCCGTCCTCGTCGAAGTTGCGTAGCTTCAGGGGCGCGTTCATCGTCACTCCTTCTCTGCCAGCCAGTCACCGAGCACCCGCAGGGCATCGTCCGCGTTCGCCTGTGCCAGTTCGGTCGCGGCCTTTATCTGGTTGTGACGCACCGCGCCGTCGACCGAGGCCAGGTGGACCATCTCGCGGGACGGTTCGGTGTACGGGGCCAGCGCCCCGGCATAGCCTTCGGTGGATGCCGGGAGCTGTGCCTGGGGTTTCTGAGCGGTGAGGGCGCGCGGCGCGTCGTCCGGGTCGTCGAGCAACGCCGCATCCGCACCGGCTCCGGCCAGGGCGGAGGTCGACTGGTCCAGGATCAGGCGCAGTGGCTTGGCACCGAGCACCATGATGATGGCCACCAGCGCCAGGCCGAAGAGCCCGCGCAGGATCGACATGGCATTGTCGGCCAGCACGGCGCCCAGGCCGCGGCCCGCCGGGTTGTTGAACTCGGAATCGAAATCGAGGAACTGGAGGTTGTCGACCTGCACCTGGTCGCCGCGCTCCGCGTCGAAACCAATGGCGGTGCTGACAAGCTGCGTCAGGCGCTCCATCTCTTCGGCGCTGCGTTCGATGTAGCCCTCGCTGCCGTCGGGCAGGGTGCCGTAGCTGCCGTTGACCAGCACCGCGACCGAGACGCGTTCGATGTCGCCGGGCTCGCGTACCAGTTCGCTCTGCACCGATCCGATCTCGTAGTTGATGATCTCGTCATTCTCGCTGCGCTCGGATTGCGCGCCGCTCCCGGCGTTGTCGTCGCGTAGTTCGTCGGGAATGTTGTTGGCCACGTCAACGGTACCCGCGGCCGGGTCCGTCTCGTTCGAATTGCGGATGCGGGTTTCGACGGAGCGCGCGACCTGCTGGTTGGGATCGAAGCTGCGCGACACCCGCACCTCGCGCTCGGTGGTCAGGTCGACGCTGACCCGGACGCGCGAATTGCCCGGCCCGACGCGGGCGTTGAGGATGGATTCGACCTTCTGCGCCAGCTGCTCCTCGATGAGGCTGCGCCGCCCCTGAAGCGAGAAATCCGCGCCGACCACGTCTTCCTTGGCCAGGATCGTTTCGCCCGTGGACGACACGATGGTGACGTTCTGGGGGTCGAGGTCGGCGACCGCCGATGCGACCAGCGCCTGGATCGACTGGGCCTGGTTGCGCGACATGCTGGTGTTGGGGGCCGCCCGGACCACCACGGAGGCGCTGGCTTCGGCGGGCACCCGGGAAAAGGCCGCCCGCTCGGGCAGGACCAGGTGTACCCGGGCCGCCTTGATCCCGTTGATCGTCTGGATCGACCGGGCCAGTTCGCCTTCGAGGGCGCGCAGACGATTCACGTTCTGCATGAAGGAATTCATGCCCATGCCGGACATGTCGTCGAACAGCTCCCAGCCCGGCACGCCCTCGCCGGGCAGGCCCGCGTCGGCCAGCGCCATGCGCGCGCGCGCGATGTCGTTCTCGGCGACCGAGATGGTGTCGCCGTTGCGCGACAGGTCGACCGACAGCCCCGCCTGTTCGAGCGTCTGCATCATCTGCGACGCCGTCCCGGGGCTGAGCTGGCTGTAGACCGGCACATAGGTAGGCGCGAAGATCGTACGCGCCCCGATCAGGACGACCGCGAGGACGGCGACCCCGACACCGCCCAGCAGTGCGAGCCGCTTCGGGCCCAGATCCCTGAGGTTATCGACAATCTGACGCACGTGGCCTCGCTAAGTTGACTGACGCCCAAGGTCCCCGGTCCACCGCCTTGATGCAAGCATACATTAATTTATCCTTGCTACTCATGTAAATCGTTAGATTACTGTTGCAAAATTGACCGTTTGGACCTCTATTTAACCTTGTGAATGGCGTCCTGTACAATCGCGAATTAAGATGAAGCCATGAAAAAATTGCTTTCTATCCTTGCGGTCTTCGTGCTGTGCGTCTTCGCGGTCTTCGGTGGGGTCGCCCTCGCGATCGGCAGCGATGCGGCGCTGGCGCTTCTCGGGATCAAGGGCGCGCCGGCGGAACACGCCGCGGAGGACGGGCAGGGCGACGCGCAGGACCCGGCCGAAACCGACGAGGATCACGCGGCGGGCGCACCGGCGGCGGGCGACGACAAGGCGGGCAAGATGCCGGTCATGCCCTTCCCCGAGATCATCGTGAACGTGACCGACACCAGCCTGGAAGGGCGGCAATCCAGCCGCTTCCTGAAGCTCAACATGCTGCTGGTCTTCGACGACACCCAGGACGGTGCCGACCGCCTCGTGGCGCGCGAGATCTACCTGCGCGACTCGTTTCAGGACTTCCTGCGGCAGCTTCACGTCAGCGACCTGAGGGGTAGCCACGGGCTGGTGATGCTGAAGACGGAACTGCTGCGGCGCGCGCGCGCCGTGGGCCACACCGATGCGCCCGTCGAGATCCTCATCGCGGACATGGTGATCCAATGAGCCATTCGTCCCTGCGCGCGCCCGAGGAACTCGAAGAGACGATGATCCGCCAGGCGCGGGAGAACTTCCAGCGCCTGCCGACCCTCGAGATCATCATCGACCGGCTGCTGCTGGCCGTGGTGCCGAAGATGAAATCCTACTGCACGGTCGCGCCGGAGATCGACCTCGTGTCGCTGGACTACATGCCCTACGAATACGCGATGGAGACGGTCAATTCCCCGTCCCTGATCGCCTTGTCATCCGCCGACCCCTGGGACAGCCAGGTCGCTTGTGTGATCGAACCGGACCTGCTGTTCTCGGTGCTGGAGATCATGCTGGGCGGCCGCCGGGCCTCGCGCGATCACTGGCAGCCGCGCAACCTGACGGCCATCGAGCAGAAGCTCGGGTTGCGGCTGGCCGAACTCTGTCTCGAGGCGCTCAGCCTCTGCTTTGCCGATATCAGCCCGGTCACGTTCACGACCCATGCGCTGGAATCCAACCCCAAGTCGCTGATGCTGGCGCCGCCTCGGACCGCCACCCTGCGGGTCCGCCTGAGCCTGAGTTTCGAAGACCGCGTCGGCCATATCACCCTGATCCTGCCGTATGGCGACCTGGACGACGTGAGCGCCAAGTGGTCCCAGCCTTTCCTCGATGCACGGTTGAGCGGCGACAGCTCGGCCCGGACCGAGATGAACACGCAAATTTCGGGGACGACCGTGACCGTGACCGGTGTCTTGCAGGAAATGTCCATTCCGCTGCGCAAGGTGCTGAACTGGACGCCGGGCGAGGTGATCGACCTCGGCATGACGATCGACACGCCGGTGATCGGGAAGGTGAACGCGCAACCGATTTTCCAGGCGTCCTTCGGACAAAGGAGCAACGGGGCGCTGGCGCTGCGGGTCATTCGATCGCTGCTGCCGGAGACCCGGACAGAGGAGGGCAAAGATGCTTCCGACACTGATTGACTTCATCATCGTGGTGCTGCTGATCGGCACCCTGGTCTATGCCTACCTTCTGGACCGGCGCGTCCGCACCCTGATGCTCGCCCTGCGGGAGATGGAGCCGATGGTCGGCGCCTTCTCCAGCGCGGTGGACCAGTCGGCCCGCTCGATCGAGGATTTGCGCGAACTGAGCGTCACGCCCCGCCGGGCCGAGCCGCCTTTGCAAAGACGGCGCGGCGCCGCACCTGCCGACGAACCGCGACCGACGCAGAAGACGACGGCTGCATCGCCTGACCCGAAAGGTCCGGTGCGCGGCCAGACCTCGGTGCCCGGAAAGTCCGACCTTGTCCGCACCTTCTTTGACATCACGAAGGAACGCCAGAAATGAAACTGCTGTCCTTTCGCAAGGTCGTGATCCTCGGGCTCGGGACCGTGGCCGCGATCAAACTGGCGACGGTCGTTCTGCCGATGTCCGCCATCGCGGAAACCGAGGCCGGCGCCGCGCAGTCCGATATCGCGACCGCCGCGCCGCCGCCGTCTTTTGCCGCCACCGCGCCCGATGCGGCCGGCATGTGCGAACCCAGCCACCTGATCGCAGAGGCCATCGCCGAGGAACGCGCCTTGCTGGAAAGCCAGCGTGAAAAGCTGGCCGACAGCGAGGCCCGGCTGGCGCTGGCCGAACAGAGCCTCAAGGCAGAGCAGGCCCGCCTGTCCGAGGTGCGTGACGAGATCGAAACCCAGCTGGACGTGATCCAGAAGGCGAACGGGCAGGACATGACCAAGCTGGTCGAGCTCTACCGCAACATGAAGCCGCAGGTCGCGGCCGAGATCATGGACGAGATGGATATCGAAACGGCGGTGCAGATGATCGGCGCCATGCAGGAACGCGACGCCGCGCAGATCATGGCAAGCCTGAGCCTCGTGCGGGCTCGGGCGATCACCAAGATCATCATGGAACGCTCGAAACTGCCCGCCGACCGCAACCTCGCCGGGTTGAAGCTGCGCTGAGCGTCAGTCTTCCCGAACGGTCGAGCCTTCGGGCGGCTTGCGCCGGATGTTGCGGCGCATGTCCATCACGAACCCGATGATTTCCGCCACGGCCTGCCAGTGTTCCACGGGAATGCGCTGGTCGACTTCGACGGACCCGTGCAAAGCTCGGGCGAGCGGTCGGTTCTCGATCATCGGAATGTCGTGTTCGCGTGCCAGTTCGCGGATCCGCTGCGCCATGACATCCGCGCCCTTGGCGACGCAGACCGGAACGTCGTCCGTCCCCTGTTCGTATCTCAGCGCCACGGCATAATGGGTCGGGTTCGTGAGGACGACGCTGGCGGTCGGGATGGCCTGCGCCATGCGTTGACGCGCCCGCGCCATGCGCAATTCGGCACGACGGGAGCGGATGACGGGGTCGCCTTCGCTGTCCTTGTGTTCGTCGCGCACCTCCTTGAGGCTCATCATCTGCTTTTTGCGCCACTCGAACCGCTTCCAGATGATGTCGGCCAGCGCCACCGGCACGAGGAAGACGGTGGTGGCCAGGAAAATCCAGCTGACCTTGGCAAGGCTGACATCGGCCAGCGTTTCGGGCACGAAACTCTGGGTCTGTCCAAGCGACTGGGCAATGTCGCGCACCGCCCAGACGGTGATGGCGCCGATCACCAGCACCTTTGCGGTGTTCTTGAGAAACTCCACGAAGGCGTCGGCGGAGAACAGGCGCTTGAAGCCCGCAAGCGGGCTGATCTTGGACAGCTTCGGCTTGATCCGCTCGGCCGCGACGACCGTGTGGCCCTGCACCATGACGCCGAACAGTGCCGCCAGAACCATGATGGCCGCAATCGGCGCAAGCGACAGTCCCAGCGTGGACGCCAGCCCCTGCAGGACCCCGCCCGCGTCTGCAAGGCCCGCGCTATCGGTTCCGATGCGCGTGTCAGCGGCGTTCAGCAACGGGTTCTGCAAAGCCGAGATGATGGGCCCCGACACCGACGGCAGGACGAAGACGAAAATCATCAGCAACGCGAACACCACCATCGCGGTGCCGGTCTCTCGCGATTGTGGAACGTCGCCTTTCTTGCGCGCGTCGCGCAGTTTCTTCTCTGTCGGCTCTTCTGTCTTGGAGCTCTTGTCTTCTTCGGACATGCGATCAGAACCTGTAGGTGGAGAGCCAGTCCGCGAAGGGTTCGAGGAACCCGCGCATCATGGTGGGGATCGCCAGTACCATCAAGCCGAGCCCCAGCCCGATCAGCAGCGGCTGCGCGATGAAGAACACCTGCAGGCTCGCCATCATGCGGTTCGCCAGCCCCATGCCGACATTGAGCACGAGCCCCGTCACGTAGAACGGGGCGGCGATGGACATGCCAAGGTAAAGGCTCACCTGCACGGCACGGGCGAATTGATCGGTCAGGTCGGCCAGCATGAAGGTGCCCGGGACGAAGAGCTGGTAGGACATCAGCAGGGATTGCAGGATCAGGTGGTGCAGATCGGTGATGAAGATCAGCGCCGTGGCGCCGGCCAGCAGCATCGAGGCCATGCTGGTGGCCCCTTCGAAAGCGCCCATGTTCGGCGCCAGCGCGTTGGCAAGCCCGGCCATCATCGCGATCTGGTAGCCCGCGAATTGCAGCGCGGAGAGCAGGGTGCGGGCCACGAGCCCGATCCACAGGCCGATGGTGATCTCCGCGCCGAAGATCATCAGCAGCGCGGCGGGTCGGTCTTCGGCCACCGGCCCGAGCCCGGTCGCGGGATAGAGGGCGGCGCTCAGGATCAGGCCGAAGAACAGGCGATGGCGGACGGGCACCGAGGTTTCGCCGAAGCCGGGCATGAACATCAATGCCGACCCCAGCCGGGCGAAGATCACGAAGTAGCCCATCAGCGCCTCGGTCAGGAAAGCCGACAGGTCCACGGCTAGTTCCCGATGGTGGCGACCGTCCGCAGCGACACCTTCCGGTGGATTTCCGCGTTGGAGATGACCGGTGTCATGGGGCTGACCCGCTCCAGCATGGACCGGATGTAGGACCGCGCCTCGGGATTGACCATCAGCGCGGGCCAGGTGTCGTCGCTGGCGAAGCGCTGGATCTGCTGGCGCGCCTGCAGGACGAATTCCTGCACCCGTTTGGGCGACATCACGAAGGAGCGGTCCTCGCCCACGATCTTGACCGCTTCGATGAATTCGACCTCCCACGCGGGGGACAGGGTGATGACCGGCACGAAGCCCTGGTCGTCGGCCAGCGCCTGGCAGATCTGGCTGGACAGGCGGCGGCGCACGTTCTCGAGGATGAGCGCGGGCTTGCTCGTCTGGCGCGAGGCCTCGGCCATGGCCTCGACGATCAGCGGCAGGTTGCGGATCGACACGCGCTCCAGCAGCAGTTCCTGCAGGACCTGCTGCAGCATGATCGCCGGAGAGGGGAAGGGCAGATCGCTCACCAGTTTCTGGTAGTTGCGGTCCAGCCCGTCGATCGCCTCCTTGGCGCTGCCGTAGGTCAGCAGTTCAGCCATGTTCTCCTTTACCACCTCTGTCAGATGCGTGGTGATGACGCTTTCGGGATCGACGACGGTATAGCCGCTGGCCTCTGCCTGGCTGGCCACCTTCTGGTCCACCCAGAGCGCATCCAGCCCAAAGGTCGGCTCCCGCGTCTTTTCTCCGGCCAGCAGCAGCGGCGTGCCCTCGGGGTTGATCACCATCATCTGGTTGGCGCGGATGTCGCCGCGCGCCACGTCGACGCCGTGGACCTGGAAGACGTAGCTGTTGATCGGCAGGCCGGCATCGTCCTTGATCCGCACCGACGGCATGGGAAAGCCGTACTGTTCGGCGAAATGCTTGCGCAGCGACTTGATCTTGCTGGGCAGAACCGCGTCGGGCCGATTGGCGAGGCTCACCAACCCTTCGCCAAGCACCAGGCGCAGGTCGTCCAGCCGCATCGGGTTCGTGTCGGCCTCGGGTGCGGCAGTCTTTTGTTCTTCCAGCGCGTCGGCGCGGGCCTTGTCCGCCGCGGCCTCGGCCGCGCGTTTCTGGATGACGTAGCCCAGCCCGCCCATCGCCGCCGCAAGCAGGGCGAAGACCGCCAGAGGGAAGCCCGGCAGCAGCCCGATGCCGAAGAGCAGCAAGGCGGCCATGTAGAGCGCCTTTGGGAAGTTCGAAAGCTGATCGAGAACCGCCTCGTTCGCAGCGCCCCGTGTGCCCCCCTTGGACACGATGAGGCCCGCCGCCAGAGACACCACCAGCGCCGGGATCTGGCTGACCAGCCCGTCGCCGATGGTCAGCGAGGTGAAGACGTTCGCCGCGTCGCCCACGTTCATCCCGCGCTGCACCACGCCGATGAGGATGCCGCCCACGACGTTGACCAGTGTGATGATGAGGCCGGCGATGGCATCGCCGCGCACAAACTTCGACGCACCGTCCATCGCGCCGAAAAAGGCGCTTTCGTCCTCGAGCTCCTTGCGGCGGCGGCGGGCCTCGTCCTCGTCGATCAGGCCGGCGCCCATGTCGGCGTCGATGGCCATCTGCTTGCCCGGCATGGCATCCAGCGAAAACCGCGCCGCGACTTCCGCGATCCGGGTCGAGCCCTTTGTGATGACAATGAAGTTGATGATGACGAGGATCGCGAAGATCACCACGCCGATGACGAAATTGCCCGCGACGATGAACTGGGAAAAGCCCTGGATCACGTCCCCCGCCGCATGCATCCCCGCGTGGCCCTCGCTCAGGATCAGGCGGGTGGAGGCCACGTTCAGCGACAGGCGCAGCATCGTGGTGACCAGCAGCAAGGTCGGGAAGGAGTTGAACTGCAGCGGCGACGGGATCCACAGGGCGACCATGAAGATCAGCACGCTGAGCGACAGCGACAGCGCCAGCCCGAGATCGAGAAGGATCGGCGGCAGCGGCAGGAACAGCACGGCCAGGACAAGCGCCATGCCGACGGCAAAGCTGATATCCTTGTTGGCGCCGAACATGCTCAGGCGCGGCAGGGTGGCGGTGGACTTGGCGCTCATCCGGCGGTCTCCGAGCGGACGGTCTTGAAATCGGGCAGCACAGGCTGGATTTCCTGCGCCGAATAGAGCGTCATGCGCGCATTCGCGTTGCCGCCCAGCCGCGCACCCCAGGTGGCGCGGGCGACGGTCACGCCCGGATCGGTCGGGCCCGGACCGGGGGCAAGGGGCTGCGGGGCGGGCAGGGTGTAGTTGCCCGACGCTCCGGCCAGCGCCACGAACTCCGGCAGCCGGGCATTGGCCGCGGAGATGTTCTTTTGCAGGCGGGCGAGGTAGATGTCGCGGTATTCGGGTTCGAACGAATGATAGGACCCCGCCGCCGTCACCCAGTCACCGGTACGGCGGTAGAGCCGCGAGAGGAAACGCGCCGCATACTCCACGTTGACCCGCGGGTCGAAGCCTTGCGCGGGGCTGGTGAAGGCATCGGGATGCCAGCGCAGGTTGATCTGCATGCAGCCCACGTCGATGGAGCGGACCCCGGCAGCCTGCCGTTCGACCACCCAGTTCAGCGCCGCTTGGCGGCTGTCGAAGAGGCGTCCGGTGCCCGCCGCGTTCACGGCGTAGGGCCAGACGGTGAACTTTCCGTTCCGGCGGGTGCCCGCCTCTTGCAGGCCGATGGCGAGCAGCAGGTTATCGGGAATGCCATGGCGGACCTGGGCAGCAAGGATTTCGCGGATGCAGATGCCCATGTCGCCCGCCGGCACGCGCCCCTGCGTCGCGGGCGCGGCAGCAGGCCGTTGCGACGGAACGTAGAACTGTGCCCAGCCCTCGGCCTGCGCGGTCGTGGCGCAGACCAGCAGCCCCAGCGCCGCCGCCCGGATCCTGCGCCACGCGCCCATCAGAGCCCCCCGCTCAGGATCATGTCAAAGACCGCGTCCGACAGTTTCTTGAGCGTGGCGTACATGAACGGCGTCGCGACCAGCAGCGTCACGAAGATCATCGCGATCTTCGGCACGAAGGTCAGCGTCATTTCCTGGATCTGCGTCAACGCCTGGAAAAACGCGATCACCAGCCCCACGACGAGCGCCACCAGCAACACCGGACCGGAGGCCAGCAGGACCGCCAGGACGGTGTCGGAGATCACGTCATAGGCTTGCGTTTCCGTCATGGCCTAGATCGGCATCCTCAGGATTTCCTGGTAGGCTTCGACAAAGCGATCGCGCACCGAAACCGCGACCTTGACGGTGGATTCCATCGCCAGCATCGCTTCCACCACCTGTTGCGTGTCGGCTTCGCCGCGCAGCGCGGCTTCGGCCGTCGCTTCGCCGGAACGGACGGTCTCGAGAGATGCCTGTGTGGCATTGCGCACCATCGCGGTGAAGTCCTCGGCGCTGACCTCTGCCTCGACGCCCTGCGCCTTCTGGCCGGTCAGGGATTGCGACGTGCGGTAGGCCCCGCGTACTGCGGCGTTTGACACGAGGGAGGCGGGGTCGCTCATGGCGGCGTCACTTCAGCAGGTCGAGCATCTGGCCGCGCATCCGGCGGCCGGCTTCGAACATGTTCATGTTGGCTTCGTAATTGCGCGAGGCCTCGCGCATGTTCGTCATCTCGATGATCGGGTCGATGTTGGGGCTTTTGACGTAGCCGGTTTCGTCGGCGGCGGGGTGCGACGGGTTGAACTCCAGGCGGAAGGGGCTCTGGTCCCGTCCGATCCTGTCCACCTCGACCAGCGACGCGCCGTTCTCGCGGTCGACCAGTTCGGAAAAGCTGATGGTCTTGCGGCGGAAGGCATCGGCGCCGGGCGTCGTGCCGGTGGAATCCGCGTTCGCGATGTTCTCGGAAATGACCCGCAGGCGTGCCGTCTGGGCGGTCATGCCGCTGGCGGCGATCTTGGCGATGGACGAGAGTGAATCCATTTGTTTTCCTTACCTCCCCGTGACCGACAGCGTCAGCAGCTCGTAGCCCTTGCGGTAGAGCTGGGCCGCCAGACGGTACTGGTCGCTGATTTCGGCGGAGCGGATCGCCTGGTCCTCGAGGTTGACCGTATTCCCGTCCAGCCGCGTCGAATGCACCGCGGGGTCCGGCACCTCGCGGATGCCCGGCGCCGGACCTGTGGTGCCGGTGATGTGCTTGGGATGCGTCGCCGCCAGCCCCGTGGCCGGCGCCGATTGGGCGTCGAGCAGGGTGGCGAAGTCGGTGATGTCCTTGGACCGATAATTGGGCGTCGACGCGTTCGCGACGTTTTCCGAGGTCACCTTCTGGCGCGCCGACAGCCATGACATGCGATCGGAAGCGAGTCCAAAGATAGAAAGATTAGATAAGCTCATTTGTACATTTCCGCCTATTCAATCCTTGTATAATCAATTATGTCCTTTTCTCATAGAGGAAACTATACATGCAAACCATCTTTTCGGAGTTGTCGAGCTTTGCCAGGGAGGCCGGGGCGGCCGAGATCTTTGGGGAGGTCCAGGCCATCACCGGAATCACCCTGACCGCCATCGGCCTCGAACGGGTCCTGGGGATCGGGCAGCGCTGCATCGTCCATGGGTCTGCCGGACCGGTGCATGCCGAGGTCGTCGGACTGAACACCCAAGGCACGCAGCTTCTGCCCTTCGGGTCCTGGCGCGGCGTCGCCGCAGGCGACCGGGTCGAAGTGCATGCCGGCGGCGATGTCATCCGACCGGACGACAGCTGGAAAGGCCGCGTCATCAACGCATCGGCCAAGCCGCTGGACGACCGGGGCCACCTGCCCGAAGGGACCGTCGCGCGCCCGTTGCGGGCGTCGCCCCCCGGCGCCTTCACGCGCAAGCGGATCGGGCCGAAGCTTGCGACCCGGGTGCGTGCCATGGACATCTTCACACCGTTGTGCCGCGGTCAGCGGCTGGGGATCTTCGCAGGCTCCGGCGTCGGCAAGTCCACCTTGATGGCGATGCTCGCCCGGCACACCGAATGCGACGTCGTGGTCATGGCGCTGGTCGGCGAACGGGGCAGGGAGGTGCAGGACTTCATCTCCACCGACCTCGGCGAGGAGGGCTTGCGGAAATCGGTGCTCGTCGTGGCGACAGGGGACGAGTCTCCGCTGACGCGCCGGCAGGCCGCCTGGACGGCGATGGCGGTGGCAGAACATTTCCGGGACCAGGGCCAGCATGTGCTGCTGCTGATGGACAGCGTCACCCGGTTCGCCATGGCGCAGCGGGAAATCGGCCTCGCCTCGCGCGAACCGCCGACCGCCAAGGGCTATCCACCGACGGTGTTTTCGGAATTGCCGCAGATGCTGGAACGCGCGGGGCCGGGGCCCGAGGGCAAGGGCGACATCACCGCCATCTTCACGGTCCTGGTGGACGGCGACGACATGAACGATCCCATCGCGGATGCCGTGCGCGGCATCACGGACGGACATATCGTGCTGGACAGGCGCATCGCCGAAAAGGGACGTTATCCGGCCATAGACCTGCTGGCCAGCGTGTCCCGGACCCTGCCGGACTGTCACGGCGACACCGAGTACGCCATCCTCTCCGCGGCGCACCGCGCCCTCGCCGAACATGCCGACATGGAAGAACTGATCCGCATCGGCGCCTATCGCAGCGGCAGCAATCCCGGCCTGGATCGGGCCATCGCCTTCGCCGGCCCCTGCGAGACCTTCCTGACCCAGCGCAAGACCGAGCAGACCGCGCCCGACGCCGCCTTCACCGAAATCGCCAGACTGCTGTCGAACGCGGATATTTCCGTGCAGGCTTAGACCGGACCGCCCTCGGGACCGCGAAGGACATCGGCACTTGCGACTCTGCGGGCGCAGAGGCGCGAAAAAACGTGCCTTGGCGGCCTTTCTCCGGTCAATGCGGACATCTGGTCGGAAAATGGTGCTGTGAGAGAGGATTGAATTCTAGGTGTGTTTATATAAATCAATGTGTTAGGGTGGGTTTTGTAATGTTGTTACGGGCGGTGCATTGTAACCTAACGTGATCGCTGCGAACCCGATAGTCCGATTCCTCGTGGTCTGTTGTCCTTAAGCAATTGCGCAAGACCGAAGTGGAAAATCGCCGCAACGACTTTCTCAACCTGCTACGACAAGACTGCGGAGAGCTTCCTCAGCTTCATTGACATCACGTCCATCCGCTTCTGGTTACGTCTTTTGTCAACACAAACTAGTCAATCGATCCGCTCATCGTAAGCGATAGGAAGGCCGCGAGAGCAGGATTGTCGTCGCGGGTTCGCCAGCCAAGCGCGACGTCCACGGTGCGTTTGTCTCCTTCGATGTCGCAGACCGATAGTCCGGGAAACTTCAGGTTGCGGGCGACCTCAGGGACGATTGCCATACCCAGACCGGCAGCGACGAGGCCCATCATGGTATGGATCTGCGTGGCGTATTGATCGACGCGCGGCGTGAAACCGGCATCCAGGCACATCGCGCCGATGGTCTCGTAAAACAGCGGACTGCGATCGCGGGTGAAAAAGATGAACGGTTCGTCGGCCACCAGGCTCAGGGAAACCGACTTGCGTTGCGCAAGAGGATGCGCATCGGACATCGCTATGACGAAGTGTTCGCTCTTGAGAACATGGCTGGACAGTCGCGGATCGGCCAGAGGAGGGCGCAGAACGCCGACATCGATCGTCCCATCCAGCAAAGCCTCGATCTGCGCATCGATTGGCATCTCATGCAGGTCCAGCTTGACCGACGGATAGCGGTCGCGGAACCGCCGGACGATACCGGGGGTAATTCCATAACTCGAAGAATGGATGAAGCCCACGCGCACATAGCCTTCCTGTCCTGAACCCACACGACGCACCTCGGCTTCGGCATCTTCGATTTCCTGAAGAATGCGGCGCGCCCGGGTGAGAAAGACGCGCCCGGCGGCTGTCAGGGCAATCTGCCGTTTGGCGCGTGAAAAGAGCTGCACGCCCAGCCCTGCCTCGAGATTCTGGATCTGGCGGCTTAGCGCCGGCTGAGCGATGTTCATCCGCTGAGCTGCCCGCCCGAAATGCAGTTCGTTGGCAATGACGGTGAAGGCGCGAAGGTGCCGGATTTCGATCATGACTGATGCCTTTTCGGCATTGATACGGTGCTAAACAGATATTTGACCGCATAGGTTGCGTCAAATAGTTTCAAAAAAGCGACATTTTGGAGGAGTTTGACGTGTCATTGGGATTCCGCGTTAACCGCGATCATACGAAAGCCGACGCTTCCACTGTCCGCGCCTTTGCGGACATTCCGACCAGCATCATCAGCGACAACATGGGCCGTATGGTCGGTGCCGGGCCCGGGGTTCGTCCCTTTCATCGTTTCGAGGGCGGCGAAGGGCGTCTTGTCGGGACCGCGCTTACAGTCAAGACGCGCCCCGGCGACAACCTGATGATCCACAAGGCGGCCGACGTGGCTCAGCCCGGTGATGTCATTGTCGTGGAGGCCGGAGGCGATCTGACCAACGCGTTGATCGGCGAATTGATCATCAGCCATGCCCGGAGCCGCGGGGTCGTGGGCTTCGTCATAGATGGCGCGGTTCGCGATCTTGATGTGCTGAGTGCCGACACCTTTCCAGTGTTCGGTGCCGGGGCGACCCATCGCGGACCTTACAAGGACGGACCAGGCGAAATCGGCGTGCGGATATCGCTGGACGGCATGGTCATCGAACCCGGCGACATCATCGTCGGCGATCAGGACGGCGTCGTATCGATCCCGCAGACCGATGCGGAAACGGTCCTTGCCGCCGCGCGAAAACAGATCGAGGCCGAAGCCAAGACACTGGCGGCGATCAAGGGCGACGGCTGGGATCGCTCCTGGGTCGACAAGATCCTGCGAGACCGTGGTTGCGACGGCATCTGACTGACGCCAAGACTTAGGGGTTCCGGACATCTCCGGGCCTCGACGCCGTGTCGCCAGCGTTCTGCAGGGCCACGGCAACGATCCGACCAGAGGAGGAGAATCGGACATGAGTATTTTCAGAACCATCAAGACCACCGCGCTTGCGGTTGCATTGGTCGCGGGAGGTTTCACAAGCCCAGCTGCGGCGCAGGACAGCGGCTGGGAGCCTTCCCAGCCGATCCAGATCGTCGTCGGCTTCGCGCCAGGGGGCGGCACGGACCAGACCGCACGCCTGATCGCCTCGGCGGCCCAGGAATTCTTTCCGGTGCCCCTGGTGGTGGTGAACCGCCCCGGCGCCTCCGGCACACTGGCCGCTGAACTGGTCGCCAACGCCGAGCCTGACGGTCACACGCTGCTGGTGGGCGGCGGGTCGGAATCGACCTCGGTGCCGAACCATCGCCAGACGAACTATGCCCTGGACGACTTCAAGGGTGTGGCCCGGGTCAACCGTGAACACATGGTCATCGTGACAAAGACCGGCAGCGGACTCGACACCGTCGAGGCGGTTGTCGAGCGCGCCAATGAAAACCCGGGCGAATTGGCCTATGGCTCGTCAGGACCGGGCGGCGTGCTGCATTCGGCCTTTCTTGTTTTCGCTCAGGAAGCGGGTATCGAACTTCAGCATATTCCCTATCAGGGTGGTGCCCCCGCATTGGCGGCCTTGCTTGGCGGTCACGTGGACATGACCATCATCACGCCGGGCGATGCGGCCGCGCAGATCGAAGCCGGAACAGTGAACGCGATTGCTACGACATCGGATCGCGCCGAACAGATCCCCGATGTGCCGTCGCTGAGCGAACTGGGATATGACGTGAACCTCGAGAACATGAAGGGACTTGTGGCTCCTGCCGATACGCCGGACGCTGCGATCGAATACCTGCAGCAACGGTTTCAGCAGGCGATGGAAAGCGAAACCTTCGAGACCCTCGCCGACCGCGCCAACATCACACCCGGCTATCTTTCGGGTCCTGATTTCAAGCAGGCGATGACGGACATGTCCGATTCAATCGGCAGTGCGCTCGGCGACACGCCCAAGGAGCAGTGATGCGCGCTGACCGCGTCCTTGCTCTCGTCCTCCTCGCGGCAGCAGCACTCTATCTCGGTGTGCTGGTGCCCGAGGTGGGGCGGCAGCAGACGGCTCTGGGCACTGGCGATTTCTACACGGTCGGACCAACTGTCTTGCCTGTCTTTGCCGGTGGTTTGGTCGTCATCTTCGCCCTGGCCGTTGTTGCGACAACGCCGCGCACGGCTTCGGAATTGCAATTCACCGAAGGTTTGGGCGGCGCAGCCCTATTTGCGGGTGTCGTCACGGTCACGGCCTTCCTGATGCCGCGGATCGGATTCCTGCCGGTCTCTGTCGGCTTCCTTGCGGTCGTCTTCGTCGTCTTCCGCGCCGCCACTTGGTGGATATGCGCGCTCCTGACTCTGGCTTTGCCGGTGCTCTTGGACCAGATCCTGCGGAAGGTCTTTCTCATTCCACTGCCGGGCGCGGCGCTGTTCTAGCCCAGGAACTGAACCATGGATCCCTTCACCCAAGCCCTCTTCGCCTTTGGCGAGCCGGCCGTGTTCATCACGCTTATTTGCGCGACTGGCATCGGCCTCATCATCGGCGCGATCCCCGGCCTCTCGGTCAATATTGCCGTCGCTCTTGCGGTGCCACTGACGATCTTCATGCCGACCGACCAGTCGCTTGTGCTTCTCATCGGCCTTTACGGTTCGGGCATCTTCGGCGGATCGGTCTCCGCGATCCTGCTGAACGCCCCTGGCACGCCCGCGTCGGCGGCGACGATCTTCGACGGCTATCCCATGGCCCAGCAGGGGCTGGCCACAAAGGCACTGCGGGTGTCGCTGATTGCGTCGCTCTACGGCGCGGTGTTTTCGGTCATCCTTTTGGTTCTCGTTGCTCCCGAGTTGGCCAATTTCGCCCTCCGCTTCGGTCCGGTGGAAATCGCGTCGCTGCTGTTGTTCACGTTCTTCGTCATCGGGATCCTGTCCGGCGCATCCTTGGCCAAAGGGCTCTTGTCGGCCGCCGTTGGCATGGTGCTCGCGACGATAGGCTCTGACCCGATGCTCGGCACGCCGCGCTTCACCTTTGGCCAGACCTCGTTGATGGACGGCTTGAGTTATGTTCCGCTGCTGGTCGGGCTCTTCGCGTTGGCTGAGATCCTTGACGAATCCACACGCGGCTTCTCGCAAAGCATCCAGAAGTTCAGCCTTGATTCCGAAGACCGTGAACGCAACCGGGTCAGCTTCCGCGACCTTAAGTTCATCTCGCTGCCCGTCATCCGCGCGTCAGCCATCGGTTCGGCGATCGGGATCCTTCCCGGTATCGGAGCGACCATTGCCTCGTTTCTTGCATATGGCGATGCCAAACGCGCCTCCGGCGACGGCAGTTCTTTTGGCAAGGGCGATGTTCGGGGCGTCGCAGCCTCGGAGAGCGCAAACAACGCCGTGGTCGGAGCGACGTTCATTCCGACCTTGGCGCTTGGCATCCCCGGCGACGCGGTGACGGCGATCCTGCTCGGCGCACTCGTGCTGCAGGGCGTCACGCCCGGGCCCCTGATCTTCATCTCGAATCCGCAGGTGGTCTATACGATCTACCTTTCGCTGCTCTTCGCGACACTCCTGATGGCGGTGATAGGCTATTTCGCGATCCGACCGCTGGCCATGACGCTGCGCATCCCCAAGATCTACCTCATGCCTTCGGTGGCGCTGATCTGCATCGCCGGAGCCTACGTGGCGCGAAACAACATGATCGATGTTTGGATCATGCTCGGCGCCGGTGTTCTCGGCTTCGTCTTCAACCGGACAAACGTGCCGGTGGCGCCCCTGTTGATCACATTCATCATCACCAAGCCGTTCGAGGAAGCTTTGCGTCAGGCGCTGACACGGTCCGAAGGCTCTTTCATGCCCTTCCTGACCAATCCGGTATCCTTGACGCTCACGGCGCTCGTCGCTGTGGCTTTCGCGCTGACGTTGCGGCGCGATCTGAAGCGCCGCCACGCCGTTCCCAATCAGAAAGAGGAGTAACCATGACAGACCCAGTTGGCTTTATCGGTCTCGGAGTTATGGGCGCCGGAATGGCGCGAAACATCCTGAAGGCGGGTTTCCCGCTTGTCGTGACCACATCATCAGAGGACAAGGCGGCCCGTTTCCGCGACGACGGTGCCACAGTTGTGGACAGTCCACGCGCGGTGGCGGAAGCGGCCGGGATCGTGGTGACCTGCGTGCCCGACGCTGCCGCTCTGAAGGGCGTCGTCGAGAGTGAGGCCGGTCTCTCCGCGGCCGACTGGACCGACGGACTGTTGATTGACTGCTCCACCATCGCGCCGTTCGAGGCCCGCGAGGTCGCTGACATACTGGCAGCCAGCTCCGTGCGGATGATCGACGGCCCGGTCTCCGGCGGCTCGAAGGGAGCCGCCGAGGGCACTCTCACCATCATGGTCGGCGGCGACGAGGCAGATATCGACCGCGCGCGCCCAGTGCTCGAGGCGATGGGCAAGAACATCCATCACGTAGGCCCGCTCGGTGCGGGGCAGGCGGTCAAGGCCTGCAACCAGCTCATGGTCGCGGTGAACATGATGGGCGCGTTCGAGGCTGTGGCAATCGCCCGCAGCGCCGGGGTCGATCCGCATCTGATGCGCGAGGTGCTCTCCACCGGGGCTGCGCGTTCTGGCGCGCTCGAGATGCACGCCAAGCGCTATGTCGACAAGGCGCTTGATGGTGGATTCCGCGCCGAACTCATGCGCAAGGACCTGGGGATCGCCGTGTCAGTGGGCGCGAACCAGACCCGCGTCCAACCTGCCACCGCGCTGGCGCATCAGCTGATGACGGCCACTTGCAATGCAGGCTTTGCCAAGCTCGACAGCGCCGCGCTTGGGCTGTTCTACGATCTGATGAATGGCGAGGAGATGCCCTCATGACTGCTGTCGTTCCGGTCGAGACCATCCGTGCGTTTTCCAATGGCGTCTTCCATGCGGTGGGATTGTCCGCCGAGGACGCCGAAATCGTGACCGATGTCCTGATTCATGCCGATTTGCGCGGCCATGGATCGCACGGAGTCACGCGCATCCCCATTTATGCCGAACGTATTCAGAAAGGGGTGGTCAAGGCAAATCCATCGGTCGCTATCTCGCGGACCGCGCCCGGGTTTCTTGTGGTTGACGGCGATAACGGACCGGGACCGGTCGTGTCGCTCCAGGCGATGGACGCCTGCATCGAAGCGGCAAAGGAAAGCGGCATTGCCATCGCTTCCATCGCTCATTCCAATCACAACGGGGCTGGATCCTATTACATCGAACGCGCGGTTGCGGAAGGCTGCATCGCGATCGCCATGACCAACGCTCCGCCGTCCATGGCCGTCTTCGGAGGGCGGGAGGCGGTGATCGGAACCAACCCTTTGTCGTTTGGCTCTCCGACCCGTGGGGACGCGCCGATCCTCCTGGACATGGCAACCGCGCTTGTTGCGCGCGGCAAGATCGTCGAAGCGGCGAAACGCAACGAGAAGATTCCCGAAGGCTGGGCGCTGGACAGCGAAGGCCGCCCCACAACCGACGCAGGCGATGCAGAAAGGGGTGTCGTGTTGCCGATGTCGGGGGCGAAGGGGTCCGGCCTTGCGATCATGGTCGAGGTGCTGGCAGGCGTCTTGGCCGGTGGCCGCTTCGCCGGTGACATGGGGAACCTCTATTCGGACTGGGAACTCACCCAGGACAATGCGCATGTCTTTATCGTCATCGATGCCGCCAAGGGCGCTGCCGGCACCACACACGCCGAACGGACTTCCCGGCTTGTCGAGATGCTCAAGGCCAGCGCTTTGGCGGAAGGTCACGAGGTTGTCCGGATGCCGGGTGAAATCGAACTTACGCGGGCCGCCGAAGCCAGTAAGACGGGGATTTCGCTAAGCGAAAACGTGGTCGCCGACCTCGACGAAATCGCCCGGAAAGTCGGCGCATCGCGCCTGTCAGCTCTGGAACGCGCCGATCCCTGATCGGGGTTGGAACGCTCCGACATTCCGCAACCACCAACAAAGCGATGTTCAATGTGCCGGAAAGGCCGAGGGCGGACTGACTCGCCCTCCGACCCGCACTGCACTGTCAAGCCCCTCGAGGAGGCTAAGCCATGTCCGTATCCAAGCCCGCAACGCAGATCGTCTTTCTGGACCGCGGCACGCTGTCGCCAGAGACGACGATCCGTGAACCTGCCTTTCAGGCACAGATGACCGAATATGATCGAACTGGACCGGCCGAGGTCGCAGACCGGATTTCGGACGCCGAGATCGTCATCACCAACAAGGTGCCGATCGACGCCGCGGCCCTCGAAGCCGCGCCTCATCTGCGGCTGATCGCGGTCGCGGCGACCGGATATGACTGTATCGATCTGGAAGCGTGCCGCAGTCGTGGCATCACTGTCAGCAACATCCGCGCCTATGCCGGCAACACGGTTCCCGAGCATACCTTCGCTTTGCTCCTGGCCTTGCAGCGTAGCATCGTGCCCTATCGCCACTCGGTGATCGAGGGCCGCTGGGACGAGGCCGATCAGTTCTGCTATTTCGATTACCCCATCAGCGATCTCTCGGGAAAGACCATCGGTATCGTTGGCGATGGACTGCTCGGGAAATCCGTGGGCAGGATCGCCGAAGCCTTTGGGATGCGCGTCCTCTTCTCGAGTTACAAGGGTGTCGAGGGGATGGGTCCGCTTTACACGCCGTTCGACGAAGTCATGCGGATCAGCGACGTGATCACGCTTCACTGTCCTCTCCTGCCTTCCACGAAGAACCTCATTTCGGATCGTGAATTCGGCATGATGGAGCGTCGGCCACTGCTTCTGAACACAGCGCGGGGCGGCCTGGTCGATGAGAACGCGCTGGAGCGGGCGTTGGATGCTCGCAGCATCTCCGGAGCGGGTTTCGACGTCGTCACCTCCGAACCGCCGGGGTCCGGCCATGTCATGCGCAGGATCGCTTCGCGCCAAAATGTTATACTCACGCCTCATGTCGCTTGGGCAAGCCGAGAGGCGGTTCAGACGCTCGCCGACCAACTCGTAGACAATATCGACGCGTTCATGCAGGGCGCCCCGACGAACAAAGTCTTATAGGGTCACTGCTGAGTTTGACAGTCTTCCGACGGCACAGCGACCGCCGCCACAAGTCCGCTTTCCAGGTCTTAATCCAATGCTGCTCTGCGAGAGAAAGCTGAGGCCTGGAGAGGAACAATAGGTGAAGTAGATCGCAAGAACTCGACACGTTGAAAGCCACTAAAACGTCATACCTACTGTCAAAAGGAAAGATCGCAATTTATGTCGTTGAAAACACAGTAGTTTCGCAGTGATACTTAGAGGGCCTCGTTCCACAGGCTTGCGGTTCGCAGTCTGTTCAGCCGCCTATGTAAAGGTCTTCGCGCCACAGCCTTGACGCAGTCTTTCCCTCTGCCGATCCATCTGTTCCGCGCTGATCTTCACTTCACGGCACTGCGCGAGGTCGGCGATTGCGCGATATCCGGGCTGATCGCTCTGGGCCAGCACCTTGCCCTCGAGGGTCACGTTCACGGCAAGGTGACCCGGCAAGGACGCCGACATCAGCGTTTCCGTGCCGCGCAGAACCGCAGGATGGCTCCGCCTCCCTGACCACGACAGATAAAGCGGCACGCGCAGCGCGTCATAGCTGGAGCGCAGGGCGTGTTCGGCCGGCGTTGCAAAGCCGGTCGCAGTCACGTCGATCCAGTCGGGAAGCGGGTGAAGCGCCGCGAGTTCCGCGAGGACCGTCTCACCGTGATCGGCCGCGGCAAGCAGTTCGGGTTTCTCTGTGGCAAGACCGAGTGCCCACAATGCGCGCGGCATGATGTAGGACGGGTTGAACAGAACGCGGTCGGGATCGGATCGCGCCTCGGCACCGGGCGTCAGCAAGGGCGAGCCGGGGGCCCGGGGGTCGGGGCGCAGACACAGGGACACGATATCCCGCGCAATATCTTGATAGAGGCCGGCATTTACGGGCCAGCCGGAGTCCCGCTCTGCGCGCAGCAGGGCCCAAGCCCGGAACAGGTCGCCGTCCGTCGCGTTGGCCAATCCTCATCTGCCACGCCGGTCGACGCGTTCCAGCGCCATCCCATCAAACTGTCCTGGCGCACAAGAAGGTTGCGACGCGTCCAGTCCTCGATCAGTTCGAATGCTTCCCGATCGCCATGCGCCTGCGCCAGAAGGGCGCCGAACCCTTGTCCCTCCGAATGGCTGATCCGCCCGTTTTCATCGTCGATCACGCGCCCATCATCGGACAGGAACCGGTCGCGCCACCCCTGCCAGGCGCCTCCGTCCTGCGAAAACGCGATCCTGGGGGTCATCGCGGCATGGGCCACGCTTAGAATGAAGGTGCGTCGTTCGATGGTCCGTCTTCCTTTTTGGTTTGTCCCGATTTCGACTCGCTCTGCCTGTCGCAAAACTGGCGGGATCCTCGTCGAGGCAAGGCTAGAGGAAGAAAGGATAATCACTCAGGTCGCCATCTGGAAGAAGGGCGGCTCTGAGAGGGAGATTCGAGCTGTTTTCAGAGAAGCTCGCCTTCGCTAGCAATTGATGCACCGATGAAAGAAAAATGCGCCACCAGCCATCAGAAGGCCATGGAGCGCCAACTCCGTCGTCAAGGGCGAGCGACGCCAGCGCGTGACAGGGTTGTTGTCGGACGCCGCAAGGGCAGCGACTTTTCGGCTCACGTCTGGTATGGTCAAAAGGACCGCTTGCTGAAAAGCCTCACCATGAACAGCATCGATTCAGACTTCTCCGGCTCCATCCCCGAGGTATACGACAGTCACCTCGTGCCGATCCTCTTCGAAGGCTATGCCGCCGATCTGGCTGGTCGGGTAGCAAAAGCAGACCCGACCGCTGTGCTGGAAGTGGCGGCGGGTAGCGGTGTCGTCCCGCGCGCGCTTGCATCGCGCCTGAGCGGCGGGTGCCGCTATGTCGTCAGCGACATCAATCCGGCGATGCTCGAATGCGCCCGACAGCGCAGTTCGGAGGACAGGCTCGAATGGCGGGAGGCGAACGCGATGTCGCTGCCGTTCGAGGACGAAAGCTTTGATATCGTCCTGTGCCAGTTCGGCGTGATGTTTTTCCCGGACCACATCAAGGGATTTTCCGAGATCCTCCGAGTTCTTCGGCCGGGCGGGCGCTTCATCTTCAACAGCTGGGGTCCACTCGAAACGAACGATTTCGCGCATATCGCCCTCGAGACGTTGATTGCGTTGTATCCTGAGGACCCTCCGCTCTTTCTCGCCAGGACTCCGTATGGATACGGCGAGACGGCCCGGATCGAGGCCGATTTGGCGGTGGCCGGTTTCAAGCGTATTCGGATCGAAACTGTCGAGCTGCAGAGCCACGCAGGTTCGGCCGATGACTTTGCCTTTGGTCAGACCTACGGGTCACCCCTCCGTCTTGAAATCGAGGCGCGCGGCAATCCACCCCTGCCACAAGTCCGGGCGGCCCTTGAAAAGGCGCTCGTCGCGCGATTTGGGATGGCTCAAATCACCGGACGGATGACGGCACTCGTGACCGAGGCCATTGCATCCTGAGGACAGCACCACCCTTCACCAGCGTATGCCACGGGCGCGCTGTGACCTACTGCTGCGCCAAATCGTAAGAGTATTCGCAAGCTCGACTACATTGAAGCCGCTGGAGATCGAATTCCGCGACAGACTTCTTGAAGGGTCTTCAGAAGGAAGCGCCCTTGAAGAGGGTATCCTCGCCCTCCCGGATCTTGGGTTTGCAGCAAACCTGCGCGGAACCGCTTGACGGAAGAGCCCCGTAAAGTCCGAAAAGTTTCGCATGCATAGACAGCGCGCGCGAGAGAGCGGTATAGTTATTTCCCTTTTGATCAAATGGCTGGGAGCAATGGAGAAAAAACAAATCACTGTAGCTGAAAGTCAATCTGACGAGGATCTCGATACCAGCGGGCTCCTTGCAGGACCCGACGTCGGAAACACCGAGAAGAAAATGACAATAGGTCTCCTGCATCTGATCGAACGACTGCTGATGCTGGTCGTGGTGCTGATGACGATTGGCGGCGCGATATCCGAAATACTGACGGTCTACAAAGCACAGACCATCAATCTCGCCGACATCCTGCTGATGTTTCTCTACGCCGAAGTGATCAGCATGGTTGCGGTGTTCTATGCAGACAGAAAGTCGGTATTCGTCTACCCGATCTTCATCGCGATCACCGCTCTTGCAAGGCTTGTGATCCTTCAGGGCAAGGAAATGGCTCCCGAGAACATCCTGTTCGAAGCCGCGGCAATTCTTCTGCTCACCTTCGCAGCCCTCGTGATCGTCCACGTCAGAAAAAGCTCGTCGAGCTGAAAGCTGCGGCAAACTCTCTAAGGAAGGGCAGAGCTGTGCCTGCAAAGCTAAGAGACTGTCGAACTCGCGCAATGGTGACGGTGCTTCCGAAGCTGACACTGGTCCCGGATTGGGAGCGGCACGCAGGTCAAGGCTTTATGCCGCTTCTTGCCGGGTGCGATGTGGTTCCGGATCAGAGCCTTTTCAGACAGCCGTCAACGGCCCAGGGTCGTCCCGCTTGACAGCTGTGCCACGGACCAGGTTGACGTCGTCGCCCGGTGCGCCGATGCGATCGGCATGTTCACGGATTGCGTCGCGGTCGCTGGCCTCGTAGACGCAGACTGACCCGATGCGGCCGTCGTCTTCTGCCACGGCGTAGCTGCGGATCCAGCGGAGCCGGTCTTTCATCTCTTCGCCGACCTGAAGAGATTTCTCGTTGGTCGCCGCAAGCTCGTCTTCGCTCGACCAGATGCCGCGACGGCGAATGACATAGAGTTCCATGATTGCCTCCTTCTGGCTTCGTTCTCAGACAGAGCATGGGGCCGGAAGGCTCGTATTGGCACCCGGCCATGCGGACAGAATGCGGGGACGATCCTGCCATTCGCCCGCAGGGAGGGTGAATCCGGCGCCCAGACATGCAATTCTAAGCCCCATGGCGAAAAGTGACGACAAGCTGGATGTCGCGATCGTTCTCGTCAACGAGGGCTACCTCCCCCTGAGCTTCTGCCACGATCTGGCCTTTCTCGATGATAGGGTGACCGCGCAGAAGAACGGTTTCCGGCCAGCCCTGCACCTCTTTCCCCTCGTAGGGCGTATACCCCAAGTTTCAGGACACGCGGCCGCCTTCTGCACAAAAAACGATCACTCAACGCCCAAGAATCGGATATTCTGATCGTAGTCATGTCGGGGGACTGGTTTTCGTCTACGTGCCGAAGGAAAAAGAGACCTTCAATAGGGAAAGACCATGATAGCCAAACACCTCCTCTTCGTCAGCGCCGTCACTTTTGCAGCGGGCACTGCCTTCGCGCAAACCGAGATGCCTTTCGCACTTGATTGGAAATTCGAAGGTCCCGCCGCACCCTACACCTATGCGGTCGATGCCGGCCTTTTCGAGGCGCAGGGCCTCACGGTCACGATTACCGAAGGTGCAGGATCCCTCGATGCCATTCCGAAGGTCGCGACTGGCGCGTTCCCGGTGGGTTTCGCCGACATAAACTCGGTGATGCGTTTTCTTGACCAGAACCCGGACGCGCCAGTGATACCGGTGATGATGGTCTACGACAAACCGCCTTTTGCGGTGGTTGGCCGGGTGAGCCAAGGCGTTTCGGAACCCGCTGATCTCGAAGGCCGCATCCTCGGCGCGCCGCCGCCCGATGGGGCTTGGGCGCAGTTCCCGATTTTCGCCGCCGAGAATGATCTCGACATTGACGCGATCACCGTCGAGCCGCTCGGCTTCCCCACGCGCGAGCCGATGTTGGCTCAGGGCGAGGTGGATGCCGTGACCGGCTTCTCCTTCTCTTCGACGCTGAATCTGATCCGACTGGGCGTGCCCGAAGAGGACATCTCGGTGATCCTGATGGCCGATTACGGAGTGGAACTCTACGGGAACGCGATCATCGTGAACACGGATTTCGCCGAGGCCAACCCGGAGGCGGTGACCGGTTTTCTCACCGCCATCGCACAGGGCTGGCAGGCGGCCATTGACGATTCCGACGCGGCAATCGAGGCGCTTCTGAAGCGCAACCCCGCCGCCGATGCAGATCTCGAGAAGCGACGCCTGCAACTGTCGATCGACGCCAATGTCCTGACCGACTACGTGCGAGAAAACGGCATGGGCAACGTGGATCCCGAGCGCTTTGCCGCAGCCATCGAGCAGACCAAGACCGTCTACGAGTTCCAGAACGAGCCCGACGCGGCGGCGTTCTTCGATGACAGCTACCTGCCCAAGGGCGATGTGCTGCTGATGAAGTGACAATGGCAAGGTGCAGCACGCGCGCCGCGCCCGCGATCAGCGGCAGATCGGGGCGCGAGAAATGAAAAACCTGATCGAAATCAAAGGCGTTCGGCACTCCTACAAGACAAGGTCGGGGCCGCTGCCGGTGCTCGACGGGCTGGATATTTCCGTGCCGAAGGGCGAATTCTGCGCGGTGGTCGGCCCCTCTGGCTGTGGCAAGTCCACCCTTACAAGACTCGTGGCGGGCCTGATGAAGCCTGACGCGGGCGAGGTCTGGCTGGACGGGCAGAAGGTGACGAGCCCGCGCAAGACGGTCGGCATGGCGTTTCAGAACCCAGTGCTACTGGAATGGCGCACGATCCTCGACAACGTGATCCTGCCATTGGAGATCGTCGCACCTTCCATGCCACGCCGGGACCGCGTCGCGCGCGCCGAAGAGCTGCTGGAGATGGTGGGCCTCTCGGGCTTCGAGGCCAAGCGCCCGTCAGAGCTGTCGGGCGGCATGCGCCAACGCGCCTCGCTCTGCCGCGCCATCGTGCACAAGCCCGACGTGCTCATCATGGACGAGCCGTTCGGAGCGCTCGACAACTTCACCCGCGAAGATTTGTGGCAGACGATGCGAGATCTGCGCGCAAAAGAGCCCTTCACAGCGGTGCTCATCACCCACGACCTGCGCGAGAGTGCCTTTCTCGGGGATCAGGTCGTGGTGCTGTCGGGTCGCCCGGCGCGCACGCAATACATCCTCGACATCGACCTGCCGCAGGACCGGACCATCGACATGCTCTATACCCCGATCGCAGCGGACATGCTGCACATCCTGCGGGACCAGATCAAGATCGCCCAAGGCCGAGACCCGGAGGCCGCGTGATGCAAATCCTGCGCAAGATTGCCGTTCCCATCCTCGCCATCCTCGCCTTCCTCGTGGTTTGGGAAGCGCTTGTGCAGATCAATGGATGGCCCAACTACGTTATGGCCTCGCCCTCGGATCTGCCTGCGGCCTATGCGCAGTTCTGGGAGCTTTTCCTGATCGGCTCGTGGCAGACGCTGTGGCGCACAGTGGCGGGCCTCGGTCTCGCAGTGGTCTTCGGGCTGCTCCTCGGGATGGTCATGGGCTTTTCGCAGATCATGCGCGACGCGCTCTATCCGCTTTTGGTCGGGTTCAATGCCATCCCCAAGGCGACGCTCGTGCCGGTTCTGGCGCTCCTTTTCATCGGCCAGCATGATTTCAACACCGTGATGATGGCGTTCCTGATCTCGTTCTTTCCGATCGCGGTTTCGGTCGGGATAGGCCTGTCGACCCTGGAGCCGGAATACCGCGACATTCTGCGATCCCTAGGCGCGAGCCGTTTTACCATTTTCCGCAAGATCGCCCTGCCCAAGACGCTGCCCGAGTTCTTCGGCGCGCTGAAAGTCTCAGTGACGCTGGCCTTCATCGGCACCAACCTCGTCGAGATCGTGTCGCCCCACGGCCGAGGGCTGGGCGCCTTGTTCCTGTCGGGTCAGACGAATTCCAACTACCCACTGATGTTCGCAGTGCTGATTGCGCTCGCGGTGCTCGGGATCGTCCTCTACTACGCCGTCGTCGCGCTTGAACGGACATTCGCAGGCTGGGCGGAACGGCAGGCGACGTGATCCTAAAGTCGGGTTCGCTCAAGAAGC
Organism: Thalassococcus profundi; assembly: GCF_003344785.1. Classification (GTDB taxonomy): domain Bacteria; phylum Pseudomonadota; class Alphaproteobacteria; order Rhodobacterales; family Rhodobacteraceae; genus Puniceibacterium; species Puniceibacterium profundi. Next base: position 4,752 of record NZ_QPMK01000012.1, on the reverse strand, counting down.
GGCACTGCGCAGCCACAAAGAGACGACCGGAGGCCAGCAGTTTCTAGAGGTCGATTTGTAAGCCGCGCGCGTCTTTTTTGATCAAACGGCCCGTCTGGATTAGTCCCGGCAGATATCGGCGTGCGGGATCGAGACAAGCCGGAGAGGTCATCAGAGACGTTGGAAGGGGCCGTCGGGCGCTGAATTGCATCTGAGTGTGACGCCCCCCCCCGCCGGCAGCGCGCCAGCCTCACCAGTGACTCTAATTTCGGCCACCAGGGCTCAATAACCGCTCCACCCTCGGCTTTGCCGGTCATCGCCGGTCAGCGCCGGATTGATTTGCCAATGAACTTTCAGCCAAGCATAGAAATGATGCACACCGACCAACTACTGCGGGGCGGGACTGAGCTTCCGTTGAGAAATTCAGTAGAACCCCAAGTTCAGCGGTGTGTCCGGTCGACGCGTTGCACCCTTGACAGGGCCGCGCGCTGCCAGCTCGTTAGACCGATGTCGTAGTCGATGCCTTTTCGCGGATGACGCCGGGTGTCAGCAGTAGCGACGTGGCGAGAGCGACCGCTGCCGCGCCAAAGAACATTGGCACAGGGCCGAAGGCGGAAGCCGTCACACCCGCGATCGCGGGCCCCGCAATGTTGCCTGCGGCGGTGATCCACAGCGCCGTGGTGAAGCTGAGCGAAGGGAGGTCAGGAAAGAGCCGCTCTGACCAAAGCGACAGAACCGCGCTGATCATCATCACGAACATGCCCTGCATGCCCGCTGAGACAACTACGAATCCCCACGACGTCGGCGCCCAGGCAATGATCGCGATGGACAGTGCCGCGCCGATGTTGAGCGCGCGCAGGAGCCACGGAAGGCCGATGGCGGATTTGATCCGGGCGGTCAGAAGGCCGAGCAGCCCAAGCGCCCCGTAGGCGGCAAAAACGATTGCACCGCTGGACTGCAAGGGCAGTCCGGCGAGCCCGCCCTGTTCGGTGACGCGGTCGGCGGCGAAGCGCCTATGGCCTGAACATCTTGCCCGACCGGGCGATCGAGGATCTCGGTCCGGTGGATCTGGTCATGGTGTCAGCCTCGGGTCCCGTGCCGTCCGAATGGATGGCGCGGCACGCCGCGATCCCGCCATGGCTTTCGGACCGATACCGGCACGGCACGCGTATTGCCGGGGTCTGTTCGGGGGTCGCATTCATGGCCGAGGCCGGCCTGCTGAAGGGTCGCCGGGCCACGACGCATTGGGGCGTGGCCGACGGTTTCCGACAGCGCTATCCGGGGGTCGACTGGCGGACGGATCTGCTCATCACCGAGGATGCCGGGCTCTATTGCGGCGGCGGCGTGAATGCCGCGAGCGATCTGAGCCTTCACCTGGTGGAGCGGCTCTGCGGTCGCGAGGTCGCGATCGAATGTTCCAAGGCGCTGCTTCTGGATATGCCGCGCACACACCAGTCCGGCTACGCATTGCTGCCGTTGTCACGTCCGCACGACGACGAACACGTGCGGAACATCGAACATCACCTGAGCGCGCATTACGACCGCGACATGCCCGTCGAGGAACTCGCGGACATGGCGGGCATGAGTCGGCGCAACTTCGTGCGTCGGTTCAAGGTGGCGACAGGCCTCATGCCGGGCGCCTACCTGCAGATGATCCGCGTCACCGCCGCGCGCAAGATGCTCGAGGACGGGGCGCCGTCGATCGAGCAGGTCGGGCTTTCGGTCGGATACGAGGATGTCGCCTTTTTCCGGCGCATATTCAAACGACATAGCGGGATTACCCCTTCGGCCTATCGCGAGCGGTTTCGTCCCCGACCGGTCTGACCCGCGACACTGCAAAGCGGGCGAAAGACGCGTTTCCGAGCCCTCCGCCCGCGTGGTGGCCTGCGCACGTCGATGCGCGAGGCGTCGAAGGCCCAGGCCGTCAGGCGTGACCTTGCGGCGCCTCGAAGAGGATCAGTTCGACCCGCTCCTCACCCGCGACATAGGCATCGTGACCCGGCGGGATCTCGAAAAAGTCGCCCTTTGTGATCGGCGTTTCCTGTCCGCTTTCGAACATGCGGACAACGAGCCTCCCGGAGAGGCAGTAGCCAGTATGATGCATCGGGCATGTTTCGGGGTGGCCGAGAAGCGGTTTCTCGTCCGCCTCCAGGTCCAGCCGGGCTCGAACACGGCCTGCATGCCGGTGGAGCCCTGCGATGTCTTCACGATGTCGATGTCGATGCCGCCACGCTCCTTCATGTCGAGCCGGTAATCGGGGGTCTCGAACCGACAGGTTTCGATGGTTGCTGTCATGTCTTGCCTGCCTTTCCGCAAGACCGGGCTCGCAGGGCCGGTCCGCTCATACATGGATAATTTCGGGTTTCAGGGACTGGAGGATCGCCGCGACCTCGATGCGGGTCTCGGGGTCATAGTTTAGGGCGGCCATCGTCGTCAGGATATCCTGCGCGGCGGCCTCGTATTCAGCCCCGTCGATCTCCATGCCGCGATGGGCCTCTGTCATGTTCCGGCCCCGGTATTTGTCCGGCCCGCCGCTGCCGGCGGCGAAGAAATCGCAGGTGTGCTGCTTGATCTCCTCGACCCGCTCGGGGCGGTCCGCATAGGGTTCGAACCGGTGCCCGATCAATGGGTTCTCCATATGGGCCGCGACCGCGCCGTCGACTATTCGCCGAATGCCGGCGGCGCCTCCGAGGCGTTCGTAGAGTGTCGTTGTCTCCAACTTCTCGGCGAGAGATTGGGTCATTGCTGCTCCTTTCTCCGTTATGGGGTATGGGTGTGTTTGCTCAGGCGGGTTCGGATTGCGCCGCCCTGACGGCCTCCGCGGTCATCGGCTTGCCGCCGATGGCCCATTCGCCGCTGGCGATTTCCTGCACCCGGACCCAGGTCATGCCGCGCATGGCCTCGCCCTGGATGTTGACCATTGCTTCGGTCACGTCGCGGATCATCCGCTGTTTCTGGTCGTCGTCGAAGACGCCTTCGATCAGTTCGATATCCACAAGGGGCATTGCGTTCTCCTTTGATCTCGATCCTTTCATATTGCCGGATCGCTCCGGCATGGGGAAATCCTGACATCCACAGAGCCTGTCCGGCCAGTTCACGAACTGAATCGGCCACGATACAGGACCTGAACTGGCCAGAGGCGGGGTCGATATGTCAGGCTGCGAACCCATCAAGGAAGGGAGGCACGCAATGACCAATGCGAGTTACAAGCAATTCTACCCTGTCGCGATGGCCGCTGAGGTCCTTTGCACGCGCTGGACCGTCATACTCTTGCGCGAGCTGGTCGCCGGGTCGTCCCGTTTTAACGAGTTGCGCCGGGGCGTGCCACGGATGTCGCCGGCGCTGCTGTCGAAGCGCCTGAGCGAGTTGGAGGCGGCGGGAGTGGTCAAGCGCGAACGGCTGACGGAAACGCCGGAGGTGGAGGCCTACGCGCTGACCCAGGCTGGGCGAGACCTTCAGCCGGTGATCGAGGCCATCGGCATGTGGGGCCAGAAATGGGTGGAGACGGAGCCGTCGCTGGAAAACCTCGACCCCGAGTTGCTGATGTGGGAGATGCGGCGTAACCTCGACACGACACCGGTCCCCGACCAGCGCGTGGTGATCGAGTTCATCTACCCTGAGTTGCCCGAGTCGCAGCGCAAATGGTGGCTGATCGTGGAGCCGGACCGCACCGTGGACCTATGCCACATCGACCCCGGCTTCGACGTCGATCTCTACGCGACCGTCGATCTGCGGACGATGACGGAGATCTGGATGGGGCTGTGGTCGGTGGCCGATGCCGTCGACCGCGACGCGCTGTTGCTGGTCGGGTCGTCGGACCTGATCCGATCCATGCAGACCTGGCTGGGCCTCAGCCCCTTCGCGCAGCAGGAAAAGCTGGCAAGCTGAGGGCGGGAATGTCCCTGCCGGGCGGTGCGACCTCTGGCGCGTGGACAGAGGCCTTGTATGGCCGCCAGCGTCGGAGCCCGCACTGGAACCGGTGTGAAGGTCACGGAGGAAGCTTATTCGGGCCAGCTCCTCTGCCGACAGCGGCAATTCGGTTCGCTGAGATTGCATGGTCGGCCTTTGGTCTATCGGGACGATGCTTTTGGGCGCCGGTGGACGGTATCCGAGAGCGCTGTGCGGTCTGATAGTGTTGTAGTGATGACGCCATCCCTCGATCAGGATTTGGGCCTCACGCAGGCTGTAAAAGGTCTCACCGTTCGAAAGTTCGTCCCGGAACCGGGCATTGAAGCTCTCGCAGCAGCCGTTTTCCCAAGGTGAACCAGGCGCGATGAAGGCCGTCTTAGTCCGTAAGCAAAGCTTCCTGAACAGTCTCATCCCAACCCAGAAAGAACTTGTGCCCGTCACGGATTACCGGGCGGGCCATGACCTTGGGTTGGGCAGCGATCTGCACCTCTGCCTCCGAATTCTTCAGCCAGTTATTGAGCGCGCGGTAATCATTCGATTTGCGGTCCACGAGCCGATCCCCGAACTCTTCGATCAGCTCCGACAATTCTGCCTCGCTCAAGGGCTCCGCCCGAACATCACGGAAAGAGACATCCATTCCTTTTGCCTCCAATGCTTTGTGGGCCTTCTGACAGATTGCGCAGGTCTGTAAGCCGTAGATCATCATGTCGTAATCACCCTTGGCGTCGATCCCACAACCTGCTGTATCGACACCCCCAAAGCAAGCATCCGGGCGGTTATTCGCGCCGGTTGGCGGGGCGCGCTCAACCGGATCTGTCGCGTCGTCGCCTGTGCACCTGCCTGAAGGATAGGCTTGCAACAATG
>NZ_QPMK01000011.1 GCF_003344785.1 Thalassococcus profundi | reverse complement strand
ACCAGGTGTCGACGATGGGGCAGCGGCCCTGGCCCACGACGTCGTTGTACCAGCTCCAGGCCTCGGGGTTGATCGGTTCGCCCACGGTGCCCAGCAGTTTCAGCGAGGATAGATCGCATTTGGTTACGAAATCGTTGCCCTGGCCCATGAGCGCGCGAATCGCCGTGGGGGCGGTGTAGAACTGCGCGACCTTGTGCTTTTCGACCACCTGCCAGAACCGGCTGGCGTCGGGATAGGTCGGCACGCCTTCGAACATCAGCGTCGTCGCGCCGTTCGCCAAGGGCCCGTAAACAATGTAGGAATGCCCGGTCACCCAGCCCACGTCGGCGGTGCACCAGTAGACGTCGCCGTCGTGGTAATCAAACGTGATCTCGTGCGTTAACGCGGCATAAACAAGATATCCGCCAGAAGTGTGCACCACGCCCTTGGGCTGCCCGGTGGAGCCCGAGGTGTAGAGGATGAAGAGAGGRTCCTCCGCGTTCATCTCRGCGGGCTGGCTGTGGTCGGAGGCTTCGGCGGCCATCTCGTTGTAGTCATAATCGCGGTCGGCGACCCAGGTGGTCTGGCCGCCGGTGCGCTTGACCACCAGGCATTTGACGCTGTCCTTGCAGTTGCGCAGGGCCTGGTCGGCATTGGTCTTGAGCGCGGTCTTCTTGCCGCCGCGGGGCGCCTCGTCGGCGGTGATCACCACCTTGGCGTCGCAGCCGTTGATGCGCGCGGCCAGCGCGTCGGGCGAGAAGCCGGCGAAGACGATGGAGTGGATGGCGCCGATGCGCGCGCAGGCCAGCATGGCATAGGCGGCCTCGGGGATCATCGGCAGGTAGATGACGACGCGSTCGCCGCGGCGGACGCCCAGYGTCTCGAGGATGTTGGCCATCTTGCAGACGCTGCGGTGCAGCTCGCGGTAGGTGATGTGCTTGGCGTCGTCCTTGGGATCGTCCGGTTCCCAGATGATCGCGGTCTGGTCGCCGCGGGTCTCGAGATGCCGGTCGACGCAGTTGGCSGCGACGTTGAGCGTGCCGTCCTCGAACCACTTGATGTCGACCTTCCCCAGGGTGAAGTCGGTGTTCTGGACGGTCGAGAAGGGCTTGATCCAGTCGATCCGCTTGCCATGCTCGGCCCAGAACGCCTCCGGATCCGCAACGCTCGCCGCGTACATCTCCTCGTACCGCGCCGCGTCGATATGGGCGTTCTTCACCATCTCCTCGGCGGGGGGATAAGTCTTGTCGGTCATGTGGTCTCCTCCTCATGTCGTCTCTGCCTGCGGTCGGGCCGCAGGCTTCCTCACGAAAACGCGAGGGTGGGTGCCTGTGTTCCCTAACGAAAAGGCCGGGAACCTGCGCCCCCGACCTTTCGACAATGCCCGACCGGACGGGCGATGTCAGATGGCCAGGTATTCCGCCCGCAGGCTTTCGTTTTCCAGCACCTCGGCGGCAGAGCCGTCGTAGACGATGGACCCGGTGTCGAGGATCACCGCGCGGTCGGCCAGTTGCAAGGCGCGGACGGCGTTCTGTTCCACCAGGATCGTGGTAATGCCCTGCTCTTTGATGATGCGCAGGGTCTTTTCGATCTCGTCCACGATCACCGGGGCCAGGCCCTCGTAGGGTTCGTCCAGAAGCAGCACCTTGATGTCACGCGCCAGCGCCCGTGCGATGGCCAGCATCTGCTGCTCGCCCCCCGACAGCGTCGTGCCCTCTTGCTTGCGCCGTTCGCCGAGGCGCGGAAAGAGCTCGTACAGCCGGTCCAGCGACCAGCCGATGGGCGGGGCGATCTGCGCCAGTTGCAGATTCTCCTCGACCGTGAGGCCGGAGATGATGCGGCGGTCTTCGGGCACGAGGCCGAGGCCCGCGATGGACGCCTCGTAGCTCTGCATACGGTGCAGCGGCTGGTGGTCGAGCCAGATCTCGCCCTTGTGCACCTGCGGGCTGGCCAGCCGCGCGATGGCGCGCAGGGTGGTGGTCTTGCCGGCGCCGTTTCGGCCCAGCAGCGCCAGGATCTCGCCCTCGTGGACGTTGAAGCTGATGCCCTGCACGATGTAGCTTTCGCCGTAATAGGCGTGGATGTCCCAGACCGACAGGAAGGCTGGCGCGGTTTCGGCGTGGTTGGCGTTCTTGTTGAAATCCGGTTTGACGTTCATGTCGGTGTCTCCGCCGTGAAAGGGGCGGTGGGTTGCAAACCCACCCTACGCATGGTTCAGGCCGCTTCGCCTAGGTAGGCTTCCTTGACCTTGGGGTGGCCCTTGATGTTCTCGGGCGTGTCCTCGACCAGCGGCGTGCCCTGAGCCAGCACGGTGATCCGGTCGGCAAGGCTGAACACCACGTGCATGTCGTGCTCGATGATGGCGATGGTGATATCGCGCTTTGCCTTGATCTCTTTCAGCAGGTCGATGGTGTTGTTGGTGTCGGCGCGGGCCATGCCCGCCGTCGGTTCGTCCAGCAGCAGCAGCCGCGGTTTCTGGATCAGGCACATGGCCATTTCCAGCCGCCGCTTGTCGCCGCGCGACATCGAGGCCGAGTGCATGTTGCGCTTGTCCAGCATATTGACCTCGTCGAGCATTTTTTCGGCCTCTTCGCGCAGGCCCTTTTCGCTGCTCACCGCTTCGATCGCGTGCATCCGGAAGGCTCCGTCGCGCTTGGCGAAGAGCGGGATCATCATGTTCTCCATCACCGTGAGATCGCCAAAGATCTCGGGGGTCTGGAACACGCGGGAAATGCCCATCTGGCAAATCTCGTAGGGCTTGCGGCCCAGCACGCTCTGTCCGTCGAACATCACCGACCCGGTGTCGGGGATGAGCTTGCCCACGAGGCAGTTGAGCAGCGTGGATTTGCCCGCCCCGTTTGGGCCGATGATCGCGTGCACGGTGTTGTCCTGCACGCTGAGGTTCACATTCCCCAGCGCCTGCAGCCCGCCGAAGCGCTTGTTGACGTCTTTGACTTCGAGAATGGCCATGGTCTGCGCTCCTTATTCGGCGGGGGTCTTGGCGGCGGAGGACTGGTCGTCTTCGGCCTTCTTGCGGCGGAAGAGGCGCTTGAGGCGCTGGCCGCCTTCGACAAGGCCACCGGGGAGGAAGATCACCACGGCCATGAACATCAGGCCCAGCGTCAGGCTCCAGCCCTTGCCCACGAAGGGGTAGAAGATCGTCACCATGAAATCCTCCATCCCGTCGGGCAGGAAGGCGAACCATTCGTGCAGCACGGTCGAGTTGATCTTGGAGACGATGTTTTCCATGTACTTGATGAAGCCCGCACCCAGCACCGGGCCGATCAGCGTGCCGGCGCCGCCAAGGATGGTCATCAGCACGACCTCGCCGCTGGCGGTCCAGAACATCCGCTCCGGGCCCACCTGGGTGTCCATCGCGACCATCAGCCCGCCGGCCAGTCCGGCGTACATGCCCGAGATCACGAAGGCCGCGAGCGTGTAGGGGCGGGAATTGAGGCCGGTGTAGTTCATCCGCTGCTGGTTCGACTTCACCGCGCGCAGCATCATGCCGAACGGCGAGCGGAAGATGCGGATGGCGAGGTAGAAGGCGACGATCATCACCGCGGCGCAGACGTAGTAGCCGACGTTCATGGTGAATTCCCAGTTGGCGAAGCGCAGGATGCTGCTGTCGCTCATCTCCAGCCCGAAGAGGTTGGCGCGGCCAATCTCTCCCTCGGGGATGTTGGACAGCAGCGGCGTGTCGGTCTGCTTGATCTGCAGGCCGGTTTCGCCACCGGTCAGCGGCGTCAGCACGGAATAGGCCAGAGCGTAGGACATCTGCGCAAAGGCCAGAGTCAGGATCGAGAAGTAGATGCCCGACCGGCGCAGCGAGATGTAGCCGACCACGACCGAAAACAGCCCGGCAAAAACGATCGCCATGACGATGCCTGGAATGATGTTCAGCGACAGCAGCTTCATCATCCAGATCGCGGCATAGGAGCCGACACCGAGGAAGGCCGCGTGTCCGAACGACAGGTAGCCGGTCAGGCCGAACAGGATGTTGAAGCCGATGGCGAAGATCCCGAAGATCACGAAGCGCTGCATCAGGTCCGGGTAGCCCGCGTTGAACTGCGCCATGGCGCTGTCCACGGGAAACGGGTTGAGAAGGAAGGGGGCCAGCAGAGCCAGCGCCGCAACCAGCAGGAAAACCGTGAGGTCCTTGCCCTTGATACCGAGCATGGTCTTACTCCTCCATGACGCCCTTGCGGCCCATCAGGCCACGCGGACGGGTCAGCAGAATGATGATCGCGACGAGATAGATGACGATCTGGTTGATGCCCGGCAGCAGGTCGACGATCGCCGGCATGGACGCGAAGGATTCCAGGATCCCCAGAAGGAAGCCGGCGAACACGGCGCCCGTGAGGGACCCCATGCCACCGACAACCACAACCACGAAACTCAGTACCAAAAAGTCCATGCCCATATGGTAGTTGGGCGCGACGATCGGGGCATACATCACGCCCGCAAGCCCCGCGACGCAGGCGGCGACCGCGAACATGATGGTGAAACGCTTGTCGATGTTGATGCCCAGCAGGCCCACGGTCTCGCGGTCGGCCATGCCGGCGCGTACGACCATCCCGAAGGTGGTGAACTGCAGGAAGGCAAAAACGCCGCCGATGACCACAACCGCGAAGAAGAAGTAGACCAGGCGCCAGTAGGGATACATGATCGTCAGCGGATCGAAGCCCAGCCAGGCGCCGAAATCGAAGCTGCCGGTAAAGGCGGTGGGCGCGGGGGTCTGGATCGGATTGGCGCCGAAGAACGCCTTGATGATCTCCTGCAGCACGATGGCGAGGCCGAAGGTCACCAGGATCTGGTCGGCATGCGGGCGCTTGTAGAAATGCTTGATCAGGCCGCGCTCCATGGCGAAGCCGATGGCGATCATCACCGGGATCGAGAACAGGATCGACAGCGGCACGGCCCAGTCGATGATCGAGGCGCCGACCTCGGGACCAAATATGTCGTGCATGTAGGGCACGTCTACCGTCATCGGATTGCCGAGGAAATCGGTGCGGGTTTCGTCCACGACCTCGTGGCTGAGGCTCAGAAGCCGCGAGAAGACGACCGCGCAGAAGGCGCCGAGCATGAACAGCGCGCCGTGTGCGAAATTCACCACGCCCAGCGTGCCGAAGATCAACGTGAGGCCCAGCGCGATCAGCGCATAGGCCGACCCCTTGTCGAGCCCGTTCAGGATTTGGACGATGATCTGATCCATGGCTGCAGTGCCCCCTGGTGTGATGCGATGAGGCCGGACGATGCCGGTCCGGTCGGCTAGGACGGGCCGGGCGCTGTGCCGCGCATCCGGCGAAAGGCCCCGCGCTGGAGGCGCGGGGCCGGGAGGCGTTTACGCTCCGTTGTTGCAGGAGCCGAGCGCACCGCCCGCGAACTGCGGATGATCGGGCGCGTAGGTGACCTGCTCGGTCGGAGTGACCTCGACGATTTCCACCAGGTCGAACTCGTTCTCCGGGTTCTCCTTGCCGCGCACGACGACGACGTCCTTGAAGCACTGGTGGTCTTCGGCACGGTAGGTGGTCGGGCCGTTGCCCAGGCCGTCGAACTCGAATCCTTCGAGCGCTTCGACCACGGCGCAGGGCTGGAAGGACCCGGCGCGGGTGACGGCATCCGCGTAGAGCAGCGTCTGCACGTAGCAGGTGTGCGCGGCCTGGCTCGGCGGGAAGCCGTACTTTTCACCGAAGGACTGCACGAAGGCGTTGGTGCCCGAGTAACGATCGCCCAGCTGGTTCTCGAGTTTCCAGTCCCAGTTCTGCGATCCGAGGATGCCGGCGATGTTCTGACCGGCGCCGCGCGCCATCAGCTCGGAGTAGAGCGGCACGACGATCTCGAACTTCTTGCCGTTGGCTTCGGCTTCGCGCAGGCCGAACTGCACGGCGTTGGTGAGTGAGTTCACCATGTTCCCGCCGTAGTGGTTCAGAACCAGCACGTCGGCGCCCGAGTTCAGAACCGGCGCGATGTAGGACGAGAAATCGGTCTGGGTGAGCGGCGTCTTGACCGAGTTCACGGTCTCCCAGCCCAGGGCTTCGGTCGAGGAGGCCATCGCCTCTTCTGTGGTGTAGCCCCAGTTGTAGTCGGCGGTCAGGTGGTAGGCCTTGCGGTCCGCACCGTACTGGTCGACGAGGATCGGCGCGAGCGCCGCACCGGACATGTAGGAGTTGAAGAAGTGACGGAAACCGTTGGCCTTCTTGTCCTTGCCGGTGGTGTCGTTGGAATGCGTGAGACCGGCCATGAAGATGATGCCGGCTTCCTGGCAGAGCGCCTGCACGGCCACGGCCACGCCCGAGGACGAGCCGCCGGAGACCATCACCGCGCCGTCCTTCTCGATCATCGAGCGGGCGGAGGCGCGGGCGGCGTCCGATTTGGTCTGCGTGTCGCCGGTGACGAACTCGACCTTCTTGCCAAGGATGCCGGTGCCGTCCAGCGCCTTCGAGGAGAAGGTCTGGAGCATGCCGCCGTCACCGCCGCCGTTCAGGTGCTCGACCGCGAGTTCGAAGGCGCGCAGTTCGTCGGCGCCCTCGTCGGCATAGGGGCCGGATTGCGGGACGTTGAAGCCGAGCGTGACGGTGTCGCCGGTGGGCGCGTTGGTAAAGCCGCTGTCTTGGGCGCGCAGATACGTCGGCAGCACGAGGCCCGCGCCGGCAACCGCACCGGTCTTGATCACGCCGCGGCGTGTCAGGTTCTTGTTGGACATAGAATCCTCCCGTTTGGATAAAGCGCCCCTCGGGGCTCCTCTTCCCGGTGGACGCGTGCACAGTGTGCAGATCAAGTATGCGCGAGGGTCAGAAAATTTCGCAACAACTGCTTTTGCGGTATAGATAATTCTGTAAATTACTGAACAGTACGCTATGGTATTCTGTAAAAGAAATTATTCTGCAGCGCAGAAACGCATTGAACGCGCAAGGAAAATGCCATGGCGAGAGACACACTCACAGGCAGCCGCATCCGCGAACGGCGGATCATGTCAGGGCTGAAACAGGCCGAACTTGCCCGAATGGCGGATATTTCGCCATCCTACCTCAACCTTATCGAGCACAATCGGCGCAGAATCGGCGGAAAGCTGCTGCTCGACATCGCCGAAGTGCTGGAGGTCGAGCCGCAGGTCCTGACCGAAGGCGCCGAGGCGACGCTGATCGCCGCGCTGCGCGAAGCCGCGTCGGACCTGCACGGGCACGAGGCCGAGCTGGACCGTGTCGACGAATTCGCGGGCCGGTTTCCAGGCTGGGCGGCGCTTCTGGAACAGAGCCGCCGCCGCATCGACACGTTGGAGCGCACGGTCGAGACCCTGACCGACCGGATGACCCACGACCCGCACCTCGCCGCGTCCCTGCACGAGATGCTGTCGACCGTCACCGCCATCCGCTCTGCCGCGACGATCCTGGCCGAGCCGGGCGAGATCGAACCGGAATGGCAGCAGCGGTTTCACCGCAACATCTTCGAAGACAGCGCGCGGCTTGCCGACACAAGCCGGTCGCTCGTCACGTACCTCGAGGCCGCCGACGACAGCGGTGCCGAGGTGACGGTGCCGCAGGAAGAGGTCGATACGCTGCTCGATGCCGAGGGTCATCACTTTCCGGCGCTTGAAGAGGGTCGCGCCGACCCCGAGGCGCTGGCGCAGCAGCTGGGGCACGGGCTCACGGATACGGCAAGGGCGCTCCTGTTGCGAATTCTCACGCGCTATGCGGCGGATGCGGCGCGGCTTCCCTTGGCGCAGCTCGATCCGCTGTTGAAGGCCGAAGGCCCGGACCCGCTGCGCATCGCGCAGGCCGCCGGGTTCGACACGGCGCTGGCGATGCGGCGGCTGGCGCAGCTGCCGGACGGGCATCTGGATGCGCCGGTGGCGCTGGCGATCTGCGATGCCTCCGGGGCGCTGATCTACCGCCGCCCGCTGCCGGATTTCGCCATGCCGCGGTTCGGCGCGGGCTGTCCGCTCTGGCCGCTGTTCCGTGCGCTGACCCGCCCGATGACGGTCCTGCGCGAAGAGATCACCCAGCCCGGGCGCGATGCGCGCAGTCTGACCGCCTGGGCGGTGGCGCAGCCGCTGGGGCCGGCGCAGCCCAACCGCGACCCGCTGCTCGAGGCGCATATGCTGGTCACCGCCGCCAATGCCGGCAGCGCCCCCGATCCGCTTCCGGTCGGCGTAACCTGCCGGATCTGCCCGCGCGACCCCTGCATCGCCCGGCGAGAACCGTCGATCCTGGGCCGGCCGGCCTGACCCCGCATGAGATGCGTTTTGACAGGGCCGGACGGAACGGTGATAACGAAGATGGAGGAGAGAGCGGCCGGACCGGCGCCAGACCGGAGGTTCGCGGGCGAGGGGGGAAGGAATGAGGAATGCCAAAGCATGTCCTGCTGATCGAGGATGAGCCCAACATCATCGAGGCGATCAGCTTTATCCTGTCGCGTGACGGCTGGACGGTGAACACCCATTCGAACGGCACGACGGCCGTGGACACGGTGCACGCCCGGCGTCCCGACGTCCTGATCCTCGACGTCATGTTGCCGGGCAAGAGCGGCTACGACATCCTGCGCGAGCTGCGCGAACATCCCGAAACCGAAGGGCTGCCGGTGCTGATGCTGACCGCGCGCGGCCAGACAAAGGACCGAGAGATGGCCGAACGGGCCGGCGTGAATGCCTTCATGGCCAAACCGTTCAGCAATTCCGAGATGCTCGAGATGGTCCGCAGCCTGAGCACGCCATGACGGCCCCGGCCGAAGACCGGCCGCGCCGCCCGTCGCTGTTTCTGGAACGGCGCACCTACCGGCGCCGGAGGCTGATGGATGCCGCGCGGCTGCTGCCGCTGCTGGGGCTGCTGCTTTGGTGCATCCCGCTGCTCTGGCCCAGCGGACCCGAGGGGGTGACCAGCTCGGGCGCGCTGACCTACATCTTCTGTGTCTGGTTGGGGCTGATCCTGGTGGCCTTTGGCCTGGCACTGCGGCTGCGGTCCGAGGAGGTCGACAAGCTGCCGGAGGCGCGGAAATGACCACGCTGAACACCCTTGTCGCCGTCTGCCTGGGCTACGTGCTCTTTCTCTTCGTCGTGGCCTTCATGGCCGAACGCTCGGCCCTGCGCGGCAACGGACGCTGGCTGCGGTCGCCGCTGGTCTACACGTTGTCGCTGTCGATCTATTGCACTGCCTGGACCTTTTACGGTGCGGTCGGATCGGCGGCGCGGACAGGGTTCGAATACCTGACGATCTACCTCGGCCCCAGCCTCGTGATGATCGGCTGGTGGTGGGTACTGCGCAAGCTCGTGCGGATCGGCCGGACCCAGCGGATCACCTCGGTCGCGGACCTGATCTCGTCACGCTACGGCAAGTCCAACCTCCTGGCCATCGGCGTCACCATCCTCGCGGTGGTGGGCACCACGCCCTATATCGCGCTGCAACTGCAGTCGGTGACGCTCAGCTTCCAGGTCTTCGGCACACCGGCCCCCGCGGCGGATGCGCTGCACGATTACACCGCGCTCTGGGTGGCGGTAGGGCTCGCGGTCTTCACCGTGATCTTCGGCACCCGCAACCTCGATGCCAACGAACGCCATCACGGCGTGGTCATGGCCATCGCGGTCGAGGCGGTGGTCAAGCTCACGGCGCTTCTGGCGGTGGGCGTCTTCGTGGTCTGGGGCCTGTCGGGCGGCCTGTCCGAGACGCTGGCGCGCATCGACGCCTCGCCTCTGGGCCATTGGCAGATGGAGGGCGGCCGCTGGGCCGGGATCACGCTGCTGTCGGCGGCGGCGTTCCTCTGCCTGCCGCGGATGTTTCAGGTGCTGGTGGTGGAAAGCGACGACGAGACGCACCTGCGCACCGCCAGCTGGGCCTTTCCGCTCTACCTCATGCTGATGAGCCTCTTCGTGGTGCCGATCGCGGTGGTCGGCCTCGACCTCATGCCCGCCGGGTCGAACCCGGACCTGTTCGTGCTGACCGTGCCGCTCAGCCAGGGGCAGGAGGGGCTGGCGCTCTTGTCCTTCCTCGGCGGCTTCAGCTCGGCCACGTCGATGGTGATCGTCGCGGCCATCGCGCTGTCCACGATGGTGTCGAACCACATCGTCATGCCGATCTGGCTGCGCTTCACCGGCGGCGGCGCCAGCGTGTCGGGCGACGTGCGGCACGTCGTGCTGGTGTCGCGGCGGCTGTCAATCGCGGGCGTGGTGGGGCTGGGCTACGTCTACTACGCCGTGTCGGGCGGGGGCACGGCGCTGGCCACAATCGGCCTCGTGTCCTTTGCCGGGCTGGCGCAGGTTCTGCCGGCGATGCTGGGCGGCATCTTCTGGCGCGGCGCGACGCGGGTGGGCGCCTTTGCCGGGCTGACCGCGGGTTTCGGTATCTGGCTCTACACGCTTTTCCTGCCCAGCTTCGGTTCCGGCATGATCCTGCCGGACGCGTTGATGCAGAACGGTCTCTTCGGCCTCGGCTGGCTGCGGCCCTACGCGCTCTTCGGGATCGAGGGCATGGACCCGGTCCTGCACACGCTGTTCTGGAGCATGGCCTTCAATCTCGGCGCGTTTTTCCTCGCCTCTCTCGTGAGTTTCCCGTCGCCGCTGGAGCGTCTGCAAGGCGCGCAATTCGTCAACATCTTCCAGCATTCCGGCGCCGCCAGCAGCTGGTCCGGCGGGGTCGTGCAAAGCGAGGACCTGATGATCATGGCGCAGCGCATCCTGGGCGCACGCGAGGCGCAGGCGCTCTTTGCTCGCGAGGCAGAGCGGCAGGGCCATCCCGGCGCGCTGCCCGAGACCAGCCCCGATTTCCTCGAGGCGCTGGAGCGGGAACTTGCGGGATCGGTGGGGGCGGCCACCGCCCATGCCATGGTCGGCCAGATCGTCGGCGGCATGTCGGTGTCGGTCGAGGACCTCATGGCCGTGGCCGACGAGACCGCGCAGATGATGGAATATTCCTCGCGTCTCGAGGCGCAGTCCGCCGAACTCAGCCGCACCGCCCGCCAGCTGCGCGAGGCCAATGCCAAGCTGACGCGGCTGTCGGTGCAGAAGGACGCGTTCCTGAGCCAGATCAGCCACGAGCTGCGCACGCCCATGACCTCGATCCGCGCCTTTTCCGAGATCCTGCGCGACGGCTCCGCGCTTGGCCCCGAGGACCAGGCAAAATACGCCACCATCATCCAGGACGAGGCGATTCGCCTGACCCGGCTGCTCGACGACCTGCTCGACCTCAGCGTGCTGGAGAACGGCCAGGTCAGTCTGAACCTGCGGCAGGGGCTGCTGTGCGACGTGCTGGACCGGGCCGAGGCGGCGGCGCTCGCGTATACCGACGGGCCGCGGTTGCAGATCAACCGGGACCGCAAGGCGGAAACCCTCGTGCTCAACACCGATCTCGACCGGCTGAGCCAGGTCTTCATCAACCTCATTTCGAATGCCGACAAGTATTGCGACGCGGCGCAGCCCGAGTTGGATATCCGCGTGGTGCAGACCGCGGAGTCGCTGGTCATCGACTTCATCGACAACGGGTCGGGCGTGTCGGTCGAGGCGCGCGACGTGATCTTCGAGAAATTCGCCCGGGTCAGCGACGGGCAGGCCGGTGGCGCGGGCCTGGGCCTGGCCATCAGCCGTCAGATCGTGACCCGCCTGGGCGGGGCGATCACCTATCTGACCGGCCAGAAAGGCGCGGCGTTCCGCGTGATCGTGCCGCAGGGCATGGCGCTCGCGGCGCAATAATTCCCGTGCGTTAAAGCGGTTGGTAACCAAATTTGCCCATAACCTCGGTCGAAGCGGCCAGAAGGGGGCAGTTCGAAGCTATGGGCGATCCTGCAAGCGGGGATGTTCTCGGCCAGAAGGCCAGCGCGTCGCGCCGGGCGTTCGAGGCGCGGGCGATGTCGCCGGCCAAGGCGCTGCGCCGGGCGTTGGCGCGCACCGCCGACGTGCTCTGGGATCTGCCGTTGGTCACCCAGGGCGTCAGTCAGGAAATTCTCGACCAGGACGGCTGCCTTGAGCTTTTGGTGCCGGGAACTCTGCTGATTCTGCTTGACGGGCCGGGCGGCGGGATCGGCCTCGTTTCGGTGGACCGGCAGCTGATGACCGGGCTGATCGAGGTGCAGACGATTTCGCAGGTGACCCGCGTGCCCATCGAGGATCGCTCGCTGACCCCCACGGACGCCGCGATGATGGCGCCGCTGATCGACGGCGGGCTGGCGCGGTTCGAAGGCAACCTGGAAGGGCATCCTCTTTTGGCGGAACTGCGGGGCTATCGCTTTGGCGCGATGGTCGAGGATGGGCGCACCGCCGGTCTGCTGCTCGACGCGCCCAGCTACCGCGCGTTCCGCGTCGGCATCGACCTTGCCAATGGCGCGCGGCAGGGGGAATTGCAGATCATCCTGCCGGAAAAGGCGCCTGCCGATGCCGAAGCGGCGCACGCGCCCGATACGCCGGGTCGCCACGAGGACAGGTTGTTGCTGGTGCCCGCGCAGATCGAGGCTGTGCTGTGCCGCATCCGCCTGCCGATTTCCCGGATCAGCGGCTTCGCCCCCGGCGACCTGCTGGAGCTTCCCGCCGACTGCCTGGCGGGGATGGAGCTGATGGCGGGGGGCGGGCATCGCATGGCACGGGGCCGGCTGGGGCAAGTCGACGGGATGCGCGCGATCCGGCTGACATGGCCGCGCAGCGGGCGCGCCGCCACGGTGGCAGACACGCCTGCTGCCGCTGGTGATACAGAGCCAGGTCAGAAAGCGGACTGGCCCGCGATGCCGCAGATCGAAGCGCCAGAGCCTGCCGAAGCGCCCGAACCCGCCATGGCACCGGAACCGGACGACAGCTCACAGGGCACGGAAATCGTCGAGGATTTCTCGGACCTGCCGGAGATGGATTTCGATTTCGACTTCGAGGACAGCTAGCCGGTGTCAGCCCTGGCGCGCCAGGGCGTCCAGCGTCGGGCGCAATCCTTCGAGGTCGTAGCCCGCCTGCGCCACCGTGCGCAGGATCTCGTCGGTGCTTTGCGTGCCGACCTGTCCCAGCGCCCAGATCACCGAACAGCGGGTGCCCGAGGCGCAATAGGCCAGCACCGGGCCGCTTGCGGCATCGACCAGCGCCGCCTGTTTCGCCACGTTCTCGGGCGTCATGGTCTGGTGGGTGAGCGGCAGCACCTCGAATTCCAGCCCCGCTTCGCGCACCGCCGCGCCGATGCTGTCGGCCTGGTGCGACCGCGGCACCTCTCCGTCGGGGCGGTTGCAGATCACCCGGGTGATCCCCGCCTCGGCAAGCGCGGGAATGTCCTCGACCGAGATTTGCGGCGCGACGTGGTAGCGGGGGGTGATCTGGCGGATGTCCATGCCCCGGAATTACTCTGCCTGAAGGGCTCTGTCCAGACGGCTCCGCAGCCGCGGCGCGGCCCTCATGCCCAGCAACATTGCCGCGACAAAGATGTAGAGCCCTGGGCCGCCGTAGCTGAGCGCGGCGATGGCGGGGCCGGGGCAAAGCCCGGCCAGCCCCCAGCCCATGCCGAAGAGGACCGAGCCCAGCACAAGGTTGTGCCCCAGCTTCGGCTCGGGCGGCGGCGGGAAGGCGCCGCCCAGGGCCGGTGCCGCGCGGCGACGGGTCAGCGTCCAGGCCAGAGTCATGGGCAGGATCGCGCCGCCCATGACGAAGGCCAGCGTCGGGTCCCAGTCGCCGAAGACGTCGAGCCAGCCCTGCACCTTGGCCGTGTCGGTCATGCCCGAGATCATCAGCCCGGCGCCGAACAAGCCGCCCGCGAGAAGGGCAAAAAGGTTGCGCATGTCAGATCACTCCCAGCAAGTGGCGGAACAGGACAACCGTCAGGCCACCCGCGCCGATGTAGAACGCCGTGGCGACGATGCCGCGCAGGCTCAGCCGCGAGATGCCGCAGACCCCGTGGCCGGAGGTGCAGCCATTGGCGAGCCGGGTGCCGACCCCCACCAGCAGACCCGCGGCGGCCAGCACCGCGAGGTTTGTGGTGATATGCGTGTCGATCGGGCCGACAAGCGGCCAGAGCAGCACCGGCAGGGTTGCCACGCCAAGAAGGAAACTCAGGCGTTCCAGCGCATTGCTCTTGCCCGACCCGTCGACCAGACCGCCGATCAGGCCGCTGGCGCCCATGATGCGTCCGTTCACCAGCAGGAACACCGCCCCGCCAAGTCCGATCAGCAGGCCGCCCAAAAGGCCCATGATCCAGTCCGTTTCCATCTGGCCCGTGCTCCCGCGTGGTTTCCGCATACATATAATGAGTTTTGAATGTGTAGCAAGAGCCGCCTGCGGTTGTCTTGGATCAATGCGCGGCTGCATCGAATCGGGCAGAATGTCCAAGTTGTTTCATGAATTCTTTACCATCCGGCAGTTGAGTGAGCCGGGGCACACCGCGGTACGAGCCATGCCGCGGCCCGAAGATCTGGGAGGATCACACCATGACCGACAAGAGCCTCAGCGCCCGCATCGCGGCGCTCGAATCCGACATCGTGCACAGCGATCCGCGGACCCGCGCCGAAGCGGCCGCGGAACTGGGCCGCCTTGTGCAGCGGCTGCGGACGCCCGCTCGCGTCACGGTTGCGCGCACCAAGCGCCCGGCGCGGATGCCGGTCGATGAAGAACTAGAGGCGCTGTTCGACAACCTGCCGGTCTGACCGCCGGCGCGGCAGCCTTGCGTCACCTGCGGCTTTGGCCTCTAATGCCCTGCAAATGCGCGCAAAAGCGCGTGTGAGCATGGTCCCCTCGCGGGGCCGGATCGAGGGGGCGGGCCGATGTCCGAAGCCGTGTTCTATTCTGTGCAGGACGGTGTGGCCTACCTGGCCGTGTCCAATCCGCCGGTCAACGCGCTGTCGCAGGCAATGCGCGCGGGGCTGCTGTCGGGCCTCCGCCGCGCCGAGGCCGATGCCGAGGTGCAGGAGGTCGTGCTGATCGGCCGCGGCCGCAGCTTTCCCACCGGCGCCGACGTGGGCGACCTCGACCGGCCCGAGGCTGCGCCGACGCTTGCGACGCTCTGCGACGCGGTGGAGGCCGCGGCCAAGCCGGTGGTGGCGGCCGTTCACGGGCTGTCTCTGGGCGGTGGGTTCGAACTGACACTGGCGGCGCATTACCGCGTCGCGCACGCGGCGGCGCAGGTCGGGTTTCCCGAAGCGCGGCTGGGCCTCGCCCCGCATGACGGCGGTTCTCAGCGCGCACCGCGCCTCGCCGGGGCCGGTGCCACGCTCGACATGATGCTCTCGGCGCGGCCCTGCCCGGTGCGGCAGGCCCCGGCGGAAGCGTTCTTTGACAAGGTGGTCGAGGGCGACCTGGCCGAGGCGGCGCTGGCCTTCTGCCACGCGTTGCGAGCCGCGGGGCAGGGTCCGCGTCCGACCCGCGACGTTCGGGCCGGTTTTGCCTATCCCGCCGCCTACCAGGCGCAGGTGGCCGAGGCACGGGCGCGGATCGAGGGGCTGCGCGAGCCGGCTGCGTCGGAAATCGTCGATCTTGTCGAGGCGGCGATGCTGCTGCCCTTCGACGCCGGACGTGCCCGGGAAGCCGCGGCTTTCGAGGATCTGGTCGCATCAGACGTGTCCCGTGCTCTGCGACACGCCTACGTGGCCGAACGCACCGCTGCCACGCGTTTTGCCCCGCAGGACGTCGCGGCTCCGGAGATCAGAAAGGTCTGCGTGCTGGGCGGCGGGTCGCTGGCGATACAGATCGCCTCCGCGGCGCTTCAGGCGGGGCTCAGGGTGCAATGGGGCACGCGCGAGGCGCTGCCGCGCGAGGAAGGGGCGGCGCAGGTGCGTTCGCTGTTCCAGCACAGCGTGGCGCGCGGCGCCATCGGACAGGACAAGGCCGACGCGTTGCTGGCGGGCCTGACGCTTGGCGACAGCGCGCAGATGACGACGGGGGCCGACATCATCCTGCACGCGGCGCGCGGACAGGGCAACGTGCCAGCGCCCGAGGGCGTGCCGCGCGCCGTGGCCATGCCGGAACGGGTGGACGAGCTGGGCCTGCGATTCGCCCTGCCGGTCTATTCCGCGCGGCTGGTCGAGGTGGTCGAAGGCCCGGGCATTTCGCCCGCGCAGATCGCCGCAGGGCTGGCGCTGGCGCAGGCGATGAACAAGGTCGCGGTGCGGGTGGTGTCCACGGGCGACAGCATCGCGGGGCGCATGGCGGCGGCGCTGCACCGCGCGGCGGACGGGCTTGTCGACATCGGCCAGTCGCCCGCGGCCATCGACGCGGCGCTCCGCGTCTGGGGCTGGACGCGTCCCCCGTTCGAGACGCGCGATGCGCTGGGCCTTGCCGAGTTCGCGGCGCGGCCGCGGCCCGGCGGCGCGCACAACTGGTCGGCGCTGCTGCTGGAGGCGGGCCGCGCAGGCCGCAAGACAGGTGGCGGGTTCTACGCCTATCCGGCGGCGGATGGCCCGCCGCAGCCAACGCCGGACGCCGAGGCGCTGATCGACGCCGTCCGCCCGCGGACCGCTAATCGCAAGCCCGCGGACCTGGCGCTGCTGATCGTCGGCGCCCTGGCCAACGAAGGCGCGCGGATGCTGGCAGAAGGCTGGGTGCGGCGTCCGGCGGATGTGGACGTGGCGATGATGCTGGCGCACGACTTCCCGCGCTGGCGCGGCGGACCGATGCAGGCTGCCGATGCGGCGGGTCTGTTTTCGGTGCAGCGCGCGCTGGAACGCGCCGGCGCGCCGGATGCGGAATTCTGGACGCCGCAGCCGCTTCTGCGCGAGCTTGTCAAGAACGGCCGGCGCTTTGCCTCGCTCAACGGCTGAGGGCGGCTCAGCCCAGAAAGATCCCGACGATCACCACCATCAGGCCCAGCACCGACAGCATCAGCGCGCCCATGTTCAGCGGCACGGTTTTCTGCACCACGGCGCGCAGTTCGGCGTCGGTCAGCTTGGCGCGTCGGGCCCGGGCGACGCGGATGATGCACCAGATGAGCCCCAGCAGTCCCAGGGCCGACAGTCCGGCCCCCAGCCATATCAGAATGTCCATGAGCGCCTCCCGCATTGGTGTGGTGGGCGGTAATTCATCGCCTGCCGTGCCGCAACCCCTTGATGGCATCCCGGCCCGGCGCTAGGACAGGGCACCCCCCGGCAGGAGAGACAGATGGACGACCAGCAGACCCCCGACAGCTATCGCGTGACCGCCGACGAGCTGCGGCAGTTTATCGAGCGAATCGAACGGCTTGACCAGGAAAAGAAGGACCTCGCCGACCAGCAGAAAGAGGTCATGGCCGAGGCCAAGGCACGTGGCTACGACACCAAGGTGATGCGCAAGGTCATCGCCCTGCGCAAGCGCGAACCCGACGATATCGCCGAGGAAGAAGCGGTGTTGGAGATGTACAAGGAAGCGCTGGGCATGTCCTGATCGCCGGGCGGGCCGTCACCGCGGCTCGACGGAAAGATCCTGCGGATCGACCGGGGCGCTGGCGCCCTTGCGGCCAGATCGGCGGGACTCTTCGTTGCTCGGGAGACGGATCCAGTCAGACCCTGTCCGAAAGCGCGAATGCGGTCGGGCAGGGTTTTCTTTTGTCGGGTGCCTCAAGCGGCGGCGCGGGTCACGCGGTTGCGTTTCCCACGTGGGATGTCGTCCCGAACAGGGTGCGCAGCCGCGTCAGGCCGGCCTTGATCGACCGGGTGATGTAAGCGCTGCGCAGCCGATGCGCCTCTTTCAGGATGTCCTGAACCTCGGCCCGGTTCGGTGATTGGAGCGTGTATTGCGTGGTCATGGGTCCGTCTTTCGTCAATCGTTTCGTTTCCGTTGACCCTCAGATATGAAGGATTTTCGAAACGCCTAACCATAGACGGTATGCAACGACTGCATGACGCGGCTTGCTGGACGCCCGCAGGTCGCACCAGACCAGCCCGGTGTCAAAGACCGTCGATCAGCGCATCCGCGATGGCGCGCCCGCTGGTCCAGGCATCTTCTGCCTTGGCGCCCAGGCACCAGTCGCCCCCCGCGAACAGCGTTTTGGCGCCGTCGCGCAGGTAGGGCTGGCCCAGGGGCGACGTCACCAAACCGTAACGCCAGCGATGCGCCGACAGGTAAGGCGGATCGACGGTCGCACCTTTGCCGATGATCTCGCGCACCAGGGGCAGCATCCGCTCCGCGATGGCGTCGAGCTCCAGTTCGAGGTGACGCAGACTCCAGCCGCGACCGGCCTGCGCCACCACGCAAGGGCCGTCCGGTCGCCCCGGCTTGGCGCTGTCGCACGCGATCCAGGAAATGTCTTCCTCCGGTGCGCGGCGGGTCACGAAGGGCAGATCGGCCCCCGTGGGAAGGCCGACCATCAGGGTCAGGCAGGGGTCCATTCCGACCGAGTGCAAGGCCTCTGCAAAGTCATGGTCCTCGGGCAGCAATGCGGCGGTCTGCGGGGCCGGGGCGGTGATCACAAGGCGATCGAACCGCTCGGACCCGTCCT
Source organism: Thalassococcus profundi (assembly GCF_003344785.1). Classification (GTDB taxonomy): domain Bacteria; phylum Pseudomonadota; class Alphaproteobacteria; order Rhodobacterales; family Rhodobacteraceae; genus Puniceibacterium; species Puniceibacterium profundi. The sequence continues at coordinate 120,390 of NZ_QPMK01000011.1, read as the reverse complement.
GCCAGTCCAGCCGCCAATGCCCGTCCTCCGGGACGATTCTCTGTATCCGGGTCGCCTTGCGGATATCCAGCTCTTCGCCTATGTGCTTGGCGAGGCCGGTCATGCCGGGGATGCCGACATAGGCCGGTCGTTCGCGCGGTTCAGGCCAAAGCGCCAGCGCGCCCGCCGCCTCCGCCCCCGCGAGCATCTCTGCAAAGCCGCGGCTTCGTGCCGTCAGGTATTGCGCGCCGTGGTCGAACTGGAACCCGCCCTCGGCCCGCCGCGTCGCCATGCGGCCGCCAAGGCCGCGGCCCTTGTCGAAGATCACCGGGCGCAGCCCGTGGTCCCCGAGGGCGCGCGCGCAGGTGAGCCCCGCCATTCCGGCCCCGATGACGGCGATTTTCGGCATAATCCTTACCATCCTTCTGTCCCCGGTGTGCCCTTGATACGGCCTTGCAGGTTTGCGGTCACCCAGCCGCCGTAAAAGTCGCCCGGTTGCGGGATGACCTTTTCGGCGCCGACGAAACAGGCATCCATGGCGCTTGCGTAGAAGGCCAGGTAGCCCGCGAGCGCCCGGAACGCCCCGGTCGGCGCCGGATAGCACCAGGCCGCGCGGGGCGCCGTCAGGCCGCCGGCTTGGACGTCGAGATAGGCAGCAACGCCTTTCCATTCGCAAAAGCTCGACCCGCGGGCGGGGATCAGCGTCGCCGGCACATCCTCGGGCGGGATGTAATATGTCGGCGCGTGGTGCGTTTCGAGCACCCGCAAGGCCCGCGATGTCTCGGCAACCGTCGCGCCGCCGAGGATCAGGCGCAGGCGCTGGGCCACCGGCTCCAGCGCGGGCGGGCGGGGATAGTCCTGGACGTTTTCGGGCGGAAGCTGTGGCATGGGATGGGGGCCGTTACGGTTGGTCATGGCAGCCAGGTCAGGTCCGACAGCGCCGTCAGCGCGCCAGCACAACATCGGCCCGGATGTCGAGATCGTCCTCGACCGCGTCGACGAGGTAACAGGCCACGTCGCGGCGCGACACCAGCCCGTTGCGCCAGCTGGCCGGATCACGCAAAACCTTGAGCTTTCCGGACCGCGACCCCTTGGTGAGGATCACGGGCCGGACGATGGTCCAGTCGAGCGGGCTTTCCACGATCATCGCTTCCTGCCGGTCCTTGTCGGCATAGGGTTTGCCGAGGATGGCGCGGTGACCGATGCGTTCCAGCGCGCTCATGGCGCTGCGCGACCGGCCGGCGCCAAAGCCGGTGACGGCGACGAGGCGCCTGGTGTCTCCGGCCTGCATCGCGTCGAGCAGCACGCGCGTCGTGTCGGAAAAAAGCGTCTCTTCTTCCCAGAGCATCGACAGCCGTTCCTTGATGCCCAGGGCGTAGATCACCGCACGCGTTCCGGAGAGGGCCGCGCCGATATCCTCGGCCGACCGCGCATCTCCGGCGACCGGCTCCACCAGATCGGTTTTGTCCAGGGTGCCGGCGCTGCGGGCGAAGGCGCGCACCGGCAGGCCGCGCGAGGCGGCCTCGTCGACGGCGCAGGCGCCGATGCCCGAGGTTGCGCCGATGATGAGGATCGGTTGGGTCAATTGAGCATGTCCTCGTAAAGGCTGTGGTGCGCGCGGCGGGCAAAGCGGTCGCCGCGGCGTGTCCGCCGCCGTTTCGCAAGCGCCGCGGGATCGTCCTTGGGGCGGTCCACCGTGGGGATGGACGGGTCGGGCCGGCCCATCGTTGGGTCGGTTGCCTCGGCCTTCTTGGCCTCGAGTTCGGTCATGCGCGGTCTCCTTCCGGATCGGTCGGGGACCCGGCGATCGGGTGCCTTCCTTCCCTTGACCTATAACGCCACGCCGAAAAGGCATGGGTGATTTTCAGCCGTTGGCCATATCCAAGCAACATCAGCAGCAGCGCTACGCCGATGATCGGCATGTGACCGATGAATTCCACCAGCGCCGCCTCGTTGTTGCCCTGCAGAATGAAGACGACGTTCGACAGCGCCATCATCACCGACAGGGCCAGCACCGCGAGCCGGACGGTGGTGCCAAGGATCAGGACGATGCCGATCACCGCTTCTACCATCCCGGCGGACAGGACGAAGAGCCGGTCGTCGAAGAATGTAAGCGCCATCGCCTGCAGGAAATTCCAGTCGTATTGAGCCAGGAACACTTGCCCCAGGGCCGAGGGCGCCAGCTTTTCCCCGATCGCGAGCGCGACGAGCGAAATCCCGGTCCAGATGCGCAGGGCATCCACCGAGTAGGGTTTGAGCCGGTCGCGCCAGTCCGGGTCTTCGATGGCGTTCAGCAGCAGGAAGAAGGCGATACCGACGAGGATCGCGTATTCCAGCGCCGGAAGGAGGCCGAAGAAGAGCGCCACGGCGACGTGCAGGACCAGCATCAGCAGCGCCGCGGCAAAGATCCAGCGGTTGGCGATCAGCATGACGCCGATGACAGCCTGCAGCACCACCAGCGCAAGTCCGATTACGCCTTCGACCACCTTGTGCGGCGCGACCAACGCGCCTTCGTAGGCGGTCAGAAGGAAGCTCATGCCGGTGAAGACCCGCAGGATCTCCATGAAATCATGACGGAGTTTCGACGGCGCCACGCGCAAGGTCGGCAAGCGCCCGTCGAGCCAGACCGAAAAGGCGATCATCGCCAATGCCATCGCGGTCCAGCCCAGGAAAAGCGGGTCGGTCAGGGCGATGTTGGGTAGCGGCTCTGCGTCGGTGTCGACGAACCAGTTGACGTGGGCCGCGGCGCCAGTGCCGATCATGCAGATCGGCGCGACAATAAGAAGTCTCGTCAGGACCGTCATCATTCACCTCTGCGCAACCGCCAGCAAAAAAGTTCGATGCCCCAGAGATAGGAAAGATTGCCCGGCCGGACAGGCGCAGCGGTCATACGCCGCAGGCGGGCCGCGGTCAGGCCCCGAAGCGCCGCCGTTCGTCGTCAAGGGCGCGCGGCGGCTGGCGGGCGGCGCGCAGGGTCGTGGCGGCGTCCTCGCCATGCATGGCGCCGGCGGTGATGCGGGCCAGCGCATAGGTCGGCACTTGGCTGACGCCCTCCAGCGCCGCGCGGATCAGCGCATGCACGGCCAGCGCCAGCCCCTGCGCCCCGACGACGCCAGCGCCTGCGGCGGGGGTGCCTTCGGCTATCTCTGCGCAGGCCGTCACATCGGTCGAAATGTAGCTGCGGCAGATCAGCGGGCGCGCGTCGTAGGCGCGGCACTGGCGTGTGGCGGGATCGAGCGCGGCGCAGGCCTGCGGGTGCCAGGCGGCGCCGGTGTTTTTCCCCCTTTGCGGGGCGAGGGCGGCGTGCAGCTGTTCGGCTTCGGCGGCGGTGATGGTGCCGCCGTCGGTGCCGCTCAGGATGCAGCAGAAGGCGCAGCCTGCGGCGCAGTCGATGCCTGCGAACGGCCCCGCCGGGTCGCTGGCCTGGCGCGCCAGCTCCGCCCCGGCGATGCGCAGCGCGGGCAGGCCGGAGCGCAGGGATTTCACCAGTTCGGCAAAGGGCACGGCATGGCTGTCCGCCGCGTCGAGATAGACCAGCAGCAGCTTGCGGGCGCGGTCGGTCTGGCTGGTCGCCGGGCCTTTCAGGCGCACCGCCGCCACGCTGGCACGCAGCTCGGTCAGGTTGCGAGGTTTGGAGGTTTTCGCCATAGGTTGCACTATGGAGGCGGGCGCGCGGATGGCAAGGGGCGGTGGGTTGCAAACCCACCCTACGCGGGGCCGGAGCGATGCCGTAGGGTGGGTTTGCAACCCACCATGCCCGTCGTCCCCGGGATCAGCCGTCGCTTTTCAGCGCGCCGTTGATCCAGTCGCCGGTGGCCTCTTCGCCGGTGGCGTAGCGCATGGTGCCGGTGCCTTCGCGCTTGCCGTCGCGGAACGTGCCTTCGTAGACGTCGCCGTTGGTGTAGGTGGCGACGCCCTGGCCGTCGATTTCGCCGTTCTTCCATTCGCCCTTGTACGTGAAACCGTCGGCCATGGTGATCTCGCCCGTGCCGTGGCGCTGGCCGTCGACGAACTGGCCGGTGTAGACCGTGCCGTCGGGATAGGTGGCTGTGCCCTGGCCGTGGCGCTGGCCATCCTGCCATTCGCCTTCGTAGCGGTAGCCGTCGGCATAGGTCATCACGCCGTAGCCGTTGTTGCGGGCGTTGGAGAAGCCGCCTTCGTAGGTGATGCCGTTGGAATAGGTGGCGGTGCCTTCGCCCTCGATCACGCCGTCGACCCAGGTGCCTTCGTAGGTCGAGCCGTCGGGATAGGTGATCTTGCCCTGGCCGTTGGCCAGATCGCCGCGGAACTGGCCCACGTAGACCGACCCGTCGGGATATTGCACCTGGCCTTCGCCCTCGATCTGGCCGGCGACCCAGGTGCCGGAATACCGGTAGCCGTCCGAGCCGATGAAGGTGCCCTGGCCCTGCCGCTGGTCGCCCTCGAACTGGCCTTCGTAGATGTCGCCGTTGGCATAGGTGACCTTGCCCTGGCCTTCGCGGCGGCCTGCCACGAGCTCGCCTTCGTAGATGTCGCCGTTGGGCTGCGTGAGCTTGCCGACCCCGTCGATCTGGCCGTCCTGCCACATGCCCTCGTAGATCAGCCCGTCGGGCATGGTGAGCGTGCCCTGGCCCTCGCGCGCGCCGTCGGCGACGCGGCCTTCGTAGACCGACCCGTCGGGATAGGTGATGGTGCCCGAGCCTTCCTTGACGCCGTTCACCCAATCGCCTTCGTAGGTGTAGCCGCCCGGAGAGATCATCGTGCCGCGGCCGTGGTGCAGGGCGTTGCGGAAGCTGCCTTCGTAGCGCACGCCGTTGGCGTAGATCGCGACCCCCTGTCCGGTGATCTTGCCGTCGAGCCAGGTACCCTCGTAGGTGCCGCCGTCGGCAAAGACGATCTTGCCCACGCCTTCGGGCTTGCCCTTGGCGAACTGGCCCTCGTAGACCGAGCCGTTGGGAAACCGCGCCACGCCCTCGCCGCGGATTTCGCCGGCCACCCAGTCGCCGGTGTATTCGTAGCCGTTGGGCAGCCGGTAGGTGCCGGTGCCGTCCTGCAGGCCGTTCTCGAAGGTGCCCTCGTAGACGCCGCCGTCATCGTACTGCTTTGTCACCACCTCGCCGTCCTGCGCCAGCGCCGGGGCGGCGAGCGCCGCGAGGGCCAGGGAAAGCGTCAGTCTGCTGCCGAATGTCATGCGTGATCTGCCTGCTCTAGAGATTGGGCGCTTTGTGCCTGCGACCGGAGGCGTCGGGATGCCCGCCGGCCTTTGTCGTAAAAGGTAAAGGAGCGGCGGGGCAGGGGCAATGCTTAACCGGGGCGATGCGGTCCGGGGTGCTTCCCCTCGGGCGAGGTTCTGCTATGTGGTGGCGGAAACGTGATGAAAGGCAGCTTTGGCATGGCGGACCGCTTCCGGGTGACACTGGCGCAGCTCAATCCCGTGGTGGGCGATCTTGCGGGCAATGCCGCGCAGGCGCGCGCCGCCTGGGAAGAGGGCCGCGAGGCGGGCGCCGACCTCGTGGCGCTGCCCGAGATGTTCATCACCGGCTACAACACCCAGGACCTGGTGATGAAGCCCGCCTTCCACACCGAGGCGATCCGCCAGCTGCGGGCGCTGGCGGCGGACTGCGCCGACGGTCCGGCGCTGGCGATCGGCGGGCCGTGGGTCGAGGGCACGGAGCTCTACAACGCCTATTTCATCTGCCGGGCCGGGCAGATCGCTTCGACCGTTCTCAAGCACCACCTGCCCAACGATGACGTCTTCGACGAGGTGCGGGTCTTCGATTCGGGGCCGCTGGGCGGACCCTACGCGGTGGGCAACACCCGCATCGGCAGCCCGGTCTGCGAAGACGCCTGGTACGAGGATGTCGCCGAAACCCTGGCCGAGACCGGTGCCGAATTCCTGCTGGTGCCCAACGGATCGCCCTACCACCGCGGCAAGTACGAGACGCGGCTCAACCACATGGTGGCCCGGGTGGTCGAGACCGGCCTGCCGCTCCTCTACCTCAACATGGTGGGCGGGCAGGACGACCAAGTCTTCGACGGCGGGTCCTTCGTGCTGAACCCCGGCGGGCAGATGGCGGTGCAGCTGCCGGTCTTCGACGAGATGGTGGCGCATGTGGACATGGAACGCGGGGCCGACGGCTGGCGCGCGGTGCCGGGCATCTTCACGCAGCATCCCGACGCGATGGAGCAGGACTACCGCGTCATGGTCACGGCGCTGCGCGATTATTGCGCCAAGACCGGTTTCGGCAAGGTGCTGCTGGGCCTGTCGGGCGGGGTCGACAGCGCCATCGTCGCGGCCATCGCGGTGGATGCGCTCGGGTCGGAAAACGTGCGCTGCGTGATGCTGCCCTCGGAATACACCTCCGAACATTCGCTCGAGGATGCCAAGGCCGTGGCCGAGATGCTGGGCTGTCACTACGACTACGTTCCCATTTCCGAAAGCCGCGCCGCGATCGCCGCGACGCTTGCGCCGCTGTTCGAGGGCCGCGACGAGGACCTGACCGAAGAGAACATCCAGTCTCGCCTGCGCGGGCTGCTGCTGATGGCGCTGTCGAACAAGTTCGGAGAGATGCTGCTCACCACCGGCAACAAGTCCGAGGTGGCGGTCGGCTACGCCACGATCTATGGCGACATGGCGGGCGGCTACAATCCGATCAAGGATCTCTACAAGACCCGCGTCTTCGAGATCTGCCGCTGGCGCAACGCGCATTTCCGCGACTGGATGAAGGGCCCCGAGGGCGCGGTCATGCCCGAGCGCGTGATCTCGAAGCCGCCGTCGGCGGAGCTGCGCGCCGACCAGAAGGACAGTGATTCGTTGCCCGATTACCCGGTGCTCGACGGCATCCTGCAGATCCTCGTCGACGACGATGGCAGCATCGAGGATTGCGTGGCGGCGGGCTATGACCGCACCGATGCCAAGAAGGTCGAGCACCTGCTGTATATCAGCGAATACAAGCGCTTCCAGTCGGCCCCCGGCGCGCGGCTGAGCAAACGGGCGTTCTGGCTCGACCGGCGCTATCCCATCGTCAACCGTTTCCGCGATCCGTCGGGGTAGGCCATGGCCCATATCGCCTTTGTGGTGCCGCGGTTCCACACCAACCTCTTTCACGCCACCGCCGCCTTGCTGGACGCGGGCCATGTGGTCAGCGTGCTGGCGACCGGAGCGGGCAGCGGCGAGGATCACAGCCGCCTGACCCCGATCCTGCTGGGCACCACGCCGGAGCCGGGGGCGGTGAAAGAGACCTTGCGGCGGCTCAAGCCCGATCTGCTGTTCATCCGCACCGCGGCGGACCTGTCGCGTCAGGCGGCGAAGGTCGCCCGGCAACAGGGCCTGCGGGCGATGCGCTACGACTTGCTGACGCTGGACGGTGCGCCGACTGCGAAGCAGCGGCTGCTGCACTGGTGGCGCGGGCTGCCAGGGCAGCGGGTGACACCGGTACGGACACCCGGCGACCGCGCGGAACGGCACGGGGCGGCGCATTTCCTGCCCTGGCCGGTGACGCGCTGGGCCGATGTCGCCGTGACCGACGCGGTGCTGCGGCAGACGCCGGTTCCCGTGCTCTGCGTCGGCAAGCTGGGCAGTCCGCGCAAGAACCATTTGCCGCTGATCGAGGCGCTGGAGGCGCTGGGTGGTGGTGAGGTAGCGCGGCTGACGCTGGTCGGATCGCTCAACCGTGTCAATTTCGCCGACGGCGCCAGCTACCACGACACGCTGCAACAGGCCGTCGATGCCCGCGACTGGATCGAGATGCGGGCCGAGGTGCCCTATGCGGAGATGCCCCGGCTCTTTGCCGATCATGCGATCTGCGTATTGCCGTCGGTCGACGAGCCCTTGGGCTTTGCCCCGGTCGAAGGCATGGCCTTCGGCACCATTCCGGTGATCTCGGCGCAGTCAGGGAGTGCCGGCTACCTGACCGGCGGCACCGACGGGGTGATTGTCGATATGCAGGACCCGACCGCGCTGCGGGGGGGCCTGGAGCCGCTCCTGCACGATGCCGGAACGCGCCGCGCCATGTCCGCCGCCGCCCGCGCCACCGCCGAGTCCGAACTGTCGCCCAAGCGGTTCGTGGAACGGATGGAGGCGATCCTGGCTGCCGGATAGGTGCTAGAGCCACCACTGGTCGATGGTGGCGATGTCGTCGTCGGACCAGCCGAAGTGATGCGCCACCTCGTGGATGGTCACATGGGCGATCAGCGCGTCGAGCTCCACGTCGCCGCGGTCGCGCCATTCCTGCAGGATCGGTTCGCGGAACAGCCAGACCGTGTCGGGAAAGGGCGCGGGATCGAAGGTCGATTTCTCGGTCATCGGGATGCCGTCGTAGAGCCCGGTGAGGTCGAGCGGATCGTCGATGTCGAGCTCCCGCAGCATCCGGTCGTCGGGCCAATCCACCACTTGCAGCACCAGATCCGCCGCGCCGCGGGCAAAGGCCTCGGGCAGGTCGTCCAGCGTCTGGCGGGCGATACGGTGGAAGTGATCGAGATCGGGATCGGGCATCTGCGGGATATGGCGTGTCCGTGGCGGAGGTTCAATCGGCTTGGTGGCGGCATCCCTGAGGGTCTGGTCTGCGTGCAGCGTGATTTTGGCGGTGTCAGGACGCGCGTGCCGCGCGGCTGGTTGGGGGGGTGACGCGCGTGCCGCGCGTCGGGGGCGCTGCCCCCGCCGGCCCGAAGGGGCCTCCCCCCGAGGTATTTTCAAACCGGAGAAGCAGGGGGGGCGGCGCCCAGCGGATAGGTTTCGAGCAGTTCGTGGCGGGCGCCGTCGCGGTGCAGGGTGGAGCCGTAAAGCCCGAAGCGGTCGATGTGGATGCCGTCGAGCCGCAACAGGTTTTCCCGCGCGAGGAAGGCGGCGAGCCGGGCCCTGTCCTCGGGCGATTGGCGTCCGGGCAGGCGCGCCAGCGTCACATGCGGGCGGAAGCGGCGGCGCGGCAGGTCGAGGCCGAGCCCGGCGCACCGGCTCTTGATCCGGGCGTGCAGGTCGCTGAGCGCGGGGCTGGCCTCGGCTTCCAGCGCCAGCGCGTGACCGCCGTCGCCGCCGAGGCTGATGAAGCCCGACAGGGTGAGGTCGAAGGCCGGGGCGTGCAGTGCCGACAGGATCTCGTGCAGGTCTTCGAGCACCGGGATCGGTTGCTCGCCCAGGAAGGCCAGCGTCAGGTGTAGCGTCTCGGGATCGGTGCAGCGCCCGACCGGCAGCCGGTCCTGCGCCGCCTCGATCACGGCGGCATCCGAGGACGGCAGGGGCAGGGCGATGAAGGCGCGCATGGTTTGGCTCGTTGACCGGGACGGGGCTTGGCGTAGGTTTGGCCCATGAAGGCGCTGCTGAGCAACCCCGTCTACGTGAAGCTTTTCGCGGCGCAGGTCGTGGCCCTGTCCGGCACCGGTCTGCTGACCGTGGCGCTGGGGCTTCTGGCCTATGACCTCGCGGGGGCGCGGGCGGGCGCGGTGCTGGGCCTCGTCTACACGATCAAGATGGTGGCCTACGTGGGGCTGTCGCCGCTGGCGCAGGCCTGGGCGGTGCGCCTGCCGCGCCGCGCGGTGCTGGTGGGGGCCGATGTCGTGCGGGTCGCCGTGGCGCTCTGCCTGCCCTTCGTGGACGCGCTTTGGCAGGTCTATGTGCTGATCTTCGTGCTGCAGAGCGCCTCGGCCACCTTCACGCCGGCCTACCAGGCGGTGCTGCCGGACATCCTGCCGGACGAGGGCGACTACACGCGGGCGCTGTCGCTGTCGCGGCTGGCCTATGACCTCGAGAACCTCACCAGCCCGATGCTGGCGGCGGCGCTTCTGGGCGTTGCGGCCTATCCGGCGCTCTTCTGGGGGACGGCGCTGGGATTCGCCGCCTCGGCGGCGCTGGTGCTCGCGACGGTGCTGCCGGAGCCGGGCGGCGCGGATGCGGCGCCGTTTCGTGAGCGGGTGTCGCGCGGCATCCGCATCTACCTCGCGACGCCGCGGCTGCGCGGGTTGCTGGCGCTGACGCTGGGCGCGGCGGCGGCAGGGGCCTTCGTGCTGGTCAACACGGTGGTGCTGGTGCGCGCCGGGTTCGGCCGCGGCGACGCGGCGCTGGCCCTGGCTATGGCCGCTTACGGGGCGGGGTCGATGACGGCGGCGCTGGCGCTGCCGCGGGTGCTGGAGCGGTGCGGCGACCGCCCCGTGATGATCGTGGCCGGGGTCTGCCAGACCGCACTCACCGTGGCGCTGGCGATCTGGCTGGCCGTGGCGGGGCTGCCGGCCTGGCCGGTGTTCCTGCTGCTCTGGGCCGGCCTGGGCGCCTGTTATGCGGGGGTTCTGACGCCATCGGGACGGCTGCTGCGGCGGTCGTCCGGACCGGCGGACCGGCCGGCGCTCTTCGCGGCGCAATTCGCGCTCAGCCATGCCTGCTGGCTCATCACCTACCCGCTGGCGGGCTGGGCCGGGGACCGGCTGGGCATGGGGGCGGCGCTGGCGCTGCTGAGCGCGCTGGCGGCGCTGGGCCTTTGCGCGGCGTGGCGGCTCTGGCCCGCGGATATGGACAAAAGCCGCGACCTGTGAAAAGGCATCCGCCAACAGGAGACAGCCCGATGACCACCACCCGTTTCGCCCCGTCGCCCACCGGATACATCCACGTGGGCAACCTGCGCACCGCGCTTTTCAACTACCTGATCGCCCGCAAGGCCGGGGGGCAGTTCATCCTGCGCATCGACGACACCGACCCTGTGCGGTCGAAGCAGGAATACGTGGACCAGATCAAGCGCGACCTGGAATGGCTGGGCCTGACCTGGGACCGGGTGGAACGGCAATCCGAACGGCTTGACCGCTATGCCGAGGCCGCGGACAAGCTGCGCGACATGGGGCGGCTCTACGAGGCGTTCGAGACGCCGACAGAGCTCGACCTCAAGCGCAAGAAGCAGCTCAACATGGGCCGTCCGCCGGTCTATGACCGCGCCGCGCTGGCACTGTCCGAGGACGACAAGGCGAAACTGCGCGAGGAACGCGGGCCGGGCGTCTGGCGCTTCAAGCTGGACCAACAGCGTATCGAATGGACCGATGGCATCCTGGGCGACCTGTCGATCGACGCGGCCAGCCTGTCGGACCCGGTGCTGATCAAGGCGGACGGGCAGAACCTTTATACCATGGCGTCGGTGGTCGATGACACGGAAATGGGCGTGACCCACGTGGTGCGCGGCTCCGATCACGTCACCAACACCGCGACGCAGATCCAGATCATCCAGGCTTTGGGCGGCACGCCGCCGGCCTTTGCCCACCACAGCCTGCTGACCGGGCCGCAGGGCGAGGGCCTGTCGAAGCGGCTGGGGTCGCTGGCGCTCAAGGACCTGCGGGCGCAGGGCATCGAGCCCGAGGCGCTGCTGAGCCTGATGGCGCGGCTGGGCTCGTCGCAGCCGGTGGAGCTGCGGATGAGCCTCGACGAGATCGCCGACGGCTTCGATCTGGCGCAATTCGGCTCGGCGCCCACGAAGTTCGACGTGAACGATCTTTTCCCGCTGACCGCGCGCAAGCTGCACCAACTGCCGCTGGAGGCGGTTGCGGACGACATCGCGGCACTGGGCGTGCCCGAGGACAAGGCGGCGCTGTTCTGGCGCGTCACCCGCGAGAACATCACCACCCGCGCGGACCTTGCGGCTTGGTGGCAGATGTTCCGCGACGGGGCGGAGCCGGTCGTGGCCGACGAGGACCGGGACTTCGTCGCCGAGGCGATGGCATTGCTGCCCGAAGGCCCCTATGACGCCGACACCTGGTCCAGCTGGACCGCTGCGGTGAAGGACAAGACGGGCCGCAAGGGCAAGGGGCTTTTCATGCCGCTCCGCCTTGCTGTCACCGGGCAGCAGCGCGGGCCTGAAATGGCCGATGTCATGCCGCTGATGCAGGTGGTGCGGGCGCGCGCCCTGGCGCAGGGCTAGCGCCGGATCAGCTCCCTGACCGCCTCGCGGTCGGCCTGAAGCGTCAGGGCGGCCTCTGCATGTTCACGGGCATAGTCCAGCGTGTCGCGCGCAGCCTCGGCCAGGGGCGGCCAGTCGCTGCCGGCCAGATCGTTCAGCGCCTTGATGATCGTGCCGATCACCTCCGGCCGGCCGGCGCCATCGCGGATGATCACGTCGATGCCATCCTGCACGAGGTCCGCCGCCGTGATGCGTGGCACATAGGCGCGGGGGTAGCGGATGTCGCGCGGTTCGGCCCGCTCCTCGTGGGCATGATCCCAAAGCAGGTTCTTGACCCGCTGGACCACGTCGATGGCGGTGCCGGGGTCGTTGACGCCCGGCGACAGGGCACGGGCGGCGATCTCGGACAGGACGATGAGGCCGAAACGCGCGTCCTGTTCCAGCGTGCGTTCCCGTTCGAGGGTGAAATGGTCCGCTGCCTCTTCGACCAGCTTGGCATCGGCGCCCGAGAGATATCCCAGCACGCCACCCGTCAGAGCGTAGCTGCCCGGTTGCGCCGTGACCCACAGGCGCGCGTCGCAGCGCTCCAGCGCTTCGTGCATGGCGGGCATGTTGACGAATTGCACGTAGCCCGAGCGGTTCGCGAGGATCGCCACGGCATCAGGCGGCGGGGCGTCGCTCTTCGACGAATCGTTGGCGCCCAGGCAGGGCGCCTCGGCAACCGTTTTCAGGCAGTCCCGCGCGGCGTTCTCGACCATGCGCAGGGTGTGGTCCATGCTGCCGAGCTGGCTCAGGTGGTCGATCCAGCGCAGGATCGCGATGATCACCAGCGCGATGCTCAGCACCGTGAGCGCGAAGATCACCACCGCCGCCGCGTCGCCGTAGAATTCGGCGCGGAACATGACGATGGCGGTGAGCGAAAAGAGGAAGGTGCTGACGAAGGTCGCCAGCACCGTCTGCGTCGTGCCGTCCTGCATCAGGATGCGGTAGGCGCGCGGCGTCGCCTGTCCGGCGGCGGACTGGAAGGCCTGCACCATCACCCCGAGCGAAAAGGTCGTGGCGGCCAGCATCGTGGAGGCGAGGATGTTCAGGATCGGCAGCACCGCGTCGCGGTCGAAGCGGTCCTTGAAGCTGTCGGGAATGAGCGGGTCGAGCGCCGGGGCCACGAAGACGGCGATCAGTGCCAGCACCGTCATAAGCACCACTCGCACGCCCAGGCGGCGCGCCAGGCGCAGAAACAGCATGAGCGCTTTCGACACCATCAGGCGTAGGTCCGGCAGCCGAGCCGCGCCAGCGCGTCGTCGACGAAGGCATGCTCGTCGGGCGACAGGCTTTGCGCGCGCGGATAGCGCGGGGCGTCGCGGTCGTTGAGGATCGGCGCCTCCCAGCCGGTGGTGGTGTCGAGGAACCGCTCGGCGCCGTCCTGCCCGTATTCCTGAAGGTAGCCCTGCAGCACCACGTCGATGTAGCTCAGCAGCACCGGGTGGTCCGCGTCCGGTGCGTGCAGCCGGTCCGGCGGGATCGCGTAGATCGCGACATCGGCGCCTGGAACGGCGGACTGCGCCAGGTCCGGGCCGGCGGGCAGCCGGTCATAGGCCGCCTCGCGCAGGTCCAGCGCCGCCCAGTCGCCATCCGGAACCGGTGCGATCAGCCCATCGATGGCGCAGTCGTCGTCGCGGATCACCGTCAGGAAGGCGACCTGCCGGTCGGCGGCAACGCGCCAGGCGCGGCGCCAGCCCTGCACGGTGGCGCGGTGGGCGGGGGCGTAGATGTGGGTATGGCGGTTCACCAGCGACCCGTAGCCGAAAAAGTAAGCGGTCTGCATGCGGTCATAAGGAGCAGCCGGTTGATGTAAGTCAAATACGCATTTGCCCGCATGCCCTAGAAGGGCTCGGAAATCATCCGGGGGACGATCGTCATGCGCGTAACCAAACGCACCGATATTGCCATGCGCGTGCTGATGTATTGCGCCGTTCACGCCGACAAGCTGGTCACCAAATCCGAGATCGCCACCGCCTGCAACGCGTCGGGCAACCATGTGGCGCAGATCATCAACCAGCTGGCGCAGCTGGGTTTTCTCAACACCCGGCGGGGACGGCACGGCGGGTTGAGCCTGGCGGGGCCCGCCTCCGGCATCTCGGTCGGAGCGGTGTTCCGCGCCGTCGAGGGGCCGGTTCCGCTGGCCGAATGCTTTGCCGATTCCGGCAATGCCTGCCCGCTGTCCGCCGACTGCCGCTTGCGCGCTGTGCTGTCGAAGGCGGCAGAGGCGTTCTATGCCACGCTCGACCCGGTCACGGTCGAGGAATTGGTCAGCGGCAATGCGCCGCTGCTGAAGCTCCTGTCAGGCGGCGCAGAGCCCGAGCGGGATTGCGGCGAGGTGCTTGTCTCTGCTGCGCAACTGATCTAGCGTCAGGCCAACGCGATGGGAGAACCGGCTTTGCCGGTGCCGAAGGAGCAACCGCCCCGGAAACTCTCAGGCCCAAGGGACCGTAGCGGCACATGGACTCTGGAGAGAGATGCGGCTTGCCCGCATCCGCCGAAGGGATAACGATCTCAGGCGACGGGACAGAGGGGGCGTTGGATGCGGGACGCAAGGTGCGCCCCGCGCACGCTGACTGAAGCCGGGCGGACTGGACCCGGTGCGCCGCACGGGGGATACATGGCCGAAACAGACGGAACCGACCGCAAGGACGATCTGGAGCAATACGCCGTGCGCGAGGATGTCTGCGCCTGCGGCGTCGCGCACGGTCCGGGCGAACACCATCATCATCACCCTGCCGCTGCGGAAGACGACGGCGGCCCACTGCGCACGCCGCTCTACGACCTGCATGTCGAGCTGGGCGCCAAGATGGTCGAATTCGCCGGCTACGAAATGCCGGTCAGCTATCCGCTCGGGGTGATGAAGGAACATCAGCACACCCGCGCCAAGGCCGGGCTCTTCGACGTCAGCCACATGGGGCAGGTGGTCCTGCGGTCGCGACGCGCCGATGCGGCGCAGGCGCTGGAACGGCTGGTGCCGGTGGATGTGGCGGGGCTTGCCGAGAACCGTCAGCGCTACGGCTTTTTCACCAACAATGCGGGCGGGATCGAGGACGACCTGATGATCGCCAACCGCGGCGATCACCTGTTCCTCGTGGTCAACGCCGCCTGCAAGGAGGCCGATGTCGCCCGCCTGCGCGCGGGGTTGGAGCCGGATGTGGTGGTCAAGTCCCTCGACAGCCGCGCCCTGCTGGCGCTGCAGGGGGCCGCTGCCGAAGACGTGCTTGCGGGCCTCAATGTCGCGGTGCGCGAGATGCGCTTCATGGACGTGGCGACGCTGGAGCTTGCGGGCGCGGAATGCTGGGTGTCGCGGTCGGGCTATACCGGCGAGGACGGGTTCGAGATCTCCGTGCCCGAGGCCGCGGCCGAGACCCTGGCCCGCGCGTTGCTGGCGCATCCGGACGTGGAGGCGATCGGCCTTGGCGCCCGCGACAGCCTGCGGCTGGAGGCGGGGCTGTGCCTTTATGGTCACGACATCGATTCCGAGAGCTCGCCGGTCGAGGCGGGCCTCACCTGGGCGATCCAGAAGGTGCGGCGCCCCGGCGGCGCCCGCGCGGGCGGCTATCCCGGCGCCGATCACATCGCCTGGCAGATGGCCGAGGGCGTGGCCTGGAAACGCGTGGGCCTGCGCCCCGAAGGCCGCGCGCCGATGCGCGAGGGCGTCGAAATCTTTGCCCAGGCCACCGGCGGCGATCCGGTGGGCCGCGTGACCTCGGGCGGGTTCGGCCCCACGGTCGGCGCGCCGGTGGCGATGGGCTACGTGTCGGCGGCTTCGGCCGCGCCCGGCACGGTTCTGTATGGCGAGGTGCGGGGCAAGCGGCTGCCGGTCGCGGTGGCGGCCCTGCCCTTCGTGCCCGCCGGTTTCAAGCGATGAACATGCAACGGGAGACAAGCATGAAGTTCACCGAAGAACATGAATGGCTGCGTGTCGAGGATGGCGACGTGGTCGTGGTCGGGATCACCGAACACGCCGCCGAACAGCTGGGCGACGTGGTGTTCGTGGAACTGCCCGAGGTGGGCACCACCGTCACCAAGGACGAAGAGGTCGTGGTGATCGAAAGCGTCAAGGCCGCGTCGGACATCCTGGCCCCCATCGACGGCGAGGTGGTCGAGGTCAACGAGGCGCTGGTCGACGAGCCGGGCAAGGTCAACGACGACCCCGAGGGCGAGTCGTGGTTCTTCAAGGTCAAGGTCGAGGACTTGTCGGTGATGGACGACTACATGGATGAAGCGGCCTACAAGGCGTTCATCGGCTGAGGCCGGAGCGCGCCGGTCACCAGGGTTCTGCTCCCTGACCGCTGATGCGGTGGGACTGACCTCCGGGGCGCGTGGCATCCCGGGAGGCAATCCCGCCGGGCGGCGGGAACACCGGGGGGCCAGCCCCCCGGACCGCCGGAACACCGGGGGGCCAGCCCCCCGGGCCCCCCGGAGGTTTATTGGCAAGATGAAGACGGGGGCGGCGCCCCGAGCTGCGGTCGCACACGCTGGCGGCGTGGCCTGTTCCAGATGACGAGGTAAGACATGACCTACGAACCCACCGATTACCTGCCCTACGATTTCGCCAACCGGCGTCATATCGGCCCGTCTCCGTCGGAGATGGCGCAGATGTGCGATGTGCTGGGGGTGGCGGACCTTGGGGCGCTGATCGACGAGACCGTGCCGGAGGCGATCCGGCAGGCGGAGCCGCTCGAGTTCGGCAAGCCGCTGTCCGAGCGGCTGCTCATGCATCATATGCGCGAGACGGCGCAAAAGAACCAGGTGCTGAGTTCGCTCATTGGCATGGGCTATCACGGCACGGTGACGCCGCCGGCGATTCAGCGCAACATTTTCGAGAATCCGGCCTGGTACACCGCCTACACGCCCTATCAGCCCGAGATCAGCCAGGGGCGGCTCGAGGCGCTGCTGAACTACCAGACCATGGTGAGCGACCTCACCGGGCTCGAGATCGCCAATGCGTCGCTTCTCGATGAGGCCACGGCCTGTGCCGAGGCGATGACCATGGCGCAGCGGGTGGCGAAGTCGAAGGCGAAGGCCTTCTTCGTCGACGAGAACTGCCATCCGCAGAACATTTCGGTCATGCGGACCCGCGCGGCGCCGCTGGGGATCGAGGTGATCGTGGGCAGTCCGGAAGATTTGGACGCGTCCAAGGTCTTTGGCGCGATCTTCCAGTATCCCGGCACCTACGGGCATTTGCGCGATTTCACCGACCTGATCGCGGCGTTGCACGAGCACAAGGCCATCGCGGTGATGAGCGCCGATCCGATGGCGCTCTGCCTGCTGAAGGAACCCGGCGCCATGGGCGCGGACATCGCCGTGGGCTCGACCCAGCGCTTCGGTGTGCCGATGGGGTTCGGGGGCCCGCACGCGGCCTACATGGCCACGCGGGATGCCTACAAGCGCGCGATGCCGGGGCGGATCGTCGGCGTCTCTATCGACAGCCACGGCAACCGCGCCTACCGGCTGGCGCTGCAGACCCGCGAGCAGCACATCCGGCGCGAGAAGGCCACCAGCAACGTCTGCACGGCGCAGGCCCTGCTGGCGGTGATGGCGGGCTTCTACGCGGTGTTTCACGGGCCCGAGGGCCTGCGCGCCATCGCGCAGCGCATCCACCGCAAGACCGCGCGGCTGGCGCGCGGCCTTGAGGCGGCGGGCTTCAAGGTGGAGCCCAGGGAATTTTTCGACACGATCACCGTGGACGTGGGGCTCTTGCAGCGCGGGGTGTTGCAGGCCGCCGTGCAGCAGGGCGTGAACCTGCGCCGGGTCGGCAAGACGAAGGTGGGGATCACCGTCGACGAAAGCACCCGGCCCGAGACCATCGAATCGGTCTGGCGGGCCTTTGGCCTCTGGCGCAAGGACGACGACCTGAGCGCCGAGTACCGGCTGCCCGACGCATTGTGCCGCAAGAGCGGCTACCTGGAGCATGACGTCTTTCACATGAACCGGGCCGAGACCGAGATGATGCGCTACATGCGGCGGCTGGCGGATCGCGACCTGGCGCTCGACCGGGCGATGATCCCGCTGGGATCCTGCACGATGAAACTCAACTCCGCCGCCGAGATGATGCCGGTGAGCTGGCGCGAATTCGCACATATGCATCCCTATGCGCCGAAGGACCAGACCAAGGGCTATGCCGAGCTGATCGCCGACCTGTCGAAAAAGCTTTGCGAGATCACCGGCTACGACGCGATCTCCATGCAGCCCAATTCCGGTGCGCAGGGGGAATATGCGGGTCTGCTGACGATCGCCGACTGGCACAAGGCGAAAGGTCAGGGGCACCGCAACGTCTGCCTCATCCCGATGAACGCGCATGGCACCAACCCGGCGAGCGCGCAGATGGTCGGCTGGAAGGTGGTGCCGATCAAGGACGACGCGCGCGGCGACATCGACCTCGAGGATTTCCGCGCCAAGGCCGAAGAGCATGCGGAGAACCTGGCCGGCTGCATGATCACCTATCCCTCGACCCACGGCGTGTTCGAAGAGACGGTGCAGGAGGTCTGCGAGATCGTGCACAGGCACGGCGGGCAGGTCTATATCGACGGGGCCAACATGAACGCCATGGTCGGGCTCTCGCGCCCCGGCGATCTCGGCGGCGACGTGAGCCACCTGAACCTGCACAAGACCTTCTGCATTCCGCATGGCGGCGGCGGGCCGGGCATGGGGCCGATCGGGGTGAAACAGCACCTCGTGCCGCATCTGCCCTCGCACCCGCTTGAACCGGGTGTGGGGTCGGTGTCGGCGGCGCCCTTCGGGTCGCCGTCGCTGCTGCCGATCAGCTGGGCCTATTGCCTGATGATGGGCGGCGAGGGGCTCACGCAGGCAACGCGGGTGGCGATCCTCAACGCCAACTACATCGCGGCGCGGCTGCAGGGCGCCTACGACATCCTTTACAAGGGTAACGCGGGCCGGGTCGCGCATGAATGCATCATCGACACGCGCCCCTTCGAGAAATCGGCGGGCATCACCGTGGAAGACATAGCCAAGCGCCTGATCGACTGCGGGTTCCACGCGCCGACGATGAGCTGGCCGGTGGCGGGCACGCTGATGGTGGAGCCGACGGAAAGCGAAACCAAGGCAGAGCTCGACCGGTTCTGCGACGCGATGCTGGCCATCCGCGCGGAGATTCGCGCCATCGAGGATGGAGAGATGGATCGCGAGAACAACCCTTTGAAGAACGCGCCGCACACGGTCGAGGACCTGGTGAGCGACTGGGACCGGCCCTACAGCCGAGAGCAGGGCTGCTTTCCCCCGGGGGCGTTCCGGGTGGACAAGTACTGGCCGCCGGTCAACCGGGTGGATAACGCCTATGGCGACCGGAACCTCGTGTGCACCTGCCCGCCGATGTCGGACTATGCGGAGGCGGCGGAGTAGACAGTCCGGGGGTTGGGACCGAAATTCTCGAGAATTTCGGTCCGTTTTCCTCGAGGAAAACGGCGCCGCGAGGGGCATGACCTCGGTGCGAAAGAGGCGCGGCGGGGAGACCCGGCGCGCCTGTGTTCATTCGGACAGGAAGCTCCACAGATCCCGCAGCCGGTTCCAGGTGGCGAGGTTCGCCGCCGCCAGCAGGTAGCCGTCGCGCGTGTCGGCGCGGTAGTCCGACCCGTCCAGCATCGCCACGTGGCAGCCCGCGCGCCGGGCGATCAGGGCACCGGCGGCATGGTCCCACGGGGTCAGACCGGCGCTCAGCACGAAATCCACGTGGCCCTGCGCCAGCATCCGGAATTCATGGCAGGCACAGCGCAGCGACATGGCGCGGCTGAACTTCGGGAAGGTGGCGGCCATCGCAACGCGCTTGGCCTCGGGCAGGTGATAGAGACCGGCGAAGCCCGCGAGGTCCGCGACCTCGCCGCCCGCCGAGGCGCTCAGGGTGCGGGGTGCGCGGCGGGGCTGAAGCATCTGCGCCGGACCGACCTCGTCGGCCACGACCGCGTCGTCCATCACCGGATCGTAGAGCAGGCCGAAGACCGGCACGCCGAAGCGGGTGACAGACAGGATCACCCCGAATTGTGTCAGACCGTTGGCGTAGTTCCAGGTGCCGTCGACCGGGTCGATGGTGAAGGCCATCTCGGCCTCGGCGATCTTGGCGATGATATCGGCATTTTGGGACGCGTCCTCTTCGCCCACGATCAGCGCGTTGGGAAACATCTGCACCAGACCGCGGGCGATCATCGCTTCGGCGCGGCGGTCGGCTTCGGTCACCAGGTCCTGCGGGCCGGTCTTCTGCGCGATGTCGTCCGCCGAAAGCGCCCGGAAACGCGGCATGATCTCGGCGCGGGCGGCGCGGCGCACGAGGTTCAGCACGCGAGTACGCTGTGCGGGCGTGAGCGGGGCAGAGATGGGCATGGGCAGGCTGTCGGTCATCGCGAACGCTCCGGGTTGTGCGGGTTGCGCAGGGTTTGCCACTGGATCCGCCGGGGCGCAACAGCCGCGGGCCTATTCGCGGGCCCGCAGTACCTGCGCGGGCCGTGCCGAGATCGGGCGCCAGGCGAAGGCAAGGCCCGCCAGCAGGGTGGCCAGCACGCCGCCGACGATGATGCCGAAGGCGGAGGACCAGACCACCGCATAGGTCGTGTCCATGATGAAGGCGCTGACCGCCCAGCCGCCCAGAATGCCCGCCGCTAGTGCCACGACACCGGCCGCCGCGCCCAGCAGCGCCGCGCGCAGGGCGAAACTGCGCAGGATGCGGGCGCGGCTGGCGCCGAGGGTCTTGAGAACCGCTGCCTCGAAGGTGCGCGACTGTTCGCCCGCCGCAGCGGCGCCGATCAGCACCAGAAAGCCGGTGAGCAGCGTCGCCGCCGCGCCCCAGCGCACCGCGCCCGCGATCCCTTCGAGCAGTTCCGACACCCGGTCGATGGCATCGGCCACGCGGATCGCGGTGATGTTGGGAAACTCCTGCGCGAGATCCCGCAGGATCTGCGCCTCGGCCTCTGGCTCGGCATAGACGGTCGAGATGAAGGTATGCGGCGCGCCCTGCAGGGCGCCGGGGTTCATCGTCATGACGAAGCCGATCCCGGCGGTCGAGAAATCCACCTCGCGGAAGCTGGTGATCGTCGCGGTGATGTCGCGGCCCAGGATGTTGACGGTGATCTCGTCACCGAGCTTCAGCCCGATCTCGTCCGCCTCTTCCTGGGCAAAGCTGATCTGCGGCGGGCCGTCGTAGTCCTCGGGCCAGAATTCACCGGCGGTGATGGTGGTGTTCTCGCCCGGGGTGGCGGCATAGGTGATGCCCCGGTCGCCGCGAATGACCCAATGCTCGCCCGCGACCTCGGTGGCCGAGACGCCGTTGATCTGGGTGATCACCCCGCGCAGCATCGGCGCGCTGTCGATGCGGCTGACCGCCGGATCGTTCTCCAGCCGGTCCAGGTAGCCCGGCATCTGGTCGCGCTGGATGTCGACGAAGAAATAGGACGGCGCCACCTCCGGCAGGTCGCGGCTGATGGCGTTGCGCAGGTTGCCGTCGATCTGGCCCACCGCGGCCAGCACCGCAAGGCCCAGCCCAAGCGACAGCACCACCGACGACGCGCCTTCCCGCGGACCGCCGATGGCGCCGAGCGCCCAGCGCAGGATCGGCCGGCCCCGGGCCGCGGGTGTGGCGCGGCGGGCGAGCCAGCGAATGCCGAGCGCGGCGAGGCTCAGGATCACCAGCGACCCCAGGATGCCGCCCGCGGTCCAGCTGGTGAGCCACGGATCGCCGGAGAAGACCATCGCCGTGCCGATCAGTAGCACCGCCAGAACCGCGGTGCCCAGCAGGTAGCGCGGAGCGGGCAGGGCGCGGGCGCCCTCCATGGCATCGCGGAAGAGCGTCGCGGCGCGCACGTCCTCGGTGCGGGCAAGCGGCCAGAGGGTGAAGAGCAGCGCCGTCAGGACGCCGTAGATCGCCGCCTCGACCAGCGGTCCGGGATGCAGCGCGAAGATCGCCGGGATCGGCAGCGACGCGGTGATCATCGGCGCGAAAAGCAACGGGATCGCCGCGCCGAGGATCAGGCCCAGCGCGATGCCCAGTAAGCTCAATACGCCGATCTGGATGAAATAGGTCTGGAAAATCGTCGCGCGGCTGGCGCCGAGTGTCCGCAGCGTCGCGATGACCGAGGTCTTGCGCGTCAGGTACGACCGCACCGCCGCCGAGACGCCGATGCCGCCCACCGCAAGGCCAGAGAGACCCACCAGCACCAGGAACGCGCCCAGCCGTTCGACGAACCGGGCCACCCCGGGCGCGCCGTTGCGCGCGTCGCGCCAGCGCAGGCCGGTGTCGCGGAAGCGGTCCTCGGCCTCGTCCTCGAGCGTGTCGAGGTCGGTGCCGGGCGGGAGGGTCATGCGGTATTCGGTCTCGAACAGGCTGCCGGGTTCCAGAAGGCCGGTGCCCTGCAGGGCCTCGGTGCGCACCATCGTGCGCGGGCCAAGGTCGAAGCCGCCGCCGGCGTTGTCCGGCTCCACTGTCAGCAGCGCCGAAAGGGTGAAATCCTTGCTGCCGAGGCGGAAGCTGTCGCCGGGGGCGAGACCCAGCCGGTTGGCGAGAATCGGCGCCATCACCGCGCCGTCGCCCGCCAGAGCCTCGGCCAGCGGCATCGAGGGCTCCAGCGTAACGCTGCCGGTGAGCGGGTAGGCGTCGTCCACGGATTTCACCTGCGTCAGTGCGCGTTCGGCGGCGCCTTCGGGATCGACCACGACCATGGAGCGGAAATCGGTGACCTCGGACACGGCGGTCGAGACGCTTTCGAGCCAGGCGCGCTCGTCCTCGTCGGCAAAACGATAGGTGAATTCCGCCTGCGCATCGCCGCCCAGCAGCACCGCGCCCTGGTCCGCGAGCCCCGCCTGGATGGCGGAACGGACCGACCCGACACCGGCGATGGCGGCAACGCCGAGCGCGAGACAGGCAAGAAAGATGCGGAAGCCGCGCAGGCCGCCGCGCAATTCGCGGCGGGCGAACCGGGCCGAGACGGACAGGCTCATTCTGCGGCCCGCAACTGCTGATCGGCGATGCGGCCATCGGTGAGGCGGATCATCCGGTCGCATTTCTGCGCCAGGCTGTTGGCATGGGTGACAAGCACCAGAGTCGCCCCGTGCCGGTCGCGCAGCCCGAAGAGCAGGTCGATGATCGCCTGCCCGTTCTCGCCGTCGAGGTTGCCGGTGGGTTCATCCGCCAACAGCAGCTTGGGCCGGGGTGCCGCGGCGCGGGCCAGTGCGACCCGCTGCTGTTCGCCGCCGGACATCTGCGCCGGATAGTGCCCCGCGCGATGCGCGAGACCCACGGCCTCGAGCTCGGCTTCGGCGCGGTCGAAGGCGTCGGCATGGCCCGCAAGTTCAAGCGGGGTGGCCACGTTTTCCAGCGCGGTCATGGTCGGGATCAGGTGGAAGGACTGGAACACCACGCCCATGTTGTCGCGGCGGAACCGCGCCAGCCCGTCCTCGTTCAGCGCCGTGAGGTCCTGGCCCAGCGACAGCACCGACCCGGACGTGGCGCGCTCCAGCCCGCCCATGATCATCAGCAGCGACGATTTGCCCGACCCCGAGGGGCCCACGAGGCTCAGAGTTTCGCCCTGCGCGACGTCCAGCGTGATGTCATGCAGGATTTCCACCATCCCGGCATTGCCCCTGAGGCGCAAAGTCACATCTTTTAGGGCAAGTACGGTATCTGACATGGAAAGGGCCTGTTCGATGAGGAGTTTGGTGTCATATGGGGCCGCCGGGTGGCGGAGCAAGGCTTTGGCCGTGGCTTTGGCCGCGCTTCCCGCTGTCGCGGCAGAGGCCGAGACCCTGGAGATCGTGGCCCTGGGCGACAGCCTCACCGCCGGATACGGCCTGCCGCAGGGCGAGGGCTTCGTGCCGCAGCTTCAAAACTGGCTGACGGAACGCGGCCATGACGTGACCGTGGTCAATGCGGGCGTGTCCGGCGACACCACGGCGGGCGGATTGTCACGGGTCGACTGGGCGCTGAGCGACGACACGGATGCGATGATCGTCACGCTGGGCGGCAACGACCTTTTGCGCGGGATCGACCCGTCGAATGCCCGCGAGAACCTCGATGGTATCCTGCAGGCCGGGCAGGCGCGCGACCTCGAGATCCTGCTCGTGGGCATGACCGCGCCGGGGAATTACGGGCCGGAGTACAAGGCGAGCTTTGACGCGATCTACCCGGAGTTGGCGGAGCAATACGGCACGCTCTATGAGGCGGAGTTTTTCGGGGCGCTGACCGAAGACGGCGACGGCCCCGATGCGGCGCGCAGCTACATGCAGGCCGACGGGATCCATCCCAATGCCGAAGGGGTCGCCCGGATCGTGGCGGCGCTGGGACCGCGGGTCGAGGAACTGATCGCCGAAGCGGCAGAGTAGGAATGCAAACGGGCGCCGCAGGGGCGCCCGTCAAGATCCTGTCGCGCGGGCTCAGGCCAGCGCGATGTTCACCGCCGCTTCGCGGCCATCGCGGCCCGGCTCGATGTCGAAGGTGACCTTCTGATTGTCCGCAAGGCCGGTCAGGCCCGACCGCTCGACCGCGGAGATATGCACGAACACGTCCTTGCTGCCGCCATCGGGCGCGATAAAGCCGTATCCTTTGGTGGTGTTGAACCATTTGACGGTGCCAGTTGCCATCGTCTTGCTCCTCATCTTCAACTGCCCGCGGGATTGCGGCAGGTCGGCTCGGTCAGTGACAGATCGAATAGCTGAGCCGTGAAGGAGCAGTGGGTCGATAGTGGTAACGTCGCAGCATTTTTTATGTGGCCTGACCCGAGTCGTTGCAAGCGAAAGTTGTTTGAGCCTTGTTTTGCGCGGTTTTCTGTCCGTCCTCCGCGAATTTTGCGGGCAGCGCGGCATTGTTGTCGCAGAGACCTTGCTTCGCCAAGGACCCGTGCCATGTTCAGCGAAAAGAAGGAATTTCGGTATGGCACAAACAGGAAAAACCACGTCGGGACAACCGGATCAGGCGACACTTGAGGCCCGCTACGCCGCAGCATCGGCGCGGATTCGCAAGCTACAGAGGGTCGAAGAGGGGCAGGCCGGCGCGCTGATGTTCGCCGCCATGGCCTATGGCGACACGCTGAACGGAAGTTCCGGTCTGCGGACGCTGTCGCATCTGGCAAAGCTTCTGTGCATCGCGGCCCTGTTCATCGTCCCGAACCTGCTGGTGATCCACGTCATGCTGTGACGCCCTGTGCGGACATGGCGGGCGGGTCGTGGGTGGCTGCCGATCAGACCGCTTTTACGGCCGCCGCATCAGCGCTCTCGTCCTCTCGGCGGATCGCACCGAACAGGACCATCGCCAGGCCCATGGCAAGGCTTGTGAAAAGGTAAAAGGCCAGCGCCGTCAAGGCGGAGAGGTCCCAGATCATCCAGCCGGCAGCTGCACCGAAGAAACCAAGCACACTGCCCATCATCAAGCCGACCAATGCCATGACTGTCTCCTCAGCTTGCCGCCACTCTGGGGCCCAAATCCTTACAACTCATTAAGACGCGGAATTCGGGCATCTCTATGGCGCGCGCGAGGCGCTGTTCTGACCGCCGCCGAAAACCGACCGCATCCCGCGCCAGGCATAGCGGGGCAGGCGGGCGACGACCTGCCGTGTCAGCGCGTCGTATTCGCACTCTCCGGCCAGCATCCGCATGTAATCCCGGCGCAGGTTCGAAGACCGGCGGAACCCGTTGATGAAGCCCTGGCGAAAGGCGGGCATGAAGACCAGGGGCCGGATCAGCCGCGCTTGGGCGATGGAGCGGTGAATGGGGCGCAGGGCGTGGCGATATCGGGGCAGAACGCTGTCCGGGTCGCCGGCCTCGAGCGCGACCATGGCGGCCTGCGCGGCGTACTGGCCGCTTTTCATCGCAAAGGCGATGCCTTCACCGGTGATCGGATCGACCAGCCCGGCGGCATCCCCCACCAGCACCGTGCGCCCGCGTCCCGGAACCTTTCGCGGATCGCCGAAGGGCAGGAAGTGGCCCTTGACGGGCCGGTCGTCGGGCAGGCCAAGAACTTGGAGATAGCGGCGCAGGGCGGATTTCATGTCGGCGTTGCGGCTGAGCACCCCGCCCAGACCGACAGTGCGGCCGCAGGTTTTCGGAAAATCCCAGCCGTATCCCCACTCGGCGGCGCCGAAATCGATGCGCACGCCGGTTGCGGCGGGATCGTCCGACGGGTGTTCGACCTCGAGCGCAAAGCCGATGCGCTGTTTGTCGAAAGGCTGCCCGAAGATCGCCCGCGCGGTGGGGCTGTTGACCCCGTCGGCGGCGATCAGCACGCGTCCTGACAGGCTACGGTCGGCGAGCGTCACCTGCGCGGCATCCGGGTCAATCGCCAGCACACGGACGCCGGTCAGGTCGGCGGCGCCCGCGTCGAGCGCGGCCTGCATCAGCGCCTGGTCCAGCGTCCGGCGCATGGTCATGTGGATCGGCGGCACCTCGTCGAAGGTGCCGAGCGTCTGGCCAAAGGCGCAAAAGGTGACGGAAGTGCGGGTAAGGTGCGGCGCCGACGGTGCCTCCGCGCCGAAAATCTCGCGGAAATAGCGCATGGATCGGCCAGTGAAGCCGCCCCCGCAAAGCTTGTCGCGCGGGAACACGTGCCTGTCGATCAGCGCGACGCTGAGGCCCGCCCGCGCCGCGGTCACGGCGGCGGCGCTGCCGCCGGGCCCGGCGCCCAGCACCAGAACATCGAACCGGGTCATCCCCGGCCTGCCCGGCGGGCCCGGATCATAGGACGGTGACTTTGGTCCCGACCGGCACGCGTTGATACAGGTCCATGACGTGTTCGTTGATCATGCGGACACAGCCGTTCGACACCGACCGCCCGATCGACCGCGGTTCGGTGGTGCCGTGGATCGCGTTGAAGGTGTAGCGATTGTTGCGGTAGAGATAGAGCGCGCGTGCGCCCAGCGGGTTGCCCGGACCGCCCGGCTGCACGTAGTCGTTGCCCTTGAAGCGGCCATAGGCCTGCGGATCGCGTTCGATCATCGCATCGGTGGGCCGCCATGTCGGCCATTCCTTGCGGCTTCCGACCTCGTAGGTGCCCGAGATCTCCTGTCCGGCCTTGCCGAGACCGACGCCGTAGCGCATCGCCTGACCGGGCGCGTCGATGAAATACAGCATGTGGGCCTTGGGCACGATCAGGATCTGACCGGGGGCGTAGGCCGCGGCAAAGCGGACGCGTTGCGGGGTGAATTTCTTGTCGACCTGGAACCCCTGCGCGAGCGCCGGCAGGGGAAATGCCGATGCAGCGGCGGCGGAGGTCAGGAATGTGCGGCGAGAGATCATGGCAGTGCTCTTTATCCGGAATTTTTGAATGCAGGCATCTTGCCCATCACTTGTGCGAATTCAATGCGCGCCGGGACGGGTTGGTTTCAAGGTGTGGCAGGATTCGCGCGGTTTTCGCACATGCGCCGCTCACGTCGCCGTGAGACCCGGGCTGCGCGGCGGGCCGAAAACGCAAACGGCCGCCCCGGGGGGGGACGGCCGCAGAATGTCCTGTGCGCGAGGCTCAGGCGAGGGCGAGGTTGACCGCGCTCTCGCGGCCGTCGCGGCCGGCTTCGATGTCGAAGGTGACTTTCTGGTCGTCACGCAGGCCGGTGAGGCCCGAACGCTCGACAGCGGAGATGTGGACGAAGACGTCCTTGGAGCCGCCGTCGGGCTGGATGAAGCCGAAGCCTTTGGTGGCGTTGAACCATTTCACGGTGCCAGTGGCCATGTGAAGTTTCCTTTAGTTTTCAATGCTGTCCGCAGTATGCGACAGCCCGGCAAGATATCGTTCGTATCGAAGAACTGCGCGCCGGTGAAGGAAAACAGAAGGTCGAGTAGAAGATCGTCAGCGCTCGTCGTATGACAGGTCCGGAGTGATCACGCAAGGGATTTCGCAAGCCCAAGCGACGACCCGCGTTCGACGAACCGGGAACCTCTGCACGCAGAAGCGCGCCGCGCAGTCCGTGACGGACGGGCGAGGCCGGGAATATTTTCGCGCCCCTCTAGGCGACGGCAGGGGCCGTTCGTATCTTCGCCTCGACGGCGCGCGACTCGGATCACTTTGCCCGTGGGCGGACAAGGGAGATCGCGGCGCCGGTCTTGGAGACATCATGTATCTTCTGGAAGGCGTGGCCGCGGTTCTGCTGTCGGTCTGCATCTATGCCTGGGCCTATGGCAAGCACCACGGCCCCAATGCGCCGGGCTGGGCCAAGGGTCAGCTTTTCGCCTCTCTGGTCAGCCTGTTCCTGGTGGCGTTCTTCCCGCTCGGCACGGGTTTCGTGGCGCTGGGCCTGACCGAGCCGATGACGCCCGCGGGATGGGCGGGTCTGGTGGCGCTGGTGGTGATGCCCTTCGTGATCTGGAAGACGGTACCGCGGCTGGCGGGCCTGTCGTAACGGTCGATTAACCAGGACGCGGCCAGACTGCGGGGATGTCGTGTTATCGCCGTCCCCGCCGCTCTGCGGCTTGTGTGTTCTTTACAGTCTGCCTCGCCCGTCCCGGCGCGCGGCTTCTGGTCGACGAGATCGACATTTTGCGCGAGGCCGTGGCGGTGACGCGCCGGCGGAGGCCGTTCGCCATCGACGCCTGGGTGGTTCTGCCCGATCACATGCACGCGCTCTGGACCTTGCCTGAAGACGACGCGAACTATTCCGATCGCTGGGGCGCGATCAAGGCGCGGTTCTCGAAATTCGTGCGGCGGGTCCGACCGTCCGTGGTTATGGCTAGCTTCTGGCGGGGCCCGCGGGATTAGGCCACCCTGCAAATAAATCTAAGCTGACTTCAGTCGTGTCGCTAAAGAGAGTTAAAAGATGAATAAGTTATCCGTATGAATAGCTCAAAGCTAGGAATGACTAGTAGGGCATACCCAATTAGAGCGAGCAAGACTGCGAGTATCAATGAAATTCGCCGTTCCCTCCCCTCTCTGAAATATGTTTCTTCCAATATTCCTGTAAGCAGGGGTTCATAACGCCTTACTGCTTCGTTCCAGTCAGCTTTTTTGCCACTCTCATAGGCTTCTCTAATACTTTTTCCCGGTTTGGCGCCTGTGCACAGTTCCATAAAGTTTTCAAAGTCACGGTCGTAATATTTTCCGCCACTGGTAAAAGGATCAAACTCAGAGTGTCTGATCTTGTAGTGGGCCTCGGAAAAAAATCTGGGAGAGGCAAAACTAAGAATTTTCTTCTTATATGTTTCGAATGTATCACCTAGTTTTATTACCTGGGGTCGGCGAACCCGATAGAATATTTCACCAATTCCTAGGAAAATGAAACCAAAATAAACAAAGCGTAGTCGAGCGCTCGCAGTGAGTGTACTCGCATAGATTTCGTTCGATGTGACATTCTCAAATGTCAAATATTGAGATATGCCATCATTAAAAATAATTAGATATCCGACGAGCGGGATCCCTGCTGCAACTCTCGCCAAGGTACCTCGAAAAAGGAACGAGTAACCCTCCCAGTGAAAGTTGTATTCGAAAATATGCCATTTAATTTTTATGGTTTCCCATGATTTCAAAAGCATATCCTACCGCGTGAACTTCTTGTGCTTCATCCGCTTGGGTTCCGCCGCATCCGGCCCGAGCCGCAGCTTCTTGTCTTCCTCGTAATCCTCGAAGTTGCCTTCGAACCATTCCACGTGGGCGTCGCCTTCGAAGGCGAGGATATGCGTGCAGATCCGGTCGAGGAAGAAGCGGTCGTGGCTGATGACCACGGCGCAACCGGCGAAATCGACCAGCGCATCCTCGAGCGCGCGCAGCGTCTCGACGTCGAGATCGTTGGTCGGTTCGTCGAGCAGCAGCACGTTGCCGCCCTCTTTCAAGAGCCGCGCCATGTGCACGCGGTTGCGTTCGCCGCCCGACAGCAGGCTGACCTTCTTCTGCTGCGTCGTGCCCTTGAAGTTGAAGGCGCCGCAATAGGCGCGGGAGTTGACCTCGGCATCGCCGAGCTGGATCACCTCGGCCCCGCCGGTGATCGCTTCCCAGATGTTGTCATCCGGGTTGAGGTCGTCGCGCGACTGGTCGACATAGGACAGCTGCACCGTGTCGCCCAGGGTGATCGTGCCCTCGTCAGGTTTTTCCTGGCCGGTGATCATCTTGAACAACGTGGACTTGCCCGCGCCGTTGGGGCCGATCACGCCGACGATGCCCCCCGGCGGGATCGAGAACGACAGGTTCTCGATCAGAAGCTTGTCGCCCATGTGCTTTTTCAGTCCCTCGACCTCGATCACCTTGGACCCGAGCCGTTCGCCGTTGGGAATGACGATCTGCGCCTTGCCGACGCGCTCGCGCTCGGACACTTCGGCCAGCTTTTCGTAGGACGAGATCCGCGCCTTGGACTTGGCCTGCCGCGCCTTGGCGCCCTGCCGGATCCAGGCAAGTTCGCGCTCCAGCGTTTTCTGCTTGGCCTTGTCCTCGCGGGCTTCCTGCTCCAGCCGCTTGGCCTTCTGGTCGAGCCAGGAGGAGTAGTTGCCCTCGTAGGGAATGCCGCGTCCGCGGTCGATTTCCAGGATCCAGCCGGTGATGCTGTCGAGGAAATAGCGGTCGTGGGTGACGATCAGGATCGTGCCCTTGTAGTCGATCAGATGCTGCTGCAGCCAGGCGATGGTCTCCGCGTCGAGGTGGTTCGTCGGTTCGTCGAGCAGCAGCATTTCGGGTGCATCCAGCAGCAGCTGGCACAGCGCCACGCGGCGCTTTTCGCCGCCCGAGAGGGTGGTCACGTCGGCATCGTCCGGCGGGCAGCGCAGCGCCTCGAGCGCCACGTCGACCTGGCTGTCGAGATCCCAGAGGTTCTCGCTGTCGATCTCGTCCTGCAGCTGCGCCATCTCGTCGGCGGTCTCGTCCGAGTAGTTCATCGCCAGCTCGTTGAACCGCTCGAGCTTGGCCTGTTTCGCGGCGACGCCCAGCATGACGTTCTCGCGCACCGTCAGCTTTGAATCCAGTTCGGGTTCCTGCGGCAGATATCCGACACGCGCGCCCTCGGCGACCCAGGCCTCGCCCGAGAAATCCTTGTCCTGTCCGGCCATGATCCGCATCAGGGTGGATTTACCCGAGCCGTTGACGCCGACGACGCCGATCTTCACGCCGGGCAGGAAGTTCAGCCGGATGTTTTCAAAGCATTTCTTGCCGCCCGGATAGGTCTTGGAGACGCCGTCCATGTGATAGACGTATTGATAGGCTGCCATCTGAAAGCTCCGTCGATAGGGGGATTCCCCGCAGGGATTTGCGGCTATCTAGGCGATTTGTCGAGCCGGTGCCAGTGGGGCCGATGCGGATTAGGGGGATGGTAAGGTGTTCGTCGCTACTGTCGGCCGAACCGATCCCGGTCATGCGCGTGGTGCCCTGTGTATGTTTGCCATCAGTTATCCCCTTGCAAACGGTCTCAGGAACCGCCGCCGCCTGTTCGGACGCACGAGCTTCCGGCGCAAGCTGCCGCTTATGATCGCGGTGCCCTTCGTGCTGCTGGCGGCGATCATCTGTTACATCGACTACCGGCTGAAACTCGAAGAGGCGCATGCCGCGCGGTTCGTGTTGCTGGAGGCGATGATGGACGAACGCGAAGCGGCGCTCGATGCCTGGTATCGCGAGATCGAAAGCGACATCCGGACGGTGGCCTCCTACGGCCGGCCCGACCGGGTCATCGCGGAGTTTCAGAGCGCCTGGCGCGCGCTGGGCGCGGCGCCGGGCGAAACGCTGCGCCGGCTCTACATCACCGACAACCCGAATGCCGTCGGGGAGAAGGACTTGCTGGACGATGCCGGCGACGGCTCCTTGTTCAGCCGCCTGCACGCCACCTATCACCCCGGCATGCGCACCATGCAGAGGGAACTTGGGTACTACGATGTCTTTCTGTTCAACACCGAAGGCGACCTGGTCTATTCGGTGTTCAAGGAGCTGGATTTCGCGACCAATTTCCGGGACGGCCCCTATGCCGACAGCGGCCTCGGAGAGGCATTTCGCGGGGCCAGCGGTGCCGCAGACGGCGAGTTGGTGTTGACCTCTTTCGCGGCCTATGACCCCAGCGCCGGGGCTGCCGCAAGTTTCGCTGCAATGCCGGTCTTCGACCGGTCCGGCACCCGCGTCGGGGTCGTCGCGATGCAGATTCCGATCGACCGCGTGGCCCGGATCCTGTCGCAAAGCGCCTTGTTGGGACAGACCGGCCTGGTCTACCTCGTCGGTCCGGACGGGCGGGCGCGCAGCGCATCTCCGTTCGAAGGCGGGCATGACGTGCTCGACCCGCTCCCCGACCTGCCGCAGATCGCGGCCGCACAAGCGGATGACCACAGTCTCCTGACCGATGTGCCCGGCCTCACCGGACAGCCGGTCGAGGCGCAGGGGCGCCGGTTCGACTTTGCCGGGCAGTCCTGGGCGATGGTACGCGAACAGGACATGCAGGAGGCCCGGGCGGAGGACACGGCGATGTGGCGCCTTTTCCTGCTCCAGGTCGCGGCAGCTGCGCTGGTCGCGGCGGCGGTCGGCCTTACGCTGGCAAGATCCCTGAGCCGCCGCATCGGCGAATTATCGACCAGCGTCGAAGACGTGGCGCGCGGACATCTAGAGGCCGAGGTGAATCAGCTGCGCACCGGCGACGAAATCGGAGACATCGCCCGCACGCTTCTGCTCTTTCGGAAAAAGCTCCTGGCCGCGGACGAAGCCAAGGCCGCGCGAGAGGTGATGCTGGCGGAGCAGCGCGAGGTGGTGACGGAGCTTCAGGCCGCGCTCGAGAAGCTGGCGTCGGGCAACCTGGATTGCCGCATCGATCGGGAATTGAGCAACGATTACGAGGGGCTGCGCCAGCATTTCAATGCGACGGTAAATGAACTGGCCGCGATCATCGCACAGGTCAGCGCCACCTCGGCCGAGATCGAGAGCGACACCGAGCGGCTCAACGATTCGTCAAACAAGCTGGCGGTGCGCACCGAAAACCAGGCGGCCACGCTCGAGCAAAGCACCGCGGCGTTGCAGCAGGTCACCACGACCCTTCAGAGCTCTGCGACCGATGTGCGCGAGGTCGTGCGGGTGATCGAAAAGATGCGCGCAGGCACGGACAGCAGCACGGCCCTCAAGGATCATGCGGTAGAGGCCATGGCCCGGATCGAGGAGTCCTCCAAGAAGATTTCCCAGATCATCGGCGTGATCGAGGACATCGCCTTTCAGACCAATCTCCTGGCGCTCAACGCGGGCGTCGAAGCGGCCCGCGCCGGTGAGGTCGGGCGCGGGTTCGCCGTTGTCGCCTCTGAAGTCCGCGCTCTGGCGCAACGCTCGCACGACAGCGCCGGGGAAATCCGCGACCTGATTTCCGAAAGCGCCCGGAGCGTCCAGGACGGGGTCGACCTCGTGTCGGACCTGGGTCAGGGCATTGACGGGATTTCGGGCATGACCCGCGACATGGCGGGACGCGTGCAGCGGATCGCGGAAAGCACCGAAGACCAGTCCCGGTCGCTGAGCGACGTGAGCACGGGCGTGATCGAACTGGACGGGATGACGCAGAAGAATGCCGGCATGGTCATGGATTTCACCGAAGCGGGTAAAGCGCTGAACGGCAAGGCGCTCGAACTGCGCCGCATGGTCGCGCATTTCAAGGGCGCGGCCCTCTTGAATCCGGAGACCATGGCGCCGATCCCTGCCGAAATCTCGGTCCAGCCGCCTGCGGCCGGCCCTCGCACCTGGGAAAAGGCCAGTACCGAAACGTCGCCGCCAGCTTCTCTGCCGCCGCTCGCGGTCGCCAATGGCGGTCCCTGGCAGGACTTCTGATTGCCGGTCGGTCGTGGAAAGCCGTTGAAATCCCTCGGTGCCCGGTGTTTCTGAATGGTCAGACACCGTGGAGACGATGGACCGATGGCGCAGCGCAGAAGAACGAGCGGGCTTTCGCTGCGGGCGGGCATGACCGTGGGGCTGCTGGGCGGATCTTTCGACCCGCCGCATGGCGGACATGTCCACATCACCCGCGAGGCTCTGAAACGCTTCGGGCTGGACCGCATCGTCTGGCTGGTGAGCCCCGGCAATCCGCTCAAGGAACAAGGCCCTGCGCCTTTGGGTCGCCGGATCGCAGCGGCCCGGGCGATCATGGATCATCCGCGCGTGATTGTCAGCGACGCCGAGGCCCGGCTGGGCACGCGCTACACCGCCCAGACGCTGGAGGCGCTGACCCGGCTGCATCCCGGTGTCCGTTTCGTCTGGCTGATGGGGGCGGACAACCTCACCCAGTTTCACCGCTGGGAGCATTGGCGCGCGATCCTCGATACCGTGCCCGTCGGGGTCATCGCCCGGCCCGGGGAACGCACCGGCGCGCGGCGCAGCCGGACCGCGCGGATGTATCGCTCGGCCCGCATCGCCGGTCGCGCCGCACGTCTTCTGCCGCGGGCCGATGCTCCGGCGTGGTGTTTCATCAACGTGCCGATGGCGGACATCTCGTCGAGCGCGATCCGGGCGCGCGGCGACTGGGCCCAGTGACCGGGCGCAGTGACAGGGAAACCGGACAGCGATCACGGTCACGCAGAGTTGCGCTCCGGAAAGCACTATGGGTCCGGTG
This sequence comes from Thalassococcus profundi, assembly GCF_003344785.1. Lineage (GTDB taxonomy): Bacteria > Pseudomonadota > Alphaproteobacteria > Rhodobacterales > Rhodobacteraceae > Puniceibacterium > Puniceibacterium profundi. Next base: position 86,066 of record NZ_QPMK01000011.1, on the reverse strand, counting down.
CGGGTGCTTGTCTGTCCTGCGGCGCTCGGGTTAACTCCGTACCATGACACATGCGTTTTCCCGGCGGTCGTTCCTGGCCGCACTCGCTGCCGGAACGGCAGGCCCGGCTCTGGCCAAGGCGCCGCTCACATCCCTGCATCCTGTGGCCCGTGGCGAGGACCTGCGGTTGCGCACGCTGCGCACCCCGGACGAAATCATCGCCGCCGCGCGGCTCGATGGCCGGATCGGGTTCGCGGTCGCGGATGTGTCGACGGGCAAGCTGCTCGAAGCCCACGACCCGGATATCGGCATGCCCCCGGCCAGCGTCGCCAAGGCCCTGACAGCCTCCTACGCGCTCGAAACGCTGGGACCGGGGCATCATTTCGTCACGCGGCTGGTGGCGACCGGGGGCATCGTCGACGGGGCGGTACAGGGGGACCTGGTGCTGGTGGGCGGCGGCGATCCGACGCTCGACACCGACAGGCTCGCGACCCTCGCGCAGCAGTTGAAGGACGCGGGCATCCGCGAGGTGCGCGGCCGGTTCGCGGTCTGGGGCGGATCGCTGCCGTTCACGCCGGTCATCGACGACGAACAGCCCGACCAGGTGGGCTACAACCCGGCGGTGTCGGGCATCGCGCTGAATTACAACCGGGTGCATTTCGAATGGCGCCGCCAGGGATCGGATTACGCCATCAGCATGGACGCGCGGTCCGAGGCCTACCGGCCCGAGGTGGTCATGGCGCGGATGGTCGTGGTCGACCGCAACGGTCCGCTCTACACCTATCGCGATGCCGGCCAGCGCGACGACTGGACGGTGGCGAAATGGGCGCTGGGCAAGGGCGGGGCGCGCTGGCTGCCGGTGCGCAAGCCAGAGCTTTACGCGGGCCAGGTGTTCCAGACCTTCGCGGGCGCGCAGGGCATCCGGCTCAAGGCGCCGGTGGTGCTGGACGCGGCACCGGAAGACGCGACCGAGGTCGCGCAGCTGCAAAGTCCGCCGCTGCGGATCATCCTGCGCGACATGCTGAAGTGGTCGACGAACCTCACCGCCGAGATGGTCGGGCTCGCCGCCAGCCGCGAACGGCTGGGCGAGGTCGCGTCGCTCAAGGCCTCTGCCGAAGAGATGAACGGCTGGGCCAAGCAGGCGCTGGGTCTGCGCAGCGTCGCGTTCGAGGATCATTCGGGGCTCGGCGACGACAGCCGCATATCCGCGGCCGACATGATGCGGGCGATGCTGGCGGTGCGGGAGCGGCTGGGATTGAAGCCGCTGCTCAAGAGCTTTCCCATGCGCGATGACCAGCGGCGCATCGTGGCGGACCATCCGCTGGCGGTGCATGCCAAGACCGGGACGCTCAACTTCGTCAGTGGCCTTTCGGGCTTCGTCGACCTGCCGGACGGGACCGAACTGGCCTTTGCCATCTTTGCCGCGAACACGGCGGAACGGGACAAGCTGAGCCGGGAGGAACGTGAACGCCCGCCCGGCGCGTCCGAATGGAACGGTCGGGCCAAGCGGTTGCAAGAGGCGCTGATCGAACGCTGGGGCGTGCTCTACGCCGCCTGACCGGCACCCGCGCGCCGATTAGTTGTGGATCACGACGCGCAGGTTCTTCATCCCCACCTGCTGCGTCAGCGAAAACAGCCGTGCCGCATGTTCCGGGTGCAGCCGCACGCAGCCGGCCGAGGCCGGACGGCCCAGGCGGCTGATCTGATCGGTGCCGTGGATCGCGTAATTGCCGCGAAAGAAGATCGCGAAGGGCATCGGCGCGTTGTCATAAAGGCTGGACCTGTGATGCCGCGACAGGAATTGCGGCGTATAGGTGCCACGCGGCGTGACCTTGCCGCGGCGGGCGGTCGACACCGGCCAGCGATAGGCGACCTTGCCGTCCTGGATCACGGTCATGGTCTGGCTGGAGACGTCGACCTGTGCCACCAGCGGCGCGGCGGCACCGAGGATCGGCAAAAGGCAGAGAAGGGCGGCGCAAAGAAGGGTATACGTGCGGCGGGTCATGAAAAAAGCTCCGGAAAAATGGGCGGTCTGAAAAGTCACGGGTGAAATGAACCCGTTGGTATCAGAGTACCCAATTCTCGCGGCAAAACCAGTCCGGTATTCCCGACCCGGCGCACGCTCGCTCCACCCGTGCGGGCGTCCTTGCCGGTTGCGTCAGCCGCGCATGTGCCGGGCGCGGGCGCCGCGTTCTATGGCGGCGGCATGCAGCCGGTCGAGGTCGAGTTCGTAGCGGATTTCCTCGAGCAGCCGCAGTTCGGCCTCGCCCAGCTTGCCGTCGGCGGCGGCCACGTCGCAGGAGAGCGCATAGGCGGTTTCGTTCAGCCGCTCGGGCAGGTTGTTGCGAATGAGACCAAAGAGCGCATCCAGCCCGTCTTCCTGTTCGAAGAGGTCGAAGACCAGCTGCGCCATGACGTTCATCCGGTCGACATCGTATTCGGCGAAGATCGGGAGGTTGTTCACGGCGGACTGGATCTTCACCAGCTCCGCCGTGCGGATGTCCTCGTCCGAGGCCGAAACCGCGATCATCAGCGCGACCAGGCAGTCCTGCGCGCTCATCGGATGGGCGGCGGTGTCGTTCGTGTCGCTGCGTGTGATGGTGTCTTGCACGGAAAGGCCTTTCTGAAGGGGCGGCGGTGTTGCGGCGCAGAATATTGACGCTTCGCCCCGCCCGCAATAGGGAGTGACGCGTGAGACCCGGGGCCGGCATGGCCCCGCTTGAAGGAGTATCCCCATGTCCGGACTGCGTGACGCTGCGATGACCTCGAAGGCCTGGCCTTTCGAAGAGGCGCGCCGGGTGCTCAAACGCTACGAGAAAGCGCCGCCCGAGAAGGGGTATGTCCTGTTCGAGACCGGCTATGGCCCCAGCGGCCTGCCGCATATCGGCACCTTCGGCGAGGTCGCGCGGACGACGATGATCCGCCGCGCCTTCGAGCTGATTTCGGACATCCCGACCCGGCTGATCTGCTTTTCCGACGACGTGGACGGCATGCGCAAGGTGCCCGACAACGTGCCGAACCCGCGCGCGCTGGACGAACACCTGCAAAAGCCGCTGACCTCGGTGCCGGACCCGTTCGGGACGCATGAAAGCTTCGGCCATCACAACAACGCCATGCTCCGGCGGTTCCTCGACACCTTCGGGTTCGAGTACGAGTTCATCTCGGCCACCGAATTCTACGCCAGCGGACAATTCGACGAGATCCTGCTGCGCTGCGCTGAACGGTACGACGACCTCATGGCGATCATGCTGAAATCGCTGCGGGACGAGCGGCAGCAGACCTATTCGATCTTCCTGCCGATCCATCCCGAGACCGGCCGGGTGCTTTACGTGCCGATGAAGCATGTGGACGCCGCCAAGGGCGAGATCACCTTTGACGACGCGGACGGGCGCGAATGGACGCTGCCGGTCACCGGCGGCAAGGTGAAATTGCAGTGGAAACCGGATTTCGGGGCCCGCTGGGCCGCGCTTGGCGTCGATTTCGAGATGTACGGCAAGGATCACAGCACCAACACGCCGATCTACGATGGCATCTGCCGGACGCTGGGCGTGAAGCCGCCCGAGCACTTCACTTACGAGCTCTTCCTGGACGACCAGGGTCAGAAGATCAGCAAGTCCAAAGGCAACGGTCTGTCGATCGACGAATGGCTGACCTACGCCAGCACCGAGTCGCTGTCGTATTTCATGTATCTCAAGCCCAAGACCGCCAAGCGGCTGTGGTGGGATGTGATCCCCAAGGCGGTGGACGAATATCACCAGCAGCTGCGCGCCTTTCCGGGGCAGGATGCGGCGGGGCAGATCAACAACCCGGTCTGGCACATCCACGGCGGCGACGTGCCGGAAAGCCGGATGGTCGTGCCCTTCGCGATGCTTCTGAATCTCGCGTCGGTCTCGGGCGCCGAGGACAAGGAGACGCTCTGGGGCTTCATCCTGCGCTACGCGCCCGATGCTTCGCCCGAGAAGAACCCCGACCTCGACCAGGCGGCGGGCTTTGCGATCCGCTACTACGAGGATTTCGTGAAGCCGAAAAAGGTCTTCCGCGCGCCGGACGAAAAGGAAGAGGCGGCGTTGCGCGATCTTGCGGCGCGGCTTCAGGCCTACGACGGCCCGGTCGAGGACGAGGCGCTGCAGACGCTGGTCTTTGCCGTCGGCAAGGACCACGGGTTCGAACCGCTGCGCGACTGGTTCAAGGCGCTTTACGAGGTGCTGCTGGGCGCCTCCCAGGGCCCGCGGTTCGGCGGGTTCATCGCGCTTTATGGCGTCGAGGAGACCATCGCGCTGATCGAAAAAGGGTTGGCCGGAGAGCTGGCCTGAAACTCGGGCCGGGCGGTCTGCGTGATTGACGAAAGGGAAAGGGGACATACCCTCTTTCCCACCGTCGCCGAGGAGACGCCCCAGTGAGACAGTTTTTCTACGTCCTGATCGCGGTCATCGGCCTGGCGCAGGCCGCACCTGCCCAGACCGGTCCCGAGGCCGAGATCGAAAACACCATCCAGAGCCAGCTCGATGCCTTTCTGGCGGACGATTTCGTCGCCGCATTCGACTATGCCGCGCCCAATATCCAGGGCATGTTCCGCACCCCTCAAAATTTCGAGATGATGGTGAAACGCGGATACCCGATGGTCTGGCGCCCGGATGACGTGACCTTTGGCGACCTGCGGGCCGACGGCGCCGAGATGGCGCAGCGCGTGATCATCCGCGATCAGAAAGGGGAAACCCATGTGCTGGAATACCGGCTGGTGGACCAAGGCGGGATGTGGCGCATTTCCGGCGTGCAGATCCTGCCGCAGCCGGGGGTGTCGGCCTAAGACGCGGTATCGAGCCAGATCGTCACAGGCCCGTCGTTGACCAGCGCCACGGCCATGTCCGCGCCGAAACGCCCGGTTGCGACGGCGATGCCCTCGGCCTGGAGCCTGCCGGCGACGTATTCGTAAAGACGCTTGCCGTCGTCCGGGCTGGCCGCCGGAGAGAACCCGGGGCGGTTGCCGCGTGACGTGTCGGCGGCGAGCGTGAACTGGCTCACCACCAGCGCTGCGCCGCCCGCGTCGCGCAGGTTGAGGTTCATCTTGCCCGCCTCGTCCTTGAAGATGCGCAGCTTGACGATTTTCTGCACCAGCTTGTCGGCCTCGGCCTCGGTGTCGCCCTGCATCGCGCAGACAAGGATCAGCAGGCCCGGCCCGATCTCGCCGATCACGGCTCCCTCGACGGTGACGCTGGCCTGGGTCACGCGCTGCAGCAGCGCCCTCACAGCTCGCTCTCCCAGGGCGGGTTCGCTCCGGCGCGGCTGACCGTGATGGCCGCCGCCTGCGCGCCCAATGCCACCGCCGGGCGCAGCGCGTCGAGGCTGGCAGAGCGCAGCGCATCGCGGGTGAGCAGGCCGGCCTTGTGCAAGCCAGCCAGAAGACCGGCGTTGAACGTGTCGCCTGCGCCCACCGTGTCGATCACCACCGCCTTTTGCGCCGCAACGCGCATTTCCGCGCCATTGATATGGGCATCGACACCCTCGGCCCCACGGGTCACGAGCACCAGTGCGGTGCCGCCGTCGATCAGCTCGCCGGGGGTCGTGCCCAGCCAGTCCATGTCCTCGTCCGACACCTTGACGATGTCTGCCATCGCCAGCATGTCCGACAGCCGGGCGCGGTAGCGCGGCTCGTGGGTGATGAAGCCGGGGCGGATGTTCGGGTCGATCATCACCACCCGGCTGCCGGCTTCGCGCGCACAAAAGGCGGCATAGGTGTCTGCGGCCGGTTCCGACACCAGGCTGATGCCGCCGAAGAAGAGCGCGGAAACGTCGTCGTCCAGCACCGGCAGATCGCCTTCGGACAGCATCCGGCCCGCAGTGTTCTCATCGTAGAAGGCGTATTTCGCGTGGCCGTCCACCAGCGTGACGAAGGCCAGCGTCGTGGGCCGTTCGGACCGCGGCGCCAGGCTGTAATCGACGTGCGAGGCGTCGAGCGTGGCGCAGAGTTGCAGGCCGAAAAGATCGGTGGAGAGGCCGCCGAAATAGCCCGCGGGCGCCCCCAGCCGTCCCAGCGCCATGGCGGTGTTGAACACCGCGCCGCCCGACAGCGGCGCAAAGGCCGGTGCGCCGTCGGCGGTTTCGCGCGGCAACATGTCGATCAACGCTTCTCCGCAGCACAGGATCATCGCGGTCTCCTCCCAGATGTTTGCGCTAACTAGCCGCGCTTGGCCTGCAAGGGCAAGCCGGTCATTGGTTCATCGCCACCACGTAGCCGATCCCGCCTGCCACGATCAGGCCCAGCAGCACGGCAAAGGCGATCTTCCAGGCGGACCACGGCCGTTCGCCCTGTACCCGCCCGCTCTGGCCATTGACGACGAAGCGGTAGGTGGTGCCGCGATACTTGTAGGCGGCCAGCCAGACCGGCAGCAGGATGTGCTTGAAGGTCACGTCCTTGACGTCGGTATCGACCGAATGCACCCGCTGCCGGTCGCCGCCGATATCGAATTTCACGTCGCGTTCGATCTGCCGGTCCATGATCTGCCGCGCCTCGGTGAAACCGTCCTGAAGCTGCACCGTGTAGCCTTCGGCCCGGAAACCGGCGATGAATTCGGGGCGGTAGGGTTCGAGCGCGGTCAGGTCCCAGGGTGGCAAGGCATCGGTATAGCGTTTGGGCAGGCTGGTCGAGGCCAGCACCAGCACGTCGTCGAAGAACCGCGCGACGCGGCCGCTTGCCGGGCGCCAGCGCACCTTTTGCACGGTGACAGTCGTGGGTTTGCCGTCGCGCATGACCGTGCGCGTTTCGTGATAGACCGTGCCGCGTTCGCCGATGTAGCGCGACTTGGTGTCGGCATCGAAGGTCCAGTAGGGCACGTAGATGCCCTGCATCCGCCGTCCCTTGCGGGCATAATCCTTGAGCCCGTTCGGCGCGAACCACAGGCTGCCCAGCCAGCCGGTCATGGCGGCGCGCGCCGCTTCCTCGTCGAGGCGGAAAGGCAGCAGGCCGCGCGGCTTGATATGGCGGTGGGTGCCGGTGTCGGTGACCACGGGCGTCGCGCAGAACGGGCATTCGGCGGCATGGGTGTCGGCGTCGAACTCCACCTGCGCGGCGCAGTTGGGACAGGTGGACACGCGCGTTTCCTCGATCTCCTGCGCGGGCAGAAGGTTGTCGAGCGCGGTGCGGAAATCCAGCTCCTTGATGCCGCCCGCCCAGGGACCGGCCTCGCGGACCTCTTCGGTGTTGCCGCAGTGGTCGCACTTGAGCTCTCCGGTGCCGGGATCGAAGCGCAGGTCGGCGCCGCACTGGCCGCAGCCAAAGCGGTGTTCCTGGATCGGGGCAGGGGGCGGGGTATCGGTCATGCGGTCAGGCTCCGGTCGGCGGGTTTGCGCAGGATGGCAAGGTCAGAGGACCTTGTGAAGCGCCCGCGGCGTGATGATCCGCAGCGCCCCGTCGCCCAACGCGGTGTGGCGCCAGAGGTGGAATATCGCGTGCAGGGAGGAGGCCGAGAGCAGGATCATCAGCGCCAGCGAAATGTCGGGGCCGGGCAGCGGGGCGCCCAGCTGGTACGCGGCGGCGACCAGTGCCACATAGACCATCAGCGCGTACATACCGCGGTGCATCCAGGGGTGTGCGGTGCGGGCTATGCCGTCGAGCTTTGGGCCGGGCCGCGTCATCAGCCCTTGGCTCACGGCGATCGCGGTCATGGCGAGCGCGGTCAGAACTAAGGCCCAGACCAGCGCCGCGCTGCCGGTGCCGCCCGCTACCAGCAGGATCAGCAGGACGAAATTCGTCCAGTGCAGCAGGATCGTCGCGCGGCGTCGGGTCATCGGTGCGCCCCGTTCAGCTGCCGGGCGGGGGCGGCGGCATCACGGTGAAGAGTTGCGCAAGCTCGGTCACGTCCTCGGCGCGCATCCAGCCGTCCTGGCCGGCGGTCCAGACATAGGTTTCGCGGCTTATCTCTCCGGCGCTGGCCATGCGGCCCAGGGCGGCGCGGGAAAACGGGCCCTTGGTCTGGCCGTTCTCGGCCACGTGCCAGACATGCTCGACCGGCGGCGGCGGCGGCGCGGCTGCAGCAGGCTGCTGCGTCGCGGGAGCCTGGCCCCAGGGGCCCTGGTTCGCCATCTGGTTGGCCATCGCCATGCCCATGCCGGCGCCGAGGCCCGCGGCCATGCCGCCACCCGCCGGATTGCTCGCCGCGGCCGTCATCGCCTCTGCCGCGGAATACTGCGTGAACTTCCCCAGATCGCCCGCGAGGCCCATGGACGTGCGTTTGTCCAGCGCCTGTTCGACGGCGGGGGGCAGCGAGATGTTCTCGATATACATCTCGGGCATGGTCAGGCCGTAGGTCGCCAGCGTCTTCGACACTTCGGAGGCCACCAGCTTGCCCAGGTCGCCGGTGTTGGCGGCCATGTCGAGCACCGGGATGCCGGAGCCGGCCAGCACGCGGCTCACCTCCTGCACGATGATGTTGCGGATCTGGTAGCTGATCTCGTCGCGGGTGAACTCGCCGTCGGTGCCGACGATCTCGACCAGGAACTTCGCCGGATCGGTGACACGGATCGAATAGGTGCCGAAGGCGCGCAGCCGCACCGGGCCGAATTCCGGATCGCGCGCCATGATCGGGTTCTTGGTGCCCCACTTGAGATCGTTGAAACGCGTCGTGTTGACGAAATAGACCTCGGACTTGAACGGGCTCTTGAAGCCGTGGTCCCAATGCTGGAGCGAGGTCATGATCGGCATGTTGTTGGTCTCGAGCATGTAGAGACCCGGGGTGAACACATCCGCCAGCTGGCCCTCGTGTACGAAGACCGCCGCCTGCCCTTCGCGTACCGTCAGCTTGGCGCCGTACTTGATCTCGTGGCCTTCGCGTTCGAAGCGCCAGACCATGGTGTCGCGGGTGTCGTCGGTCCAGTGGATGACGTCGATGAACTGGCCGGACAGGAAATCGAAAATGCCCATGGATTTATCCTTCTGCAGTATACGTGTCAGCTGGGTCCGCCGGTGAGCCCGGCGGCGATCTCGGCGGCGATGGGAAGCGCCTCGTCCTTGGTCATGCCGGGGCGCAGGCGCGGGTCGTAGAGGATGCGCAGCAGCAACTCGTCGTGGGTGGTGAGCAGCGCGAATTCGTCGTCGTCGTTGAAGATCGAGGGTCGCGCCGAGGGGCTATCATTGCCGACGCCCAACCCCTGTGCCACCTCCTCGTGGATGCACGACTGCGTCAGCAGGTCGGGATGTTCGGCGCGGATCAGGGCGATGGCCTGGTCGTAGTCATAACCGCCCTGCCGGTCGGAAAAGGCGATGACAAGGCAATGGATCGCGCGCGGCAGCCGGTCGAAAATCGAAAGCGATGCATCGCTGGCCTCGGGCACCAGTTGCTTGACCCGGGGTTTGACGCCGGCCATGTCGTCTTCGCCCATGAACAGAACGTGGAAATTCGGCGACGCGTCGGACATGGTGATCGAATGGCCGGTGACCCGCGCCAGACGGGCCACGTATCCCGCCAGCTTTTCGGCGTCGCGGCGGCGCGACGGGGCATCGACCGAGGCACCGAACTCGGCGGTGACGCGGACCGGCTGGGTCCATTTCTTGACCCGCCCGTCGCGGTCCGACGAGGGCCGGAAGCCGGCGCCGCGGACGTATTCCTCTTCCAGCGCGATGCGTTCGAAATTGCGCACCAGCATGGCGTCGGTAAAGGGCGTGTCCACCCCGCCGCCGTCGGTGCGCAAGAGCCCGCGCGACAGCAGGTCGGCCTGCACGCGGTTGTAATACTGTTCGAGCGCCTGGCTGGCTTCGGACCGGCGCGGCGCTTCGGGCGGCTTGCGCGGCGACGGCGCGGGCCGGTCGGGCCGCGCCTGCGGTTTGGTGTCCGGCGGGGCGGGCGGTGCCGGATCGCAGGCCGAAAGCGCCGCGATCGCCGTCAGGACCAAAGCGGCCCGCGTGCCCCAGCGACCGGGTCTCATCCCTTGGGAACCGCTGTGCCGGCGTTGTCGCCCACGCCATCGCGCCGGGCCTTGGCCGACGCCAGCGTGTCGCGCAGCTCGGCTTCCATCTTCTGCAGCTCGGCCTCGGCGGCGGCGCGGCGGGCCTTGCCCTCGTCGGCGATCTGCAGGCTTTCGTTGATGGTGCCGATCAGGTCGGCATTGGCCTGCTTGACCGCTTCGATGTCGAAGACCCCGCGCTCCATTTCTTCGCGGATCATCTTGTTGCTGTCGCGCAGGTTCTTGGCATTCGAGGTCAAGAGCTCGTTGGTCAGGTCGTTGGCATCGCGGACGGCCGACGCCGCCTCCGCCGAGCGCTGGATGGTGACCGCCTGCGCCAGCTGGGTTTCCCAGAGCGGCACGGTGTTGACGAGGGTCGAGTTGATCTTCGTCACCAGGCTCTTGTCGTTTTCCTGCACCAGCCGGATCGATGGCAGCGACTGCATCGTCACCTGCCGTGTCAGTTTCAGGTCGTGCACCCGGCGTTCCAGGTCGTCACGGGCGGCGCGCAGGTCGCGCAGCTCCTGCGCCTTCATCACCTGGTCGTTCTCGGCGGCGGCCTTCACCTCGGCCTCCTTGGCGGGGATGTCGGTGCCGTCGATCTCGGCCAGCTTGGCCTCTCCGGCGGCGATGTAAAGCGCCAGTTCGTCGTAGAACTGCAGCGTCTTTTCATACAGCATGTCGAGCGACTTGATGTCCTTCAGAAGCGTGTGCTCGTGCTTCAACAGATCGTCGGTGATGCGGTCGATCTGGCCCTGCACATCCTCGAATTTTGCGGTGAATTTGGCAAAGGGCGCGGCACGGCCCAGCAGCTTTTCCCACCAGCTGCGTTCGCGTCGCACGTCGAGTTCGGAGACGGAAAAGCCGCGGATGGCGCTGACGATGGTGCGCAGGGAGTCGCCCGCGGGCCCCACGTCCTTGTTGCGCACGTCCTGCAGCATCGCCTGGCTGATCTCCTGCAGCTCGGACTGCGCCGCAGAGCCGAAGGACACGATGCTCTGGGTGTCGGCCATGTCGATCTCGGCCATCCGCGACCTGATCTCTTCGCCCACCGGCGCGTCGGCCTGCGCCAACGGCACCACGGCGTCAGCGTCTTTGGGTTCGGGCAGGACAAGCGCGTTGACCTCGTCAACCATGGCGACGGAGGCTTCGGCTTTGGCGCGGACTGTATCGGACATGGGTGGTTTCCTTTTGAAAACGGATGTTTACGACGGACGCACGCCTTCGCGTTGCAGCCGGTCGCGCAGAACCTCGATTTCGACCGTGAGGTCGGAGTTGGTGTCGAGCAACAGCTTGCGGGTCTTCAGGCCGAAGCTTTCCTCGAGATCGGTCAGCAGCTGCAAGAAATCGCTGCGGGCGTCCTGATCGCGGGTGCGCGTGTAGACGTCGGCGAACTTCACCGCCGCATCGCGCGCGCCCATGAGGTAGACGCCCAGGAACTTGCGCGCCGCGGTGAGGTCGCGTGGGTCTTCCTCGACCGTGCGGATCAGGTCACGGGCCTTGAGCTGGAACCGCTCCACCCGCGCCTCGATCTGGCGGTCGCCGGAGCGGCGGGCGGCCTCGGCCATGCCGGAGAGGTATTTTTCCGCCTCGTCCACCACGGCGGCGACGCGGTCTTGCTGGAAGGTGTCGACGCCTTCCATCCCCTTGTCGCGCATCGGGTCGATGCCGAAGGCGCCCAGGTGCAGCGCGCCGGTGGCCACGGCAAAGATCACCGGTGCCGCGACACCCGGTTCGGAGGTCCAGGCGGCGATGCCGGCGCCGATCCCGGCCAGCACGGCGGCGAAAAGCTTGCGCGGAAGGGCGGGGCGTCGGGCGACCTTTCGGGCGTTGTATTCCGCCTCGGCCCGCAGGCCGTCCCGCAAAAGCCACGCCCCCAGCAACAGCGCGCCCGCGCCGAGAAGTCCCGCGGCCAGACCGGCAGCCCCCGCCGTCAGCGACGTCGCGGCCAGCACGATCGGCGGCAGGAACAGCACGTTGCTGCGCGCGCCGACAGGATCGACCTTTGCGCCGTCGAAGGCGGGGCGGTCGTCTTGAGAGGATGAGGAAGAGCCGTCGGGGCTGTACTTGCCCCCGAAACGCTGCGCCATGGGTCAGAGCCCCCCGAGCAGGCCGGAGCTGAGCCCGAAAAGCAGGACGATCAAAAGCACATACGCGATTTTCTGCAGCCCCGTGCCGGACATCGGACCCTCCGGGTTCGTCTCGGTTCACGGGGAACTTATGTCATCCGGTGCGGCTGTGCTAGGGGGAACTCCGCCGCTGCAGCGTCACGCGGCGCTTTCGTGCGTCATGCGGTCGAGCAGCAGGTCGGTTTCCAGTTCGAAGGCATCGCGGGTTTCCGAATCGCGCCGCTTGCGTGCCCGCTTTTCAAAGGCCCTGGCCAGCGCGTCGAGCTTGGCGACATAGCGTGTACGCGCCTGGGGAGCCTCTTCGCCCTCCCAACTGTCCACCAGGCGGTCGACCTCGAAATTCAGCATCTGGAGGAATTTCATCAGCGGCTTACGCAGGGCGCGTAACTCGGAAGGGTCGCTGGACAATGCCCGCAAGAGCCGCATCACCGCGGTCTGCACCGCCTGGGTGCGACGCACAAGCTCGGCATCCCCGAGCGGGGACAGGTCGGCGACCATGCGGTCGAGCGCGGCATTGGTCGCGCCGATCAGTTCCGCGGCGCGCTGGCGCAGGACGAATTCGGGATTGTCGGTGCCCTTGTCGCGCATCGGGTCGGGACCGAAGGCCGCGATGCCAAGTCCGGCGGCCAGCATGCCGACAAGGAACGGCACCCAAAGGCTCGCGAATTGCGGGATCGCCAGGACGATCACCAGGAGACCGATCTGCACACACCCGAAGATCTTGCGCGGAAACCGCGGCTTGTACGCCACTTCGGCAGCGTCATAGGCGGCCTGAACGCGCTGACCCTGACGGATCATCGACAGGCCGGTCGCAAAGAGCCCCAGCAACAGGGCAGCCGCAACCAGGCCGATGAAGGAGCCGTGAAAGACCCAGAGGAACAGCGGGCAGGCGGCGAAGAACAGGAGTCCCAGCGGCGGGCCGGGCACGGGCGGCTCTGCGACCGGTTCGGCGCGTTTCAGAAAGGGCAGGCGCTTAGGCATAGCAGGTCACGAATATCAGCACCCAAAGCCCCGCGAAGGCCAGGTTCGGCCAAAGCTGACCGGTCTGGCGCGACCGCGTCGTCACCGCGCGCAGGGTCTGCGCCGTGTCCCGCGCCACGTGGCGCAGGTTGGCCACGAACAGGAACGTGGTGCAGAACATGATGGCGAGGGCTACGAAGGTGATCAGCATGCCCCAACTCATGCCCGCCAATCGGGGCGAAAAAACGGCACGGGCCGGGAAAAACGGAGGATTCTAAACCTTGGTTAACACGGGTTTAGCCGTTTCGGAACGCGGTCACGGGGTGTCCCGGCGCGGCTGCTTTCGGCGGCGCGTGGGCACCGGCTTGTCGGGTTTCGGACCGTCGAGGCCCAGCTGGTCTCGCACCACCTTGCGGCGCACCTCCTCGACGGCGCCGGGCTTCAGCTGGCCCAGCTGGAACGGCCCGTAGGACACGCGGATCAGCCGGTTCACCGACAGGCCGATATCCTCCATGGCGCGGCGGATCTCGCGGTTCTTGCCTTCGCGGATCGCCACCGTCAGCCAGGCATTGGCGCCCTGCTGGCGGTCGATCGACACGATCATCGGCTGGAAGCGCTGCCCGTCCACGGTCAGACCCTGGCGCAGCGGTTCGACCGTCGCATCGGTGGGCCGCCCGTTGACGCGCACGCGATACTTGCGCAGCCACCCCGTCGAGGGCAGTTCCAGCTTGCGCTTGATGCCGCCGTCGTTGGTGAGCAGCAGGAGCCCTTCGGAATTGAGGTCGAGCCGGCCCACCGACATCACCCGCGGCAGCTCCTCGGGGAGGTCGTCGTAAATCGTCGGGCGGCCCTGTTCGTCGCGCGTGGTGGTCACAAGGCCCGTCGGCTTGTGATAAAGCCACATGCGCGGCGCGTCCGGCTCTCCCAGCGGCTTGCCGTCGACGGTGATCTTGTCGGCGGATGTGACGTTCAGCGCGGCGCGGGTGATGACGGCGCCGTTGACGCTGACGCGGCCGGCCTCGATCATGCGTTCGGCTTCGCGGCGCGAGGCGATGCCTGCGCGCGCGAGAACCTTGGCGATGCGGTCGCCGGGAGGGGTGTCGGTGCTCATGCAGGATGCGCTACCGCAATTTCCGGGCTTGGGGAAGGGTGCTGCGCAGGGTAGGAACGCGCCATGACCTTTGCCACCCATATGGAGGCCGCCCTGGCCGAGGCTCGCACCGCCGGCCGCCGCGATGAAGTGCCGGTGGGCGCCGTGGTGGTGTCGCCGCGTGGTGCGGTGATCGCGGCGGCGGGCAACCGCACGCGGGAACTGAATGATCCCACCGCCCATGCGGAGATGCTGGCGATCCGCGCGGCCTGCGCGGCGCTGGGTGTCGAGCGGCTGGTGGATCACGATCTTTACGTCACGTTGGAGCCGTGCCCGATGTGCGCCGCCGCCATCTCTGCCGCGCGCATCCGCCGGCTCTATTACGGCGCGGCCGATCCGAAATCCGGCGGCGTGGCGCAGGGGGCGCGGGTGTTTTCTCATCCGCAATGCCATCACCGGCCCGAGGTCTACGACGGCATCGCCGCCGAAGAGGCCGAAGCGCTGCTGCGCGGCTTCTTCCGCTACAAGCGGTCGGAGGGCTGAGGTGCCGCGGGTGATCCTGTTCAACAAGCCCTTCGGCGTGCTGTCGCAATTCACCGACAAGGGCACCGAGGGCAGTCCGCGCCCGACCCTGTCGCGATACATCGAACTGCCCGGCGTCTACGCCGCCGGGCGGCTTGACCGCGACAGCGAAGGCTTGCTGGTGCTGACCGACGGCGGTCGGCTGCAGAAACGCCTGAGCGATCCGGCCTTCAAGCAGCCCAAAACCTACCTCGTGCAGATCGAAGGGACGCCGACCGCGGATCAGCTCGACGCGCTGCGGCGGGGCGTGACGCTGAAGGACGGGCCGACCCGGCCCGCCGAAGCCGAGGAGATCGCGGCCCCGGAGCTCTGGCCGCGCGATCCGCCGGTGCGGTTCCGCAAGACCGTGCCCGAGGCCTGGCTGCGGCTGACGATTCGCGAGGGTCGCAACCGGCAGGTGCGGCGGATGACGGCGCATGTGGGCCTGCCCTGCCTGCGCCTTGTGCGCTGGTCGGTGGCGGGCTGGACCCTTGACGGACTCGCGC
Organism: Thalassococcus profundi; assembly: GCF_003344785.1. GTDB lineage: Bacteria > Pseudomonadota > Alphaproteobacteria > Rhodobacterales > Rhodobacteraceae > Puniceibacterium > Puniceibacterium profundi. The sequence goes on along the minus strand of NZ_QPMK01000011.1, from coordinate 70,905 downwards.
CGGGGACGTGGATCGACGCGCCGCGGTGATCGTCCGTTTCGGTCGATACGAGAGACGTCGTCCGATGGCTTGGGCTTCGGCGCAAAAGGATCGCCCCAAAGGGCGATACGAGAGACCAGTCTCTCGTGCTCTCTGAGGGTTATTGTGAACCGAAGAAGGGGGGTCTCTTCTCCGGTTTCAAAATACCTCCGCCGGAGGCATGAAATTCTTCTGGCGCGCCTTCAGACCCATTTCGCCAGCGGCGGCAGGCTCATCAGGACGGCATTGGCGTCATGGCCGGTTTCCAGCCCGAACCTGGTGCCGCGATCGTAGACGAGGTTGTATTCGGCATAAAGCCCGCGGTGCACCAGCTGAATATCCTTGTCGGCCTCGGTCCAGAGGTGTTCCTTGCGCCCTTCCACCAGCGGCAGATAGGCGGGCAGGAAGGCGCGGCCGATGTCGCGTGTGAGCGCGAAGTCCGCTTCCCAGTCGCCGGTGTTGTGGTCGTCCATGAAGATGCCGCCGACGCCGCGGGCGCGGTGGCGGTGCGGGATGTAGAAATATTCGTCCGCCCAGGCCTTGAGTTTCGGATAGAAGTCCGCTCCGTGCGGGTCGAGATGCGCCTGCTGCGTGGCGTGGAAATGCGCCGTGTCCTCGGCATATTCGATGCAGGGGTTCAAGTCCGACCCGCCACCGAACCACCAGGCGTGCGGGGTCCAGAACATCCGGGTGTTCATGTGCACCGCCGGGGCATGCGGGTTCTGCATATGGGCGACGAGACTGATGCCGCTGGCCCAGAAGCGCGGATCCTCGGCCATGCCGGGGATGCCCTTGCGCGCGGCCATGGCCATCTGGGCCCGTTCGCCCAGCGTGCCGTAGACGGTCGAGACGTTGACGCCGACCTTTTCGAAGACCCGGCCGCCGCGCAGCACCGACATCAGGCCGCCGCCCGCGTCCGACCCGTCGTCCGAGGTGCGCCTGGTCTCGGTCACCTCGAAGCGGCCCGGAGCCGTATCTGAGAGCGGGCCGTTGGTGTGGCCGGTCTCGAGCGTCTCGAAGGCGGTCACGATCTGGTCGCGCAGCTCGCGGAACCAGGCGGCGGCGCGGGTTTTTTCCGAGGCGAAGTCTTCGGTCATGGGTCTTCCTGTCTGGTTGCGCCGCACCTTGCGCGAATGCGCGGCGGGCGACAACCGGGTAACGCGGCGGGATCGGGGTGCCGGATCAATGCGCCGGCGCGGTCACCGGGTCGAGCAGGGTGCGCCCGCCGTCGACGGTCATGATCTGGCCGGTCATGAAGCTGGCCGCGTCCGAGCAGAGGTATTGCACGGTTTCCGACAGTTCTCCGGGCGCGGCGATGCGGCCCATGGGCGTGTGGTCCTCGATATCGGCGCGGTATTCGGAATGATCCTTGAGCGTGCTCTTGAGGCTGGCCGACATCACCGACCCGAAGGCCACGGCGTTGACCCGGATGCGGTGCGGGGCCAGCGCCACCGCCATCGACCTGGTCATCTGGTCGAGGGCGGCGCAGGACACCGAATAGGCCAGCAGATCCGGATGCGTGCGCCGCGCGGCGATGGAGCTGAGGTTGACGATGGCCCCGGCATGGCCGCCGTCGTGGCCTTCGGCCTGCTTGATCATGCGTTTCGACACGACCTGCGTCAGCCGCAGCGCGGTCATCAGGTTCTGTTCCAACAGCTTGTCGACGGATGTGTCGTCGCCGTCGAGCGGATCGGAGGGCAGCAGCTGGCGCGAGCCGTTGACCAGGATGTCCACCCGGTCGAAGGCGTCGAGCGTGGCCGACAGCAGATTGGCCAGCGTCAGCCGTTCGCGCAGATCGCCGGCGAAATAGCGGATCGTGTCCTCTTCGCTGGCGGCGCCCACTTCCTTGGCCAGCCGCGCCTCGTCCATATCGGCGAACATGACGTTGGCGCCTTTCTGGGCCAGGTGCCGCGCGATGGACAGGCCAACGCCATTGGCGGCGCCGGTGACGATGGCGGTCTTGCCTTCGACGGAGAATGACATGCAGGGGATCCTGGCTGTGGCGGAGTCGCGGGGACGTTAGCGCAGATCAGCGCCGCGCGCGAGAGGGGCGTTGCGCATGCAGAACCTTGAACTTGGAGCTTCCGGCCGCCTCGCTCACTTGCGCGAACAGGTCGTTCAGCGTCGCCTCGTAGGGCAGGTGCCGGTTGGCGACCAGCCACAGGTGTCCGCCGGGTTTCAACGCGCCCGCCGCGGCGGCGATGAAGGCGCGGCCCAGGTCCGGGTCGGCCTTGCGCGAGGTATGGAAGGGCGGGTTCATCACCACCGTGTCCAGGCGTTCAGGGAACACCCAGGTCGGCACGTCGGCCCAGTGGAACCGGGCGCGGGGGTCTGTGATGTTGGACCGTGCGCAGTCGAGCGCCGCGTGATCCGCCTCCACGAGGTGCAGGGTGTCGATGCCCTCGCGCTCCAGCACCCGTGCGGCGAGGTAGCCCCATCCGGCGCCGAAATCCGCAACCGCCGCGCCCAGCTTGGCGGGCAGCGTTTCGGCCAGCAGCGCCGAGGCCGGATCGACGGCGTCGGCGGAAAAGACGCCGGGCGCGGTGATCCAGCCATCGGCGTTGGGCGCGGGTCCGGCGCTGGCCCAGTCCGACAGGATGTCGGACGCCGGGAACCAGAAGGCCTTGCCATGCGCCTTGGACACTTGACCATCGAGCGTCAGGCGCGCGCGGAGGTGTTTGAGCATCGGTTCGATCCCGTCGGTCTTCTGCCCGTCGATCATCACAACACCATCGGTGATCGCATTGGCCAAGGCCACGTCCGCAAAGGCGCGGTCGCGGGCACGCGGCAGGAACACGATCGACGCGGCATAGCGCCCCTCGGGCGCTGGCGCACAGTCGAAGCCGCGGGCGCGCAGGGCGTCGAAGTCGGGCCGGAAGCCCTGCACGGCATGGCAGCGGTCGCGGGGCAGGGCGGCAAGGTCGGTGTCGGCCTGCGGGTTCATGAGCAAAATGCGGCCCGCGTCGGGCAGAACGAAGGTGCCCGCCTCGAGGCAGGTGGTCAGTCGGGACGTGGCCATGTGGTCAGACTTTCGGGACGGGGCGGGCGGCCTGTCCGGTTGCGCCGGGGCCGCTCACTCTTTTTCCATGGTGCATTGCAGCGGGTGCTGGTGGCGCCGGGCGAAATCCATCACCTGGCCCACCTTGGTCTCGGCGATTTCGTGGCTGAAGACGCCGACGACGGCGACGCCCTTCTTGTGCACGGTCAGCATGATCTCGAACGCCTGGGCGTGGTTGAGCCCGAAGAAGCGTTCCAGCACGTGCACGACGAATTCCATCGGCGTGTAATCGTCGTTCAGCAGCAGCACCTTGTAAAGCGGCGGGCGCTTGGTCTTGGGCTTGGTTTCCAGCACGACACCGGCATCCCCGTCGCCATCGTCGGGGGTGTTGGCGCCTTGCAGCTGCGGCGCGATTTGGCTGTGGCGTAGCTCGAACATGAAGCTCCGGTCGTGTTACGGGTTGGAGGATGTATATAACCTGCCCATGGCGCGAGAAAAGAGCCGAAGCAGGAGGTCGGGGCAGAATGGCGCGGAATTTGGTGACAATCGGCTTCGATGCCGACGACACGCTCTGGCACAACGAACGATTTTTCAAGGATACGCAGGCGCGATTCGCCGATCTGCTGGCCGATCATACGGACCGCGCGGGGCTCGACGCGCGGCTCGAGGCGGCGGAGCGTCGCAACATCGGGCACTACGGGTTCGGCGTGAAGGGGTTCACCCTGTCGATGATCGAAACCGCAATCGAGGTGACCGACGGGCAGGTGCCGGCCAGCGTGATCGCGGAGCTGCTGGCGGCGGGGCGCGAGATGCTGGCGCACCCGGTGGAGCTCTTGCCGCATGCGCGGGAGGCGGTCGAGGCGGTGGCGGGCACGCATCACCTCGTGCTCATCACCAAGGGCGATCTGCTGCACCAGGAGCGCAAGCTGGCGCAATCGGGGCTTGGAGAGCTGTTCGATGCGGTGGAAATCGTGTCGGACAAGGACCGCAGGACCTATGCCCGCATCTTCGACCGCAGTCCGGGAGGGCCGGCGGCGGCGATGATGGTCGGCAATTCGATGAAATCCGACGTGATCCCGGCGATCGAAGCCGGCGGCTGGGGTGTCTTCGTGCCGCATGACCTGGCCTGGTCGCTCGAACACGCCGAGCCGCCGGAGCATCCGCGCTACCATACGTTGCAGGACCTTGGCGCGCTGCCCGCACTGGTCGCGGCTCTGGGATGAGTCGTCCGCCACATTCCTGCCACAATCGCCCTAATGGTAGGGCCGGATGCCACAAGCCCCACATCTGGTTCCAGACGCAAGGAAATTTCTGCGAAGCGCTTTGTTTTGAAGGGTTTATTGCTCAGCCTTCATGTGCTACGATTATTCCATAAGCAGAAAAAAGTTCACCGGAAAAATCCGGGGACGAACGAGGCAGAGAAGGCAGATACATCGTGACAGGACGGCATAAAACGCCGGGCCTCATGGGCCTGTGTATGATTCTTCTGACAGGGTTGATCTGGGTCGTTCCGCTGTCAGTCATGGCAGCACCTTACGCCGCCATGGTCATCGACGCACGCAGCGGCGAGGTGCTGCATTCCGAAAATGCCGACACCCGGCTGCATCCCGCATCGCTGACCAAGATGATGACCCTCTACATCGCATTCGAGGCGGTGCAGAACGGCGAGATCAGCATGGACACAGAGGTGACGATTTCGCGGAATGCCGCGGCGGAACCGCCGTCGAAACTCGGGCTGCGCGCGGGGCAGAAGATCAAGCTGCGCTATCTCGTGCGGGCGGCGGCGGTGAAATCCGCCAATGACGCGGCCACCGCCATCGGCGAGGCGATCATGGGCTCCGAAGCGGCCTTTGCGCGACGCATGAACCGCACCGCCAAGGCGCTGGGCATGACCCGCACCACTTTCAAGAACATGCACGGTCTGACCGAAGACGGACATCTGTCGACGGCGCGCGACATGACCATACTCGGGCGGCACGTGCTCTACGATTACCCGCAGTATTACAACCTCTTCTCGCGCCAGAGCACCGATGCCGGCATCAAGGCGGTCAACAACACCAACCGCCGGATGCTGTCCTCCTACCGCGGCGCCGACGGGATCAAGACCGGCTACACCCGCGCTGCGGGCTTCAACCTTGTCGCCTCTGCCGAGCGCGGCAGCGAGCGGATCATCGCCACGGTCTTCGGCGGCAACTCCACCGCCTCGCGCAACGCGCAGGTGGCCAAGCTGCTGGACCTCGGGTTCGAGAAGGCGCCCAGCCGCGTCGCCTTTCGCGCCCCGAGCCGCCCGCCCTACGAAGGCAAGGGCGATCTGCTGATCGCGAAATCCTCGGACCCGACGCCCGGCACGCACGCCAAGTCGATCCGCGTGGCCTCGGCTGCCGTGACGCAAAGCCTGCGTCCGAAGGCGCGCGGCGGCGCGGCAGAGCCGCTGCCCGACCTGCTGGTCGCAGAGGTGGGCAAGGACATCGACGCGGTCCTGAGCGCCGTGCAGGACGTGTCGTCGCGCAACGCGGTCGAAACGGCCGTGGCCGCCGTCGCCGTCGATCCGGGCGCCGTGGCGCCGGCGCAAAGCGTCAAGCCGCAGCGCCGTCCGTCCGAGGTCATCCTGGCCAGCGTCCGCGCCGAACCGGCGCCGGAGTCGGCCGAGGTGGTGAGCCGGGTCTCGACCTCCGGCGGGCGCCACTGGGGCATCAATGTGGGCCGCTATCCCAGCAAGTACGACGCCGAAAAGGTGCTGCTGAAGACCGCTCTGGCCGAGATGTCGACCCTCGACGGCACCCTGCGCAAGGTGGTGGCGCGCAATTCGGGCTACGACGCCAACTTCATGGGCATGACCCGCGACTCCGCGGATCTGGCTTGCCGCCGCCTGCAGGCGCGCCAGGTGACCTGTTTCATGATCGGGCCGAGCTGAGCGGCTCCGCATCGGGGAAATTGCAAAGGGCGGTCGGGAGGCCGCCCTTTTCCTGTCCGGTGCGTCGGAGAATTGTGCGCGTGGCGCCAGGGCCGTCGGCCGCGGCGCATCCGTTGAACGTCAGAAGGGTCATCAGACCTGCCGCGGGGACGGAAAACCTTCAGAGCAAAAGGCCGCCCAGATCATCGGTTTCGTCGCGCCCTCTGCGGCCTGTCGCTCAGCCCCTTGGCCGGTCGTCGAAATCGTCGCGCAGGATGCGCTGCGCGTCGCCTTCGGGATCGTCGTATTGCCGCGTGCGCAGCGTGTAGAGAAAGGCCGCGAGGCCGAGGCCGCCGAGGATCAGCGAGATCGGGATCAGGTAGGCGAGGATGGTCATGCTTTGCCTTTCAGGCGCAGGGCGTTCAGCGAAACGGTGATGGACGAGGTGGACATCGCCAGTGCCGCGATCAGAGGCGAGCAGAGTCCGGCCACGGCCAGCGGCACCGCGATCACGTTGTACCAGCTGGCGATGCGGAAATTCTGCCGGATCCGCCGGGTGGCGAGCCGCGCCGTCGCCAGGGCCGCGGGTAGGGGGGCGAGGCTCTGGCCCAGGAGCACGATGTCCGACGCCGCCCGCGCCGCGTCGAGCGCCGTGGCCGGGGAGATCGACACATGCGCGGCGCTGAGTGCCACCGTGTCGTTGAGCCCGTCGCCGACCATCAGCACCTTGCGGCCCTCTGCGGCAAGCGCGGAAATGCGCGCGGCTTTGGCCTCGGGCCGGGCCTCGGCCTGCCAGTCGGAGATGCCCAGCCGCTGTGCCAGTTGCGCCACGGGTGTCGCCGCGTCGCCCGAAAGCAGCACCACGTGCAATCCGGCGTCGCGGAAGCCCCGCACCGCTGCATCCGCGCCTGTGCGCACGGTGTCGGCGAAGGTGATCGCGCGCGGTGGCTGCTGTCCGTCGGACAGCCAGGTGGCCGTCGCCGTGCCGGGCGCCGTCCCGACCCATGCGGCGCGCCCGAGGCGCAGGGTGACGTCGTTCACGCGGGCTTCGGTGCCCTCGCCCGGGATTTCGCGCAGGTCGGTGACCGTGGCAGGCGTCACGCCGCGGTTGCGCAGCGCCGCTGCAAGCGCCCGTGCCAGCGGATGCGACGAGCCTTCGGCCAGCGCCAGCGCGAGGCGCTGATCGTTTGTCGGCAGGTCGTCCAGGTTGGTGGGATGCAGCGCCCCGTCGGTCAGCGTGCCGGTCTTGTCGAAGACCACGGTATCGACCTCGGCCAGCCGTTCCAGCGCGGTGGCGTCCTTGATCAGCAGCCCGCGCCGATAGAGCCGGCCCGAGGCGGCGGTGGTCACCGCCGGAACCGCCAGCCCCAGCGCGCAGGGGCATGTGATGATGAGCACGGCGGCGGCAATGCCGGTCGCGGTGCGCAGGTCCCAGGTGGCGAGGTACCAGCCCAGGAAGGACAGCGCCGCAAGGATGTGCACCCCCGGTGCATAGAGCCGCGCCGCGCGGTCGGCGAGCGAGGTGTAGCGCGACCGGCCCGACTCGGCGATGGCCACCAGGTCGGCGAGACGGTGCAGAGAACTGTCGCGCCCCACGGCGGTGGCCCGCAGCACCAGCGGTCCGGTGAGGTTGACCTCTCCCGCGCTGATCGAATCGCCGGGACCCGCGGGCACCGGCAGGGTCTCTCCTGTCAGGAGCGCGCGGTCGCGTTCGGACCGGCCCTCGGTCACGACGCCGTCGACAGGAACGCGCCCGCCGGGGCGCACCCGGACCAGGTCGCCGACGCGCAGGGCGGCAACGGCCACCTCTTCATCGGCGCCGGTGGGCGTCAGGCGCCAGGCCCGCGGCACTTCGAGCGCGGTCAGTTCCTGTGCTGCGGACCGCGCGATGGCGCGGGTGCGGTGATCGAGGTAGCGGCCCGCCAGCAGGAAAAACGTCAGCGTGATCGCCGCGTCGAAATAGGCATGTGCGCCGGACTGCGCGGTTTCCCATACCGAGGTGCCAAGCGCCAGCAGGATCGCGAGCGCGATCGGCACATCCATGTTCATGCGTCCCGCACGCAGGGCACGTGCGGCGCTCACAAAGAAGGGCTGGGCCGAAAAGGCGGCGGTGGGCAGGGCGATGGCGGCAGAAACCCAGTGAAAGAGGTCCCGCGTGGCACCCTCGGCCCCGGACCAGACGGCGACCGACAGCAGCATGATGTTCATCATGGCGAAGCCTGCCACGGCAAGCCGCATCAGCAGATCGCGCCCGGCGCGGTCGCTGTCGCTGCCGCGCAGAGCCTCGCGGTCGAGCGCGTGGGCTTCGAATCCGGCAGAACCCAGCAGGGACACGAGATCGTCGGTGGTGGTGCCGGGGGCGGCGCTGACCGTGGCGCGCTTCAGGGTCAGGTTCACCCGCGCGGCGCTGATACGGGGATCGGCCAGCAGCGCACGTTCGACCCCCGCGATGCAGGCGGCGCAATGGATGCCGGGCAGCGACAGCAGCAGATCCGCCTCGGTCGGAGCGGCGGCGGTGCGCGCGATCTCCTGAGCGGCGGGCGCGGCGAGGCAGGCGGGGCAGGCGGAGACCTGGGTCATGGGATCACCGTGTCACGTGCAGGATCACGCGCTGCTCGAACGCGGTGCCGTCGAGCGCGCGGGCCTTGAGGCGGATGTTCCAGTTGCCGGGGCCAAGTGCTTCGCGCGCCACATAGGCGCGGCCGTCGAAGGTGAAGGCGGGCGTGCGGTCGTCGCGGGTGCTGGTGGCGCGGCCCAGCACCGCGTCGAGCCTGCCGACCTGGACCGGGGCGCCTTTCGCATCGGCGATGAGGAGGCGCACCAGCCCGTCCTCCGCCTCGGCCCGGAGCGTCCAGCCAAGCGACTCTTGCGCGTCGCGGCGGGCGTCGAAATTCTGGCTGGCGACGTAGGAATTCTTGACCTCGAGCCCCGGAAATGTGTGCACCGCGCTGTAGGCCAGCAACAGGTTCACGGTGATGATGACGCCGAAGAAGCTGCCGAAGATGGCGGCGGCGTGCCAGCCGGTCAGGGTTCGTGCGGGTTTCATGGGGCCCCTCGTCCGTTGAAGTTGGTGTCGCTGTAGGCCCGATCGCCGTTCGACGTGTCCTCGACCCAGAGGCGGAAATCGGTCCGGTGGTCCTCTGCCGGGTCCGATCCGGCGGGGGCGGTGACGTAGACGCGCTGCAGCTTCGTTTCGTTGGCGGGCACGTCGGTGGTCCCGTAGACCGTGCCTTCGAGGCTGACGCGCAAGGCGGGGTGGCCGGTCGCCGTGATGCGGAAGGGCCGGTCCTCGCCGTGCTTGTTCAGAAGCCGCACGTCGTAGCTGTTGCGCACCGAACCGTCCGACAGGGTCACGAAGGTCGGGTTGCGCACCGGCGCCACGGTCATCTCGATCTCGGGCCGGATGAAGAGCGCAAAGAGCAGCCCCAGCCCCACCAACGACCACAGCGCGGTATAGAGCATCGTGCGCGGCCGCAGGATGTGGGCGAGGATCGGGCGCGGCGGCTTGCCCGCACGCTCTGCCGGTTCGTCGCTGAGCGCCAGGTAGTCGATCAGGCCACGCGGCTTGCCGATCTTGTCCATCACCTCGTCGCAGGCGTCGATGCAGAGCGCGCAGGTGATGCATTCCATCTGCTGGCCGTCGCGGATGTCGATGCCCATGGGACAGACGTTGACGCAGGCCATGCAATCGATGCAGTCGCCGGGGCCGTCCGCGAAGGCCGCCGCGTTCACCGGCGCGGCGGCGGCGGCTTTCAGCTTCGGGTAGGGCGTCGCCGGATAGGTGGCGCCGCCGGGTCCGTTCTCCACGCCGGCGGCGCGGGTGGTGGCTTCGGCGGCGGCGGCCTCTGCGGCGTGTCTGCGGCGCACGTTGCCCTTGCCGCGCGGCTCTCCGCGCCAGACGCGGTAGCCGACGGTCAGGGTCTCCTCGTCCATCATCGCCGCCTGGATGCGCGGCCAGGGGCAGGCGTAGATGCAGATCTGTTCGCGGAAGAAGCCGCCGAAGAAAAAGGTCGTGGCGGTCAGGATAGTCATGGTGATGTAGGCCGCGGGATGCGCGTCGCCGGTCACGAGGTCGCGCGCCAGCGTCGGCGCATCGGTGAAGTAGAACACCCAGGCGCCCCCGGTGGCGAGGCCGATCAGCAGCCAGACCGTCCACTTGGTCAGCCGCAGCCGCGCCTTGCGCAGGTCCCAGCCCTTTTGACGGTGCAGGCGCAGTCGGGCATTGCGGTCGCCCTCGATCCAGCGTTCGACAAGGATGAAGAGGTCGGTCCAGACGGTCTGCGGGCAGGCGTAGCCGCACCAGACCCGCCCCAGCGCCGAGGTGAAGAGGAAGAGGCCAAGACCCGCCATGATCAGAAGGCCCGCAACGAAGTAGAATTCATGCGGCCAGATCTCGATCCAGAAGAAAAAGAACCGCCGCCCGGCAAGGTCCACCAGCACCGCCTGGTCCGGCAATTCCGGGCCGCGGTCCCAGCGGATCCAAGGGGTGACGTAATAGATACCCAGGGTGACGATGAGGATCACCCATTTGAGATTGCGGAATTTTCCCGAAACGCGGCGCGGAAAGATCGGTTCGCGCGCGGCATAGAGGCTGGGAGGAGACTCGGTGGTCATTGGACGGATGTGCTCCGGATGGGCAAAGGGTGTTTCGAGGCCCTTTTGACAACCCGCGCGGCAGGCGGCTTTGACCTGAGTCAAATTCTACATCTTCGAGTGATGATTTGTGCGCGGTCAGGTCCGTGGTGGCCCTGAAGCCGCCTGCCTCAGCCTTTCGGCACCGCCACCTCGCGCCGCAGCCAGGTGACGAAATCGCGCAGCGGCGGGCGCATCACGCCGGGGGCGGTGACGATGTGATAACCGTCGGTTTCGCGTTCCTCGAACAGCAGGCGCAGGCGGCCCGAGCGCAGGTCCTCCTCGACCGACACGCGGGTCGAGATGGCGATGCCCTGGCCCGAGCGCGCGCCGTCGAGCATCAGGTTGCCGGGGACGTGGATCACGCCCAACTGACGCAGTCCGGTGATGCCCTTCCCGGCGAACCAGAGCGAGCTTTCGGAGGTACCAAGCTCCTGAATCCAGGGGTATTTCAGCAGCTCTTCGGGATCGGTGGGCTGCAGGTCGCCGATCAGCGACGGGGCGGCGACCACCACAATCGGGGCGACGATCAGCATCTCGCTGTCGAGCCCGGGCCAGGAGCCGTTGCCGTAGCGCAGCGCCACGTCGATGCCGCCGGGGCTGGGGTCGGTGATCTGCGGGCTGGGGTTGATCATGATGTCGATGTCGGGATGCGCGGCGCTAAAGGATGCGAGCCGCGGCATCAGCCAGTTCGACGCGAAGGACGGCGTCGTCGCCACGTGCAAGGGCCGGTCGGCATCGGCGCCGGTGAGCGCGTCCAGCACCTGCGCGATGCGGCCGAAGCCTTCGGCCAGGGCGTCGGCCAGCTGCTGGCCTTCGGGTGTCAGGGCCAGCGCGCGCCCCGACCGGTCGAGCAGGGCGAGGCCCAAGTGGGTCTCCAGGTTGCGCATCTGCTGGGAGATGGCGGCGTGGCTTACGTTCAAGAGCGCGCCCGCCCGGGTGACCGACCCGGTTTCCGCATAGGCGGAAAAGGCGCGCAGGGCGGACAGCGGGGGCAGGCGGTGCCAGTCTTTCATGTCAGTTCAACTTACACGTTGTCAGGATTCCTGACTCGCATGAGAGCGCCATAAGCGCAATATTTCTTTCATCGAAACGCGAAGCAGGAGATGCGTCATGTTGGGAATACTTGCACAGAGCTGGATGACCGCGGCCCGCCAGACCCCCGGCACCGAAAGCCGCAACCTTACCGAGGAAGACCGCCGCTGGCTGCGCGAGGCGCGCGCCGCGCGGGCGAAGGGTGGGCGCGATGATTGATCCCGTGATCTACCAGGCCGAAGCGGCGATGCGCCGCGATCTCGTGGAAACCCCGCGCTGGCCGTGGATCGGCGGACGGTGGCGCACGCCCGGCGCGGCGCCGGTCCGTCCCCGCTTCTGGGCGGCGCGGTAGCGCACAGCCCATGAAAAATGCCGGCCCCCTTGCGCGAACAGGACGGGGACCGGCACCAGCCCCTGGCAACGGGGACGCTGACCAGGGGTTTCACGAACATCCGGGGCGCCGACGCCCCGGACGGATCACTCGGGCACAGGCGCCTCGCCGCCGCCCAGGCTGTGGACATAGGTGGCCACGGCGCGAACCTCGGCCTCGGACAGGCGGTCGCTCCAAGCGGGCATGACGCCGAAACGCGAGTAGGTGATCGTCTCGACGATTCGGTCATAGGAGCCGCCGTAAAGCCAGATCGCATCCGCGAGGTTGGGCGCGCCCTGGGTCCGGTCGCCTTCARCATTCTCGCCATGGCAGGCGGCGCAGTTGTTGAGGAAATGCTCCTCTCCGGCGGCCACGAGCGAGGCGTCCTGAGGCTCCCCCGACAGGGACATCACGTAGTTGGCGGTGGCGGCGATTTCCTTGTCGCCGAGGATGTCGCCAAAGGCCGGCATCTGCGACCAGCGCGCATCGGGATCGGTCTCGTTGCGGATGCCGTGGGCGATGGTCTGGTGGATCGCCTCGAGATCACCGCCCCAGAGCCAGGCATCGTCCAGCAGGTTGGGATAGCCCGCCGCCTGCACGCCCGCCGCGCCCGAGCCGTGGCACTGCGCGCACCAGGTGCGGAACACCGCCGCGCCTGCCGACGTCGCGTATTGCAGAAGCTCCGGATTTTCCGGGATCGCCGTCAGCTCGGCCTCGACCAGGCGGGCGTTGATCGCGGCGTTGGCCTCTTCATTCTCGGCAATCGCCTCGGCAACGTTGGCGCGGGTGGAAAAGCCCAGGAGCCCCGGCGTCGCGTCGCGGATGCCCGGCCAGGCCGGATAGGCGATGGAATAGAGCACGCCCCAGACGATGGTCAGGTAGAAGGTCCAGAGCCACCAGCGCGGAAGGGGCTTGTTGTATTCCAGGATCCCATCCCATTCGTGGCCGGTGGTTTCGTAGTCCAGGTCATCTTTGTCGGTGCTCATCGCGCGCCCTCCTTGTCGGCGGCAGGTCTGTCGTCATTGCGGAACGGGATGTTCGCCGTTTCGCGGTGGATGGATCGGCTGCCCGGCCGGAAGGCGAAGGCGATCACCGCCGCGAAGAACAGGAACAGGATCAGCAGGACCCAGCTGTCGGCCAGTTCGCGCAGGAAGGAATAGGTTTCCATCGTCGTATCTCCTCAGCGGCTTGCATCGGGCGTGAAGGTCGAGAAATCGACCAGCGTGCCGAGCATCTGCAGGTAGGCGATCAGCGCATCCGCTTCGGTGACGCCGGGCGCGCCGTCGAAGTTCGACACCACCGCCGTCTCGCCGTAGCGTTCGATCAGCCCGTCATAGTCGCCCTCGGGATCGGCCTGGGCGCGGAAGTCGGCGCGGGCGTTCTCGATCATCTCGTCGGTGTAGGGCACGCCGACCATGCGGTGGGTGGCCATGAGCTCGTCGACATGTTCGCCGCGGATCAGGGTCCGTTCGAGGTAGTCGTATTTGGGCATGACCGACTCCGGCACCACCGACTGCGGATCGCGCAGGTGGTCGAGGTGCCAGGCGTCCGAGTAGCGTCCGCCGACGCGGGCAAGGTCCGGACCGGTGCGCTTCGATCCCCATTGGAACGGGTGATCGTACATCGATTCAGCCGCGAGGCTGTAGTGACCGTAGCGTTCGACCTCGTCGCGCATCGGGCGGATCATCTGGCTGTGGCAGACATAGCAGCCTTCGCGGACATAGATGTCGCGGCCCGTGAGCTCGAGCGGGGTGTAGGGGCGCATGCCCTCGACCTCTTCGATCGTGCCTTCGAGGTAGAAAAGCGGCACGATCTGCACCAGCCCGCCGATGGTCACGACAAGGAAGCTCAGGATCAACAGCAGCGTGGCGTTGGTTTCGATGAACTTGTGCTTGTCGAAGAACGACGTGTGATGCGGCAGCTCGTTGGGAATGGCGCCCGGCATGTCCTTGAGCGTGGTGACGTGCGGATCCTTGTCTGGATCGGTGATTTTCGGGTTGTTCGGCGTTTTGTCAGCCATGGTCGCCCCTCCTTATTCGGCCGGGACGGCTGCGGCGCCGGCACCTGCCTTGGCAGGCGACCGGGTGGCAGTCATCCAGAGATTGTAGCACATGATGAGCGCGCCCGTGAGGTACAGGACCCCGCCCAGGCCGCGGACGACATACATCGGGAACTTGGCGCTGACGGTGTCGGCAAAGCTGTTCACGAGGAAGCCGTTGGCGTCGACTTCGCGCCACATCAGGCCTTCCATGATGCCGGTGACCCACATCGACGCGGCGTAGAGCACGATGCCGATGGTCGCGAGCCAGAAGTGCCAGCTGACAAGCCCGAGGCTGTAGAGCCGCTCGCGGTGCCAGAGACGCGGCACGAGGAAGTAGAGCGCGCCGAAGGTGATCATGCCGTTCCAGCCAAGCGCGCCGGAATGCACGTGCCCGATGGTCCAGTCGGTGTAATGCGACAGCGAGTTCACCGCACGGATCGACATCATCGGTCCTTCGAAGGTCGACATGCCGTAGAAGCCCAGAGAAATCACCAGCATCCGCAGCACCGGGTCGGTGCGCAGCTTGTCCCAGGCGCCCTGCAGGGTCATCAGGCCGTTGATCATGCCGCCCCAGGAGGGCATCCAGAGCACGATCGAGAACACCATGCCGAGGGTCGAGGCCCAGTCTGGCAGGGCGGTGTAATGCAGGTGGTGCGGACCGGCCCAGATGTAGAGGAAGATCAGCGCCCAGAAGTGGATGATCGACAGCTTGTAGCTGAAGATCGGGCGGTCGGCCTGCTTGGGCACGAAGTAGTACATCATCCCGAGGAAGCCCGCGGTCAGGAAGAAGCCCACGGCGTTGTGGCCGTACCACCACTGCACCATCGCATCCTGCACGCCCGCGAAGACCTGAACCGACTGGCTGCCCCAGATCGAGACCGGAAGGCTCAGGTTGTTGACGATGTGCAGCATCGCCACGGTGACGATGAACGACAGGAAGAACCAGTTGGCGACGTAGATATGCGGTTCCTTGCGCTTGATGATCGTGCCGAGAAAGACCGCGAGGTAGGCGACCCAGACCAGCGTCAGCCAGATGTCGACGTACCATTCCGGCTCTGCGTATTCCTTGGACTGCGTCGCACCCAGCAGGTAGCCGGTGGCGGCCAGCACGATGAAGAGCTGGTAGCCCCAGAACACGAACCACGCGAGGTTGCCGCCCCAGAGGCGGGCGGCGCAGGTGCGCTGGACCACGTAGAAGGACGTGCAGATCAGGGCGTTGCCGCCGAAGGCGAAGATCACCGCCGAGGTGTGCAGCGGCCGCAGGCGGCCGAAGTTCGCATAGCCTTCGGACCAGTCGAAGTTGAGCCCCGGAAAGGCCAGCTGGAAAGCGATGAAGGTGCCCACCAGGAACCCGGCGATGCCCCAGAAGGCGGTGGCGATCACGCCGTAGCGGATGACCCCGTCCATGTAGCTTGCCGACAGGTCCGAATCGGGTGTGACCGGCTCGTCGGTGTTGCGCAGCACCCACAGGAACATGGCGCCCGCGATCACCATGATCAGCATGGCGTGGACCATGTAAGACAGATCGCGCGCGTAGTTCGCGGCGATCATCGCGACGAGGGTGATGAGCCCCAGCGCGACCAGTTTGACGTAATTCAGCATGTGCGTCCCCTCGTCTGTTCCACGCCGCGCACGTCGGCGCGACACGGTTTTCGTCCGGGCCGTCATGCAGGCTTTGGGGCGGGCGATCTTTGATCTGGGTCAAGCCGCGATGTTTGTGTGCGATGTGTTCCGTGGACGCCGTGTGGCTTGACCCATGTCAAGGACCGGTCATTGTGGCGGGCGCAAGGTGGGCCATAACCACCGAAAGGGAGGATCCATGCATTTCAAATCCATTCTGACCGTGCTCAGCGACGAAAAACTCGGCGACCTGACCATGGAACATGCCGCCGAGCTGACGCAGGCGCATGACGCGCATCTGGACGTGCTCTGCCTCGGCGTGGACCGGACCCAGCAGGGCTATTACTACGGTGGGGCGAACGCGATGGTGATGCGCGAAACCCTGGCCCGCGCGCAGGACGAGGCCGAGGCCCTGGCCGCCCATGCGCGCGAGTGGCTGGGCCGGACCGATCTGCGCTGGGGCGTGGAGGAGGATGTGGCGATCCTGGCGCAGATCGGTCAGCAGGTGGCGGGGCGCGCGCGGTTCTCGGACCTCGTGGTGCTGCCGAAACCCTATGGCAAGGATCACGGCGTCGAGCTCGAGCCGGTGATCGAGGGCGCGCTGTTCGAAGGGCTGACGCCGGTGATGGTCGTGCCCGACGACGCGACGCCCATGGTGGCGCCGAAATCGGTGCTGGTGGCCTGGAACGGCGGCGCCGAGGCGCTGCGTTCGGTGCGCGCGGCGATGCCGCTCTTGCGCGGGGCCGAGCGGGTGCACGTGGTGCTGGTCGATCCGCCGCGGCAGGGGCCGAACCGGTCCGACCCGGGCGGCGTGCTGGCGCAGTATCTGTCGCGCCACGGCGTGAAGGCCGAGATCGACATCCTCGCCAAGACCAGGAACCGGGTGTCGGACGTGCTGTTGCGCCACGCGGGCGACACGGCGGCGCAGATGATCGTCATGGGCGCCTACGGCCATTCGCGGTTCCGCGAAGCGATCCTGGGCGGTGCCACGCGCAACATGCTCGAACAGACGGATGTGCCGGTGTTCATGGCGCATTGAGGTCGGCGCGGGACGGCATGCGGCCGCTCGCGCGCCGGGGCGCGCGTCGCCCCGCCCGCCATCCCGCGATTGCGCCGATGAGCCGCCGATGCTAGGCTTGGGACCGGCCCTGCAGGGGGCCGCCCGATCCGCGGAAAGCGTCGCGCACCTGCTTACGAGAACCGATCACATGCGGTTTTTTCTGCGCCCCACCTGACGGCGGATCCCGGGGCGGCACCAGGAGGAACCTGCCATGGCCCGTATCACGGCCCCCGAACCCGATCTTACCCCCGACAGGCTGCGCCGAGAGGCCAAGACATTGCGCCGCGCGAGCCGCGCCGGCGAGCCCGGCGCGCTCTACCGTCTGCGCACGGTGCTGCCGAAGGCCGATCCGCAAAGGCTCAGACATGCCGACGCCCTGCACGTCGTCGCCCGCGAGCACGGCTTTGCCAGCTGGCCGAAACTGAAGCTTTCGGCAGAGCTGCACGGCCTCGACCGTGCGGCGGCGGCGCAAAGGCTGGGGCTTGCTCTCCAGCTCGGGCAGGCCGCCGTGGCGGAGGCGCTGCTTGTGCGAATGCCTGATCTGCCGCAGGGCTTTTTCGGTTTGCAGGTCGCGCTTTACGACATCGACGCGGTGCGCGCGGCCCTCGCTCGGGAGCCGAAGCTGGCCACGGACGTGGCGGGCACCAAGCGTCCGATCCTGCACCTGGCGTTCTCGCGCTGGATCAAGGCGCGGCCGGACCTCGAGACCGAGATGCTCGCCGTGGCCGAGGCGCTGGTCGCCGCGGGTGCCGATGTGAACGACGGCTTCGCCCCCGATCCCGGCGATCCGCACCGGCTGTCGGCGCTTTACGGGGCCATCGGCCATGCTGACAACATGGCGTTGGGGCGCTGGCTCCTGGACAAGGGCGCGTCGCCCGACGACGGCGAGTCGCTCTATCACGCGACCGAGCTCGGTCATCACGAGGGGCTGCGGATGTTGCTGGAGGCCGGGGCGACGCCTCACGGCACAAACGCGCTGCTGCGGGCCATGGATTTCGACGATGTCGCGGCGGTGGAGATGTTGCTGGCGCACGGCGCCCGTGCCGACGACTTCAACGCGGGCGAGGTCGGCGGCGAGCAGCCCTGGGTGGTCCCGCCGCTGCACCAGGCGGCGCGCCGGCGCTGCAGCCCGGAGATGGTGGATCTGTTGCTGAAACACGGTGCCGATCCGGGGCGGCGGTATCGCGGAGCGTCGGTCTACGGCTTTGCGCGGGTGCACGGCCATGCGGCGCTGGCGCGGAGGCTCGAGGCGCGCGTCGCGGCGGTCGCGTTGACCCCGCAGGAGGCGCTTCTGGCGGCCGCTGCGGAGGGGCGGGACAGCGCCGGTTCCGCGCTCGATCCGGCACATATTCCCGAGGCCTACCGCGATATCCTGCACGAGATCGTGCCGATGCCGGACCGTCTGGATCATGTCCGCCACCTGCTGGCGCTCGGTCTGCCCTTCGACCAGCCGGATGCGCAGGGGTTGACGCCGGTGCAGATGGCGGGCTGGGCCGGGCTGCCGGAGGCGCTGCGGCTTTTTCTCGACCTTGGCCCGGACGTTGCGCATGTGAACGGCTACGGCGGCGGGCTGGTCGATACCATCCTGCACGGGGCCGCCAACAATCCGGCCCGCGCGGAGACGTCGTGCGATTACGAAGCCTGTCTCGACATGGCGCTCGCGGCCGGGGCGCTGCTGCCGCGCCGGTCGATGCGCACCACCGCCGACGACGGGTTGCGCGCGCTGATGGAAGACTGGGCCGAGGCGCATCCCGAGAGGGTCGCCTGAACCGCGCAAGTCTCGCGGGGTAGGGAGTTTTCGCTTAACCCCGCGGGTGCGTCGTGTATCATCGCCGCGGAACGGATCCGGGGAGGGATCGCATGCGGTTGAGAGGCGTTCGGCGCAGCAGAAACATCGAGGACCGGCGGCGCAGCGGCGGGGGCGGCAAGGCCGGGATCGGCGGCGTCGGCCTGATCCTCGTGCTGGCGATCGGCTATTTTGCGGGTATCGACGTGACCCCGCTGCTGCAGCAGGTGCCGCAGCAAAGCGCCGCTCCCCGCGATCTGAGCGAGGCCGAACAGCAGGCGGCGGATTTCAGCGCGCGGGTGCTGGGCACGACCGAAGGGGTCTGGGACCGCATCTTTGCGGAGCAGTTGGGCGCCGAATACTCGGCCCCGACCATGGTGCTTTATTCCGGTGTTACGCAATCGCCTTGCGGCGGGGCCAGCGGCGCCACCGGGCCGTTCTACTGCCCGGCGGATGCCAAGGCCTATCTCGACACCGATTTCTTCGCCACGCTCAGCCAGCAGCTGGGCGCCAAGGGCGATTTCGCGGCGGCATACGTCATCGCGCACGAGGTCGCGCATCACGTGCAGAACGAGCTGGGTATCCTGGGCGAGGTCAACACCCTGCGCCAGCGCGCCAGCCAGACCGAGGCCAACGCCCTGACCGTGCGGCTGGAATTGCAGGCCGATTGCCTGTCGGGCGTCTGGGCGCGGTCGGTGGACGGGCTGCTGGAGCCGGGCGATCTGGACGAGGCGCTGAACGCCGCGCGGCGGATCGGCGACGACTACCTGCAGAAGCGCGCGGGCCGGGTGCCGCAGCCGCATACCTTCACCCACGGCACGTCGGAACAGCGCTCGCGCTGGTTCGCGCGCGGCTACAAACAGGGCGAGGTCGCGGCCTGCGATACCTTCGGGGCGGAAAGGCTCTGAGCCGATGACGGTGATCCACGCAGTCCCTGTCGGCGGCGGTATCCTCGCCATCGCGCCGCTGCCCGGATCGGACGGCGACTATGCCGGGGACCTCGAGCATATTCACGGCTGGGCGCCCGCGATGGTGCTGTCGCTGACCACCCTGGCCGAGATGGTGGCGGTGGGGGCGCAGGACCTCGGCGCGCATCTGCACGACAAGGGCACGCGCTGGGTGCATCTGCCGCTGGAGGATTTCGGCGCGCCCGACGCGGATTTCGAAGAGCGCTGGCCCGCGGTTCGCGACTCGGCGGTGCGGGCGCTCATGGGCGGCGGCCGGGTGCTGGTGCATTGCCGGGGCGGCTGCGGGCGGTCCGGCATGGTGGCGTTGCGGCTGATGATCGAGGCCGGAGAGGCACCGGACGAGGCTCTGGCGCGGCTGCGCGGGGTGCGGCCCTGTGCGGTGGAAACCGACGGCCAGATGGACTGGGCCATGGCGGCGCGGCGCGGGGCGGCGGTCTTCCTGCGCCACGCGCACTGAACGGCGGCCTTACAGGCGGATGACCGACATCAGACGGCCATAGTCCGCTTCTTTTTGGTGGGTAGCGCGGCGGTAGGAATAGAACCTTTCGGGATCGAAATAGGTGCAGTGCCGCGTCCATTCCGCCAGGCCGACCCCGGCTTGGCGCAGGCGGTAGAGGCCGAACCCCGGCAGGTCGAAATGCATCCGGTCGTTTTCGCCACCGGCGAAGAACCGGCCGTTCTGCGGGTCCTCGTCAAGAAAGCTCTCGAAGAACTCCGGCCCGACCTCGTAGGCGCGCTGGCTGATCGACGGGCCGATCACCGCGCGGATGTTTTCGGGCTGCGCGCCGAGGTTGGTCATCGCCGCCACGGTGGCGTCCAGAACGCCGTCGAGCGCGCCGCGCCAGCCCGCATGCGCTGCACCCACGACGCCCGCCTGCGGA
Source organism: Thalassococcus profundi (assembly GCF_003344785.1). Lineage (GTDB taxonomy): Bacteria > Pseudomonadota > Alphaproteobacteria > Rhodobacterales > Rhodobacteraceae > Puniceibacterium > Puniceibacterium profundi. The sequence continues at coordinate 50,603 of NZ_QPMK01000011.1, read as the reverse complement.
TCGGCAAAGAGCACCGGCTGGCAATCGGCCGTCAGCACCGCCAACGCGATGCCGGGGGTCGCGGTGACCAGTGCGTCGGCCTTGGGTCGGCTGCCGTTGAGCGGCGCCGACACCGTGACGACATCCGCCGAATGCACCTGGTGGACCGTGACCAGCGCCTCTTCGGGGACATCCATCGCCGCGGCGACGCGGGCGCGGTTGATCTGCACGATTTCGCGCTGGTCGGAACTGCCGGTGCCGCAGTTCAGCCCAGCGAAGACTCCCGAGGACGCGCCACCCCTGCGGGTGAAGAACCCGTGCCGCATCGGTGCGAGTGCGTCGGATGTGATGATTTCGAGCGTCATGGGTCCAGTCCGGGCGGCGGTGCCGCACCCTGAGGGAAAAATCCGAGAATCTGGAACAGCGTCCCCATTTCTTCGGGGTGGGTCAACCGGCGATGTGCCGCTACATGGGCGCTCAACCGCTCGCCGTCGAGGCCGGCTGCCAGCGCCTGCGCCCGCTGCGCGATTCCCAGCCGTTCAAGGAATACGCCCTGCGCGGTCATGGGGCTGTGAGCACAGGGGACCGCCCCGGCCAGCGCTGCAAAATCCACATGCGCGGTGAGGTCGGCAGCGCCCGGCGAAGCCAGCGGGTCGGTCTTGTCATGGGCCCGCACCGCCTGGAAGGTATCGCCGGTACTGGCCCAGTGCCCGTAGTCGACAATCAGCGCCGAACCGCCGTTCCGCGCGATGCGGGTGCCGATGGCGGTGGCGATGGCGGCCCCGGCGCCGCAGGTCTCGACCAGGTCGCCCTGTGCGGTGCCGTTCCATCGCGGCTCCAGCGTGGCGATGCGGCTGGGCTGAGTCAGGCCGAAGGCCAGTTGACCCTCTGCCAGCCCGACCATCCGCTCGCGCCAGCCGGTGTCGTCCTTCAGGAACTGGCGGATCGGCAGGGCATCGAAGAATTCATTCGCAACGAGGAACAGCGGCAAATCGTCCGGCAGGGCGTCGGCGCTGTCGTGCCAGGCCGGGGAACGCGCGGCGAGCGCCCTGGCCTGTTCGGCGCGCAGTTTCGGCGCCACTTCGACGAGGTGCAGCCGTGCCGCGGCGTGAAACCCGGGCACCTTTGCCGTGGCGCGCAGGATGTCGGCCATGAGCGTGCCCCGGCCCGGGCCAAGTTCGGCCAGCACGAAGGCCGTCGGCGCGCCCTGGTCCAGCCAGCTTTGCGCGAGGCCGAGGCCAAGCAATTCGCCGAACATCTGGCTGATTTCCGGCGCGGTGACGAAATCCCCTGCGGCGCCCAGCGGATTGCCGGTGGTGTAATAACCATGCTCTGGGTGCAGCAGGCAAAGCGTCATGTAGTCCGCGATGGTGAGCGGGCCGGTCCGGGCGATCTGTGCGGCGATGATATCGCGCAGCGCGGTCATGTGCGGCGGCGCGTCCAGAGGACGACCGCGAGCCCGCCCAGCAGCATCGGCAGCGACAGGATCTGACCCATGGTCAGGCCCCAGCCGCCCACATGCCAGGCAAGTCCCAGCGGATTGCCTTCGGAGATGAACTGCGCATCCGGCTGGCGGACGAATTCCACCAGGAACCGGGCAAGCCCGTAACCCGCGAAGAACAGCCCGGCGATCAGTCCGGGACGTTTCAGCGCACCACGGCGGAACGCCAGCCAAAGCAGCAGCGCGCCGAGGATCAGCCCTTCGAGCAGCGCCTCGTAAAGCTGCGAGGGATGGCGCGCGCACAGGCCGGTCACCGCGGCGCCGCAGTCCTGCGCCGCCGCCCCCGGAAAGATCACGCCCCAGGGCAGCTCGGTGGGGCGGCCCCAAAGCTCTGCGTTGATGAAGTTCGAGATGCGGCCCAAGAGCAGCCCTGGCGGTGTCGCCAGCGCCATCATGTCAGCCATCGACGCCACCGGCAGGCCCTGGCGCAGGCCGAAGATCAGCGCCGCGAGCACCACGCCGATGAGCCCGCCGTGGAACGACATGCCGCCCTGCCAGATCATCAGGATCTCGGCCGGATTGGCGAAATAGTAGCCCGGCTGGTAGAACAGCACGAAACCCAGCCGGCCGCCGAGGATCACGCCAAGGATGACCCAGGTCAGCAACTCCTCGACCTGCGCGGGCGTCATCGGCGGCGTGTCGCGCGGCCACAGCGTCGGGCGTTTGACCGTCGCCACCGCCAGCTGCCAGCCGATCAGGATGCCGGCGATATAGGCCAGCGCGTACCAGCGCAGCGCGATTTCGATCCCGAAAACCGTGAAGGACACAAGCTCGGGTGACAGGGGCGGGAAAGGGATCGCGGCATACATGCGCGATCTGAGACTATGCCGCGCGAAAGAAGTCAACCTTGAGACTTTGCCCCTGCGCCTCCATATAGAGGGCAACCGAAGATGGAGAATGACATGCAGACGCGCAACAAGGTGTTCGATGACCTGTCCCAGCTGATGACCAACGCGATGGGCGTGGCTCAGGGCGCCAAGGATGAAGCCGAGACGGCGATGAAATCCATGATCGACCGCTGGCTGGCAGACCGCGATTTCGTGACGCGCGAGGAATTCGACGCGGTGCGGGCGATGGCCCAGAAGGCCCGCGAAGAGAACGAAGCGCTCAAGGCGCGGCTCGACGCGCTCGAAGCCAAGGGCTGAGGCGGAACGGTCCCCGCGTGCGGGAACCGGCGCGACCGACAGGGGCACACGCCCTGCGATTTTCCGGCGCCAAGGCACGATTCGGGAATATCGACCTATCTGATCCGGTGTCCATGAGACCGGCGTTCTGACAGCTTTCAGAGCGTGACGTACATTTCGAAATCAAACCGGTCCTGTCGCTTGGCGATGTTCCCCGGCCCGGCAAGCGGCAGCGGGATCGTCTTGGGCGCCTGCGTGCCGGCTTCGTGTATTTCCAGCATCAGCCGGTCTTCGGCGGAGTAGCTTTCCCGAATATCCAGCGGTGCCAGAGAGCGGAATGTAACAGCCGGCGATCCGCCGATTTTCTCGACCACACCCTCGCCGAATGGGCTGTTGCCTTCAGCGTCGACGATACGGAGGGGTTTCGTCTCCTCCAACGGGTCCGACGATGCGACGTGGTAGACCCAGGTTCCGCGTCGTGCGTCGACCCCGATCTCGGCCCGCCGTGGCAGATCCGCTGCGTGGCGCGGCGGGGCCCATCCCAGTTCCAGCGCAATGGGCACTTGCGCGGCGGGGAGGGCGGTCAGGTAAAAGTCCAGAACCACCGCGTCGTCCGCCATCAGCAGATACCGCCCGTCCGCCGTCACATCCGACAGGTTGATCGGGGCTGCGGGCGGCAGCCCTTGCGGTTCCTGCCAGACCGCGGTGTCGTCGAACCAGCGCACAAGGCTCAGCCGGCCCGAAGCGTCCTCGGGCCGCGGAAAGCCGCGCGGCCGCGCCGGCAAGACCGTTGCGCCCGTTGCGGGCAGGGACACCGGGTCGTCCGCGGTGCGCCCCTTGTTCGAGAGGTAGAGGCAATCATCCGGTGACAACTCGCCCGGCCAGACGGGCTCCGTCACGACGAAGAAGTCCGGATCGCTGCTGGGCAGGGTGAAGCCGAGGATCGTGCCATCGGGCAAGTCCAGCGCCGGGGCGATGCCGGTCTCTTCGGCGTACCAGATCTCGGCCAATCCGGGGGTGGCGCGCAGGCGGCACAGATGGCCCGACAACACGTTGGCCGTGATCGCGGTCGGGGCCAGGGTGAGGCTGCGGGCGGTCCCGCCGGTGTAGTAGCCGTGGCGCAGCGCGAGGCTCAGAAAGGGTTTGTAGTGCACGCTGCGGGTCATCGGTCGGCTCCGCCGGTTGGCGCGGCGGGCCTTTGCACGGCTCCGGCGCGCGTGCGGGGAACGACGACCCTGTCGCGCCGGTCTGGTCTTCTTTGGGCAGCGGTTTGCAGGGGCTCTCGACTGCGGACGGCGTGGCGTTCGCGCCCGGCGCTGTCGCGGCGAAACACGCGATGTGCCCTGCAACAGTGAGCGGTCGCGCGTGCCGCGGCAGGAAGAGGTAACGCGCCGGGGCGGGGCCGATCTTCGACGACCCGCTTTCGAACAAGGTTTGGCTTGCGCTGGGGATCTGAGCCGGAGGCATGGCAGCTTGGTCGAACACGCGCAGGGCACCCCAAGGCCGACAAGTTTGCCGTGACGTGCCCGATCCCGCCAAGCGTCCGGGTGCGTCCGGGCGGTTCGCTGGCGCGGGGCCGCAAGGTCAACTTTGACTCGATCATGGCGCGACGGCCCTTTTTCGGCGGCGGATCACGAAACGCGCGATTGCGCCGGTTCGCGTGCGATACCGTTGCGCAGATCGGCCCAGGTCACAAGCGTCCCGACGTGCGGTGCGACGTTGAAGCAGACCTTCGGACGCGGCCCGACAGGGCTTTCGTCGCTTCCATGGCCCATATTCTTCGGCCACACATCTCAGGATGTCTGCATCTTCTGCTGAAAGGTGATGACGATGAATTCCGCCGGGCGGCTGATCGCGACCCGCACCGTGACGCGCATGTATCCGTCGAGGATGTCGCTGGCGGTCATGGTCGAACCGAGACCTACGCTCACGTCATAGGCGTCTGCCGGTGTGGCACCGGCCAGCGCGCCCTGTTTCCACTGGCCGTCGAGAAAATTCGCGATCATGGTCTGCACGGTCTGCCAGGTGCCTGCGTCGTTGGGAGAAAAGACATAGGCTTGCACGGCGTAGAAGATCGACTGTTCCAGCATGATCAGGGTGCGGCGCACGTTGATGTAGCGGAAATCCTGTGAATTGCCGTCGAGCGTACGTGCCCCCCAGACTAGCACGCCGCGCCCTTCGAAGGTGCGGATGGCATTCACCGCCTTGCCGTCGAGCGGCATGTTCAGATCCTGCTGCTGTTCCGAGGACATCGGCACGCAGGGCGAGGCGACCGACGCGATACCGGTGTTGGCCGGCGCCTTGAACACGCCGACAGTGTTGTCGATGCGGGCGATGACCCCCGCCATGGCGCCGCTGGGCGGCAGCACGTTGATCGCCCTGAGCACGCCCCGCATCGCTTGGACGTAATGCGGGCTGATCGCCATCAGCGCCTGATGGGTCTCTGACGCAGGGTGATCTTCGGACGGCGGTTTGGTCAGCCGCGCGACGATGTCGAGGATGTCCTGCTCCGCCGCTGCCATGTTCGCGGCTTCGGCCAGGTGGGTCTGTTCCGCGTCGATCTCGGTTTTCAGGGTCTTGCGGCTGTCGTCGCTCAGGTTGGTGAAATCCACCTCTTCCGCCACGGTGAGTGTCGTGTTGAGCCACGGATAATAAGCCATGCCAAAGCTGGGCTGATCGCCGAGCTCCACGGTGTTGCGGAACCCGTCAGGTCCGGAGATGACCTTGGCGATGTCGGGGTCGTCGCCGTTCCAGATATCGAGGATCGCAACGCGCGATTGCAGCGCGGCGCATTCGCGCATCATCCGTTCGGAGATGGCCGTGCAGTCGGGTTTTCCCAGCGCCACCGCGTCGGGCACGACAACCATGGTCGGCTCCGCTTCAGCGGCGAGCGCCGACCAGATCGCGTCGGAGAACTGGTCCTTGCCGGGCCTCTCGGTTTCATACGAGCCGACAGACACGATCCAGCAGGGGCCGCCTCCGTTGTCGAAGAAGATCCGCATCGCGTCGAACAGGTAGAAGGTCTGGCCTTGGTACGCATAGACGGCGGTCTTGTCCGCGCGCACCGTCCGCAAGATCAGGCGCGGGGGCGGACCGCCGAAAACAGCCTTGAACTCTGCCATGTTGCTGATCCGCGTCGGCACCCCGGTGAGGTCCGAGCCGTCGCGATCGGCGCGTTCCGTGTAGCCCAGAAAGGCCGGCACAGCCGTTGGCACCTCGACGACCGAATTCGGAAATGCATTCTTTTCAACGATGTAAACGCCGGGCGTTTTGTATGTGGTCATGCGACTCTCGATAATTGAATAGCTTTTCCTCAGGACGTGGGGCAGAGGTCGACGTGTCCGGTGTGCCTTGCGCCTGAGCTCTCTGGCGGACGTCCGTTTGCGCCGGGAAATTGTGCGTGAAATCCAAAAACGTGTTAAAGCGAAAACAGCGAGTTGAAAAAAGCACGCCGCATATTGCCTCATTTTGAGCGGCATGGCTTGCAAGACTGTTCCACAGGTCGCACATCCGATCAAGGTGATGCCAGGAAACGCCGGAACAATCTTCGCGTCAGGGGCGTTTATCCGGTATTGGGTGATGCACGAAGGTTGATGGAAAAATTCATATTGTCCTAACCAGCCCGATTTAGGGTTTAAAAGTTATCCACAAATTTACTGCTCCTTGCGTTTTATTGCGGATGCTATACCATATCCAGACGCAGCAGGTCGAAAGAACATAACAGAAAAATGGACTGCAATGCCTGAAACCGGAGAACAGATCGCAGCTTTGCCCATTCGCTGGAGCAAGCGTGACGACCTGCAGATCCTTTTGATCACGTCGCGGGACACCGGCCGTTGGGTGATGCCCAAGGGATGGACGATGGACGGCTACAAACCCTGGGCCGCCGCCGAGATCGAAGCGCTCGAGGAAGCGGGCGCGAAGGGCTATATCTCGAATGAACTGCTGGGAACCTACCGCTATCCCAAGATCATGGATGACGGGCAGATCGTGCCGTGCCGTGTGCGGGTCTATCCGATGATGGTCGAAAAACTTTTGAAGACCTGGAAAGAGCGAGGCGAGCGGCGGCGCAAATGGTTTTCCGCGAAAGCGGCGGCAAAGCAGGTGGATGAACCCGACCTGTCCGAATTGCTGAAGGGGTTGGCCAAGAGACCGCGCAAGCAGCCGGGCATCGCCAAGCTGCTCAAGGCCTCCTGACGCAGGGGGCAAGGCGCGTTGCGGTATCCTATGCGGCGCTTCGCACCTGCTTGGAACGTCCCATCAGACGCCCATCTCTCCGGACCTGAGAAGTTCCGCGATGGTTTCGTTGGTAAAGGGCTGCTTGGCGAGCCAAATACGGCAGGGCATGTCGCCCAGGACGTCCGGTTTGTTGGTGATCACGAACAGCGGCGCATCCCAGGTCGCCAGTTGCAGGGCAAGGCCCGAACGGCTGATATCCTGGCGCGGAGAAATCACGACGGCCCCACCGACATCCTCGCTTTCGGCGAGGTAAGCGGCGGCATCGTCGAGGGACTGTACCAGCTTGACCTGCGCATCGGGATAAACCGCGACGATCGCTTCGGCGGCGTCCTCGCCCACGAAAGGCTCCGCGCACACGACGGCGAAAGACCGCCCCTGGCGGTGCGTCATGTGATTTCCCTTCGGTATCTGAATCGATTCAACTGTTGCCATGGTTCATATGGAACAGAACTGCGTCAGCAGGCATTAAACTAGGACATAGGAAGAGGGTATTATGTCCGTCAAATGTATAAATTGTCCGCTGCGCAAGTCCGATCTCTTTCACAAGATGAGTTCCGAGACGCTGGAATTCATGCAGCGTTTCAAGGTCGGCGAGATGGAGGTCGAGCCGGGCACCCCACTTTTGTCGGAAGGGTCGAACGCGCCGCAGCTTTATACGGCGCTCAGCGGCATGGGGCTGCGCTACAAGCTTCTGGAAAACGGCAGCCGACAGGTGATTTCCTTTGTTTTTCCGGGAGATTTCCTTGGCTTGCAGGCTGGCGTCATGAAAGAGATGACGCATTCCGTCGAAGCGACCACCGCGATGAAACTTTGCGTTTTCGACCGGAAGGAACTGTGGTCCCTGTTCCGGACAATTCCGGATCGCGGCTTTGACCTGGCCTGGCTTGCCGCAACGGAAGAACGGTTTCTGGGCGAGGCGCTTACGTCGGTGGGCCAGAAGTCCGCGCTGGAGCGTATGTCGTGGGCTTTGGCCCGCATTTTCCGCCGTTTGAAGGCGACCACACCCGCGGCGGGGGACCTCGTGCGGCTGCCCTATCGCCAGCAGGACCTCGCGGATGCGCTTGGACTGTCGCTCGTTCACACCAACAAGACCTTGGCGAAGCTCCGCGAACGGCAGTTGGCCACATGGTCGGACGGCAAATTGTCCGTGCCGAACCTTGCGCGGCTGGAAGAGCTGGCCCTGATCGAGAACCCGGAGCTGCCGACACGTCCGTTGATGTAAGCCGGAGCGAGGCTGCAGCAACGCTTACTTCCTGCGACGCGGCGCCTCGGTGCCGCCCGGCCGGGAAGGGCGTTTCGAACCGCCGCCGGCTTTGCTGCCCGGCGGGGTAAAGCGTTTGGAGGTGTCGGACGCCTTGGGTTTCGGTTTTTCGGATGCCGTGGTTCTCGGCCCGGAAGATTTCGCGGCACCGGGTTTGCCCTTGGCGTCCCAGGGTTTGCCTTTCGACGGCGGTTTGCCCTTGCCGCCGGGACCGCCCGGGGCCTTGCCGGACTTTTCGAAGGGCTTCTTGCCGGGCTTGGAATACTTCGCCTCGGTCTTCGGCGCCGGATGTGCAGCGCCGGATTTGCGCGGTGCCGATTTTGCGGCGGGTTTGGGTTCTGTGGCGACCGGAGTCGGCTGCGCGGGCGCGACATTGGCGGGCTTGCTTGAAGGTGCCGCATCTGCAGGCTTCGTTGCGTGACCGTGGTCGGGGTGGCGCGGTTTGCCGCGATGTGGTTTCGGCCCTTCGCGCCGGGGCGTGTCGCCTTTCGGCGCGCGGCGCGGCGGCGCGGCGAGATCGGGCGCGGTGTCGAGCCGGGTCAGGGTGATGCCGTCCTCGAGCGTGCCCGATGCGGTGGCGGTGGTGAAGCGGTCCAGCGCATCAGCCGACAGTTCGACGAAACTTTCGTCGTCCTGGATGCGGATCGCGCCAAGCGCGTCCTTGTCGATATTGCCCGCGCGGCAGAGCAGTGGCAGCAGCCAGCGCGGCTCGGCCCGGTCGTTGCGGCCCACCGACAGGCGGAACCAGACCGAGGGGCCGAAGTCGCGTGGTTTGCGCTCGGGCTTTGCTTCCCGCGCGTCAGGCGGCGACAGGTCCTCGGGCGCGGAGCGGCGGGACTGGTAGAGCCGCAGATAGGCGGCGGCGATCTGGTCGGGCGTGAACCGCTCGGTGAGCTTGGCGGCAAAGGCGGCTTCGGCCTCGGACGGGGCTTCGGTCCAGGCGGGATCGTTCATGAGCCGCTCTTCCTCGCGCCGGGCGATGTCGTCGACCGAGGGCGGCACGGTCCAGTCGGCGGTGAGCTTGGCGAATTTCAGCAGGCGCGTGGCCTTAGACCGGACCTTGGGCGGCACGATCAGCGCCGACAGGCCCTTGCGCCCGGCGCGCCCTGTCCGGCCCGAGCGGTGCAGCAGTGTTTCGGAGTTGCTGGGCAGTTCCGCATGCACCACGAGATCGAGGTTGGGCAGGTCGATGCCGCGGGCGGCGACGTCGGTCGCGACGCAGACGCGGGCGCGACCGTCGCGCATGGCTTGCAGCGCGTGGGTGCGTTCGGACTGCGACAACTCGCCGGACAGCGACACCACGGCAAAGCCGCGGTTGGCCAGGCGGGCGGTCAGCCGCGCGACCATGGCGCGGGTGTTGGCGAAGACGATGGCGTTCTGCGCGTCATGAAACAGAAGCAGGTTGATCACCGCGTGTTCGACGTCGTGCTGGGCGACGTTCAACGCCTGGTAGGTGATGTCGGCATGCTGCGACGCGCCGGTGGCGGTGTTCACCCGTGCGGCGTCGGTCTGGTAGGTCTGCGCCAGCGTCGCGATCATCTTGGGAACGGTGGCCGAGAACATCAGCGTGCGCCGGTCTTCGGGCGCGGCGGAGAGCATGAATTCGAGGTCTTCGCGAAAGCCGAGGTCGAGCATCTCGTCGGCCTCGTCCAGCACCACGGCACGGATGGACCCGAGGTCCAGAGATCCGCGCTGGATGTGGTCGCGCAGGCGGCCCGGCGTGCCCACCACGATATGCGCGCCGCGTTCGAGGCTGCGCTTTTCGCCGCGCATGTCCATGCCGCCGACGCAGGTGGCGACGACGGCCCCGGTGCGGGCGTAGAGCCAGGTGATCTCGCGCATGACCTGGAAGGCCAGTTCGCGGGTGGGGGCCACGATCAGCGCCAGCGGGGCGGCGGCGGGACCCATATGCTCTGCGCCGTCCAGCAGCGTGTCGGCGATGGCGAGGCCGAAGCCCACTGTCTTGCCAGATCCGGTCTGCGCCGAGACCAGCATGTCGCGGCCCGCAAGCGCGGGATCGGTCACCGCCTCCTGCACCGGGGTGAGCGTATCGTAGCCTTTTTCGGCCAGGGCGTCGGCGAGGGTCTGGATCATGGCAGCCTTGAGAAGTGTCGCGGCCGGTCGGTCGGCCAAGGCGCTGCCCTAGTCCGTCTTGACGCGGATGTATAGGGGGTGCTGCCGCGGCGCGCCCTTATCCGCCCGTGCGGACGTCTGCGGGACTCAATCCGTCGGGGCAAAGCCGCCGTAGCTGCCGCCGAAGAACAGCAGTGGCTCGCCGGCGCGGGTGCTGACCCGGGTGACGCGGGCGACGATGATCGTGTGGTCTCCGGCATCGTGTTCGGCGGTGCGGGTGCATTCGAACCGCGCGAGGCAGCCCCCCAGCAGGGGCACGCCGCTTTCGCTTTCCTCCCAGTCGAAGCGGTCGAAGGCATCGCCGCTGCGCGCGAACCCCGTGCAGAGCGCCGATTGCTCCGCACCCATTACGTGGATCGCGAAATGATCGGCGGCGGAGTAGAACGGATAGCGCGACGACGCCTTGGCGGGCGCCCAGAGCACCAGCGGCGGGTCGAGCGACACGCTGGCAAAGCTGTTGGCGGTGATGCCCAGCGGACCGTCGGGCGTGGCGCAGGTGACAACGGTGACGCCGGTGCCGAACCGCCCCAGCGCGTCGCGGAAGGCGCGGCTGTCATGGGATGCGGGGTCGAAATGCTGTTCGGGTGCTGTCACGGATGACCTTTCGTGTCGCGGTACAAGGCGCCCCGGCGATCAGTCGACCTCTTGGCCGAGGGCGTGGCTATAGACCTCGAACCAGTCCTGCCGGTCAAGGCTGACCTTGGCGGCGTCGCCGATACGTCCGATGCGGTCCGGGTTGTTGGTGCCGAGCACAGGTAGGATGCGGGCCGGATGGGCCAAGAGCCAGGCGATGGCCACCGCCGTTTCGTCGACCCCCTGGTCCGCGCCGATGCGTTCAAGCGTCTGGCGCAGCGCCGCGTGCCGTGTGTCGAAGAAAAGGTCGCCGCCGCCCAGCGGCGACCAGGCCATCGGCGGAATGCGACGTTCCTGCATGAAGGCCAGGTCGCCGTTGGTCAGGGACGAAAGTTCCAGCAACGAAATCTCGATCTGGTTGGTGCAGAGCGGGGTCGTCATCGCCGATTGCAGCAGAGACCAGTCCCAGGGCCGGAAGTTCGACACGCCGACCGCGCGGACCTTTCCCGCGGTCACGAGGTCGTCCAGCGCCGCGCCGGTTTCCTGCGGGTCCATCAGCGGATCGGGCCGGTGCAGGAGCAGGAGGTCGATCACCTCGCAGCGCATCACGCGCAGGGAGTGATCGACCGAGGCGAAGATATGCGCTCGGGACGTGTCGTAATGTTTGACCCGCGCCGCGGCATGCCGACCCTCGGGGGCCACGATGTCGCATTTCGTGACGATCTCCATGCGCGCGCGCAGGTCCGGGGTCAGCGCATCGCCGAACACGCCTTCGGTCGTGTAGCCGCCGTAGATATCCGCGAGATCCATGCTGGAGATGCCCTGGTCGAGACAGGCGGCGATCTTGTCGCGCACGCGCTCGGGGGCGGTGTCATCGGAGTCGCCGAGCCGCCACAGGCCGTAGACGATGCGGCTGAGGCTCAGATCGGGGGTCAGGGAAATCCGCTCCATCGGCATCTGCTCCTGCGTCGGGTGGCACGCCCGGCTGACGTGTGCCTCTGGCGGGCGGAGCCGCCGCGCGCGCCAAAGGTGCATCCAGCCGGACCCGGTTCGGGCGCGCGCGTCAAGTGGCAAGAGCCGAAAACGGCAATCCCTTGTCCGGCAAAAGCGGCGGAGCGTTGGGGCGCGACCGAGTCAGTCCGGAACCGCCCGCCGCGTGTCCGGGCGGCGACCGAGGGCGCAAGACTTGCGAAGCGGGTGGGCATAAGTCCTTGAAAGAATATCAACTAATTGTGCCTGGCTGCGACGGATACGCGATATATTTGCACCGCCCCTAGGGCAAAAAATCAGATCGTCTACCTAAAATCTCTGGCGAAAGACAATCGATTGCGGTATTTCTGCGGCAAATTAACAAGGCGGCGAAAATGCTGCCACGAGGTAGAGCGGTGTTATCATGAATGCGATTGATTTCGTAGCCCGTACACGTGCGGGCGCAACCCATTACGGTTCCGTCGGCGGCGCAGAGCAGGGGTCCACGATCCCGGCGGGCAACGGCGAAGAAATTTCCCTGAACCTGCGGCAAAGCGATCTGCGTGGATACGACCGGGCTGGCGATGATCTGCTGATCACCCTGGCGGATGGCCGGGTGATCGTGATCGAAGGGTATTTCGCCGATGCCGGCGAGGCGGCGAACAGGCTGTTTCTCAGCGCCGACGGCGTGCTCAACGAGGTGACCTTCGAAGCGGCGGAAGGCGGAACGCTGTATGCCGGCTACGGCCCGACCGAAGCCTGGGGCAAGTGGAGCCCGTCGGACGAACTGATCTTCATGGATCGGCCCGAGGTGCTGGCCGAGGCGGCGCCTGCCGAGGACGAAGAGGTCAGCATGCTGGCGGCGGGGCTGCTGGGCCTTGGCGGGCTGGGGACCGCGGGAGCTGCGGGAGGCGCCGCGCTGGCCGGTGCGGCTTTGCTGGGTGCCGCGGGCGGCGGTGGCAGTGGCGGCGGTGGCAATGGCGACGACGACACCCATGGCGTTGGGACCGGTGATGGCGGCAGCGGCGGCGAAAATGGCAACGGCGGCGGTGGCGGCGACGGCACCGGGTCCGGCGGTGGAGGCGGTGGACCGGCGGTGCCGCAGATCGTCACACCCGATGGCAACGTCAGCATCGGTGGCGGGGATGAGCCTGTCATTACGGTCGGCGGAACGGGGGAGCCCGGCTCCGAAGTGGTCGTGACCATCGGCGAAGAAACCGGGTCTGGCATCGTCGATCCGGACGGCGGCTGGAGCATCGACTTCGAGAACGAGAGCTTCCCGGTCGACGGGTCCTATCCGATCGAGGTGTTCGTGACCGATCCCGACGGGACCGAGACGGAATTGACTGGTCCCACCATCACCATCGACACGACGCCGCCGAATTGCGACGTGGACAGCGGTACGCAGTCCACCGGTGACATCGTCAATGCCGAAGATCACAGCGATGGCGCCACGATCACCGGAACCGTCGAGCCGGGGGCGACAGTCGTCGTCGTCGTCGACGGGACGAGCTACGATGCGGTGGTCTCGGAAGGCGGCGCCTGGTCGATCAGCTTCGATTCCACGGTCCTCCCCGAAGGCGAGTATTCCGAGGCGATCCAAATCATCGCCACGGATGATTTTGGCAACCAGACCGTGATTTCCGACGCGGTCGATATCGACACCGTGCCGCATCCGCTGACCATCGATCCGGTCGGGGCCGACAACCTGATCAACGGTGCCGATGCCGATGCCGGCTTCGAAATCACCGGCACGTCCAATGCCGGCGCGGTGGTGTCCGTCGTCTTCGGCGACGTCACCCACGAGGTGACCACGGATGCAGAGGGCATCTGGACGGTTACTGTGGGGTCGGGCGATTTCGCCGGCGGCGAATACATGGCGGATATCAGCGCCAGCACCGTCGATGCGGCGGGCAACACCAGCCAGGCCACGTCGCAGGTCGAGGTCGACACGATCAGCACGGTGACCCTGTCGGGTGACGCCATCCAGGGCGACGATATCGTCAACGCCGAGGAGCACGCCGGCGGCACCGATTTCAGCGGCACGACGCAGCCGGGATCGACGGTCGTGGTGACCGTCGGCGGCACGTCGCTCGACGCGACGGTCGATGCCACGGGCAACTGGTCGGTGACCTTCGGTCCGGGCGATCTGGCGACCGGGACCTATGCCACCGAGGTGGTGGTCACGGCCACGGATGCGGCGGGCAACACCAGCACTGTGTCGCAGGCGTTCCGGGTCGATACCGAGATCGGCGGCAGCATCGACGCGAACACCGCGGGCGACGGCGTGATCAACGCCGCAGAGGCCGCGGCGGGCGTCGAGATCACCGGCTCGGCCGAAGCGGGGGCCTCGGTGACGGTCAGCTTTCAATCCGTGGACTATACCACCACGGCGAGCGAGGCGGGCACCTGGTCGGTCACGGTTCCGACCGGCGGCATCGCCGCGGGCGTCTACGACGCGACGATCACCATGACGGCGCAGGACGCTGCCGGGAACAGCTATACGGAAAGCGCCACGGTCCAGGTGGACACCACCGCGTCGGTGACCTTCGATCACGCCTCCGTCGGCGGCGACGGCACCGTCAACGCGGCGGAACGCGATGGCGGCGTCGCGCTCACCGGCACCGCGCAGGCGGGGTCGTCGGTCGCAATCGAGCTGGCCGGCACGACACACACCACGACGGCGCAGAGCGACGGCAGCTGGAGCGTAACGGTTGCCGCCGCCGACCTACCGGCGGGGTCGCGCGATGTCACCGCCACCGTGACCGCCGAGACCGCGGCCGGGAACTCGGCGACCACCAGCGGCACCTTCCGCGTCGATACCGAGGGATTTGTCGATTTCGACGCCATCGCGGTCGAGGGCGACGATATCGTCAACGCGGCGGAACGCGCCGATGGCGTGACCCTGACGGGTATTTCCGAACCCGGCTCCAGCGTCGAGGTCAGCATCGGCGGGGTCACACGCCCGGCCACCGTCGCCGCCAGCGGCGCCTGGAGCGTCACCTTCGGCGCCAACGAGATCCCGCAGGGCACGCAGAGCGTCACCGCCACGGCCACCGCAACCGACGCCGCCGGCAACGTCAGCAGCGCCACCGACAGCTTTGCCGTCGACACCGAAACCTCGGTCTCCATCGACACGGCGGCGGTCGAAGGCGACGGCACCGTCAACGCAGCGGAACGTGCGGATGGCGTGACCCTCACCGGCGAGGCAGAGCCCGGCAGCACCGTTTTGGTGCAAATGGGCGGCGCGACGCGGCCTGCGACCGTCGCCGCCGACGGCAGCTGGAGCGCGACCTTCTCTGCCAACGAGGTGCCGACCGGCGAACGGGCGGTGCCCGTCACCGCCACCGCCACCGATGCTGCGGGCAACAGCAGCACGGCCAGCGGTAGCGTCGATATCGACACGCTGGTGCGCAACTTCGCCATCACCTCGACCCCCGGCGGGTCCGATGGCGTGATCAACGCGGCCGAGGCGGCGCAGGGGCTGACCTTGACCGGCACGACCGAACCGGGCGGCACCGTGACCCTGACCCTCGACGGTGTGTCGCGGCCCGCGACCGTGGCCGCCGATGGCAGCTGGAGCGTGACCTTCGGCGCGTCGGAATTGCCCAGCGGCGAGCGCAGCGTGACGCTGACCGCCAGCAGCACCGATGCGGCAGGCAACACCGAGGTGCTGACCCAGAGCGTCGCCATCGACACCGAGGCCGGCACGCTGACCATCAGCCCCGATCCGGTCGAGGGCGACGACATCATCAACGCCGCCGAACGCGCCGACGGCGTGACGCTGACCGGCACCTCAGAGCCGGGACAGATGGTGGAAGTGACCTTGGACGGTGTGACCCATTCCGTACGCACCGACAGCACCGGCATCTGGCGCGCCACCTATGCCGCCGGTGAGATCACGCCGGGCACACACGAAGCACAGATCACCGCCACGATCACCGATCCGGCGGGGAACACGCTGACCCGGACGGACTCTGTCCGTGTCGATACCGAAGTGCTGAATTTCGGCGTCAGCGGAGCGGCGGTCGAGGGCGACGACGTCGTCAACGCCGCAGAGGCGTCGGACGGACTTGTCCTGACCGGCACCACCGAACCCGGCGGCAGCGTCACCGTGACCTTCGAGGGCACCGCGCGCGCCGCCAGCGTCGATGCGGCGGGCAACTGGACCGCCAGCTTCACCGCCGCGGAAATCCCGGCGGGCCAGTACGACGCGCTGGTCGCCGTGGCCACCACCGATGCGGCCGGAAACACCGCCAGCACCACCACCGGGTTCCGTGTCGATACGCTCGTGGACCGCCTGGCCATGTCCGACGATCCGGTCACCGCGGACAACGTCGTCAACGCCGCAGAGGCCGCGCAGGGCGTGACCCTGGCCGGCGTCGTCGAGGCGGGCAGCCAGGTCGACGTGACCATCGGCGGTGTCGTGCATGCGGCCGCCGTGGATGCGATGGGCAACTGGAGCGTCGATATCCCGCCCGCGTCGATCCCGGCGGGCACCAGCGATGCGCCGATCCTGATCGAGGCGACCGATGCCGCGGGCAACACCCGGGCGATCACCGAAAGCCTCTCTGTCGACACCGATCCGCCGGTATCTGTGAACGTGGAAAGCTACACCCGCGATCACACCGGTCTGCGCGGCATCTCCATCGCCCTGACCGACGATACGGTCGACGTGGGCCACGTCGTGGACGGGCCGGGCGGAGTTCAGGTCGATCCGGTGTCCTTTGCCAGCTACGACCTTTCGGCGCTGGGCGAAACCAGCCTTGGCTTTACCCAGAACGTGCCGGACGGCTCGCACTTGGTGATCACGGCGACGGACGATGCCGGCAACACCACCGGCACCTACCTGGTCGTCGACGACACCACGACGTCGGTGGTCGACATGAGCGGCGCCGCGACGCTGGGCCAGTTCCAGATCGAGACGATCGACCTGCAATTCGCCGAGGACAGCGAGCTCACGATCACCGAGGCGCAGCTTCTGGCGCTGTCGTCGCACAGCGACACGGTCACCGTCACCGGCGGCGGCGACGACACGGTGACGATCACCGGGGCCACCCTGACCGGAACCACGACCGACGAAACGGGCCAGGGCTTCAACATCTATTCCCTGGGCGAAGGCACGGTCCGGATCGAGGACGACATTACCAACGTGGTGATCTGAGGACCGCCGTGCCCGGAGCCTCTGGCTCCGGGCCGGACAATGCAGACAGGCCAGCGGGGCAGGATCATGGGACAGGGAGCGCAGCACGCAAAGTGTCTGATCGCGGCGACGGTGCTGCTGGCCGGATGCGGTGCAGAGCTGACGAGCCCGGTCACACGGTTCCTGAGCGGCGATGCCACCGCGACGCCAGCGATCCCAGCGGAGAAGCCGCGCGGGGCGGAAACCTCGCCGATCATCGCCGAATTGCGCAGCCGGCACGCGGTCCTGGCGCCGGGCAGCCCGTATGCGCAGGTGGCGCAATCGGTGCTGGCCGCCGATGCGCGCGTCGCCGAGGCCGAGCTGCGCGCCGCGCGCCTGCGGGCCGAGGCGGCATCGAGGAACTGGCTGCCCACCATCGGGCCGCGGGTGTCCCTGACCTCTCTCGGCGACCTGGTGGCGGATCTGGTGGTCAACCAGGTTCTCTTTGACAACGGTCGCAAGAAAGCGGAGCGCGACCTTGCCAAGGCGGATGTGGAGCTGGCGGCCGTCGGTTTGGCGGAAGACGGCAACACCCGCGTCTTCGAGGCGCTGTCGCTGTATCTCGCCGCCGAGGAGGGCCGTGCCACCGAGCGGCAATACGCGCAGGCTGCCGAAGACATGACGCAGTTCGAATGGGTGATGAACGAACGCGTGAAGGGCGGCGTGTCCGACATGTCCGATCTCAACGTGTTGCGCCAGAAACTCGCGGACCTGCGCGCCAAGCGCAGCGCCGCGCGGGAAAAGACCGAAACGGCACTGGCCGAGCTGGGGGCGATGAGTGCCACGCCGCTCACCGGGCTGAGCGGGCTTGGCGGGCTGGCTGCGGCGCCCGATGGCCCCGAGCCGCTGGCGGTGCTGCGGGCACAGGCCGAGCGCGACCGCGCGCTGGCCGAGGCGCGGATCGCGCGCGCGAGCCATCTGCCAGGCCTTTCGGCGAACGTGAGCGGCGGCAACAGCCCCACGAACTACGGTCTGCAGATGGATGCGCAGCCCTTCGGCCTGGGCACCGGCGCGTCGCTGGACGCGATCGAGGCCGGCACCGAGACCGCAAAGCGGCGCGTGGCCGAGACCCGCGAAGCCGAAGAGCGCAAGCTGCAATCGCAGGCCCGGCAGTTGGAGGCGCTGCGACGGCAGGCGGCGGAAGCCGGGGCGCTGACGCATCAGGCCAAGACCAACCTCGACCTGTTTCAGCGTCAGTACGATGGCGGTCAGCGCCAGGTGATGGACGTGGTGGGCGTCTATGAAACCTATGCGCGCGCCATCGAGACCGAGCTGAGCCTGACCTATCGCGCTGCCCGCGCCGAGCTTGAAATCGCGCGCATCCGCGGCGTGCTGGCCGAGGGGGCGCTGATGTGACCGGGGTTACGGTGCAGGGGCTGGCGGACCGGGCGCGCAAGGCGCTGCTGAAGCCCGTGCCCACGCAACCTGCCAACCTGCCGGCGCGCGCCCCGAGGCACAGCGACCGCGCCCGCAACCGCGCCGAACTGATCCGGGTGCTGGGGCGGCGGCTGGGGGTCGAGCCGCGGCTTCCCGATGTGCTGGAGGCACTGAGCCTGCATCGCCGCGAAAACGACCGTTACGACGCCGACGCGCTCTGCGCCGGGCTGATCGCGGCCGGGCTCGAGGCGACTCAGGTCGCGCCGAGGCGGCTGGAGACCGCGCGCTGGCCGGCGCTGGCGCTGATGTCGAACGGGCAGGCGGTGCTGGTGCTGGACCGGCAGGGCGATGCCTTGCGGATCTACGACCCGACCCAGACCGACCACCAGTCCGAGGTCCCGCTGGCGGAGTTCCTGCCGCATTTCAGCGGCACTCTTTTGCAGGCCGAAGCGCCGATGGCGCATCTGGCGGACACTCACGCATCGGTCATCCGCGAGGCGCATTGGTTCTGGGGTCGCTTCGCCGCCTTCCGCCGCCAGATCGCAGAGGTGGCGCTGGGGTCCTTCGTGGCGAACCTGCTGGCCGTGGCGGTGGCGCTGTTCTCGCTGCAGGTCTACGACCGGGTGATCCCGCACCAGTCCGAGGCGACGCTCTGGGTGCTGGCCGCGGGCGCAGCGATGGCGCTTCTGATGGAAGGGTTCCTCAAGACCGCGCGGGCGCAGCTTCTGGACGGCGCGGGCCGGCAGATCGAGATGGGCGTGCAGGGGCTGCTGATGGATCGGCTGCTGGGCATGCGCTCGGACCTCGCGGGCCGGTCGCCGGCACAGCTTTTCTCGTCGATGCGGGAGTTCGGGTCGGTGCGGGAATTCTTCACCGCCTCGACCGTCGGCGCGCTGACCGACATCCCGTTCATCTTCGTCTTCCTTCTGCTGGTCTGGTCGATCGCGGGCAACGTGGTCTGGGTGCTGATGCTGGGCGGCGTGCTGATGGTGGTGCCGGGGTTCCTGATGCAACGGCGGATGATCCGCCTCACGCAGGAAATGCAGGGCGCCAGTGCCCGGTCCTCGCGGCTCTTGCAGGAAACGGTGGTCGAGCTCGACACCATCAAGACCCAGCGCGGAGAGGACCGGTTCCGCCGCATCTGGGCGGAACTGACGGCGGTGCAATCGCTGAAATCGTCGGAACAGCGGCGGCTGTCCTCGGCGCTGACCTTCTGGAGCCAGGGGGTGCAGCAGGCGACCTATGTCGCGGCGGTCATCACCGGCACTTACCTGGTCTTCGCCGGACAATTCACCGTGGGGTCGATCATCGCCACGGGCATCCTCACCTCGCGGACGCTGGCGCCGCTGACGCAGCTGTCGGGCATCATGGCGCGCTGGGGCAATGTCAAGGCGGCGCTGGACGGACTCGACGGCATCGCCGATGCGCCGCAGGACCGCAGCACGACGCGCACCTACCTTCGCCGCGACAAGATCGCCGGGCGCTACGAGTTACGCGGCGTGAGCTATCGCTACGATCCCGACGGTGCACCGGTGCTGGACATCGCGCAGCTGGCGCTGAACGCGGGTCAGACCGTCGCGGTGCTGGGGGCCAACGGGTCGGGCAAGTCGACGCTGCTCAAGCTGCTGTCGGGGCTTTACGCGCCGGGCGAAGGCAAGCTGCTGATCGACGGCACCGAAATGGGCCAGATCGACCCGCGCGACCTGCGCCGCGGGATCGGCTACCTGGGCCAGGAGGTGCGTCTGTTCCACGGCACGCTGCGCGACAACCTGAACCTCAACCTGCTGGAACGTGACGACGACAGGCTCTATGCCGCGCTCGATTTCGCCGGGCTGGGGCAGTACATCAAGGCGCATGCCAAGGGGCTGGACCTCGAGATCCGCGACGGCGGCGAGGGCTTGTCAGTGGGGCAGAGGCAAAGCATCGGCTGGGCGCGGCTGTGGCTGCAGGATCCGGGAGTCTGCTTGCTGGACGAACCCACCGCGGCGCTGGACCAGACGCTGGAGCGGACGCTGATCTCGCGGCTCGAGGGCTGGCTGCAGGGCCGTACGGCAGTGATCGCAACGCATCGCGTGCCGATCCTGGCGCTGGCGGAACGCACGCTGATCCTGGCCAATGGCCGGATGGCGGTGGACGGGCCGCGCGACCAGGTGCTGGACCACCTGCGCACCGCTAGCCAGGGGGGCAGCTAGATGGCGACGCCGACGACGGCCTTTGGCGACCAGATGGCGCAGCGGATGCGCGGGCCTTCGCTGATGATCTGGCTCTGCGCCGCGACTGTTTGGCTTTTCATCATCTGGGCGGCGAACGCCTGGATCGACGAGATCGTGCGCGCCGAGGGCGAGATCATCAGCTCGTCGCGGCCGCAGATCATCCAGAACCTCGAAGGCGGCATCCTGTCGGAACTGCTGGTCAAGGAAGGTGACGAGGTGCTGCGCGGCGACGTGCTGGCGCGGCTGCATGGCACGATGTTCGAATCCTCGGTGGACGATCTCGAGGATCAGATCGCGACGCTGGAGGTGCGGCGGCTGCGCCTCGAAGCGGAACTGGCGGGGCAGACCGCCTTCGATGTGCCCGCGGACCTGGCGCAGCGGGCGCCGGACATGGTGGCGTCGGAACGCGCGCTGCTGGCGGCCCGGCAGGCGGATTTCTCCAAGCGCAGCGACGGCGCGCGTCGGGTGCTGGATCAGGCGGCCAAGGAACTGAGCCTGCTCGAGGATCTGCTGGACAAGAAGGTGGTGGCGTTGATCGAGGTGACCCGCGCGCGAAAGGCGCATGCGGATGCGCGGATCAAGTACGACGAAATCGTCACCCAAGCCGAACTGGGCCGCGCGCAGGACTATTCCGAAACGCTGCGCGAACTGGCGACGTTGCGCCAAAACCTCAGAGCGAGCATGGATCAGCTGAACCGCACCACGCTGCTGAGCCCGATGCACGGCGTGGTGAACACACTGTCGGTCACCACCATCGGCGGCGTCGTGCGCCCGGGCGAGGAGATCCTGCAAATCATCCCGCTGGACGAGGAGCTGTTCGTCGAGGCCAAGGTCGCGCCCGAGGATATCGCGGGCATCCGCCCCGGGCAGGAGGCGACGATAAAGCTCTCGGCTTATGACTACACGATCTACGGCACGCTCAAGGCGCGGGTCGACGTGATCTCGGCCGACACCTTCAAGGACGAGCGCACGCGGGACGAGGATCCGCATTACAAGGTCACGCTGCGGGTCGACATGGGGTCGCTGACGGAACGGCAGGCGCAGATCGAGATCCGGCCGGGCATGCTGGGGCAGGTGGAGCTGCACACCGGCGAAAAGACCGTGCTGCAATACCTGCTCAAGCCGCTTTACAAGTCTCGCGAGGCGCTGCGCGAACCCTGAGCAATGCGCGGCGCAACGGCCACCGTCACGGTGGTCTTGGCCGGTGTTAAGCCTTGCCGCCTAAATCCCTTTGCCGAAGCAACGGCCACCTCCGGGCCGCGGTGCGAGGAAAGGGACAGCGATGAACAAGGCGATTACCGATGGCGTGGTGCTGATGCCGCCAGAGTTTGGGGCGGGTCTGGGTGTCTGGGCGCGCGGCGACGGCGTGCCGGGCTCGGACACCTATCAGAACGTGGCCTCGGCGGCCTTCGTCCCGGCGGACCAGGATTTCGGCGGCTGTCTCGAACTGCTGAAGACCGACTCCGTGCAGAAGATCCGCTACTTGGGCGAAACGCCGCTGTTGCCGGGCTGCTACCTGCGGATCACGGCGCGGGTCAAGGCGGTCTCGGGCAACCTGCCCTCGGTGCGCATTGCCGGCTGGGCCGGGGCCGCAGGCGGCGGGCATGTGAACGGGGTGACCGAGGTCGGGCCGTCCGCGACGATCACGAATTACGGCGAGGTCGTCGAAGTCTCGGCGATCGTCGGTGCGGGCAACCGGACCGGGGTCGATATGGTCTGGGGCGTGCAGCCGATCTACGGCCATTTCGGGCTCGACCTGACCGGTCCCAACGGCGGCGTCGTCCGGGTGGATGACATCGTCATCGAGGACGTGACCGAGGTGTTCCTGCGCAACATCCTGAACGTGGTCGACGTGCGCGACTACGGCGCCGTGGGCGACGGCACCACCAACGATGCCGCGGCCTTCGAGGCGGCGGATGCGGATGCCCGCGGGCGCCGGGTGCTGGTGTCGGCGGGCACCTACCGGCTGGCCAGTTCGGTGACGCTGGAAAGCCGGGTGGAGTTCGAAGGTTCGGTCACCATGCCCGACCATGCCATCCTGTCGCTGACCAAGGATTTCTCGCTGCCCACCTATATCGACGCCTTCGGCGGCGACGAGGAGATGGCGTTCAGGAAGGCGGTGCAATCGCTG
The DNA here is from genome assembly GCF_003344785.1 of Thalassococcus profundi. Lineage (GTDB taxonomy): Bacteria > Pseudomonadota > Alphaproteobacteria > Rhodobacterales > Rhodobacteraceae > Puniceibacterium > Puniceibacterium profundi. The sequence goes on along the minus strand of NZ_QPMK01000011.1, from coordinate 27,921 downwards.
ATGAACAACGCCGATCACGAAAGCCTCGACCTCGCAGGCCGGCGGGTGTCGATCACCGCTCCCATCGACGTTCAGCAAGCGGTGAACAACCGCACCGCCTATGCGCAGCGCCGGGTCATCCGCAACGGCCAGCTGCGGGCGGAATCCACCGGCAACTGGGCGCCCACGGTGGTCACAAGCCAGGCGCGCTATGCGGCCGACAACCGGTTCCGCCTGACCAACGTAACCAATGTCGCCAATATCCCGGTGGGCGCTTTGGTCGAAGGCAACGGTGTCGGGCGCGAAATTTATGTGCGCGACGTGAACGTGGCCGCACAGGAGGTGACGCTCTCGCAGCCGCTGTCGGATGCGATCGGCACGCAAAGCTACACCTTCACGCGGTTCAAATACATCCTCGACTTCAGCGGCTTCGAAAAGCTCGACCAGTTCGTGCTCGAAGATATCGAGTTTCAATGCCAGGAAGAGGCCAGCGGCGTGCTGCTGGCGCCGCTGGGCACGATCATGCAGATCCGCGATTGCACCTTCAACCGGCCCGGACATCGCGGCATTTCCAGCCCCGGCGACGGTTGCCAGGGGATGCTTGTGGATTACTGCCAGTTCATCAGCCACGAAGGCGGGACGCTGACGCAGAACCGTGTATCGGTGGCGATCAACTCGAATGCCAACGACGTCAAGATCCGCAACTGCCGGGCCTCGCAATTCCGCCATTTCGCCGTCATCAGCGGGGCGCATACGACCATCGCCAACAACCACTTCTTCCAGGGCGACGAATCCTCCAACGGGCTGCGGTCCGCCGGGATCGTGCTGTGCCTGCGGGCCTGCAACGCGTCGATCACCGGCAACTACATCGACAACGCCTTCATCGAATGGACCAACGAACGCGAACCCGAGCCGGATTTTTCCGGCGGTTTCGGTTTCGCCGGCCTGTCGGTCACCGGCAACGTGTTCCTGTCATCAAACGTGGCGCCGTGGTTTTCCTTCGTGGTGGTCAAGCCGTATGGCAGCGGCCAGTTCGTCAACGGCCTGAATGTTTCGGGCAACACCTTCCGCTGCGTCGGCACGACGATGAACCGGGTGGAGCGGGTCGACACCTCGTTCTCGGGACTCGACTTTGCACGGATGAAAAAGATCACCTTCGTCGGCAACACCTACCACAACATCGAATTCGGGGCCGAGAACCCGCTGGTGGTGGCGCATTCCCAGAACACGCCCGAACAGGTGTGGGAAGTGTCCACCGACGGCCGCTTGCCGTTCAACGGCTACGCGCTCGACGTGGATGCGGTGGCGCTGCGCGGTCGGTTGCGCAACGAATCCAACGTCAGCCGCTACGACAATCCCCATACGGAAACCCGGCGCGGTCCGGCAGAGGACGAAATTCACCTGACGTTTTCCGCGCCGATGCGCGGGGACGTGAACGTGACGATGCGGATGGACTGAGGCGCAGGCTTTGACGGCGGGGAAGGGCTGCGCGCTGCGCGGCCCTTTTTCGTTTCAGTTGCCGGCATATTGCGCGTCGGTGACTTCCTCGAGCCAGTCGGCGGCGCTGCCGTCTTGCGCCTCCTGCATGGCGAGATGCGTCATCGGCGCGTCTGGACCGGCCCCGTGCCAGTGCTTTTCACCCGGCGCGAAGAATACCGTGTCGCCCGGGTCAAGCCGCATCACCGCGCCGCCGTCGGTCTGGGCAAGGCAGGTGCCGGAGAGGACCAGCAGGGTCTGACCCAGCGGATGCGTGTGCCAGAACGTGCGCGCGCCGGGGCCAAAGGTCACCCGCGCGGCGTTCAGGCGGGCGGGCGCATCCGGCGTCGGTACCGGTTCGAGCGTGACGGTGCCGGTGAAATAGTCGGAATTGCCAGAGCGGCTGTCGTGATCGGCGCTGCGGGTGATCTGCATGGGTCCGGGTCCTTTGCGGCTTTCGGGCAGGGAACACCAATGGCGGTGCGTTGCCAAGGGGGGTGGCGCGCCATTGCCAAATGACGAAAAATGTATATACATACGATATGCATTGCAAAGGCGATGCCCCGTTCGTGGAGATCTGAGCCGTGCCGGACAAGAAGAAGCCCAAGAAAAAGGGCCTGAAGGACAGCCAGCTGATCATCAGGATCGCCGGCTCCGACAGGGACCGCTTCGTGGCGTTGTGCGAGGATCTCGACACCAGCGCCGCGCGCGAAATCCGACGGTTCATTCGCGAGTTCCTGGCCGCGCATGACGTTGCGTCCTGACGCAGGGCCACAGAATGTCAAAGGAGACACCGATGTCGAAGAAATCCAAGATCAAGTCGCTCAAGGCCGAGGTCAAAAGCCGTAAGGCCAAGATCAAGCGTCACGAGAGCAAGTTGAAAACCGCCAAGAAGGCGCTCAGGAAAGTCGCCTGAGGCATGGGTCCGCGTTGCCGATGTTCGGCATCGCGAACCGCTCAGACCAAGGAGAGTGAGACGATGAAAACGCTCGAAGAGGTGCCCGGCGTCGGACCGGCCCTTGCCACGCTGCTGCGAAAGAACGGTATTGCAACTGCCGCCGATCTCGCGTCCCGCAGCGCAGACGACCTGCAACAGATCCCCGGCATCGGCGCCGCGCGTGCGCAGAAGCTGGCAACCTCGGCGACCGCGGAGACACCCGCCACGCCATCCGCGCAACCGGCGCCTGCTTCCGCAACGGATGTGACGCCAGGTCCGCAACCGGAACGGTCAGCGCCCGCGGTCAACGGCAAAGACGCACTGCCCGCGAAAGTCGCCAAGCCGACGCAGACCGACAGGGACGCCAAGCCGGCCAAAGCTTCCAAAACTGCGAAAGCTGCCACGCCTGCGAAGTCGGCAAAAGCGGCCAAGCCCAAGAAGGCCGGAAAGCCCGCAAAGCCGAAAAGCGCTGCAAAGTCCGCCGACACAGCAGCGGCCAAGACGGCAAGCAAGAAAAAGACCGCGGCGAAGGATAAGCCAGCCACCGCAAAGAAGAAGGCCGACAAGGCGGTAAAGAAAGCCGAAACCATTGCCGAAAAGGCCAAGGCAAAAGCCCGAAAGGCTGCTGCCAAGGCCGAGAAGGCGATCGAGAAGGCGAAGAAGAAGATCAAGAAGGCCAAAAAGGCCAGGTCCTGATCCCGCATCACGAAAAAACGCCCCGCGTTGCTGCGGGGCGTTTGCGTCTGTAAAGCGCGGTGCGCCTCAGAGGTTGGGGTAGAGCGGGAAACGCGCGCAAAGCTCGGCCACTTCGCCGCGCACTTTCTCTTCGACCGCGCCGTTGCCGTCTTCGCCGTTGGCGGCAAGACCGTCCACGACTTCGTTGATCCAGCGGGCGATCTGGCGGAACTCCGGCTCACCGAAGCCGCGGGTGGTGCCCGCCGAAGACCCCAGCCGGATGCCGCTGGTGACGGTCGGCTTTTCCTCGTCGAAGGGGACGCCGTTCTTGTTGCAGGTGATGTGCGCGCGGCCCAGGGCCTTGTCGGTGGCGTTGCCCTTCACACCCTTGGGGCGCAGGTCAACCAGCACGATGTGGGTGTCGGTGCCGTGGGTCACGGTCTCGAGTCCGCCCTTGTGCAGTTCGTCCGCCAGCGCCTGTGCGTTGGTGATGACGTTCTTGATGTAGCTCTTGAACGAGGGGTCGAGCGCTTCGCCGAAGGCCACGGCCTTGGCGGCGATCACGTGCATCAGCGGTCCGCCCTGAATGCCGGGGAAGATGGCGGAGTTGAACTTTTTCGCCAGCGCCTCGTCGTCGGTGAGGATCATGCCGCCGCGCGGACCGCGCAGGGTCTTGTGCGTGGTGGTGGTCGCCACGTGCACATGCGGGAAGGGGTTCGGATATTCGCCCGCCGCGATCAGACCGGCGAAATGCGCCACGTCCGCCAGCAGGTAGGCGCCGCAGCTGTCGGCGATTTCGCGGAACTTCTTGAAGTCGATGGTGCGCGGGATGGCCGAGCCGCCGGCGATAATCATCTGCGGCTTGTGCTCTGCGGCCAGCGCGGCCAGCTGATCATAGTCAATATCCAACGTGTCGCGCTTCACGCCGTATTGCACGGCGTTGAACCACTTGCCCGACTGGTTGGGCGCGGCACCGTGGGTCAGGTGACCGCCGGCGTCGAGGCTCATGCCGAGGATGGTGTCGCCGGGCTTCAGAAGCGCCTGGAACACGCCCTGGTTGGCCTGGCTGCCAGAATTCGGCTGCACGTTGGCAAAGCCGCAGCCGAAGAGCTTGGTGGCGCGGTCGATGGCCAGTTCCTCGGCCTTGTCGACCCATTGGCAGCCGCCGTAGTAGCGGCGGCCCGGGTAGCCCTCGGCATACTTGTTGGTCATGACGCTGCCCTGCGCTTCCATCACGGCGGCAGAGACGATGTTTTCCGAGGCGATGAGCTCGATCTCGTCGCGCTGACGGCCCAGTTCGCCGGTGATGGCGGCGCTGATTTCGGGGTCGCGCTTGGCAAGGCTGTCGGTGAAGAAACCAGTGTCGCGGTGCGGGGCGTTCATGGCGTGGCCTCCTGTTGGGTGCATCAATTCTGCGGGTTTCCTATAGGAAAGTATGCAGCGATCAAGGTCTGTAAAGCGTGAAATAGTCTTAAGACTCCGGCTTTGCTGGCCCTTGCGGGAAACTTGTGCTTGTTTCAGAAACAGATAGCCGGAACCGGATCGCCTGATGACTTTACGAATTGCCTTCGCCGCGAGCCATGCGCCCATCGCACAGGCCGCGCGTGAATCGCTGATCCGGCAATACGGCGATCATGCCGAGGACGGCGCGGACGTGATCGTGGCCCTCGGCGGCGACGGTTTCATGCTGCACACGCTGCACCGGACGCAGGGGTTCGCGGCGCCGGTCTACGGCATGAACCGCGGCACGGTCGGCTTTCTGATGAACGAATATTCCGATCACGGGCTGGTGGACCGCTTGCAGGCGGCCGAAGAGGCGGTGATCAACCCGCTCTCGATGCATGCGGTGACGGCCAGCGGCGCCGAACACCACGAGCTTGCCATCAACGAGGTGTCGCTGCTGCGGCAGGGGCCGCAGGCGGCGCGGCTGCGGATCAGCGTCGACGGGCGGCTGCGCATGTCGGAACTGGTCTGCGACGGCGCGCTGGTGGCGACGCCTGCGGGGTCGACCGCCTACAACTATTCGGCGCACGGCCCGATCCTGCCCATCGGGTCGGATGTGCTGGCGCTGACGGCGATGGCGGCGTTCCGGCCCCGGCGCTGGCGCGGGGCGCTCTTGCCCAAGACCGCCGAGGTCCGGTTCGAGGTGCTGGATGCCGAGAAGCGCCCGGTCATGGCCGAGGCCGACGCCCGGTCGGTCCGCGACGTGGTCCGGGTGGACATCCGGTCAGAGCCCAGCATCGCCCACCGGGTGCTCTTCGACCCCGGCCACGGACTCGAGGAGCGGCTCATCCAGGAGCAGTTCGTCTAGCGCAGCAGGCTGCCGTGCAGATAGTCCGGATGCGGCGCGGCACCGGGCCCGGAGTCAAGGCCGCTTGCGGCCGCCGGGCCAGCGTCATGCCGAAGGCATGCCTCTGGCATGACCCGCCCCGTCGCACCAGAGGTGCGCCGCTCTCCTTGGCACGCCTTTGGCGTGGTGGGCGGCGCTTTGGCTGGTCTTGGCGAAAAGCTGGGGCGGCTTTCGGGTTTGGCGGACATAAAGTGCAAAGCGGTGTGGGCAGAGGCGCCACCCCGCGGGCCGGCGCTGGACAGGCGGCTTCGACTGTTACGCCGAAAATCGTGTCAACGTCTGCGCAAACAGCCCCGCATCCACGTTCCCGCCCGAGATCGTGACGATCACCGCCTCGCCCTCGACCTCGCCCGGATGGAACAGCGCCGCCGCCAGCGCCACCGCGCCGCCCGGTTCGGCGACCACGCGCAGGTAGCGGAAGGCCAGCGCCATGGCGCGCTGCGCCTCGTCTTCGGTGACCACGAGGCCCGGCCCGCAAAGCCGGGACATGATCGGAAAGGTCAGATCGCCCGGGCGCGGCGTCACGATGGCATCGCAGAGGCCGCCCGGCGCGCGCCGGTTCGTCTCGATCCGGCCCGAGGCCAGCGACCGGGCCACGTCGTCGTAATGCTCGGGCTCCACCGGGCGGACGCGCAGGCCCGGCGCGCGGGCTTCGAGCGCCAGCGCAATGCCCGAGGTGAAGCCGCCGCCGCCGCAGCAGACCAGCATGTCGCCGCGTTCGACTCCCATTTCCGCCGCCTGTTCGGCGATCTCCAGCCCGCAGGTGCCTTGCCCAGCGATGACCTGCGGTTCGTCGAAGGGCTTGATCAGCGTCAGACCTCGTTCGTCGGCCAGCCGCGCGCCGATGGCGTCGCGGTCCTCGTTCGCGCGGTCGTAAAGCACCACCTCGGCCCCCAGCGCACGAGTGCCGTCGATCTTGGCGCGCGGCGCGTCGGAAGGCATGATGATCACCGCCGGTGCGCCGAAGCTGCGGGCGGCAAAGGCCACGCCCTGCGCGTGGTTCCCCGAGGAAAAGGCGATGACGCCGTGGGCGCAGGTGTCCGGGTCGAGCGCAGAGACCGCCGACCAGCCGCCGCGCCCCTTGAAGCTGCCGGTCACCTGCAGGCACTCGGCCTTGACCAGCACCCGGCGGCCCGCGATCTCGTCCAGGAAGGGCGAGTTCAGCAGCGGCGTGCGCCGGATGTGGCCTTTCAGGCGGGCCGCCGCGGCGTCGATCATGTCGATGTTCATGGATGTGCTCCGGTCAGGTGCGGGCGCTCAGCGCATCGCGTCGAGCCAGCGGTTGAGCGCGACGACAGCGCCGGTTTCGTCGAGGAAGGGAATATGCCCGCGATCCGGGATCTCCGCGGCAATCATGTCGGGACGGCGGCGCTGCATCTTGTCGAAGGTGGGCAGGCTGAGCAGATCGGAATTGGCCCCCCGGATGGCGCAGAGCGGCAGGCCCTCCAGCGCATCGAAAAGCGGCCAGAGGTCCGCCGCGGGCTGTGCGCCGGACCCCAGCACCGCGTCACGCAGTTTCGGGTCGTAGGGGATCTCCAGCCCCTTTTCGGTCTCGCGGAAAAGCCGCGCGGCGATGGTCCGCCAGCGCTCCGGTGGCACGCCGGGGAAGGCAGGCTGCGCGGAGAGCGCGGTCGCGGCCTCTGCATGCGTGTGCCAGACCGGGGTTCGGCCAAGGTAGTTCTTGATGACCTCGAGGCCCGCGTCATCGATCTCGGGGCCGATGTCGTTGAGCGCCACGCCCAGCAGCCGGTCCTTGGCGGAGGCGGCCAGCACCATGGCGATCAGCCCGCCGCGCGAGGTGCCCAGCACCGCGGCCCTGTCGAGTCCGAGGTGATCGAGCAATTCCAGCGCGTCGCGGCCCTCGACAGGGATGGTGTAGGTCTCATGGTTGGCCCAGTCCGACTGCCCGCGGCCGCGGTAATCCAGCCGGATGAGCCGCACGTCCCGCAGATGCGGGGCGACGTCGTCGAAATCGTGCCCGTCGCGGGTCAGACCGGCGAGACAGAGCACCGGCAGGCCCTGGCCTTCGTCGGTGTAGTGCAAAGAGACCGAATCGGAGGTGGTGAAACGGGGCATCAGGTGACGAGCTCCGGCAGGGCGGTGAGGTCGGACAGGATGTGTTGCGGGCGGTGGGGCAGGCGGTCCAGCGGGTCGCCCGCGCGGTTGACCCAGACGGTCTCGAACCCGTAGCCCGCGGCGCCGGCGGCGTCCCAGCCGTTCGAGCTGACGAAGAGCACCTCGGTCCGGTCGCAGCCGAAGTGCTTGCCCACGAGGTCGTAGACACGGGAATCCGGTTTGAAGATGCCCACGTCCTCGACCGACAGCACCGCATCGAGGTAGATGCCGATGCCGGCGCTGTCGACCGCGCCATCGAGCATGTCGGGATTACCGTTCGACAGGATCGCGCAGGCCTTGCCGTGCGCCTTGAGCGTCGCCAGCATCTTCGGCACCTCGGGAAAGGCCGCAAGCTCCCAGTAAAGCGCCAGAAGCCGCTCGCGAAGCTCCATGTCTCCGTCCAAGCCGTGACGCTCCATCGCCCAGTCCAGCCCGTCCTTGGTGACCTCCCAGAACGAGGTGTGTTCGCGGGTGATGGCGCGCAGCCAGGTGTATTGCAACTGCTTCAGGCGCCAGTCCTCGGCCAGCTTGGGCCAAAGCGCCGCCAACGCGTCGCGCCCGGGCTCCGCTGCGGCCACGCGCGCGGCGGCGGCCACGTCGAAAAGCGTGCCGTAGGCGTCGAAGATGCAGGTGGTGATCGGCATGTCCGTCCTTTCCGGTTTGGCGCAGAGTTGCATGCAGGCGGCGGAGGGAAAAGGGTGAATAGGTCCCTGTCACGGCTTTGCCCGGGAGCCGATTTGCATTTCACGGCGGTCGTGCATAGACTCGTGGAGAGCATGAGAACCCGCGCAGGACGCGGCCTCGCAAAGCAACCCATTCCCAAAAGAACTGGATATTCATGATGACCGAAGTCAAAACGGGCGACACCGTACGTATTCACTACACCGGCACCCTCGAGGATGGCAGCACCTTCGATTCGAGCGCGGGCCGCGATCCGCTGGAATTCCAGGTCGGGTCGGGCCAGATCATTCCCGGGCTCGACAAGGCGATGCCCGGCATGAGCGTCGGCGAGAAGAAGACCGTGGCGGTCCCCGCGGACGAGGCTTACGGGCAGCCCAACCCCGAGGCGCGCCAGGCGGTGCCGCGCGGCGAGATCCCCGCCGACATCCCGCTCGATCCCGGCACGCAGCTGCAGGTGCAGACGCCGAACGGACAGGTGATGCCGGTGACCGTGGTCGACGTGACCGATGCCGAGGTGACGCTGGACGCCAACCACCCGCTGGCCGGCAAGGACCTGACATTCGCCATCGAACTGGTCGAGATCGCCTGATCGGGCGTGATCCTGCGGAGTGGCCTGCGGCCACGCCGGTTTGACTGAAAAACGCCGGGCCCTTCGGGGTCCGGCGTTTTTGCCTGTGATCCATGATGCGCATCTGTCCGGACGGTCCGCCGCTGGCAAGGGCAGGAGCCTCCGGCGGGAGTTTATCGGCAAGATGAAGTTACGGGCGGCGCGCTTTTGTGGCGTCGGCTCGCCCTGGATGGTGCGAGGTGCGCAGACATACGACTGCTGGTCGCCGGAGGCTCGTCTTCGTTCATTCTTGTCGAACAGGTCGACGGTGCGGCGGTCGCACAGCTTTGCGTGGTTCAGAGCGATGTGGTCCGGACCTGGCCAGGTTGGAGGAAAAGTTGCCGGGGCTCGAGTCGGCCGGGTTTCGGTCATGTGGCGCGGCCTGGGTTGACACCGCGTGGCGCTGTCCCGAGAACGATGCGACCGCGACCCCTGAGGAGCCCAAGCCGATGCCGCCCAAGCCCCGCGCCCGCGCCGGAGACGGCCTGATCCCCGCAGTCTGGGGCGTCGGTGCGATGTTCGACGACCCCAGGCCGCTGGTCTTTTCGACCGCGCCGGTGGTGCTCTCCTGGTCGCCGAAATCCGCCTGCACCCATGTTTTGTGCTGGTTTCTGGCGCATGAAGGTCTGATGACGGCGGCGGAATACTACGACCTCTGGCCGCATGAATTCCGCGGCAAGGTCTATTACCGCAGCCGGACATATCGCGCGGCGGCGACGCGGTTCCTGGACAGTGGCGGAGCGGGGTATACGCTGATCCGGATCACCCGCGCGCCCGAGCGGCGGCTGGTGTCGGTCTTTCGCCACGCGCTGCGCACCGGGCTGGTCCGTGCCGCGCTCGATACCGAACTGGGCCGCGACACGCGCGCGACCGGGGCGTCGCTACAGGAATTCGGCGCGCATCTGGCGGGGCGGCCGCTGGTCACGCCAAGCGAGGTCAACATGCACCTGCGTGCCCAGTATCACCCCGTCTGGGACATGGCGTTCGACCGGGTCATCACGCTCAACATGGATGAAACCGGGCTCGACGCCGGCCTGGCCGCGATCGAGGCGGACCTGGGCCTTCCATCGCAGGATCCGATGGCGCACGCCTATTTCCGGCAGGTGCGGCAACGGCATTACAGCCGGGATGTGCCCTGGACCGGCCCCGGCCCGGTGGAGGCGGCGCGGCTCGGTGCCGCCGGCGAGGACGGTTTTCCGAAACGGGCACTGGAGGGCACCGCGCTGGTGCGCGAACTGGCGCAAGAGCTTCACGGGATCGACCATGGCCGCGTCGCGACCGCGGACACGGCCGGGCGGTTGTTTCGCTAGCGGCGGCGCGAGACGTCTCCGGCTTTCAATGGCAGGATGAAACCGGGCGGGGCAGCTCTGTCTTCATCTCGCACCGGGCGTCTGGCGGCGGAAAACACCGCGGGGGGGGGCTGCGGCGCTGCTTGGCCGCTATTTGCACCGACCCAAGCCGGTGCTGGACCTTTGAGGTGCGCGCGTCGGCACCGGGTCAAGAGCATAGCGCGATCTGCGCACGCGCCACCCAAGAAATCCTTGCATCGCCGAGCTTTACCGCTTTCCTGGGCGCATGGTGAAGCTTGTCCTCCTCCACAAGGCCGACTCGATCTACGAGGACGAGCCGGACGTCGTCTATGACTTCCCGCGCTCCTACCTGAAGGCCATCGAGGAAGCCGTGGGTGACTGGATCGTCTACTACGAGCCGGTCAAGGCAGGGCTTCGGGGCTACTTCGCGGTGGCGAAGATCGAGCGGGTGATACCGAAGCCCGGTGCCGAGGGGCGGTTCCTCGCCATGATCGAGCCCGGGACCTTCCTTCCCTTTGACCGGGAAGTGCCGCGGCTGGTGGAAGGCCGCCCCATGGAAGCGGCGCTGACCGAGCCGGACGGGACGCCGAAGAAAGGCGGTGCAGCTTGCCGTGCGGCGGCTGCCCGAGGCGGACTTCGCCCGCATCGTCGATTTCGGGCTGCCGCAGGAGCTGGAGCAGATCGAGGCTACGCGCTACGATCCGCAGCCGGCCGAATTCGGCGAGGGTGCCGAGCCATTCGAGCGCCCGGTGCTCGAGCGCCTCACCCGTAGGCCCTACCGCGAGGTCGCATTCCGCCGGAAGGTGCGGGAGGCCTATGGCTACCGCTGCGCCATGTCCGGCTTGATGCTGCGCAATGGCGGCGGCCGGCCAGAGGTGCAGGCGGCGCATATCCGGCCGGTTGGCCGTGAGGATGACTTCCCGCAGTGGCCCGTGCCGCGTCGGTCGCCAGGGGTCCTTCCCGGCACGGAAGGTCAAGCACGGAGGACAGGCCCAAGCCGCGCCCCTGCCTCGTCCTCGAAGTCGAGGAGATGGCCAGCAAGTCCTCGACGAGATCGACCCCCTCAACACGCAGATCGCGAGTAAGGTCGCTGCCGGCAGCAGCCAGGTGTTTCGCCCGCACGAGAGCGGTCCTACACACGGCGACGTTGAGACAGTCCACGATCGTCGCGCAATGCTTCTGTCGTGCGCCGGCTATCTGCTCCAGCTGCTGCGGCGGCGTATGGCTCGCTCAATCGCCGAGCTTGGTGATGCCGAGTGTGCGCTCAATCTGCTTCCGAAGATTCTTGAGGCCCCTATTCTCGCTCGGCGTCTTCGGAAGCGTGATTGAATCGAGGCCTTGGACGCCCTTTTTCGCTTCAAGTCGGACGTGCTTGTTGTCGGACTTCTCCGAATACCCATGCCGCGCAAGGAGGGTGGTTAGCTCACTGGCAACGCGCTTCGGGTCTTTGGTTGCTCTGTTGAGATCCTGGGAAAGCTCCTCAAGCGCGGGTGACGCGGGTAGACGGTCGACAACGCGTTGCAGAATAGCCTTAGACCTCGGATCCAGCCCGATCTGATCAGCGGGAGACAAAGTCGTCTTTGCAGCAAAACGCAGTCTGTCCGAAATTTCTCCCCGGTAAACCTCCGGGCCGATCCGATGAACGAGATTCGCGGTTGAGAACTCCGCCTCATCTGTCCCAATGCTCACAGCCGGAGTTGCATCCAGCTGTTGCTCCAGCTCGCGGACCTTGTCCTGAAGGTTGTCGACCTGCTCCTGATGCAGCTGGTTCCATTCTGCCTCGGTCAGACTATCCTTCTCACGTTCGCGCTGAACACGAAGAGCCTGCTCTTGCAGTTCGGTCCAGTCCCAACCGAACGCCGGCATCTGGCTCCGAAGGGTAACCGCCGCTGCCACAATCGCGGCAGCCAGCTCTTTACCGTCCGCGATCTGCCATCCGAGGTAATATTGCCTGACGATACCCTGTCCGGGCACGGACAATCCAACCGTTCCCCCGTAGGCGTTGCGTCCATCCGTCTTGTCGCGGAGATGAAAAGAGAATGCTCGATCAGGCTCTACAACCACATGGGCAACCCCGCCGAGGTCGTAGGCCAGTTTCTCAATTTCCTGCTGGCTGATGAACCAAGAAGATACCCCAGTCGCAGACACATAGACTGTCGGAAGCCATTTTGCGGCTTCGCCCAGAACCACGGATTTCGCTAATGCGAGGCCGGTATCGTTGTTCTCGATCCAAAGAGGTTGATCAGTGACGTTGAACGGATGGTCCCTGGCTCCCCAGCCGTTCTTCAAGAGCGCTTTGATCAGGTAGGGCTTCCTGGGAGTATCCAAACGTGCGCCCGGCGTCGTAGCTATGCATTGGGTGCGAAGGCGAACCAAATCCTGTCCACCTTCTGCGGCACCACGTTTCAGGACGCACTCCGTTCGCCACACACGTCCGAGATCATCAGGAAGATCATGTCGAATACCGATGGCTGTCCAGTCATCGCCGGTCCGCAACTCCCGCATGCGGAGTTCTTCGCCGGTATGCGAGCGGAGGTGAACATTGGCTCCGTCGAGCTCAGCCTCAGACTTACTCGAAAGCACGGTCTGATGCTGCATGCCGCGGATCCAGGCGACTACTTCCGCCGCGAAGGCAGCCCGGTTGTCGCTGGGGATTAGAGGGAACTCGGTCGAGAATGGGAGCATACTGGAGGGATCGTGGATAAGCTGCCGGCGGTCAATCCCAAATGGCAGCAATCGGCCAAGGTGGCAGCTTCGGTCTCCCACGAACGACTCGCGAACCCCGCCGCTCTACCGTGTCGCATCTGTGTTGCACGAAAGAATCGCGTCTTGCCTAACCTACCAGCGCCGGCCTCCCGACGGGGTCGAAAGGGACATCCTCTCGACGCTCTCCCACCAGCAAACGGAGCAACACAAACCAGGGTGGCAGGGCCAACCGCCTCTACATCGGCCGCGCACGCGTCTGTGCGACGACCCGAAGCTATCACCCGGAAACCGGGACCAAGCGCACCATCCTGACGCCGCAGGACGAGGTGGAGGTGGAGATTCCTCAGCTGCGCATCGTGCCGCAGACTCTCTGGGACGCCGTTCATGAAGAACTGGATCAACGGAGCAGCCAGCGCACAGCCGCGTCCAACCCTGGTGGAGCCCGGCGGAGCCAGCACCTCTTTTCCGGACTGCTCGTATGCGGGTGCTGCGGCGCGCCCTACGTCAAGCACAACCGAACCAGCTTCCAATGTCGCGAGGCGATCAAGCGGGTCTGCCGCGACGCGGTTCCGATCTCGCAGAAGCGCATCGAGGCTCGGGTCTTCGGGTGTCTGCGCGAGGCCTTCCTCTCGCCGGAGTTCATCGCGCGGTTCGAAAGCGCGGTCGCTGCCGAGCGCGAGAAGCTCGGTTCAAGCGACATCGAGAGCGAGATCGCCGGCCTGAAGGCGGCCCGGGCGGACGCTCGTTCGCGCCTGACGGAGATCATGTCCTCCATTGAGCAGGGCGCGCCATATCACCTCTTCAAGGCGCGGACCGAAGAGCTCGATGGAAAGATCACCGAGATCGAAGACCGCCTTGCGAGGGCCAAGGCTCGTCTGGTCGCGCGGGACGCTGTCCAAGTGGATATCGCCCAGGTCTACGCCGATGTCGTCCACCAGATGGAGACGCTTCTCGGCGATCCCGATCTCGTCGAACAGGCCCGCGGCTTTCTCGGCATGCTGGTCCACCGGATCTTGCTGACGCCGGACACAGCGGCGAAACATGGCGTCGCAGCCGTGATCGAGACGGACCTCGGCAGCCTCGTCCCCGGCAGCGCGCGCGACGATGACCCCGAGGCGATCGCTCAACGGGTCACCAGAATCGCTTGCTGAGTTGATCGGCTGACCACTATCTTGCTGAGCGCGGCGCCTTCAGAGACGGAGGCGCCGCGTTGCGTTTCAAAAGTGCAAATAACGGCCGGGCAGAGGGGGCTGCCCCCTCAATGCCGTCCGGCGGTGCCCGGCCCGACCCCGATCGGACCGCTTGGCGGGACCGACTGGACGTCAGTCCCGCCTGCCCGAAAACCGCGTTTGCCACTCTTCGCGCTCTGCATCGGTGATCTTGCGGAAGGTCACGTCGGGCACGGTGAAGGCGTGGCCGGCGGGCAGGGCGTGCAGGGCGGCGGCGGCGGCGTCCGGCCAGTCGGCGCCTTCGGATTGCATCGCCGCCAGCAGCTCGGCGCAGGCATCGGGGATGAAGGGCTGCGAGATCACCGCGTAGAAGCGGATGAGGTTCAGACCAAGGCGGATCTGCATCGCGGCGGTCTCGGGGTCGGTCTTGATGGTGGTCCAGGGGGCGACTTCCTGCAGGTATTCGTTGCCCAGCACCCAGAGCGCACGCAGGGCGGCGGCGGACTTGCGGACCTCCATCGCCTCCATCTGGCGTTCGTATTCGGCAAGGCCCGTCGCGATGTCGTCGATGAGCTGGGCTTCTCGGGCGCCCTCCGCACCGCCTTCTGGCACCGCTTCGCCGAATTTCGACCGGCAGAACTTGGTCACGCGGCTGGCGAAGTTGCCCAGCACGTCGGCGAGGTCCTTGTTCACCGAGGTCTGGAAATTCTCCCAGGTGAATTCGGCATCCGAGGATTCCGGCGCATGGCTCAGCAGCCACCAGCGCCAGTAATCCGCCGGCAGGATCTCGAGCGCCTGGTCCATGAACACGCCGCGCCCGCGCGAGGTGCTGAACTGCCCGCCCTCGTAGTTGAGGTAGTTGAAGCTCTTGATGTAGTCGACGAGCTTCCACGGCTCGCCGCTCCCGAGGATCGTGACCGGGAAGCTGAGGGTGTGGAAGGGCACGTTGTCCTTGCCCATGAACTGGGTGTAGGTCACATCCTCCGCGCCCTTGTCGGTGCGCCACCAGCGTTCCCAGACACTGTCTTTATCTGCGCCCGGTTCGGGCGCGGGGCCTTTGCCGGCCTCCTGCCATTCCTGGGCGCAGGCGATGTATTCGATGGGCGCGTCGAACCAGACGTAGAAGACCTTGCCCTCCATGCCGGGCCAGTCCTGATCGCCGCGTTTCACCGGCACGCCCCAGTCGAGGTCGCGGGTGATCCCGCGGTCCTGCAGCCCGTCGCCGTCGTTGAGCCATTTCTTGGCAATCGAGGTGGTGAGCACCGGCCAGTCAGCCTTGCTGTCGATCCAGTCCTGCAGCTGCTGCCGCATCTCGGACTGCCGCAGGTAGAGGTGCGTGGTCTCGCGCATTTCCAGATCCGTGGCGCCGGAAATGGTCGAATGCGGGTTGATCAGGTCCACCGGGTCCAGTTGCTTGGTGCAGTTGTCGCACTGGTCGCCGCGGGCGCTGTCGAAGCCGCAGTTGGGGCAGGTGCCCTCGATATAGCGGTCGGGCAGGTAGCGCCCATCGGTGGGCGAATACATCTGCGTTTCGGACACCTCGCGGATCAGGCCGCGGTCGGCGAGGCGCGCGGCGAAATGCTGGGTCAGCCGGTGGTTCTGCGGCGAGGAGGAGCGGCCGAAGTGATCGAAGCTGAGGCGGAAGCCCTCGGCGATCTTCGCCTGCACCGCATGCATTTCGCGGCAGTATTCGGCCACCGGCTGGCCGGCCTTCTTGGCGGCAAGCTCGGCCGGGGTGCCATGTTCGTCGGTGGCGCAGAGGAACAGCACCTCGTGCCCGCGGGCGCGCTGGTAGCGGGCGAAAAGGTCGGCGGGCAGCTGGCTGCCCACGAGGTTGCCGAGGTGCTTGATCCCGTTGATGTAGGGGATCGCGGAGGTGATGAGGTGGCGTGCCATGTCGGTCGTCCCGGAAGTTCAGGGTTTGCGATGGCATAGCGGATGGTGCGCGCGGTGGCCAGTGCCTGGGAGGTCTCAGCGCCGGGCGTCCGTCCCGTCGGACTTTTTGGTTTCGCGGCTGCGGCCCAGCAGGCGTCCGATGACGAAACTGGTGCGCGGCGCATAGACGTAACGGGTGCGGGCGGCGGCAGGGCGCGCGCGCATGCGGACCAGGCCGAAGACCACGAGGACTGCGTGTCCCAGCCCGATGAGCGCGAAGAGCGCCGGCGGGCCGAAGGCGTTCATCAGCACCGAGGCGACGTAGGGCGCCGCGATGGCGCCGACCGCGTACCAGAACATCAGTGCGGCCGAAAGCTCGACCCGCTCGGTGCTGTCGGCGAAGTCATGGGCATGGGCGCAGGCGACCGAGTAGATCGGAAAGGTGGTGAGCCCGAAGATCGCCGCGGTCAGCATGATGCCGGGCGTACTGAGCCCGGTGAGCGTCGCGGTGGTGGCGCAGCTGACGATGGCCGCGAGCGACAGCCAGATCAGCACCGCGCGCCGGTCGAAGCGGTCCGCCAGCCAGCCGACGGGATATTGCGACAGCGCGCCGCCGGCGACGAAGGCGGCGAGGAACCAGGCGATCTGGTCCACGGCCAGCCCGACGCCCTGGCCGTAGACCGGCCCGACCATGCGGAAGCTGGCCGAACTCAGCGCCGCCACCACCACCCCGGCGGCCGCGAGCGGCGAGCGGTCGACGGCCAGCCGCGGGCGCAGGCGCGGGGCGGCGGGGATCTCGGGCTGCCTCGAGGTGGTGAGCGCCAGCGGCAGCAGCGCGGCGCAGCAGAAGATCGCCAGCAGGTTGTAGCTGAGGTAATGCGCAGGCTCGAGCACGCCGATGAGCAGCTGTGCCAGCAGCGACGCGCCCATGTCTGCCACCCGGTAGCTGGCCATCGCGCGGCCGCGGGTCTCGTTGGTGACCTCGGCCTGCATCCAGGCCTCGATCACCGTGTAGCAGCCGGCGACGCAGATGCCCGTGCCGATCCGCATCAGCGCCCAGGCATAGGGGTCGAGCACGACCATGTGGCCCAGCAGGCCGATGGTGCCGAGCGCGGTGAAGGCGGCGAAGGCGCGGGCGTGGCCCACCGATCCCATCAGCCGCGGCGCGATCCAGCAGCCCAGGAAGAAGCCGACGAAATGCGCCGAGCCCAGCATGCCGATTTCGGCGGTGGAGAAATCGAGCGCGAAGCCCGACAAGGCATCGAGCGGCCCGACGCCGCCCGAGCTGATCTGCAGCAGGATGACCGACAGGAAGAGGGCGGTGAAGGACAGGGGCAGGCGCATTGAGGTGTTAAGCCACGGGCCGCGGGGCCTGTCGAGACGGGATGCGACCTTTGCGGGTGCGTTTGCACCGGGCGGTCGTGGGCGGCGCGCCGAGTTTCTCGAGAAAATCGGTCCGAAAATCTCGAGATTTTCGGGGGGCTGCAGATCGAAGGTTTGCGCAAGGCGCGTTTTTCTCGAGAAAAACGGTCCAAAAAATCTCGAGATTTTTTGGGTCTGGGAGCGGTGTCGCGATCGGCGTCGGCGGGTTCTGCTGTTCCGGAACTGTCCGGCGCGCTGCCCGCGGGTCAGGCGACAGGCGCTGGCGTGCTCCGGGTGTCGGGGCGCAGCTGGCACAGCCCGCTTCCGTCCCGGGGGGCGTCCACCTGCCAGCGTTTGTGCGGCGCCATGCGGGCGCGCAGCCGCTCCAGCGTCCAGGCGCTTTGCCCCGCCGTGTGCGCCGGTTCCAGGCCAAGGCGCGTCTCGATCCCCGGCGCGCCGCCGGTGCCCGGCGTCAGCAGCAGGCCGATGGGGCGGCAGAGACCCGCGCCGCAGCCGGTCTCGGCGGCGAGGTGCAGGCGGCGCACCGGCGTCATCGCGGGCGGGTCGGAGAGGTCCGCCACCACCACCGGCACGGTGCCCGCGCGCAGCGCCTCCTCCATGCACCAGAGCATGTCGCCCGCGCGTTCGGGCCGCACGAAGACCACGTCCCGCGGCGCCAGGTATGGCTGCATGCCGTCGGGGTTGAGCGTATCCACCCCCCAGGCGGGCGCGATCCAGATCACCGGCGCCCCGGCTTGCGCGGCGATCATCAGCGCCAGCGTGCGCCGCGCCCGGCCGCAGAGCTCGTGCACCCGGCCCAGCGGCAGGGACAGGTCGGGCAGAAGCGACAGCGCCGGGGCGGGGCGATGCGGGGCGCGGCTGAGCAGGGCGTGTGACATGGAGTCGAGTATATGCGTTCGTGTTTTGTTCTCAAGTGGAATCCGCTCTGCGACCAAAGGCCGGTTGCAGAGGCAGCCGCGCTTTGCCACCAAAGCTTCAGTCCTTCCGAAAGGCCCGCCATGTCCGGACTGCTTCGCCTTCTGCTTGCCCTTGCGGTCCTCTGCGGGCCGGCCCGTGCCGCCGACATCACCGTCTTCGCCGCCGCGTCGCTGGGCGATGCGCTGTCCGAGGCGGCCGAGGCCTGGACCGCCGGGACCGGCCACGGCGTCACCATCGCGCCCGCGGGCAGCTCCGCGCTGGCCCGGCAGATCGCGGCGGGGGCGCCTGCGGATGTCGTGATCCTGGCCAATACCGACTGGATGGACTGGCTTGCCGGTCAGGGCCTGCTGCGCGACGGGACGCGCCGGGTGCTGATGGGCAACAGTCTGGTGCTCGTGGCCCATGGCGCGGGCCCGAACACGCCGGAGGTGCTGGCCCCCGGTTTCGACATCGCGGCACGGCTCGGTCCCTCGGAGCGGCTGGCCATGGCGCTGGTCGAGGCGGTGCCGGCGGGGATCTACGGAAAGGCGGCGCTGCAGGCGCGCGGCACCTGGGACGCGCTGGCGCCCCGCGTGGCGCAGACCGACAACGTGCGCGCGGCGCTGGCGCTGGTGGCGCTGGGTGAGGCGCCGCTGGGCATCGTTTATGCCACCGACGCCCGGGCCGAGCCGCGGGTGCATGTGCTGGGCACCTTCGCCGCCGACAGCCATCCGCCGATCCTCTATCCCGGTGCCGTCACCCGCGAAGCGGTCGCGCCGCTGGCGGCGCTGGCCTTCCTCGACTGGCTGGGCGGCGCGGAGGCGCGGGCGATCCTCGCCGATCATGGCTTTGTCGCGCCGCCCGAGTAGGATAACAGCGTCCACATGGAGTTTCTCGGACCAGACGCCTGGCGGGCGGTGGCGCTGTCCCTGAAGGTCGCGTTCTGGGCAACGCTGGCCGCGCTGCCCTTTGGCCTTGGCACCGCCTATCTGCTGGCGCGGGGACGGTTTCCGGGCCGCAGCCTGCTCAACGGACTGGTGCATCTGCCGCTGATCCTGCCGCCCGTCGTCACCGGCTACCTGCTGCTTCTGACCTTCGGGCGGCGCGGCCCGGTGGGGCAGCTGCTGGAGGAGTGGTTCGGCATCGTGCTCGCCTTCCGCTGGACCGGCGCTGCGCTGGCGGCGGCGATCATGGCCTTTCCGCTGATGGTCCGCGCCATGCGGCTGGCGATCGAGGCGGTGGACCCGAAGCTCGAAGCGGCGGCAGCCACGCTCGGCGCGTCGAAACTGCGGGTCTTCGCCACCGTCACCCTGCCGCTGATAGCACCCGGCGTGATCGCCGGGGCGGTGCTGGCCTTTGCCAAGGCGATGGGCGAATTTGGCGCCACCATCACCTTCGTCTCGAATATCCCCGGCCAGACCCAGACCGTGCCCTCGGCAATCTACGCCTTTCTGCAGGTGCCGGGCGGCGAGGACACCGCGCTGCGGCTGGTGCTGGTGTCGGTGGCGGTGGCGATGCTGGCGCTGGCCCTGTCCGAATGGCTGGCGCGGCGCGTGGCGCGCCGGATCGCGGGCCGATGAGCCTGAGCGTGTCCCTGCGCCACCGGCTGGGCGATTTCGCCCTCGATCTGGCGTTCGAGGCGCCGGACGGGGTGACCGTGCTCTTCGGCCGGTCTGGATCGGGCAAGACCTCGGTGATCAACGCGGTGGCGGGGCTGATGCAGCCCGACGCAGGCCGGATCGCGGTCGCGGGTCGGGTGCTCTTTGACAGTGCCGCAGGCGTGTCGGTGCCGGTCCACCGCCGCCGTCTGGGCTATGTCTTCCAGGAGGGGCGGCTTTTTCCGCACCTGACCGTGCGCCAGAACCTGACCTACGCGCGGCGGGTGCAGCGGCTGGGACCGGATGCCGCGGCATTCGACCGCGTCGTGGCGCTGCTGGGGCTCGGGTCGCTGCTGAACCGCCAGCCCGTGGCCCTGTCGGGCGGCGAGGCGCAGCGTGTCGCTATCGGGCGGGCGCTGCTGTCGGACCCGGTGATGCTCTTGATGGACGAGCCGCTGGCGGCACTCGACGGCGCGCGCAAGGCCGAGATCCTGCCCTATCTCGAACGGCTGCGGCGCGAGGCGGGCGTGCCGATCCTCTACGTCAGCCACAACATGGCCGAGGTCGCGCGACTGGCCACACACGTCGTGGCGATGGAGGGCGGGCGCGTCACCCAGGCCGGGCCCGCCGAGGCGATGCTCGCCGATCCCGGACTCGTGCGGGTCATGGGCCTGCGCGACGCGGGCGCGGTGCTGCAGGCACGGGTGCTGCGGCACGGCGAGGACGGGGTCAGCGATCTTCAGGTCTCGGGCGGCGTGCTCTGCCTGCCGCTGGTCGACGCGCCCGTCGGCACCGACTTGCGGGTGCGTATCCTCGCGCAGGACGTGATGCTGGCGACTGAACGGCCGCGCAACATCTCGGCGCTCAACATCCTGCCGGTGACGGTGCTGGCGCTGCGGCGGGGCGACGGGCCGGGGGTGATCGTGCAGGTGCAGGCGGGCGACGACCTGCTGCTGGCCCGGATCACCCGGCGCAGCGCCGATGCGCTGGGTCTGCGCCCGGGCGGCACCTGTTTCGCGGTGCTCAAATCCGTGGCGGTGGCGCCCACGGACATCGGTCTTGGCTTGCAGAGCTGACCGCAGCCCCTAGTTTGCGCCGAAATCAACGAGGGACCGCAAGAATGAAAATGAATCCGCTGGGCCGCACCGGCCTTTCCGTGTCCGAACTGTGCCTTGGCACCATGACCTTCGGCACCCAGACCGATGAGGCCGAGGCGCATGCCCAGATGGACCGCGCGCTGGAGGCAGGCATTAACTTCCTCGACTGCGCGGAGATGTATCCGGTCAATCCGATGACCGCCGAAACCGTGGGCCTGTCCGAAGAGATTCTGGGCCGGTGGTTCGCCCGCACCGGCCGCCGGGACGAATGGATCGTCGCCACCAAGCATTCCGGCGCAGGGAGCGTCGCCCGCGGCGGCGAGCCCATATCGGCGGACAGCATCCCGCGCTGTATCGAGGCCTCGCTGAAGCGGCTGCAGACCGATGTCATCGACCTCTACCAGTTCCACTGGCCCAACCGCGGATCCTACATGTTCCGCAAGAACTGGAGCTTCGATCCCTCCGGGCAGGACCGGGCGGAGACGGTGCGGCACATGCACGACTGCCTGGGCGCGCTGCAGCGCGAGGTCGAGCGCGGCACGATCCGGCATTTCGGCCTGTCGAACGAAAGCGCCTGGGGGACGGCCATGTGGCTGCGCATCGCGGAAGAGAAGGGCGGGCCGCGGGTCGCGTCGATCCAGAACGAATATTCGCTGATGTGCCGACTGGCCGATACGGACCTCGCGGAGCTGATGGTCAACGAGGACGTGAGCCTGCTGCCGTTCTCGCCGCTGGCGGCGGGGCTGCTCACGGGCAAGTACCAGGACGGTGCCTTGCCCGAAGGCTCGCGCATGGCGCTCAACGGCGACTTGGGCGGGCGCAAGGGGCCGCGCGCCTTCGAAGCGGTGGCAGCCTATCACAAGGTCGCGGCGGAATTCGGGATCGACCCGGTGCACATGGCGCTCGCGTGGTCGGCGCGGCGGCCCTTCGTGGCCTCGTCGATCTTCGGCGCGACGACGCTGGCGCAGCTCGATCACCTGCTGCCCGCCGCCGAGGTGACGCTGAGCGACGAGCTGATCTCGGCGCTCGATGCCGCGCACAAGGCGCATCCGATGCCCTACTGATCCGGCGGGTCTCCGAAATTCTCGAGAATTTCGGCCCGTTTTCCTCGAGGAAAACGGGGGTGCGGCGGTTGCGTTCGGGACATCGGAAATCTCGAGAGTTCCGGCCAGTTTTCCTCGAGGAAAACGGTGCGCTGCGCTGTTCAGCCCCGCATGTAGCGGTGTTGCAGTTCCTCGAGATGCGCGGGGATCGCCCGATCCGCGACGCTGGCCTCGCGCACGAGGTGGTCGAAGTGCAGCGTGAAGGCCGAGATCCGTTCGGTGTCGCGGAAGGCCAGGTAGTTGCGCCCCAAGTAGAGCACCGCCAGCAGCGGGCCGAAGACCGTCACCGGCGCCGAGTAAAGCCGCCGCGCATCGAAGAGCGACAGCCGCAGCCGCGGGTAGAGCGCCTCGTGCAGCGCCAGCAGATGCGCGATCTGCGCCCGCCGTATCTCCAGCGGCAGGCCGTCGTAATAGCCCGTCGCGGCGGCGAAGCTCTGCAGCTCGTAAAGCGGCAGGGCGATTTCGTAATCCGACTTTGCCTGACGCATCCAGTCCAGGCGGTCGGCCGAGGCGTTGATCGCCTGCTCCGTGGTTCGGCCCAGGTGCGGGCGGTACTCCCATTCCAGCATCTCGGCGGTCTTGAGCATGTCCGGCAGGCCCGCCGGAACGTGCCGGATCTTGTAGCCCGCCGCCTCGCGGTGCCAGGCGAAGATCTGTTCGTCGACCAAGGCCCGCGGCGCTTCGGTCAGGGACAGGGAATTGGCAAGGATGTCGGCGGCGCTTTCGGGCCTGTCCGAAAGGCCCAGCAGCCAATCCGCCGAGACCCCAAGCGCGCTGGCGCAGCGTCCGACCACATGGGCATTGGGCAGCCGGGCGCCGTCGCCCGTCAAAATCTGAGAGATCGTCGAGCGATCGACCTGGGTGTTGCGGGCCAGCGCGCTCTGGCTCAGCCCTCTTCGGCGCATCGCCTGGGCAAGGCGGGTGCGGAACAGATCGGCGCGGGCGCGCTTGTCGATTACTTTTTGCATATGTTTCATTTTATCACATTAGATGGCTTTTGGTAACTATTTCCCGAATTCCACTCCGTGCCAGCCCGCCTTAGCACTGTCCGCATGCACAGCTTGCGTATTCACACAGATGCGGCCTTTCGAGCGGCCTTCCGCAATGCGGAATGGCCGACCTTGGCGCTGCTGATCGTCTGCTACGGGCTCTGGGCGCTCGGCACGACCGCTGCCGCCGCGGCCTGGCTGCCGCTGGGCATGGTGCTGGTCGCCGCGACCACGGCGCTGCATGCCTCGCTCAGTCACGAGGCGCTGCACGGCCATCCGTCGCGCTGGGGCAGGCTCAACGCGGCGCTGGTGTTTCCGGCGCTGTCGGTCACCGTGCCCTACCTGCGGTTCCGCGACACGCATCTTGCGCATCACCGGGACGCGATCCTGACCGACCCCTACGACGATCCCGAAAGCAACTACCTCGACCCGGCGGTCTGGCACCGGCTGCCCGCGCCGGTCCGCCGGCTCTTGCAGGCCAACAACAGCCTGGCCGGGCGGCTGCTGCTCGGGCCCTTCATCGGCCACGCGGTGTTCTGGGCGGGCGACGCCCGACTGATCCTGCGCGGCGACCGCCGGGTCGTCCTGAGCTGGGCGCTGCACCTTGCAGCACTTGTGCCGGTGGTCTGGTGGATGGTCGCGGTGGCGCAGATGCCGCTCTGGGCCTGGGGGCTGAGCGTCTACGGCGCCCATGCGCTGCTGAAGATCCGGACCTTCCTCGAACACCAGGCACATCAGCGCGCCCGTGGCCGCACCGTCATCATCGAGGATCGCGGGCCGTTGGCGCTGCTGTTTCTCAACAACAACCTGCACGTGGTGCATCACATGCACCCCAAGGTGCCGTGGTTCCGGCTCTGGGCGCTCTACGACGGCAACCGCGACCGCTACCTCAGCCGTAACAATGGCTATCGCTATCGCTCCTATGCCGAGATTTTCCGGCGCTACCTGCTGAGAACCAAGGATCCGGTCGCGCATCCGCTCTGGCCAAAGCCCTGAGGCTGCGCCAATAGGAGGCATGGACCTCTGGATCGCCGCCACCGTCGCGGCCGCCTTCTTTCAGACGCTGCGTTTCATGCTGCACAAGGTGCTGAGCATGGGCCGTCTGACCACGACCGGATCGACCTTCGCACGGTTCGCCTATGCCGCGCCGGCGGCCTGGGTGATGATCGGCGGGTATCTCTGGGTGCAGGGCGCGCCGGTTCCGGCGCTGACCGGCACCTTCTGGGGCTATGCGCTCAGCGGCGCGCTGGGGCAGGTTCTGGCCACGCTCTGCGTCGTGGCGCTGTTCCGGCAGCGCAATTTCGCGGTCGGCATCACCTTCAAGAAGACCGAGGTGATCCAGACCGCGCTGGTGGGCCTCGTGGTGCTGGGCGAGGCGCTGAGCGCGGCGGGTTGGGCGGCCATCGCCGTGGGCCTGGCAGGGGTCGTGCTGCTGTCCGACAGCCCCGGCGGCACCGGCGGCTGGCTGCGGCGCATGGGCAACCGCGCGGTGGCGCTGGGGTTGGCCTCGGGGTTCTTCTTCGCCATTTCCGCGGTGGGCTACCGTGCCGCCTCGCTGCAGATCGACGCGGCGGATCCGTTGATCCGGTCGGGCGTCACGCTGGTCTGCGTGACCAGCAGCCAGGCGCTGGCCATGGCGCTGTGGCTGCGGCTGCGCGAACCGGGACAGCTGAGCGCGGTCTGGGCGGCGCGGCGCACGGCGATCTGGCTGGGACTCGCGTCGATGGCCGGCAGCCTCGGCTGGTTCACCGCCTTCACCCTGCAGACCGCCGCCTACGTGCAGGCGCTGGGGCAGGTGGAACTGATCTTTTCGCTGATGGCGAGCGTGCTCTTTTTCCACGAGACGATCACGCGCCGGGAACTCGCCGGGATCGGCCTGCTCACGCTGTCGGTGCTGATGCTGGTCGCCTTCGTCTGATCTTATCCCGCCCGGACCAAGGCCGCTTGCGGCGGCCGGGCAGCGGCAGCCAGCCCTCCGGGCTGCCGCTATGGTTGGTCTCGGCGCTACGCTGCCAGGTCTTGCGGAGATGGCTGGGACAAAGTGCCGAGCAGGACCGCCGGAGCGGCATCCCGCTGGCTGTCGGGCACCGTTTGGTGTTCCAGGGGGCAAAGTACGTCCGTGCGGACCTGTCCCGCCCGGAACAAGGCCGCTTGCGGCCGCCGGGCAGCGGCAGCCAGCCCCCCGGGCTGCCGCTTTTCTGGTCTTGGCGAAGCGCTGCCAGGTCTTGCGGTTGTGGCCGGGATAAAGTGCCGAGCGGACCTGTCGGCGCGGCCTCCCGCTGGCTGCCGGGCACCGTTCCGCCACACGGACGCTGTCAGGGTCGCTGGGTGCGGAAGGCGTCCCGCCTCAGTCGGTCATCGGATGCCCGCGCAGGCGCAGGAACAGGCTTTCCTCGTCGTCGTTGCGGAAGAACGGCACCGAGGTCGGCGGTTCGGGGTCGGCGGTGCGGGCACTGACCTCGGCCAGAACCACTTCGGTGATGAAGGGCATGTCGAGACGCCGCACCTCTTCGAGAGACACCCATTGCAGATGGCTCAGCTCGTCCGAGGCGGCGCCAAAATCGTCCGGGTCGGAGGCCAGCGCCTCGGCATCCAGAAGGAAGAACCGGGCGTCGAACCGGCGCGGGCGGCCCGGCGGGGTGATGGCGCGGAAAACGAATTGCAGCGCCGCGGCGGACGGCACGTGACCGGTCGCAGCGAATGTCTGCCAGTCCGCCGGAATCTCGCCGCCCCAGGTGCCCGGCACGCCAAGCAGCTGGCCGGTCTCCTCCCACAGCTCGCGGATGGCGGCGGCGGCCAGCGCCGCGGCGATATGCGGATCGGCGTCTTCGGTCAGCCTTGCGGCGCAGACCGGTGGCAGCGATCCGGCCAGCGGTATCGCCGCGTCGCCGGCATCGACCGCGCCGCCGGGAAAGACGAACTTGCTGGGCATGAAGGCTGCCCCGGCGCCACGCTGGCCCATCAGGATGCGCGGCGCGGTAAAGCGGTCGCGCAGCACGATCACGGTCGCGGCGTTGCGGATGGCGGTCTTGTCAATCGGGCTGGTGGCGGTCATGCGCGTCCCTTTGCAGGATCACGCCACCGCCGAGAAGCCGTGCATGTAGCGCGACCACTGGATCGCGACGATCACCCCTTTTAGTCGCGGCAACAGATACAGCGACAGCGCCGTGCAGCCAACCGCGAAGATGGTGAACAGGATAAGAGGCTCGGGCCGGAAGGTCTCGAACACCACCAGCAGCAGCGGCGCCATCAGGTGCCCGACGATCAGGATCGTCAGGTATGCCGGACCGTCGTCGGCGCGGTGATGGTGCAGCTCTTCGCGGCACACGGGGCAGGTGTCGCGCACCTTGAGATAGCCGTGCAAAAGCGGACCATTGCCGCATTTGGGGCATTTGCGCCGCCAGCCCTTCCAGACTGCGGGCCACGTGGGGCGGTCCTCGACGGGCGCCGCACTCTGAGTCGCTGCATGGTGTTCCATGGCTGCAAGATGGCGGTCCGCGGCCCGCGTGGGAAGGGGCCAATCCGCCCCGCGTCCGGATGTCGCAAATCACGCGGCCGTGACGCAGAAAGTTTGCGCTTTGGCGACGGAAACGGCGGTGCCGCCCGTTAGAGCCTTTGGGATCGGGGCGGAACACGGGCGCCGGTCCGGCAGAATGGCAAGGGAAAAGACCATGAAAAAAGGCACTTTCATCACAGCGATCCTCGTTTCGGCCCTGAGCGTCACGGCCATCGCCGCCGCCGCGCACGACCGCGGCGGGCGGGGCGGACCCGAGCGCATGCCGATCGCCTTCGAGGCGCTGGACGCCGACGGCGACGGCCAGATCACCCCGGAAGAGATGGCCGCGCAGCGCGAAGCGCGGTTCGCCGCCGCCGATGCCAATGGCGACGGCCAGCTCGACGCGGCAGAACTGCTGGCGCAGCGCGAGGCACGCGAAGCGGCGCGCCGCACGGCCCGGGCCGAGGCGATGGTCGAGCGGCTCGACAGCGACGGCAATGGCACGCTCAGCCTGGAGGAGATGCAGGGACGCCGCGACCCGGCGCGGATCTTCGACCGGCTCGATGCCGATGACGACGGTCAGATCAGCGAAGCCGAGTTCGCCGCGGCCGCGGAGCGGATGCATGAACGGCGCGGCAAGCACCGGGGCGACGACTGAGGACCGCAATGCCGGGCGGGAACGTTTCGCCCGGCATTGCGCCACGGCCCGGCGCGGGCTAGGCGCGGAAAGAACGGACCATGCCGCTGGATGCCATGAGCGATCACGACGACGAGGACCTGCTGGCGCGTTACGCCCGCGGCGACGCCGAAGCGGCGCGCGCCCTGACCCTGCGCCTGACGCCGCGGGTGCTGGCCCACGCCGTCCGGCTGCTGGGCGACCGGGCCGAGGCCGAGGACGTCACGCAGGAGGCGCTGCTGCGGCTCTGGCGGATGGCACCGGACTGGCGGCGGGGCGAGGCCAGGGTCTCGACCTGGCTTTACCGGGTGACGGCCAATCTCTGCACCGACCGGCTGCGGCGGCGGCGCGGGTCGGCGCTGGACGACCTGCCCGAGATCGCCGACGGCGCCGAGCCGGTCGAGGCGCGGATGCAGCGCGGCGCGCGGGCCGAGGCGTTGCAGGCGGCGCTGATGCAGCTGCCCGAGCGGCAGCGGCAGGCGGTGGTTCTGCGGCACATCGAAGGTCTGGGCAACCCTGAGATCGCCCGGATCATGGACATTGGCCCGCGTGCGGTGGAGAGTCTCACCGCACGGGGCAAACGGGCGCTGGAAGCGATCCTGCTGGATCGCCGCGCCGAGCTGGGGTTGAGCGATGACGGATAGGCGCGACTTTGACGATGGTGCCCCGGGCCCGGACGGGCTCGAGGCGTTCTTTGCCGCGGCGTGCGGCGACGCGGCGCAGCCGGACGGCGCGCTGCTGTCGCGGATCGAGGCCGATGCGCTGGCGGCCCTGCCGCGCCCGGCGCGAACCAAGCGGCGCG
>NZ_QPMK01000002.1 GCF_003344785.1 Thalassococcus profundi | reverse complement strand
ATGGGCACCTTACGCTGCGTCGAGCGATGCTGACCCAATGTGCGGCAGGCCCGGCGCTCAGATACGCCAAGGGTCTGCCGCACATGGTCGATACATCGACGGCGGCGGGCGGGGCTCAGAAGTTTCCCCGGGCGGCCTCGGTCAGGATCATCTTGTCCAGCGTCAGATCCGAAACCGCACGCCTGAGCCGCGTATTCTCGGTCTCAAGCTGCTTCAGCCGTTTGAGCTGGTCCCGGCTCATGCCGCCATATTCTTTGCGCCAACGGTAATAGGTCTGCTGCGTCACCCCGATCTGGCGCACGGCTTCCGCAATCGAGCTGCCTTGACCTTGCAGAACTTCAACCTGCCGCAGCTTCAGCACAATCTCTTCGGGCTTGTCTCGCTTTCCAGCCATCACATGGTCCTCCTGAAACGGGATAATACTATCCCAGTTAGTGGACCACTTCAGTGGGGGCACTCCAAGCCACATTTCGCCAGCGCTCTGCCAGCTTTCGAGCGTCTGCCAACCCGAGGGCAGGAAAACCACCCAAGCCCATTTCGCGTCGCCGTCCGTGCACCGTCACGCGAAGCACCCATTGCGCCCCACCATCCTCCCGCTTCACCAGCCAAAGGCCAGCGCCATCACAGTGTTTGCCGACGGGGGCAGTTTTTATAAAGGCCGTGGTCAGCCTGCTTTTTGCCCGCACTTCTCATCCCCCTAAATATCCACCCGAAGCTAGTGGATGGGGACGGACAAGACAAGACATGTAAGGACAGTCTTACCTATATTTTAAGGGGATTGATCGCAAAAATAGACAAACTAGATTCAATAAAAACAATAGGTTGGTGCCCTTCAGCGGCACCACCTTTCCGCGAACCGGCACTTTTTGCGTCGGAAAATCTCGTATCAGAGCGTCGGACGGATGCGATGCGAGACGTTCTTCGAACGCCGCTCCTGCTGACCGACGCGAACGGCCCGCAGCGGTACTGCGACGCCGCGGGCGGCGGGCGATCCGGATATCCTCAGTAGATCGCCATGTACCGGATGATGATCGGCGTGAGGGTGATCAGGAACAGCGCCGGCAGCATCAGGAAGGACATCACCACCGACATCTGCACCGGCAGGCGGTTGGCCTTTTCCTGTGCGGCCAGTTCGCGGTACTCGCGCATCTCTTTCGCGTAGGATTTCAGCGCTGTGGTCAGGCTGGTGCCGAATTGCAGCGACTGGATGATGACAAGGGCAAAGCTCTTGGCCTCTTCGACGCCCATGCGTTCGGCCATGTCGAACATCGCCGCCTCGCGGTCGCGCCCGGCGCCGATCTCGTTCTGGAGGGTGAGGAACTCGTAGGCGATCTCGGGCGACACCTTGTGGATCTCAGATCCCACGCGGCTCATCGCGGCGTCGAGGCCAAGGCCGGCCTCGACCGAGATCTGCAACAGGTCCATGGCGTTGGGAAAGGCCTTGCGGATGCGGTTCTGCCGCGCGGCGATGCGGGACTTGAGCAGGTAGCTGGGCCCGTAGAAGCCCGCCGCGGTGCCGACGGCGGCGATCTGCATCAGTCCGATGCGGGGAAAATCGAGCACGGCGCGGGCGGCGTCGGCGGGCAGCAGCCCGGCGCGGGCCAGCGCGAATGTGCCGAAGACCAGGACCGGCGGCAACACCGCAAGCGCCAGCCGCAGGACAAAGAAATGCTGCACCGCGCGGGCATGGGTGAACCCGACCTTGGCGAGCTGGAACTGGATCTGCGCGCGCTCTGACGGGTCCTCGGGGATCAGCGCGCGCGCCAGACCGCGGGGCGTTTCCTCGGCGATCTTGGCAAGGCTCGGGCCGCCGGGCCCGCCGTGCCGCACCGCAAGCCCCCGCATCCGTGCCGCCGGCCTGTCGCGCTGCGCGAGAAAGCCGACACCGCCCGACACCAGCAGCACGAGCGCCAGCGCCGCAAGGTAGTAAAGCGCGTTGCCGGCGAACAGTCCGTCTTGCAGCTGCATCATGGGGAACACTCCGGTTCGGGGTCAGGCCTGGAAATTGACCAGGCGGCGCAGGATGAGGAAATTGGCCACGACCAGCGCCACGATGGTGCAGGCAATGGGCAGGAACAGAGGATCGTCCGAGACGGCGCCGTAGTAGTCCGGCGCCATCAGGCTGGTGGCGCCGAAGATCACCAGCGGCAGCGACGACAGCAGCAGAGACGAGATGCGGCCCTCGGAAGACAGCGCCCGAACCCGGCGGCGCAGCATGATCCGTGACCGGATCACGCCCGACAGCGTGGCCAGCATGTCGGCCAGGTTGCCGCCGGTGCCGTGCTGGATGCGGATGCTGACGGCGAGGTAGTGCATGTCCTCCTGGTCGATCTTGTCGGCAAGGTCGCTCAGCGCGTCGGTAAGGTAATCGCCGTGGCCGATCTTTTTCTCGATCACCCGGAATTCGGCGCCGATCGGGTCGGGCATGGTGCGGGCGACGTTCGAGATCGTGGCACTGATCGGATGGCCGATGCGCAGCCCGCGCATCATCAGGTCGAGTGCGTCGGGCAATTGGGTCACGAACCTGTCCACATAGGCCGCATGCCGTGCGCGCAGCACGGCGACGGCGGTCAGCGCCACACTGCCCGCGAGACCCAGCGCCAGCAGAGCGGAGCCTGTACCGAGGAAGGCCAGAATGCCAAAGGCCAGCGCCGCGACGGCGACGCAGAGCAGAAAGCCGCGGCCCGACACCGGAAGTCCCAGCGTTTCGGTCATGCGCTGCATGTCGCGCAGGAACGGCTGCTTGCTGCCGCCGTCGGCTTCGGCTGCGCGCAGCAAAAGCAGATCGGTGTCGGTCATCCGGGGTGCTGCGCTGCGCATCCGCGCCAGCTTGCGCTCGGTCTCGGCCGAGCTTTCGGTCAGTATGAGTTTCAGCGCCACGGGCAGCACCAGCGCGCAGGCGGCCAGCAGAAGTGCCCAGAACAGTCCGATGCCCATGTCAGCTTGCCTCGCGGATGCGGAAGGTGTCTTCGGGCAGGTCGAGCCCGGCGGTGCGCAACACCTCGAGACAGCGGGGACGCACACCGGTGGCGATCATCCGGCCCTGCACGGTGCCGTCCTCGTCGACGCCGGTGCGGCGGAAGACGAAGATGTCCTGCATCAGGATCGTGTCGCCGTCGAGCCCGGTCAGTTCCGAGATGCTCAGCACCCGGCGGCGGCCGTCCGAGAGGCGCGAGGTCTGCACCACGAGGTTCAGGCCCGAGGCGATCTGTGCGCGGATGACCGAAAGGGGGATGTCTCCGCCGCACATGGCGACCATCTGCTCAAGCCGGCTCAGCGCGTCGCGGGCGGTGTTGGCGTGGATCGTGGTCATCGACCCGTCGTGCCCGGTGTTCATCGCCTGCAGCATGTCGAAGGCTTCGTTGCCGCGCACCTCGCCGACGATGATCCGGTCGGGGCGCATGCGCAGGGCGTTGACGATCAGGTCGCGCTGGGTGATCCGGCCCTTGCCCTCGGCGTTCGAGGGCCGGGTTTCCAGCCGCACGACGTGTTCCTGCTGCAGTTGCAGTTCGGCGGCGTCCTCGATGGTGACGATGCGGTGGCGTGGGTCGGCGAAGGCCGAGATCGCGTTCAGCAGCGTGGTCTTGCCCGATCCGGTGCCGCCCGAGATCAGCGTGTTCAGCCGCCCGCGGCTCGCGGCCTTGAGGAATTCCGCCGCCGGACCGGTCAGTGCGCCGGTTTCGACCAGCTTGTCCATGCGCAGCGGGTGGCGCGAGAATTTGCGGATCGACAGGGACGGCCCGTCGATGGCGCAGGGCCGGATGATCGCGTTGACGCGGCTACCGTCTTCGAGCCGCGCATCGACCCAGGGCTGGCTTTCGTCGATGCGGCGGCCGACGCTGCTGACGATCTTGTCGATGATCCGCAGCAGGTGGCGTTCGTCGTGAAACCGCGCCGGGCTGCGTTCGAGGATGCCCGCGCGTTCGACAAAGACGTGATCGACGCCGTTGACGAGGATGTCACTGATCGTCGGATCGGCCAGCAGCGGCTCCAGCGGGCCGAGGCCCAGCACCTCGTCCAGCAATTCGTCCACCAACGCCTGGAACGGCTGCGCGGGCATCACGCGGCCCGCGTCCTGCAGATGGCGCGCGGTGAGCGTGGCGATGTCGCGGCGCAGGTCGGCAGAGGAGACGGAGTCGAGCTTGGCGAGGTTCAGCGTCTCGAGCAGCTTGTGATGCAGCTGGCTCTTGAGCTCCAGATGCGGGTCCTTGCGGGACGGTTTTGCCGGTTCCGAAGCGGCGGCGGGCAGCGGCACGACGGTTGTGGGCTTGGCGGGGGCCGCCGTCTCCGGGGCGCTGGTTTCGCGGCGCGGCGCGCGGGCATCGCCGCGCGTGGTGTGGAACGTGCGGAACATCAGCTGGCCTCCGTCCGGGTCAGGGCAAAGAGTGTCTGGGACAGCGCCGAGATCGCCTTGCCGGGGCGCGACTTCGGTCCGCTCTGGATCATCGGCACGCCCGCATCCAGCGCCTTGCGGGCGCGGGCAGGATCGTCCGGGATCCAGTGTTCCAGCCGCCGGCCCAGCAGCCGCGCCGCTTCTTTCTGCGCATCCGACAGGATCATCGGGCGGCGCTCCTTGTTGATCACCACCTGCACGGTCAGGGTCATGTGTTCTTCGGTCAGCACGTCGATCAGGCGGCGCGTACGCTTGATCGAGGGGACCGAGGTGTCGGTGACGATCAGCGCCTGCACCGCGCGTTCGAAGACCGGTTCGATCCAGTCCAGCATCGCCTGCGGCATGTCGACGATGATGTGGTCGTAGCGCTTTTGCAGGGCCTGCATCAGTGCCTCGACCATGTCGGGCGTCAGGGCCGTCAGCGGCGCGAAGATATCGGGTGCAGCGAGCACGTCGATGCCGCTGGAATGCCGGGCCATCGCGGCGTCGAGGAAGCTGTCATCGGGCGTGTCGGCGTTGCAGAGCAGCGCGGACATCGGCGCCGAATCCGGCAGGTCGAGCAGCACGCCGACCGATCCGTTCTGGATGTCGAGGTCGATCAGCGCGACCCGGCGCGGCGACTTGGCCTCGCGCAGGATGTCGAGCGCGAGGTTCACGGCCAGCGTCGACGCCCCGGCGCCGCCCCGCGCGCGCAGGACGGTGGTGATGCGGCCGGCGCCGACCTCTGCCTCGTCTGCCGGACGGGTGCGGGGCGCCGGCCGGGGTGTCTCTGCCTGTGCCGGGATGGCTGGCGTGGCATCGGGTGCCACAGGTTCGGCTGCCGCAGGGCTGTCCTGATACTCCGGCGCGGGGGCCGCTTCGAGCATCCCGGCAAGGCGATCCGCCGCTGTCTCCGAAAGGTGCAGCCGTGAGGTCGCAGGTGCCGCAGCTGTGTCGGCAGGTTTCGGCGGGGTGGCAGAGGTCTCTGCTGCCGGCTCCTTGATCGCGGGCAAGGGCAGCACGCGGGATACCCCGGCGCTCAGCAACCGGGCTTCGAGGGTCTGCGGCACCGGGCCGTTGACCATCGCGACGCAATGCATCCGCACGCCGGGCCGGGAGGTCAGGCAATGGATCGCCGCCATGACGCTGCTGTCCTCCGCGGTCACATGGACCATCAGGAAATCGCAAGTGCCCCAGTCTGCTGTATCGTCCAGCACCAGTCGCGTGAGGTCGCTGTGAAAGACCTGCACGTCGATCATCTCGTCGGTCCCCAGGGACGCCCGGATGCGCTGCGCGACCGCGGGCTGCGGCGCGACCACAAAGACCTGCATCCGCGCGATGACGGGGGTTGCGTCCTCGCCGTGCTGGTCGAGATCGAGTTCGGAGAAGGCATAGGTCATGGCAGTGTCCTTACTTCAGGTCTTCGGCGGGGAGCGATGCGCTCATGGAGGGAAAGGCGAAGGCGGTGCCGAGGCGTCCGTCGTCGGTGCCCCCGGCCAGCGCCACGAAGGCGCCGAGCGGCGAGATGAACTGGTATTCCAGATCGGTGATCTCGACCGTGACGATGGGCGCATAGGGCGCGCCGACGCGGTTGAGGTCCGGGTCGTAGCTGTAGGTGAAGCGCAGATTTTCGGGACCGGCTCCCACCGGCAGCAGAGCGGCGATCTGCGTGAGGATCGCGGCGGCCTGCGGCTGCCCGGCGCTGCCGGTGCAGGTGACCGTCGCGGGCGCACGGCAAACGCCCGGGGCATCCGAGCAGCGGGTGCCGTTGCGCACCGACAGGTTCAGCGTGCCGAGCAGGGTCCGGCGCACCACGGGGGCGACATTCTGGCAGATCGCCGGACGCACGACGGCCATCCGCGCGGCGGTTTCGGTCGCCTTTTCGGCCAGCACATAGGAAAACCCGAGGCGCCCGAAATCGATCACGCCGAAGACCATCAGCACGAAAAGGCCCAGCACGACAGCCAGTTCGACCAGCACGGTGCCGGCCTCATCGCGCCAGACGCGGGTGATATGACGCGCGGCGCGGATCATGCGCCGAGGATCCGCGTGCGGTCGGTGACCACGGTGGTCACGTTGGCCGGGGCCGCGCCGACCATGCTGAAAAGCCCGGCGAAGGGGTAGTCGATCTGCAGCACCGCCGTGACCGTGGCCACCGGGGCGGCACCGCCGCGAAAGCTGCCGGCGTCGCAGTCCAGCGTCGCGGTCACGCCGTCGATGCGGATGCTGCTGGGGAACAGGGTGCCGCCGCCCTGGGTGTTGCGCACGATGTCGGTCAGCCGGGCGTTCCAGCCGCCCAGGCTGCCGCCGCCAGCGCAGATGTCCTGCGGGGCGGCACGGCTCAGGAACCGTGCGGCGTCGCGGACGCCGGTGATGGTGGTCTGGTAGGACCAGAAGGTACGGCCGCCCTCGATGGCGATGCCGAGAAACAGAAGGAAGGTCGGCAGCAGCAGGGCGAATTCGACCAGCGCCGCGCCGTCTTCGTCGCGCCGGACGGCGCGCAGGGACAGGCGGCGGATCATTCGACCAGCCTCACGACATCCTGCACCTGGGTATCGAGGTTGCCGTTGCCGCAGGAGCCGCCGAGACAAGCGGTGACCTCGACGTTCAGCAGGCCGTCTTCGCCCGGGCCCAGCACGAAAACCTCGAGGAACTGCCGCACCGGCGGCAGCGCGCCGTTGGACGCATTGCTGCAGTCGACACCGGCCAGCACCATCAGCCGGCGGGTTGGGTCGGCGGGCGTCGGCGGCACGCAAAGCTGTGGCAGCAGCGCGCCGGTGACGCCGCCCAAGAGACCGCCGACCAGACCGCCGGAGGACCCGCCGGACGACGGGGCCGGGCCGATGCTCGCGGCGACTTCGGCCTGGTAGAACTCGAACCGCGTGCTGGCGTTCGGGAAGGGGTCGGTGCCGTCGTAGTGGGCAGCGATATAGGCGTCCCGCCCGGCCTGCCAGCTGCCGTTGCCCTGAACCGAGCAGGTCCCGGCGGCAAAGCAATCGTCCAGCGGCAGACCGAGCTGCTCTGGCGCCACATTCCCTGGCGTGCAGAGCCCCGTGGCGCTCAGGACACCGCCAAGAAGGCTGGGTGCCACGGGAAAGTCGTCGTTTCCGGCAAGGGCCGAGGTCAGCCCGTCGAAAATGCCGAAGCGTGTGTTCACGGCGTCGAGAATGTCCTGCGCCTGCACATCCGCTGAAATGGTCAGGCCGGAACTGCCGCGGCAGGCGGTCTCGGGCTGCTGCGCCGCCAGGAGGCAGGCGTCGAGCGCGCCGCCGCTGAGCCCCAGGCAGACCGACAGGCCGTCCAGAAGCGACGACAGCGTGTCGACGGCGATCAGATCGCCCGGCAGGGTCACGCTGGCCGAGACATTGGCGCCCAGAGACAAGGATGTGCCCACGGCGGTCTGCGCCGAAAAGTTCACGTCCGGCAGGCACACGGCAAGCGGAGAGACGTCGCAGGCTTCGACATTGAACTGCGCGACCGAGGTCGCTTGAACGGTGTCGTCGACGAAAGCGGTGTCGCGCAGCGCCGCCATGGCGGCGGCAAAGGGCAGGCTCACCCGGCGTTCGGCGACGCGCACTTCGACGTAGCGCGCCTGCGCGGGGACGGTTGTGACCTGCGCGGCGGTACGCTGAAATCCGGCACCGCTGTCGCGGTAGAAGGTCAGGGTGATGTCATCGGCATCCAGAGCTGCGCCGCCGTCGGCGTAGGTCTGGCTGTCGGTGATCAGGGTCTGTGCCGCGACGCGGGCGCGGTCGATGGCATCGGGGGCGCCGTCAAGTTCGGCCGCCGCGGCCAGGCTGACGGAGTCGGCATAGGATTGCAGTTCGGACTGGCTGGTCGACAGACGTCCCGCATCCACCACCAGCGCGGCAAGGCCCAGCATCGCCGCCAGCGCGAAGCCCCAGAAGACCAGGATCGCGCCGGATTCGGATGATCTGAAATGGCAAAGCGGGCGGGGACGCATCGGGAACCTTCGAAGATGGGAGGCAGAGGGGGCTCCGCCCGGTCGCGACGATGTCGGCCGGGAGGAGCGGTACTCGCACTGTTCGGGTACTCGTAAAGACTTGGTAGGCGGGGCTTAGCTGCCGGCAGCGGCCTGCACCGGCATGGCTTCGCTGGCGGCGCCCATGGTTGCGCCGACGTCGCCCGACAGGGTCAGCAGGGCGCCTGCGCCCAGGGTCACGGCGAGGCCGAGCGCGATGCCGTACTCGACCAGCGTGGCGCCGTCTTCGTCGGATTTGAAACGGGAAAGAAGTTTGGTGAGGGTGGTCATGGTGTCTGTCCTTCAAGGTAGGATCGCAGGGAATGTCTGCGGGTTACGTGTCTGTCCTGTCCGGGCTGTTCGGACCTGATGAGAAGAACTTACCGACTATTAACCAGGCCTTCGTCGCTCAGATGGATGATAAAAAGAGGTAAGATTGGGGCAAAGTTGCGTCTCTATGGCCATAGTCCTGACGCGTTGCACGGCTGAGGCCGCTCTAGGGGCTGGTCAAGACCCGCCCCGCATGGTTTCCTTCAGAGATAGCTACGGCAAAGATACCTGTTCTGTTGAATGGTCCGCGGTCCTGGCGCGTCTCGCGGGCCGAGGTTTGGTGAAAACGATGCCCACCAGAGGATACCGTCGACGCGTTGACGTGCTGCCCTTCGAGGGCGCGTCCGATCTGCATTGCAGGCTGGCGCGGTCGTTTGCGCTGGTTACCGACTGGATGGGCGCCCTCACCGGGCGCTACGAAATGGCCGAGGTTCTCGAGACCGCGGCACATCAGACCGGCGCGTACAGTGTGTCGGCCTTCCGCATCGACGTGACGACCGGACGGGCCGACCTGATCTGCGGTGTCAACCTTCTGGGCGCGCCGGGAACCAAGGCCACCGTGTCCCGGCGTCTGGCGCAGTACGCCTTGCAGCATCACGCGGACAGGATGATGCCCGGCACGATCTGGCGCGCGACCGAGCTGTCGAAAGAGCCCGCATTCGCGGCGAGCGAGGCGGCGCGGGAACGGCAGGGCCATCGCGGCCTCATCGAGATCAGCCTGATCGTCCTGGAGCGGATCGACGACCGCTGCGATTTTATGGAAATCAGCTTTGAAACGGCGCCGGTCCGCAGCGCCGAGATTCCGTCGATCATCGTGACCAACGCGATGGCCGATGTCTGGGCGCTGAAGACCCCCGGATTGATCGACGCGATGATCGCCGAAGAACGTCGCCGTCGCGGCGCGCCGCCGGCGTCCGAACAGACGCTGTTCCACGTCTCCAACCCGTATGGCCTCACGCGGTCGGAATTGGGGGTGTGCCGCCTGCTTAGTCACGGTCACAATCCCAAGACTATCGCCGAGACGCTGGGCCTGTCGATCGCCACGGTGCGCACGCACCTCCGCAATCTCTATGCCAAGACCGGGACGTCGGGGCAGGTCTCTCTGGTGTCGCTGGCGCGGCAGGACGAAACGACAGAGGACGTCTGAGCGCCTGCTGCTCTCTGCTGCGCCTCGGCTTTCGCTCTGGCGCCTCAGCCGTCCTTGCCGTCCAGCCAGGCGCGGATGATCGCGCGGTGCCGCGCGGCGTCGTAGCTGGGGAAATGGCCGCCATGCACGATGCGCACCGGCAGATCGTAAAGC
Organism: Thalassococcus profundi; assembly: GCF_003344785.1. Lineage (GTDB taxonomy): Bacteria > Pseudomonadota > Alphaproteobacteria > Rhodobacterales > Rhodobacteraceae > Puniceibacterium > Puniceibacterium profundi. Next base: position 415,157 of record NZ_QPMK01000002.1, on the reverse strand, counting down.
CGCACCATCGACCGGTAATAATCAGTGGCATCGGCATGGTAGGTGTCTTCGATCAACGGTCCGTCATAGACGATGTCGCCTGAAAACAGGATGCCGGTCGCCGCCTCCCAAAGCGCGATACCGCCCGGCGAATGCCCCGGCGTGTGGATCACCTCGAAGTGGCGGTCGCCCAAGTCCACGACGTCGCCATCCTCGAGCAGCCGGGTCGCCGGCGCGGCTTTGACGCCATAGTCGGCGGATTGGTACGGCAGGGGCGGGAGGCGGTCGAAGATGTCGTCGGTGACGTAGTTGGCGAGGATCGCGTCATAGGCGGGATCGGCCAGGATCCCGGCCTCGGCCCGATGCACGCAGCGGTCGGCGAATTCATGGTGGCAGCCGATGTGATCGAAATGCGTGTGGCTCGCCACCGCGGTCAGGCTGCGTTCGGTCACCAGCGGCACCCAGTCCCGCAGCGACACGACGCCCATGCCGCTGTCCACCAGCATGTCCCGGTCGCGTCCGCGCACGTGCCAGCAGTTGCAGCGGTAGAACTCCTGGATGAACGGTTCGGAAATCAGGGTGACGTCGTCGCCCTTGCGCTCGATCCGCCACCAGTCTTCGGGTTTCGCGCGGTCCATCACGCCTCCTCTGCCGGGAACACCGTCAGGCCGTCGTGATCTGCGCAAAGGTCCAGCACGTCGTCAGGCTCCGGGATCGAACCGGGCGGCAGATGCACCACCAGTCGCATGTCGGGCGCTGCCACGGGTGTCACATGCGCGCGCACGTGGGTGCCGAAAAACGCGGCATCCTGCACCGTGGCGCGGCCCAGGCTGAATCCGCCCTTTCCGATGTGGATCGCCTCGGGGCGCAGGCAAAGCGTGACCTTGCCCTCCGACATCCGCGGGTTGTGGATCTTTCCAAACGCGGTGCGGGTGGTTTCGTTCTCGTTGATGCCGGGAATGCGGTTCATCTCGCCCATGAAGGCGGCGGCGAAGAGCGTGGCCGGGTCGCGGTAGACCCGCGCCGGCGGGCCGGCATCCTCGATCCGGCCGGCGTTCATCACTACGATGCGGTCGGCGATGGCCATCGCCTCTTCCTGGTCGTGGGTCACGTGCACGAAGGTCGTCCCGACCTGGCGCTGGATCGACTTGAGCTCGTCCTGCATCGACCGGCGCAGTTTCAGGTCGAGCGCGCCCAATGGCTCGTCCAGCAGCAGCACATCGGGCTCAACGGCCAAGGCGCGGGCCAGCGCGACCCGCTGCCGCTGCCCGCCCGACAGGGCATGCGGACGCTTGGCGGCGTCCTTTTCCAGACCCACGAGCGCCAGCATATCGAGCGCGCGGGCGTGGCGTTTCGCGCGGCCCATGCCGCCCATGCGCAGGCCGAAGGCGACGTTGTCGCGCAGGCTCATGTGCGGGAACAAGGCGTAGTCCTGGAACATCGTGGTGGTCGGGCGCTTGGCAGGAGAGAGGCGCGTCACGTCCTGCCCGGCGATGTGCACCGTGCCCTGGCTGGGTTCGACGAAACCGCCCAGAACCGACAGCAGCGTGGTCTTGCCGCAGCCCGAAGGCCCCAGCAGGGTGATGTATTCCCCGGCGGCGATGTCGAGCGAAATGTCGGTCAGCGCCTGGAAGTCGCCGAACCAGTGATTGATGCCGTCGAGGCGGACAGGGGCGGTCATGCGCGTTTCCGGAAGACAAGGATTTCAAGGAGCAGCACCGCCGTGACAGATACCAGGAAAACAAGGCTGCCGATGGCGTTGAGCCGTGGCGACAGGCCCGAGCGCAGCATCGACCAGATCTCGACCGGCAGGGTGATGTCGAAGCGGGTGAGCAGGAAGGCGATGATGAATTCGTCCCAGCTGAGCGTGACCGAGAGGAAGAACGCGGCGAGGATCGCGGGGGCCAGCATCGGCGCGGTGATGAGCAGGATCACCTGCGCCTCGTTGGCGCCAAGGTCGCGGGCGGCACGTTCGGCGTTCTGCTGCTGCGCGCCCATCGACGCGTAGATGATCGCAAAACAGAGCGGCAGGTTGATGACCACGTGCCCGATCCCCGCGGTCCAGAGCGACAGGCCCAGCCCCAGCCGTTGCAGAACCATCAGCAGGCCAAGGCCCACGATCAGGTAGCTGACGGTCAGCGGCGCGATCAGCAGTCCGCGCATCAGCGCCGCCCCCGGCAGGACGAACCGTGCCAGCGCATAGGCGGCGAGGAACCCCAGCGCGCAGGCGACGGCGGCGCTGCCGACGGCGACGATCAGCGAATTCCGAAGGGCGTCGGTCAGGTCGTCGTCCGACAGGATGTCGCCGTACCATTGCAGGCTTGGCCCGTCGAAGGGGGGCACCGGCAAGCTGCCGCCCTGGAACGAGAACAGCACCAGCGCGCCCACGGGCAGGTAAATGAAGACGAAGGCTGCGACGAGGTAGAGCCAGGGCGCCGCGCGCATCATATCCGGTCGAGCCTCAGCCAGCGCGCGCAGGCGAGATAGGCCAGCGTCACCAGCCCCATCAGCACGATCGCCAGCGCCGAGGCGAGGGGGAAATCCGCCCGCCTCCCAAGCTGCACCATGATGACCTGCGGCACGGTCAGCTCGTTGTTGCCGCCCAGGATCTGCGGTGTGATGTAGTCGCCGATGCAGAGCACGAAGGTCAGGAAGGCGCCGGTGACGATGCCGGGCAGGGTCAGCGGCAGGACGACGTGCCAGAAGGTCTGGAACGCGTTGGCGCCCAGGTCCATCGCCGCGCGGCGGTAGTTCGGCGACAGCTGCACCAGGTTGGCGAAGATCGTCAGCGTCAGCAGCATGACGAAGAAATGCACGAAACCCGTCACCGTGGCGATGCGGGTGTTGGCGAGCGTGATCGGCTCCGCGATCAGGCCCAGCGTCATCAGCGTCTGGTTCACCACGCCCTCGCGCGCCAGCACCAGCAGCCAGGCGTAGGAGCGCACCACGTAAGACGTCCAGAACGGCAGGATCGCGAGCAAGAGCGCCAGCCGCTGCCAGCGCTGCGGCACGCGGAACGCGATGATCCAGGCCAGCGGATAGGCCAACAGGACCGACAGCGCCGTGACCGTGAGGGTGATTTCCAGCGACACGAGGATGGCGCGCCAGATATAGGCCTTGTCCGCGATCTCGGCGTAGTTCGACAGCGACAGGCCCCAGACCAGCGTGCGCCCGTCCAGCGTCGCAAGGCTCATCGCGCCCATCACCACGAAGGGCACGACGAAGAACGCGACCGTCCAGAGCAGGGCGGGGGCGGCAAGCCCCCAGCCCAGGGTCCGGTCGCGCAGCGGCATCACTGCGACAGGGTCTCCAGCCACAGGTCCTGCATCTCGATATCCAGATCGGTATCGGGCGCGGGATAGAGCTGGGTGCGCGCCAGGTAATCGGGCTGTTCATCCCAGCGCAGCGCGGTTTTCTGGGCATCGCTCAGCAGGTCGCCGGCCTTGGCATTGGCGGGCATCCCCCAGAAGCACGACGAGGTCGCAAGTGCCGCCTGGCCTTCGGGGCTGACGATGTATTTCACGAACTCGGTCGCCAGCTCGGGCTTTTCGCTGTCGGCCAGCACGCCGATGCTCTGGGTCCAGCGCACCGCGCCCTGCTCGGGGATGGTCCAGGTCAGCTCTGGCCGTTCGTTCGACAGCACCGCGGTCAGCCATTCGCCGCCGCCCACCACGATGTCGACTTCGCCCGTGGCCAGCGCCGTCTGCGCGGCGACCACGCCCGCGACCGAGGCCGAGCGCTCTTTCATCGTCGACAGCGTCGCGCCGATGCTTTCCAGCGATGTGCCGTCGATATCCGCCGTCGCGATGCCGTCGGCCAGCGCCGCGAGCCCCATCACCGGCAGGTAGTAATCGTAGATCGACAGACGGCCGGCGTATTTCTCGGACAGGACTGCGGCCATGTCCTGCATGTCGGCCTCGTCCACCGCGTCGGCATTGTAGGAGATGGTGTTGTAGCCGAATTTCTCGGTCACCGCGTAGACCTGTCCGTCGGCGGAGTTGTTCTCTTCCATGACCACCTCGGGAAAGAAGTCCGCTGTGGGCAGGTCGTCGGCGGGAAGCGGGGCGAGGATGCCTGCATCAACCGCGCGGAAGACGTCGATGCCGTCGATCACCAGCACGTCCCAGTCGCCCGGGCGGGATTGTTCCAGCAGCGCCAGCGCAGCCCCTGTGCCTTCGTATTCGCGCAGGTTGACCTTGGCGTTGAACTTTTCCTCGAAGGGTTCGATCAGCGCCGGATCGGTGTGGTCGCACCACACCAGCGCGTTCAGCTCTTCCTGAGCGGTTGCCGCGCCTGCGGCGCAGACAAGGACCGTGGTGCCCGTCAGGCGGGCCAGGCAATTGCTCATTTTCATATCTCCCCATTGGTTTTGCGGCGGCACGTTCGGCTGCCTTCGAGAAAAAAGTTGAACCGGTTCATTTTTCTAGTCAACCTGTATTTCGAAAACCGTCGGTCACAAGGGCGCTTCCATGCCGGGTCTGCGCGAAGAACAGAAAGCCAAGCGCGAAAAGCGCATTTTGCAGGCAGCGGTGAGCAGATTCCGCGAATGCGGATACGATTCCGTTCGAATCGAGGACCTGGCCCAACTGGCCGGGGTCTCTGTCGGGACGGTCTACAATTACTACCAGAACAAGGGCGACATCCTCATCGCGACGGTCGCGATGGAGGTCGAGGAGGTGCTTCAGATCGGCCAGAACATCGCCGATCAGCCGCCGAACGGGGCGGAAAAGGCGCTGCTCAAGCTGATCTTCAACTACTACGACCACTCTTTGATTTACCTGACCAAGGAAATGTGGCGCACCGCCATGGCGCTGTCCATCGAACATCCCGGAACTCCCAACGGCCGCCGCTACACCGAGCTGGACCGTCGTCTGGGCCAGCAGGTCACCGACCTGATCGCCACTCTGCAGGGTCGCGGAGAAATTCGCGCCGGACTCGATCCGGCGGTTCTGGGCCAACTGGTCTTCAACAACCTCAACATGGAATTCATCGAATTCGTGAAGGACGAAAAGATGCCGCTGAAAACGCTGCGCAACCGGGTGACCGCACAGATCGCCCCGTTTGCCCGCATGATCGCAGAAGAAGGACCGGAATGACCCGTTTCAACCAGCCGCTGGGCGGCAACGACATGCCCCGTTTCGGCGGGCCCGCCACGATGATGCGCCTGCCTGCCGCCGAGAACGCCGCCGGACTCGATGCCTGTTTCGTGGGCATCCCGATGGACATCGGCACATCGAACCGTCCCGGCACGCGGCTGGGGCCGCGGCAGATCCGGGACGAGAGCCGGATGCTGCGCCCCTACAACATGGCGACGGGCGCCGCCCCGTTCGAGCACATGCAGGTGGCCGACATCGGCGACGTGCCGATCAACACCTTCGACCTGAAGAAATCGGTCGAGATCATCGCAGAACATTATCGCGGCATCCTCGGGCATGGCGCGGTGCCGCTGACGCTGGGCGGCGATCACACGCTGTCCTGGCCGATTCTGCGCGCGATCAAGGAACGGCATGGACCCGTCGCGCTCATTCACGTCGATGCCCATGCCGACATCAACGACGAGATGTTCGGGGAAAAGGTCGCCCACGGCTGTCCCTTCCGCCGCGCCTGGGAAGAGGACTGCCTGCTCAATGACAAGGTGTTCCAGATCGGCCTGCGTGGCACCGGCTACAGCCCCGACGATTTCGACTGGGGTCGCGACAAGGGCTGGACGGTCGTGCAGGCCGAGGACTGCTGGTACAAGTCCCTCGCCCCGCTGATGGCCGAGGTCCGCGACAGGATCGGCGATGCGCCGGTCTATCTCAGCTTCGATATCGACAGCCTCGACCCGGCTTTCGCCCCCGGAACCGGCACGGTCGAACCCGGCGGGCTTTCGACCTGGCAGGCGCTCGAAATCGTGCGCGGCTGCGCCGGGCTGACCCTTGTCGGCGGCGACCTGGTCGAGGTCTCGCCGCCTTACGATCCCAGCGGCAACACCGCGCTGATCGGGGCCAACCTGCTTTACGAGATGCTCTGCGTCCTGCCCGGTGCAGCGCGCTGATCCGGGTCAGGGCTTGGCCGACAGATCCTTGAGGATCGGACAGTCCGGGCGGTTGTCACCGGCGCAGGAGCGGATAAGCTCGCCCAGCGTGTCGCGCATCGACTGAAGCTGGGAAATTTTCTCGTCTATGCGGGCCAGGTGATCCTCCGCCACCGCTTTCACATCCGCCGAGGCGCGGCCTTCGTCGGCGTAGAGCGCCAGCAGGGTGCGGCAATCCTCGATGGTGAAGCCAAGCGCCCGGGCGCGGTGCAGGAAGGCCAGCCGATGCAGGTCCTGCCCGTCGAAGCTGCGGTAGCCGTTGCCGTCGCGCCGGGGTGCGATGAGGCCGATTTCCTCGTAATAGCGGATGGTCTTGGGCGGCAGTCCGGCCCGCTTGGCCACTTCTCCGATGTTCATGTCAGCGCCTCCCTTTGCCGTTCCGCGCCCGTGTCGCGCGGCGCCGCGTCCGGTGCACCGATCCGGCGCAGACGCAGCGCGTTGGTCACCACGAAGACTGACGAGAGTGCCATCGCCCCAGCCGCCAGCATCGGCGACAGCATCATGCCGGTCAGCGGATAAAGCACCCCCGCTGCCACCGGCACCAGCGCGACGTTGTATCCGAAGGCCCAGACGAGGTTTTGCTTGATATTGCGCAGCACCCGGGCCGAGACGTGGCGCGCGGTAACCGCGGCGGTGATGTCGCCGGACACCAGAACGACGTCGGCCGCGTCGATGGCCACGTCCGTGCCGGTGCCGACAGCAAGGCCCACGTCCGCCGCCGCCAGTGCCGGGGCGTCGTTGATCCCGTCGCCGGTAAAGGCCACGGCGCCGTACGTCCTTTGCAGGCGCTCAATGGCGGCGACCTTGCCGTCCGGGCGCACGCCGGCCTCCACGTGGTCGATGCCCAACTCGGCTGCGATGGCACGGGCGCTGGCGGGCGTGTCGCCCGTGATCATCGCGACTTTCACCCCGGCGCGGCGCAAGGACGCCACCGCGTCGCGGCTGGTCGGCTTGATCGGGTCGGCCACTGCGAACAAGGCCGCCGCCGCGCCGTCCATCGCCACGAGCACCGGCGTCTGGCCGCGGGATTCGACCTCGGTCATGGCGTCCCGCAGGGAATCGAGCGCCACGCCTTTCTCTGCCATCAGCCGGGCGGTGCCGATCAGCACCTCCCGCCCTTCGACCCGGGCGCGCAACCCGTCGCCCGGCAAGGCCTCGAAATTCTCGATCGTCGGCAGGGGCCCCGAGGCCGCCGCCTCGATGGCACGGGCGATGGGGTGTTCCGAGTGCCGCTCGACCGCCGCCGTCAGCCGCAGAACTGCGTCGGTATCGACGCCATCCGCGCCATGACGAGCCACCAGCGCAGGCGCGCCACAGGTCAGCGTGCCGGTCTTGTCGAAGGCCATCACCGGCACTTCGGCCAGCCGCTGCAGCGCGTCACCCCGGCGAAACAGGACGCCCAGCTCGGCCGCCCGGCCGGTGCCGACCATGATCGACGTGGGCGTCGCCAGACCCATTGCGCAGGGGCAGGCGATGATCAGCACCGACACGCCCGCCACCAGCGCATGGCTGAGCGCGGGGGACGGGCCCACCGCCAGCCAGACGGCGACCGTCACGACAGCGATGGCGATGATCGCGGGTACGAACCAGAGCACGACCTTGTCGGCCAGCGCCTGGATTGGCAGCTTGGCGCCCTGGGCGTCCTGCACCATCGCGATGATCCGCGCCAGCACCGTGTCGCGCCCCACCGCCGTGGCCCGGAACCGCAGGGCGCCGGAGCCGTTGATCGTGCCGCCGGTGACGCTGTCGCCGAGGGATTTCTCGACCGGCACCGGCTCTCCGGTGACAAGGCTTTCGTCGATGTAGGACCGGCCCTCGATCACCTCGCCGTCGACCGCCACGCGTTCACCGGGCCGCAGGTGCAGGATGTCACCCGCGCGCAGCGCCTCTGCGGGCAGTTCGACAACCTCGCCGTCGCGCTCGACCCGCGCCACGTCCGGGCGCAGCGCCATCAGCTTGCGGATCGCTTCGCCCGTGCGGCCCTTGGCGCGCGCCTCGAGCCAGCGGCCCAGCAGGATCAGCGTCACGATCACGCCCGCCGCCTCGAAATAGACCGCGCGCGCAGCCTCGGGCAGCAATCCCGGAGCGAAAAGCGCGACGCTGGAGTAACTCCAGGCCGACAGCGTACCAAGCGCCACGAGCGAATTCATGTCGGGAGTCCCGCGCGCCAGCAGCGGCAGACCGATGGACAGGAACCGCCGCCCCGGTCCGAACAGCACAGCCGAGATCACTAGGAACTGGACGAACCACCAGACGGATTGACCCACCAGCCCGGTCACCGCGTGATGCACCGCGGGCACCAGGTGACCGCCCATTTCGACCAGAAAGACCGGCAGCGTCAGCGCCCCGGCGATCAGCGTATCGCGCCAAAGCCGCGCCTGTGCGTCTTCATGCACGTCGGTCGTTGGGCCGGAGCGGTCTTCGGCCCGTGCCTCGTATCCTGCCTTGCGCACCGCCTCGGTCAGGGCGGCAAGGTCCACGGCGCCGCCCAGGTGACGCACGGTGGCCGTTTCGGTGGCAAGGTTGACCGTGGCGTCGAGAACGCCGGGTTCCGCCGTCAGCGCCTTCTCGACCCGCGCCGAGCAGGACGCGCAGCTCATCCCGTCGATGGACAGATGCACCGTCTCGGTCGCCGCGGGGTATCCCGCCGCACCCAGCGCGTCAGCCAGCGCCTTCGGCGTCACATCGCCGGTGACCCGCGCGGTGTGATCGGCAAGGTTCACATTCGACTGCGCGACGCCGGGCACCGCCGACAACGCCCGTTCAGCGCGGCCCGCACACCCGGCGCAACTCATCCCGGTGATCTCGAATCGCAAGCTCGCTTCGGCCATGGTGGCCTCCTCTGTCCGTCTCAGGGCAGAGATAGGGGTTCCCGTGACTGGAAGGTCAAGAGCCGTCCGGCGATTTCTCAGGCGTCGCGCGCGGCCGCCGCCAGCCGGCACCGGCTTTCCTCGCACAGGAGCGGCAGGCTCAGCCGTCCCGCGGCGTGCACGAGACGCAGCATCGCCGCCGGCGCCACGAGGAAGGTCGCTTGTAACAGAGCCTCTTCCCGGTCGGCTTCGGTCGCTTGCAGGGCAAAGGCGGCGAAACCGCGTTCATCGTCGCTGATCCGCATCGCACCGGGGGGCAGGACTGTCAGGTCGCGCCAGCCGTGCTGGTGCAAGAGGCGCAAAACGTCTTCGAATGCGCGCAGGCACATCCGTCCACGCGCGGGTCCAAGCGCCAGGCAGAGCCTGTTCCAGACTTCTGCCCGGCTCTCCGCTCCGGATCGCCAGAGCCGCAGCATCGCGATCAGCTGCGCCTCTGCCTGTCGCAGACCGGCCACAGGCACGGGATCGGCGGTGCGGTTTTCGTCGGACAGGGCAAGCGTCATGGCGCGGCTCCGGCAGGATGAATTGCCTTCAAGATGCCGAAGGGCGGAGGGCCCGTCAATCCTTATTGTTTTAGTCGGGATAAGTCCGGCATGGTTTCGCACATGAAAAAGGCACCGTCTGCGCGGTGCCTTGTCCTTGAGCCGTCCGGTAAGGTTGTCAGACCTGGCCGGTCTCTGCCGCGATCTGCGCGCGCGACTTGCGCGCCCGCTCGGTCGCGGATTTGAGCTGACCGCAGGCCGCCATGATGTCCTCGCCCCGCGGCGTGCGGATCGGGGACGCATAGCCGGCCTTGTAGATGATGTCGGCAAAGGCTTCGATCCGCGCCCAGTCAGACCGCTGGTAGGGCGCGCCGGGCCATTCGTTGAAGGGGATCAGGTTGATCTTGGCCGGGATGCCGCTGATCAGCCTGACCAACCGCCGCGCGTCGGCGTCGCTGTCGTTCACGTCCTTCAGCATAACGTATTCGAACGTGATACGCTCGGAATTGCTGATCTTCGGATATTCGCGCAGGGCGTTCAGCAACGTCTCGATGTTCCAGCGCTTGTTGATCGGCACCAGCTTGTCGCGCACCTCGTCCGTCGTGGCGTGAAAGCTCACCGCCAGCAGGCAGCCGATCTCTTCGGCGGTCTTGGCGATCTCGGGCACCACGCCGCTGGTCGACAGGGTGATGCGGCGGCGCGACAGGGCGATGCCCTCGCCGTCCATGGCGATCTTCATCGCGTCACGGACGTTGTCGAAATTGTAAAGCGGCTCGCCCATGCCCATCAGCACGACGTTGGACAGCAGCCTCGGCCCGCTGTCGCCGGTGCCCGTGCCCGGCTGCGGCCATTCGCCCAGGTCGTCGCGCGCCAGCATGATCTGCCCGACGATTTCGGCCGCGGTCAGGTTGCGCACCAGCTTCTGCGTGCCGGTGTGGCAGAAGGAACAGGTCAGCGTGCAGCCGACCTGGCTCGAGACACACAGCGTGCCGCGGTCGGTCTCGGGGATGTAGACCACCTCGACCTCGTGGCCGCCGGCGATGCGCACGAGGTACTTGCGCGTGCCGTCCGACGACACCTGCCGCGATACGACCTCGGGCAGGGCGATGGTGAAATTCTCGGCAAGCGTGGCGCGAAAATCCTTCGACAGGTTGGTCATGGCACCGAAATCCCGCACGCCCCAGTGATAGAGCCACTGCCAGACCTGCCCAACGCGCATCTTGACCTGCTTGTCGGGCACGCCAACGGCGCGCAACGCCTCGGCCAGCGCCGGGCGGGTGAGGCCGATCAGGTTCAGCGGCCCCTCGGCCATCTTGCGGGGGATCGTCAGCACATCCTGAGTGATCGGTGCGGAAACGCTCATGGGGTCTCATCCTTTGTCGAAGCGCGCCTTCTACAGGATTCGCGCGCCCTTGCCAAAAGCAAAAGACCGGAACGATGCGCCGGTCCGGTCTTCTTCGGTTTACAATAACCCTCGGGGGTGTGGGGGCTGGCCCCCACTTGAACCTGCGTGTGGGGGCTGGCCCCCACTCCGAAGGTGTCAGCTGGAGCAGCGCTTCTCGGCATCCTCGACCGCGGCGGTAAAGCCCAGCAGCGAAAAGGTGTCCTTCGTGGTCGTCCCGCGCGACGAACGCGCCGTCACCACCGCATCCGCGCCACGCTTCATCGCGGTGATCAGCTTGGCATCCTCCGCCGGCGTCGCGGGCCAGGCCCATTCGCCTTCGGTGAACAGCTCGAATTCGGTGCCCGAGATGTTGACGTTGACAGTCGATCCGTCGGCGAAGGGATACCCGCCGGTAAAGGCCAGCTGTCCGGTCACGTTGGCACCGGGACGGTAGAAGACCATCAGCAGGATCTCGCCCCGTGTCACCGCCACGACGCGCCCGTCCTTGGTGTTCACGCTTTCCTTGTAGGTGGTCACCGCCCAGCATTCGCGCGGGTCCTGGCCTTCGAAGACCGACCAGTCGGTCATCGCGTCCACACGGTTCGTGCTGGCCTCCTGCGCGACAACAGCCGCAGAGGTCGCGATCAGGGCCGCCAGCGCCCCGGACATCACCCGCCCAAGAAATGAATTCATACGTCCAGCCTCCAGCTGTCCTCAGCCTCAATTGCGTGGTTGCGCCCTTGGTGGTCCGGCTTATGGTGCCGCGCAACCGTTTTTCTGTCGACCTTGCTAAATTAGCCCGAAAGACCGGGCCGATTAAACCCCAATCGGCAGAATATCGCCAAGATGTGAGGACTTCCATGACGCTCTCTCCCGCCCCTCTTGCCGAAATCTGGCGCGGTCCGATTCCCGAAAGCCTGCACAGCGGGCATGCGGTGATCTGCGACGCCTCCGGTGGCATCCTCGAGGCCTGGGGCGATCCGGAAACGGTGATCCTGCCGCGCAGCTCGGCCAAGATGATCCAGGCGCTGCCGCTGATCACCTCCGGCGCCGCCGACCGCTACGGTCTGAGCCAGGCGCAGCTGGCGCTGGCCTGCGCCTCGCACCAGGGCGCGCGCCTGCACACCGAGGCGGTGGCGCGCTGGCTGTCGGAGTTGGGACTGAGCGAGCCGGACCTGCGCTGCGGCGCCGAGACCACGCGCGACCGCGATCTCGACATCGAGATGATCCGGGCAGGCGAGGCCCCCTGCCAGCTGCACAACAACTGCTCGGGCAAACATGCGGGGTTCCTGACCCTGAACCGCTACATGGGCGGCGGTCCGGATTACGTGACGCCGGATCACCCGGTGCAGGCCGCGGCACGCGACGCGTTCGAGGAGGTCACGCAAATGGACAGCCCGGGCTTCGGCATCGACGGCTGCTCCGCGCCCAACTTCGCCACCACCATGCACGGTATGGCGCGCGCCATGGCCTGGTTCGCCAGCGCCCGCGCCCGCAGCGACCGGCAAAGCACAGCGGCTGCGACACTGGTCGAAGCGATGTATGCGCATCCAATGCTCGTCGCCGGTGAGGGCCGCGCCTGCACGCGGCTGATGCAGGCGGTGACGGAGCCTGTGGCGCTCAAGACCGGGGCCGAGGGGTTCTTCGTGGCGATCCTGCCGGAGCGCGGCATCGGTGTCGCGGTCAAGGCGGCGGACGGGGCGACGCGCGCGGCGGAATGCGCCATCGCGGCCCTGCTGGTGCGGCTGGGCGCGGCCGAGGCGGCGCATCCCGAGGTGGCGGCGTTCTTGAACCCCAAGATCACCAACCGGCGCGGGCTGGACGTGGGCGAAATTCGCGCGGCCACCGGTCTTCTGACCTGACGGCGGCCACGGAGCAAAAGTCTTCGAAGACTTTTGCCAAAACCTCTCGAGAGGTTTTGCGCGTCACGCCGCGGCAAACTCCGTGCGTGCATATCCCTGAAGGTAGAGCAGCGCCGTCAGGTCGCCGTGGTTCACCCGGATGTCGCACTGCGCCTGAACCGAGGGCTTCGCGTGCAGCGCCACGCCCGTGCCTGCGCGTTGCAACATGCCCAGGTCGTTGGCACCGTCCCCCACCGCCAATACCTCTGCGGGCGTGATTCCCAGCCGTGCGGTGATTTCGTCCAGCGCCTGCACCTTGGCCTCGCGCCCCAGGATCGGGCGTGCGACGTCGCCGTTCAGAAGGCCGTTCTTGGCCAGCAGCGTGTTGGCGCGGTGTTCGTCGAAGCCGAGCGTCGCCGCGATCCGCGTGGTGAAGGCGGTGAACCCGCCCGACACCAGCGCCGCAAAGGCGCCGTGCGCCTTCATCGTTGCGAGCAGGACCGGACCTCCGGGCATCAGGGTGATACGGCTCTCCAGAACGTCCGAGATCACGGTCTCGGGCAGCCCTTGCAGCAGACCGACCCGTTCGGTCAGCGCACCCTCGAAATCCAGCTCGCCGTTCATCGCCCGCGCCGTGATCTCTTTCACACGGTCGCCGACCCCGGCGGCATCGGCCAGTTCGTCGATACATTCCTGCCGGATCATCGTGCTGTCCATGTCCGCCAGCAGCATCTTCTTGCGCCGCCCATCTGCCGGTTGCACCGCCAGATCGACGCCCAACCCCTGCACGTCGTCCCAGACCTGCCAGAGGTTGCCGGGGACCTCGGCCAGGGCGAATTCCGCTGCTTCGTCGGGGGCCAGCCAGGTCACATCGCCGCCGCCCCAGGCATTCCGCAGCGAGTCGGTGAGCGCGGGATCGAGCAGGCCGGGACGGGCGATCAGGGTGGCAGTGAACATGGGGCAGGTTTCCGATCGTAGGCGGCGGGTGTCGCAAATTGTCGTTCAAGCGGCGCAATAGCGCGCTTTTCCCGCTTGTGGAACCGCGAATTGGGCCGTAACTCCGGCGGTGGGACACCCCTCCCCAACGAGGGGCGCTTATCTGGAAGGGTAGCATCAATGGCTATGACCAAACCGGCATCGCGGCCGGTCAATCCGCGGTTCTCCTCTGGCCCCTGCGCCAAACCCCCCGTTTTCGACCTTGCGAAACTGTCCGACGCGCCCCTGGGCCGGTCGCACCGTGCCGCCGTGGGCAAGGCAAAGCTCAAGGCGGTCATCGACGGCACGCGCGAGATCCTGGGCATCCCCGACGATTACCGCATCGGCATCGTTCCCGCCTCGGATACCGGCGCGGTGGAAATGGCCATGTGGTCGCTTCTGGGCGCGCGCCCTGCGACGATGGTGGCCTGGGAAAGCTTCGGCGCGGGCTGGGTCACGGATGTGGTCAAGCAGCTCAAGATCGAGGCCGAGATCAAGACCGCCGACTATGGCCGGATCGTCGACATGGCATCGGTGGATTACGACACCGACGTGGTCTTTACCTGGAACGGCACCACATCGGGCGTGCGCATGCCGAACGGCGACGCGATCCCGGCGAACCGCGCCGGCCTGACGATCTGCGACGCGACCAGCGCCGCCTTCGCGCAGGACCTGCCCTGGGACAAGCTCGACGTGACCACCTTCTCCTGGCAGAAGGTTCTGGGCGGCGAGGCGGCGCATGGGATGATCGTGCTGAGCCCCCGCGCGGTCGCACGGCTGGAAAGCTACACTCCGGCCTGGCCGCTGCCCAAGATCTTCCGCATGACCAAGGGCGGCAAGCTGATCGAGGGCATCTTCGTCGGCGAGACGATCAACACGCCCTCCATGCTCGCGGTCGAGGATTACCTGCTGGCGCTCGACTGGGCGCGCTCGGTCGGCGGGCTCAAGGGTCTGATGGACCGCGCCGATGCCAATGCGCAGGCCATCTGGAATTTCTGCGAGGCGACCGACTGGATCGCGAACCTCGCCGAGGATCCGGCGACGCGGTCCAACACCTCGGTCTGCCTCAAGTTCACCGATGCGCGCATCGCCGATGGCGCGGGTTTCGCCAAGGCGGTGGCCAAGCGGCTGGAGGCCGAGGGCGTGGCGCTCGACGTGGGCGCCTATCGCGACGCGCCCGCCGGTCTGCGCATCTGGTGCGGCGGCACGGTCGAGACGGCGGACATCCAGGCGATGCTGCCCTGGCTCGACTGGGCCTTCCAGACCGAGATCGCAGCGCGCGCCGACGCGGCCTGATCACAGATATCCGCCGCCGGGGGCAACGCCGTTTTCCACGAGGAAAACGGACAGGACTTTTCGAAAAGTCCGGGCACCCGGCGGCGTCCTCCCTCGCTCATTCAAAGGACCACAGCCATGGCCCCCCGTGTACTCATCTCCGACAAACTCTCCGACGCCGCCGTGCAGATCTTCAAGGATCGCGGCATCGACGTCGATTTTCAGCCCGACCTCGGCAAGGACAAGGACAAGCTGGCCGAGGTGATCGGCCAATACGACGGCCTCGCGATCCGCAGCGCCACCAAGGTGACCGAGAAGATCCTCGCCGCCGCCCCTAACCTCAAGGTAATCGGCCGCGCCGGCATCGGCGTCGACAACGTCGACCGCGAGGCGGCGTCGAAGAAAGGCGTGATCGTCATGAACACGCCCTTCGGCAACATGATCACCACCGCCGAACACGCCATCGCGATGATGTTCGCCGTGGCGCGTCAGATCCCCGAAGCATCGGCTTCGACCCACGCCGGCAAATGGGAGAAGTCCAAGTTCATGGGCGTCGAACTGACCGGCAAGACGCTGGGCGTGATCGGCGCGGGCAACATCGGCGGCATCGTCTGCGACCGCGCGCGCGGGCTCAAGATGAAGGTCGCGGCCTACGATCCCTTCCTGTCCGCCGAGAAGGCCGAGAAGATGGGCGTCGAGAAGGTCGAGCTCGACGATCTTCTAAAGCGTGCCGATTTCATCACCCTGCACGTCCCGCTCACCGACCAGACCCGCAACATCCTGAGCCGCGAGAACCTCGAGAAGACCAAAAAGGGCGTGCGGATCATCAACTGCGCCCGCGGCGGTCTCGTGGACGAAGAGGCGCTGGCGGACCTGCTGACATCCGGTCACGTGGCCGGCGCGGCCTTCGACGTCTTCGCGCAGGAACCGGCGACGGAAAACCCGCTCTTCGGACTGCCCAACGTGGTCTGCACGCCGCACCTCGGTGCGGCGACCACAGAGGCGCAGGAGAACGTCGCCCTCCAGGTGGCCGAACAGATGTCGGATTACCTGCTGACCGGCGCCGTGACCAACGCGCTCAACATGCCCTCGGTCACCGCCGAAGAGGCCAAGGTCATGGGTCCGTGGATCAAGCTCTCCGACCATCTGGGCAGTTTCATCGGCCAGATGACCGACGAGCCGATCAAGGCGATCAACATCCTTTACGACGGCTCGGTCGCGGAGATGAACCTCGCCGCGCTCAACTGCTCGGTGATCGCGGGCATCATGAAGCGCGCCAATCCGGACGTGAACATGGTCAGCGCGCCGGTGATCGCCGAGGAACGCGGCATCAAGATCAGCACCACCAACCAGCACAAGTCCGGCGCTTTCGACGGCTACATCAAGGTGACGGTGGTCACGGCCAAACGCGAACGGTCGATCGCGGGCACGGTGTTCAGCGACGGCAAGCCGCGCTTCATCCAGATCAAGGGCATCAACATCGACGCCGAGATCGGGGCGCACATGCTCTATACAACCAACGAGGACGTGCCCGGCATCATCGGCACGCTCGGCATGACCATGGGCGAAAACGGCGTGAACATCGCCAACTTCACCCTGGGCCGGTCGGCGGCGAAGGGCGAGGCGATCGCGCTTCTCTACGTCGACGACGTGGTTCCTCCCGCCGTGATCGGAAAGTTGGAGAAGACCGGCATGTTCCAGCAGGTCAAACCGTTGCAGTTCGACGTCGCCTGAGCCAGACGTGCCGATCGGATGAGCGACGCGCCGCCCGGTTCGGGCGGCGCGTTTTCGCGTCGGGACATGGCGCGTACAACTGGAATTCTCCGGTCGGAACACCGGCGTTCCTGTGCTAATCCTCGGCCGATGATGGGCACTAAGCTTGACGATCCCTTGCCGCGGGGCAACTTGCGATACGCCGTCGCCGCGGTTTGCCCCGGCGCGCCGCGACAGGCTGCGACCGGAGGAGCCATGACCGACGCGCCGATTTTTGCCGTGGGCGACATTCACGGGCAGGCCGGGATGCTGGCCGCCGCGCTGGACCGGATCGCCGCGGATCCGGATGCCGGTGCGCCGGTGGTGTTCCTGGGCGATTACGTGGACCGCGGGCCGGATACCCGCGGCGTGATCGACCTGTTGTGCGAGGGTCAGGCCGCCGGTTTGCCCTGGGTGCTGCTGATGGGCAATCACGACCGCTACATGCGCAATTTCCTCGACGGGCGGGGCCCGCAAAAGCCCGAACGGCTGAGCTGGCTGGACCCGCGTGTCGGCGGCCGTTCTGCGCTGCGGTCCTACGGTGTTGATGTCGGTGAGACCCGGCCAGAAGCCGACATTCGCGCCGATGCGCTCGAGGCCGTGCCTGCGCGGCATCTGGACTTTCTGCGCGGTCTGAAAACCTGCCATGACACCGAGGCGCAGATTTTCGTGCATGCGGGCCTGCGCCCGGGCGTGCCGCTGGCAAAGCAGGCGGAGCATGACCTGCTCTGGATCCGCGACACGTTCCTCGACGACCCGCGCGATCACGGCAAACTCGTGGTGCATGGCCATACCGCGCTGGACGGGCCGGTGCATTACGGCAACCGTCTGAACCTCGACGGCGGGGCCGGCTATGGCCGGCCGCTGAGCGCCGCGCGACTCGTGGGACGCCGGGCGTGGCTGCTGTCGGGCAGAGGCCGCATCGCGCTCTGACACCGGGCTCCGGAACCTGCCGAACCCGTTTTCCGGGCAAAAGTTTCGCCAGAAGGTGAAAAAGTAGTCAGGTTTCCTGCCGTACCGGGTGCATTCAATTCCGCGCTGTCAATTTTCCGTGTTACCGTACCCTATTCTGCGGAAGCGCAGCCGCAGTTCGTTGCAAAGGAGAAAACGATGTCCGGAAAATTCGTTGTCGGTTACGACGACAGTTCGCCCGCGCGGCGTGCGCTTGATTTCGCGTTGGACAAGGCGGCCAGGCAGGGCGGATCCATCGTGCTGGCGCATGTGATGGAATGGTCGCCCTATACCTTTCTCACGCCCGAAGAGCTCGAGGAGCGGCACGCCCGCCGCAAGCAGGAGATCGCCCGGGCCGAAACCGCGATCATGGGACCGGTCAAGGACAAGCTGGCCAAGGTCGACGTGCCCGTGGAGACCATCATCACCTACGGCCATATCGCCGAGAAACTGTGCGAGATCGCCAAGCAGACCGGGGCGACGCAGATGGTCATCGGTCGGGACGGCAACAGCGCGCTCGTGAGCCGGGTCTTCGGTTCGACCGCCGGGACGCTGGTCCAGATTGCCCCGGTGCCCTGCACCATCGTGCCGTGATGCGGTTCGTGAGAAAGGACAACTCCATGATTTTCAGACTTTGCGCGGCCTTGGCCGCATATTTCGCCGCGGCCTTGCCGGCGGCGGCCCAGGGCCTCGACCAGGCCATCAACCAGGCCTTTGCCGATTATACCGGCTGGTATGTGAGTCTCATCTTCGCGCCGATCCCAGGCACGAATTTCTCGTGGATCGCCATGTGGCTCGTGGTGGCGGCGCTGATCTTCACCTTCTATTTCGGCTTTATCCAGTTCAAGGGCTTCGTCCACTCGATCAAGCTGGTGAAGGGCGACTATTCCGACCCCAACGACGCCGGTGAAGTGAGCCATTTCCAGGCGCTGGCGACGGCGCTGTCGGGCACGGTGGGCCTCGGTAACATCGCCGGGGTGGCGGTGGCCGTGGGCATCGGCGGGCCGGGCGCGACCTTCTGGATGGTGATCGCGGGCCTCTTCGGCATGGCGACGAAGTTCACCGAATGCACGCTGGGCGTGAAGTACCGCAACGAATATCCCGACGGTACGGTGTCGGGCGGCCCGATGTATTACATGGTCAAGGGCTTTGCCGAGCGCGGGCTCAAGGGCGGCGGCATCTTCGCAGTGCTGTTCTGCATCTTCACCATCCTCGGCGCGCTGGGCGGCGGCAACATGTTCCAGGCCAACCAGGCGCATGCGCAGCTGGCGGGCGTCATCGGCGACTATCCCGGCTGGATCACCGGGGTGATCCTCGCGGGCATCACCTTTGCGGTGATCGTCGGGGGCCTCAAGTCCATCGCGCGGGTCACCGAAAAGGTCGTGCCGTTCATGGGCATCTTCTATGTCGTCGTGTCGCTGCTCATACTGATCATGAACTACGACATGATCGGCTGGGCCTTCGGTCAGATCTTCGTCGGCGCGTTCACCGGCCTCGGCGTGGTCGGCGGCTTTACCGGCGCGCTGATCCAGGGCTTCCGCCGCGCCGCGTTCTCGAACGAGGCGGGCATCGGCTCGGCCGCCATCGCCCACTCTGCGGTGCGGACCAAAGAGCCGGTGACCGAGGGCTATGTCGCCCTGCTCGAGCCGTTCATCGACACGGTGGTGATCTGCACCATGACCGCGCTGGTCATCGTGATCTCGGGCGTGCTGAACGTCGACCCCGAGACCGGTCTTTACATCTGGAACGCCGAGGCGGGCCGGATCTCGACCGAGGGCGAGGTTGTGGGCGTGGCGCTGACTTCTGCGGCCTATGCGCGCGCGCTGCCGTGGTTCCCGGTGCTGCTGGCCGTGGCGGTGGTGCTCTTTGCCTTCTCGACGATGATCAGCTGGTCCTATTACGGCCTCAAGGCCTGGACCTACCTCTTCGGCGAGGGCAAGGCGAAGGAGACCGTGTTCAAGGTGATCTTCTGCGTCTTCATCGTGATCGGGGCTGCGGCGAACCTGGGACCGGTGATCGACTTCTCGGACGCCATGCTGTTCTCGATGGCGATCGTGAACATCATCGCGCTCTACCTGCTGATGCCGATCGTGAAGCGCGAGCTGGGCAGCTACGTGTCGCGGCTGAAGTCCGGCGAGATCAAGAAGTTCAACTGATCGCGCGAGGCGCCGAAAGGAAAGGGCCGGGACAATCCCGGCCCTTTTTCTGTTTCCGACGACGGCCCGTCCGGGCCGGAGGAGTTGCCGCTCCTCGAGCCCTCGCGGGCTTTCGTCGCCTCAGTCCAGCTCTTCCGGCAGCGCGAGGTTGAGGATGATCGACAGCGCCGCCGCGGGCAGCAACCCGCTGGTCAGCAGGATCTGCAGCGTCCCCGGCATGTGCTGCAGCGCGTCAGGCACCAGCTGCAGCCCTAGGCCCACCGACAGCGACACCGCGAAGATCACCATATTGCGGCGGTTCCAGATCACGTCGGACAGCATGTTGACCCCCGCCGCGCAGACCATGCCGAACATGACGATCACGCCGCCGCCCAGCACGTTGATCGGCACCGTCGACACCGCCGCGCCGATCTTGGGCACTAGCCCGCAGAGGATCAGGAACAGCGCCCCGATGGTCACGACGTGACGGCTCATCACGCCGGTCATCGAGATCAGGCCGACGTTCTGGCTGAAGCTGGTGTTGGGCAGACCGCCGAAGATACCCGCGACGGCGGTGCCCAGGCCGTCCGCATAGGTGGCTCCGGAAATCTCGTCATCGGTCGCCTCGCGGCCCGCTCCGCCCTTGGTGATGCCCGACACGTCGCCCACCGTCTCGATGGCCGAGATCACCGCCATGAAGCACATGCCGATGATGATCGCGGCGTTGAACTCGATGCCCCAGCGGAACGGATTGGGCAGGGCAAAGACCGCGGCGCTTCCGACGTTGCCGAAGTTGACCTGCCCCATGACCAGCGCCACCACGTAGCCGGCCACCAGACCGATCAGTACCGCGGCGACGGACATCAGACCCCTGGTGAAGAACTTGATCGCGAGCGTCACGACAATCACCACCAACGCCGGGATCCACATCGCCAGCGTGCCGAAGCCGTCGGTGCCCTGCTTGGGCACGCCGCCCGCGGCGTACTGGATGCCGACCTTGACCAGCGCGAGACCGATCATCAGTACGATGAGGCCGGTGACCAGCGGCGGCAGGGCGAAGCGGATGCGCCCCACGAAGGTGCCGATGAAGAAGTGAAAGATGCCGCCGATCACCACGCCGGTCATCAGCCCGGCCAGCCCCGCGACGCCCTGTCCCGCCACCGCCGGGATCATGATCGGCAGGAAGGCGAAACTCGTGCCCTGCACGATCGGCAGGCGCGATCCCACCGGGCCCATGCCGATGGTCTGCAGCAGTGTGGCAAGGCCCGCGAACAGCATCGACATCTGGATCATGTAGATCATGTTGGGAAAGTCCGGGCTGTTCGAGCCGAAGCCGAAGCCCGCCGCCCCCGCGACGATGATCGAGGGGGTGACGTTGCTGGCGAACATCGCCAGCACGTGCTGGATGCCCAGCGGCACCGCCTTGGCCAGCGGCGGCGTGTAGTTCGGATCGGCCAGCTGCGCGGGCGTTCCCAGGCTTGCGTCAGTCATCTTCAACGTCCCTTCTTGGATATACACCGCCGCCTTCTGCCGGGCGGTCGGTGCGATGCCGGGGCTCAGGGCCCTTCGATTGTCACGGGTGGATCGAGCCGCCGTTCCTCGAGGTTGGACGTGTCCCCGATGCGGTCGATCACGGCAAAGAGTCCGGGCGCCGCCAGCGGCGTCAACACGCCATGCCAGGTGCCGCGGTGAAAATTGATGCATTGGCCGGGCTGCGCCAGAAAAGCGTGCAGTTGGCCGGGCGTGTCGCCCGCTTCGGCGACCACCACCAACCAGGGGTTCTGGTGCAGCGGGATGAAGGCCTGGCTGCCCTCGGGGTGCCGTTCGATCAGGTCGCAGGTGTAGGGCAGGTGTCGGGGCACCGCGTCGAAAAGGCTGATCCCGGCGCGGCCTTTCGTACCGAAATCGAGTTGCGCGCGGTCGTGAAACCGGCCGCACATCCCGGCGTTGATGAGCTTGTCCGGATCGCCCGCCACCTCGATCACGTCGCCGAACGGGGCGAAGGCCTCTGCGGTCAGCGGGCGGGCGGTCAGGGTCGGCATGGTCATTCTCCCGCCAGCGCCGCCGGATCGCGCGGCAGCATGGTGCCGCGATGGCCGCGGTTCTGCGAGGGCAGGCCGCCCAGGCTCAGCGACGGATGGCGGTTGACGTCCTTGTAAAGCAGGTAGCGGAAGGGCTCGTCACCTGTGGCGATGCAGGCCTGCGGGCAGAAGGCGCGCAGCCACATGAAATCTCCCGGACCCACGTCGACCCAGTCGGTATTCAGAAGGTAGCGCGCGGTGCCTTGCAGCACGTAGAGCCCGTGCTCCATCACGTGGGTTTCGGCAAAGGGAATGCGGCCGCCGGGCTGGAAGGTGACGATGTTGGCATGCATGTCGTGGCGCAGGTCCAGCGGATCGACAAAGCGCTGCGTGCACCAGGCGCCGGCGGTGCCGGGCATCTCGACCGGCGTGATGTCATGTTCGTGCGTAACCTTCGACTCCGGTGGTTGCTTGCCCTCGAGCCAGGTGTAGCGTTTGCGGATCCAGTGCAGGCCGCAGGCCGCGTCCGACACGTTCCACAGCGTCCAGACCGCCGCCGGGGGAATATAGGCATAGCTGCCCGCCACGAGGTCGAAGGTATCGCGCCCGATCTTCAGCCGCACCTCTCCGAAGGCCACGAACAGCACCGCCTGGGCGTCCTTGTCGGGCTCCGGTTCGGAGCTGCCGCCACCCGGCGCGATCTCGATCGCATATTGCGCGAAGGTCTCTGCAAAGCCGGTCATCGGGCGGGCGAGGATCCAGACGCGGGTGGACACCCAGCCGGGCAGAAAGCTGGTGACGATATCGCGCATGCAGATCGCCGGGATCACCGCGTAGCTTTCGCGGAACACCGCCGTGCCCTCGGGGTTGACGTTCTGGCCGGGCAGGCCGCCGGGGGGGAAGGCGTAGCTCACAGCATGTCCTCCAGCCGCAGCCGCGCAATGCGTTCGACCTGGGCGCAGGCGGTGGCGAATTCGGTCTGCGTGTCGTTGTCCAGCCGCGCCTCGAAGGCGGCGAGAATGCCGGCCTTGTCGTGATCGCGCACGGCGATGATGAAGGGAAATCCGTGCTTGGCCACGTAGGCATCGTTGAGCTCGGTGAACCGGGTGCGTTCGGCATCTGTCAGGGCATCGAGGCCCGCGCTCGACTGTTCGGCGGTGGATTCCGCCGTCAGCCGTTTCGCCGCCGCGAGCTTCCCGGCCAGGTCCGGGTGCGCCGTCAGAACGCCCATGCGCTCCTCGGGCGTGGCCGAGCGAAACATCCGCGCCAGCGCGTTGTGCACACCGGCGGCGCAGTCATGGGCGGGGCCAAGCTCCAGCCCGTGGGCGCGTTCGGCGATCCAGGGCGAGTGTTCGAAGACCCCGCCGAAGCGCGTGACAAAGGTCGGCAGGTCCATCTGGCTGGGCCGCTCCCTTGCCACCGGCGGATGCACATTTGCCCAATGCTCCGCGATGTCGATGCGGCGCGGGCACCAGACGCCCTCGTGTTTCTGGATATGCTCGATGAACCTTTGCAGGCCGCGCAGCTTGCCGGGGCGGCCGATCAGGCGGCAGTGCAGGCCGATGCTCATCATCGCCGGGCGGCCCGCCTCGCCTTCGGCATAGAGCACGTCGAAGGCATCCTTGAGATACTGGTAGAACTGCCGCCCGGTGATGTAGCCCGGCGCGGTGGCAAAGCGCATGTCATTGGCTTCGAGCGTGTAGGGGATGATCAGCTGGTCGCGGTCGCCGAACCGCATCCAGTGCGGCAGGTCGTCGTCATAGGTGTCACTGATGTAGTCGAAGGCGCCTGTCTCGGCCACCAGCCGCACGGTGTTGACCGAACAGCGTCCCGTGTACCAGCCGCGCGGGGCCTGGCCCACGACTTCGGTGTGCACGCGGATCGCCTCGGCGATCGCCGCGCGCTCCTCGGCCTCGGGCATGTCCTTGTGTTCGACCCACTTGAGCCCGTGCGACGCGATTTCCCAGCCGGCGTCCTTCATCGCCTCGACCTGCAACGGGCTGCGCGCCAGCGCGCTCGCGACGCCGTAGATGGTCAGCGGAATGCCCGCACCGGTGAACAGGCGGTGCAGCCGCCAGAACCCGGCGCGCGCGCCGTAGTCGTAGATCGATTCCATGTTCCAGTGCCGCTGGCCGGGCCAGGGCGCGGCGCCGGGAATGTCGGACAGGAACGCCTCTGACGCGGCATCGCCGTGCAGAACGCTGTTCTCGCCGCCCTCCTCGTAATTCAGAACGAACTGGACGGCCACGCGCGCGCCGTCCGGCCACTGCGGATCGGGCGGGGTTGCGCCATAGCCTGTCATGTCACGCGGATATCGTTGCATGGTGCTCCTCTCGAGTCGGTATGTTCATATGCGAGAAAATCCCCGCGCATTTTCAATTTTTTTCGTAAAGTCTTTCGGGGCTGCGCGTGGCCGCACAATCGCCTAGGGTTTGACCGTTGCAAAGGCCCATCGCCCGGAAAAGGAGTGTTCCATGTCCGAAGGTTACCTGACCACACATGTTCTGGACACGGCCCGGGGTGTGCCGGCGGACGGGATCAAGATCGCGCTCTACCGGGTGTCAGAAACGGCGCGGGACCGCATCGCCGAGGCGGTGACCAACGACGACGGCCGCACCGACAGTCCGATCCTGCCCAAGGGGCAGATGACGCCGGGCACCTACGAGCTGGTGTTCTTCTGCGGGCCTTACCTGGATCGGCACGGGCTGGGGCAGAGCGAGCCGAAATTCCTCGACCAGATCCCGCTTCGGTTCGGTATCGACGACGCGGAAGCGCATTACCACGTGCCGCTGCTGCTGTCGCCCTACGGCTATTCCACCTACCGCGGCAGTTAGTCAGCCGTTCGTCATGCTGGCCGAGATACGGTCCAGCACCGCATGGACCTCGTCGAACCGCAGCCCCTCGGCCATCTGCAGGTTGAGCGTGTCGGGCGTGGCCAGCTCTGCCCGCGCCTGCGCCAGCGCGACCGGATCGCTCTTGGGCAGGTCCGCAAGGAAGCCCGACACCAGGTGTGCCACGTAGACCTCTGCCGCCTCCGCATCGCCGGTCTGTTTCGCCAGCCAGTCCGACGCGGTCAGCAGCAGGCCCACGGTCGCGGTGGTCATGGTCGAGGCGGCGAAATGGTGGCGCAAGGCATCCTCGGAGGCTTGCGGCAGCACCGGGTTGGCGTCGCCGAAAAGCGCGGTGAGCGTCGCCGGGTCACCCGCCACCGGCAGCGGACAGCCGCCGTTTTCGATGAAGCCGTAGGGAATGGTGACCGACAGGTCGCTGGCCGGGGCGACCGCCTGCGCGATGTCGGAGAGCGGCACGCCCGCCATCACCGACACGATGCTTTGGCGCGCGCGGAAGCTCAGCGGCGCGACGATACCCTGCCAGACCGCAGGCCGCAGGCACAGGAACACGGCGTCAGCGCTGTCCACGACCGTCTGGTTGTCCGCCACCGTGATGCCAAGGCCGGCGTCGGCCAGCTCTGCCGCAACCTCCGCGTTGCGCTCCGACACGGTGACATCGTGCCCGGCGCGGGCCAGCGCACGGGCCATGGGGGCCGCGATATGTCCGCTGCCCAGAAATCCGATCCGCATGGCTCTTCCCCCTTGCTGTGGGCAGAGGGTGTCAGGCGGCCTGCGGCTTGGCAAGTGCACCGGCGCGCAGTTCCTGATGCACGAAGGCCAGTTTCATGCGCACCGGATCGGTCAGGACGAAGGGATAGAGATCCGGCAGGTCCATCGCGCGGTTGAGGTGGTTGACCGCCAGCGCCGTATCCACCGCATAGGTCACCAGCTGCGACGTGTCCGTCTCGCGATAGGCGTCATAGCCCGCGGCGGGCCCGCCCGGAGGCAGCACTTGGGCCGCGGCGGCGCTGTCCAGCAGATCGGTCAGGTGCAGCAGATGCGCCGTGGTCTCGGCCCAGTCCTCGTGCGGATGGGCGGTGGCATAGCCGGTGATGTGGCATTCGCCCGCCGGCTTCGGGTCGGCGTAGTGCCGTTGCAGCGCCTCGCCGTAATCGTCGCGTTCGTCGCCGAAGAGCGCCCGGAATCGGTCGGGAAATCCGGGCAGCGCCATCAGCCGCAGGTGCAGGAAATGCGCCATCTCGTGGCGCATATGGCCGAGCATGGTGCGGTAGAGCTCGCCCAGTTCTTCCTGCCGGTGCATGCGGGTCGGCTCGCTCGCCTCGGTAACGTTGATGGTGATGACGCCATCGGCGTGGCCCATCACCACGTCGGTTTCGCCATCGGCAGTGACCTCGGAAAGCAGCTTGAACCGCGGCCGCGCGCCGGTGTCGGCGGGAGTGAACCAGCCCCAGCGGATCAGGTTGGCCAGCATCCAGCGCTTGGCCAGTTCCGTCCGCGCCCAAAGCTCGCGGTTTTCCTCGCCGACCATGTCGGGCACCGTGCCGGTCATGGCGCAGGACCGGCAGAGGCCGCCGTCCTCGGCCAGCCAGTTGCAGGCGATATCACCGCGATTGGCGCAGACCGCCGCATCGGTGCGCATGGCGTTCCGGTCGGGGTCGAACGTCACCTTCTGTCCGCAGCGGCATGTGAGGTTGTCGAAATATACATGCGCGGCGCAGGCCGGGCAGGAGAAGATGTGCATCGGATGTCCTTGCGGCGCTCAATCCGCGGGTAAGTGACCGGTCTTGATGAACAGCGTGCAGCCGCTGTCGGTCTGCAACGTCTGGGCCGCGCCATCGTTCCGGCGCAGCCAGCCTCCGGTTTCGAACGTCGTTGTGCCGTCCGCCACCGCTCCTTCGGTCACCAGCATCTCGAACCCGCCCGGCGGCACGTCGCGGGTCAGCGCGGCGCCGGGGGCAAGGCGCAGCATCTCGACCCGTTCGGCTCCGTGTTCGTGCAAAGGGAGGTAGGTGGCGCCCGCCGTGTCGGTGGGCCGGTAGTCGGCGGCGGTCGTGTCGATCTGCTTCTGCTCCGTGTCGTCCTCCTCGAACTGGTGCAGCTTGACGAGGATGGTGCAGCCGCCGTCGCTGTGCGGCGCGTGCTTGGTGCCGATGGGATTCCGGACATAGGTGCCCTGCGGATAGTCGCCGTGTTCGTCCGAGAAGGTTCCCTCGACCACCAGGTATTCCTCGCCCCCGCCGTGGGTGTGCGACGAGAACCGCGAACCGGGAGCGTAGCGCACGAGCGACGTGGCCCTTGCCACTTCCTCACCGATCCGGTCGAGCATCTTGCGCTCGACCCCGGCCATGGGGGATGCGACCCAGTCCATCGCGCGGGTGTCGAGTGTCACGGTTTCCGAAAATTCGGCATTGATGCGCATGGCGCGGTCCTCCCTTGGCTTTGCGTCATAGATAAGCGTTGCAGGCCACATTGGAAGCCGGTTCGGTGACGGCGCCCTTGCTAACATTCGAGAAGTCTTCCCGAAGACCGGCTTTACCAGAGCTTGGTGTCCAGCCGCACCTGCACCAGCGGCGCGCCGCGGTCCCAGCGGTTCCGGTCGTCCACCAGCGGCAGGGCCACCAGCGCCGTGGCGTTGAAGCGCCAAAAATCCCACGACAGGCCCGCGCCGATACCGGCGGCGCGCTGCGTCCGGTCGCCGGCGCGGTCGTGAGTCACGCCGAAATCCGCGAAGACATGCGGCTGGATCCGCGCCAGGATCTCGGAGCGTTCGAAGACCGGCAACGCCCGGGTCCAGAGCTCCGGCGAAAGGTACAGGTCGCTGCGCAGGTAGATACCGCTGTCGCCGATGGCGACGGGCGCATCGTAGCCGCGTATGGTGGAATAGGAGCCGAGCGCCAGCTGCTCTACTCCGTAGAGCGGCACCGGGCTGAATTGCCCGCGCAGGTCGGTAACCAGCGTGCCGGCGGACCCCAGCGCGCCCTGCCGCTGCCAGCCGAAGCCGAGGCTCAGGAACTGTGCGCGCGGTTCGTCGGGCAACGGCGCATCGGGGTCGCGGGTGGCGTCGAACCAGGGCAGGCCAAGGGTCAGCGTGCCATCGAAGGAATTGCGCGCCGTCTCGCTCAGCTGCAGGCGTTCCAGGCCCAGCTGCAGGGTCGACAGCCGCAGCGGGATCAGCTGCGCATTGTTCACGAACCGCTCCGAATCGCGCACAGCCAGCCGGGCGCGGGCGCTGGTGGTCGAGAACTGGCCGCGGTGCAGCATGTAGCCCGCCGAGAGCTCTGCCGTGCTGGCGGTGCCGAACAGCTCCGACACCGGCGACAGGGGCGTCAGGTATTCCGACGCGGAGAGATCGAGGCCGAAGGTCCAGCGGCCGTAAGGCACCGAGCCCGACAGGCTGATCGCGTTGCTGTTGGCGGTGCCCGACAGCGATGCGGCCCAGGCGTCGTTGAGCCCCAGCGCGTCGTCCAGTTCGACGCCCAGGGTGACCCGCAGGCGCCCGTTCACGTCCGACCCCAGCGTGTCGAACTGTGCGCGGCCGCGGAAGCGGTCGGCCTGGGCGCGCTCGACGATGACGAAGGACCCGCCGGGCGTGTCGCCCGGCTGCAACTGCAGCTTGGCATCGACCGAGGTCAGCCGGTTCATCTGGTCCAAACCCTGCTCGAACCCGCGCAGGTCGAAGAGGTCGCCGGGCGCAGCCTCCGGGAAGGCGGTGCCAAGCAGACGTTTGGCCCGTGCGCCAGTGATCTCGCCCTCGGGGCCGACAAGGAACAGGCCCTCGATCCGGCCTTCGAGCACGTCGAGCGTCAGCGTGCCTTCGGCAAGGTTCTGCGGCGGAATGTAGGTCTTGGTGGTGATCAGCCCTTCTTCGCCATAGGCGCGGTCGATGTCACGCATCATCCCCTGGATGTCCGCGCCCTGCAGGCAGGCGGGCACGTAGCCCGCCATCAGCGCGTCGATCCGATCCTGCGACAGGGCGGTGACGCCGGTGACGGTGACGCTCTGCACGTCGAAACAGGGGCCGCTGCGGGCCTGCGGCGCGCCGGGGTCGGGCACGCCGCCCTGCTGGGTGAAACTGCCAAGCGCGTTGGTCCGCGCCTCGAGCGCCTCGATCCGCCGCGCCTCGAGCAGCGGGTCGGCGGGGATGTCCTGCGCCTGTGCGCCCTGCGCGGCGAGGGTGATGAGCGTGGCCAGCGTGGCGGCGTGACAGCGGCGCATCGGCTACTGGCCCACGCCCGGCAGGTCGCGGAAGAGGCCTATTTCGCGGCCCGCGATCAGCGTCTGAATACCGGGCCTGCGCAAGACCTCCTGCGGGCCGGTGGTGACGCTGCCCGAAGCGGCCACGGCGCCCCCCTCGAGCGTGACCGGTGCGGCAAGGGTCACGTCGCCGGCGCCCGAGGTCACGGTGCCGCCAAGGTCGCGCAGGTAAGCCCAGATCGTGCCGCCGGACCACAGCGCGTGGATGCCGTCGGGGCGGCGCACCGCCATCGGCAGCTGCCGCGCGGCCAGAAGAACGCGGTCCGCCGTCGCGGCGACCGTGCTCAGCGCATAGAGGCTGCCGCCCCGAAGGATCAGCGCGCCGGTGGTGGCGATGTCGATCGCGCCCGCGGCGTTGATCTGCCCGCCAAGACTTTGCACCTGGCCCGACGCCTTGCCACGGCAGGTAAAGCCGCAGGTCTGGCGCGCATCGAGCGCTCCTGTGGCGACCGACGCCACCGTCACAGACGCGGCGCTGATCGCGATATCGCCGCCATTGGCGTTGATGTCGGCGCCCTGCACGCGCAGATCTCCGGCAAGGCGCAGGTCGACGGCGCCCTGCGCGGTGATGCCCGCGGCGCGGACGTGGCTTTCGGGCAGGCCGGTGAAACTCAGCCGGTAGGTGGTCGGGCGGCGCATCCAGAAGGCCCACCAGCTGCGCTTGCCCTTGCCCTTGCGCATCTGCACCGGCTGTGGCGCGGGCAGGTCCGCGCCCGCGGCATTGTCGAGATCGCCGCCGAAGCGCAGCCGCACGTCGCCATTCGCGACGAGTCGCCCGCCGAGGTTGGCAAGGTTTCCGGCGCCAGTCAGCGACAGGTCACCGGCAGCGCCGAAGAGAATCGCCAGCGGCGCATCGGTGCCGGTGGCTGTGACGTTGCGCAGGTCCCCGGCCACGTTGAGCGTCACCGCCCCGTCGGAGAGCGTGCCGGCGGCGTCCGCAAGCCCTTCGGCCTTTTGTCCGCCCTGGACGAGGCTCCCCAGGTTGGTGAAGTTTCCGGCCCGCGTGGTGGCAATAAGCGCGCCGTTTTCGGCCACGAGTTCCGATCCCGTCTGCAAGGTGATGGCCGAGGCCGCACCCGTGAGGTGCCCCGCCGCACGCAGGCTGCTGCTGGAAAGGGTCATCGGCCCGGCACTGTCGAAGAGCAGCGCGTTGTCGCTGCGCAGGGTCGCCTGCGACAGGTTCAGCGCGCCGCCCGACGTCAAGAGAAGCGCGGCCTCTGCCGACAGGGTCACGCCTGTGTCGATGTCCAGCCTCTCTGCCGCATCGACCGACAGGCCCGCCGCCTGCACATCGGTTGCGGAGACCGTGACGGAGCGGCCCGTGACAACGGCGTCGCCGGTGCTTGCGATCCGGGCGCCGTCAAGCAGGACGTCGCCGCTGGCGGAGAGCCGAAAGCCGTCGCGCCCGGCCTGCGCGCCACCGGCCATGCGCACACCGGCGCCCGCACCCGTCACGGCGATGCCGATACGGTTGGCGCCCAGAACGCCCGGGCGCAGAACCTCCACCATCACCCCCTCCGGTCCGCCGTCGAGCGCGCTGGGGCTCGACCACAGCGCCGAGGTGTTGCCGGGCAGGATGGCGCTGTTGAACTCGGTTACGGACCAGCCGCCGGTCAGGGCCAGCGCGCCGGTGTCGCCCGCGACCTCGACCGGGCCACCGACGCGGATCTTCTCGGCGATGAGGTCGAGCGCATCCATCTGGCCCGAGAGCCCGCCCCCCTCGATCACGATCGTACCGCCTCGCACGGTTGTCACGGCGTTGCGCTGGAAGATGCCCGGCGCGATCTGCCGGTCCTCGAAGGTCAGCGGCCCGGTGGTCAGCGCGACGCGCCCGGTGTTGACGAAACGCCCGCCGTCGATGGTGATGCCGTTGGGGTTGGCGACAACCACATGCGCCAGCTGGCCCTCGACGCGCAGCGCGCCTTCGATCCGCGACGGGGCGCTTCCGGTGACCTCGTTGAGGATGGTCCGGGCGGCGGCGGTGCGGTTGTCCAGCACCGCGCCGGCCTTGGGCACGCTGAAGCTGTCATAGCGGTTGTGGCTCAGCCCGCCCGCCGCCGGAGGCGCGACGCGCACGTTGACCTCGCCGCCCGCGCCCAGGGTGACGACGGTGTCGGTCGTGCCGTCGACGACGATCTGCGCCGCCAGCGGACCGGCGGCACACAGCGCCGTTGCCAGCGCCAGGGACAGGGCTGGCAGAGCGCGCACGGCTCAGTTGCTTTCGGTCTGAGCGGTCGGGGCCGGCGCCTCGGCCTGCGCTACGGCCTTGGCTTCGCTGGCGGCGATCCAGTCGCGGGCGATCTGCTGACCGCGGGACACTTCGTCAACGCTCAGCTCGGCCTCGATGCGGTCGCGCAGGGCAGGGGCATCCGGATGCTGCAGCGCTGCGGCGATGTTGGCATGGGCATAGGCCCGGACCTTGTCCGCCTCGATGCCCTTGCCCGCGTCGAGCGCCAGCGCGGTTTCGTAAAGGCCGACCGGGTTGCCCTCTTCGGCGGTTCTGGCAAAGTAGCCGTAGGCGGTGGCGGCATCGGCCTCTACACCTTCGCCGGTCTTGTAGGCCATGCCCAGCAGGTTGGCGGCGGCGATGTGGCCAAGGTCGGCGGCCTTCGACCACATGTCGCGGGCGCGGGCCGGGTCGGCTTCCATGCCGCGACCATCGAGCAGCACGACGCCGCAGTTGAACAGACCGTTCTCTTCGTCCTGGGCGGCGGCCTGGCAGACAAGTTCCGCGCCCTTCTCGAAGTCGCGAATCACCGACTGTCCGTCGAGGTACATGAGACCCAGCCGATTCTGCGCCAGCGCGCTGTCGGCCTCGGCCGCCACGCGGAACAGATCCGCGGCGCGCGGGAGGTCCGGATCGGTGCCGAGACCCAGCTCGTACATCCTCCCCAGGTAGAACGCGCCATCGGCGTCACCGGCTTTGAAAGATTGCTGGAATTCCCGCGCGGCGGTTTCCAGGTCGCCTTGTTCGAGCGCCGCGAGACCCTCCTCGACAGCGGCATGTGCTGAAAAAGTAAGCAGATAAAACGCCGCCGTTGCCAGCAGCAGGGAAGTCCGGGACATGGCAGAATCCTTTCGACACAGCGCCCAATCGAGCGCCGCGTATAGACCTGTTTCAATACCACGCAACGGTTTTGTATGGGTGCCTCAAAACCCTGTGAAACGGCGATAAAAATGCATCTTGCCGGAATATCGTCGCGGGCGTATCGACGTTCATCCTAATCCTGTGGGCTGGAGTGGCGTGATGCGGGGTTTCAAGTTGATTCTGAAGAATCGGCCCCGAATCACCGAATCATTTGCACAAAAATCAGGCAAGATTGCGCTCTGCATCATCCTCGCGCTCGAGCCGGCGTTCCTGACCGCGGCCTCTGCGCAAGAGGTGGTGATCGACCCCAGCGGAAATGTCGGCTTCGCGCCGACGATGCAAAGGACAACTCGCCCCCAGGTTGTGGATGTGGCGCGCCCGAACAGCGGCGGCGTATCGGTCAACCAGTACACCCGATTCGACGTCACCTCTTCGGGTGTCGTGCTGAACAACAGCACCGGCAGCCGCAGCACGCAGGTCGCGGGCACCATCGCGGGCAACGCCAACTTGGCCGGCACGCCGGCGACGACGATCCTGAACGAAGTGCGCTCGACCTCGGGCTCGTCGCTCAACGGGCGCATCGAGGTTGCGGGCACCACGGCACATGTCATTGTCGCCAACCCGAACGGCATGTCGTGCAACGGCTGTTCGTTCATCAACGCGGGCGCCGTGACGCTGTCGACCGGGCAGCCGGTGGTCGATGGCGGCTCGGTTCGGCTGGACGTGACAAGGGGTGCCGTGACCATCGGGCGGAACGGCCTGAACGGCGCGGCCACGGGCGTCGGACAGGTGAACCTGATCGGCCGGACGGTGGTGATCGACGGCAAGGTGACTTCGGCCGGCACGCTCAACGTGCAGTCGGGCGGGCTGAGCTGGGACGCGACCAATGCCGCGCGCATCGGCACGCTGGCGCCCGCCGGGGCCGCGGGCACGAGCTATGGCGTCGATGCGACCGCATTCGGCGCGATGGAGGCGGGCCGGATCACCGTTGTCGGCAACGAAACCGGTCTGGGCGTGCGCAGCCGGGGCGCGCTGACCGCCGGGGCGCAGGGCCTGTCCGTGCAGGCGCCGGGCGACGTGTCGGTGCGGTCTGCGTCGTCGCAGGGCGCGGTGTCTCTGCGGTCGGATTCCGGAACGGTGACGGTCGAGCGCGACGTATCCTCTTCGAGCGCGGCTGTGACCCTGACCGGCCGCAACGGCGTTACGACCGACGCGACTTCGGGTCTGTTCGGCGCGACCGGGATCACCATCGGATCGTCACATGGCGGGCTGAGCTTCGGCGGTGACATCCAGTCGGGCGCCGGGGTGACGGTCACCGCGACGCGCGGCACGCTGAGCTTCGGCGGGTCGGTCGCGGCGGCGGGCGCCGTCACGGCCACGGCGGCAGGGGCGGCATCGGTGAGCGGCGCGACCATCGTTGCGGACCGATTCAGCGTGACCGGCAGCGGCGCGGAGACCGGGATCGAAGACAGCGCGATCTTCACCCGCAACAACGTCACCGTGGACACCCAGGGCTTCTACCTTGGCAGTGACGTCGTGGTTGCCGGCCTGACCGAAGCGGACACGTCGACCCTTGTGGTGACGGCGGCGGGGGCATTCCGCAACGGCGCGGACCTGCGCAACTACACCAGCGCCAGCGTCACCTATGGCGGCGCGCTGATCAACGATCTGACCGGCATCATCGAAGCCGCGTCACTGGTCCTGCCGAACGGGCGCGCGGTCGAGAACCGCGGTGTGCTGAGCGGCGTGAACGCGATCACCGGGTCGCTGGCGAGCTTCCTCAACACCGAGACGGGCGCGGTGCTGTCCAAGGCGGTGACGCTGACCACCACCGGCGATTTCGTCAACCGCGGGGTCATAGCCGTCGAGGGCGACCTGCGTGTCACCGCCGGTACGAAGATCGAGAACGCCGGCGCCGTGCAGGCGCTGCGGGCGTACCTCACCGCGCCGACGATCCTGTCGCTGGGCACCGGCGACATGCGGCTGACGTCGCTGTTGCAAGTCACGGCCAGCAGCGCGTTCACCAACAATGGCCTGATCGGCACGACCGGCAGTTTCATTGCCAACACGCCCACCTTCACCAACGCCGGGTCGATCACCGGCGAAGTGGCGCTGACCGCCACCGGCGACCGCATCACCAACGACGGCACGCTGGTGTCGGCGCGCAACATCGCGCTGAACGGCGCGGTATCGGTGATCAACCGCGGCAGCATCGGCAGCTATCTCACCGCGTCGCTGACCTCTGCGGGCTATGTCGAGAACCGCGGCGAGCTGATGGCGGACACCACGCTGACCGTGAACGGCGGCGCCTTCGATAACATCGGCGCCGCCGCGCAGGTGCGGGCGCTGACGGGCGCCATCAACAGCGCGTCGGTGCTGAACTCGGGCCGCATCCTGCTGACCTCGAACTTCACCCGCAGCGGCAACATCAACGCCTTCCGCAATGACGGCCTGTTCGCCACGGCGGGTAGTATCAGCATCACCGGGCGCGACGCGGCGTCGAGCATCACCATGGGCACCGATGGCGTTCTGGTGGCCGGACTGCAGGCCAACGACCCGACGCAGGCGCTGATCGCCGGCCGCGCGGTGACGCTGAACGCCGCGAACCTGAGCTTTTCCGGCCAGATCGCCGCAGGTGGCAACATCGCCATCACCGGCGGCGATGCGCTGACGCTGAACGGCAAGATCCAGACTGCGACGGGCGGGCTCACGCTGACCTCTGCCGACCTGCGGCTGGCCTCGGCCTCGGACATCTACGCGGGCGGCAACAGTGTCTTCAACGCGGCCACCCGGCTGCGCAACGAGGGCAAGCTGGTGATCGGCGGACGGCTCGACCTGTTGTCGACCGCCGGGTCGCTGACCAACAGCGGCGGCATGGTGATCGGGTCGACCTACCGGTTCGACATCGCGGGGGCCTTCAGCAACACAGGCACCTTCGCCAGCGAAGGCGGAACCACGATCAACGCCGGCAGCATCTCGTCCACGGGCGCGCTGCAGTCGCGCAGCGCCATGGTCCTGAATTCCGCCGCCGGCCTGACCCTTGGCGGGTCGATCGTGGCCAAAAACACCGTCGCGCTGAATGCCGCCGGTACGGTGCAGACGCTGGCGGGCAGCCAGCTGTCGGCGACGCGGCTCAACGTCACCGGCACCTCGTTCATCTCGCGCGGCAACATCGCGCTGACCGGCACGTCGCGCAATGACTGGCTGGTGAGCGACCTGGTGCAGACCTTCGGCCTGACCCATGCGGCGGGCGCGCTCAAGATCGATGCCAACCGGCTCACCACGCAGGCGGGCAGCCTGCTGTCGAGCAACGGCAGCATCACCGCGACGATGATCCCCAGCGCCAGCACCGGCGTGATCGGGTCGATCAGTCATTCCGGCGTGATGACCGGCTCCGCGATCACGCTGAGCGGCACGACCGTCAGCGGCGGCACCGCGTCGCAGATCACAGCCACGGGTGCGTTGAACGCGACCGCCACGGCGGCAGTGAACCTTTTCGGTGAAACCTCGGCGGCGACCATGGCGTTGAACGGCGCCAGCGTGGAGCTGCGCGGGCGCGTCTTTGCCGATCTCATGACCCTGACCGCCAGCGGCGCCATCACGACCCGCGACGGCGTCTATGCCCGCGACCGGCTGACCGCCACGGCGGGGGGCAGCTTCATCAACCTCGGCTACCTTGAGGCGGTGAACAAGCTGGCGGTGACCGCCAACGCCTTCGACAACCGCGCGGGGGCCGAAGCGCGCTCCAACGACATCGCCGTGACCACCGACGCCTGGGCCAGCAACGCCGGCAAGATGTTCGGCGCGCGCGACATTTCCTTCAACGCCGGCACCAACGTGACCAACGTGGCGGGCGGCAGCATCGACGCGGGATCGCTGGGCGTGACGGCGGCGGGCAACTTCACCAACTCGGGCACGATCGACGTCTTCGGCTTCTTCGGCAACGTCACCGGCAGCAGCACCAACAACAGCGTGTTGCGGGCCACGACCTACCTCGGCCTCACCGGCGGCGCCTTCACCAACGCCGCGGCTGCGACGCTCTGGTCCGACAATCACATCTACATCCGGTCCACCGGTGCGGTGCGCAACTTTGCCACCACGGTCGTGCACGCCAAGGCGCTGGATATCCGCGCCGCGTCGTTCGAAAACACCGGCCAGCTGCGTGCCCGCGAGGTCATCAACATCGCCGACATCACCGGCACCGTGACCAACTCCGGTGTGCTCTACGCGCCGGTGATCGCGGTGGTCGCGGGCGGGTCGCTGTCGAACAGCGGCACCATCGGCCAGACCTCTAACACCAGCTTGCCGCGGGCGACGCTGGTGAACCTGGCCTCGGGCAGCTGGATCGACAACGACGGCGCCGTGCGCAGCGCCGAGCTGCGCTTGCAGGGCACCGGCCACGTCACCATCGGCGCCACCGGCGTTGTGCAGGCCACGAACCTTGCCGCGCTGACCTCGGCCAATGCCGGTGTGACCAACCTCGGCACTCTGTCGGCGAAGGACATCCAGATCGTCGCGGCCAACGGGGTCGACAACCAGGGCAGCGCCGTTGCCACCGCCGGGCTGAACATCGAGGCGGGCCGACTGCTCAACCGGTCGCTGAACGGATCGGCGGGCAGGCTGCAAGGCGTGCGCGTCGCCATCGAGGCGCTGACCGACGGCATTTCCAACACCGGCACGATCACCGGCACGACCGAGATCGGCCTGCGCGCCCGCGCCGGGGATGTCTACAACAACGGCACGCTGAGCAGTCCCAAGATCGGAATTGTGTCCGACACGGGCAATGTCTGGCTGCCTGCCAACATCACGACCTCGGGCTCGCTGATCGCGCAGGGGCGTGCCGTGGGTGTCGAAGGCAGCATCACCGCCACCAACGCGATCACCCTCGTGTCGACCGCCTATAACGTCACCGCGCACGGCGTCATGGCCACCCGGACGCTGGTGATCGAGGCCGCGC
Source organism: Thalassococcus profundi (assembly GCF_003344785.1). Classification (GTDB taxonomy): domain Bacteria; phylum Pseudomonadota; class Alphaproteobacteria; order Rhodobacterales; family Rhodobacteraceae; genus Puniceibacterium; species Puniceibacterium profundi. Next base: position 378,265 of record NZ_QPMK01000002.1, on the reverse strand, counting down.
AAGACCTGCGCACCACCGCGGGGCGCCTGCGCGGCTCCGTTGTCACGCAGGTGATCGCGGACGATATCGAGCGCACCGACATTGCCGAGACCAACCGCAAGCTGGGGGCGATCACCGGCGCGGCGGGAGATGTGCACGTGCAGCTGCGCACCGGATCGCTGGGCACCTACACGCCCGACGATACCAGCGGCTACGAGGTGGCGAACTTCGACACCACGGGATCGGTGGCGCTGATTTCCAAGAACGGCTCCGCCTACCTGCGCGGCACGATCAAGGCGGACAAGGACATCCTGATCAGCGCCAAGGGCACCACTGGCCTGCGCAGCGCGACGCTGGATGCGGGCGGTCTGCTGCACCTTTACGGTGGCGGCTACGTCAAGAACTACGGGTCGCTGAATTACACCGCCGGCAACACCGTGCAGATCGAGCAGGGCCAGGGCTGGTTCTACACCGACGACTGGCTCAAGCGGACCGTCGACCACAACCTTGTGGTCTTTGCCAAGCGTATCGTCGTCAACTCCGACCACCGCTTCGTCAACCGCGACGTGGTCTTCCGCGCGAGCGAAAACATCGCACAGCGCGACCGAGTGATTTCGGCCCGTGGCCTGACCTATTCGGCGGGTGGCGATATCCTTGTGGAGTTCGACCCCAACGACTGGCGCGAGGCCAACCCGAATGCCGTCGACAACGGCGACTGGCTGGACATCGCCACCGCCGGGCTGCGCGGCCGCACGCTCCAGGCGCAAACCCGCGGCATGACGATCTATGCCGACGGTGACATCCGCCTGACCTCGGGCAAGATCCACACCGAGGGCGATCTCAACATCACCGCGCAGGGCAACATCCTGAGCGAGCCGATCTACCTTGAGAGCTACGAGGATTCCCGTCCCGCCTACATGGGCTGGAGTTTCGATCCGGACTACAAGGCGGTGCTGCCGGGGCATAGCCAGAGCAAGGTCGTCCTGACCGAGTTCCGCGCCTACGAGAACATGCTGAGCGCCAAGGGATCGGTCGCGATCAACGCCGGCCGGGACATCGACCTGATCGGCAGCCGGGTGACCGCGGTCGACGGCAACCTCTCGATCTATTCCAACGCCGGGACGATCACCATGGCGGCGGCGCCGGGGTTCTGGATGTACAACCACCAGACCACCACGGTCAAACGCAGCTGGTTCGGGCTCAAGAAGACCTACACCACCACCACCTACGACGCCTACAAGGACATTTACAAACGCACCCAGCTCAACGCCGCCAACGGCACCATTTCCGTGGTCAGCCGGGCGCCTCGCGGCACCGGGTTCGAACGGATCATCTCGGCCGGGACCGAGATGTCGGCCAACAATGTGCGGCTGAGCACCCTGCCGGCGTCGGGCAGCACCACGCTGGGCGGCTCCATCACACTGGGCAGCTATGCAGAGCGCAACGACGTCAGCACCAGGACGCGGTCGAAGAGTTCCTTCATCGGCATCACCTACCGCAACCGCACGAATTCCAGCGCGCGCACGGCGCTTCTGAACACCGGCAACGACCTGCTGGCCGATGACATCATCGACATCTCGTCCGGCAACAACCTGACGATTCAGGGCGGCAGCCTTGCCGGGCAGCGGATCAACATCTCGGCGGTCGGCAACCTCAACATCATGGCGCTGATCAATTCGACCCGCGTGTCGAACTATTCCGAGCGTCAGAACCTGGTGACGATCACCACGATCCAGGAAGGCTTCGACCGGCAGACGGCGCAGTTTCCGCAGATCTCCTCTCCGAACCCGATCACCTTCAACATCGGCGGGTCGGTGCATATCAGCGGGCAGGAAGGGGCGTCGCTCAACGCGCAACTGCTGACCGTCATCGGATCGCGCACCTTCGGCACGGCCCTGGCGCCGATCAACACCGCGGCGGCGACCTCGGGCCTTGCGGCACAGGCACAGGTCATCAACACCGACTACACCCGGGCGCTTGCGCTGCCCGGGGCCGCGAACGGCGCGCAATACGCCTATCTCGACACGCTGGTCGACCAGTACGGCGCCACCTACGACACCATCCAGCTGCGCGACCACAGCTGGTACGACAAACAGGTCCGGCTGACGCCCGCCTTCCAGGCGCTGCTGTCGGTCTCCGTGGGGTACATGACCGGCGGCCTGGGGCTGACGGTGTTCCAGCAGGCGGCGCTGAACTCGCTCATCACCGGCGGCATCGAGGGCGCGATCACCGGCCAGCTCGATCCCGGCGTGGTGCTGCGCAACGCGCTGCTGGCCGGCACCTCGGCCTATGTGACCAACGTCATCACCAGCAACTTCCAGATCGGCACGCAGCTGGGCCTGAGCGACGCCAGCCCCTTCGCCAACGACCTGCGCGGCAGTTTCTCGCCGCAGGCCATCGTCAACCGCGCGGGCGACCGGATCGTCGCCGCCGTGGTCGACAACGCGGTCTTCGGACGCCCGGTTTTCGACGGTCTGGACTCTGTGGGCCGCACCTTCCTCGTCACCGAGGCGATGAGCGTCGCGCAGTTCGGCATCGGCGAGCTGGGAATGGGGCAGGAAAGCTTCGAAGGCTCGCTACAACACATCCTGCTGCACGGCGGCCTGGGCTGCGTGGCGATCCAGCTGATGAACGGCACCTGCGCCAGCGGCTTCTTCGCCGGCGCGAGCCAGGCGGTCCTGGCCGGATCGAGCCTGAGCATCGAGGAAAAGCAACGCCTGGCCCCGCTGGCCGGCGCTGCCGCCGGGTTCCTCTTCGCGGACGGGAAGTCCATCGGCGTCAGCTATGGAGCGACCATCGCGCAGACAGGGATCGTCAATAACTACCTGACGCATCTTGATGTCATCGAATTGAAAACGGATCTCGCCCGGTGCCGGCAACAGAACGGTGGCCGTTGCGAGGGTGCCGCGCGCGATGCGATCATCCAGAAATTCCGCGATCGTTCGGCCCAGAATGATTTTCTACTGGTCAATGAATGCACGCGCAGCCTCGAGTGCGTCAACGAGCGGCTCAGCAACGTGGCCACAACGGCCTCCGGTGTCTGGTCCGATGTCGACATGGTGGTGCGTCATCAACTTCTGAATGTGATCGAACCGAGCAGCTACGTGAACGCGCACATCGTTCGTTTGCCGCAAATCCTTGAGATCCAGAACGATTTTGCAGCCGCGAATTGTGGAGGTGTCTGGAACGACACCTGCGCCGCCAGGCTCGAAGCCTCGACGATCGAAACGATGATCCTGGCCGCATCCGTCGCGGCCGGTGCGGGTCTGACGGTTGTGGCGGTCCGGGCGATCGTGACCAGGGGGGCCGCGCTTTGCGTGCGCAGCGCCAGCTGCTGGGCAGGGTTTCTGGGCCGCGAGGTTTCGACCGAGGTTCTGGCCGAGGTCTCGGCCGGCGGATTTACCGCGGTCGGTGGCGTAAATCTGGCCGAGAACGTGGCGACCGCGGTCACCCGTCAATATGCGGGTCTGGGCGCGTTCCGGCCGGTGAACGAATCCATGTCGGCTGCCGCACGCAGCTATCAGGACGCAATTCCCGGCGCGATCAGCGGTCAGACATACTTTGTCGGAAATGTCCGGTTCGACTCTTTCGACCCGTCGATCGGCTTGTTGGAAGCAAAGGCCGACTACAGTTTCATGTTCGAAGCCTCCGGCGCGCTGAAAAGCTGGGCTCAGAGTAGTTATTCGGACATGTTGGACCAGGCGGCACGACAACTGAGCGTGGCTGGAAATACGCCGGTTGTGTGGTATGTGCAGACCCCGGCCCTGCGTGCGCAACTCTCGCAGGACTTCAACCGCCTTGGCCTGAACATCGAGCTTAGACAGTGACTTCTGAACGTACCGAGTTTTTCTTCCGCCCGGACCTGCCCCCTCAGGCCTTTGTCGACAGGTGCTGGCCATTCGTCGCGATCTGTACCGAAACCGTTCTGCCGTCGGGCGTCTATTACGGCTCGGCCAAGTCGAAGAAAGCGGCACTGGCCAAGCCCAAGACGCTGTTGACGCAGGACGATTTCGCGGCCGAGGCGAACGCCTGGGCCAAGCGGTTCGAGACCAAACTGGTGCATACCGAAAACCTCTGGTCGCCCGAGGCCGAGGGGTTTGATCTGCTCTTTCGCCGCACCAAGCCGCCGGCCCGCGTGACGGCATCGGTCATTGTCGAGCGGCACGGTGCGGCGCTGGAGGATGCGCGCTGCGACCTTTTCCTCCGCCGCTGTCTGGATGGGACGGGGATGTACGATCTGGCGGTCCAGCACCAAAGCCGCCCGGACGGAACGATCGGGCTGACCTTCTGGCGCGATGGTGTCGTGACGTCGAAAGAGACCGGCGCATGGGCCGAACTCGATCCGGTCTATGCTGAACATTTGGCGGCGGTCTGAGGACGCGGAAACACGATAGCAGCGACAGGGAAAGAGCCAATGCTGATGGCCGCTCCGGGAACGAAATACCTCTACAAAGACCTGACCGGAATGGTCCACATTCACGCCTACGACGCGCATCTGCGGGTGACATCGACAGTGCAGGCGGTGGTGTCTTCCATGGACCTCGAAAAAGAAGGATTCGACGCTTTCATAGCGCCAGATGCCACCGATGCCGCTTTTGGCGCGCTGATCCGTGAGGGGCTGGACCGGACACGGTTTTTCACGTTCGGAGAGGATCCTTACGTCGGCAAGGGTTCGGGCGGATTCCGCAAGAAGCTGGCCGCCTGGCACAAGGCCGCGGCAAAAGCCGAAGGCAAGAAGACGGCGGACGAGGTGCACAAGACCGCGCGCGCCTGCCGATGCATGCGCACCACCGGTTTCTTCCTGTTCACCAATGCGGCCAAGGGCCGGTTCGTGCAGGACGGCTTTTCGGAAGTGTCGGATGCGACGCCGCGCTACTGGGAAGCGCTCTGCGATCCCTATGCGGACGACGCCACGCTGGGCCACACCGCGCGGGCGGCGCTCGATGCGATGGTTGTCTGATGTGCTGCCTGCGCGGCAAGCGCGTGCGCGCCCGACCGTCGGCGTCAATGCCGGCCCCGGTCCCGCGGGCCGCTTGACGCGATGGCATCGGATCTCATTCGCGAAAGCCGGGGTACGGTCGGGTTTCTCAGCCCGATGGGCGACCACGTCATCGGAACGCGCGCCGACATGAAGGCCTTTTTCGACTGTCTGGCAAAAAGCGGTGCGGATGTGCCGGTGATGCGCGGCCATCTCTACCAGGGGTACGTCGGGCTGGACGAGGTGGATGCGCTGGAACGGGACGTGGCCGTTGGGCGTCGGGTCCTGGGCAGCCAGCGCGCAACCCGGGACGGTCTGCAACAGGCCGGTTTCACCGCCGACTACCTGGCCAAGAACACAGGTTCCACGCTGTCCGATATCTGTGCCAAGCCCCTGGCCGTACTGGACCGCGTGATCGAGGAATTGCGCGCGGAGGCGGAGTATTTTCCAGACAATCCGAATATGGCGATCCGCACTTCGAGCACGGCGATACCCGACAGCATGCTGATCCGCGACCTGCCGCACGACGCCTTTTTCCGGGATGGAGAGCCTTTGTGGCTGCGCAGCGATCTGCCCGGATCCGCTGCCAATCTCACTTGAAACGACCGCGGCAAGGCGTTCACAGGTCGCCATGTCCAACATCTTGCCTGCGCGCCCGTCCCGAACGCATAACCAATGACCCCAATGCCGTCATCATCCTGCGGACAATCGACTGATAATGACCGACGCAATGCCAGGATGCTCGCCGATCACCTCGACGCTCGATTTCGTCGAGGGATCGTTCGAACAGTGTCTCGAAGGATACCTCGGAACGCGCAGGCGTATTCTGGACAACATCGCGCGCGCGGGTGGCGGTCGATCCTCGCCACCCGATGTCAGAAGACTTGGCTCATTGACCCTGTCCGAGAAGATCGCCCTTTTGAAACCGGTGGTCCATCCCGGGTTCACCAAGGTTCTACTGACGGAAACCGCGTCCGGTTGGTGTTGCGCGATGGCGAACGGGATGCACGGGATCGGGTCGGCGGATCATGTCGCCATGACCGCCGAAGCGATGAGGAAACCGTTCCTGCGAGTCGTCCTCAACGCGACCAAGGGGGCCGAGTCGTTCCAGTTCTGTCACACTGATTTTGCCGGAACGACCAAGGCGGAACGCGTCGTCTACGTCCACAACGAAGGTGGATGGCGCTTTTTCGAGCATGGAACGCCGCTGGCCTTCGAGAAACCAGAGGCGTCCCGTGCAAAGCGGAAACGCGATCGCCTGACGGTGGATATGATCGGCGATTATTGCCTCGCGTTGGGGATCGATCTACGGGCCGAAGGGTTCTTTGATGGTGCTTGCGCGATAGTCGACCATCCACCGATGCCCCAGACGCGCCCGGTCAGGGCTTGATCCGGCAGGTGCCGGATCGGAGCTGTCCGGTCCCGGTCAGCCGCCGGCGCGCAGCGGTGCGCCCAGTTCGGCAGCGGACCAGCGGGCAAATTCGGCGAATATCTGCGACGCGGCGGCGTCGAAACCGGCGACGACGTCTGCAAGCTCCGTGCTCGGGGTCTGCACGGTTGCGCTGAATGTGCGCGCGCCGACGATGCTCACATCCGCTTCGCGCACCAGCCGCACGGTCATGCGCAGGACCACCGTGGCGGGGCCGTCCGGGTTGGGCGCTTCGGCCTGGAAATCTGTCACTTCGGTCATCACCGCGATGTCGCCTCCGGCGCCCAGCGGACGGCGGCCGACGTAAGACACGGCATTGGTGTTCTCGAGGCTGCGCAGCATCAGCGTCTGCACCATTTCGGGGGTTTCCTCGCTCCAGCGCACGTCCGGCAGGTACTGCGCCTGCAGCCGGTCGGGACGGATCAGGATACGGTCGGTCTGCAGCGCGCCGCCGGTGGTCGGCACTTCCACCGTGACCTGCAAGGGCCGAGTCCGCGTCGCGGTGGGCAAGCCCGAAGGCGCGCGCAGCTCATAGACGTCGAGCGGCGTGGTCGCATCGCCGAGGGCCGATAACGCCCCGCAGCCCGGCAAGCCGGTCAGCGCGAGGCCAAGTAGGACGGCGAGGGATCGGCGCGTGGGCAGGGGCATGGGCAGCCTCATCTTCTGAATTCCGGGGTCTGCTGGTTCAGGAAGAACCGGGCAGGATCGCGGGAGATCTGGTTGGTCAGGCGGTCGAGGTTGGAAATCAGCGTGCGGGTTTCCTGCGCCAATCGGGAATAGAGCGGCAAACCATCGTTGGCAAAGGTGTTGACCGCGGGGCCGGCATTGGCGACCACCCGTTCCAGCTGCCGGAACAGGCTCTGGGCCGAGGCGCTGGCGGCGCGCAGGTCGGCGCTGACCACCGGAATGTCCTCGGACACCTGTGCCACCACGCCGTCGAGCCGCGCGATGGCGCCGCGCAGGTCGGTGGTGATGGTCGAGATATCCTCGTTGATGACCCGGTCCGCCCCTTCGAAGGCGCGTTCGGCGGCGACCAGCGCGCCCTGACCCACGTCCAGCGCCTCGTTGATGGCGGACAGCGTGGTGTTGGCGCTGGCAAAGGTGCTGGTGGCGGTGTCGAGCGTGGTGCGCGCCGAGGCGGTCAGCCCGTCGATCCGGCCCGAGGCGCGGCTCAGGTCAAGCCCGACCTGTTCGATCACCTGCGCCGCGGTGGACGTGGACTTGCGCACGTCCGACAGGATCGCCGGCAGGTCGTTCTGCGTGGTGCGGGTGATGGCGTCGATGGCGGTGGCGGCACTGTCGACCATGGCGCGGGTTTCATCCACCAGCGCGTAGCCGTCGTTGACCACCAGCGTGTCGAAATTTACCGCGGCCTCGTACATTTCGTCCAGGGTCTGGTCCAGCTGGCCGATGACAGCGCTGGTTTCGTCGAGCACCCGCTGCGCCTCGATCAGGCGCTGGGTGGCGGTGGTGCCGGTCTCGTCGAAGGTGGCGAGCGTGCTGCGCGCATCTTCGGTCAGCGTTGCCACCTGTTGGCGCAGGTCCTCTGCGGTGCGGCGGATCTCTTCGGTGGCGGCGGGCAGATCGTTGGTCAGATACGCCTCCGCGCCGTCGAAGGTGCGTTGCGCCGCAGTCAGGGTCGAGGAGCCGTCAGCCATGAGACCGATGCTCTGCTCCGCCGCCTCGGTGATCGTGTTGAGCGTGACATCGGCGCTTTGCAGAACGGTCGAGACATCTCCGGATAGCGTTTCCAGCGTGGTGTTGAACCGGTCGATCTGATCGGCAAAGCCCGAGACCGAGTCGGTGACGTCGGAAAAGCTCTCCAGTGTGTCCGAGAAATCTTCGGACGCCGCCTCCACGTTTATGAGGATGTTTTCCAGCCGGTTGCGGTTGTCGTCGGTCACCAGGCTGCGCACCGCGGTCACGAGGCGCAGCGCCTCCGCGATCAGTGCCGGCCCGTCCTCGGTCAGCGATTGCAGCGCCGAGCGGCCGGCCTCGATCCGCGGAATCGGATCGTCGGATACTTCGGACAGCAGCGGAAGCGCCGCGGTGCCCGCGTCGATGCCGACATAGGACACGCCGGTCACGCCCTGGGCCTCGATGATCGCCTGGCTGTCCACCCGCACCGGAGTGTCCGCGTCGACCTCGAGCGTGACGATGATCGTGCCGTCGCGATCTGGCGACAGGCGCACATCGGTGACATTGCCCACTGGCAGGCCGGCAAAGCGCACGTCGGACGCATTAGACAGCCCCGCGACCGAGGAAAAGGCGACATTGTAATATGCGAACTGGCGGTCCAGCTCGACCCGCGCGAACCACAGGAAGAATCCCAGGATGCCGAGCGCTCCGGCAAGGGTGAAGGCTCCGATCAGGATGTAGTTGGCGCGGGTTTCCATCAGCGACTACTCTTGCCCGTTGCGGTCCGGCGCAGCGGCCGAAGATTGCGCCGCGCGGGCGCGCGGGCCATGAAAATATTCGTGGACCCAGGGATGGTGGACATTCTGCATTTCCTGCATCGTCCCGGTCACGAGAACTTTTCTCTCGGCCAGGACGGCGATGCGGTCGCAGGTGGCGTGCAGCGTGTCGAGGTCGTGAGTTACCAGGAAGACCGTTAACCCCAGCGACCGGCTAAGTCCATGGATCAGCCGGTCGAATTCCGCCGCCCCGATGGGATCGAGCCCGGCCGTGGGTTCGTCAAGGAACACAATCTCGGGATCGAGCGACAGGGCACGCGCCAGTCCGGCGCGTTTGCGCATACCGCCGGACAGTTCAGAGGGAAACTTGTCGCCCGCGTTGTAGGGCAGACCGACCATCGACACCTTGAGATCCGCGAGCGCCGCGCGGGTGTCCGCATCGAGCGTTTCGATCCGCCGCATCGGCACTTCGACGTTTTCGCGCACGTTGAGCGAAGAGAAGAGCGCGCCGTCCTGGAACATCACGCCCCAGCGCGCCTCGAGCGCCTGGCGTTCGTCCTCTTCGGCGGTACGCACATCGACGCCCAGCACCTCGATGCTGCCGGCGCTGGGCTTTTGAAGCCCGACGATTTCGCGCAAAAGCACCGATTTGCCGGTGCCCGACCCGCCGACGACGCCGAGGATCTCGCCGCGATAGACGTCGAGGTCCAGCCCCTCGTGCACCACATGGCTGCCAAAGCGTGTGTCGATGCCGCGCAGCTTTATGATCGGATCGGTGCGGTCCATCGTCAAAGCCCCAGCTGTGCGAAGAAGACCGAGAACACGGCGTCGGCGACGATCACCGCAAAGATCGCCTGCACCACCGCCGAGGAGGTCATGGCGCCCAGCGACTCGGCGTTCGACTTGACCTGCATGCCGGCGTGGCAGCCGATCACGCCGATCAGCATCGCAAAGACCGGCGCCTTGACCATGCCGATGGTCAGCTGGTCGACCGATGTGTCTTCGATCAATCGCGTGACGAAGAGCTTCGGTGAAATGCCAAGGTCGATCCAGGCCATCAGCGCGCCCCCGACTAGCCCGGTGACGTTGGCGATCAGGCCCAGAATCGGCAGCATCAGGAGCAGCGCCAGGATGCGCGGCACGAACAGCACCTGCGCGGGATCGAGGCCCAGCGTGCGCATCGCGTCGATTTCCTCGCGCATCTTCATCGACCCGATGGCGGCGGTAAAGGCCGACGCGGTGCGGCCCGCGACGATGATCGAGGTCAGCAGAATCCCCAGTTCGCGCAGGATCGAGATCGCCAGCAGGTCGACGACATAGACCTCGGCGCCGAACTGGCGCAGCTGCGTGGCGCCCTGGAAGGCCAGCACCACGCCGATCAGGAAGGCGAGCAGCGCCACGATCGGCACGGCGCGCAGACCGACCTCCTGGCAGTGGTGCACCAGCGAGGTGAGGCGGAATTCCGAGGGATGCCGGACCGCCCGCGCAAGGCGCGACAGGAACAGGCCGAAATAGCCCGTAAGGGCGGCGAGGAATTTCAAGGCGCCGTGCAGGCTGCGTCCCAAGGCTTCGAGCCGGTCGGCGATGGTCACCGTTTTCGGTGTCTCGGTCTGCGGCTCGGGCAGGCTGTTTGCGACCGTATCGAGAAGGCTTTGCACACCGTCATCGGCGCCTTCGATGGTCAGCCTCTGCTCCGCCGCCTCGATCCGCTTTTGCGTCGTCACCAGCGCCCAGGCGGCGGCTGTGTCCATGCGGCTGAGCTCCGACAGGTCGACCCGCACGGGCGCGTCGTCGCGGAGGCTGTTCAGGCGCGACAGCAATGCCGCCACGCCCGAAACCGTATGGGCGCCGGACAGGACAACGTACTGCACGCCGTCGCGGTCGGAGATGCGGATTTCGTGGGCGGGAGAACGGGGCATGAAATGCGCATCATCAATGGCTTGGCCGGATGCGCCCAGATAGCACGGGTTGCGGCCAGAGGACAGCCGCGATATCCGCAACCCCGTCCCGCGCCGCAGCGTCAGGCGGCAAGGAAACCATTCTGCCGTTTCGGCGTTAATCTGTGACGTAGTAAAGCGACCGCCCAAAGGATCCTGCCCGTATGCTTCGAGTTGCCATGTGTCCCTCTGCCGCCAAGCAGAGCCTGTTTCGCCCTTTGTCCGTCCTTCTTGTTGCCCTCTGCATTTTTCAAAGTCCGGCCCATGCACAATCGGCCCTGACCGGCGGCGGGCCACAAGCATCGGCGGAACAAGAGGGCGGAGACTCCGGCGGCGATGGCGCGGAGAGTGGGTCGGAGACGGGCGCGGCAACGGACCCGCTGGCGGCCCTGCTCGAAGTGCTGCGCGACGACACGGCCCGGCAGGAACTCGTCACGGAGCTTGAAAGGCGCGTCTCGGGCGCGTCCGAGGCTGTCACGTCCGGTAGCGAAGCGGGCCCGGTCGAAGACACCATAGATTCCGCCGCAGAGGCGGCCAGTGAAGAACCGCGCATGTCTCTGGGCGGACGCATTGCCGTCTTCACGCAAGAGATCGCGGAAACGGCCGCTGCGCAGGGCACCGCGCTCTGGCAGTCGCTGACCAGCACCGGGTCGGTGTTCGACGGGTTGCAGGGCGACGAGCTGAGCGTGCTGTTCGAGGCCTTCCGGGGCCTGCTGATCGTCATCGCACTGACCATCGCCGTCTACATCACGCTGCGAATGCTGGCGCTGCCCTATTTCCGCTCCATGGGCCGCCGCGCGACCGAGGGCAGCTGGGTTCGCTGCGTGTTCATTTTCATGGGGTCCATCGTCGTGGATACCCTGATCGTCCTGGCCGCCTGGGCCATCGGCTATGCGGTGACGGTCTTGTACCTTGGCGACTACGGCCAGATCGGGTTCCGGCAAAGCCTCTACCTCAACGCTTTCCTGATCGTCGAGATGATCAAGGTGCTGCTGCGCGCCGTCATCTCGCCCAGTGCGGCCGGTTTGCGGCCCCTGCCGATCAGCGACCAGGGCGCCCGGCGCCTGAACCGCGTCCTGACGGTGACGGTCACGATCCTTGGCTATGGCCAGCTTCTGATCCTGCCGATCACCAACCAGAGCGTGTCTTACGCAGCTGGCGTCGGCGTCTCGGCCGTGCTGTCGGTGATCGTGGTTCTGTATCTCATCTTTGCGGTGCTGCGCTATCACACGCCGGTCAGCAACTGGCTGCACGATGCGCTGGTGCCGGCCAAGCGCGAAGAAGGCGGCATCGAAGACGCGCAGACGAGCGATGAAAAGCGCGAGCTGACGGGGATCACCGGCAGCCTCGTGAAGCGATGGCACTGGTTCGCGCTGGCCTACCTCGCCTTCATGTTCATCACGGTGATGAGCCGCCCGACCGACGTGGTGCTTGCCTACGTTCTGGCCTCGGTCAAGATTGCCGCCGCGGTCGTCGTCGCCTCGGCGATCTTTTCGGCCCTGTCCAGGGCGATGGCGCGCGGAATCTCCCTGCCCGATACGGTGAATCAGAAACTGCCCCTGCTCGAAACGCGGCTGAACGGATCGGTGCCCAAGCTGCTGTTCGTTTTGCGCTACGCGGTGGCCGCGGTGGTGATCCTCTTCGTGCTGGGCATCATCGGGATCATCGACTACGGCACCTGGTTGTCGAGCGAGGCTGGGCTCGGGTTCTCGAGCGCACTGGTGTCGGTCTTCTTCATCCTGCTGGTCGCTTACGGCATCTGGCTGGCGATGACATCCTGGGTCGATTACCGGCTGAACCCCGATTACGGCTCGGTCCCGACCTCGCGCGAAACCACGCTGCTGACCCTGCTGCGCAACGCCGCGACCATCGCGATCCTCATCCTGACGCTGATGTTCACGCTCAGCGAGATCGGCCTGGACATCGGGCCGCTGCTGGCCTCGGCCGGTGTGCTGGGTCTGGCCATAGGTTTCGGTGCGCAGAAGATGGTGCAGGACATCATCACCGGCGTCTTCATCCAGTTCGAAAACGCGATCAACGTCGGCGACGTGGTGACCGTCGGCGGCACCACCGGCACGGTGGAAAAGCTGACGGTGCGGTCGGTGTCCCTGCGTGACCTGCACGGCGTGTTCCATATCATCCCGTTCTCGAGCGTCGACATGGTGTCGAACTTCATGCGCGATTTCTCGTATTTCGTCTGCGACATGGGTGTCGCCTACCGCGAGAATGTCGACGAGGTGAAACAGGCGATGCTCGACGGGTTCGAAGAGCTGAAAGCCGATCCCGACCAGGGCCAGTTCATCACGTCGGATCTGGAATGGTTCGGGCTGAATTCCTTCGGCGACAGTGCCGTGGTCTGCCGCGCGCGGATCAAGACGCTGCCGGGCAAGCAGTGGGGCGTGGGCCGCGCCTACAATGGTATCCTCAAGCGTATCTTCGATGCGCGCGGCATCGAGATTCCGTTCCCGCACCAGACGATCTTTTTCGGAGAGGCCAAGGACGGCACCACCCAGCCGATCCGCCTGGAAAAGGCCGAGGATACGAACGCGCCGCACGGCGATGCCCCGTCCGCGCCCGCCAGCGACAGTGCGCCCGACAACGGCGGCAAGCATTGGCATGACGATGACCCGGACACGGGCGACGGCGACGACGCGCCGCGCTGACCGATCCAGCCGCAAACGATCCGGGCTTTTGCCCCGGATCGTTTCGCAATTGTAGGCAGTCCTGGCGTGGCGGGCGCGGAATCGTTGTGATCCGCGGCGCCGACGCCATATCCTGACCGTGCATCGGTATCGGGAGGCGTCATGTTCAGGATCGCGATCGGAGTTTTTGTCTGGTGTCTGACGGCAAGCGTGTCGCTCGCCACGCCGCGCGACGACCTGCGGGTCTACATGTTCGCCAATTCGCTTGTGAACCACGTCAGCGACGATCCCACCACCAACGTCCCCTACTGGCTGCAGCAGATGGCTGCCGCCGATGATCGCGGGCTGGAAGTCGAGGGGCAGTTCATGTTCCTCAAGAACTTGCCCGACGAACTGCCGCCAACTCCCGGATGGCGCATCGACGGGGTGGAGCGTCTGTCCATCGCCCGCGGGCAGGGCTTTGCCGAGGCCGGCGTCGACACGGTGCTGCTGACCCCCGAGAACTTCATCCAGTACCAGGCGCCGGATGCGGCCTATGAATGGGACAATCCCGGCAATGTCACGCCGCTTGGCGCCACATTACAGGCCTTCGATGCCGCGAACCTCGGGCCGGGCGGGCGCTACATGGTCTACGAGGGCTGGGCGGACATGCAGGGGTTCCTGCGCAATTTCCCGCCCCGTGCCCGGCAGCTGCGGCGTTACCACGCCTACAACCTCGGAGAAAATGCCGACTGGTACGATGCCTATGTCGCCGACCTGCGCGCGGCGCGGCCCGGTGACGATATCTCCCTGATCCCGGTGGCGCGCATCCTGTCGGAGCTTCTGACCGACAGTCCGCTGGCCGAGATGGACGTGGAAACGCTTTATTCGGACGATGCGCCACACGGCACCGCGAATCTTTATTTCCTCGCCGCGATGGTCAGCTATGCCGCGCTCTACGAGGCGCCGCCGCCCGAAGGCTACACCGTATCCGAGGCGTTGCATCCGCTGATCCGCGACGGCTATCCGGTGCTGCGCGACGTGATCTGGCGCAGCGTCTCGGGGTCCGACGAGGCGCTGGTCGCACCGCCACCCTCCGGCGCGCCAGAGATCGCGCCGTCGCCCGCCGTCGCGCCGCGACTCGAACCGATGCGCGTCGCCGCGAACCTGCCGCCGCGAGGCGCCCGGCCCAGCGGTGCCCCGGCGCTGGCCATGGGACTGAACGGCATTTCCGACTGGTCGACGCAGCATCCCTTCGTCGACCTGATGAAATCCGCCCGGCCCTGGATCGGCCACAAGCCCGGCCAGTGGGGCGGCATGACCTTTGACGAGTTGCGCAATGGCGGCCACCTCGATGCGCAGGGCTGGCCGCTGCGCATCCCGCAAGGTATCGAGAGGCTCGAGGCGCTGATCCTCACCGACCAGCCGGAAGCGGCGGCGCATCTCGCGGGGCGCTACGTGGTCCTTTACGACGGGCAGGGCGAGCTGGCGCTGACCGGGCGCGCGCGGCAGCAGTTCTTCGAGCCGGGCCGCGCCGCCTTCAGCTACACGCCGGGCGAGGGGCTGGTGGGGATCGCGGTGGAGGCCACCGATGCCGACGACCCGATCCGCAACATCCGCGTGGTGCGCGAAGACCAGCTGCCGCTGCTCGAGGCCGGGGTGATCTTCAACCCCGACTGGACCCGCCGCGTCGAGGACCTGCGCAGCCTGCGGTTCATGGACTGGATGGCCACCAACGGGTCGACGCAGGTCACATGGGACGACCGCCCGCGCCCCGACGACAT
The DNA here is from genome assembly GCF_003344785.1 of Thalassococcus profundi. Classification (GTDB taxonomy): domain Bacteria; phylum Pseudomonadota; class Alphaproteobacteria; order Rhodobacterales; family Rhodobacteraceae; genus Puniceibacterium; species Puniceibacterium profundi. The sequence continues at coordinate 363,123 of NZ_QPMK01000002.1, read as the reverse complement.
GACCTATGCCTGGCGCGGCGTGCCTGTCGAGGCGATGATCGCGCTGTCGAACCAGATCGGTGCCGATCCCTGGTTCACCCTGCCGCACCGGGCCGACGATGCCTATGTCCGCGCCTTCGCCGAGACGGTGAAGACCGGGCTCGACCAGCAGCTGCACGCCTATGTCGAGTATTCCAACGAGGTGTGGAATTTCATCTTTCCGCAGGCCCAGTGGGCGCAGGCGCAGGCCGAGGCGCGCTGGGGCCAGAGCGAGAGCGGGTGGATGCAATTCTACGGCCTGCGCGCGGCGCAGGTGATGGACCTCTTTTCCGAGGTCTTCGGGGATCAGTCCGACCGGCTGGTGCGCGTCGTGGCGGTGCATACCGGCTGGCCGGGGCTCGAGGAACAGGTTCTGAACGCGCCGCTGGCCTGGCTTGAACTCCGCCGCGCGCCGGCGGCAAGCTTCGACGCCTACGCGGTGTCGGGCTATTTCGGCCACGGCTTCGGTGGGCCTGACAACGCAAGCCAGCTCAACGGCTGGCTCGATGCCGCAGAGGCCGATGCGGTTACGGCTGGCGAGGCCGAGGGCCTGCGCCGCGTCGCCCTGCGTGAATATGTCGACGAACGCCGATTCGACACGGCCTTCGCACCGGCGGCCGAAGTCCTGCGCGGCGGGTCCATGCAAGAGCTGATCACCGAGCTCTGGCCGCATCACGCCCGCGCCGCGCGCGACGCGGGGCTGCGGATGGTGATGTACGAGGGCGGTACCCATGCCAAGGGCGAAGGGCCGCTGCTTGAGGACCCGCGCCTGACCGCCTTTTTCGAAGCCTTCAGCTACAGCCCCGACATGGCGGGCCTTTATCAGGAGCTTCTGGCCGCCTGGACCGACGCGGGCGGGCATCTCTTCAACGCCTTCGTCGACGTGGCGCCGCCGTCGAAATGGGGCAGCTGGGGCGCGTTGCGGCACCTCGACGATGCCAATCCGCGCTGGGATGTGCTGATGGCCTACAACTCTGCGGCACCCGCCGATTGGGAGACGCGCGCCGCCGATGCCTTTGCCGGAGGCGTGCTGCGGCAGGCGGCCGGCGGTGGCGAGACGCTGACCGGTACGACGCGTGCGGATATCCTGCTGGGCGGCGCCGGCGACGATGTGCTGGTCGCGGGCGGCGGGGCGGATCACCTGCACGGCGGTGCGGGCCGGGACCGCGCGGTTCTGCCCGGCACTCCGGACCAGTACGAGATGCGCCGTGACGGTGTGCGCCTGCTGGCCAGCGGGCCGGACGGCACGGTGACCCTGGCCGGGGTGGAGCTGGTGGGGTTCGACGCGGCGCCCGAAACGGTGCTGACGGCAGAGACGCTCTGACCGCGGACAGGGGCGGCGCGCACGGGAAAACCCGAGTCGCTCCATGCTTTGGCCATTTTGTGCTGCGCATGACACTGCCAGGCATATGGAACACCGCCAGAGACCGGCGGCAGGAAACACGGATGGCGATGAACTCTGACCCGGCGCTTTGCGTCCTGATCCCGGCCAGCAACGAGGAGGCACTGATCGGTGCCTGCCTCGGCGCGCTGGCGCGGTCGCGCGGATTGGACGGGTGGGCCGAGGTCATCGTCATCGCCAACGGATGCCAGGACGCCACCGCGGATGCCGCGCGGGCGCAGGCCGACAGCTTTGCCGCGAAGGGCTGGACGCTGACGGTGATCGAGCGTGCCGAGGGAGGCAAGCTCGCGGCGCTCGACGCCGGAGAGGCGCAGGCGCGGGCGGGCATCCGCGTCTACCTCGATGCCGACGTCACCATATCGCCCGATCTCGTGGCGCAATTGCACGATGCATTGGACACCGATGGGCCGCGCTATGCCAGCGGTACGCTGCGGATCACCGCGCAGGGCTGGGCCGCGCGAGCCTATGCGCGGATCTACCGTCAGGTGCCGTTCATGGCGCAGGGCGTGCCGGGTTGCGGGGTCTTTGCCGTCAACGCGGCGGGTCGTGCGCACTGGGGCGCGTTTCCGCAGATCATCTCGGACGACACCTTTGTCCGGTTGCAATTCGCCCCCTCGGAACGGATCGCCGTGCCCGCCTCCTACGACTGGCCGCTGGTCGAAGGGCTGCCCGCGCTGGCCAGGGTGCGGCGGCGGCAGGATGCCGGAGTGGCCGAAATCGCGGCGCGGTTCCCGGAGCTGATGCGCAACGACGACAAGCCGGCCTTTCCGGCGGGCGACAAGCTGGCGCTCGCGTTGCGCGCGCCGCTGGGGTTCGCGGTCTATTCCGGCGTGGCGCTGGCCAGCCGCCTGACCCGCCACCGCGCAAGCGGCTGGAGCCGGGGCCGATGATCGGCGTGCTGACCCGGATGCGCGGCGGCAGCCTGAGCGCGCGCGCCCTGCGCGGATCGCTGGTGACGGTGGGCGGATTCGGCGGTAGCCAGGTGATCCGGCTGGCGTCGAACCTGATCCTGACGCGGCTGCTGTTCCCCGAAGCCTTCGGGATGATGGCGCTGATCGCGGTCTTCATGCAGGGGCTCGCGATGTTCTCGGACGTCGGCGTGACGCCCGCGATCCTGCAAAGCAAGCGCGGCGACGATCGGGATTTCCTCAACACCGCCTGGACGATCCAGGCGATTCGCGGTGTCTGCCTCTGGCTCGCGGCCTGCGCGCTGGCCTGGCCGGTGGCCAGTTTCTACGGCGAACCGCAGCTCATGCAGCTCTTGCCGGTGGCGAGCCTGACGCTGGTGATCCAGGGCTTCAACCCGACGCGGATGGATACGGCGAACCGGCACCTGGTGCTGGGGCGCCTGACCGCGCTCGACCTCGGTGCGCAGGTCCTGGGGATCGTCGTGGCGGTGGTGCTCTCGTGGCTCACCGGGTCGGTCTGGTCGCTGGTCATCAGCGGGCTGGTGAGCGCGGTGACGGTCCTGGTGCTTTACAATCTCTACCTGCCCGGAGAGGCGAACCGCTTCCGCTGGGAACGCGCGGCGGTGCAGGAGCTGGTGCATTTCGGCAAGTGGATCTTCCTCTCGACGGTCTGCGGCTTTCTGTTCCTGCAAAGCGACAAGCTCATCATCGGCAAGTACCTGACGCTCGACATGTTCGGGGTCTACAACATCGGCTTCTTCCTCGCGTCCTTCCCGCTGCTTCTGGGCGGCATGGTGACGCGCAAAGTGCTGATCCCGATCTACCGCGAACGCCCGCCGGGCGAGAGCCGCGCCAATTTCCTGAAACTGCGCAAGATGCGCTTTGCCCTCAGCATGGCGCTGCTGGCGCTGGTGGGGGGATTTGCGGCGCTGGGCGACTGGTTGGTCGCCATCATGTACGACCCGCGGTATGCCATGGCCGGGGCCATCGTGGTGCTGATCGGCTGCATCCAGATCCCGCAGATCATCGTTCTGACCTATGATCAGGCGGCCTTGGCTGCGGGGGATTCGCGACGGTTCTTCGTGCTGTCGGCGGCGCGTGCGGCGCTGATGATCGCCGGGCTGCTGATCGGGTTCGAAACCGGCGGCCTGATCGGGGCACTGGCGGGGCAGGGCGTCGCTGTTCTGGCGGTCTATCCGGTGGTGGTCTGGCTGGCACGGCGTCTGGGCGCCTGGGACCCGGCGCATGACCTTGCGATGTCGGTGCTTGGCGTCGCCCTCGGCGCCGTTGCGCTGTGGCTGAATTGGGGCGCCATCGCCACCTTGGCGGCGCAATCGGGGTAGGCCGGTGTTTCCGGATGCGGCATAATTCCCCGTAGCGAAAGAACCGTGTCGCACCCATATACACTGCGGGCGAAAACTCCGGGAAATAAGGCGATTGCGAGATGGAAACCCCAAAATTGCCGCAATTTTTCCATAGTTTCCCGCTAGCCCGAAGGCGGATGAGAGTGTTCGTGGGGATCAGTGGATGACGGCGGAAGAGAGGCATCAGACGGGCGTCGGCGAGACCGATATCGCCATCGTCGGCATGGCCGCGCATCTGCCCGGTGCCGCGAACATTGCCGCCTACTGGCGCAACCTGCGCGACGGCGTTTCGTCGATCCGCCGCCTGACCGAAGACGAGCTGCGCGAGGCGGGCGAAGATCCGGGCCTGATGCGGCACAAGAACTACGTGCCCTTCGCCGCGCCGCTCGACGGGTTCGAGATGTTCGATGCGGAGTTCTTCGGCTTCTCGCCGAAAGAGGCCGCGATCATGGACCCGCAGCACCGGCAATTCCTTGAAGTGACGTGGGAGGCGCTGGAGAACGCCGGGCACGTCCCCGAGAACTTCCCCGGTCAGGTCGGTGTCTTCGCGGGCTGCGGCATGGGCAGCTACTTCTATTTCAATCTGTGTTCGAACCCGGATCTTGTGGACGGCACCGGCATGTTCCTGTTGCGCCATACCGGCAACGACAAGGATTTCATGACCACCCGCGCGAGTCACGTGTTCGACCTGACCGGCCCGTCGGTGAACCTGCAGACCGCGTGTTCGACATCGCTGGTGGCCAGCCATTACGCGGTGCAGGCGCTGCTCAACGGCGAATGCGACCTTGCCATCGCGGGCGGTGTCACGGTCGAGCTGCCGCAGAACCGCGGCTATCTCTACAAGGAAAACGAGATCCTGTCGCCGGACGGGGAATGCCACGCCTTCGACCATCGCGCGCAGGGCACTGTCTTTGGCTCGGGTGCCGGTGTCGTGGTGCTGCGGCGGCTGGCGGATGCGATCGCCGATGGAGACCATATCTGGTCGGTCATCAAGGGCACGGCGGTCAACAACGACGGTGCCGCCAAGGCCGGCTACCTCGCCCCGTCGGTCGACGGCCAGGCCAAGGCGGTGGCAGAGGCGCAGGCGGTGGCGGGCGTCAGCGCCGACACCGTCGACTACGTCGAATGCCACGGAACCGGCACATACCTTGGCGATCCCATCGAGGTCGCCGCCCTGAGCCAGGCGTTTTCGCAGACCACCGACAAGACCGGCTTTTGCCGCATCGGATCGGTCAAGACCAACATCGGCCATCTGGATACCGCCGCCGGCGTCGCGTCGCTGATCAAGACTTCGCTGGCGCTCTACAACCGGCAGATGCCGCCCAGCCTCGGCTTTGAGGCGCCGAACCCCGCCATCGACTTCGCAGGCTCGCCCTTTCGCGTGAACGACCGGCTGACCGACTGGCCGCGCGGCGCGCAGCCGCGCCGGGCCGGAGTCAATTCGCTGGGCGTCGGCGGCACCAACGCCCATGCGGTGATCGAGGAGGCGCCCGACCGCGCGCCGTCGCAGGCCAGCGACTGGCCCTTCCAGATCCTCACCGTGTCGGGCCGCAGCAAGGCGGCGCTCGATGCGAACGCAAAGCGGTTGGCGGCGCATCTGCGCGCGCATCCCGATCAGGCGCTGGCGGATGTGGCCTATACGCTGAAGGAAGGCCGCCGCGCCTTTGAAAAGCGCCGCATCGTCGTGGCGCAGAGCCATGCCGACGCCGCCCGCCTGCTCGAAGACGACACACCGCGCCGTGTGCACAGCCACACCGCTCTGAACGCGCCGGATGTCGCCTTTCTCTTCCCCGGCGGCGGCGCGCAATATGCAGGCATGGCGCGCGACCTTTACGAGACCGAACCGGTCTTTGCAGACTGGATGGACCGCGGCCTGTCCGTTCTGTCCGAGATCGACGACACCGACATCAAGGCGCTGTGGCTTCCTGCCGAAGAGGACCGGAAACGGGCCGATGAGGTGCTCACCCGCCCGTCGCTGCAACTTCCGCTGATCATGATCGTAGAATACGCGCTGGCCCAGCTCTGGATGAGCTGGGGGGTGCAGCCCGCCGTCCTTGCCGGGCACAGCATGGGCGAGAATACCGCCGCCTGCGTCGCCGGCGTGATGAGCTTCGAGGATTGCATCGGCCTCGTGCACCTGCGCGGGCGTCTGTTCGATTCCGTGCCCGCAGGCGGGTTGCTCTCGGTGGGCCTGCCGGCCGACAAGCTGCGCCCGATGCTGGGCGACGACCTCGACCTCGGTGCGGTCAATGCACCCGAGCTGTCCGTGGCGTCAGGCCCGCAGGCGGCGCTCGACGCGCTCGAGGCGCGGCTGCGCACCGCGGATATCGACTGCCAGCGCATCCCCATCGACATTGCCGCCCATGGCCGGATGCTCGACCCGATCCTGGCGGATTTCCGCGCCTACCTGCGCAGCATCGACCTGATGCCGCCGCAGATTCCGCTGACGTCGAACCGCACCGGGCAGATGATGACCGATGCGCAGGCCACAGATCCCGATTACTGGGTCGAGCATCTGCGCCACACCGTGCATTTCGCCGACTGCATCGGCACGCTGGCCGCCGACAACCGCATCTTCCTCGAGGTCGGGCCGGGCAAGGCGCTCTCGGCGCTGACCCGCCAACACGGGTCCGTGCCGGGCCAGCAGGTGCTGTCGTCACTGCGCCATCCCGACGACGCGATCCCCGACGACATGCACATGTTCGAGGTTCTGGGGCGGCTCTGGGCGCTGGGCGCCGATTTCGACTGGGGCCAGGTCTGGGGCGAGGCGCGCCGCAACCGCGTGCCGCTGCCGACTTACGCCTTCCAGCGCGCGCCTTATTTCATCGCGCCGGGCAAGGCGCAGGCGGACACCGCGCCGCAATACCTGATGCGCAGCGACGACATCGCCGGCTGGGGCTGGAAACCGGTCTGGCGCCCGCGCGCCGCTCTGGCCGAGGTCGACGTGGCCGAGGGGCTGCACGAATCCGATCCGCAGACCTGGCTGATGTTCATGGACGACGCGGGCATCGCGGCGCGATGCGCCGCGCGCCTGACCGCTGCTGGCCACACGGTGATCGAGCTGCGCGCCGGCGACAGCTTTGCCCGCCTGTCCGAGACGTCGTACGTCATCGCGCCCGAGCGCGGGCGCGAAGGCTATGACCTGCTGATCCAGGACCTGATGCAGCATGGCCATGTGCCCAACCGCGTGTCGCATTTCTGGTTGCTGACGGCGGATCGCGGTCACCGCCCCGGATCGAGCTTCTTTCACCGGATGCAGGAGCAGGGCTTCTACGCGCTGCTGTTCCTGGCGCAGGCCATGGCGGACGAAAACCTGCCGCGTCCGCTGCACATGACGGTGGTGACCAACGGCGCCGCGCAGGTGCGGGACGAAGCGCTGACCGATCCCGCCAAGGCCACGATCGCGGGGCCGGCTCGGGTGATCCCGCGCGAACTGCCCGGCGTGTCGGTGGCGACGCTGGACGTGTTCTTGCCCACGGCGGACGATGCCGGACTCTTCGGCGGTGCAAAGGCCCGCGCCGCGCAGGAGGCCGCGATGGACGCGCTTGCCCTGCGCGTCCTCGAAGACCTGATGGCGGAGCCCGCGGACAGCATCGCCGCCCTGCGCGGTGCGCGCCGGTTCGAATGCGCGATGAAGCCGGTGCGGCTGGCTACGGCCGAGGCACCCGTCTACGCTCCCGGCACCTACCTCATCACCGGCGGGTTCGGCGGTATCGGCCTGACGCTGGCGCAGGAGTTCGCCCGAACGGGGGCCAACCTAGTGCTGGTGACGCGCGGAGACCTGCCGCCGCGCAAGGATTGGCCCGACTACCTGGCGCGGCACGCGCCGCAGGACGCCACGGCCCGCCGTATCCGCGCCGTGCAGATGCTCGAAGCCATGGGGGCGCAGGTGCGGATCGCCGCCGCCGACGTCTGCAACGAAAGCCAGATGCGCCGGATCGCCGAAGAGACGGTGGCCCAATTCGGCCCGATCACCGGCGTCATCCACGGCGCGGGCGTCATCGCCGACGCGCCGCTGCTGGCCAAGTCGCCGGCGTCGATCGAGGACGTCTTCACGCCCAAGATCCACGGCACGCAGGTGCTCGACCGGGTGTTCCCGGACGGATCGGTCGCGTGGATCGCGCTCTTTTCCTCGTCCTCCACGGTCACGGCTCCGGCGGGGCAGGTGGATTACGTCGCCGCCAACGAGTACCTCAACGCCTTTGCCGCATCGCGCGCAGGCGGCAGGACCCGGGTGGTTGCGATCAACTGGGGCATCTGGAACGAGGTCGGCATGGCCGCCGAAGCGGTTGCCGCGCGCAGCGGCGACACCCCGGCGGCGCCGGTCACCGATCCCGGCGTACCTTTGCTGGACGAGGCGAGTTTCGACGCCAAGGGCAACCGCATCTTCCGCACTCGCCTGACGTCCGAGGACTGGGTGATCGACGAACACCGGACCGCGCAGGGCGACGCGCTGTTGCCCGGCACCGGATACCTCACGCTCGCCGCCCATGCGCTGAAGGCGCAGCGTGAAACCGGCGCCTTCGAGATCCGCGACCTCACCTTCCTGCGTCCGCTGCATGTGCCCGACGGTGGTGCGCGCGACGTGCAGGTGCGGCTGACGCGCGACGATGCGGGCTACGGTTTCGAGGTGCAGGCCGATTGCATGCTCAAGGGGCGCAAGGGCCGATGTCTGACCGCGCAGGGCAGCCTGGCGCTGGTGCCGCTGGCGCAGCCGCGGGTACTCGATGTGGCCGGGATCCGTGCCCGCTGCGGGGCGGAACAGGCCCATGCGGGCGGCACCAAGCTGCGCACCGGCCAAGAGGTACATCTGAATTTCGGTCCGCGCTGGCGAGTGCTCGACACGCGAGCTCTGGGCGAGGGCGAAGGCATCGCCGAACTGTCGCTGCCCGCAGAGGCGCGCGACGACGCAGGCTTCGTCCTGCATCCGGCGCTGCTGGACATCGCCACCGGCTGGGCGATGGAGTTGATCGACGGCTACCGTCCGACGCATCTCTGGGTGCCGGTGTCCTATGCGCGGGTGCGGGTGTTTCATCCGCTGCCCGATCGGATCGTGTCCTGGGTGCGCAACGCGGGCGGCAATACCGCCACTGATGAGACCGCGAGTTTCGACATCACCCTGGCCGCCCCCGATGGCACCGTCTGCGTGGACATCACCGGCTTCACCATCCGCCGGCTCGAGGATATCGCCGTGCTCAGCGCCGCACCGCGCCTGACGCCTGCCGAGGTGGAGTTCGACGATGCCGCAGACGGGACTGCGCAGCCGTTGTCGGCGGCCGAGGAACGTCTGCATCACAACCTCACGCAAGGCATCCTGCCTGCCGAGGGGGCCGAGGCCTTTGCCCGCGCGCTGGCCTTAGGCGCAACCCAGGTCGTCGTCAGTTCCATGGACCTCGATGCGCTGACGCGGCAGACCGCCGCCAGTACCGCAGAGGCGGGTGAGGCGCAGAAGTTCGACCGCCCGCAACTGGACGGCGACTACGTCGCTCCGGCCAACGACATCGAACGCACGCTGGCCGGGTTCTGGCAGGAGCTGCTGGGCGTATCCGATCCGGGGGTCGAGGACAGTTTCTTCGACCTTGGCGGGCATTCCCTGATCGCGGTGCGGCTGTTCTCCATGGTGCGCAAGGCATATCGCGTCGATTTCCCGATCTCGATCCTGTTCGAGGCGCCGACGATCCGCACATGCGCGGCCCTCATCGCGGAACGCACAGGTGCGCGCAGCGAGGATGGCGCAGCACCCGTGGTCCAGAAACCGGAACGCCGGTTCAAGCACCTGGTCGCCATGCACGACGGCGAAGGCGGGTCGCGGACGCCGTTTTTCCTCGTCGCGGGCATGTTCGGCAACGTGCTGAACCTGCGGCACCTTGCGCATCTGCTGGGCGCGGACCGCCCGTTCTACGGGGTGCAGGCGCGCGGGCTTTACGGCGACGAGGCGCCGCATCGCACCATCGCCGAAGCGGCCCGCGACTACATTGCCGAGATGAAGCAGGTGCAGCCCGATGGCCCCTACATGGTCGGCGGCTTTTCCGGCGGCGGCATCACCGCCTACGAGATCGCCCAGCAACTGCGCGCCATGGGCGACGAGGTGGCGCTGGTGGTCATGCTCGACACGCCGCTGCCGCAGCGCCGGCCGCTGACGGGCCGCGACCGGATGTTGATCCAGCTTCAGGAGCTGCGCCGCAAGGGGCCGCTCTATCCGCTGACCTGGGCGCGCAACCGGCTGGCGTGGGAGATGCGCAAGCGCCAGAAGGGCTACCAGCAGACCGCCACCGAACACGCCTTCCACAATGCCGAGATCGAGGCGGCCTTCCTCGGTGCCGTGGCGCAGTACGAGGTCGCGCCCTGGGACGGGCGGCTGGCGCTGTTCCGGCCGCCGCAACATGGCCACTGGACGGTGAGCGAGGGTCGTCTGGTCGATGCCGACCGCGCCTACGTGCTGCCCGACAACGACTGGACCCAGCACGCGCCGCGCATCACGGTGCACGAGGTGCCGGGCGACCACGACAGCATGGTGCTGGAGCCCAATGTGCGCGTTCTCGCCGCCATCCTGCGCGACGAGATCGCGAGCGCCGAGGCCGAGGCGACCCACCGGGGCACGGTGGTGTCCTTCGATGCCGCACGGGCGGCGGAGTGAGCCGATGACACCCACCCTCCTGACGGTCATCCTGAACTACCGGACCCCGGCGATGACCCTGCAATCGGCCGAGGCGGCGCTGGCGGCAATGGCCTCGACCGGTGGCGAACTGGTCATTGTGGACAACGACAGCCGCGACGGGTCTTTCGAAGAGATCGCCGCGGGGCTCGCGACCGCCGACTGGGCGCGCGGGAAACCGGTGCGGCTGCTGCGGTCGGGGCATAACGGCGGGTTCGGCGCGGGCAACAACATTGGCATTCGCGCGGAGCTTGCCAACGGCGACGCGCCGGAGTTCGTCTATATCCTCAACTCCGACGCCTTTCCCGCCCCCGATGCCATTTCCAGGCTTCTGGCGCATCTGCGCACCAATCCGCAGGCGGGCTTTGCCGGCAGCCACATCCACGGACCCGAAGGCGATCCGCACGTGACCGCCTTCCGCTTCCCGTCGATCCTGTCGGAACTGGAAGGGGCGGCCCGGTTCGGCCCGATCTCGCGTCTTCTGGCGCGCCACCGGGTGCCGCTGGACCTGCCCGAACAGGCGCAACGGGTCGACTGGCTGGCCGGGGCGTCGATGCTGATGCGGCGCGACGTGCTGGAACGGATCGGCCTCTTCGACGAGACCTTCTTTCTCTATTTCGAGGAAACCGACCTCTGCCTGCGCGCCGCCCGCGCCGGGTTCGAGACGCATTACGTGCCTGCCAGCCGCGTTGCGCATATCGGGTCGGTCTCGACCGGGATGAAGACCTGGAAGAAGATGCCCGGCTACTGGTACGACAGCCGCTGGCATTACTTCGTCAAGAACCATGGCCGCGGTTATGCCGTCGCCGCGACGCTGGCGCATCTCGCGGGCGGGCTGCTGTGGCGTTTGCGCCGGGTGATCCAGCGCAAGCCGCCCGCTGATCCGCCCGGCTTTCTGCGCGGTCTGATCCTGCATGACCTGCGGGCTCTGTTCCGGCGCCGCCCGGCCCTCGCGGCCCCGCTTGCGCCGACGCTGCGGCTCAAGGCAACCCCGGAGTAACTGACATGTCCAGCTTTACCGCCCTCGTGATCGGCAACCAGTCCCTGACCCTTCAGTGCAGCGAAAAGCTGCTGGCGCGCGGGCACCGGATTGCGGCGCTGGTGACACGCAACACCGACCTTGCGGACTGGGCCGCGGGGCAGGGGATCCGGGTGATTGCGCCGGGCAAGAGGTTGGCGGACCGGCTCGCCGGGCTGAGCTGCGACTGGCTGCTGAGCATCGCCAATCTCGACATGCTGCCGCAACCGGTTTTGGATATCGCCGCAAAAGGTGCGGTGAATTTCCACGACGGACCGCTGCCGCGGCACGCAGGTCTCAACGCCCCGGTCTGGGCGCTGATCGAGGGAGAAACCCGGCACGGCATCACCTGGCACCGGATGACGGGCGATGCCGACACCGGCGACATCCTCGTGCAGCGGCGGTTCGACATCGGCGCCGAGGACACGGCGCTGACGCTCAACACCAAGTGTTTCGCCGAAGGTCTCGACAGTTTCGACGCGTTGTGCGTGGCGCTGGAGTCCGGCACGCCCGAGGCGCAGCCCCAGGACCTGTCGCAACGCAGCTACCACGCGCTGGCCGACCGGCCCGAGCACGGCGGCCAGCTGGAGTTTGCCCGACCCGCCGAAGACCTGGAGCGGCTGGTGCGCGCACTGGATCACGGCGGCTACTGGAACCCGCTTTGCACCGCGAAGATGCACGTCGCCGGTAGGCTCTGGCACATCGGCGCGGCGCGGCTGACCGATGGCAGCGGCGCGCCGGGCACGGTTCTGGCGGCGGATGACACGCGCCTCACGGTGGCCTGCGGGACGGGGGCGCTGATCCTGTCCGGTCTGCGCACAAGCGATGGCGTGGCGATCGCGCCCTCGGACAGGCTCGCCGCGGGCGATGTGCTGGATGCGCCGCTGGCCGACGATGCGCTGCGGGACCTCGCCCGGCATGACGGCTATTGGCGGGATGTCCTGCGCGATACGGCGCCGGTACGGCTGGCGCGGATGGGGGTGCAGAGCGGCGAGACGACGTATCTGACCCTCTCGTCCGCGGTGACGCCCGCGCATGTCGCGCTCTGGGCGCGGCACCTGGTCGAGGCGGGCAACGATCTGGCCCTGCGCCATGGCAGGCTGTCGGGCAGCCCGCTGGTGTCCCCGTGGGTGCCGCTCCGCCTGCCGGAGGCAGAGGCCGACGCGATCCACGATGCGATCGAGCGCAACTGGCAACACGTTGGCTTTGCCGCCGACCTACCCCTGCGCGACCCGGCCATCGGCGCGCTGGACACGCCGCAGATCGCCCTGTCGCTGGACGGCGGCCCGGTGCCGGGCGCCGCCCTGACGGTCGAGATCGGCGACGACGGCTGCCTGCTGCATGCCGACACCGGCGCGTTCTCGGCGGAACACGCGGCCCTGTTGGCAGCGCGTCTGGATCATGTCGCGAGTCACGGGGCGCTTGATGGCGACGCGCCCTTGCCCGTTCTGCCCGCCGCGGAACGCGACCTCGTGCTCAACCGCTGGAACGACACCGGCACGGATTTCGACCGCCACCTGACCATGCACCGCGCCTTCGAGGCGCAGGTGGCGCGGACGCCCGATGCCACCGCGCTGGTCTTCGAGACCGAAAGCCTCACCTACGCCGAACTCAACGCCCGCGCCAACCGCGTCGCGCATGTTCTGCGTGATATGGGCGTCGGGCCGGACACGGTCGTCGGATTGTGCACCCCCCGGTCTGTGGACCTGATGGTCGGCGCGCTGGCGATCCTCAAGGCGGGCGGCGCCTACCTGCCGATGGACCCGGCCTATCCCGCCGACCGGCTGGCGCATTTCGCGACCGACAGCGGCGCGCCGGTCATCGTCACGCAAGGCGATCTTCGGCCGACGCTGCCATCGCACGGCGCGCAGGTTCTGGTGCTGGATGCCGATCCGCGGATCGACGCGGCAGCGGCGGACAATCTGCCCGACACCTCGGGGGCCGAGAACCTCGCCTATCTCATCTACACCTCGGGCAGCACCGGTCTGCCCAAGGGCGTGATGATCGAACACCGCAACGTCATCAACTTTTACGCCGGGATGGACCAGCGCATCGCGCATGATCCGGCGGGCACCTGGCTGGCGGTCACGTCGCTGTCCTTCGACATCTCGGTGCTGGAACTGTTCTATGCCACCGCCCGCGGCTTCAAGGTGGTGCTGACCTCGGATGCCGACCGCGGCCTCATCTCGAACGGCCCGCTGCCGTCGGTCGGCGGCATGGAGTTCTCGCTCTACTACTGGGGCAATGACGACGGCGTCGGTCCCGAGAAGTACAAGACCCTGATCGAAGGCGCGAAATTCGCCGACGACAACGGCTTTGTCGCGGTCTGGACGCCCGAGCGGCATTTCCACGCCTTCGGCGGCCCCTATCCGAACCCCTCCGTGACCGGTGCCGCCGTTGCCGGGTTTACGAAAAACATCGGCGTGCGCGCCGGGTCCTGTGTCGCACCCCTGCACCATCCCGCGCGGATCGCCGAGGAATGGGCGGTGATCGACAACCTGACCAACGGCCGCGCGGGCATGGCCATCGCCAGCGGCTGGCAGCCCGACGATTTCGTGCTGCGGCCCGAGAACACACCACCCGACAACAAGCCCGCGATGATCGAGACCATCGGCACCCTGCGCAGGCTCTGGGCCGGGGAGCCGGTCGCCTTTCCGCGCAAGGACGGCACGCTGCACGAGGTGGTGACGCAGCCGCGCCCGGTGTCGAAAGAGCTGCCGGTCTGGGTCACCACCGCCGGCAATCCCGAGACCTGGAAAGAGGCCGGACGGCTCGGCGCCAACGTGCTGACGCACCTGCTGGGCCAGTCCATCGACGAGGTTGCGGGCAAGATCACGCTCTATCACGGCGCGCTGCGCGAGGCGGGGCATGACCCGGACGATTTCACCGTCACGCTGATGCTGCACACCTGCCTGGCCGACACCCGCGACGCGGCGCGCGAGATCGCGCGCGAGCCGATGAAGGACTACCTGCGTTCGGCGGCGGGCCTCATCAAGCAATACGCCTGGGCCTTTCCGGCCTTCAAGAAACCCGAGGGGGTGAAAAATCCCTTCGAACTGGACCTCGGGTCGCTGAGCGAAGAGGAACTCGAGGGCATCCTCGATTTCGCCTTCGAGCGCTATTTCAACGACAGCGGCCTGTTCGGCACCGTCGAGGATGCGCTGGCGCGGACCGAACAGCTCAAGCAGATCGGCGTGGGCGAGATTGCCTGCCTCATCGACTATGGCATGGCGCCGGACGCGGTTCTCGAAGGGTTGCGCCCGCTGGCAGAGGTCAACCGGCTGGCCAATCAGCATACGGAACTGGCGACGGACGATTTCTCCATCGCGGCGCAGATCCTGCGCCATGACGTCACGCACCTGCAATGCACCCCGTCGATGGCGCGGATGATCGCGATGAACGACGAGGCGCGGTTTGCGCTGCGCGGCGTGCAGCACCTGATGCTGGGCGGAGAGCCGTTGCCCGGCGCGCTGGTGGCGGAATTCGGCAAGATTACCAAGGCGCGCATCACCAACATGTACGGCCCGACGGAAACGACGATCTGGTCCTCGACCGAACCGGCCGTCGCGGGCGACGGGGTGGTCAACATCGGTCTGCCCATCGCCAACACCCAGCTTTATGTGCTGGATGACGCGCAGGAGCCGTCGTCCATTGGCGTGCCCGGGGAACTCTGGATCGGCGGCGATGGCGTGACGCGCGGCTACTGGAACCGGGCGGAGCTGACGGCCGATCGGTTCCGCGACAACCCGTTCCACCCGGGCCGGATGTATCGCACCGGCGACCTCGTGCAGCGCCGCGCCGATGGCCGCATCGATTTCGTCGGGCGGGTCGACCACCAGATCAAGCTGCGCGGTCACCGGATCGAGCTCGGCGAGATCGAGGCCGCTCTCGAGGCGCAGGCGGGCGTGCAGCAGGCAGTCGTGGCCGCGCGCGAGGATCAGCCGGGTGACGTCCGGTTGGTCGGGTATTACACCGCCGGCGCGGACCTGGGCGAAGCTGCGCTGAAAGCGGCGCTGGCCGAGGTGCTGCCCGAGGTGATGGTGCCGTCGCGATTCGTCCGGCTGGAAAGCTTTCCGCTGACGCCGAACAAGAAGGTCGACCGTAATGCCTTGCCGGCGCCGAAGTCGCCGCAGGCCAAGGCCCCGGCGCCGCGACCCGCGGCGGCCCGAACGCGGCAGGCGAGCAGTGACGTGGAGGCGCGCGTCGGCGCCGTCTGGTGCCGAGTGCTGGGCATCGAGTCCGTGTCGGGCCGCGACAATTTCTTCGACCTCGGCGGTCATTCGCTGCTTGCCGTGCAGACCCACCGCCTTCTGCGCGAAGAGATGGGCGCGGCGAAGCTGTCGATCACCGACATCTTCCGCTTCCCGGTGCTGTCGGCGCTGGCGGGACGGGTCGCAGAGCTGATCGACCCGGCGCAGGCGCCCGCGCCGCAACCCGCGCCCGTACTGCCGACCCGTGCCGCTCCGGTCGTCACCGCACCGGCGCCGCAATTGCACCCGCAGCCCGCCAACACCGACCGCGCCCGGATGCGTAGTGAAGCGATGGCGCGCCGGAGGGCGATGCGTGCGCGCCGCAGCGCCTGAGGTCGTGGCACCCCAGGAACTCGAGGCGCTGTGCAGGAAGCTGCAGGCGCAGATGCCCACAGGAGTCGCGCTTGCGATGACCCGCGCGGGCGGCGATTTGCCTGCGATTTACCCCGCAGAGTCCGCGGCGATGACCCGTGCCGTGCCGCGCCGGGTCGCAGAGTTCACCGCCGGCCGCGCCGCGGCCCGCATGGCGCTGTCGCAGCTTGGCGTGGCGCCGGTGGCGATCCCCATGGGCAGCGACCGCGCGCCGGTCTGGC
This sequence comes from Thalassococcus profundi, assembly GCF_003344785.1. GTDB lineage: Bacteria > Pseudomonadota > Alphaproteobacteria > Rhodobacterales > Rhodobacteraceae > Puniceibacterium > Puniceibacterium profundi. Next base: position 346,915 of record NZ_QPMK01000002.1, on the reverse strand, counting down.
CCTCGGGCCTCTGCGGCAGCATCAGCCACATGGACGACCTGTGCATCGCGGTCGCGGCACGCGAAGGCAACATCGCGGCGTTGGGCATCGATGTGGAATCGGCGGGCGCTCTGGATGCCGACCTGATGCCGTCGATCGCCACGTCGCTGGAGTTGCGGAGGATGGGCGGCGCGCCCTCCTTGGCCGCCAAGCGCCTCTTTTCCGCGAAGGAAGCCGCCTACAAGGCGCAGTATCCGCTCAGCCGCCGGGTGTTCGGCTTTCACACCCTCGGATTGGCTGAACGACAAGCCGATACCCTGACGTTCCGCTTTTCGGAGGAGGTTCCCCCCTTCGTCGCGGGGTCGCGGATCGTGGTGCGGCAATGGGAGACCGCGGGGCTTTGCCTGTCCCTCAGCGTGCTGCGTCGCTGAATATGGCGAAAATGTGTTCAGAAACACGCATTTGGAAATGATCTGTTTCCCTCGGCCCCTAGGAAATACGTGGCAAAATTAGGGCGAATTGCCTAGATTGGGGCGTGAAGAAGGCGTGTGCCGGGTGGAATGGGACCAGACCCCAGGACCTGCCCGGGCGCTTTCTTCACGAACGCATTGGGGGCCCATTGCGGGAGCAGTCAGATGAACCAGTTCCAGTCCGTTGACGAGGTGATGGCCGCGTTGCGCCGCCGCGCCTATCTGATCGTGCCGATCTTCCTGTTGGGCTGCGTGCTGTCGATGTATTTCGCGGCGAACATGATCAAGATGTACGAGGCTACCGCCGTCGTGCAGATCGAGGAAGCCCGCATTCCCGAAGCCATGTCCGGTGCCGCCGCCGAGGGAGAAGACGCGACCCTTCGGTTGCGGCTGATCGAACAGCGGCTGATGGCGCGCGACAATGTCATCGCGATCATGGACGACCTGGAAATCTACACCGACGATCCCGAACTTTCGCTCAATGAACGGGTGGCGCGGATGCGCCAATCCGTGCGCATCGTCGAGATTCGCGACGATTCCCCGTCCTGGCAGCGCGGTGCCGCCACCGGTCTTTACATCACCGCCCAGGTCGACGATCCGGTCAAGGCGGCGGCGCTGGCCAACGAACTGGCCCGGTCGCTGGTTGAACAATCCGCCACCCGGGCCGAGACACGTGTCCGCGACACCTTCGATTTCTTCAATTCGGAATCGGAACGCGTAGAGGCGGATATCACCGCAATCGAGAACCGCATCGCCACGTTCAAACGCGAGAATGCGCGCTACCTGCCGGAAGGCCTGGCACTTTTGCGCAGCGAGGCCGGGTCGCTGCGCGAGGCCGATCTGCGGCTGGACCAGGAGATCGTGACCCTGCAAAGCAATTCCGAGCGGCAGCGCGAAGAGGTGCTGGACCGCCAGATCGCCCTGCTGCAAGAGCAAAAAGCCCTGATCGCCGCCCGGCTGACCCGCATCGAAGAGCAGATCCGCGAGGCCCCGGAGGTCGAGCGCACGCTGGGCGCGATGGAACGCGAGCTCAGCCGTCTGCAGGAACAGTACACGGTCATCACCCGCCGCACTGCCGAGGCGGAGATGGGACAGATGCTCGAGGACCGGGCGCAGTCGGATCGATTCGAAATTCTCGAAACCGCGCTGGTGCCCGAATTCTCGATCTCGCGCAGCCGAAAGCGCACGGCGATGATGGGGGCCTTTGCCAGCCTGCTGCTGGGCATCGGCGCGGCCTTCCTGGCCGAGATGCGCAACCCGGCGATCCGCACGCCGGCGCAGATGGAACGGGCGCTGGGTCTGCAGCCCGTCGTGTCGATCCCGCCGATCAAGACCCGCCGGGACATTCGCGGCCGCCGGATCAAGTGGGGGGCGGCGCTGCTTGCGGTGGCGCTGGCGATCTTCGGGGTCATGCGCTTCTTCGGAGAGAAGATCTGGCAGCTGGGGCTGGACCGCATCCTGCCGCGCCTGTCGCAAACCTGACAGGGAGGCGACGCGCGCCTGCGCCTGGCGAAACCGGTCTCAGTAGGCGTATTTCGCCGGGTTTGTGCCTTCGGCCCTGTTCAGGACCATGCCCAGAAGCGGCGTCTGTTCGCCCAGGCGGCGCTCCACATCCTTGACTTCGGCATCGGTGGTCAGCCCGCCGCCCACCACAAGCAGAACCGCATCGAAATGCGCGCGGAAGGCGATCACGTCGTCCGAGCTGAGCGCCGGCGGCATGTCGTAGATCACCACGTCCGGGCGCAGCGTGTCGGTCATGGTCTTCAGCGTCTGCGCGGTGACAGGGTCCTGCAGCAATTCCGACGCGTAATCCTCTGTCACGTCGTTGAAGCCGAAGGCGATGTTGCGCCCGACATTCATCGCGTTGGGTCCGGGACGCCGCAGATGGTCGGCCGGATCGACCCGGCCCCGCAGCATGTCGCCGATACTGCCTACAGACTTCTGCCCGAAGGTCTTGTGCAAAGTGGGCGCACGCATGTCGAGATCCAGGAGCAGGGTCGCGCAGTTTTCCTGGCGCGCGAGGCTGATGGCGAGGTTGGCGGCGGTGAAGGTCTTGCCGCAGCCCTTGGTCGGAGAGGTGATCGCCACCCGGGACCAGCCCCGCTCGGCCAGTGCCTGCAAGAGCCGGGTGCGCAGCACGTCAAAGGTGGTGTGCGCCGGATCCTGGCGGGCGGCGGTGATGATGCGGTTGCGTTCGAGCATGCGGGCGTCGAGATCGAAGGTGCCCAGCCGCTGCCAGCCCGAGGCCGCATCCTGCGGCGCGACGACAGCGTCTGACACCCGCCGCTCCGGGTCGAGCGCAAGGACAGGCGCAGGCGCCGGCGGTACTTCGGCGGGCGGGGCAGTTTCGCCCTGACGCATGGCATTCGTCACCGCCAGACTTTGGGCCTCGGCCTCGCTCCGCGTCGCCGCCACCGATTTGCGGCGCGCCTCTTCCTCTGCACGCTTGCGGGATTCGGCGGCCTCGCGCTCGGCCTTGGCCCGCGCTTCGGCTTTCGCGCGGGCATCGTCTTCCGCCTTGCGGCGCGCCTCTTCCTCGGCGTGCTTGCGGCGTTCAGCGGCTTCGCGCTCGGCCTTGGCCTGCGCCTCGGCTTTCGCGCGGGCGCTGTCCTCCGCCGTCTTCCGGCGCGCCTCTTCCTCGGCGTGCTTGCGGCGTTCAGCGGCTTCGCGCTCGGCCTTGGCCTGCGCCTCGGCTTTCGCGCGGGCGTCKTCCTCCGCCTTCTTCCGGCGCGCCTCTTCCTCGGCGTGCTTGCGACGCTCTGCAGCTTCGCGTTCGGCCTTGGCCTGAGCTTCGGCCTTCGCTCGGGCGGCTTCCTCCGCCTGCTTTCGGCGGGCTTCGTCCTCCGCCTGCTTGCGACGTTCGGCGGCCTCGCGCTCGGCCTTGGCCTGCGCTTCGGCTTTCGCTCGAGCGGCGTCTTCCGCTTTGCGGCGCGCGTCTTCCTCCGCGCGTTTGCGATGTTCGGCTGCCGCGCGTTCGGCCTTGGCCTGCGCCTCGGCCTTTGCACGAGCGACTTCTTCCGCTTTGCGGCGTGCCTCATCCTCGGCCTGCTTGCGGCGTTCGGCAGCCTCGCGTTCGGCCCTTGCCTGTGCCTCGGCCTTCAAGCGGCTGCGTTGCTCGGCTTCGGCGCGTTCAGCCTCGATCTGGCGGCGACGCGCGTTCTGGGCGGCCTGCATCTCGGCTTCGGCCTGCCGGGCGCGGCGGGCGAGGCGTTGTTCGCGGGTTTCCAGCGGCGGGATCGGGGCGTCTTCGGCGGTGGTCGGCCGCGGTGTCAGCGCGTCCGAGGGGTCAGGCGCCGCGGGGCGGTTCTTGCGCCGGTACTTGGGACCGTCTGCCATGTTCACGCTTCCACTCTCCGCACGCTCTGGCCACCCGCCCGCGCGCGGACGGAGGTGCCGAATGCCGTACCTGTTGCGTGTCTAGCGTGCATCCGCACTCGCCTGTTTGTTTCTTCGGCGCATCCCTGGCCGGGGCGCGCACAATGACTGCTGCGTTTCGTTACACCAAAGAAATCTGTCCAGAATAAGTCCGAAACGCGGGGATTGTTTACGCACCGTGACCTGTTGCGCCGATCCGGGACGCCAAGCTCAGATGCCAAAGAGATTGGCATCGGTGATGGCTTTTTCAATGAACCGGTCGCGTTCGGGCTCGGGAGTCCAGCCCAGCATCTCCTTGGGTTTGTCGTTCACGAAGGGCGAAAAATGCGCGCGGCTCTTCCAGTCGGCCAGCGACGGGCGGATCACGCCGGGCCGCCGCAGGGCGTATTTCTTGAGCGCGTACTTGACGGCATCGGAGGCGTAGAAGGCATAAAGATTGCCGGAACTGACCCGGATACGGGCGCCCAAACTGCGGTGGATGGCGTCGAAATAACCGCGGCCCGACAGCATCCGGTCCCCCACGAGGTTGAAGCTCTGGCCCACCGCGGCGTCGGCGTCGATCATCCGAACCAGCCCGTCGGCCACGTCGTCGATCAGTACGAAGGGCAGGATGTTGTGCCCGTGTCCCCAGATCCGTACCGCTCCCGCGCCGTGCCAGCGCCCGATGCCCCAATGCTGCAAGGGCCCACCCGCACCGACGACGATGCCGGGCCGCGCGATGACCAGCGGCAGGCCCCGCGTCGCGTGCAACCGCAAGAGCTGCCGTTCGCATTCGGCCTTGGAGCGGGCGTAGATGTTGCGGTCGGACATGTCCGCCGGAAATCCGGTATCTTCGGTGATCTTCCGCGTCGGGTCGCTCATGTCGTAACTGGCAATGGTGCCGGTGTAGATCAGGCGTCTGACCCCTGCGTCCATGGCTGCTTCGGCGATGCCGGTGGCGACGGCGACGTCGTTGCGCAGCGCGTCGTCCCAGGTCTTGTCCATGGATTTGGCCAGGTTGAAGACGACGTCGATACCCTTCATCGCCTCGGTGAGCGCCGCGCGGTCGCGCAGGGACACGCCCACCGTCTCGACGCTGTCGGGCAGGTCGGGGAAGGGTCCGTGGCGTCCGCGCGACAGCACGCGCACGTCGCGCCCGTCGGCCACCAGCCGCCGCGTCAGCGCCCGCCCGATGAAGCCGGTGCCGCCGATGACCATGGCGGTAGGCTTGGGCTTGCGGGTCTGCACCGCGGGGGCTGCCGGGGTGAGCGCGTCCTCGGGCAGCAGCGCCAGCGCGTCGTCCAGCGCCTGCATCACCGTCACGGCGCTGGCGCCGGAAAAGCGCGGGTCGGCGGGCCTGTCGCGGCGCAGCGCGTCGTAGACACCCGCGTTCATGCCGCGAAAGCTGAGGCCGTAGGGCGATTTCGCATTCAGGGACCGCAGCTGCGTGCCCGCGTTGCGCAGCGCTTCGCGCAGGTGCTGCCAGCTTTTGTCCATCTGCCGCCGCAGAGGATTGATCACCAGGTCCGAGGCATTGTCGCGGTCGACGATCAGCGTATCGGCGGAAAGATCGAAACGCGCCCGCGCGGTCGACCCCCGCAGGGTCACGCTGCGGTCGTCCATGACCTCCACCAGCGAGATCGTGAAGGTCACGTCGACGCCCCCGGCGCGGGCAAGGATGCGCCAGCCCTGCGGGCGCCTGTCGTCTCCGGGCAGGGCGACGTGATGCGACAGCGCGGTATGGACGATCTCGGGCGTGCCGAAGAGGTCGACCGCGAAGGCCATGAGGTGCGGCCCGAGTTCGAGCAACAGATTCTTCGGTTCGCGCAGCAACCAGAGACCGTAGGGACCCGACCGCAAAGGGGCGAGTGGAAAGGTCCAGGCGATCTCGGCGCTGGAGACGCGGCCAAGTTCGCCCCTGGTCAGCATGTCCTTGAGCCGCAGGTAGGACGGCATCCCGAGGAAGTTGTGCCCGGCGTGGAAACGTTTGCCGGCGGCCTGGGCCGCGGCTTCGATGGCGCGGGTCTGATCGGCGCTTTCGGCCACCGGCTTTTCCACCAGAACATGCAGTCCGCCCTGCAGGCACTGCACGGCGATGTCGTGGTGCAGATGCGGTGGAGTGAGGATATGCACCGCGTCGCAAGTGCCGCTGTCGATCAACGCATCGACCGATGTGAAGACCTGCCCGCCGAACCCGTCCGCCAGCGCCTGCGCCGCGCCGAGAGAGACGTCGCAGACGGCCGAGAGCGTCACGCCTTCGGTGGCGCGCAGGGCATCGGCGTGCCAGCTGGCGATGTATCCGGCCCCGATCAGGCCCACGCGGATCGTCTGTGACATAATGTTCGGTTCCTATTTGTACTCGATAATCTGCATCTTCCGCCCGCGCAGCCGCCGCCAGTGGAATTTTGCCACTCCGATCATGTTGGGCAGTTTAGACAGGGTCAGCAGCGCCGCGAAGGGCGTGACCCGGTCGCTAGCCACGCCTTCGATCAGCAGCCCGCGACGGGTGCGCAGGAAGTTGTAGCCGTAGGCGGCGAGCGGCGGCAGGACCAGCACCGGCATGACGATCGACGCCAGCACAAGCAGCGGTAGGGCCAGACCGTAGACATAGACGCGGGTGCGTTCGGTCAGGAAATACTCCGGGTGCAGGTGCCCGACCTGTGCAAAACCATGGCCGGTGCGCACCGCGCGTTGCCACCACTGGCCGAAGCCGTGCATCGCCGCATCGTGGCGCGTCATCTCTTGCGGCAGCCGTTCCAGCACCCAGCCGGCTTTGCGCATGCGGGTGCAGAATTCGTCATCTTCGGCGGCGATCACCGTCGGATCGAACCCGCCCAATGTGCGGAAAACTTCGGCGCGGACCATCATGTCGCCGCCGCAGGCCAGGATCGGTCCGGCGGGGCGGTGCCATTCCCAGTCGCAGAGCCGGTTGTAGATCGAAGCATCGGGCGCGATCTCGGACCGCCAGCCGGTCACCATCGCCGTTTCCGGATGGGCATCGAGGTGCGCGGCGCCCGCGTCGATCCATCCGTTGACCAGTGTGCAGTCGCCGTCGATGAACTGGACGTAGGGCGCGGTATCGCCGGTTTCCACGAGCCGCGCGAACCCGACGTTGCGGGCCCGCGCGGCGGTAAAAGGTACCGAAGTGTCGAGCAGGACCACCTCGGCCCCGGCCAGACGGGCGGCGTCGACGCTGCCATCGTCCGAACCTGAATCCACATAGACCACGCGCCGGGCCGGCCCCATGACCGACGCGAGCGACGCCACGAGCCGCGCCCCTTCGTTGCGGCCGATCAGCACCAGGTCCACCGGGGTCATGGCACCTCCTTTGCCCGGATGGGTGGCGTCGGTGCTCCATTGGCATGGCCCCGGAACAGCTGCGAGAGGCGGCGGGCCTCGGTGCGGATATCGAACTCGTCTGTGACCTTTTGGCGACCCGCGGCTCCCATGCGCGCGCGCAGGCGCGCGTCGTCCAGAAGGCTGCGCAGCGCGGCCCCGAGCGCCTCGGCATCGCCGGGGGGGACGAGCCGGCCCGATATACCGTCCTCGACCAGTTCGGGGATGCCCGCGATCCGTGTGGCGACGACCGGCACTTGCGCGGCCATGGCCTCCATCAGCACCACCGGCACGCCTTCGGCAAAGCTGGGCAGGACGAAGATGTCGGTGTCGCGCAGCGTTTCGGCCACGGCCGACTGGCTCTGGTATCCGGCGAAGGTCACGTCCAGGCCGCTGGCCTGCCGTTCCAGCGTGGCGCGGTCGGGGCCGTCGCCGATCACCGTCAGATGCGCACCGGGCAGGTCGCGCATCGCCTCGATCAGCACCGGCAGGCCCTTGACCGCCGCCAGCCGTCCGACAAAGAGCAGCCGCGTGCCATCGCGCGCCCCGGTGCCGTAGCGGGCAGGATCGACCCCGCAATGCACGATGTGGAACCGGTCCCAATGCGACCGGTCAGCAAAGCACATCAGTTGCGAGCGGCAGAAATGGCTGATGCAGGCGACAAAGCTGGCACGCGCGGCCTTTTCGTCGATGCGCCAGTGCTGCGGCTCAAAGAAGATGTCCGGCCCGTGGATGGTGAAGCTGTAGCGAGTCCCCGACAGCGCAGAGGCCAGCATCGCCACGGTGCAGGAGGCCTTGGCGATGTGGTTGTGCAGGTGTTCGACCCTGTTGTCGGCCAAGTGCGCTGCCAGCACTCCGGCCTCGAGGAAGTAGATCAGGTTGTAGACCCGCCCGCGCAGCCCCCTGGGCGCCGTGCGCCAGGCCAGCCGCAGCGCCGACAGGTAGCGCGCGGGGCGGCGCATCCAGCGCAGGTGCGCGGCGATCAGGCGGATGGGGGATTTCGCGGTGTCGAGCACGTGAAAGGTCCGCGCCTGTTCCGCGCGCTGTTCCGGCCCCACGAGGTGCTCTGCTCCGGTGCGGCGGATCGAGCAGGTCAGCACCTCGTGGCCCAGATCGCGCAGGGCGGCGACCTCGCGCTGGATGAAGGTGTCGGAGGCGCGAGGGTATTCGCCGGTGAGGTAGGCCAGTTTCGGCAGACCGCTCATTGCGTGCCCTCGCGGATCGCGTCGGCCAGCTTTTGGTCGAAGGCGGCGTGGTCATGCCCGCCGAGCCTCTGCCGCAGGGCGGTGTTGGGATAGGACAGCGGCATGAGCCGGGCGCGCAGGATGCGCTCCTGCAAGAGACCGGGCAGGCGGGCGCCCAAGGGCGACAGCATCCGGGCCAGCCCCATCCAGACCGCGTAGGGCATGGGCAGCACCAGCCGTGGCCAGCCCGCCAGCGCCCGGTGCTGCGCGATGAACGCGGCGCGCGTCGGCAGGTCGTCGCCGACGACATTGAGCGCCACCTGCCCGCCGGGATCGGTGCAGGCGGCGGTGATCAGCGTGTCCGCCAGCGACTGCACGTGCACCAGCGGCAGCAGCCCGTCCGCGCGGATCGCGACAAAGACCTTGCTGGCCCAGAACCCCATCAGCGCGTGCCATGTGCGCCCCGGCCCCCAGACGGCCCCCGGCCGCAGGAGCCAGGCCGGCAGGTCCGTGTCGGCCACCAGCGCCTCTTGCCGAAGCTTCGCGGCGGTATAGGCGTCGCGGGCGCTTTCGGGCGTTTCCCGCGGGCTGTCCTCGGTGAGCGCATCGCCGGGGGACACCCGCATCGTGTCGTAAACGGCGATGGAGGACACCAGCACCAGCCGGTGCCCGTCCAGCGCTGCGATAAGGTGTCTGGTGGCGCGCGCGGTGTCGGCGGCATGGGCGCGCAGGTCGCCGCCCACATGCGCGGCCGCGTGGATCACCGCCTGTGTGCCGGACAGCGCTTGGCGCAGCGTGGCGGGGCTGTCGGGATCGGACAGGTCGCATCGGCAGAGGGTGATGCCCGCATCGGTGCGCCAATCGTCCGGTGCCGTGCCGCGCACCACCGCGACGACATCGATCCCGCGCGCGCGCGCCTCGGCGACGGCGCTGCGGCCGACGAACCCGGCGGCGCCGGTGATCATCATGCGGGTCACTGCGCCCATGGCATCGGCTCCATCGGCGCGCAGCGCGTGGTCATGTCCTGCGCGCCCGCCTCACCCGCGTTCTGGATCGCGAGCGTCACCTCGGTCATGTGCAGGGCGAAGTCGTTCGACAGGCGGCAGGGGCGCCGCTCGGACAGGGCGTCGAGCATTTCCTGCGGGCCCAGAAGGAAGTTCATCGCCGCTGCGCCCCAGCGTTTGACGTGTGGATGCGTCGGCCGGGGCAGGCGGATGCGGCGCGGAAACGGATGTTCCATCAGCCGTCGCCGCAGGGTCAGGCGGCGGGCAAAGCGCACCTTGGCGGCGTTGTCCCAGGCGGCGTCGCAGCTGAGCACGCCGTTGTCGCCGACGATACGGATGCGGTGGTCGTGCGGGGCGGCGATGGAGCATGTGAGCCGCGTCACCGGACCGTTCTCGAAGAACAGCGTCGCGGTCGAGAAATCCGGCGTGCCGTTGCTGCCCGGCTTGTCCGGGATCACCTCTGCGCTGGCGGCGACGACGCGGCGGACGCTACCGAACCAGGCGATCAGCCAGCCCAGGTAATAGCCCGCGTGTTCAAGCGTGCAGCCGACGTGAAATTCGTCCTCGGCCGGCCAGGGCGCGCCGCTTTCGCTGCGCCATCTGGCATAGGCGGCCTGCGGGACAAAGCCGTCGTCTAGTTCTGCATAGATCAGCCGCGGCGTGCCGGCGATGCCGTGGCGCAGCGCGTGGCCCAGGGTTTGGGCTGCCTCGCCCAGCACCGAACAGGGGGCGGAGGACAGCATCAGCCCGCGTTCCGCCGCCAGCGCATGCAGGCTGCGGGCCTGCTCCATCCGCATCGCCAGCGGTTTTTCGGAATACACGTGGCGGCCCGCAATAAGGCAGGCGCGGTTGATCTCGAAATGCGCGTCGGGATTGGTCAGGTTCAGCACGATGCCATCGGCTGGCAAGGCGGCCAGCAGCGCGTCGAGGCTGTCCACCGCCGGAAGCGACCAGTGCTCGCAGAAGGTCCTGAGCCGTGCGGCATCGCGGTCGTAGACTGCGGCGACGCGCAATCCCGGCATCACGGCAAGCGCGCGCGCATAGAGATCCGCGACGAACCCGCAGCCGATGATGCCAAGTGTGCTCATGCGCTGTGCCCGTGCCCGCGACCGACGGCAGCGCACCGCGCCCAGCTCTGACGCGGGCGGTATGAACTCAAGACTGGCATCGCACCTCTGCTCGGACGGGTCGGCTTGCCGCGCCGTATGATCAGATAAACGTGTCGAGAATTCGGCGCCACGGGTGATTTTCACGGGCAAGCTGCGGTGCAGCATGATTTTCCCGTGGTATTTGGCCGCTGGCCGCGTCGGATTTCCGGCAACTGTGGCAAATATGGCTCCTATGCTGCTGCATTTTTGCGCTAGAAGACGGACGGGACTGCTGCCTGGAACCCGAATGGACTTTTATGTGAAATCGCAGCGCGTGCAGGTCAACGTCGCGACCTGGGCCGGGCTGAAGGCACGTGTCGCCGAGCGGCTGGCGCGGCGCGAAGGCTTTGCGCTGGCCACGATCAACCTCGACCACCTGGTCAAGCTGCGCGCCTCGCCGGAATTCCGCGCGGCCTATGCGGCGCAGGACATGGTGGTGGCCGACGGCAATCCCATCGTCTGGATGTCGCGGGTGGCCGGAAAACCGGTGGAACTGATCCCCGGGTCGGAAGTGATCCTGCCGATGTGCCGGATCGCGGCGCGGCAGGGGGTGACGGTGGCGCTGGTGGGCAGCACGCCGCCAGCATTGCAGGGGGCGAAATCCTATCTCGAACGCGAGGTGCACGGGCTGAGCGTGGTGGCTACGATCTCTCCGCCGTTCGGGTTCGACCCCGAAGGCGCAGAGGCGCGGGCGATCCTCGAAGAGATCAACGAGTCCGGCGCGGGGCTGTGTTTCGTCGCGCTGGGCGCGCCCAAGCAAGAGATGTTCTGCGCGGCAGGACGGCTTTATGCGCCCGAGATCGGCTTTGCCTCGATCGGCGCGGGGCTGGATTTCTTTGCCGGAACACAGGTGCGCGCCCCGCTCTGGGCGCGGCGGCTGTCGCTGGAATGGCTGTGGCGTGCGGCGACCTCTCCGCGGCGGCTGGGGCCGCGCTATGCGCAGTGCCTGGGGATTCTGCCGGGCCAGATGCTGCGGGCGTTCCTGCAACGGGTGTTTCCGAAGCGGTCCTGAGTGCGGTGGCGGGACGGGACGGGGCCGGACCCGCCGCAGCGGGGTCAGGAACAGGGGCGCGGACGAATTGACGGCACTGCTTGCGCAACGCGAAAAACGCGCCCCTGCAGGCGCATTGCCCGCTCAGCCTGTCCGATCCGGCTTACTTTCCCCAAGAGTTACGTCACTTTCGATGACAATTGTCGGCAACCTGTTGCCGATCCGCATCCGTTTTCCGCCAGCTCGGCGGACCGGTCTTCGAAAAACCGCGGTGCCGGCGCCGCAGTGTCCTGGCCGAGCCAGTCATAGACTTGTGCGATCTGTGCGGCCTTGCGGCTCCAGGTGAAATGGCTTTTCACCCGCGCCCGGGCGGCGGCGGCCGTCGGCGCCAGCGCGGCCGGATCGACGGCAAGCTTTGCCAGCGTCGCGCCGAAACCTTGCACGATCTCGGCGCGCGTGCCGCAGGGCACCTTGTGGCCCAGCCCCGGCTGCACCAGTTCTCCCGGACCCGCGTAGTCGACGATCAGCGGCACGACACCCAGCGCCATCGCCTCGAGCACCACGCCGCCTCCGAATTCGCGGATCGACGGAAAGGACAGGACGTGGCTCTGCGCCAGTATCCGCTGCACGTCGCGGTGATCGACCCAGCCGTGAAAGGTGACACCGGGCAGGCCGTCGGCCATCGCCCGCAACTGCGGCATCATCGGCCCGTCGCCGATCAGATCGAGCGTCATCCGGCCGTCGCGCAGCAGCGGGGCTGCGGCCTCGATCAGCATGTCCGGCCCCTTGTAGGGCACCAGCCGTCCGACGAAGGCGGCGCGTAGAACAGGACCCTCGGGCGCGGCCTGCAACGCGAACCGGGCGGGGTCGATGCCGTTTTCGGGCAGGTAGATCACCTTGTCGGCAAAGTCCGCGGGAATTTCCGATGCGGTGTGCCGCGACCCGGCAAGGATTGCGCTGGCGTGGCGCAGCGTGGCCCGTCGTCCGGGCAGGGCCTTGTAGGCGCCGCGCAGGTAGCTCAGCCATTCCTTTTCGCGGCGCCGTTCGGCGTCGAAGCCGCGCGGCCAGGGCACCCCGCCGTTGAGCGGACCCAGAACGAAGGGTACGCCTGCGCGCGCACATTTCCCTGCCAGCGAAGACGAGATCGTCGGGCTGAGCGGGGTGATCCGGTGGACGATGTCATACGCGCCGCGGCGGATCGCCGGGCCGAACCGCTTCCAGACCAGCCGTTCGAACCAGGGATAGCTGATGGCGTTGATCGCCTGCACCATGGTCCAGCCCTTGCCTTCCCCCATGCGCAGCCTTTCCGCCAGCGCCCAGAGCGGGGCGGCAAAAGCCTCGGAATCGATGACGGTGAAATCGCGGCCTTCGATCAGCCCGGCGCGCAGGATGGCGTCGCGGTTGCGGATCTGCGTGACCAGATGCACGTCGGCCACCTCGCGCAGCGCCTGCGCCAGCGACCAGCCGACAAGCGGTACGCTGACCCATTCGGGATTGGCCGCTTCGGCAATAGCCAAGACTTTGGGGCGGGGGGTGGCGGTGCTCATGGTCTTGACCTCACAAAATCGACTGCCAGCGCAGGGCGTTCAGCCCCGTCCGCGACAGCCGCGCGGTCTTTAACGCCTCTGCATGGCCGGTGAGCGCCCCGGCCAGCAACCAGGTCAGCGGGGTGATCGAGGCGTTGGGCAGAAGGTCGAACATGTTGATCGCCAAAAGCAGGGACAGTGGCGCGATATAGGCCGACACCCGGCCGTCGCGATCCGCGATAGCCTCGCGCCAGAGCAGGATCAGCGGCAGCAGCAGCAAACCGAATTCAGCGAGGAACCCGACCCAGCCGTAGATGCCGATGACGATGACCCAGCGCCCGTCGGACACCGTCAGCATCTCGCCCGTGACCGGGTCGAGGATCTGGTTGCGCCCCCAGCTGCCCCAGCCGAAGACCGGTTTCAGATAGGCGCGTTCGAGCAGGATGTTCTCGTTGTCGAAGCGGAACTGCAGCGAATCGGCGCGGGTCTGGTCGATACTCGCCACCTGTTCGAGCAGCTTGTCCTGCGGAATGATGTCGGCGCCCTTCAGGATCGGGTAGGCCACCGCCAGCGCGCCGATGACGATCGCCACCTTGATCTGCATGATCCGCCCCAGCAGCAGCACGCAGGGCAGCAGCACCACGAAGAAGATCAGCGCGCCCAGAGATTTCGCCAGCACCAGAACCACGGCAAGATAGCCGCCGGCGATCAGGTAGCCGATCTTGCGCTTCTCGGCGTCCTGCCGCCAGAGCGCCACGGCAGAGACCGCCGTGGTCATGCAGAAGAACGCCACCCACAGCCCGTGGTAGAGGAACACCACCGGGCGGAACCCGTCGTCGCGGATCGCCTGCGCAAAGAGGTGCTGGTAGTAGCCGTAGATCCACATGTTGAGCTGCGGCGACAGGCGCACCTCGATCAGCATGAGCAGCGAATAGACCAGCCCCCAGATCACGAAGGCCTTGAGCAGATCGCGCTGCGACCCGCCGTCCGCGAGGAACCGCCGCCCGAGCAGGAACGGCAGCACGCCCAGGAACTGTTGCAGGGGCAGGGCGATGGCATCCTTGAGGCCCAGCCCCGGCAGGCCGATGCGCCCGAAGAACACCACTTCGGGGTTGGTGAAGACCGTGACCATGGGCGAGAACACGTAAGTGACGAGCAGCACACGGCCGATCATGGATTGCGGCAGGATCGACCCGCGCAGCCCGAACATCCACAGGCAGCAGGCGAAGGCCGCGAGCGCCGGGATATTGTGCTTGTGCAGCGGCGGGATCAGCGGCAGGTCGAAGGCCGCGGGCGGTTCGGGCAGGAACAGGTATCCGACGAGGATCGACAGGATCAGCGCCCGTTCCACCGGCAGGCGGCGGAACAGCATTACCGTGGCGATCGGCCAGATCGCCAGCGCAAGATAGGCAATGGGGTTCGGCATCCCGGCTTGAGCCCTCGCAACATGCGCCCCGCAGGCCCCCCATGCCCCGGTGCGCAGGCGGCAGGGTATCAACCGCGGCTGCCGGAGTCTTGTGCCTTCTGCCCCGCACGGGACATAAGTTGCAGGCTATGGCAATATCGCCGCGCCTGTCCCGGTGTTGTCGCTGGCGCCGCTCTGGACTTATTGCGCCGCGCACGCTGGCCCTATCGCCCCCGTCCCGGCGGCTTTAGGTATCGTGCAACCCCGACCCCAGAGGATGTCGCCCATGAAGATGACCACCGAAGAAGCCTTTGTGAAAACCCTGCAGCGGCACGGGATCGAACATGCCTTCGGCATCATCGGGTCGGCCTTCATGCCGATTTCCGACCTCTTTCCCCGCGCCGGCATCACCTTCTGGGACTGCGCGCACGAAGGGTCGGGCGGGATGATGGCCGACGGCTATACCCGCGCATCGGGCAAGATGAGCATGATGATCGCGCAGAACGGCCCCGGCATCACCAATTTCGTGACGGCGGTAAAGACCGCCTACTGGAACCACACGCCGCTGTTGTTGGTCACGCCCCAGGCCGCCAACAAGACCATCGGCATGGGCGGGTTCCAGGAAGTCGAGCAGATGAAGCTGTTCGAGGACATGGTCGCCTACCAGGAAGAGGTGCGCGATCCCTCGCGAGTGGCCGAGGTGCTGAACCGGGTGATCCTGCAGGCGAAGCGCGCCTCGGCGCCCGCGCAGATCAACATGCCGCGGGATTTCTGGACGCAGGTGATCGACATCGAGATCCCCGAGGTCGTGGAGTTCGAACGCCCCGGCGGCGGCGAAACCGCCATCGCGAAGGCGGCCGAGCTGCTGTCGCAGGCGAAATTCCCGGTGATCCTGAACGGTGCGGGCGTGGTGCTGGCGGGGGCGATCCCGTCGACTATCAAGCTGGCCGAGAAACTCGCGGCTCCGGTCTGCGTGGGCTATCAGCACAACGACGCCTTCCCGGGCTCGCATCCGCAATTCGCCGGGCCGCTGGGCTACAACGGGTCCAAGGCGGGGATGGAACTGATCGCGCAGGCCGACGTGGTGCTGTGCCTCGGCACGCGGCTCAACCCGTTCTCGACCCTGCCGGGCTATGGCATCGACTACTGGCCCAAGGACGCGGCGATCATCCAAGTGGACATCAACCCCGACCGCATCGGCCTGACCAAGAAGGTCAGCGTCGGCATCGTGGGCGATGCGAAGAAGGTGGCAGAGGCGCTGCTCGACAAGATCGGGGAGGTTTCCGACGAAAGCCAGCGCGCCCGGCTCGACACCATCGCGCAGACGAAATCCGCTTGGGCGCAGCAGCTTTCGAGCATGGATCACGAGGACGACGATCCCGGCACCACCTGGAACGAACGCGCCCGCAAGGCAAAACCGGACTGGATGAGTCCCCGCATGGCCTGGCGCGCGATCCAGAGCGCGCTGCCGCGAGAGGCGATCATCAGCTCGGACATCGGCAACAACTGCGCCATCGGCAATGCCTACCCGAGTTTCGAGGAGGGGCGGAAATACCTCGCCCCCGGGCTCTTCGGCCCCTGCGGCTATGGCCTGCCCAGCATCATCGGCGCCAAGATCGGCTGCCCGGACGTGCCGGTGGTGGGCTTTGCGGGCGACGGTGCTTTCGGCATCGCAGTGACAGAGTTGACCGCCATCGGCCGTCCGGAATGGCCCGCGATCACCATGGTGGTCTTCCGCAACTACCAATGGGGCGCGGAAAAGCGGAACTCGACCCTGTGGTATGACGACAATTTCGTCGGCACGGAACTGGACGACGGGGTGAGCTACGCGGGTATCGCGCAGGCCTGCGGATTGCAGGGGGTTCAGGCGCGCAGGATGGAAGAGCTGACGGCGGCGCTGGAGCAGGCGATCACCGACCAGATGCAGCACGGCAAGACCACGCTGATCGAGGCGCTGATCAACCAGGAACTGGGCGAGCCCTTCCGCCGCGATGCGATGAAGAAGCCGGTGGCGGTGGCCGGGATCGACAGGGCCGACATGCGGCCGCAGGGGGTGTGAGCACGTTCGCGAATTGCGCCCGGCCCGAACAGCACCGCAGGTGCCGGGCCAGCGGCAGCCCGCCCCACCGGGCTGCCGCTTTGGTTGAACAAGGCGCGTAGTGGGAATGTACGACGGACTTGGCCGGGATAAAGTGCGTTGCGGAGAGGTACGAGCGGCACCCCGGCGGACTGCCACTCGCCCGGCACTCGGCCCGTTTCAAGCGGGGTTGACGCGGCCTTGCCCAAAGGCAGTCTGGGGCTGTCCCGGAAAAGAGATCACTTGATGACCGACCCCTTTCCCTTCCTGTCCCGCACCCGCGCCGAATGTCCGCCGACTCTGCTCGACCGTGCCCGCGCGCATCCGGCGCCTCGGGTGGCGCTGGTCAATGCCGGGGCCGAGAACCCTTTGCAAGGCCTGCGCGAAGCGGCGGAGATGGGCCTGGCCGACCCGATCCTGATCGGGGACGAGACCAAGATTCGCGCCACCGCCGAGCGCATCGGCTGGGACATCGGCGGGATGCGGCTGATCCACGCCCCGCACGAACATGCCGCCCCCGAAGCCGCACGCCTGGCGCGCGAGGGCGAGGCGGATGCGATCATGAAGGGGCAGGTCCACACCTCGACCTTCCTCAAGGGGCTGCTGCCCTCCAGCGCCGGTCTGCGGGAAAAGGGCGCGCGCTGCGGCCATGTGTTCCACATCACCAGCCCGACCTCCGAACGGCCCCTTCTGCTGACCGACGCGGCGCTCAACGTCGATCCCGACGTCGAGACCCGGCAGGCCTGCCTCGCCCATGCAGTCGCCCTGTCGCAACTCCTGGGCACCGGACGGCCCAAGGCGGGCATCCTCGCCCCGACCGAAGACCCGATCCCCTCGGTGCCCAACACGATGGAGGCGCGCGACATCGCGCTTTGGGCGAAGGATCACCTGCCGCAGGCCATCGTGCAGGGGCCGATGGCGCTGGACCTGATCTTTTCCGCTGAAGCCGCGCAGGTGAAGAACTTCGAGTCCGACGTGGCGGGCGACGCCGACATCATGCTGGTCCCCAACATCACCAGCGGCAATGCGCTCTTCAAGCTGATGAGCCTCGGCATGGGGTGCTGCTGCGCGGGGGTGGTGCTGGGAGCCAAGGTGCCGATCCTGCTTACCTCGCGGGCGCAGGCGGCGCCGGACCGCATCGCCTCTGCCGCGCTGGGCGCGATCCTGGCGGCACGATGATCCTGGTCGTCAACGCCGGATCGTCCTCGATCAAGATCGCGCTCTTCGACCGCGACCTGTCGCCCGTGCTGTCGGGCGCCGTGTCCGAGATCGGCGGCGCGGGCCGGATCACGCTGGGGGACGTGGACCGGTCGCTGTCCGTCCCCGATCATGGCGCGGCACTGGATGCGCTGCTGGGCGCGCTGGCAGACGCGGGTCATCCGCTCAATGCAGTCACGGCGGCCGGTCACCGTGTTGTGCATGGTGGCGCGACGCTGACCCGGCCGGAGCGGATTACGCCCCCGACCCTCGACGCGATCCGCGCCTGCATCCCGCTCGCCCCGCTGCACAACCCGCACAACCTCGCCGGGATCGAGGCGCTGGCGGCGAGTGCGCCCGACCTGCCGCAGGTCGCCTGTTTCGACACCGCCTTTCACGCCACAAACCCTGCCGTCGCCACGACCTATGCCCTGCCGCCTGATGTCACCGCCGAGGGATACCGCCGTTACGGCTTTCACGGCATCAGCTACGCCTCGCTGGTCGAGGCGCTGCCGCGGATCACCGGCGCCCCGGTGCCCGACCGCCTGCTGGCCTGTCACCTGGGCAACGGCGTGTCGCTTTGCGCGATCAAGGCGAACCGGTCCGTCGCCACGACCATGGGCTATTCGCCGCTCGAGGGGCTGACCATGGGCACGCGGTCCGGCAGCATCGACGCCAATGCGGTTCTGGCGCTGGCGGCGCAGCACGGCATCGACGTCACGACCGACCTGCTGAACAAGCGCGCGGGGCTTCTGGGTCTCTCGGGCGACACCTCGGACATGCGCGGCCTGCTGGCCTCGGACGATCCCGCCGCGCGCTTCGCGGTCGATCACTTCGTCTACTGGGCCTGCCGCCATGCCGGTTCGATGATCGCGGCGATGGAGGGCCTCGATGCGGTGGCCTTCACCGGCGGCATCGGCGAACACGCCGCCCCGATCCGCGACCGGATCATGCAGGGCCTCGTCTGGGCCGGGCCGGTGCCGCATCACGTCGTCCCCGCCGCAGAGGAACGCCGGATCGCCGCCGACACGTTGCAGCTGCTGGAGGCGCCATGAAACGCCTGTCGCGCCCGGCCGCTCAAACCTGCGCAAGCGTTCGGTTTTTCGCCGACCGGACAGAAAAATCTTTCTCCATTCCGGTGGATCGCCTAGCGTCGGACGCAATCCTAACCAAGGGCAAGTCATGGGCCTGAGCCAGCCAGATCTCGACACGTCGCCGCCCGTGTCGGACGAGGTGCGCAAGACCACCTGCTACATGTGCGCCTGCCGCTGCGGCATCAACGTGCACCTGAAGGACGGCAAGGTCGCCTATATCGAGGGCAACCGCGACCACCCGGTCAACAAGGGCGTGCTCTGCGCCAAGGGCAGCGCCGGGATCATGCAGCACAACGCCCCCGCCCGCCTGCGCGCGCCCTTGCGCCGCGTTGGACCGCGCGGGTCGGGCGAGTTCGAGGAGATCAGCTGGGACGAGGCCTTGCAGACCGCCGTCGACTGGCTGCAGCCGATCCGCGACACGGCGCCGGAAAAGCTCGCCTTCTTCACCGGGCGCGACCAGTCGCAAAGCTTCACCAGTTTCTGGGCGCAGAACTTCGGCACGCCCAACTACGCCGCCCACGGCGGGTTCTGCAGCGTCAACATGGCGACCGCGGGTATCTACACCATGGGCGGCGCGTTCTGGGAGTTCGGCCAGCCGGACTGGGAGCATACGAAGCTCTTCATGCTCTTCGGCGTGGCCGAGGATCACGACAGCAACCCGATCAAGATGGGGCTGGGCCGGCTCAAGGAACGCGGCGCCAAGGTCATCGGCGTCAACCCGATCCGGTCGGGCTACAACGCCATCGCCGACGACTGGGTCGGCATTACGCCCGGTACCGACGGTCTCTTCATTCTGGCGCTGGTGCACGAGCTTCTGCGCGCGGGCAAGATCGACCTCGACTACCTCGCGCGCTACACCAACGCGCCGGTTCTGGTGAACCTCGATCCCAAGTCGCCCGAGCACGGGTTGTTCCTGCGCGACGAGGACGGCAAACCGCAGGTCATCGACCGCGCCACCGGAAAGCTCGCCGCCTTCGACAAGCCGAGGGTGCGGCCCGACCTCGCGGGCAAGTATCGGCATGCGGGCGTGACCCACCGCCCGGTCATGCACCTGATGGCCGAACGTTACCTCGACGGGAAATATTCTCCCGAGGCGGTCGAGACCCGCTGCGGCATCCCCGCCGCCCGCATCCGCCGCATTGCCGCCGAACTGGCCGAGGTGGCCTTTGGTGATCCCATTGTGCTCGACCGGGAATGGACCGATTTCCGCGGTGAGACTCACACCCAGATGATCGGCCGCCCGGTCAGCTTTCACGCCATGCGCGGCGTCAGCGCCCATTCCAACGGCTTCCAGACCTGCCGCGCCCTGCACATGCTGCAGATCCTGCTTGGCAGCGTCGAGACGCCCGGCGGCTTCCGGTTCAAACCGCCCTATCCGCGGCCCGTGGAGGCACATCCGACCCCGCACAGCTATACCAAACCCGGCAGTCCGCTGAACGGCCCGCACCTGGGCTTTCCCCGCGGGCCCGAGCATCTGGCGCTCAGGGAGGACGGCACGCCCGCACGCATCGACAAGGCCTTCACCTGGGAAAATCCGCTCAGCGCCCATGGCCTGATGCACATGGTGATTTCCAACGCGCATGCCGGCGATCCTTACAAGATCGAAACGCTGTTTCTCTACATGGCGAACATGGCGTGGAATTCGTCGATGAACACGCGCGGCGTGATGGAGATGCTGACCGACACCGACGAAAATGGCGACTACGTGATCCCGCGGATCATCTGTTCCGATGCCTATTCGTCCGAGATGGTCGCCTATGCCGACCTGATCCTGCCCGACACGACGTACCTGGAACGCCACGACTGCATCTCGCTGCTCGATCGTCCGATATCCGAACCCGACGCCGCCGCCGACGCGATCCGCTGGCCGGTGGTGCCGCCCGACCGCCCCGGCCACGCAGGCGTGCGCGGCTTTCAGTCGGTGCTCTGCGATCTCGGCGCGCGGCTGAAGCTGCCCGGCTTCACCAAGGCCGACGGCTCGCAGAAATACGCAGACTATGCCGATTACATCACCCACCACCAGCGCAAGCCCGGCCTCGGTCCGCTGGCGGGGTTCCGGCTGGGGCCGAAGGGGCTGACCGACGGCAAGGGCGATCCGAACGAGGCGCAGCTCGACAGCTACATCGCCAACGGCGGTTTCAGGCAATTCCATATCGCGCCCGAGGCCGCCTATTTCAAACCCTGGAACGCGGCCTACCAGGACTGGGCGGTGTCGATGGGATTCTACGACAGCCCGCAACCCTATCTCTTTCAGCTCTACGTGGAGCCGCTGCGCAAGTTCCAGCTGGCCGCCGAAGGCAAGGGAGACCGACAGCCGCCCGAGCACCTGCGCGGTCGCATGAAGGCGACCATGGACCCGCTGCCGATCTGGTACCCGCCGCTGTCGGACGGGCACGAGGATCCGGTCGAATTCCCGATCCACGCGCTGACCCAGCGGCCGATGGCGATGTATCATAGCTGGGGCAGCCAGAACGCCTGGCTGCGGCAGATCCACGGGCGCAACCCGCTCTACCTGCCGACCTACTGGATGGAGAAACTGAAATTGCGCGACGGCGACTGGGTGCGGGTGATCTCGAGCCACGGCAGCATCACCGTGCCCTGCGCCCACATGGCCGCGCTCAACCCCAACACGGTCTGGACCTGGAACGCCATCGGCAAGCGCAAGGGCGCCTGGGCGCTGGACAAGGATGCGCCCGAAGCAACCAGGGGGTTCCTGCTCAACCATCTCATCCACGAGCTTCTGCCGCCCAAGGGCGACGGGCTGCGCTGGGCCAATTCGGATCCGATCACCGGACAGGCCGCCTGGTTCGACCTGCGGGTGCGGCTGGAAAAATCCGCCGATCCCGGAGAGTCGCTGCCGGTCTTCCACGCGCAAGGCTCGCCCGTGCCGCCGGCCCCCGGCACGCTGCGATGGACGGTGGGCTCATGACCCGCACCCTTCTTCGGTTCACAATAACCCTCAGAGAGCACGAGAGACAGCGTCTCTCGTATCCCGGCACGGGATTGCGGCGCGATAACCGCAGCCACACGCGCGAGGGCCGGCCATGACCCGCGCGATGAAACGCACCCTGCTGGCCATCGCGGTTTTCGTGGCGGTGATGCTCGGCACCTTCATCTGGTTCGTCGCCAGCTGGGACCCGACCCGCGAAGAGCCGGTGTCGCAGATCGCGGCGGAGCCGGCGCGGAGCTCCGCATGACCGATCTGCCCGAAACCACCGACCGCAAGATGGGCCTTGTCATCGACCTCGACACCTGCGTCGGCTGTCATGCCTGCGTCATCAGCTGCAAGGGCTGGAACACGGAAAACTACGGCGCGCCGCTCTCTGACCAGGAGCCCTACGGCGCCGATCCGTCGGGCACCTTCCTGAACCGCGTGCACAGCTACGAGGTGCAGCCCGAGACCGGCCCGGCCCAGCTGGTGCATTTCCCGAAATCCTGCCTGCATTGCGAAGACGCGCCCTGCGTCACCGTCTGCCCCACCGGCGCCAGCTACAAGCGGACCGAGGACGGGATCGTGCTGGTGAATGAGTCGGACTGCATCGGCTGCGGCTTGTGCGCCTGGGCCTGTCCCTACGGCGCGCGCGAGATGGATGCGGCCGAGGGCGTTATGAAGAAATGCACGCTCTGCGTCGACCGCATCTACAACGACAACCTGCCCGAAGAGGACCGGGTGCCCGCCTGCGTGCGCACCTGCCCCTCGGGTGCGCGGCACTTCGGCGATCTCGGCGATCCGGACAGCGCGGTCAGCCAGCTGGTCGCGGAGCGCGGCGGCATGGACCTGATGCCGGAACAGGGCACGAAACCCGTCAACAAGTACCTGCCGCCGCGCCCCCGCGACCGCTGGACCGACCAGTCGGTCCTGGCGCCGTTCCTCGAACCTGTGGCCGAAGAGCCGCGCGGCTTCCTCGCCTGGCTCGACCGCGCGCTGGAGACGCTCTGACATGCATCCGGCGCCGTCGATCATTGCCTTCACCACCTTTTCGGGGCTGGGTTTCGGGCTGCTCTTCTGGCTCGGCATCGACCCGACGCCACCTAGCGGCTGGGTCGGTTTCGTCTTCTTCCTCATCGCCTATCTGATGGCCGTCGGCGGGCTGCTGTCCTCGGCGCTGCATCTCGGCCATCCCGAACGTGCGCTCAAGGCATTCACGCAATGGCGGTCGAGCTGGCTCAGCCGCGAAGCGGTCTGCGCGGTGGCGACGTTGACGATCATCGGGGTTTACGCCGCCTGCCTCGTTCTGGGCGGCTGGCATGTCGCGCCGCTCGGCTGGCTGGGCGCGCTGTTGAGCCTCGGTACGGTGTTCACCACGTCGATGATCTACACCCAGCTGAAAACCGTCCCGCGCTGGAACATGCCGCTGACCCCGGCGCTGTTCCTCGCGCTGTCTCTGGCGGGCGGGGCGCTTTTGGCCGGGCGGGTCACGACGGCGCTGGTGCTGCTGCTTTTGGCAGGGGCGGTGCAGGTGGCCTGGTGGTGTCTGGGCGACCGGCGGCTCAGCCAGTCCGGCACCGATATCGGCACCGCCACGGGGCTCGGGTCGCGCGGGGCCGTCCGCGCTTTTGAGCCGCCGCATACCGGCAGCAATTACCTGATGCGCGAGATGGTCTTCGTCGTGGGCCGGCGCCATGCGCTCAAGCTGCGGGCTATCGCGCTGATCCTGATGCTGGTGGTGCCGGTGGCGCTGCTGCTTCTACCCTTCGGCCACCTGCTGGCGCTGGTGGCGGTGCTGAGCCATGTGGCCGGCGTGCTGGTGTCGCGCTGGCTGTTCTTTGCAGAGGCCGAGCACGTGGTCGGCCTCTATTACGGCGCGCGGTAAAGTCAGGCGGCCAGCAGCGCCGCTGCCTCGGACTGGCTGAGGAAATCCACCATCTCGGGGGTGATGTCCGACGGGGTGACGCCCGGCAGGTAGCAGACCAGCCGATCGCCCAGGTCGGTCTTCAACGTCACGCGGGTTTCATCGAATTCGTCATCGTAGCTGAAATCGAGATCTCCGAACTCCGGCACCTCGGCCGCGTCGGGATAGGTCACCACCAGCGTGTCCTGGCCCGGGGTGAAGTCCTCGAACCAGGCCTCGGGGCCGTCGTCGATCACGCGCACGAAGGTGTCGCGGCCCTCGCCCCCGGTGGCCCGGTCGCCCCCGCCCGCGGCCAGCACGTCGTCGCCGCGTTCGCCGTGCAGCACGTCGATGCCGTCGCCGCCGATCAGCGTGTCATGCTCGATTCCGCCCTCCAGCGTGTCGTTGCCCGCGCCGCCGTCCAGCCAGTCGTTCGAGGCATCGCCCATCAGCAGGTCGTCACCCGCATCGCCCGACATCGTGTCGAACCCGGCACCGCCCACCATCGTGTCGTGGCCCTCGCCGCCGAACGCGAGGTCGCGCCCGGTCTGGCCGTCCACCAGGTCGTCGCCCGGCCCGCCGTCCAGCGTGTCATGCGCGACACCGCCGTAAAGCGAATCGTTGCCCTCGCCGCCCGTGAGGGCGTCGTTGTTCTGGGCGCCGTGCAGCACGTCGTCACCGTCGCCGCCATCGAGCGTATCGTGCCCCTGCGCCCCGAAGAGCGTATCGTTGCCGTCGCCGCCGTCGATCTCGTCATGACCATGACGGCCCTGCACGAAATCGTCGCCGCCGCCGGCGTCGATCTCGTCATTGTCCCGTGTGCCGAAGATGGTGTTGTCGCCGTCGAGCATCGCTGCAAGCGTGCCGCCGGCGATCGCGGTGCCAACCAGACCCAGTATCATGAGCATAACCGTCGCGCCCCTCGTTACCCTGCTCCGCGCAGGCCGCGTGGAGTCTCGGGTATGGGGAGTATCCGCCAAGTTGGCGGATATTATGGCTCAAATACGAAACAATCGGGCGGGTATCAGGCGCGCCAGCTGTCCAGCCAACGCCGGAACCGCCCCCGCCGGGCCGCCAGGGAATCGCGTCCCGCCTCGATGCTGTCGCCCATGTCCGCCAGCACCGGGTCGATGCGTGCCTGCCGGAACCGGCGCCAGCGCACCCAGACCGCCCAGAACATCGCGGCGAGCGTGGTGAGGATGAGGATGTTGATCCAGGGAATGCCCTTGCTGGCGTCCGGTCCGTCCACCGCGCGCACGGAAATGGCGTTGGGATAGATCGACAGGAATTCGTTGCGCCAGCCGTAGTGGCGGATCAGCGCCCATTGCGCCGCGCCGCCGGTGGATTTCGATTCCAGATCCGACGCCTCGGCCTGCAGGTTTGACGTGTCGAACTTGAAATACGGCGGCCAGCCCCAGCCCGTGTCCTCGTTGCGATAGATCATCGGCTTGTTGTCGGGCAGGAAGGTCTGGATGAAGAACACGTCGCGGTTGGTCTGGTTCGGATTGTCGCCCGTCGCCGCATGGGCCCAGAAGACCGAGTTCTCGCCGAAGTCGATCCGTTCCAGGTAGGTGTCGGTGATCCGCACGATGTCCTTCTGCGGCAGGGTGTAATGCAGGAACGCCCCGAACAGCACCCAGAAGGCGATGATGAAGACCCATTTGACGTAGACCATGACCCGGCCCCCTCAGTGAAAATTGTTCAGGTAGATGATCAGACCTACCAGACACATGGGCACGATATACACACCCAGGATCAGCTTGCGACGCAGCGAATTGTCGTACTCCTTCAGGCCCTGCCGGATGAAGGCGTCGCGGTCGCCGGTCATGCCCTCTTCGTCCCATTCCGCCTCGAGCTTGCCGCGGCGCACCGAGCGGGAATAGAGCGACACGCAGATATAGACAATCGTCAGAACGACGAAGGCCACGACAAACAACCGCGCCAAGGCAAACATGTTCCTACCTCCTGACGGCGCCCCAGGGGCCGACGCGCCGGATCAGGTCCTCGGGCGCGGCGGGGGCCGGTTCGGGTTCGGCCATTGCGGCCTCGTGGCCAAAGAGTGCGCGGCGGGCCCCCACCTTGTCCACCTGATATTCGCGGGTGAGAAAGTCCACCACGTATGTCTTCTTGGTTTCGCCCCAGTCGCGGTAGAGGCGGTAGAACAGGTCCTTGTGGCAGATGAAGAGCTGCCGGATGTCTGAGGGCGCCAGCTCTGCCAGCAGCATGTTCACAAGGTCCTTGTCGGGCGTGTCCGCGGCCCGCAGGCTCAGGAAATAGCTCGGATGGTCCGAGCTGATCTGCGGCCAGGGACCGGTGCCCTCGGCCCAGGCCACCAAACGGTTCAGCCCGTGCCAGGCCTCGGGCAGCCTGTCGCCGTGACGCCGGGCGAGGCCGCGAATGTCGCGCCGTGTGGCCCCGGTGAGGTCGAGGCCCGCATCCTGCGCCGCGTCGACGACGATGAAATCCATCTTCTGCCGCAGGATCGCCGCGGCATCGAGCCCGCGCGCCTTGACGATGGGTTCGGCCATGCCGTTGGCGTCGAGGAACCGGGCGACGCGGTTGCGGTCGGTGATGTCGATCGCCTCGATCGGCAGCGTGCCCGGTTCGGGGTCGTCGCCCGTGCGGATCAGCGCCGGGTCGGCCTGCGTGCGAAAGAGGTAGAGACCGCCGAAATGCGCGGTCCAGAAATTTTCCTGCCGGAATTCCATCTGGCTCAGCCGCACCGGGTTGCGCACCACGTCGCCAGTCTTTTTCGACAGGGAGATCATGTCGGCGATCAGCACGTCGTCGTACCAGGCGTCCTCTTCGGTCATGAACCGGTCGACCATCTGCGCCAGCCGGTCCGCCTCACGCACGGTGCCGGTCGTCGTGTCGGCCTCGATCCTCACGGTGTGAATGTCGAAAAGCCGCGCCGGGTCGCTGACGTCGTAGACCGAGTTCAAGAGCTCTCCCGCCACCGCGTCCCGCGCGGTCAGGGCGAAGAGCTCGCGCTCGTTCTCCTCGATGAACTGCCGGAGTATGCCGCGCGAGGTGGAGAACTTGGCCCCCAGGAGCGGTGCGGTCTTCTGTTGCGTGGTGAGCAGGATGAACTGCCGGTTCACCCCGTTGTGGTTGAGGTAGAGCGGATCGTCCAGCGCATCACCCACCTCGGGCGAATACCCCGAGATGTCGATGTGAAACTCCGTCAGCGCCGTGGTCCTGCCTGTCAGATGCATGAGCGCCCGGTTGTAGCGCTCCACCAGCGCCGGGCTGTCCACCTTGACGAGGTTTCCGAACATGAGGCCGGCTTCGATGAGGCGTCTCATGCCGCATCCTTCATGTGACCACCACGGAAGACGCCCGTAGCTGCGCGCGATCTCGCGGCATTGCCCGCCCATGTCTTCCCGCCGCACAGCCGGGACCGCGAGACCGGCGTTCCGAGACCACAGGCGCACTCCGACGCCCCCCGTACCAAAGCCTTCGTCGTTTTCCGGACGCTCCCGCCTTCATCTTGCCAATAAACCTCCGGGGAGCGCGAGGGGCTGGCCCCTCGCTCCCGCCGGCGCTCACACGCGCTGCAGCAGAGGCGACGCGGGCCGCTCATCCTTTCCCCTCCAGGTAGCGCCGTTTCGCTTCTTCCTGCCGCCCGAAATCCCGCACCATCGCGTCGATGGCGGCTTCGTCGGACTTGTCGGCGTAGCGGAATTCGCTGTCCGCGTAGCGGTTGATCTCCTGGATCACCATCTCCACGGTGATGGGCTTGCGCAGGTCCGCGATCATCGCCGCCTTCTCGTCGTAGCTCTTGAAGAGGAACAGGTCCGGATTTTCCATCCATTCGTCCGGCAGTTCGAAATCCATCGCGCGGACCTTCACCGCGTCGGTGATGTTCTTGATCGCGCGACCGGTGAACCGTTCGTCCGCCTCCTGGATCGCCTTCAGGTACGTCCCCAGTTTGGCGATGGTGTCCAGCTCTCCGACCTTTGATTGCACCCGGTCGAAGACCTCCAGCAGCCCGGCCTCGTGCGGACGTGCGTGCGATGCGAAACTGGCCGCGACGGCCTTCTGGATCGCCTGCGCCTCGTAAAGCGCGTGATCGCCCAGCGGGATGTCGTGGTTCTTGCCCATCAGCAGCGCCAGGATGTCGATGTAATCCTCGCGCGTCTGCGGCCCATCGACGAGGAACCGCGCTCCGGCGCGCTGGCGCAGGGCGTCGTCCACGTTTTCGGGATAATTCGAGAACATGCCGAAGGTGCAGTTCCCGCGCACCACCGTGTTGGCCCCGGCAAAGCTTTCCATCAGGACCGAGGTGATTTCCAGCTGCCCGGCGCTCGACTGCCGGTCGCCGCGCTTGCCCGCCAGCGTGTCGATGTCGTCGATGGTGCCGAAGCCGATCACGCCAGGATCGAGGATCGTGTCGATGAAGGCCTTGGCATTCTGGCCGGACTTGCCCTGGTAGCTGTCGATGTTGTCGGTGCTGAGGTTCTGGTAGCGGAACGGGTAGCCCGCCACCTGGCAATAATCGTGGATCATCCCCGCCATCATCTGGATCAGCGTGGTCTTGCCCGTGCCCGGCTTGCCGTCGCCCATGAAGGTGAAGCTGAAACCGCCCAGTTCCGCGAACGGGTTCAGCTTGCGGTCGAAGTCGTAGGCCATCAGCATCTTGGCCAGCCGCATCGCCTGGTACTTGGCGATGTGGTTGCCGACGACCTGGTGCGGCTTCTTGAACTGCATGGTCAGGGTCGTGCCGCGCGCCCGGGTCGCCGGGGTGAAGCCGCGGATGGTGAAATCGTCCGCCTCCACCCGCCAGCCCGCGTCGGTAAAGGCACCGGTGCGCGCGGCGCCCTGCGCGCGCAGGGCGGCCTTGTCCATCAGCGCTTCGGCAAAGGCGGCGACGGTGGCCACCAGCCGCGCGTCGCCTGAGGCATGGGCGGCGATGTCCTGGTCCAGCTCCCACAGGACCCCGTGCAGCGCCAGCTGGGCGTTGTCGGTCAAAAGCTCCTCGACCTCGCCGACCTCGACCGAGGTTTCCGACGTCTGCGGGCCCAGCAGGAAGGCCAGCGCATTGCCGAAGACATGCGCCACCGCCAGCGCCTCGGCGCTCAGCAGTTCGGAGAACTCGGTCTTGCGGTCGGCGGCGAGCGTGCCTTGCAGGTTGCCGCGCTTGAGATCGCCGAGGCCGGTCGCATCCGAGAAGGTCTCGCCCACTGCGAGCGCGATGGAGAGTGCGCGGCGCAGGGCCGACATGACGCTGGCTTGCACCGGAGACACCAGCGGGTCGTCGCCCTCTGCCGCCTCGATCCGCGCCAGCAGCTGCACGCCTTCGGGCCGCGCGGTCTGGCGCGTCACCAGCCCCGGCGTGGTGGACCGGAAGGTCCGCCGCGTGCCAAGCCCCGCCGACCGTTCGGGAGCCGCCGCGGCGCCGCCCTTGGCGATGCGCGGCGCGTGGTCGAAGCCGCTCAGCAGCGCCACAGCCGCATCGTAATGCTTGCGGATATCCTCTTCGCGCAGTTCCATCAGGTCGGCGGTCACGCTCATCTCAATCGGCCCTCTTCAATACACCAGAACACGGCCCTGCGGGCTCACGACGAATTTGCGCACCGTCGCGAAGCCGGGCGGGTTCTTTTCGGTCAGCACCTGGAAGGGACGTTCAGGCAGGACGATCATCCGGTCTGTACGGGTGGCGCCGGTGTCCGCGCTGCGGCCCGAGAACGGATCGAGCGCGAAGACCTCGCGCTGCACCGTGCCGAACCATCCGGCGCGCTGTTCGATGACGCGCTCGCTTTCCAGCTCTTCCAGGGTAAAGGCCAGCGTCCAGTCCTGGCCCTTGGGCGCGTGCGCCTCGGCCAGCACGTCGCGGATCGGGCCGCTTTGCCGGGTGTAGCTGTGCGAGTACATCGGACCCAGATGGAGGCGGCGCAGCCGCTTGGGGTGTACCTCATCGAAAGCTTCGTCGAAGGCCTTGGCGATGGTCAGAAGCTTCAGCCCGCCCAGCGCCTGCCCCATCAGGTGCGCCTGCACCTCGGGCCAGCGCTGCTCGTCCACCGGCAGGGCGGTGCGGCCGGTGTCCTCGACCTCCATCAGGTAGATCACCGGCAGGTTGACCTGGCTGTCGTAGACCGCCCAGTGCAGCAGGTAGCGGGTGCGCGGGTGCGACCCTTCGAGCCAGCGCGCCTCGGGATCGTTGCGCGCCCAGAAGAGCTGCCCCATGCGCAGTTCCTCGTAGTAGAGCCGCTGGCTCAGCGCGTATTGCAGGCGGGTGGGGATGGTCTGGGCGCCGACGATCTGCTCCACCATCTGTGCTTTCAGCGCCTTGGCCTCGGGCAGACTATCCAGATGGCGCGCGGCCTGCTGGGCATCGTTGGCCATGACCAGCAGCTCCGACGCGACCGGGAAGCCGGACTCGTGATCGTCCATGGTCAGTGACCCGAAGAACTGCCCTGTGTCGCGTCCGACCAGAAGGTATTTCAGAGACAGCGCGCGAAAGGTGAAGGCCAGGCCGCGCACGTAGCGAGCGATCACGTTGACCTCTTCCTTGCTCAGCCGGTCTTCGGTGTGCAGCACGGCGGCAACCCGGCCCAGGTGCGCCGTGATCGCCTCGAACTTGGCGAAGTAGCGGCGCGAGGCGAAATGATCGCTCAGCCCGACGTGGTCGCGGGAAAAGTCGGTCATGTCATCTCCGGTCCATGCGTCGTCAAGCATCGGGGACCGGGCACCGTCAGGGTGTCCCGGCCGCTCACCGAAGCGTGCCAGGGGTCAGTCATCGTTTTCGCCGCCCGCTAGCCAGTCGCCCGACCCCGTGCCGGAGTGGCTGGTGGGATCGTCGTCCCGGCGGCTCCCTCCGCCGACCCCGAAGGTTCTGAGCAGACAGCCGACGGCCACGAAGGCCGTGATGGACCCGACCGTATCGGCGCCTTGCATAAAGGCTGCCAAGGTCACCATCGCTGCTGCGGCCGAGCCGACCAGCCACAGCGCCGGACCGGCGCTGCGAAAGACTGCTTTGGCGGTGCCATTCGGCATCGGATCAGGACCCGTAGAGGTTCTTGTCGTGCTTTTCCACGATCTGGGCGAACCGCCGGGCAAAGCGTTCGTCGGCCTTGGCCTTCTGCTCCAGCACCTCGCGGGCAAAAACCATGTGGTCCTCGTGCTTTTCCATCATGTCCGCCATGCGCTGGTTCGTCGCCGTGCCGATGGCGGCCATGGCGGCTTGCGCCTCCTTGTCGGTCTGCACGCCGATCTCGTTGATGCGGTGCGCGACGTCCTGCTGCTGCGCGGTCTTGAGCGACTTGGACAGCGCGTCGTAGAGCACCACGCGCTGCTTGGTGTCGGTGCGCAGCTTGTTGATCAGCACCATCTGGGTCGCCGCCTGGTTCTGGAGGCTGTCGATCCAGGTCTTGCCCTTCTCGATGTAGCGTTCGAGCGTCTGGGACTTCGCCAGCTTGACCTGTTCGTCCTGGACCAGCACGTTGTAGCGGGCGTTCAGGTCCGCGAGTTCGGTTTCCAGCTTGGTGCGCGCCGCGGCGTCCTGTTCCACCGCGATCTTGTTCTCGATTTCGATGATCTTGGGATCCATCGCGAGGATCTCGGCCTTCACGGCCTCGAGTTCGCCCACGGTGAATTCGCGCTCGTCGAGGGTTTCGGTCAGGTTCGCCTCGACCGAGGCCTTCTGTTCGTTGAGCATCGTCAGCTGGCCTTCGAGCAGGCCGACGATCACGTCGGACTTGCTGATCAGGTCCTGCAGCTTGTCGTCGATACTGGCCATGCGGATGCGGTCCTGCCGCATTGATTCCGCCTTGGCGTCCGAGAATATGCCGACGAAGGTTTCCCAGCCGGTCTTGGTCCGCATCTCGTCGAAATCCTTTGAGAAGGCGGCAGTGACATCGTCGAGGCCCATGATCAACTCGGCGATATTGGCGTTCATAACATCGGTGTGGGCGTGCACGTCCTCGAGCGTGGCGTTCTCGATGTCGATCATCGCGTCTTCGCCATTGGCCATCTTGGCGCGGGCGGTCTCGATGCGGGTGGTCAGCTCGGCGATCTTCGCCTGCGCATCCAGCACCTGTTCCTGGCTTTCGCGCACCTGCGCATCGAAATCTGACATCGGACCCTCCGGGATAATGACCTGCTCGGTATATAGTCAATGTGAAGGGTGTTTACATCCCTTCACGTCTGTAATCTGAACGGAGTTTTGCAAAAGCCGCGGACAAAGAAAAGCGCTATGCGCGGCCCGACTCGAGCAAATGCGCCGAAAGCCGCTGCAACTGGTCTTGCAAAGCCTGCATGTCCTCAAGTGACATGCCCGTGGCGCGGGTCGCGCATTGCTGGACATGATCCGCGCGTTCGCGCAACGCCGCGCCCGACTCGGTCAGATCCACCTGCACGCGTCTTTCGTCCGCGCCGTCGCGGCGGCGTGTCACGTACCCTGTCTGGGCCAGTCGTTTCAGCAGCGGCGTGAGCGTGTTGGAGCTGAGGCCAAGACGCTTGCCGATGGTGCCGACGCTCAGCGGCGCCTCGGCCCAGAGCACCAGCATGACAAGAAACTGCGGATAGGTCAGGCCCAGAGGATCAAGCAACGGCTTGTAGACCCGCGCGAACGCATGGTTCGCGGCGTAGATGTCGAAGCAGAGCATCTGCTCCAGTCCGCTAGGCCCCGTGTTTGTCATGAACCGTACTTAGATCGCGCACGATTTGATCGCAAGGCTGTTGACTATCCCGACGAGAGTCCTTCCTTTGTATCGTACACGATTTAAGCGCATACGAACAAAATTGCGCCCGACAGCGAAAGGAGGCATCCATGCCCAGCAAGATCGTCTATTCCACTTCTGCCACCGCCACCGGCGGCGGCCGTGACGGCAAGACCGGCACCGATGACGGCACGTTCAGCACCGAACTGGCCGTGCCAAAGGAAATGGGCGGCCCTGGCGGCGATGCGCTGAACCCCGAAAAGCTTTTTGCCAGCGGCTACGCCGCCTGCTTCATGGGCGCGATGCGGTTCTATGCGGGCCAGCAGAAGATCAAGGTGCCCGACGACGCGTCGGTGCAGGTCACCGTGGGCATCGGGCCGCGCGACGATAACGGCTTCGGCCTCGACGTGAAGATCAAGGTCAGCCTGCCGGGCGTGGACGAGGCCACCGCCAAGGACCTGATCGCCGGCGGCCACCACGTCTGCCCCTATTCCAACGCCGTCACCAAGGGTCTGTCGGTCACGCCCGAACTGGCCTGATCACGTCATTGACCGGCCGCCGGGCCGCCGCGCACTCTTGCGTGGCGGCACCTTGGCCGCGTCCAACAGGAACAGGGAGACGACCATGTGTGATATCTGCGTGATGAACGCCGTGAAGGACAGGATGCTGTCGCGGCGCAGCTTTTTCCGGACCGCGGGGCTTGCGGGCGCGGGTGCGGCGCTTGCAGGAGGTTTGCCGAGCCAGACAAGGGCGGCGGCGCATTCCGGGATGACCGACCTGACGCATACGCTGTCGCCGGACTTCCCGACGTTCTTCGGAGAGCCGGGTGTCTCGACCGAGCAGGTCTACAACTTCGGCGAACACGGCTTCAACCTGCAACGGCACACCGTGAACGAACACACCGGCACCCATATCGACGCGCCGCTGCACTTTTCCGCCGATGGTGCGTCGGTGGACGAGATCGACATCGCAACGCTGATCTGCCCGCTGGTCAAGATCGACATCGCCGCGCGCGCGGCCGAGGACGCCGACACCACGCTCACTCCGGACGACATCCAGGCCTGGATCGACGCCAATGGAGAGATCCCCGACAATGCCTGCGTTGCGCTCTACTCCGGCTGGGGCGAAAAAGCCGAGGGCGACGGCTTCCGCAACTTCGACGGCGAGGCGATGCACTTCCCCGGCTTCCATGTCGAGGCGGCACAGATGCTGCTGGAAACCGGCGCGGCGTCGATCGCGTCGGACACGCTGTCGCTCGATCCCGGCACCTCCGCGGATTTCGCCGCGCATTACGCCTGGCTGCCGCAGGGGCGGTTCGGGATCGAATGCATCGCCAACCTCGACCAGTTGCCCGCCTCGGGCGCCACGGTGTTCATCGGCGCGCCCAAGATGCGCGGCGGCACCGGCGGACCCGCGCGGATCATCGCGATGGTGTGAGGTTTTAAACGAGTGCTCGTTTAACCAGTGCCCGGCGGCCGCGTTCTGCGCGGTCGCCGGGATTGTTTCGCGCGCAGCAATTTCGCTTGCCTCAGAGTCCGCCGCGCGCTCTGCTGGGCAGACCCGATCCGGAGCCTGCCATGCATATCCTTCCCGTCACCACATCCGTTCCTCCAGAACACGACGCCCCTGCGCCCGGCCGGGTCATTTCGGGCGATCCCCGGTTCACCACCTGGAACCTCGAAGAGCGAGACGGGCTCTATTGCGGCATCTGGGAGGCGACCCCGGGCAAATGGCGCATCCGGTATGACGAATGGGAATATTGCCGCATCCTGTCGGGCGTCTCGATCCTGACCGAAGACGGGGGCGCGCCGCAGCGATATGAGGCCGGAGATAGCTTCATCATCCGCCCCGGCTTTACCGGCACCTGGGAAGTGGTCGAGACCACGCGCAAGGACTATGTGATCCGGCTTTGACAGGCAGGGTATTCCTTGCTTGCCCGCGCAGGGGACGCCGCTAGACTGCGCCATATTTCACCCGTGACGGAGCCATTATGAAACACTTTCTTCTTTCCGCAGCCCTCCTCCTGCCCGGTCTTGCCGCAGCCGACGAGATTTCCGATGCCCTGACCGCCGCGCAGGACGCCTATGCGGACGGAGACATCCAGTACGCGCTGGACGAGCTCGATTTCGCCCGCAACAAGCTCTTGGAGGCCAAGACCAACCAGCTGGGGTCGTTCCTGCCCGAAGCACCTGACGGCTGGACGCGCGAAGTCAGCAGCGAGATGAACCAGGGCCTTGCGATGATGGGCGGCGGCGTCGGGGCCGAAGCGACCTACACGTCGGAGGCGGGCGACGAAAGCTACAAGATCACGCTCATGGCCGACAACCCGATGGTGGCCAGCATGGCGGCGATGGTCACCAATGCCGCTGCCATGGGGTTTCAGATCGAACGGGTGGGGCGGCAGCGCTTCATGATCCAGGATGGCGAGATGACCGGGCTTGTCGCCAATCGGTTCCTTGTCCAGGTCAGCGGCGCGGATACCGCGACCATGACCGCGGCTCTCGAGTCGATGGATTTCGGGGCGCTGGCCGGGTTCGGACAGTAGACAGGCCGCGATGCACGGCCCCGGCGGGTGCCGGGGCCGCGCAGGGGATCAGACGATGTTGAACCCTGGACCGTAGGGATAGCCGGTGATGTTCTCGGCGCCCTCTTCGGTGATCACCAGGATGTCGTGTTCGCGATACCCGCCCGCGCCCGGCTGGCCCGCGGGGATGGTCAGCATCGGTTCCATCGAGATGACCATGCCCGGCTCCAGCACCGCGTCGATATCCTCGCGCAGTTCCAGCCCGGCTTCGCGCCCGTAGTAATGCGACAGCACGCCGAAGGAATGGCCGTAGCCGAAGGTGCGGTACTGCAGAAGGTCGCGCTCGGCGAGGAAGGCGTTGATCTTTTGCGTCACCGCGGCGCAGGTGAACCCCGGTTTCAGCAGCGACATGCCGTATTCGTGGGTGGCCACGTTCGCCTCCCAGATCGCCAGCGAGGCGTCGTCCGCCTCTCCGACGAAGAGCGTCCGTTCGAGGGCGGTGTAGTAGCCCGAGATCATCGGGAAGGTGTTGAGCGACAGGATGTCGCCGCGTTCCAGCCTGCGCGCCGTGACCGGGTTGTGGGCGCCGTCGGTGTTCAACCCCGACTGAAACCAGACCCAGGTGTCGCGATACTCGGCCTCCGGGAAGGCGCGGGCGATCTCGGCCTCCATCGCATCGCGGCCGGCCATGGCCACGTCGATCTCGCGTGTGCCTTCGCGGATCACGTCGCGGATCGCGTAGCCGCCCACATCCGCCACCCGCGCGCCTTCGCGGATGAGCGCGATCTCGGCGGCGGACTTGTGCAAGCGTTGGCGCATCGCGGCGTCGTTGACCGCGACCTTGGCGCGCGGCTGCAGGAAGTGGTCGAGCTTGCCCATGCCCTGCAGCGTCAGGTGATCCGCCTCGT
Organism: Thalassococcus profundi; assembly: GCF_003344785.1. Taxonomy (GTDB): domain Bacteria; phylum Pseudomonadota; class Alphaproteobacteria; order Rhodobacterales; family Rhodobacteraceae; genus Puniceibacterium; species Puniceibacterium profundi. Next base: position 311,226 of record NZ_QPMK01000002.1, on the reverse strand, counting down.
ACCCGATGGCACGGCCCGGGCCGGTGACCGACAGGATCGCGCGCCAGAAGTTGTCGCGTTGCCAGTCTGTGTAGGTGATGTTGTCGCCGTGACAGCGCCGCCAGGGTTGGCCCGCGTCGATCCCGGCGCTGATGGTGATGCTGTCGGTATTCGTCACGACAAGGCCATAGGGCCGTCCGAACGAACAGTAGAGAAAGCCGGAGTAGTAGGCGATCGCGTGCATCGAGGTCAGCACGCAGGCGTCGACGCCCAGCTCGGCCATGCTGCGGCGCAGACCGGCGAGGCGCGCGTCGTATTCGGCGGGCGCGAAGGGCAGGGGCGCCTTGGTGCCGTTGTGAAAGCGGTAGGATTCGGGACGTTCCGTCATGTGACCCTCCGTCTGGTTGCCGCTTGGTCGGAGGGTGTGCCGTTGACCCGCTCCGCCGCGTTGCGACAAAGAAAGGTCCCGGCGTTCAGGACTGAAAAGAGGTGTGGAAGACCACGGGGGCCGACGCCATCGGCCCGCCTCTGGCGCAAGCGATACGATGGAATTTGACGCTGGGCAAGAGGGCCGGTGCGTCTTCCCGCGCGGATGCAGCGACGATGTTCCTAAAGCGTCAGCAGCCGCCTGACCATGGCGCTGTCGGGGTCCTGCAGACCGTCGATCACGTCGAAATGGTGCTTGCCCTCGTCGATGATGTGCCCTGCCCGCCAGGCCTCGGCCAGCCAGCGCGACTGGTCGAGGAAGACCGGTCGTTCCTCGGCCCCAACCCAGACCGTGACGGGCACCTCGGGACGGGGCTGGAAGATCGGGCTTTCGGCATGGGCCTCGGCTGCGTCGAGACGGAAATCTGCGTTCATCGCCAGGTCGCAGAGCGGGCGCAGGTCGGAGACGGCCGAAATCGCCATCGCGTGCTCGATCCGCCCGGCCACATCGGCGGCCAGCATCTCGGGCGCCAGCATCCGCGCGACCAGGTGACCCCCGGCGGAATGTCCGACCAGACGGATCGGGCCCGCGACCTCCCGGGCCATCACGCCGATGGCTTGGGCCACCTGCTGCGTGATGTGCGAAATGCGCACCCGTGGCACGAGGTCGTAAGAGGGCATCGCGACCGCCCATTCGTGCCCCAGCGCGCCGGTCGCGAAATGCGACCAGAGCGAGCGGTCGAAGCGCCGCCAATAGCCGCCGTGTACGAAGATCAGCAGGCCCCTGGGCGTCAGGTCCGGCAGGAACAAATCGAAGGCCTGCCGCGTTCCATGGCCGTACATCAGCCCCAGACGCGCCCGGCCGATGACCCCCTGACGTTGACGGAACGCCTCGGCCTCGGCGGCCCAGCGGGGCGGATATTCGTCCGATCCCGTGATATGTCCGGCATTGTCATAGGCGTCGTCCAGGTCCATGGCTTTCCCTCCTTTGGGCGCTGGACTATACGCATAGCAGATCCCCTGCCGCGCGCAGTACCGAAACCGGAGAGACTCATGCTCGACCAGACCACAAACCTCGCCAGCCTTCTCAACGACCCGTCACTGCTGGAAACCCGCGCCTATATCGGCGGTCAGTGGGTGGACGGCGACAACGGCACCTTCGACGTGACCAACCCGGCCCGCGGCGACGTGGTCGCGCAGGTCGCCGACCTGAGCCGCGATCAGGTGGCTGATGCCATCGCCAAGGCCGAAAAGGCCCAGAAGGACTGGGCCAAGTGGACCGGCAAGGAACGCGCCGCCGTGATGCGCAAGTGGTTCGACCTGATGATGGAGAACCAGCACGACCTGGGCCTGATCCTGACTGCCGAACAGGGCAAGCCGCTGGCCGAAGCCAAGGGCGAGATAGGCTATGGCGCGTCCTTCATCGAATTCTTCGGCGAGGAGGCCAAGCGCGTCTACGGCGAGATGATACCCGGCCACCAGCGCGACAAGCGCATCATGGTGATGAAGCAGCCGATCGGCGTCGCCGCGTCGATCACGCCCTGGAACTTTCCGAACGCCATGATCACCCGCAAGGCCGGCCCGGCGCTGGCCGCCGGCTGCGCCTTTGTCGCGCGTCCCGCCAAGGAAACGCCGCTCTCGGCCATCGTTCTGGGTGTTCTGGCGGAACGCGCGGGTATCCCGGCGGGCGTCTTCAACGTGGTGACCTCGTCCTCGGCCTCTGCCGTGGGCAAGGAATTCTGCGAGAACCCCGCCGTGCGCAAGCTGACCTTCACCGGCTCGACCGAAGTGGGGCGCATCCTGCTCAAGCAGGCCGCCGACCAGGTGATGAAATGCTCCATGGAGTTGGGCGGCAATGCGCCCTTTATCGTCTTCGACGACGCCGACCTCGATGCCGCGGTCGAAGGCGCCATCATGTGCAAGTTCCGCAACAACGGCCAGACCTGCGTCTGCGCCAACCGGCTTTACGTTCAGGCGGGCGTCTATGACGCCTTTGCCGAGAAGCTGAAAGCGCGGGTCGAGAAGATGAAGGTCGGCGACGGTCTCGAAGAGGGCACCGACCTTGGTCCGCTCATCAACCACGACGCCATCGACAAGGTGCAGGAGCATATCGCCGACGCCAAGGCCAAGGGCGCCAAGGTGATCCTGGGCGGCGAAGCGCACGAGATGTCCGGCAACTTCTTCGGCCCGACCATCGTCACGGGCGCGACCAAGGACATGGCCTTCTCGACCGAAGAAACCTTTGGCCCCCTCGCCCCGCTCTTCAAGTTCGAGGACGAGGACGAGGTGATCGAACTGGCCAACGACACGATCTTCGGCCTGGCGTCGTATTTCTACGCCAAGGATCTGAGCCGGGTCTACAAGGTGGCCGAGGCGCTGGAATACGGCATCGTCGGCGTGAACACCGGCATCATCTCGACCGAGGTCGCACCCTTCGGCGGCGTCAAGCAGTCCGGCCTTGGCCGCGAAGGCAGCCACCACGGCATCGAGGACTACCTCGAGATGAAATACGTCTGCCTGGCGGTCTGATCCGACCGGGACGCGTCAGCAGCCCCCCGACCGTCGAGGCCGGGGGGCTTTTTTGTGTTCTTTTGCCGTGTTGAAGGTAAGGCTTTCCAGCCTTGGCACGCGCTCAATGCCCCGGTAGCGTCGCGGCCCTCATTCGGATCCAGCAAAACCGGAGCGCCCGCCATGCAAGCCGCTGTCTACAAACGCTACGGCCCGCCGTCGGTCGTCGCCGTGACCGATGTGCCGCAACCGGAGCCGGGACCGGGCGAGATTCTCGTGCGGGTCCGGGCCGCCGCCGTGACGACCGCCGACTGGCGTCTGCGCGCCGCGGCCTTTCCGGGCATTCTGGCCTTGCCCGGGCGGCTGATGTTCGGGGTCACCGCGCCGCGCAAGCCGATCCTTGGTGCCGACTTTGCCGGAGAGGTCGCGGTACTGGGAGACGAAGTCGAGGGTTTCACGGTCGGGCAGCGGGTCTTTGGCAGCGCCGGGCTGGGCGCGCATGCGGAATACCTGGCCATCAAGGCGGATGGCGCGGTCGTTCCGACGCCTGACGACCTCACCGATGCAGAGGCCGCGGCGCTGCCCTTCGGCGGGCTGGCGGCGCTGGTGTTCCTGCGCGACGTCGCGCAACTGAAGGGGGGGCAGCGCGTACTGATCGTCGGTGCGACCGGCGGGGTCGGGGCCTATGCCACGCAGATCGCCCGCGCGATGAAGGCCAAGGTCACCGGCGTCGCCAGCGCGGCGCGGGCCGGGCTGGGGCACGATCTGGGTGCGGTGCGGATGATCGACCGCCATGTGCAGCCGGTGCGCGACTGGGGGCAATACGATGTGGTGCTCGACACGGTGGGTGCGGTACGGCCACGACATCTGAAGCACCTGCTGGCGCGCGACGGAGTGTTCGTGCCATTGAATTTCGAGATCGCCGAGATTTTGGCCAGCCTGCGCGCGCGGCTTTTCGGCGGCCCGCAGGTGCGGATCGCGGTCAGCGACGACACCGCGGCCGATCTCGCGCGTCTCGTCGAGATGGTGAACGACGGCAAGTTGCGCCCGGTCATCGATTCCACCTTTCCGCTCGAGCATATCCGTGATGCCTATGCTCGTGTCGAAACGCGCAGCCGCGCGGGAGCGACGGTGCTGACCATGCCCGACGGATGAGACGAAAAAGCCCCGGCGGATGCCGGGGCTTCGGGTGCGTCATACGGTGGCGCCGATCAGTTTACGGTGTTCGCGTCCACGACGTCCTTGGAGACGCTGTCGGCCTTGGCAATCTCGATCCGGCGCGGTTTCAGCGCCTCGGGGATCTCGCGCTGCAGGTCAATGTGCAGCATTCCGTCGGCATGGCTGGCGCCCACGACACGGACGTGATCGGCCAGCTGGAACCGGCGCTCGAAAGCGCGGGTCGCGATGCCGCGATGCAGGTAGGTGCGCTCTTGCGTGTCCTCGGCCTTGCGGGCCGAGACGACAAGCGCGTGATCCTTCACCTCGACATTCAGGTCGGCATCGGAAAAACCGGCCACGGCGATCGAGATGCGGTAGGCATCGTCGGCGGTCTTTTCGATGTTGTAAGGCGGATAGGTCGGCTGTGCCACGTCGTTGGCCAGCACCCGGTCCATCATGTCGGCGATCTGGTCGAACCCGACGGTTGCACGGTAGAGCGGTGCAAGATCAAAGCTTCGCATGGGAATCCTCCATTGAGCGATACCATTGTCATATGCGCCTTCCCGTCGCGGGACAGGCGTCTGTCAATCCCGGAACCCTGTCTAGGCGTTCCGATGACATATATTTGGGGAGGCAATTTTGCCGTTTCAAGACCCCTCAGGGGCGCACGAAACGCGCGCCGCCGGGAGCCGTCATGCGCTGGCCCACCTGCACCCGCCGGGCCCCGGTGGTGACCTTGGGCAGCGCGTCGTCGCGGCGCATCAGCGCCTTGAGCTCGGCCACCCGCTCGGGCAGCGCCATGCCGTAGGATTCGCCCTGGCGGCCGACATCCTGTTCCTCGGCGATGGCCGACACCAGCGCCAGGATGCGAATGCGGCCCTGGGTACGGGCAAAGACCGGCGCGCCCGAAGACCCGTAGGTGACGTTGCAGTCAAAGACGATCTGGCCCGCGGCGTAGCGGCGCAGGACCGCGCATTCCGACTGCCGCGACAGGTACTCCGACCGACCGTTGCCGTAAGAGACGACCGTGACCGGCAGATCGTCCAACGTGCCATCGAAGATCCCGAAGGGTTCGGCCTCGGACGAGGAAATCGGCGCCGCGAGCCGAAGGAGCGCCACGTCGAAGACCATCGACGCGCCGGAAACCCGGCCGCTGGTGTCGTCGACATAGTTCGGATGCGCATAGACCGCCGCGACGCGCCTATCGGCCATCGACTGGCCGCGATAGTACCCGGCCCGGAACAGGATGCCCCGCGCGGGGATCAGATCACCGCGCGCGTCATAGACGCAATGCGCCGCGGTCAGCGCCACGTCCGGGGCGATCAGCACACCGGTGCACATGCCGCCAGGCAGATCGACGCGCCCAACCGCTTCCCAGCCCAGGATCTCTCCGCGCCGCTGCATCGGGATCAAGCCGTTCATGTCCTGCGCCAGCGCGATGCCAGGCAGCGTGACGCCCAGGCACAGCGCCAGGGCGGCGAGGAGGCGCACCACGCTCACGGCCGCACGAACTTTGCGCCGGTGGCGTCGTTCCGCACGCCCGGACGCTGCAGGCTGGTGCCGGTCAGCTGCCGCGTGTCCATCTCGATCAGGGCCCGCAGCTCTGACAGCGGGCCGGCGAGCGACGTGCCGAGCGACACGGCTTCGCCATCGGCCTCGGCCTTGGCCGACACCACCGACACGATCTGCGGTGCGTCGCCGTCGAAGGAAAAGACCGGAGAGCCGGAGCTTCCGAAATCCACCGTGCAGGACATCACCAGCACGCCCTGCTGGCGCGAGATCACGTCGCAGAGATCCTGCAGGCTGGGCGCATCTGCGCGGTCATGCGCATAGGAGACGACGCCGACCTCGGCCCCGGTATCGGGACGGCTGCCGGTCTCGAACGGCTGGATCGTGCCGTTGCGGATCGGGTGCTGCAATTCCAGCAGCGCGATGTCCACCCGGACCCGGCCGGCGTCGGAGGCGGCGCGAAAGTCGTATTCGGGATGCGGTTCGGCACGGCGCACGCGGCGGTAGGCGGCGGCGCGCCCGTTGCGCCAGCCGGCGAGGAACTGGATCTCGTCGGTGGCGACGCGTTCCCCGGTTTCGGGGTCGAATACGCAATGTGCGGCGGTCAGCACAAGATCGGGCGCGATGAGCGCGCCGGTGCAGAACGCCTCTCCGGCGATCTCGAGACGGCCGACCGCGTCCCATTCGCGGCCGTAAAGCGTGGAATTCAGCGAAAACAGCCCGTCGGCCTGGGAAGCGACGGGCAGAAACATCAAGACACAGGTGGCAATGCCCATAATCAGGCGCACGGGACATCTCCTTCAGCAGCAGTCCCGGTGATAGGCACGAGATGCGGCAAAATTGGGGCGCTTCTGCCTTATTTGCCCGAAATTATCTCCTGTCACCGGCGCGCATGGCCGCCGGTTTGGGACCGCCCGCCGCCCAGTCCAGAAGCTCGACCGTGTGGACCACCGGCACCTCGGCTCCGCCCGCCAGCTGCATCATGCAGCCGATGTTGCCGGCGGCGATCACATCGGGCTTTTTCGCGGCAAGGGTGCGCAGTTTACGGGCCTTCAGCTGCTTGGAAATCTCGGGCTGCATCAGGTTGTAGGTGCCTGCAGAGCCGCAGCACAGATGGCTGTCCGCCGGTTCGACCACGGTAAAGCCCGCGCGTTTGAGCAGGTCCTTGGGATAGGTCTTGATCTGCTGGCCGTGCTGCAGGGAACAAGCGGCGTGATAGGCCACGACCAGGCCTTCGGGACAGGGGTCGGAGCCATGCGGCGCGTCGATCCCGGCGATCCCGTCGCGGGCGGGGCGCGGCGCCTCGTCCTCCGGCGCGTCCTTGGCAAGGTCGATCAGCACTTCGGACACGTCCTTGGCGATGGCCGAAACCCGCGCGGCCTCCTCGGCCAGTTTGTCATTGCGGAACATGTGACCGTAATCCTTGACCGTCGTGCCGCAACCGCTGGTGTTGACGACGATGGCATCCAGCCCGTCGCCATCCATCTCGCGCACCCAGGCGCGGATATTGGTCGCCGCCGATGCATGGCTTTCGTCCACCTTGCCCATGTGATGGGTGAGCGCGCCGCAGCAGCCGGCGCCCCTGGCCACGACCACCTCGCAGCCCAGCCGCGTGAGGTGGCGGATGGTGGCATCGTTGATGTCGGTGTTGAGCGCCTTCTGCGCGCAGCCGGTCATCAGTGCGACACGCTTCCGGCGCGGGGCGGTGGGCGCAAAGCTTTGCGGATCGTCGTTGCGGCTGACCGGCGGGATGGTCTTGGGCGCCATTTCCAGCATCGCCTTGAGCCGCGCGTCCGGCATCAAGAAGGCGAAGGGCCGACCGATCTTTGCCCCCAGCAGCGCCACGCGAAAGCGGGTCGGGTAGGGCAGGATCTTCGACAGGATCCAGCGCAGCGCGCGATCCGACCAGGGCCGGTCGTACTTTTCCTCGATATAGGCGCGGGCGTGGTCCACCAGGTGCATGTAATGCACGCCCGAGGGGCAGGTGGTCATGCAGGCGAGGCAGGACAGGCAGCGGTCGATGTGGCGCACGGTCTTCTCGTCCGGCACCCGCTCGTTCTCAAGCATGTCCTTGATCAGGTAGATGCGGCCGCGCGGGCTGTCCAACTCGTCGCCCAGCACCTGGTAGGTCGGGCAGGTCGCGGTGCAGAACCCGCAATGCACGCAGGCGCGCAGGATCTCGTTGCTGCGTTTGAAGTCGGGCTTCTCGAGCTGTTTCTCGGTAAAGGTCGTCTGCATTTAGGATACCATCATTTGTGCCGCAGCGAGGCCGAACCAAGGCAGCGTCGTTGCAAGAAGGCCGATGACGAAGCAGGCCCGCCAGGCGCGAGGCTGCGTCAGCCGTTGTTTCAGCGCCAGCACAAGCAGCGTCACCGTCAGCACCCAGGCCAGCCAGAGCGACCCCAGCGACCAGATCAGCTGCGACTTGCTCAGCGCAAAGGCGGCCCCCGTGCTGCCCAAGGTCGCCAGAGCCAGAGGCAGCAGCACCAGCGGCGTCTGCGCGCGCACCAGCATCAGGTAGATGAACGGCCCGGCCAGGAACGTGACCGCGAAGGCCCAGAGCTGGCTGTCGGTCATGTGCCCATCAACCCGGGGTTCAGGATGCCGCGCGGATCGAAGCGCTGGCGCAGCCCGGCGCTGACCTGTGCCAGCGGGGCGGGTTCGGGATGAAAGACCGGCAGGTCCGTGTCCTTGGCACGGACACGCGTCGCATGACCGCCCACCCCGTGCAGCCGCCCGCGCAGGTCGGTGCTCTCGGGCGCGAGCGCCCAGATCAGCCCGCCGCCCCAGTCAAGCAGCGTCCGCACTTCGCCGCCCATCCGGTCCAGCACTGCCGCCGCGTCCGAGGGTTTGACCGACAGCCGCCAGACGTCGCCCTCGGTCCCGGCAAAGGCGGTGACGTCGCGCAGTCCGCGCCAGACCTCGGTGCTGTCCTCGTCTTCCAGCACCGTGACCTCGCCGCCCAGCCGCTCGGTCAGCTGGTTCAGGCGATAGCGCACCGACGCCTCGAACCCCTCGAGCCGCAAAAGCGTGCGACCGCCCTCCGCCGGGTCATGCGCGGCGCCCGACACCTCGAAGGGCGATCCCAACGCCGAGGACAGCGCCGCCACCGCAGCCCCGGCGTCCAGCCCGTGCAACACAAGCGAAGCCTCGAAGGCGGGCTTCGGCAGGACCTTGAAGCTGACCTCGGTCAGCACCCCGAGCGTGCCGCGGCTGCCGGTCATCAGCTTCACCAGATCGTAGCCGGTGACGTTCTTCATCACCCGCCCGCCGTTCTTGACCACGGTGCCCGCGCCGTCGACGAACCGCACGCCCAGCATGAAATCCCGGCAGGCGCCGGCCTGGATGCGGCGCGGACCTGACACGTTGGCGGCGACGACCCCGCCGATGGTGGGCGTGCCCTCGGTGCCCAGCAGCGGCCGGTGATCCATCGGCTCGAAAGCCAGCCGCTGGCCCTCGGCCTCGAGCGCCGCCTCGACCTCCGACAGCGGCGTGCCCGCCTGCGCCACCATCGTCAGCGCGCCGGGCTCGTAAAGCGTGATACCGCTCAGCCCGCCGGTCTGCAAAATCTCGCCGCGCGGCGCGCCGGCGCTGCGGGTGCCGCCGCCGCGAACGTGCAACGGACCGGTAGCCGCCGCGATGCTCTCGGCCAGCTCGGCCTCGGTCTCTGGGATCATCTTCATCTTGCCAATAAACCTCCGGGGTCCGGGGCAGCGCCCCGGTCGTCACTCCGCCGCCAGCGCAAGGCTGCGGCGGCTTTCCGAGGCATCCAGCGGAAACACCTTCGCGGGATTGAGCAGCCATTGCGGATCGAACACGTCCTTGACCGCCATCTGGCACTCCAGGTCGGCGGGATCGTACTGGTCCACCATCAGGTCGCGCTTCTCGATGCCCACCCCATGCTCGCCGGTCAGGCAGCCGCCGACCTCGACGCAAAGCCGCAGGATGTCCGCCCCCAACGCCTCGCAGAGTTCCAGGTCGCCCTCCTTGTTGGCATCGAAGAGAATCAGCGGATGCATGTTGCCGTCGCCCGCGTGGAAGACGTTGGCGACCTTGAGCCCGTACTGGTCCGACAAGTCGCGGATGCGGCCCAGCACATGCGGCAGGGACGATACCGGGATCGTGCCGTCAAGGCACATGTAGTCGTTGATCTGCCCCATTGCGCCAAACGCCGACTTGCGGCCCAGCCAGATGCGCCCGGCCTCGTCGGCATCCTTGGCCTCGCGCAGCTCCACCGGGTTGTGGCGGCGCGCGATCTGCAGGATCAGGCCCAGCTGTTCGTCGATCTCGGCATCCGAACCTTCGACCTCGACGATCAGCAGCGCCTCGCACATCGGGTAGCCGGCCTTGGCAAAGGCTTCGCAGGCCTCGATGCAGGGGCGGTCCATGAATTCGATCGCCACCGGCAGGACGCCCGCCTTGATGATGTCCGACACACATTCGCCCGCGACCTCGTTGCTGTCGAATCCCATCAGGACGGGTCGCGCGCCTTCGGGCTTGTGCAGGATGCGCAGCGTCGCCTCGGTGACCACGCCCAACTGGCCTTCGGACCCGCAGATCAGGCCCAAGAGGTCATAGCCCGCCGCATCCAGATGCGCGCCGCCGATCTCGGTCACGGTGCCGTCCATCATCACCATGGTGACGCCCAGCAGGTTGTTGGTGGTGACCCCGTATTTCAGGCAATGCGCGCCGCCCGAGTTCATCGCGATGTTGCCGGCGATGGCGCAGGCCAGCTGGCTCGACGGGTCAGGAGCATAGAAGAAACCGTTCTCCTCCACGGCGCCGGTGACGCTCAGGTTGGTGCGCCCCGTCTGGACGCGGATGAAGCGGTTGTCGTAGTCGGTCTCCAGAACCTCGGTCAGCCGTGCGACACCAAGGATCACGCAGTCCGCGGTCGGCAGTGCGCCGCCGGCCAGCGACGTGCCCGACCCGCGCGGCACCACCGGCACGTCTTCCTCGTGACAGATGCGCAGCACCGCCGACACCTCTTCGGTCGAGGCGGGCAGGACCACCGCCAGCGGCGGGCAGCGGTAGGCGGTCAGCGCATCGCATTCGTAGGCGCGGGTTTCGGCCTCTTCGGAAATCACCGCGTCCGGCGCCAGCACCTTCTGCAGGCGCGCCACGATCTGCGGTTTGCGGGCTAGGATGGCGGAGTCCGGTGTGGGCATCTGCATGGCGGTTCCCTCCTGATTGGTAAGATATCTATACCAAAATGACGCGTTCGCAAAAACTTTTGGGGCGGCTCCCTGCGGCATCTTGCGCATTCTTGCGCGCTGGCGCAGGGATTCGCCATGGCTTGGGTCAAGATCATACACATTCTCTGCGTGATGGGCTGGATGACCAGCATCTTCGCCGTGCCCCGCGCGCTGATCTACTGGAAGCGCGAATATGCCGCGCTGAACGACTTCGGGCCGCTCGGCGACCTGACCATCCGGCTCTATCGCTTTTCCGCCGGGCTCGGGGTGATCGCGCTTCTGACCGGGCTCTGGCTCGGCGGCCAGTGGGGCTTCGCGCCTTGGGTCTGGGTCAAGCTGGCGCTGGTGCTGGCACTTGCGGCGCATTACGGCTGGACCGGGCGCATGGTGCTGCGGGCGCGGCGGGGGGTCTTCACCGAATCCGACCGCTATCTGCGCATCTTCAACGAGATCAGCGTGTTCGGGGTCATCGCGATCCTCTGGGTCGTCGTGGTCAAGCCGTTCTGATGCCGGTGAACCTGCTGGAGCAGATCGCACTGTTCTCGACCCTCGACCGGGTCGCCGTTGCGATCCTGCTGCTGGTCTGGGTTGCTTCGACCCAGCTGATCGAACATCCGCCGCGCACGCGGCCTTCGGTGTCGGCGCTGATGGCGGACTACCGGCGCGAGTGGATGAAACACTTCGTCAGCCGCGATCCGCGCATCTTCGATTCGCAGATCATCGGCAACCTGCGGCAGGGCACGGCGTTCTTCGCCTCGGCCAGCATGATCGCCATCGGCGGCGGTCTGGCGCTGATCGGCAACGCGGACCTGTTGCGGGGGGTGGCCGAGGACCTGACCTTCGACCGCGCGCCGACCTTCGTCTGGGAGGTCAAGCTGATGCTGATGCTGGTCTTCGCCACCAACGCCTTTCTGAAATTCGTCTGGTCGCACCGGCTGTTCGGGTATTGCGCCGTGCTCATGGCGGCGGTGCCGAACGACCCGCAGGACCCCCTGGCGATGCCCCGCGCCGCCAAGGCCGGAGAGATCAACGTCACCGCCGCGCGCGGCTATAACCGCGGGCTGCGGTCGGTCTATTTCGGCATCGCCGCGGCGGCCTGGCTGCTGGGCGGGGCGGCGCTGATCCTGGCGGCGCTCTTCACGGCGCTGGTGATCCTGCGCCGTGAATTCGCGTCGGAGTCGCGGCGGGTTTTGCTGGACTCCTCCGATGACATGTTCGACACGCACACGTGACGCGTGCCGCCGCGCCGATACTGATAGGATGGCCGACATGAAACCGATTGCCGTGATCCTTGCCCTAAGCACCCCCGCACTGGCGCTTGCCGAAGAGCCCGAGGTGGTCGCGGCCACCGCCGAGAAGGTCGGCATGGGCTGGCGGTTCGAGGTGACGCTGAAACATCCCGACACCGGATGGGATCATTACGCCGATGGCTGGGACGTGGTCGATGCCGATGGCCACGTGATCGCGGTGCGCGAGCTGATGCATCCGCATGTCGCCGAACAGCCCTTCACCCGGTCGCTGAGCGCGGTGACCGTGCCCGACGGCACGCGCCGTGTGTTCATCCGCGCCAAGTGTTCGGTCCACGGTTGGACCGGACCGGTTTACGAGATGGAGCTATCCCCAGAAGGCTGAAATGCCCAGGCAAAGGCCAACGCGCGATCCCTGCGTTCAAGGCTTATTTTCGCGCGGCTGGCTCAGCTGCGCCCTTCGCGCAGCCAGGCGCCGACAATCAGCGCCGAGGCCAGCAGCAGCACCAGCCAGGCCGGCAGGATCGGGGTCTGCGTGACGTTCAGCGTCTCGTAGGCGTCACGCGGTGTCAGGCCGATCCAGCCACGCCCGGCGGCGGGGCGGCCCATGCTGACCTCGCGCAGTTGCGGCAGCCCGTCTTCGAGCCGCGGCGCGCCGCCGCGCATGGTGTCGATCACCGGCTCCAGCGCGTCGGCCGAGGCGATGGTCTGCTCGAACTCGCGCGGCGCGGCGGGGCCTAGGCCGATGACGGCGTTCTGGTCGCCCTCGCTCAGCCGGTAGAGCCCGATCTGCGGCCCTTCATAGATCGCCTCGAACCGTCCGGGACTCACCTCTTCCAGCGTGACCTCTTCGGTCTCGCCATCGGGGCGGGTGACGGTCACGGTCCCGACCGACTCTTCCAGCGTGCGGCGGATGATGCGCATAGTCTGCCCGGTGGGCTCGGCAAAGAGCGCCTCTTCTTCCAGCTCGGGTTCCTTCATCATCCAGTGCGCGAGCCGGCGCAACAGCTCCAGTTGCGGTCCGCCGCCCTCGTAACCACGGTTCCAGAGCCAGGCGTGATCCGACGCCATCAATGCGACGCGGCCTTCGCCCACGCGGTCGAGCACCAGCAAAGGCCGATCCTCGACGCCGGACATCACAACGTCGCCGCTGTCGCCGGGCGTCACCTCGATCTGGCGCAGCCAGCGGCCCCAGCTCTCTTGACCGGTGAGGCCGGCGGTGACCGGGTGGCGTTCGCCAAGGTCCGTGATGGCGGGACGGTAACCTTCCTCGACCACGCGCGCCGTGGGTTCCGCGGGCAGCACCTCGGACAGGGGCGATCGGTACAGGCTGTCGGCGCTGGCGAAATCGGGACCGGCGGCGATCAGCACGGCGCCGCCGTTCTCGACGTAGTTGCGCACGTTATCGAGGTAGATCGACGGCAGGATGCCGCGCCGCTTGTAGCGGTCGAAGATGATCAGGTCGAAATCCTCGATCTTCTCGAGGAACAGTTCGCGGGTTGGAAAGGCGATCAGCGACAGTTCGGTGACCGGCACGCCGTCCTGTTTTTCCGGCGGACGCAGGATGGTGAAATGCACGAGGTCGACCGAACTGTCGGATTTCAGCAGGTTGCGCCAGGTGCGCCCGCCCGCATGCGGCTCGCCCGAGACAAGCAGCACGCGCAGCCGGTCGCGGACGCCATTGATCTGCACCAGCGCCGAGTTGTTGCGGTCGGTCAGCTCTCCGTCGGCCTCGGGCACGGTGAACTGGATCACGTTGCGCCCGCCGTGCGGCAGGGTCACGGGCAATTCGATGTCCTGCCCCACGGCGACCTCGAAGCTTTGCGGTTCGGCCCCGTCGACAGAGATGTTCAGCGTCGTGCTGTCCACCTCCGGTGCGGCCCCGTCATCCTCGATCCGCAGGGTCAGCTGCACCGGTTCGCCCAGGATCGCAAAAGCGGGCGCGTTGCGGACGATCAGGCGGCGATCCCAGTCGGTCTCGAGACCCGTCATCAGAAGATGCATAGGCGCGGGCAAATCCGGCGCGCGTTCCAGGTCATGCAGCCGCCCGTCGGACAGAAGCAGGATGCCCGCGATCCGGGCGCGCGGTTCTTCGGCCAGCGCCGCGTTCAGCGCCGACATCAGCAGCGTGCCGGTGTCCTCCTCGCCGTCGCCGACCTCGATGCGGCGCACCTCGGTATTGGGACGGCCTGCAAGCCGCGCCTCGAGCGTTGTCGCGGCCTCTTCGGTGACGCCCGCGCGCTCGGCCAGCCGCTGGCTGGCGCTGGTGTCGACGAGCATGAGCACGATATCCGACAGCGGCGCGCGGTCCTCGACCTGGTAGGACGGCTGCGCCAGCGCGCCGACCAGCACCAGGCCCGCAAGCGCGCGCAAGGCCCAGCCCGACAGCCCGCGCCAAAGCGCCAGCACCACGCCAAGAGCTGCCAAAGCGGCCAGAGCCGCCACCAGCGGCCAGGGCAGAAGCGGGTCGAAGAGGATGGTTCCGGTCATTGTCCAAGCCTGTCGAGAAGCGCAGGCACGTGCACCTGGTCGGATTTGTAGTTCCCGGTCAGCACGTGCATGACCAGGTTGACGCCGAAGCGGTAGGCGATCTCGCGCTGCCGTTCTCCGGCGAAACCGCGGCCTACGGGAAAGCTCGGGTTGCCGCGCGCGTCGGTTGCCCAGGCGGTGGCCCAGTCGTTGCCGCCAATGACCACGGGTGTGACGTTGTCGTTGAGGTTGCGGAAGGGCATGCCTTCGATCAGCTCCGCATCGGGCGGCGCCGCTTCGACCCAGACGTCGCGGCCGGCGTGGCGGCCCGGGAAGTCCTGCAACAGGTAGAAGGTGCGGGTCAGGACGTGGTCCTGCGGGATCGGCTCCAGCGGCGGGATGTCCAGCGGTTCCGCCAGCGCCTGCAGCTTGCGTCCGTTGGGGCTCGATCCGCCGAACCGGGCGACGTCGGCGTCGCGGGTGTCGAAGAGGATCATGCCGCCCGAGCGCAGGTAGGTGTTGAGCTTGGCATAGGCCTCGGCCGAGGGCGTCGGCTGGTCGGGTGTCACCGGCCAGTAGAGGAACGGGAAGAACGCCAGTTCGTCGGTTTCGAGGTCGACGCCCATGGGGTCGGCGGGTTCGACCGATGTGCGGAAGAACAGCGTGTCCGACAGGCCGCGCAGCCCCGCCTGCGCGGTGTCGTCGATGCGGTCGTCGCCTGTCAGCACATGCGCCAGCGTCACCTCTGAGGTCGCGGCCAGCGCCATGGCGTCGGTCGTATCCTGCGCGCGCCCGGTCTGCGGCATCAGCATCAGAGCCGCAAGCACGGTCGCCGCGGCCCGTGCGCTGCGCAACCGGCCCGACAGCGCCAGCGACGCGATCACGTCCGCCAGCAGCAGGGCTATGGCCAGCGCCAGCAGCCAGCCCGCCAGCGGCGTTTCCTGCGCCCGGATCATGCCCTGCACCGGCACGTTTTGCGGCCAGACGACCGGCTCCAGCGCCGTGTCTGCGGTCACCACGTTGCGGGCAAGGCTCCGCTCCGCGCCCTGGTAGAGACCGGGGCGCAGGTCGGGACCCAGCGGCGCGGTGACAAGGTCCTCGCCCGCGACGCCCGGCAGGTTGCCCGCATCGCGCGGCGCGCCAAAGGCGTCGAGCACCATCTCGGGCTGCCAGACCGTGCCCTCCATGTCCTGCACCTCGGGCATGGCGGGGGTCGAGGAGACGGCCAGACGTTCGAGCATCTGCACGAAAAGGCCCGAGAGCGGCAGCGACGACCATTCGGCATTGGCGGTGACATGCACCAGCACGACCTGCCCCTGGCCAACGCGCTTGCGGGTGACCAGCGGCGTGCCGTCGTCGAGCTGCGCAATGACGCGGTCGGCCAGCGTCGGGTCGGGCTGCGCCATGACCTGGGCGGTGACGGTGACGTCCTCGGGGATCTCCAGCCCGAAGAACGGGCTTTCCGACGCGAAGGGCGCCAGCGATTTCGGCTCGCCCCAGCTCATCGCACCGCCGACGGTTCGGCCGCCCGCACGCAGGCGCACCGGCATCAGCGGATCTTCGGAGTCGCGGCTGACGTCGCTTGCGGCCAGCCGCGGCCCGGCAAAGCGCAGGAGCAGCCCGCCGTTCTCCATCCATTCCAGCACCGCGTCTTCCTCGGCGGCGCTGAGCGTGGCGACATCGGCCAGCACGATCACGTCCGGGTTTGCGGGCAGGATGTCCATGAGAGCGCCGTCCAGCAGATCGACATTGGGTTCCAGCGCGCGGGTGAGGTAGTGCAACGGCGAGAGCAGTTCGAGCCCCTCGCGGTCCTGGCTGCCGGCGATCAGCGCGACCTCGCGGCGGCGCAGGGAATCGTCGGGCAGCGCCACGGCTCCGGCGCTGCGCTGGCCCTCGATCTCGAAGCGGGTGATGCGGGCACGCAGTTCCGCCGGCAGCGATAGCTCGGCGGTGGCCTCGCGCGCATCGCTCTCGAACCGGCCCGGAATGCGGGCGAGGATGGCCGGGTTGCCCGCCGGGTCCAGACCGTGCGCGGCGATGGAGACTTCGGCCTCGGGGCCGGGGCGCAGGCGGCGCAGGTTCAGGACCACGTTGCCGTCGGCATAGGTGGCGGGTTGCAGCGCATAGAGGCTGCGCGGGCTTTCGAAGACCGTGACCGCGCCGCGATCCTCAAGCGCCGCCAGCATCTCTTCGCGGTCGTCGCGCGCCAGCCCGTCGGAGAGCCAGAAGGTGTCGAAGCCACCCTCGGGCAGGGCGGCGATGAAGCGCGCCACCTCTTCGGGACCGGGCTGCCAGGGGTCGGGCACAACGCCGGGCAGCGAACTGCGCAGGCTGTCGGCTGATTGGAACACCGGCGGCTCCGGATCGGTCAGGCGCACCAGCGCGGCGGTGCGGTCGGCGCGCGACGCCTGCACCAGCAGCGCGTCCGTCGCTTCGATCCGGGCGCGCCAGTCGGCGGCGCTGGCCCAGCTGGCGTCCATCACCACCAGCAGCGGGCCATCGCCCGATCCGGCGGCTTCGGGTTCAGGGTTCAGCACAGGACCGGCGAGGCCGAGGATCACCGCCGCCACGGCGAGCATGCGCAGCAGCAAGAGCCACCAGGGCGTGCGGTCGCTGACCTGTTCGTCATCCTTGAGTCCAAGCAGCAGCACCACGCCCGGAAACAGGCGGCGGATCGGCGCGGGCGGCACCGCGCGCAGGATCAGCCAGAGGATCGGCAGGGCCAGCAGCCCCAGCAGCAGCCAGGGCGCGGTGAAACCGAGCGCGCCGAAAAGGGTCATCCGTGACCTCCGTCCATGGCGCGGTAGATCCACAGGAGCGCGGATTGCGCCGATGCGTTGGTGTGATGGCAGCGGTATTGCCAGCCGGTGAGTCGGCACAGCGTGTCGAGCCGCGCCTTGCGCTCGGCCAGCCGGTCTAGATAGCGGCTGCGCAGGTCGCCGGCTTTGAGCGTCTCGTGCGCGACCGACTTGCCGACGCTTTCAAAGATGGTGCGGCCTTCGAAGGGAAACGCCTCTTCGGCCGGGTCGAGAACCTGCAGCATGACGCCGCGAACGCCGCGGTCGGCGGCCTTGGTCAGCGCCGCTTCGACCGGATCGAGGTTGCCGAGGAAGTCCGAGACAAAGATGGCGCGGGCGTGGGGCAGCATGCCGCGCGCCTCGGGCGTGGCATAATCGTCGGGATCGTCCGTGGTAAAGGCTTCGGCGAGCCGCAGCACCTGTTCCTGCCCGCGCCGGGGTGGAAGGGTCCAGCCGGTCAGGCCGACGCGTTCGCCGCCGCGGATGAGCAGGATCGCCGCCGCCAGGGTCAGCAGCCGCGCGCGTTCGGCCTTGGTGGGCAGGTTCTTGTCGCTGGAAAACCGCATCGAGGCCGCGCCATCGAGCCAGAGCAGCACGCTTTGCGCGATCTGCCATTCGCGTTCGCGGACGAAATCCGAATCGCCCTTTGCCGAACGGCGCCAATCGATGCTGCGGCGGGAATCGCCCGGTTGCAGCGGGCGGTACTGCCAGAAATCGTCGCCCTGGCCCGCCCGCCGGCGGCCATGTTCGCCCAAGAGGACGGTGCCCGCCAGTTTCTCGGCGCGGGCGAGCAGCGCGGGCAGACGGGCCGCCTCCTCTTCTGCCTGCTGCCTTAGGGCGAGGGCTGGTATCACGCAGCGGCCTCGGTGCGCATCATGCCCTGCGCCACGTGGTCGATCAGCGCGCCGAGGTCTTCGCCGCGGGCCTTGGCCGAGAAGGACAGCGCCATGCGGTGGGTGAGCACCGGGCGCGCCATGTCGAGCACATCCTCGGGCGACGGCGCCAGCCGGCCCTGAAGAAGCGCGCGGGCGCGGACGGTCAGCATCAGCGCCTGCGCGGCGCGCGGGCCGGGGCCCCAGGCCACGGTTTCGCGCACGCGCTCGCCCGCCGACGGATCGGAGGGGCGGAAGGCGCGCACCAGATCGAGGATCATCTCGACCACCGCGTCGCCCACGGGCATCCGGCGCAGCAAGGTCTGCGCGGCAAGCAGGCTTTCGGTGTCGAACACCTGATGCGACTGCGCATCCTCGGTGCCGGTGGTGGCCAGAAGGATGTCGCGTTCGGTGGCGCGGTCGGGATAGGCCACGTCGATCTGCACGAGAAAGCGGTCAAGCTGCGCCTCGGGCAGGGGATAGGTGCCTTCCTGTTCGATCGGATTCTGCGTCGCCAGCACGTGGAACGGCGCGTCGAGCTTGCGGTCCATGCCGGCGACGGTCACGACCTTTTCCTGCATCGCCTGCAAGAGCGCAGACTGCGTGCGGGGCGAGGCGCGGTTGATCTCGTCCGCCATCAGAAGTTGGCAGAAGATCGGGCCGGGGATGAACTTGAACCCGCGGCTGCCGTCGGCGCCGGTTTCCAGAACCTCGGAGCCGAGGATGTCGGCGGGCATCAGGTCGGGCGTGAACTGCACGCGGTTGCCGTTCAGGCCCATGACCGTGCTCAGCGTCTCAACCAGGCGCGTCTTGCCCAAGCCGGGCAGGCCGATCAGGATCGCATGTCCGCCGCAGAGCAAGGCCGACAGGGTCAGGTCCACGACACGCTCCTGCCCGATGAACCGCTTGGTGATCGCCTGCTTGGCTTCCGCCAGCTTGCGCTCCAGCGCCTCAATGTCGGCGACCAGATTTTCGGCGTCGGCCATGGAAATTCTCCTGTGCAGGCTACCTCGAATAGGAGAGAGTGTATCGCGCAGCAGAGAAATGGCAAAAGCAATGAGCACACAAAATGTTGTGACACCCTCGGCAGAGGGGATCGCGGCGTCGGTGCGCAGCGCCAAGGCGAAAGGCCTTCCGCCTGTGCACAAATGGAATCCGCCGTTCTGCGGCGATCTGGACATGCGGATCGCCCGCGACGGCACCTGGTTCTATCTTGGAACGCCGATCGGCAGATTCGAGCTGGTCAAGCTCTTCTCGACCATCCTGCGCAAGGACGGCGACAAATATTTCCTCGTGACGCCGGTGGAAAAGGTCGGAATCACCGTGGATGACGCGCCGTTCGTCGCCACCGATTTCGAGGCCGAGGGAGATGGAAAAGACCAGCTCCTGACCTTTCACACTCATGTCGGCGATTCCGCCGCCGCCGGGCCGGACCATCCGATCCGCGTGGTCCGCGACGCCGAGACCGGAGAGCCGTCGCCCTACGTGCTGATCCGGGCCAATCTCGAGGCGTTGATCGACCGCAAGAGCTTTTACCGGCTGGTGGAGCTGGGCGCGCACCACGAGGTCGATGGAAAGCGCTGGTTCGGTCTTTGGTCGGGCGGGCAGTTCTTTCCCATGATACCCTCGGACGATCTTCCAGGGTGAGCCATGCCAAAAACGCCGCGACTTGTTGCCAACATCACCACGCTGACGTGGGATGCGCCGCTGCTGGTCCGCCCGTCCCTGGCGCGGGATTCCGGCTTTGATGCGGTGGAATGTCTGTTTCCCTACGACCATTCGCTGGCGGCATGGGACCGCGCGCTGACCGCCAGCGGGTCCGAGATGGTTCTGGTCAACACCGCGGAGAACCAGTGGGAGAGAGGCGCGCGGGGCTGCGCGGCGGTCCCCGGCGCGACGGCGCGGTTCATGACGCAATTCGCCATCGCGCGAACCTATGCCCGGCATCTCGGGGTAGGGTGCATCCACGTGATGGCCGGGCGGACGACCGACCCCGCGGCCTTTGACACTTTCGTGAAAAATCTGCGCTTGGCGGCCGACTGGACTCCGGACCGGCGGCTGACCATCGAACCGCTCAATCCCGGCGACATGCCCGGCTATTTTCTGGGCGATTTCGCGCTGGCGGCGCGAATCCTCGATGCCGTGGATCGCAGCAACGTCGGTTTGCAGTTCGACGCCTGGCACGCCAGCCGCATCCACGGCAACGCACGGCAGGTCTGGGCGGATTACGGCCACCGCGCTACCCATGTGCAGATCGCCGGGCTGGAAAAACGCGGCGCCCCGAACATGGCGCGCGCCGAAGAGGCGGCACTGCTGCGCGACATCCTGCAAAGCGGCTACAACGGCACCATCAGTGCCGAATTCACGCCATGGCCGGATGACCCCCCGGACTGGATCAAAGGGGTGCAGGACGCGTTCGAGGAATACGGCAACCAGTTGAACTAGAGCGTTTTGCGTGTGACCCGAAACGGAAAGCGTCACTCAACGCTTTGAAATCCTTGGCTTCAGGCAGAGTAAAGTGAGTCCGAATTGATGCGAAACATTTTCGGCGCGGTCAGTCGCCCAACTTGGCATGAACCTCGTCCAGGTCGATCTCGCCGATCGGCATCTTGTTGGCCGGATTTTCGAAGTCGTATTTGAACAGGTCGAAATCGCGGCGGTAGATCTCGTAGATCAGGTGCATGGCCATGTCGTCGAAATAATCTTCTACCGGATGCGCCCGCTTGGGTCCGTGGCCTTCCGATTCGTTGAAACGCGGGATGCTGCCCAGGTCGACCTTGTGCGGGGTGTCGATGGCGCTCAGCACATCTTGCATCCCGTCGTTGAAGGCCTCGGTCCAGAAGATCTTGTTGTAGCGGCCGCCGTTGACGATGAAGGTGCTGACATGGCCCGACATCGCCGACCAGTGGATGTCCGGCTCCATCGGGCGGCGCCAGCGGATGGTGTCGCGCACGAAGAGCAGGAACCGGCGGAAGCTGCGGATCTGGTCGAACTCTTCCTTGCCGTCGTCGCCGCCGACCTCGATCCCGTATTTCTGGATCAACAGCGGTACGAGGTTTCCGCGGTAGCGTTTGCCGTTACGCTGGATGCCGCAGATCTTGTCGAAGAAGGACGACAGGATGCGCGTGTACGGATTGCGCACGCAGGTAAAGGCATAGGACGTGTGGGTCTTGACGTTGGCGTTGATCAGCTTCTGGCTGTCCTCGCGGGCCCATTTGTGCAGCCCCTTCTCGGCGTCGTGAATGTCGCCGTCGAAGAACTTTCCATGGTCCGAATAAAACATGATCTGACCGATGGTGGAGCAGGCGCATTTCGGCACGACCCGATACACCACGCTCTCGCTCTCGGTCATCCAAGTCCCTGGAAACCCCATGCTCCTGCCTCCGAAATCCGTGCCGCACTTGTCACGGGCGGCTTATAGCGCCAAAAAAGCAAACAAACCGGGTTTGTTCAACGCCTGTTCACCCGTATCAACATAAACAATCGGGCAAGAATAAGGCAGACTGTTTCGGATATGGCGAAAATTGCGTTTATTCTGCTGTGCCACAAGGATCCTGACGCCATCATCAAGCAGGCGCAGAGCCTGACGGCCGTGGGCGATTACATTTCGATCCATTTCGATGCCCGCGCGAAGGCCGTTGATTTCGCGCGCATCCGCAAGGCGCTCGATGCCAATCCGAACGTCACCTTCGCGAAGAAACGGATCAAATGCGGCTGGGGCGAATGGAGCCTGGTGCAGGCGACGCTGCTGGCCACCGAGGCGGCGGTGGAGGCTTTTCCCCGCGCCACGCATTTCTACATGCTGTCGGGCGACTGCATGGCGATCAAGTCTGCGCAATACGCGCATGAATTCCTCGACCGGCGCGAGGTCGACTATATCGAAAGCTTCGACTATTTCGCGTCGGACTGGATCAAGACCGGCTGGAAGGAAGAGCGGCTGATCTACCGGCACTGGTTCAACGAACGCACCCAGAAACGCCGGTTCTACGCCGCCTTCGCATTGCAGAAACAGCTGGGACTGACGCGGGCGATCCCGGACGATCTGCAACTCCAGATCGGCAGCCAATGGTGGTGTCTGCGCCGACGCACTGTGGAATGGATCCTCGACTTCTGCCGCGACCGGCCGGATGTCATGCGGTTCTTCAGAACCACCTGGATCCCGGACGAGACGTTTTTCCAGACCCTCGTGCGCCACCTCGTGCCCGAGAACGAGATCGACAGCCGGACGCTGACGTTTCTGATGTTTTCCGACTACGGCATGCCGGTGACCTTCTACAACGATCACTACGACCTGCTGCTGAGCCAGGATTTCCTGTTCGCCCGCAAGATCAGCCCCGAGGCGACGGAGCTCAAGCGCCGTCTCGGGGTGCTCTATTCCTCTGAAGGCACGCGGTTCCAGATCTCGAACGAGGGCCGGTCGCTCTACAAGTTCCTGACCAGCAAGGGCCGGATCGGGCGGCGTTTTGCCTCGCGGTTCTGGGAAACCGAAAGCTCTCTGGGGCGCGAACGCGAATTGCTGATCGTGGTCTGCAAGAAATGGCATGTGGCCAAACGCCTGCTTGAGCGCATCCGTCAGGTGACCAACGTGCCCGCCATCGAATATCTCTTCAACGAAGAGAGCACGGCGCTGCCCGACCTGGGCGGCATCCAGTCGACGCTGGGCAAGCGGCATCGGCACCGGCGAGCGCTGATGCGGATGCTGTTCGATTACTACGAAACCGACCGGCTGATCGTCTGCATGGACCCGGCGAACCTCGACCTGCTGGAGGATTTCTGCGGCGACCGGTCGGTGACGCGGCTTCTGGAAGTCGAATGCCAGTTCAGCGACGACTATCTGATCGGCCATGCCATGCGGGTGGGGCTGGCGGGCGACCGCACCCCGCGCGAGACGCTGGCCCGGCTGCTGCCGACGATCCGCCACGACATGACCCACGAATCCGACCGCATCCGCGATGCCGGGTTCCAGAACCATGCCCGGATGCGCGAGATCGACCCGCCGGAAACCAATGCGCGTCTGATCGCAGACTTCCTGACGATCCCGCAGGACCGGGCGATGGAGATCGCCATGACCGACTATCTTTTCGCTGACTGAGGAGCCCGCGACGATGGCCTATGCCTATGACGACCAGAACATCTTTGCCAAGATCCTGCGCGGGGAGATTCCCAACACCACGGTGCTGGAGACCGAACACACGCTGGCGTTCCGCGATCTTTATCCTCAGGCGCCCAGCCATGTTCTGGTGATCCCCAAGGGGCCGTACGTCTGCTACGACCATTTTGCGCAGGAGGCGACGGATGCCGAGATCGTCGATTACACCCGCGCCATCGGCAAGGTTTGCGAACTGGAGGGCGTGGCGACGGACGGGTTCCGGATGATTTCGAACGCCGGGGAGCATGGGGTGCAGGAGGTGCCGCATCTGCATGTGCACATCCTGTCTGGCCGTCCGCTGGGCCGGATGCTGGCCAAGGCGTGATCCGGCGGAGTGCGCGCCCTGCGCGCACGCTGGATTCGGCGGGCGCGGCCCGCCACGCCTGTGGCCGACGTGACGTGACGAAAAAAACGCCGCGCCGGTGGGGCCGACGCGGCGTTTGTCGTCCAGGATAACGGGGCGCGTCAGCCCTTCATCGAATCCCAGAAGCTTTTCACTGACGAGAAGAAGCTTTTCGATTCCGGGTTGTTGTCCTCGGAGAGATCCTCGAATTCGCGCAGCAGTTCCTTTTGCCGCGATGTGAGGTTCACCGGGGTTTCCACCGCCAGTTCGATAAACATGTCGCCCGCCGCACCACCGCGCAGGGCCGGCATGCCCTTGCCACGCAGGCGCATCTGGCGGCCCGACTGGCTACCGGCCGGAATTTTCACCCGGCTGCGGCCGCCGTCGATGGTCGGCACCTCGATATCGCCGCCCAAGGCCGCCGAAGCCATGGAGACCGGCACCCGGCAGTGCAGCGCGTTGCCTTCGCGTTCGAACAGGTCGTGCGGCTTGACCTCGATGAAGATGTAGAGGTCGCCCGGAGGGCCGCCGCGCATACCGGCCTCGCCTTCGCCGGCAAGACGGATGCGCGTGCCGGTTTCGACGCCTGCGGGGATGTTCACTGACAGGGCGCGTTCCTTCTGCACCCGGCCCGCGCCGCCGCAGCTGTTGCACGGATTCTTGATGATTTGGCCCAGACCCGAACAGGTCGGACAGGTCCGTTCCACCGTGAAGAACCCTTGCGTCGCGCGCACCTTGCCCATGCCCGAACAGGTCGGGCAGGTGGTGGGCTCGGCACCGCCTTCGGCGCCCGAGCCGTTGCAGGATCCGCATTGCACCGAGGTCGGAACGGTGATCGATTTCTGCAGCCCGTTATAGGCATCCTCGAGCGTGACGCGCAGGTTGTAGCGCAAGTCGGCGCCGCGCGCCGCGCGCTGGCGTCCGCCGCCGCGTCCGCCGCCCATGAAATCGCCGAAGAGATCGTCGAACACATCCGAAAAGGCCGAGGCAAAGTCGCCCTGTCCGCCGCCGGGGAAACCGCCGCCGCGCGGACCGCCGCCGCCGCCCATGCCGCCTTCGAACGCGGCGTGGCCATAGCGGTCATAGGCGGCCTTCTTGTCGGCGTCCTTCAGGACCTCGTAGGCTTCGTTGGCTTCCTTGAACTGGTTCTCCGCCTGAGGATTGTCGGCGTTCCGGTCCGGGTGCAGTTCCTTGGCCTTGGTGCGATAGGCCTTCTTGATCTCGTCGGGCGATGCGCCTTTTTTCAGGCCGAGCACATCGTAATAATCGCGTTTGGACATCTAGCCCTCCTTTGGCACGAAACGTCGAGGGGCCGGCCCGGTGTCCGGACCGGCCCCTGATTGGTTCCGAGGCGCGGCGTCAGGCCCGCTTGCTGTCGTCGAGGTCTTCGAAATCGGCATCGACGATGTCGTCGTCGCCCCGGGCCCCGCCTTCGTCCGCGGCCTTGGGGGCGTCGTCGCCCTCGTCGGCCTGGGCCTTGTAGATGGCCTCACCCAGCTTCATCGCGGCTTCGGTCACGTTCTGGATGCCCGACTTGATCTTGTCCGGATCGTCGTTCTCCAGATCGTCCTTGAGCGCAGCGATGGCCAGTTCGATCGCCTCGATCGTGGTCGGGTCAACCTTGTCCGAATGCTCTTCCATCGACTTCTCGGTCGAATGGATGAGGCTTTCGGCCTGGTTGCGGGCCTCGACCAGCTCGCGGCGCTTCTTGTCGCCTTCGGCATTGGCTTCGGCGTCCTTGACCATCTTTTCGATGTCATCGTCGGACAGGCCGCCCGATGCCTGGATGGTGATCTTCTGCTCCTTGTTCGTGCCCTTGTCCTTGGCCGACACGGAGACGATACCGTTGGCGTCGATGTCGAAGGTCACCTCGATCTGCGGCATGCCGCGCGGTGCCGGCGGGATCTGCTCGAGGTTGAACTGGCCGAGCATCTTGTTGTCGGACGCCATCTCGCGCTCACCCTGGAAGACCCGGATGGTCACCGCGTTCTGGTTGTCCTCGGCGGTCGAGAAGATCTGGCTCTTCTTCGTCGGGATCGTGGTGTTGCGGTCGATGAGGCGGGTGAAGACACCGCCCAGCGTTTCGATCCCCAGGCTCAGCGGGGTCACGTCGAGAAGCACGACATCCTTGACGTCGCCCTGCAGAACGCCGGCCTGGATGGCCGCGCCCATCGCCACCACCTCGTCCGGGTTCACACCCTTGTGCGGCTCTTTCCCGAAGAACTTGGTCACCTCTTCGATGACTTTCGGCATCCGGGTCATACCGCCGACCAGAACCACCTCGTCGATGTCCGAGGTCGACAGGCCCGCGTCCTTGAGAGCCGCCTGGCAGGGCTTGATCGACCCCTTGATGAGATCACCCACCAGCGATTCCAGCTTGGCGCGGGTCAGCTTCATGACCATGTGCAGCGGCTGGCCATTGGAGCCCATGGAGATGAACGGCTGGTTGATCTCGGTCTGCGATGCGGAGGACAGCTCGATCTTGGCCTTCTCGGCGGCTTCCTTGAGACGCTGCAGCGCCATCTTGTCCTTGGTCAGGTCGACCTGGTTCTCTTTTTTGAACTCGTCGGCCAGGTAGTTGACGATCCGCATGTCGAAATCTTCGCCACCCAGGAAGGTGTCGCCGTTGGTCGACTTCACTTCGAACAGGCCGTCGTCGATCTCGAGGATGGTCACGTCGAAGGTGCCGCCGCCAAGGTCATAAACCGCGATCGTGCGCGCTTCCTTCTTGTCGAGACCGTACGCCAGCGCCGCCGCGGTCGGCTCGTTGATGATGCGCAGCACTTCGAGGCCCGCGATCTTGCCGGCGTCCTTGGTTGCCTGGCGCTGGGCATCGTTGAAATAGGCGGGCACGGTGATGACGGCCTGCGTCACCTCTTCGCCAAGATAGCTCTCGGCGGTTTCCTTCATCTTTTGCAGGATGAAGGCGGAAATCTGGGAGGGGCTGTACTTGTCACCCTTGGCGCGCACCCATGCGTCGCCGTTGCCGCCGTCGATCACCTCGAACGGCATGTTCTTGCGGTCCTTGGCCAGATCGCTGTCGTCGTTGCGACGGCCGATCAGGCGCTTGACGCCGAAGATGGTATTTTCGGGGTTTGTGACCGCCTGGCGTTTCGCCGGCTGGCCCACGAGGCGTTCGTCGTCAGTAAAGGCGACGATGGAGGGCGTCGTGCGCGCCCCTTCGGAGTTCTCGATCACACGCGGCTGGGAGCCATCCATGATGGCGATGCAGCTGTTGGTGGTGCCGAGGTCGATACCAATCACTTTGGCCATGTTTTCGATCCCTTCTAGTCATTCAAGGCGATGAGCGGAACGCGGACCCGTTACGGCATCCTTGCCCCGATGGTTCCGCGCTGCCGAGACGGACCCGGCCCGCGCTTCGCAGGGTATATAAGGAGGGGGTCAGGGTGCTGCAAGCGGCCCGAACTGGCCGAATCCGCGAATTGGCGGCTTTTTCTTTGCATTTGCGCAGGGCTTTGCGGGATATCTCCGCCATGGCGACGATTTTGCGACTCCGGGGTTTCGAGATTCACCAGGGCTTCCTCGACCGCGCGGCGCAAGAGGCGCTGGTGGCCGATCTGCGCGCCGTCCTGGCCGCGGCGCCGCTGGTGCAGCCGGTGACGCCGCGCGGGCGGCCGATGTCGGTGCGCATGTCCGCAGCGGGGCGTTTCGGATGGATCACCGACCGCAAGGGGTATCGCTATGCCGAAACGCATCCGCAGGGCGTGCCCTGGCCGCCGATCCCGACGTCGGTGCTGGCGATCTGGGATGCGGTCGCCGGGACGCCGCGCCAGCCCGAATGCTGCCTGATCAACTGGTACGGAGAGGGCGCGCGCATGGGCCTGCACCAGGACCGCGACGAGGCCGATTTCAGCCAGCCGGTGGTGTCGGTGAGCCTTGGCGACGACGGGCTCTTCCGCATGGGCAACGCGGAGCGCGGCGGCAAAACTGAATCGGTCTGGCTGGGATCGGGCGACGTGGTGGTGATGGGCGGCGATGCGCGGCTGCGCCATCACGGCGTGGACCGGATCAGGTTCGGGTCCTCGACGCTGCTGCCCAACGGTGGGCGGATCAACCTGACCCTGAGGGTGGTGACCTGAACGGGCGCGGCGCCGGGTCGCTATTTCTGCGACACCGTACAGCAGCCGGAATAGACCGCCTCGCCGTTCACGACGATGTCGGACGACAGGCCGTAGGCGCGGTCGGACATGCCGTCGCTGCACAGGTTGCGGCGCAGGACGACGACCAATCCGTCGGCGGTCAGCGCCATGACATCGGTGCGGCCCCGGGCGTCGATGACGGGACCGGTGGCGAACTCGGTCGGGGGATCGGTGACCTCGCCGAAGGCGCTGGTGCCGTTCTGCGTCGCGTCCAGCCGCCAGAACGGTTCGGTCCCGAAACAGACGAAGGTCTGCGGCAGCGCGCCGGTGCCGGGGAATTGCGGCCGCAGGAACGCCATGGACACCCAGCCCGAGCGTTCGTCGACGTTCACGAGGCCCCAGCGCCCGGTGTCGTTGAGGCTCAGAACCTCGATCCCGGTTTCCTTCGGGGCGAAGGAGCCCAGGATTTCGGCCCCGCTGTCGGGTTCCGCGCGGATGTTGAGCACGTCGTTCGCCGCCACGCCGGCGACGTCGAAGAGCGCCGGATAGCGGATGTCCTGCGCTAGGGCGGGCAGGGCGGCGAGGCAGGCGACACACAGGGCGAGGGCGAAGCGGATCATCGGCGGGCGCTCCAGGAGGCGGATGCGTGTTTGCGGGTGTAGAATTCGCCCATCAACCCGATCATCAGGAAGACGAGCGAGAAATAGAGCGCGTATTCCCAGCTGGAATTGCGCGGGTTGTAGTCGATGAAGGCATAGCCGCGCGACTGGTCGATGGCATGGAACAGTGGGTTCCAGTCGAACATCGCCAGCATCGCGGGTGGCAGCGTGTTGGCGACGAACATCTTGCCCGACGCGATCATGTTGGCGCGCTGATAGACGGTCGAGATGATCGACACCGGCGTCGGGAACCACGGTTTCGCGGCCAGCAGCACCATGCCGATGGCCGCGCCCGAGAACCACGCCAGCAGGATCATCGCGATGCAGCCGATGGGATCGTGGATTTCCTCGAGCACGAAGGGATTGAAGGCCACGTCGTAGATGAACAGGATCACGAAGAGCGACAGCATCTGGATGTAGAGCGTCGACAGCATCGCCGAAAGGATGGCGATGGCGGTGTTCATCGGCGCGTGCTGCATCATCGGGCTGGCGGGTCCCTCGGACCCGGCGACGGCGCCCAGGGTCTTGGAATGCGTCATGTACAGGAAGATGCCGGTCATGATGTAGATCATGAAATCGCCGCGCAGGGCCGTGCCGCGCAGCCCGAGGATCATGAACATGAAGTAGAACGCCAGCACGAAGATCGCCGTCTGCAGCATGTTCATCAGGATCGACATCACGGCATTGCCGTGGGTCTTTCGCACCGCCCGGACCGAGTTGTGATAGACAAGCTCGGCGATGTAGATCGCCGATCCCAGCCGCGTCTTGGGGGCGGATTGCTGAAACATGTGGCCTGCTCCGACTGCGCGGCTTGTTGCGGCAAGCGTGCCTTGCCCATCCGCTTTTGCCGCAGCATAAGGGGCGGAGTGTTTTAAATCAATGAATCCGAGCAGCCGCGGCGGAAGGATGGCCCGATGAATTACGAAACCCTGACCCGAGAAATGCGCCGCCTGGCGATCGAGGCCGGTGTCAAGATCATGGAGATCTACGACGCCGACCAGATGGACGTTGAGGTCAAGGCCGACGACAGCCCGGTGACCGCCGCCGACAAGGCCGCGGACGAGCTGATCTCGGACGGGCTGCGCGCCGCCTTTCCCGACGTCGCGCTGGTGACCGAGGAACAGGCGGCGAGCCACAGGGTGGATGCCACCACCTTCCTGATCGTCGATCCGCTGGACGGGACCAAGGAATTCATCAACCGCCGCGGCGATTTCACCGTGAACATCGCGCTGGTCGAAGATGGCTGCCCGGTGCGCGGCGTGGTCTACGCACCGGCCAAGAAACGCATGTTCTACACCGACAGCGTCGGAAAGTCGGTCGAGGAAACCGGGGAATTCGATCCCGAAACGCCCGGAGAAACGCGGCCGATCCGCGTGTCGACCCCGAACAACAGCGCGCTGATGGTGGTGGCGTCGAAATCCCACCGCGACCAGGCGACCGACGACTACATCGCGAAATACGAGGTCAAGGACATGACCAGCGCCGGGTCGTCGCTCAAGTTCTGTCTTGTGGCGACCGGAGAGGCCGATCTGTATCCCCGCCTCGGGCGCACGATGGAATGGGACACGGCGGCGGGACATGCGGTTCTGGCCGGGGCGGGCGGGCGCGTCGTGCGCTTCGACGATCACACGCCGCTGGCCTATGGCAAGCTCAATTACGCCAATCCCTTCTTCATCGCCTACGCCCCCGGGATCACGCTCAAGGACGGCTGACCCGGTGGCCGGGCCAAGCGTCAGCGTCGTTGTCGTCAGCCGCGGCCGGCCCGACGCGCTCGACCTTTGCCTGACGGGCCTCTCGCAACTCGATCATCCGCGCATCGAGGTGATCGCCGTCACCTGTCCGCGCGGGGCCGCCGCGGTGGATGCCCGCGACGATTCGGCACGCATCAAGTGCATCCCCTTCGACGCGGCCAACATCTCGGCCGCGCGCAACGCGGGCATCGTGGCGGCGGCCGGGGATATCGTCGCCTTCATCGACGACGATGCGGTGGCCGAACCGTCCTGGCTGCGCCACCTGACGGCCCCCTTCGACGACCCCGGGATCGCGGCCACCGGCGGCTTTGTGCGCGGCCGCAACGGCATCGGTTTTCAGTGGCGGGCGCGCAGTGTCGACGCGACCGGCACCGCCCATCCCCTGTCCGAGCCGGGGACGGAGCCGTTCGAACCCGACGTGCCGGCGGGCCACGCGGTCAAGACCGAGGGCACCAACATGGCGGTGCGCCGGCAGGTGCTTGCAGAGCTTGGCGGCTTCGATCCGGCCTTCCGTTTCTACCTGGACGAGACCGATCTCAACATGCGGCTGCACCGCGCCGGCTATGGTACGGTCCTGGTGCCGATGGCGCAGGTGCACCATGGCTATGCCCCCAGCGCACGTCGCAACCGTGACCGCAGCCCGCGCGACCTGACGGAGATCGGGGCGTCGCTGGCAGTGTTCCTGCGCAAGCATTGCGACGAAGCGGCACGGGGTCCTGCCTGGAACGCCTTTCGCAGGGCGCAGCGCGCGCGGCTGCTGGCCTGGATGCAGCGCGGGCCTCTGGGTGCCGGCGATGTGGCGCGCCTGTTGCTTGGATTGCGGCGCGGCTGGAAGGACGGGCAGGGGCGTGCCTTGTCTGCGCCCGCCCCCCTGCCGGAGCCCTCCGGGCCGTTTCTCGACTTTCCCGCCCGCCCCGGCGCGGCGCATCTGGCGCTTTCGGGCCGCAGCTGGCAGCGCGCGATCCTGCAAAAGCAGGCGCGAAGCGCGGTCGCGGCCGGTCAGATCGTGACGGTCTTCCGCTTTTCGCCGACGGCGCTGTATCACCGGATGCGGTTTCACCCAGACGGTTTCTGGGAACAGACTGGCGGCCAGTTCGGGCGCAGCGATCGGGCGGAGCCACTGGTCCAGGCGCGCACTCTGGCGGGCAGGGTTGCCCAGGAAAAGGCGCTTTTCGCTGAATTACGGCGTTTCTGACCGGAAATTGCAACGACCCGCCGGTTTCGCGCGTTTGCCGGCGTATGATAAAACTTGCCTATGGCCGTGTGATGCCGCGTTGCGGTATGACATGCGGCAAAGGCGGCGAGAGGCTGCCGCGTAAGCGATTGAAACCAAGGAGCGGGTAAATGCGAAACAAGGTGACCAAGGCGATCTTTCCGGTGGCCGGGCTGGGGACGCGCTTCTTGCCCGCGACCAAATCGGTGCCGAAAGAGATCATGACGCTGGTCGACCGCCCGCTGGTGCAATACGCCATCGACGAAGCGCGCGCCGCCGGCATTCGGGAGTTCATCTTCGTCACCTCGCGCGGCAAGGGCGCGCTCGAAGATTATTTCGACCATGCGCCGCAACTGGAACAAGAACTGCGCAAGGCCGAGAAGACCGAGCTTCTGGAGATCCTCAAATCTACCAACATGGATTCGGGCGAGATCGCCTACATCCGCCAGCACAAGGCGCTGGGTCTGGGCCACGCGGTCTGGTGCGCGCGGCGTCTGGTCGGCAACGAACCTTTCGCGGTCATGCTGCCCGACGACGTGATCGCGGCCGAGAAGCCCTGCCTGCAGCAGATGGTCGAAGCCTACGAGGAAACCGGCGGCAACATGGTCGCGGCGATGGAAGTGCCCGCGGACATGGCCGAGAAATACGGCATCCTCGATGTGCAGGAAGACAACGGCAATCTGGTCGAAGTCAAGGGCATGGTCGAAAAGCCCAAGAAGGGCACGGCGCCGTCGAACCTCGCGGTGATCGGGCGGTACATCCTGACGCCGCAAATCCTGAAGAATCTCAACAAGATGAAATCCGGCGCGGGCGGAGAAATCCAGCTGACAGA
Organism: Thalassococcus profundi; assembly: GCF_003344785.1. Classification (GTDB taxonomy): domain Bacteria; phylum Pseudomonadota; class Alphaproteobacteria; order Rhodobacterales; family Rhodobacteraceae; genus Puniceibacterium; species Puniceibacterium profundi. The sequence continues at coordinate 279,018 of NZ_QPMK01000002.1, read as the reverse complement.
CGCCATCGCGCAAGAGATCGGCGGCAATGACGGCGTCTATGGCCTGCGCTTCGGCGGCCAGCGCTTCGATTGCGGGTCCAAGGCCGGGTTCCTCCAGGCGACAGTCGCCTTCGGCCTGGCGCGCGACGACCTGAAGGATGATCTTCGGCGCTATATCCACGAGATCGTGGCGCTCGACAAAGCGGCGGAGTAACGGGGCGTGAGCCATGTCCTTGTGACCGGCGGCGCGGGCTACATCGGCTCGCACGCCTGCAAGGCACTGGCGCAGGCCGGGTTCACCCCGGTTGTTTACGACAATCTGTCGACGGGCTGGCAGGATGCGGTCAAGTTCGGTCCGTTCGAACAGGGCGATCTGCTGGATCGCGCGCGGCTCGACGCCGTTTTCGGCCGTTGGCAACCAGTGGCCGTCATGCACTTCGCCGCGCTGAGCCAGGTGGGCGAAGCGATGACCAAGCCGGGGCTTTACTGGCGCAACAACGTCACCGGGTCGCTCACCTTGATCGAAGCGGCGGTGGAGGCCGGGTGCCTGGATTTCGTCTTCAGCTCGACCTGCGCCACCTACGGCGAACAGGACAACGTTGTTCTGGACGAGGACAGCCCGCAGCAGCCGCTGAACGCCTATGGCGCGTCCAAGCGTGCGATCGAGGATATCCTGCGGGATTTCGACTACGCCTTCGGGCTGAAGTATGTGATCTTCCGCTATTTCAACGTCGCCGGTGCCGATCCGGAAGCGGAGGTCGGCGAGTTTCACCAGCCCGAAACGCACCTTGTGCCGCTGATGCTGGACGCCATCGCCGGCAAGCGTCCGGCGCTGACCCTGCACGGCACCGATTACGACACGCCCGACGGCACCTGTATCCGCGATTACGTGCATGTCTGCGATCTGGTCGACGCGCATGTGCTGGGGCTCAAATGGCTGCAGGACAAGCGCGGCAGCCGGGTCTTCAACCTTGGCACCGGCCGCGGCTTTTCCGTGCGCGAGGTGGTCGACGCGTCGCGTGCCGTCACCAATACCGAAGTGCCGATCACCGAAGGCCCGCGCCGCGCGGGCGACGCGACCAAGCTGGTGTCGGGCTCCACCCGCGCCGAGGCAGAGCTGGGCTGGCAGCCGCAACGCTCGACTCTCGACCAGATGATCGCGGATGCGTGGCGCTGGCAGCGGACCGGGCATTATGAGCGATGACGGACCGGTAAAACTCCTGGACCTGACCCGGCTGGTCAGCCGCACGGGACAGGCCTTTACCGGGGTGGACCGGGTCGAACACGCCTACCTGACACATCTGCCGGAGTTCGGGCCGCTGTTCGGACTGCTGCGCACGAACCTCGGGTACCTGCTTCTGGACGGCGACGGCTGCCGCGACCTGGCGCGCCGGATCGCGGCGCAGGACTGGGGACGCCGGGACCTGCTGTCGCGGCTGCGCCGCCGCGATGCGCCGCTGCGGGCGCGGGCGGAATCCGACATGAGGCGCATCGCGCTGGATCGCTGCACCCATGCCGGGTTGAGGCGCATGTTGCGGCGGCATCTGCCGCGCGGGGTGCAGTATTTCAACGTCGGCAACACCCGGCCCGCACGCGGCTTCTGGACCGCTCTGGACCGCTGCGGCGCCGTTTCGACGGTGATGATCCACGACACGATCCCCATCGACCATCCCGAGGTGCAGACCCCGCAATCGGTGACCCGCGCCCGGACATTCCTCGACACCGCCGCAGCGCGCGCCGATGTCATCCTGTGCAATTCCAAGGCGACCGAGGCGGACGTGCTGCGCCTGGCCGCGCCGCACCGCCCGCGCACGGTGGTGGCGCATCTGGGGGTATCGGTACCGGAGGCCGGAACGCCGCCGCAGGGTGCTTGGTCCGGCGCGCCTTATTTCGTGACGCTGGGCACCATCGAGCCGCGAAAGAACCACGCGCTGCTGCTGGACATCTGGCCCGAGATCGACGACGCGCACCTGCTGATCTGCGGATCGCGCGGCTGGCAGAACGCTGAGGTCTTTGCCCGGCTCGACGCGGCCCCCGACCGGGTGCACGAACTGCCGGGGATGGACGATGCGGCTGTGTTCGGCCTGATCCGCGACGCGGCCGGCTTCCTTTTCCCGAGCTTCTACGAAGGCTACGGCCTGCCCCCGGTCGAGGCCGCGGCGCTGGGAACCCCTGTCCTGTGCAACACGCTGCCGATCTATCGGGAGGTGCTGGGCGACATTCCCATTTACGCAAGCGTCTCGGATCGGTATCTCTGGATCAACAAAATCAATCAGATGGCCCGGGATCACGCGGCCGGGCAGCGACGGGCACCGGCATTTTCCCCGCCCGGCTGGGCGGCGCATTTCAAGACGGTGTTAAGCTCGATCTGATAGGGCGGAAACTGGGGCCGGGACGCCGGCCGGTACGAGGTAGACGAGTTTGGGCGCATGGCAGTCCTACAGGCTGAGGCTTCAGCGCAGGCGATGGCGTATTCGTGCCTTCCGCAAGCGGCGGAACCTGCGGCCCGTGGCCAACCGCACGGACCGGATCGCGCCGTCTGACATCCTGCTGTTCTCGACCCAGCGCAACGAAGGCGTGCGGCTGCCGTATTTCCTTCAGTATTACCGCGACATGGGGGTCAACCACTTCTTTTTCGTGGACAACGATTCCACCGACGGATCGCTCGACTACCTTGCCCGCCAGGATGACGTGTCGGTCTGGACGACGCGCGCCAGCTACAAGCGTGCGCGCTTCGGGGTCGACTGGCTGAACTGGCTGCAGATGAGATACGCCCACGGCCACTGGACGCTGGTGGTCGATCCCGACGAGCTTTTTCTTTACCCGTTCTGCGACACCCGTCCGCTGCGGGCACTGACAGACTGGCTCGACGCCTCGTCGATCAAGTCGTTCTCGGCGATGCTGCTGGACATGTATCCCAAGGGCCGGATCGACGCGGAACCCTACCGCCCCGGCCAGAACCCTATCGAGATCGCGTCGTGGTTCGATGCCGGAAACTACACGATCAAGAAGAACCCCAAGTTCGGCAACCTGTGGATCCAGGGCGGGCCGCGGGCGCGCATGTTCTTTGCCGATCAGCCCGAACGCGCGCCGGCGCTCAACAAGATTCCGCTGGTGAAATGGGACCGGCGCTATGCCTACGTGTCCTCGACCCACAACCTTCTGCCGCGCGGCCTGAACCTTGTCTACGATGAATGGGGTGGAGAGAAAGCAAGCGGCGTGCTTTTGCACACCAAGTTCCTCGACACCTTCTCGATCAAGGCGCAGGAAGAGCTGGAGCGGAAACAGCACTACGCCGGGTCCAAGGAATACCTCGCCTATGCGGCGGGCATCCGGGACAACCCGGACCTCTGGTGCAAGTGGAGCGAGAAGTACATCAACTGGCGTCAGCTCGAAATTCTGGGTCTCATGTCCAAGGGAAACTGGGCATGAGCGTCGGGATCGTGATGCTGGTGCACACCGCACTGGGCCGGGCCGAACAGGTCGCGCGGCACTGGACCCGCGCCGGCTGCCCGGTGGTCATTCACGTCGACAAATCGGTCTCGCGCAAGGTCTACGAGGGGTTCGTGCAATCGGTGTCGGACGTGCCGGAGATCCTGTTCTCGCGCCGGCACCGCTGCGAATGGGGCACCTGGGGGCTTGTTGCCGCGAGCCAGGACGCGTCCGAGATGATGCTGGCGAATTTCCCGGACGTGCGCCATGTCTACCTGGCCTCGGGGTCGTGCCTGCCCCTGCGCCCGGTTCAGGAGCTGATCGACTACCTTGCCGACCGACCGCGCACCGATTTCATCGAAAGCGCCACGACCGCCGACGTGCCCTGGACCGTGGGCGGCCTGGATCACGAACGCTTTACCATGCGGTTCCCCTTCTCGTGGCGCAAGAACCGCTACCTTTTCGACCGTTTCGTCGAATTCCAGCGCAAGATCGGCTACCGGCGCCGTGTGCCGAAGGGCGTGGTGCCGCACATGGGCAGCCAGTGGTGGTGCCTGACGCGGCAGACCCTTTCGGCCATCCTGCAGGATCCGGAGCGCACGCGATACGATGCCTATTTCCGGCACGTCTGGATTCCCGACGAGTCGTACTTCCAGACCCTGTCGCGGCTCTATTCCACCAATATCGAAAGCCGGTCGCTGACGCTGTCCAAGTTCGACTTCCAGGGCAAGCCGCACATCTTCTACGACGACCATTTGCAGCTTCTGCGCCGGTCGGACTGTTTCGTCGCGCGCAAGATCTGGCCGCATGCAGAGCGTCTGTACCAGGCGTTCCTGACCGATCCCGACGGCGCCATGAGCCGGCAGGAACCCAACCCCGGCAAGATCGACCGCATCTTTGCCAAGGCGGTGGACCGTCGGACGCGCGGGCGCGCGGGGCTCTACATGCAGTCGCGCTATCCCAATCCCGGCTGGGAAAACGGCGTGACGGCGGCTAAGTATTCCGTCTTTCAGGGCTTTTCCGAGCTGTTCCAGGATTTCGAAGCCTGGCTGGCCCGGGCCACAGGCGCGCAGGTGCACGGCCATCTCTTTGCGCCGGAGCGGGCGGAATTCGCCGGCGGTCAGACGATCATCAACGGCGCGCTGCCCGACACCGCGCTGCTGCGCGACGCCAATCCGCGCGCCTTTCTGACCAACCTGCTGTGGAATACCCGCGGGGAGCGACAGTGTTTCCAGTTCGGTCCGCGCGACAACGTCAAGATCAACCGGCAGATCGCCGAGGACCCCAATGCGCAGGTGTCTGTCATCACCGGCGCCTGGGCGGTGCCGCTGTTCAAGTCCAACGCCAATTTCGCCGACATCCGGGCCGAGGCGGCGGCGCTGCAAAAGATCGAAAGCAAGATGCTGGACGAGTTGCGCAGCCCATATTCCAAGGCCCGCATCCGCATCTGGACCATGGCCGAATTCATCGAATCCCCGATGGAGCCCTTGCAAGTCATCATCGACGAGATCGGCCACAAGAGCCTGCGCCGCCTGGCCGAGGCACCGCTGATGGAGGACCTGACCGGGTTCGGCCAGTTCCTGCAGAACCTCAAGAACCAGGGGATGCATCCCTATCTCATGGGCGACTTCCCCGTCGACCCGATCCCGAAACTGCACGGCGCGCGCCCGCGCAAGCCGTACCTGGTCAAGAAATAACCCGCCATGACCGACCGCTTCGACTATTTCGTCGTCTTTGCCGAGATGCGCACCGGATCGAACTTTCTGGAAGCGAACCTTAATGCCTTCGACGGCATCACGTGTCATGGAGAGGCGTTCAACCCGCATTTCATCGGCTATCCCAATACCCGCGACATCCTCGGCGTGACCGAGCATCGGCGCAACATCGACCCCGAGGAACTTCTCGGCACCATCGCAAAGGCGACGCCGGGCGGCATTGGCGGGTTCCGGTTCTTCCACGACCACGACGCACGGGTTCTGCCGCGTATCCTCGAAGACGACCGCTGTGCCAAGATCATCCTCACCCGCAACCCGGTGGACAGCTACGTCAGCTGGAAGATCGCGCAGGCGACGGGGCAGTGGAAACTGACCAACGTGAAAAAGCGCAAGGATGCGCAGGCGCGGTTCGACACCGACGATTTCGAGGAACACCTGGGCAAGTTGCAGGACTTCCAGGTGCAGCTGATGAACGCGCTGCAGACCTCGGGTCAGACCGCGTTCTACGTGGCCTACGAGGATCTGCAGGACGTCGCGGTGATGAACGGGCTGGCCAAGTGGCTGGGCGTGCCGACCCGGCTCGACAGCCTCAACAAGTCGCTGAAGCGTCAGAATCCCGAGCCGGTCGAGAGCAAGGTCGAGAATTTTCCCGAAATGGAGGCGGCGCTGGCGCGGCTCGACCGCTTCAACCTGAACCGCACACCGAATTTCGAGCCGCGGCGCGGGCCGGTGGTGCCATCCTACGTCGCAGCGGCCCGGTCGCCGCTTCTGTACCTGCCGATCCGGTCCGGCCCCGAAGGCGTGGTGACCGACTGGCTGGCGTCCCTGGACGGTGTCGACAAGGACGGTCTGTTGCGGGATTTCAACCAGAAATCCCTGCGGCAATGGATGCGCGAACGCGAAGGCCACCGCAGTTTCACGGTGCTGCGCCATCCCGTCGCTCGCGCCCACGAAGCCTTCTGTTCCAAGATCCTGACCACGGGTCCCGGCAGTTTCGCCGCGATCCGCAGGACCCTGATCCGCGCCCACAACATGCCGCTGCCCGAGGAGGGGCCGGGCGACGGGTACGACCTTGCCGCGCATCGCACGGCGTTTACCGCCTGGCTTGCCTTCGTCAAAGCGTGCCTGTCGGGCCAGACAGGCGTGCGGGTGGATGCTCATTGGGCGACGCAGGCGCAATGTCTTCAGGGCATGTCGGAATTCGCGCTACCGGACATGGTCATCCGCGAAGACGAGATGTCGGATTACCTGCCAGCCCTGGCGATGCAGGTCGGCCATCCCAGCCCGCCGGACCCTGAGCGCGTGCCGATCCGGGCGCCCTATTCGCTGGCCGAGATCTACGACGACGAGATCGAACATCTGGCCCGCGACGCGTACCAGCGTGACTATCTCGTCTTCGGCTTTTCGGACTGGGGCTAAAAGGCGTTCGTCCCTCTCAGGCGGCCTGGACCGAATGCGATTCCGTCAGAATGGTGTAGAGCGTCGCCGGATCGTGGTTGGCGCGCAGCTTGGCGCAGACGCTTTCCTCGCGCAGGGTGCGGGACACCAGTGCCAGCGCCTTGAGGTGCTCCACGCCCGCGTCCTCCGGGGCGAAGAGGCCAAAGACCACGTCCACCGGCTGCCGGTCCACCGAGTCGAAGTTGATCGGCTTTTCCAGCAACAGGAAGACGCCGAGCACATCGTCGATCCCGGCGATACGCGCATGGGGCAGGGCGACGCCGTGCCCCACGCCGGTCGGTCCCAGGCTTTCCCGCTCCATCAGGGCCTCGACCGCCGTGTCGGCGTCGATGCCATAAGCCGCCATGGCAAGATCAGCCACGTCATGCAGCAGGCGCTTCTTGCTGGACGCGGTGTTGATGACCTTGATGGCCGAAGGTTTGATCAAGTCGACAAATTTCATCGGCTGCCTGCTTCTGAATGGCGGAGCGGTCTCACTGCTCTGGAGAGGTGTTTACGGGTCGATCCACCCGATATTGCCGTCGTCGCGGCGGTACACCACGTTCACTCCGTCCTTCTTTTCGTTCCGGAACACCAGAACCGGTGCCCCCGCGAGTTCCATCTGCATGACCGCCTCGCCCACGGTCAGGGACGGGATCTTGGTTTCCATCTCGGCCACGATGATGGGCTGGAGCGAGTCCGGTTCCAGATCCTCTGCCACGTCGGATTCGCTGGCGAGGATATACGAGGAAGCGCCAAAGAGTTCAACGGGTTCCGCCCGGACCTTGTGATGGTCCTTGAGACGGCGCTTGTAGCGGCGCAGCTGCTTGTCCAGCTTCTCGGTGCAGCCGTCGAAAGCGGCATAGATTTCAGTGGCATGGGCCTTCGCCGTCGCGGTCAGGCCGGTCGACAGGTGCACGGTCGCCTCGCAGACATGTTCGTGCCCGCTCTTGGAAAAGATCACCGCGGCGTCGGTGGGGCGGCCTGCGTATTTCTCGACGACCGATCCCAGTTCGGTCTTCACATGCGTCTGAAGGGCTTCGCCAATGTCGATCTGCTTTCCCGTGATCTGATAGCGCATGGTACATCCTTTATCTTGTGGCGAGGCGCGCCGACACGGACCGGGGACGTATCCCGGCCAGCCACTTTGCGCCTAACTCTGGAAAAACGCGCCCGCCTTCGGCTTGAACCGGGCCGCCCCGGTCAAGGGATCAAGGCGGCCAGACATGCGAACCAACGGAAGCGTCATGGCTTTATTTGAGCGCCCAATCCGCCCCCGTGTCAATTGAATCCGGCAGAGGCGGGCCGAAAAGACCCGACAATCCGACCTGCATCTGTATCAACCAATGCGAAAGTTGTCGCCCAAGTACACACGCCTGACGTTTTCGTTGCGCACTACCTCGTCGGGCGTGCCCGACATCAGCATGGTGCCGTCGTGCAGGATGTAGGCGCGGTCGACAATTTCCAGCGTTTCCCGTACGTTATGGTCGGTAATCAGCACGCCGATACCGCGTTTCTTGAGGTCGGCGACAAGGTGCCGGATGTCGCCCACGCTGATCGGATCGACCCCGGCAAAGGGTTCGTCCAGCAGCAGGTATTTCGGATCGGCGGCGAGGCAGCGGGCGATTTCCACCCGGCGCCGTTCGCCGCCCGAGAGCGCCAGCGCCGGTGCGCGGCGCAGGTGTTCGATGGAAAATTCGCTCAGCAGTTCCTCGAGCCGTTCGCGCCGCGACGACCGGTCGGGCTGGCTGATGTCGAGGATGGCGGCGATGTTGTCTTCGACGCTGAGACCGCGGAAGATCGAGGTTTCCTGCGGCAGATATCCGATGCCCAGCCGCGCGCGGCGGTACATCGGCAGATAGGTCGCGTCGCGCCCGTCGATCAGGACCTGGCCGCCCTCGGGGTTCACGAGACCCGCGATGGCGTAGAAACAGGTGGTCTTGCCCGACCCGTTCGGTCCCAGCAGCGCCACCACCTCGCCGCGCATCAGCTCCATGCTGACGTCGCGGATCACCACGCGCTTGCGATAGCTCTTGCGCAGATGCGCGACGCGCAGGCCGCTGTCGCCCTCGGTGACGGTCAGGTCGGGGCCGACCACTACTGGTCCCCGGTGCTTTGCTGCTGCAGGACCGTCCGCACACGGCCTGTCAATTGCGCCGTGCCGGTGTCGAGGTCCACGGTCATTTCTTCCGAGGTGATGGCGTTGGGGCCTTGCGTGACCAGCACGTTGCCGCGCATCACCACGGTGCCGGCTTCGATGTTGTAATCGGCACGCTCGGCTTCGGCGGCCTCGTCGCCGCTCACCAGCGTGACGCCGCCCGTCGCCTCGAGCCGGTCGATGCGGTTCTGCTGTTCGCCGTAGACCACCAGCACCCGCGGGGCCGACAGGCGCATGTCGCCCTGCCCGATCACCACGTTGCCGGTATAAAGCGCGGTGCCGTCGCTCTGGTTCACCGACAGGCTGTCGGCGCTCACCTCGACCGGGGCAGAGGTGTCCTGCGCCATGCTGCCGAAGGCGACCTGCGACTGCGCCGAGGCCGCGGACACGATTGCGCAGAGCGCAAGAGCGGAAAGAAAAGTCTTGAACATGGGGCAGCTTTCAATCGGGTTGCGGGATATATACCAGCTTAACACCGCCGGTGAAAAGCAATTGGATGTCATCGCTGTCCGGGGCGGTGGTGATCTGCATACGGCCGGCCTCCAGCGTGCCAAGCGGCCCTTTCCCGGTCACCCGGCCGCGGCTTTCCGCCTCGATCCGTTCCAGCGAGGTCAGCATGCTCTGAGTATTGAGAGTGTAGCCGGTGGAGCTTTCGATCTCGACCCCGCCGGTCAACTCCGCCTCTGCGGTGGCGTCCCGCAGCGATGCGGCGGGGGCGCTGAGGTCGATCCGGCTGCCGTCCTGGGACAGGATGCTGGCCTCGAGCACTTCGGCTTCCATGCGTCCGTCCTCGTTTTCCGAAGGACGTGCGACGCGCGCCGTCATGGTCAGCGCGGCGCCGGTGTTGGTGGTGCCGGAAAAGCGGGGGCTGCGGACCTCTTCGCGGGCGATATCGCCGTCGATCCCCACCTGCGAGAACGGCACGCGCGATGCCGGGTCCGAGTCGCCCGACAGCAGGAAAATCGTCGACAGCAGACCCAGGGCTGCCATCGGCAGCAGGATCTTGAGCCAGGCGATCATGCGGGAGTACCGGCTGTAGGTGCGCACCATGCCAGTCGCGCCCCGCCTCAGGAATGCGCGAAGATATCGGTGTCGGGCCAGCCGGCGATGTCCAGCTTGGCCCGTACCGGGAGGAAGTCGAAACAGGCCTGCGCCAGCTCCGCGCGGCCCTCGCGCGTCAGCATCTCGTCGAGCGCGTCACGCAGGCGATGCAGGTGCAGCACGTCGGACGCGGCGTAATCGAGCTGCGCCGCGCTCAGCTCTGCGGCGCCCCAGTCGCTGCTTTGCTGGTGCTTGGAGATGTCGACCCCCAGCAGTTCCTGAAGCAGGTATTTCAGCCCGTGGCGGTCGGTATAGGTCCGTACGAGCTTGCTGGCGATCTTGGTGCAATAGACCGGCGCGGTCAGCGCGCCAAAGCTGTGATACATCAGCGCGATGTCGAAGCGCCCGAAGTGGAAGAGCTTCAGCACCTGCGGATCCTCGAGCATCCGGCAGAGGTTCGGTGCCTCGGTCTGGCCGCGCGCGACCTGCACCATATGTGCCTCGCCATCGCCGCCCGACATCTGCACCAGGCACAGCCGGTCGCGGTGCGCATGCAGGCCCATCGCCTCGCAGTCGATGGCCACCACGGGGCCAAGGTCCAGCCCGTCCGGCAGGTCTCCCTGGTAAAGATGGTTGGCCATGTCGCCCCCTGTCACCGTCCTTGCATCGCGGATCACATAGAGCGTCGCCCGCAGCCGCGCAACCCGCAACAGGTTGCCACAATTGCCGGAAACCGCCACCGAAATGTGGCGCGATTCGGCTCGAATGAGGCAAAGTCGGGGCGTCTTCCGGGTATTGATTCGGCGCGAAAATCGTCTTGGCACCGCGTTTGTAATATTTCGTGAGCGCCTTCGCTCTGCCTAAACGTGTCGGTTATCCACCTTGCCGCGAGCGGGTCCGCGAACGCCGAACGCATGACGTTGCGTCGACATCGGCAGGCCGCGGCGGCGCATTTGTCGGGCGACGGCCCGGGTGGGAACTTGGGCCATTGTTTCCCCCAGGTTCCGAATTCCCGCATCGTCACAAAGGGCTGCCAGGCGGATTGGACAAAGTTGAGAGACAATCGCCTCCGAGGTCCTGATTGGCGCCCGGATGGGGACGGTTCGAAGCGCCGCTGTTTCGTGTCCGAGGAGACGGTTTTTTGCCGAACTCCCGCCGTTACGGGTCGCTTCGCCGGACGGCCACCCTCGCGCGGCAGGACGTGACGCAGCGTCATTAGGTTGCGTCCAGAGCGATGGTTTCCCGAGTGTTCGCCAGCCTTCAATCAACCTTAACGTGTGTTCGGAACTGTTAGTTGACTGGACGCCGACCAAAGATCATAACGATTTTAGCCGAATGATTTTGAACACAATTTGACCTTATTCGGCGAAAGGCACTGGGGGGTTGGTGCTTAGTTTTTGTGAGTTGAAGGTTTGTCTGCTGTACGCTGCTGAACACTGACTGACATGACCGGTTCCGGATCGCTCCGGACATATTAGGGCCCAACGCAGCGCAGGCTGCGAACCCAATCGGTATGCCAGACGTTGACGCGCACCAGTTGCGGCCATCGGCTCGAGCCCATGCCTCTAAGGGGGTCGCCATGACGATGCACCTGCGCCAACCACTGCCGACCGCGGAACTTGAAAAGCTGATCGACGATGCCCTCGTCTCGCGCAGCCGCGGCCAAATCTACCGCGACGGGCTGAAACGCGCGCTGGATGTGACGCTGGTACTGATCGCCGCGCTGCCGGTGCTGATCATCCTCATGGTCCTGGCGGCGCTGATCAGCCTCGATGGCGGGTCGCCGATCTACCTGCAAAAGCGAGTCGGCCGGTCGGGCCGGGTGTTCCACATGTGGAAGCTGCGCAGCATGGTCATGAACGCAGACGCCCTGCTGGAACAGCATCTTGCCCGCGATCCCGCCCTGCGCCGCGAATGGAACCACACTCAGAAGCTGCGCCATGATCCGCGCATCACCCGCATCGGCCGGATCATCCGCAAGACCTCGCTCGACGAACTGCCGCAGCTCTGGAACGTGCTGCGCGGGGACATGTCGCTGGTCGGGCCGCGTCCAATGATGATCGACCAGCAGGATCTCTATCCCGGCACCGCCTATTACGCGCTGCGTCCCGGCATCACCGGTTTCTGGCAGACCTCGGTGCGCAATGAATCGAGCTTCGCCGAACGCGCCGGGTTCGACACCGACTACCTGCGCAAGCTGTCCTTCGCCACCGACCTGCGGGTGCTGCTGCGCACCGTGAAGGTCGTGGTCAACGGCACCGGCTGCTGACACTCGCAAGAATTCTCTACGCGCTCACGTAGACCTGGCGAAAAAGACCCCGGCCTCTCACCGGGGTCTTTTCCGTCCGCCCCTTCTTCGGTTCTCAATAACCCTCAGAGAGCACGAGAGACTGGTCTCTCGTATCGCCCGGCGCGCCGGGCGATCCTCATCCGTTGATCACCGCCGTCAGACACTGCCGCCCGTTCGGCCCGCGCACCCAGGCGTCGGGCCCCTTGCGGCAAAGCGTGGCGGTCTCGGTATGCATCAGCGGCGCGGTCATGCGGAACCTGAACCGGCGCAGCGGATCCTCGGGCCGGTCCACCATCAGCATCAAGAGCTGCGCCTGCAGCGGCCCGTGCACCACAAGGCCGTCATAGCCTTCGACGCGGGCGGCATACTCGGCGTCGTAATGGATGCGGTGGCCGTTGAAAGTGAGCGCCGAGTACCGGAACAGCATGGTGGAGTCGAAACCGACCTCGCGCGCCTCGTCCTCGTCGGTACGGGCCTCGGGCGGGGTCGGCTTCGGCGCGTCGGGGTCAGCATCCTCGCGGTAGACGATGTCGCGCACCTCGGTGCAGATCGCGGCGCCGTCCTGCTGCACCGCATATTCCACCGTGACAAAGGCCAGCGGGCCGGTGCGGCCCTCCTTGCGTTCGGCCTTGAGCACGCGGACGGTCTGCACCGCAGGAACACCGGCGATGAGCGGCGCATGGAAGTCGAGCGTGTCCCCGGCCCACATCCGCCGCGGCAGGCCCATGTCCGGGATCAGCCCTTCGCCGACGCGCGGATGGCCGTCGCGGCCCAGCTTTGCGGGCACCTCGATCTCCCAGAAATAGATATAATGGAAGAAGGGCGGCAGCGGCATCCCCGCCTCGATATCCGGCGCCATCCCCAGCGTCGCCTGCAAGGCGCGCGCGCGGGCCGGGTCGATGAGATCGCTTTGACTCGCTTCGCGCGGGGGATCAGACTGCATGGGGGTCTCCTCTGGCTTCACTGCACAGGACTATTTCCGACATGGCGCCGTCCGTCCACTCGCTCGACCATCTCGTGCTCACGGTGCGCGATCCGGAGGCGGCAATCGGGTTCTACACTACCGTTCTCGGCATGACAGCCCAGACCTTTTTCCCCACCGACGGCCCGCCGCGCCTGGCGCTCAAATTCGGCGTGCAGAAGATCAACCTGCATGTGGCGGGGTCCGAGTTCACACCCCATGCGCGGGCGCCCGGCCCCGGCAGTGCCGACCTCTGTTTTCTCAGCGACACGCCTTTGCCGGACTGGCAGGCCCACCTGGCGGGTCACGCGGTCGCCATCGAGGCAGGGCCTGTGCAACGCACCGGAGCGCAGGGGCCGCTGCTGTCGATCTACCTGCGCGATCCCGATGGAAACCTTGTCGAAATTTCGAACGTGCTTTAGCGCGCCGCGGTCACGGAACACCCCCGTGCGCGGCGAATTGCATCAAATCCGCCGTGTTTTCTCCGTGCCAGCGCCGCAGTTTCAACGCTTTCTGAAATCATGTCGTCCAAAGCAAATCTGTTACGACAAAGCCGCTTGGGTGAGGGGCCGGCGTCTGTCTTTGCGTTGCAGGAGCCGGGATGGCGCAGAACTACGAGGTGATCTTTCTCGGCACATTGCCGTTGATCGACACCGACACGGATGACGAAATCGCCGAAAACGCGGCGGGGATCCTGGGCACCTACGGATCGAGCGCCGATCCGCTGGCCAGTCATATCCAGAACCTGACCGCGGGTGATCTGTCGGAAGATGACAACGATACCTATGACGTCGACAACGGCGGCGGCTACGACAGTTTTCGCATCAATGGCGGCAGCCTTCAGAACTTCGACGCCGTGGCGATCTACAACGCCACGATCACCTATATCGACGGCACCACGGCAACCGTCACGGCGGTCGTGTTCCAGGACGTCAACGGCAACACCTACCTCGCGCCCGAGATCGGCAACAACGCCGATCAGGCGGCGCTGACGTCCAAGCCGATCGAGTCGATGCAACTCACCTCGGTGCAAAGCGCCACGGGTGATGCCTCCGGCGACATGGCGGGTGACCGGATCCCCGGGGATTTCAAGGGCGTGGTCGACGGCACTGCGGGCGGCGACAGCATGGCCCCCGGCTATGTCGATGCCCAGGGCGATTCCATCACCGCGACCAACGATGCGATCTATGGCTATGGCGGTAACGACACGATCTCGGGCGGTGGCGGCGCGGATACGATCCGCAGCGGCGACGGCAACGATTCGATCATGGGATCGGCAGGGACCGGCAACGTGTCCTTCGGCGATGCGGGCAACGACACGATCTGGAACGGCGCGGGCGACGACAGCGCTTATGGCGGCGACGGCAACGACCTGATCTATGCCGACCAAGGGTCGGATTTGCTTGACGGCGGATCGGGCGACGACACCTTCGCGGTGAATACGACCTTCGGTCCCTACGGCAGCGACACGGTCATCGGCGGCGAAATCGGCGAGACCCAAGGCGACCTGCTCGACTTTTCCGGCATGGGTACCGGCGTCACCCTGAGCGCCACCGGGGCCGACAGCGGCATCGCGACCGACGGCACCAGCACGCTCAATTTCACCGAGATCGAGCGCTTCAACCTCAGCGGTTTCAACGATAGCGCCAACCTCTCGGCCATGACCTCGTCTGTCACCGTGGCGGGCGGCGCCGGGAACGACACGATCACCGGCGGCAGCGCAGCCGACAGCCTGTCCGGCGGCAGCGGCGCGGACGTGCTCTCGGGCGGGGCGGGCAACGACACGCTCGCGGGCGGCACCGGCAACGACATCCTGACCGGCGGTGGCGGCAACGATGTCTTTGTCTACAATGCCGGAGGCGGCGCCGACACCATTGCCGATTTCAACACCGGCAACACCGGCTCCCTGAACGACGGCAACACGACCAACAATGATTTCATCAACCTGTCGGCGTTCTACGACTCGGTTTTCGAGATCCGTAAGGACTTTGCCGACGACAGCGTCCTGAACCAGTCGAACGACTACGACTACAGCGACAACAGCCAGTTCGGCTCGGGGTCGCTGACCTTCCTGTCGGCCTCGCCGTCAAGCTTCTCGACCGATAACATCGGCGTCGCCTGTTTCCTGCGAGGGACGATGATCCTGACCCCGGATGGCGAGGTTCCGATCGAAGAGCTGCGCGTCGGGTCGCTGGTGGTCACTCACGACAACGGTGCGCAGCCCGTCCGCTGGACCGGGGCGCGCCACGTGTCGCCCGGGCAGATCGACCGGAACGCGTCGCTGCGCGCAATCCGTCTGCGCCGGGGGCTGTTCGGCGGCACGCGGGATTTGCTGGTCTCGGCGCAGCATGCAATCCTGCTGGACGCCGGAGAGGAACGGTTGGCGCGGGCGACGCATCTGGTCAGCAACGACTGGCGCGGTGTTCGCATCGCCCGAGGCAAGCGCGAGCTGCATTACCACCACCTGATGTTCGACCGGCACGAGATTGTCTTTGCCGAAGGCGTTGCCGCTGAATCGATGTACCCCGGCCCGCTGGCTCTGCGCGGTCTGACGCCGGAGGATCGCGCCAGTCTGTTCGCGGTCTTTCCGCAATTCCAGGCGATCACGACCCGGCGCGGTGCAGAGCGGGTCTACGGACCTCCTGCGCGACGCTATATCCGCAAGCTGCCGATGCAGAAGACGCGCAGCCCGAAGCGGTCGGTCAGCCCTTCGCCTGCAGCGCCGCGCGCCGTACCTCGTCCATCAGTCCGGCGAGAAGCTCTGCTCCACGTTCGTTGACCAGAACGCCGTTATCGTCGAACTGGCTTTTGACCTGACCGACCATGACCTCGGGGCCCGGGATCAGGCGCGGAAAGAACGGCAGCAGCATCGTGCGCAGCATCGAATGGGCCCGCGCCGCGCCCTGCGCGCCCGGAGAGGCCGACAGGACCGCAACGGGCTTGTCCTTCCACGGGTTCGGCTTGGTGCGGCTGATCCAGTCCAGCGCGTTCTTCATCGCGCCCGAGGTGCCCTTGTTGTATTCCGGCGTCGACAGGATCACCGCATCGGCGGCGGCGATCTGCTCGGAAAGCGTCTGGACCTTCTCAGGGATGCCCTCGCCGTTTTCGACGTCTTCGTTGTAGAGTGGGAAGTCGATGTCGCCGATCACGAATTCGGCGGCGTCAAAGACACGGCCCGCTTCCTTGAGCAGCATGAGATTGGTCGAGTCCTTGCGCAGCGACCCGCAGAGGCCCACGAGTTTCAAATCAGACATAAGGTTCTCCGTCTTCCAGTTGCCTCATCACATACAACGCAAAAGCGCCGCGGCAAGCCGCGGCGCTGTGCATGAGTTCAGATCGTCTGTGCAGGATCAGGCGTTAGGCAGAATGACGATTTCCACGCGCCGGTTCTGCTGGCGGCCTTCCGGCGTCAGGTTGCTGGCGATGGGGGCGTCTTCGCCACGACCAATGCTCTGGATGCGGCTCGAGGACACGCCTTCGGAAATCAGGATGCCCGAGACCGACTGCGCGCGGCGCTGCGACAGCGCCTGGTTGTAACCCGCGTCGCCGGTGTTGTCGGTATGGCCGATGACCTGAACGGAGGTGTTCGGATAGGCGTTCAGGTTCTGCGCCACGGTGCGCAGGTCGCGCTGCAGGTCGGGGCGCACGGTGGCGCTGTCGGTGGCGAACAGGATGTCCTGCGGCAGGGTCACGATCAGGCGGTCACCGGTGTTCTGGATGGTGACGTTGTCGTTGCCCAGCTGTGCGCGCAGGTCGGCTTCCTGGCGGTCCAGACGGTTGCCGATCAGGGCGCCGGCCCCGGCACCGACGATGGCGCCACCCAGGGCGTTGGCGCGGCGTTCCTCGGGGTCGTTGCCAGCTAGCGCGCCGGCCACGGCGCCGACACCGGCACCGATCAGGGCGCCTTGCTTGGCCTGACGGTTGGGATCGTTCGGGTCCATCAGCGGGCCGGTAGTGCAGGCCGTCAGGCCCAGCAGCGACGCGGCTGCGAACATCGCGGAAGTCTTGGCTCGGATCATTATAGTGCCTCTTTTACTGTCACCCCGTTGCGGGGGTCAAACTGCCATATACAGAGATTGTTCCAGACAACCAAAGCGGCGTCACGGGGAAATCGGCATCAATCCGCGCATCGTGATCGCGTGATGAAACCCTTGGTCAAGCCTCGGCGCGGGCGGCTTCCCAGGCCAGGATCGCGCGTTTCACCGGCAGGCCCCAATGGTAGCCGCCAAGGCCCCCGGACTTGCGCAGCGCCCGGTGGCAGGGGATCAGGTAGCTGACCGGGTTGCGCCCTACCGCCGTGCCCACGGCGCGCACCGCGCGCGGGCTGCCCACGGCCTGCGCGATCTCCGAATAGGTGGTGACATGCCCCGAGGGGACGCGCATCAGCGCCTCCCAGACCTTGATCTGGAACGGCGCACCGATCATGAAGACAGGCACCTCGCCGCCGCTCTCGCCAAAGGCCGCCTCGATCCAGGGGCGCAGGCGGACCGGTGCCTCGGTATAGCGCGCTTCGGGCCAGCGGCTGCGCAGGTCGGCCATCGCGGCGTCTGGGCCGTATTCCGATTCAAACGCGATGCCGCAGATGCCGCGGTCGGTGCCCATCACAAGCGCCGGGCCGAACGGGCTGTCGAACCGGCCCCAAGCGATGTCAAGACCCGCGCCGCCACGGGCAAACTCGCCCGGCGCCATCGCCTCCCACCGCAGGAACAGGTCGTGCAGCCGTCCGCCGCCCGACAGCCCTGTGGCATGGGCGGTGTCAAGCGTGGTGAAGCGGTCCGCCAGCAGCGCCTTGGCATGGCCCAGCGTCAGGTATTGCTGGTAGCGTTTCGGACTGACCCCAACCCAGCGAGAGAACACACGCTGGAAATGCGCCGGACTCATGTTCATGTCGCGCGCCAGGGTGTCGAGCGACTGGGTCGGCCCCTGCGCGTCGATCAGGTCGATCGCGCGGCGCATCACGTGAAAATGGTATCCGTCTTGCTGCATCCCGGACATCGGGCGGTCCTCGCTCTGCTGTACCTGGCAAGACTCTAGCCTCGCGGTGCCGACCGGTGCGACCCGAATATTGCGCATCCCGCCGTAGTCATGCATCAAGGCGCGCATGGCCAAGCAGCTGGACTATCACACGATCCGCGAGATCTTTGACCGCTTCCACGCGGCGGACCCGGCGCCCGAGGGGGAACTGGCGCATGTGAACGCCTTTACGCTGGTGGTGGCCGTGGCGCTGTCGGCGCAGGCGACCGATGCGGGGGTGAACAAGGCCACCAGGACGCTCTTCCAGATCGCCGACACGCCGGAAAAGATGCTGGCACTGGGCGTCGAGGGCGTGACCGAGCATATCAAGACCATCGGTCTGTTCCGCCAGAAGGCCAAGAACGTCATCAAGCTGAGCCAGATCCTGGTCGAAGACTACGGTGGCGAGGTGCCGAATTCCCGCGCCGCGCTGCAATCGCTGCCGGGAGTGGGCCGAAAGACCGCCAACGTGGTGCTGAACATGTGGTGGCGCTATCCGGCGCAGGCGGTCGACACGCATATCTTCCGCGTCGGCAACCGCACCGGCATCTGCCCCGGCAAGGACGTGGTCGCCGTCGAACGCGCGATCGAGGACAACATCCCTGTCGATTACCAGCAGCACGCCCATCACTGGCTTATCCTGCACGGCCGGTACATCTGCGTGGCGCGCAAACCCAAATGCGGCGCCTGCCTGATCCGCGACCTTTGCCCTTTTGAAGACAAGACCTTATAGCCGCAGCGCGCGGAGCCAAAAAGTGAAAGCGAGCAAGACATGAAGAAGTATCAGGTTGTCGGTATCGGCAATGCCATCGTCGACGTGCTGTCCCGGTCCGATGACAGCTTTCTCGATCATATGGGCATCCAGAAAGGCATCATGCAGCTGGTCGAAAAGGACCGTGCCGAGGTGCTGTATGCGGCGATGGAGGGTCGCGTACAGGCGCCCGGCGGATCGGTGGCCAACACGCTTGCCGGGCTGGGGAACCTGGGTCTCAAGACGGCCTTCATCGGGCGGGTGCGCGACGACGCGCTCGGACGCTTTTACGCGCAGGAAATGGAGCAGATCGGCACCGTCTTCGCCAACCCCCCTGTTGCCGGCGGCGAGTTGCCGACCTCGCGGTCGATGATTTTCGTCTCTCCGGACGGCGAGCGGTCGATGAACACCTACCTGGGCATTTCCGCCGAGCTTGGGCCGGACGACGTCTCTGAAGACGTTGCCGCAGAGGCGGATATCGTCTTTCTCGAGGGCTATCTCTTCGACAAGGACAAGGGCAAGGACGCGTTCAAGCGCACCGCCCGCGCCTGCCGCGCCGCCGGAGGGCGCGCCGGGATCGCCATTTCCGATCCGTTCTGCGTCGAACGGCACCGCGCCGATTTCCTTGCGCTGATCGAGAACGAACTCGACTACGTCATCGGCAACGAGGCCGAGATCCGCGCGCTGTATCAGAACGACGACCTCGAAGGCGATCTGGCCGCCGTGGCCGCGATCTGTCCATTGGTGGTCTGCACGCGGTCCGGTGATGGGGTCACCATCCTGCACGAGGGCAGGCGCATCGACGTGCCGGTGACGCGGGTGACGCCGGTGGACGCAACCGGGGCCGGGGACCAGTTCGCCGCCGGGTTCCTTTACGGCCTGGCCGCGGGCGCGGACATGGAAACCGCGGGGCGCATGGGCTGCGTCGCCGCGGGCGAGGTGATCGGCCATATGGGACCGCGGCCCGAGACCAGCCTCCCGGAGCTTTTCCGCGCCGAGGGCCTGCTCTGACCGACCGGCGTTATTAACGCCGGATTCACAGTTAAATTCTTTGGGCACATACCCCGTGACGGTACGCTGAACGGGCGCGATGCGGGATTTTGATCTGCTACCGGACGTGTCGCGCAGCGGCTGTATCGGGGTGCCTTCATGGCGACATTTTCTGTGCTGCGCGAGGTGGATGTCGCCGCCGGTCCTGTGGCAGGCCTCGCGCTCGAGGTGGCCGATCTTGGCGCTGCCGATCTGCGCGCCTGTCTGAACGCTCCCGACATCCTCGACCTGGCGCGCGTCATGCCGACACGGCTGATCGCGCCCGAGCCTCTCGACGACATCCGCCCCGACGAGGCCGTGCCGGGCTGGGGCCTGAAGGCGATCGGCGCCGGTGCGGGACGCTGGACCGGCGCCGGGGTCAGGGTCGCGGTGCTCGACACCGGCGTGTCGGTCACGCATCCGGCCTTTGCCGGTGTGTCCCTGTCGCGCCGGGACTTCGCCGGATCGGGCAATGACGATGCGCACGGGCATGGTACCCATTTCGCGGGCTGCATCCTCGGTCGGCCCGTGGACGGCCGGCCGGTCGGCGCCGCGCCGGGGGTGACCGAGGCGCTGATCGCAAAGGTGCTGCCCGATTCCGGTCCGGGCCGCAGTGACATGCTCTTTGACGGGCTGCTTTGGGCGGCGGTCGAACGGGCGCGGGTCGTGGCCTTTGCACTTGCCTTCGATACTCCGGCGCTGGCCCGGGCGCTGGTCACAGAGGAAGACCTGCCGGAACTTTTGGCTGCCTCCGTCGCGCTCGAGGCCTATAACGCCAACCTGCGCCTGATGGAGCGTCTGCTGGCGCGGCTCCAGGCGGCGGGCGGGCCGGTGGTGGTGGCTGCGGCAGGCAACGACAGCCGCCGCACCGTCAGCCCGGATTTCGAAACCGGCGTGCCTGCCCCGGCCTCGGCGCGCGGCGTGCTGTCTGTCGCGGCGCTGACCGAGGTGGCGCCGGGCCTTGTCACTGCGCCCTTTTCGAACACCGGCGCCCGGATCGCGGCGCCGGGCAGCGGCATCGTCTCGGCGGCGCCGGGCGGGGGCCTTGTCGCGCTCAACGGCACCTCGAGTGCGGCGGGTCTGGCAGCGGGCACCGCGGCGCTGTGGTGGGAGGCGCTGGCCGGGCAGGGCGCGGATGCGGCGATGGTGGCCGACCACATGATGCGCCATGCGCGCGGCGGCAAGAGTGCGAGCCTCGATTGGGGGGCGGGGCTGGTGACGGCCCCGCCGGAATGAGCGCGGTCGCTAGTGTGCCGCAGCCCAGTTGGCGCCCTGACCCGCGTCCACGACCAGCGGCACGTCCAGCTTGACCACCGGATCGGCGGCACCTTCCATGACGTCGCGGGCTGCGGCGATCAGGGCGTCGACACCGTCTTCCTCGACTTCGAACAACAGTTCGTCATGCACCTGTAGCAGCATCTTCGCGGGCATGCCCCGGATCGCGTCCGGCATGCGGATCATCGCGCGGCGGATGATGTCGGCGGCGGTGCCCTGGATCGGCGCGTTGATGGCGGCGCGCTTGGCAAAGCCTGCGCGCGGGCCCTTGGCGTTGATCTCGGGCGTGTGGATCACGCGGCCGAACAGCGTCTCCACGCGGTTGTGTTTCCTGGCGAACTCCACCGTGTCGTCCATGTAGTCCTTGATGCCCGGGAAGCGTTCGAAATAGCGGTCGATGAAGCCCTGCGCCTCGGACCGAGGAATCCGCAGGTTCCGGGCAAGGCCGAAGCCGCTGATGCCGTAGATCACGCCGAAGTTGATCGCCTTGGCCTGCCGCCGCACGTCCGGCGTCATGTCTTCCATGGGCACGTTGAACATTTCGGACGCGGTCATGGCGTGGATGTCCTGCCCGTCGCGGAAGGCGCTTTTCAACGCGTCGATGCCCGCCACATGCGCGAGGATGCGCAGTTCGATCTGGCTGTAGTCCAGCGACACCAGCACCTTGCCCGTTTCGGCGACAAAGGCTTCGCGGATGCGGCGGCCTTCCTCGGAGCGCACGGGGATGTTCTGCAGGTTCGGATCGGTCGAGGCCAGCCGCCCGGTCGCCGCCCCTGAAATGACGTAAGACGTGTGGACCCGGCCCGTATCCTTGTTGATGTGCTCCTGCAGCGCGTCGGTGTAGGTGGATTTCAGTTTCGACAGCTGCCGCCAGTCGAGCACCCGACGCGGCAATTCGTGTTCGGTGGCGAGGTCCTCGAGCACGTCCGCGCCGGTGGCATAGGCCCCGGTCTTGCCCTTCTTGCCGCCCTCGAGGCTCATCTTGTCAAAGAGGATCTCGCCCAGCTGCTTGGGCGATCCGACGTTGAAGGTCTCGCCCGCCAGTTCGTGGATTTCCGCCTCGAGCCCCGCCATCTTCTGCGCAAAGGCGCTCGACATGCGGCTGAGCGTGTTGCGGTCGACCTTGATGCCCGCCATCTCCATCTCGGCCAGCACCGGTACGAGGGGCCGTTCCATCGACTCGTAGACGCGGGTGACGCGGGCGCGGTGCAGCTGCGGCTTGAAGAGCTGCCAGAGCCGAAGGGTGATGTCGGCATCCTCGCCGGCGTATTTCACCGCGTCGGCGATCGGCACCCGGTCGAAGGTGATCATGCTCTTACCCGAGCCAAGCAGGTCCTTGATCGGGATCGGCGTGTGGCTCAGGTAGCGTTCGGCCAGCGTGTCCATGCCGTGCCCGTGCTGGCCTGCGTTCATCGCGTAGGACATGAGCATGGTGTCGTCGATGGGGGCGATGGCGATGCCGTTGCGGGCAAAGATCTTGGCATCGTATTTCATGTTCTGCCCGATCTTCATCACGCTCGGGTCTTCCAGCAGCGGTTTGAGCGCCGCCAGCGCGTCATCGAGCGGAATTTGCCCCTCGGCCAGCGCATCCTGGTCTTTGTCGGCAAACAAGTCGTCGTCGCCGCCCTTGCCGGTCTTGTGGGTGAGCGGGACATAGCAGGCCTCTCCGGCCTCAACGCAGAGCGAGATGCCGACAAGGTCCGCGGTCATCTCGTTGAGGCCGGTGGTTTCGGTGTCGACAGCGACCCAGCCGCGGTCGTGGGCCTTGGCGATCCAGCGCTCCAGCGCCGCCATGTCGGACACGCATTCGTATTTTTCCGGGTCGATTGCGGGCATCTCGGGCGCGTCCTCGCCTCCCGGGTCCGCGCCTTCGGGCGTGGTGTCTGGGATCACCGGCGCCTCGACGCCCAGAGCATCAGAGATGCGCTTGGTCAGGGTGCGGAATTCCATCTCCTTGAGAAAGCCCAGCAGCGTGTCCGGGTCGGGGTCCTTCACCTCAAGATCGTCCAGCGTGAAATCGAGCGGCGTCTCGCAATCGAGCTGCACCAGCTTTTTCGACAGCTCGATCTGGTCGCGCTTTTCGATCAGCGTCTCGCGGCGCTTGGGCTGCTTGATCTCCTCGGCGCGGTCCAGAAGCTCTTCGAGCGAGCCGAATTCGTTGATCAGCAGCGCGGCGGTCTTGATGCCGATGCCCGGCGCGCCCGGCACGTTGTCGACCGAATCCCCTGCCAGCGCCTGCACGTCCACCACCCGGTCGGGGTAGACGCCGAATTTTTCGAACACGCCCTCGCGATCGATGCGCTTGTTCTTCATGGCGTCAAGCATTTCGACGCCGTCGCCCACCAGTTGCATCAGGTCCTTGTCGGAACTGATGATCGTGACCTGCCCGCCGGCCTCGCGCGCCTGAACCGACAGGGTGGCGATGATGTCGTCGGCCTCATAGCCTTCAAGCTCCTTGCAGGCGATGTTGAACGCCTCGGTCGCGCGGCGGGTCAGCGGGATCTGCGGGCGCAGGTCCTCGGGCATCTCTTCGCGGTTGGCCTTGTAGAGGTCATACATGTCGTTGCGGAAGGTGTGGCTGCCCTTGTCGAAGATCACCGCCAGATGCGTGACGTCGCCGCCCGCATTCCCCTCCACGTAGCGCTGGAGCATGTTGCAGAAGCCCGAGACCGCGCCGATGGGCAGCCCGTCGGATTTGCGCGTGAGCGGCGGCAGCGCGTGATAGGCGCGGAAGATGAAGGCCGATCCGTCGATCAGGTGCAGGTGACATCCTTTGCCGAAGGCCATGGGCGCGCTCCTCTTGTTTCGGGTCCAGATGTGCCACGGCCCGCATGCGGGTGCCAGCCCAGAAAGCGGCGGCCGAGGCGCGTGGCGAGCGGTGGGGCCGCTTCCGCTTTCAGATGGACGAAAACAGCCGGTCCTGCCATCGGGTGCTACGCTGCCCGCTGAAGACGCCGAAGCGGTCGCGCATGTGGCGGATGCAGGCCAGGTTCGCCTGCATCCGCGTCAGCCCGTCGACGGTGCAGTCATAAAGCGGATCCCGCGCCCGCGGAGCCTCTGCGGAGGTGGCGGACCTTTTTTCGAGCGCCCGCCAGTCGACGCCGGTGGGCTGGATGGCGTGGCCGTTCTTGAGGTAAATGCCCGACAGCCAGACATCGTCCACGCACCAGAGCGTTTCCGGAATGTCGAACGCCGCGTCGTCGACGAACTCGGGGCGGATCAGCACGCCGCCCATGCCCTCGGCCACGTCCCAGACATAGCCGTCCGGACGCACCGGCTTCCACAGGCCCAGCGACGCCAGGCGCCACAGTTTGTAGGTCAGCGCCCGGTCTTTCCAATGCGCGCGGTTCTCCCATTTCAGCGAGGATCGGCAGCGGTCGGCGATCACCCGGTCCGGGTGCTTGCGCGCGGTGCGGGTCAGGCGCGTCAGCCACTGAGGATCGTACGACTGGTCATCGTCGCAATAGACGATCCAGGCGTCCATGCCGCGGTAGCGCCGGACCGTCGGCAGGACCTTTGTTGCCGGTCCCATGTCCTGCGGCACCCAGCGCACCGTACAACCGCCGGGGATCAGGTCGGGGTCGATCCGGCCCAGGGACCGTTTGCTGTAACTGCGCGGAAGATTGAGCTCGATGACGTCCGGGACCGTGTCCTGCCGGTGCAGGCTCTGAAGGGTCCGGGCCAGGGACGGCAGCCGAGACGGGATGGTGGTCAGCGACACGACGAGTTTGGTCATGGCGGGCTTTCCCGTTTGGCGGGGCGCGGGGGGTCAGAACTTGCCTTCGAAATCCTTGTGGATGAACTTCGCGTCGCAATATCCGCACTCCACGAACCCCTTGTCCTGCGGAATCTGCAGCCACACCCGGGGATGCCCCAACGCGCCTTCGCCGCCGTCGCAGGCGATCCGGTAGCTGTCCACGATCTTGGTTTCGGGGGCATCTGTCATCGGGCACATTCCCTTTTGGCTGCGGTTGCACTACCTGCGTTATGAGCGAAGGCCACCAAAGGAGCAAGAGAGCGATGAGCCACGACGCGATCCGGATCGAGGGCCTGCGCAAGACCTATCGCGGCGCCAAGAACGAGCCCGCGCAAGAGGCGCTCAAGGGCATCGACCTGGTGGTGCCGCGCGGATCGGTCTTCGGGCTTCTGGGGGCCAACGGTGCGGGCAAATCGACGCTGATCAACATCCTGGCCGGGCTGGTGGTCAAATCCGCGGGCCGGGTCGAGATCTGTGGCTGGGACCAGGACGTGAACCCGCGCCAGTCTAGGGCCGCCATCGGCGTGATGCCGCAAGAACTGAACCTCGATCCGTTCTTCACCCCGCGCGGCGCGCTCGAGGTGCAGGCGGGGCTTTACGGCGTGCCCAAGGCGCAGCGCCGCAGCGACGAGATCCTCGATATGATCGGTCTCGCCGACAAAGCCGAAGCCTATGCGCGCACGCTGTCGGGCGGGATGCGGCGGCGGCTCTTGCTGGGCAAGGCGCTGGTGCACAGCCCGTCGGTGCTGGTGCTGGACGAACCCACGGCGGGCGTCGACATCGAACTGCGCAAGATGCTTTGGGAGAATGTCCGCAAACTGAACCGGGATCGCGGCATGACGATCATCCTCACCACCCATTACCTCGAAGAGGCCGAGGAGATGTGTGACCAGATCGCGATCATGCACCAGGGCGCGCTGGTGGCGCAGGACAGCACCCGCAACCTGCTGGGCCAGATCGATTCCAAGACCCTGGTGATCGATCCCGCCGAAATGCCCGACACCCTGCCCGAAGCGCCGGGCGTGTCGGTCGAAAAACGCGCCGACGGGACGCTGGCCCTGAGCTATTCGGCGGGCCAGACCTCGGCCGACGAGGTGATCGAGGCGGTGCGCAAGAGCGGCATCCGCATCCGCGATGTCCGAACCGAACAGGCCGACCTCGAAGATGTTTTCCTATCGCTAACGCGGTCCTCTGCCGCCTGAGCCGACGGCTGCGCCTTAACGCTTTGCTAACCGTCGCGGTGTGACAGTTGGCCCATGAGCGACACGCGCCAGTTCTCCGACGTGCAAGCGGCCCTCTTCGATGTGGATGAGGCGCCCTCCTTGCCGCGTGGCCAGCCGCAGCCGTCCTATATCCGCGACCACCGCGCCCGGTTGCGCGAACGCTTTCTCAACGGCGGCCCCGATGCGCTGCCCGATTACGAACTGCTGGAACTCGTGCTGTTCCGCGCCATCCCGCGCCGCGATGTGAAACCGCTGGCGCGGGCGCTGATCGAGACCTTCGGCGACTTCAACCGGGTGCTTTCTGCCCCCGCCGCGCGCCTGTCCGAGGTGCCGGGTGTGGGCCCCGCCGTGGTGACGGAACTCAAGATCGTCGCGGCGGCGGCGGTGCGGCTGTCGCGCAGCCGGGTGATGCAGCGGCAGGTGGTCAGCTCCTGGGAGGCGCTGCTGGACTATTGCCACACCGCCATGGCCCACCGCGAGATCGAGGAATTCCGCGTGCTCTACCTCGACCGAAAGAACGTGCTGATCGCCGACGAGGCGCAGGCGCGGGGCACGGTGGACCACGTGCCGGTCTACCCGCGCGAGGTGGTGAAGCGGGCGCTCGAACTCAATGCCAGCGCGCTCATTCTGGTGCACAACCATCCCTCGGGCGACCCCACGCCCTCGGCCGCGGATATCGACATGACGGCGCAGATCGACGCGGCGGCGCAGGCGCTGGGCCTGACGCTGCACGATCACCTGATCGTCGGCAAATCCACCGAGTTGAGTTTCCGAAGCGAAGGTTTGCTTTGATCGACGGTCATTCGACCCAGACCTCGACCCGCCGGTTCACCTGGCGGCCCCAGGCGGTGTCGTCGCAAGCCATGGGCATGGCCTCACCGAAGGCGTCGGTGGCGATGTCGATCTGTTCTAGGTCGGCGGTTTCGGCGGCGGTGATGACGGCGGTGCGCACCGTTTCGGCGCGGCGCTCTGCAATGGCAAGGTTGCTGGCTGCCGGGCCTTCTCCGTCTGAGAAGCCCACGAAGACCAGCCGCCGGCCGTTGTACTGCCCATCCTCAAGCGCCCGGGCGAGCTGTTCCACATTCGACCGCGATTGCGCGTCGAGCCGGGTCGACCCGGTCTCGAACCGGAACGAGGTCGTCAGGCGGCGCATCGGAACCAGGGTCTGCACCATGTCGCGCAGGTTGGAGAGGGCGGTGCCGTCCTCTGCGACGCGGATCGCGTTGGCCAGCCGGTCGCCTTGCAGGTCGAGCGAAATCTCTTCGGGGTCCTGATCCACGAACCCGGCGCGGCGGATCACGATCTGGGCCGGTGCGGAGCGTGTGAACGTGAGGAAGTCGCGGGCCAGCGCCGGCAGCCGGCGGGCCGGCAAATACAGGAACATCGGCGCCGTCAGGGGATAATCCTCGGTCTTGATGTTGCGCCGGGTGCTGGACAGCGAAAAGCCGCAGCGCCCGGTCAGGACCAGCGGACGGGCATTTCCCGTCTCGGAAAAGCTGGCGATGCCGATGCCGAAGGGATCGCGCGCCACGGCATCGGCGAGATCGGCGTTGGTCGCATGGCGTTCCACCTCGTCGCGCAGTTCGCCGCGCGCGGGTGCGATCAGCCGGTCCTCGATCCCTTGCGACAGGCCCGAGGCCGCGTCGCGCAGATGCAGGATCACCGGCGCATCCGGTCCGCCCAAGGCGCGCCAATTGTCAATTTCTCCGGTCGCGACGCGGGCGAGGTCGGCGAGGGAAATTGCCCGCAGCGGATTGCGCGGCGAGACGATCGGCACCAGCGCATCGAGCGCCAGAACGCGGCTGCGGTTTGGCGCCTTGAGGTCGCCCAGTCCCGCCTCGCGCGCCAGCCGCAGCTCGGACGGACGGATTTCGCGCAGGGCCATCACCATGTCGGCCTCGTCGGCGAGCAGGTCGGCAAAGCCTTCGTCGGTGTTGGTGACGCGAAAGCTGAACTTGCCCACGACCTTGCCGCTACCATCCACCAGTTCATAGACGAAATGCGTATCGTCCGTTGTGCGCCTGGTGGCGGTCATACCCTGCCGGAGCGCGAAACTTTCGATCAGCGCCGGCATCAGAACTTCGCCCGCGGTGGCGGAGCCCGAGACCGACATCTCGGCGACGAAATCGGTGAGCGAGGGGCAGCCCGGCCCGTCGCAGAGCACGCCCGACCCGTCGACCGTCAATTCGCCGTATTGCGTGGCGACGCGGTAGAATTCCCCGTCGAAGCCCAGAAGCGTACCCGACACCTCGATCGCGCCATCGCGCGAGGTCAGGGTTACGTCCTGAGCTGCTGCGGCAAAACCCCAGAGTCCAAAGAAAAGTGCGGCGATGATCGCCGCACAAAGTCTGCCCATGAAGGCCCTCGCGTCGTGTCCGTCAGTTGGACGCGATTGTCAGGTCTTCGACGAGGTTTTTCAACACCAGAAAGTCGCCGACCGAGTCGCAGTCGGGCATGGCCAGCGTCAGGTCACGGACCCGCAGGTCGCCGCCTTTGTGCAGTTCCAGCGTCTGCGCCTCGACGTCCGAGGTGCAGTTGACCGCGGTGATCTCGGCCTCGACGGTGAGGGCGATTTCGCCGCTGCGGCGGGCGGTGCCTGCCGGGAAGCTATAGACCTCGGCGCGCAGGGCGTCGGGGCTGGTGCCCGACCCGAGCGTCGTGATAAAGCCGCCGTCGCCGCTGGCCGCGCGGCTGACGTCACCGGCGGCGGCGCTCCAGACATGGCCTTCGCCGAAGTATTCGGCGCTGAATTCGCGGGCGTGCAGTTGCAGGCCGCTGTCGCCTTTCCATTGCACCGCGACGCGGTCGTAGAACGGCAAAGAGGTGACCTGGGCCCGGCCCACGGCGCTGGCGCCGTTGCCGAAAGAGGCGATGAACATGGCGCTTTCGGTCAGGGCGGGCACATCCACCATCAGCGTGCCGTCGGGCTGGGTCACTTCGGTGAACATCAGGCCGTGATGGTGGAACGTCACGCGTTCGCTGCCATTGCACGGCGCGGTGAGCGTGAGGGAGACCATCGCCCCGGCGGCCGGTTCCGCCATCAGATCGACCGCGCAGTCGAAGCCGGCGCCCACATCGTCCTTCGGCAGGTCCGCGGTCTGGGGCGCGGCGGGCGCCTCGACCCGGGCCAGTTGCACCGTTGGCTCGGGCAGTTTCGGCAGCTGTTGCAGGTCGAGCGGCGGCTTGGGCACGCTGGAAGAGGTCGGGACGATGCCCGATACGGTCACATTCTTGACCGCAGCGCTTGTGCCGCCGCCGGGCAGGCCGAAGCCGAATTGCATCACGTAGCCGATGGCCAGAGCGCAGCCAAGGGTGCCAAGGGCGAGAATACGGGTCTGTTTGCGGGCCATGAGTGCCTCCGGAGCGCGGTTCCGTTCAGCCTCTCAAGTGCCTGAAGAAAGCGGCGCCACTGGGGCGCCGCTATGGTCGATTTCTGACGTTTTCCGGTATCCGGGTGCTGGGTGTCAGGCCAGTCGCCCGTGGCAATGCTTGAACTTGTTGCCCGAACCGCAGGGGCAGGGATCGTTCCGGCCCGGGTTGCCCCAGGTGTCGGGGTTGGTTTCGTCGAACCCGTCCACCAGCGGCTCCGACGCGGCCACGACGGGACCGGCGGCCTCGGCTCCGTCGCGCGCCGCCCCGGCCGGGGCCTTGGTCGCGGCGGCCTCTGCGGCGGCCTGGCTCTTGGCCTGCTGTTGGGCGAACTGGCGCAGCAGCTCCTGCTGCTCCTCCTCGGTGCGGGGCCTGATCTGGCCCAGGGTCTGGGTGACGTCGACACGCAGGCCATCGAGCATCGATTCAAAAAGCTGGAAGGCCTCGTTCTTGTATTCATTGAGCGGATCGCGCTGCGCATAACCGCGGAAGCCCACGACCGAGCGCAGGTGTTCCAGCGTCAGTAGATGCTCGCGCCACTTGCCGTCGATGGTTTGCAGCAGGATCTGCTTTTCGATCTGGCGCATCGTCTCGGGCCCGAAGGCGTCGGCCTTGTCGGCCATCTGTTTGTCGGTGGCCTCCTCGATGCGCTCGCGCACCACGTCGGCGTCCACGCCTTCCTCGTCCTCCCAGCCGATCACCGGCAGGTCGATGCCCAGCTTCTCGATACAGGCGGCATAGAGCCCGCGCATGTTCCACTGGTCGGCATAGGTCTTGGGCGGGATATATGTTGTAACCAGATCGTCGATGACCTGGTGGCGCATGTCCTGGGTGATTTCGGAGACGTCCTCGGCCTCCATGATCTCGCGGCGCTGGGAAAAGATCACCTTGCGCTGGTCGTTCATCACGTCGTCGAACTTGAGCAGTTGCTTGCGGATGTCGAAGTTGCGCCCCTCGACCTTGGCCTGGGCACGTTCCAGGGACTTGTTCACCCACGGGTGGATGATCGCCTCGCCTTCCTTCATGCCCAGCGAGGCCAGCACCTTTTCCAGCCGTTCAGACCCGAAGATGCGCATCAGGTCGTCTTCGAGCGACAGGAAGAAGGACGACTTGCCCGGGTCGCCCTGACGGCCCGAACGGCCGCGCAGCTGATTGTCGATGCGGCGGGATTCGTGGCGTTCGGTGGCCAGGACGAAAAGCCCGCCGGCGTCGATAACGGCCTTTTCGTCTGAGGCATGGCCCTCCTCGATCCGTTTCCGGATTTCGTCGGGGTCGCCCTCGGGATCGGCGGCGATGGCCTCCATGATCTTGAACTCGACGTTTCCGCCCAGCTTGATGTCGGTGCCGCGCCCGGCCATGTTGGTGGCGATGGTCACCGCCCCCAGCTTGCCCGCGTCGCCGACGATCTGCGCTTCCTGCTCGTGCTGGCGCGCGTTCAGGACATTGTGCTTAAGGTCCGCCTTGGTCAGCAACTCTGACAGCATCTCGGATTTCTCGATCGACGTCGTGCCGACCAGCACGGGCGTGCCCTTTTCATGGGCCGCCTTGATCTCTTCGACGATGGCATCGTATTTCTCGCGCGCAGTGCGGTAGACCTTGTCGTCCTCGTCGATGCGGGCGATCGGCCGGTTGGTCGGCACCTCGACCACGCCCAGCCCGTAAATCTCGGCGAATTCCTCGGCCTCGGTCGAGGCGGTGCCGGTCATCCCCGAAAGCTTGTCGTAAAGCCGGAAGTAGTTCTGGAAGGTCACCTGCGCGAGCGTCACGTTCTCGGGCTGGATCTTGCAGCCTTCCTTGGCCTCGATGGCCTGGTGCAGACCTTCGGACAGACGCCGCCCGGCCATCATCCGGCCGGTGAATTCGTCGATCAGAACCACTTCGCCGTCGCGGACGATGTAGTCCTTGTCCTTCTGGAACAGCTTGTGCGCGCGCAGGCCCTGGTTGACGTGGTGCACGACGGTGGTGCTTTCCGGATCATAGAGCGTCTGGCCTTCCTCGAGCAGCCCGTGCGCATGCAGTTGCTCTTCGAGGAATTCGTTGCCGTCGTCGGTGAAGGTGACGTTGCGGGTCTTCTCGTCCAGCGTGAAGTGATCGTCCGACAGCAGCGGGATCACCTTGTCGATGGAGAGATACAGCTCCGACCGGTCCTGGGCCGGGCCGGAAATGATCAATGGCGTGCGCGCCTCGTCGATCAGGATGCTGTCCACTTCGTCCACGATGGCGAAGTTGTGGCCGCGCTGATACATCTGGCTGAGCTCGGACTTCATGTTGTCGCGCAGGTAGTCGAAGCCCAGTTCGTTGTTGGTGGCATAGGTGATGTCGGCGGCATAGGCCGCTTTCTTCTCGGCATCCTCCTGGCGTGGATAGACCACGCCGGTGGTCAGCCCCAGCGCGCCGTAGACCTTGGACATCCAGTCGGCGTCGCGCTTGGCAAGGTAGTCGTTGACGGTGACGATATGCACACCCTTGCCCGACAGCGCGTTCAAATAGGCCGGGAAGGTCGCGACGAGCGTCTTGCCCTCGCCGGTCTTCATTTCCGAGATGTTGCCCTGGTGCATGAAGATGCCGCCCATCAGCTGCACGTCGAAGGCGCGCAGCCCCAGCGCCCGCCAGGCGGCCTCGCGGCAGTTGGCAAAGGCTTCGGGCAGCAGCGCATCGAGGCTCTCGCCCGCGTCGATGCGCTTGCGGAACTCTTCCGTCTTGGCGATCAGACCGGCATCGTCCAGCGCCTGGAACTCGGGTTCCAGCGCATTGATCCGCTCGACCAGCGGGCGCGTCGCCTTGACTTTGCGGTCGTTCGGCGTCCCGAACACCTTGCGCGCGATTTTTCCGATACCCAGCATGGTCTCACTTTCGTGGTTTGACGTCTTCGTGTGCGGCATCTGCTTGCCCGGCTCGAACACAGCCCATAGACACGGGGGGTGAGGGACCAGCCTTCATGCGCCACGTCGCGATGTAAGGGGCGGGTCTGAGACTGTCAACGCTGCCCCCGGGATCCGAGCGGGCAAGGAAGGACGAATCAATGCCGAATTTCATCACTCACCTGTCGGCCGCCGCGGTGGCCGTGACGCTGGCGCTGCCGGCCGTCGCACAGGACGACGCCCCCACCGCCGACACCGTGGTCGCTACCGTGGGCGGCACAGACATCACCCTTGGTCACATGCTGATGGTCCGTGCCGGTCTGCCCGAGCAATACCAGCAGCTGCCGCCGGACGTGCTCTGGACCGGGATCCTCGACCAGCTGGTGCAGCAGGAAGCGCTGAGCCAAAGCGACGACGCGACCGAGACCAAGCGCGTGACCATCGCGCTCGAGAACGAGCGCCGCGCACTTCTGGCGTCCGAAGCGGTGGCCGCCGCCGCCAGCCAGGACCTGTCCGACGCGGCGATCCAGGAGGCCTATGACGCCAAGTACGCCAATGCCGAGATGGGCAAGGAATTCGATGCCTCGCACATCCTCGTCGAAACCGAGGAAGAGGCACAGGCCGTCGTGGCCGAACTCGAGGGCGGTGCCGACTTCGCCGCCGTCGCCAAGGAAAAATCGACCGGACCGTCAGGTCCCAACGGCGGGTCCCTGGGCTGGTTCGGTGCCGGCATGATGGTCGCCCCGTTCCAGGAAGCGGTCGAGGGCATGGAGGTCGGCACGATCTCGGCCCCGGTGCAGACCCAGTTCGGCTGGCACGTGATCAAGCTCAACGACACACGCACCGCCGAAGCGCCGCCGCTGGACGAGGTCCGCGAAGAGCTGACAGCAGAGCTGCGCGACGCGCGGCTCAAGGAGTATATTGACGGCTTGGTCGCCGAAGCCGATGTTTCGCGGACCGAACCCGGCAGCATCGACGCCTCGGTGCTGAACCAGCTCGACCTTCTGGAGGAGTAACCCCCCGTGGCCAAGATCACCGCGCGCTCGCCGCTGGCGCCCGAGCGTTTTCCCGAGCTGCCCGTGATCAAGGGCGTGCGGTTTTCCTCCGTCGCGGCGGGCGTTCGCTATGCCGGACGCACCGACGTGATGCTGGCGCACCTGGCGCCGGGATCGGTGGTGGCGGGGGTGTTCACCCGCTCCGCCACCCGGTCCGCCCCGGTGCTCGACTGCCAGGAAAAGATCGGTGCGGAGTCGCCGGACGGTGCCGCGATCATCGTCAACTCCGGCAATTCCAACGCCTTTACCGGGCGGAACGGGGTCGAGGCGACGCGCGCCGTCACCTCTGCTGTGGCGGCGGCGATGAGCTTGCCCGAAGGCCGGGTATTCTCGTCCTCCACGGGCGTGATTGGCGAACCGCTCCCGCATGCCCGTATCACCGCCAAGATCGACGAGCTGGTGGCGGCGCTGGACGAAGACGGCATTGCTGGTGCGGCCCATGCCATCATGACCACCGACACCTTTCCCAAGGGCGCCACGGCCACGGTCGAGATGGCCGGCGGCCAAGTGCGGATCGCCGGCATCGCCAAGGGGTCGGGCATGATCGCGCCCGACATGGCGACGATGCTGGTCTACATCTTCACCGATGCCGCGATCAGCCGCGCCGACCTGCAGACCCTGGTCAGCCGCATCAACGACCGGACCTTCAACTGCATCACCGTCGACAGCGACACCTCGACTTCGGACACGCTGCTCATGGGCGCGACCGGGGCCTCGGACGTCGCGGTCACGGCAGAGGATGGCGCCTTCGAGTCGGCGCTCGAAGAGGTCATGCTGGACCTTGCGCAGCAGGTGGTGAAGGACGGCGAGGGGGCGACGAAATTCGTCACCGTCGCGGTGACCGGCGCCGAAAGCGATGCCGATGCGCGCACCCACGCGCTCTCTATCGCCAATTCGCCGCTGGTCAAGACGGCGCTCGCGGGAGAGGATCCGAACTGGGGCCGTATCGTCATGGCCATCGGAAAATCCGGCGCCAGGGCCGACCGCGACCTGCTGTCCATCCGCTTTGGCGAGGTGCTGGTCGCCGAAAACGGCTGGGTCGCGCCGGGCTACCATGAAGAACAGGGCGCCGCGCAGATGAAGCAGCCCGAGATCGCGATCAACGTGGACCTGGGCCTCGGATCCGGCGCCGCCACGGTCTGGACCTGCGACCTGACCCACGGCTATATCAGCATCAACGCCGATTACCGCTCCTGACCAGGGGGCCCGCGCGATGACCATCCTGCCCTTCTTCGGTTTCAAAATACCTCAGAGAGCACGAGAGACAGCGTCTCTCGTCGCCCGCGTGCGGGCGTCTTTTATTGACCGCAGGCGGGCCGTCAGCCGATGAAAATGATCCTCGTCTCCGCCGTCGCGCTGATAGATGTCGATGGCCGTGTGCTCCTTGCACAGCGGCCCGCAGGCAAGGCCATGGCAGGGCTGTGGGAATTTCCCGGCGGCAAGGTCGAACCCGGCGAGACGCCCGAGGCCGCGCTGATCCGCGAACTGCGCGAAGAACTGGGGATCGACACCTGGGCCTCCTGCCTCGCGCCGCTGACCTTCGCCAGCCACAGCTACGACGATTTCCATCTTCTGATGCCGCTCTTTGCCTGCCGCAAATGGGAGGGTCGCCCGCAGCCCAAAGAGAATCAGGCCCTCAAGTGGGTGCGGGCGCGCGACCTCGCGCACTACCCGATGCCTGCGGCCGATGTGCCGCTGATCCCGATTCTGCGCGATTGGCTCTAAGACTTTCGGATAATAAAGTTTCCTATTCTGCCTATTTCGTGAACAATTATGATTAAGCGTCTATAATTTGTTATGGTTTTTCTAACGGTTTCGCGCTAGCTCTTCTCTATCATTGACTTGGGGAGGAAATGACATGTTGCGAACAATCGCTATGGGAAGCTGCGTGATGGTCCAGGGGATACTGGAAAACACGCTGCCGGATGGCCGCATTTCCGTGCGGGTGGGCTCACAGCTCTTTACCGGCCTGCCGGTCTGATCCGGCCGAGCAGACCAACACCACCGGGATACGAAAAAAGGGAGGCGACAGCCTCCCTTTTTCAGTTTTTGGCACAGTCTCCGGATCAGAGATTACGCTCGATTTCCTCGCGCTCGAAGATTTCGATCACATCGTCCGGGCGGATGTCCTCGTAGTTCTCGAAGGCCATGCCGCATTCCTGGCCGGACTGCACCTCGGGCACCTCGTCCTTGAAGCGCTTGAGCGTCTTCAGCGTGCCTTCGTGGATCACCACGTCGTCGCGCAGCAGGCGCACACCGGCAGAGCGGCGCGCCACGCCTTCGGTGACCAGGCAGCCCGCGACCTTGCCGACGTTGGAGACCTTGAAGACCTCCTTGATCGTGGCGTAGCCGATGAACTTCTCGCGGATCTCGTTCGACAACAGGCCCGAGGCCGCCGCCTTCACATCGTCCACAAGATCGTAGATCACGCTGTAATAGCGGATTTCCACGCCTTTCTGGTTCGCCGTGTTGCGGGCGCTGGCGTTGGCACGGACGTTGAAGCCGATGACCGGGCAGCCCGACGCTTCGGCCAGGCCGATGTCGGTCTCGGTGATCGCACCCACGCCGTAGTGGATGACGCGCACGCGCACCTCGTCGTTGCCGACCTTTTCCAGGGCCTGCACGATCGCCTCGGACGAACCCTGCACGTCGGCCTTCACGATGACCGGCAGCTCGGACACGTTCTGGTCGTCCTTGGCTTTCTGCATCAGCTGTTCGAGTGAGGTCGCGGCACCGGCGGCGGCGCGCTTTTCCTTGGCCGTGTTGGCGCGGTATTCGGCGATCTCGCGCGCCTGCGCTTCGGTCTCGGTCACGTTCAGCACGTCGCCGGCCTCTGGTGTGCCGTTGAGACCCAGCACCTCGACCGGGACCGACGGTCCGGCTTCTTTCACACGCTCGCCCTTGTCGTTGATGAGCGCGCGGACCTTGCCGTACTGCTCGCCCACGACAAAGATGTCGCCCTGCTTGAGCGTGCCGTTCTGCACCAGAACGGTCGCCACCGGGCCGCGGCCCACGTCCAGCTGTGCCTCGATCACGGCGCCTTGGGCAGCGCGGTTCGGGTTGGCCTTGAGTTCGAGGATCTCGGCCTGCAGCGCGATGGCTTCGAGCAGTTCATCAAGACCCTTACCGGTATGGGCAGAGACTTCGACATCCTGCACGTCACCGGACATCTGCTCGACCACCACTTCGTGCTGGAGCAGGTCGGTGCGCACCTTGGTCGGGTTCGCCTCGTGCTTGTCGATCTTGTTGATCGCGACAATCATCGGGACCTTCGCGGCCTTGGCGTGATTGATCGCCTCGACGGTCTGCGGCATCACCGCGTCGTCCGCGGCCACCACCAGCACGACGATGTCAGTGACATGCGCACCGCGCGACCGCATCGAGGTAAAGGCCGCGTGGCCCGGAGTGTCGAGGAACGACAGCGTCGCACCCGAATCCGTGGTCACCTGGTAGGCGCCGATGTGCTGCGTGATCCCGCCGGCTTCGCCCGACACGACCTTGGTCTTGCGGATCGCATCCAGCAGCGAGGTCTTGCCGTGGTCGACGTGGCCCATGATGGTGACCACCGGCGGCCGCGGCTGCAGATCCTCGGGCGCGTCCGCGACTTCCTTGATGACGTCTTCGACGTCGGCGTCGGACACGCGCACCACGTTGTGGCCGAATTCCTCGATGATGAGTTCAGCGGTGTCGGCGTCGATGCTTTCGTTCTGCGTGACCATCAGGCCGTTCTGCATCAGCGCCTTGACGACGTCGCCGACGCGTTCGGCCATGCGGTTGGCCAGTTCGGAGACCATGATCGCTTCGGGCAGCTGCACGTCGCGCACGACCTTCTCGCGCTGGACCTGTCCTCCCATCGCCTTCTGGCGCGCACGCTCCTGCTTGCGCTTCATCGCGGCCATGGATTTCTGCCGACCGCCTTCGCCGCCGGACAGCGCCTGGTTCAGCGTCAGCTTGCCGGAGCGGCGGTTGCCGTCCTCGCGCGCCTTGACGCCGCGGCCGCGATCCTCGCGCTCGCGCTCGGCCTTGCGGGGCGCCGACGCGGGCTTGGCTCCCGGACGGGCGCCGCCCTGGTCGTCCGCCTTCGGCGTTGCCGCGGCTGCGGCCCCCGGCTGAGCGGCCACCTTGGCAGCTTCGGCCGCTTCGCGGGCCTTGCGTTCTTCTTCCTCGGCCTTGGCCTTGGCGGCTTCGGCAGCCTCGCGCTGTTCGCGCTCCTTGGCTTCCTGCTCTGCCCGGCGGCGGTCACGTTCCTCGGCGCGCTCGCGCTCTTCAGCCTCGCGCTGAGCGGCCTCATCTGCTTCGCGCGCCTTCGCGGCCTGCAACGCCTTCAGGCGGCGTTCCATCTCGGCATCCGAGATGCCCGCGGGGCGTTTGCTGGAGGCGCTGGCCGCCGAGGCTGCGGTGCCGCTGCCAGCCGGCTTGGCCGCGCCCGGCTTGGGCACGACGACGCGTTTGCGCTTGGTTTCCACCACGACATTCTTTGTGCGGCCATGGCTGAAGCTCTGCTTCACATTCCCCGAACGGGGGCCACCGCCGCGCAGTCCCAAAGTCTTTTTGCCGTCGTTATCGCTCATAAAGCTCTCTTATCCTCTCGGGCGGCCCCTGCCGCCGACTTGAGCGTCGGACGTTCCGACGCGTAGGCCCTTCAGTCGTTGGGCCTCCTCTACAACACGTTGCGTGAGTCCACCAGTGCCAAGGGCGGCGTGTATCACAGTTTGTCGTCCAAAGGCCAACCCCAGCTCGTCCGAGGTCAACCAGCCGATAAACCGCCCGAAATGCGGTGTGCTCAGCTTGCTCTTGCCCCGCTCGGATCCGTCGCTGGATTGGATCAGAACCTCGGCCACCTCTTTCGACAGCCAGTCCTTGACCTTTTCGTAGCCGGAAACCGCGGCACCGGATTTGCGCGCAAGGCTGATAAGATCCACAACGCGCCGCGCCAGCATCGGTTCCAATGTCTCCACCATGCCCTCGGGCACCGTGACGGGTTGTTTGGCGGCGCGGGCAAAAAGGTTCTTGCCCGCTGCCTTTTCCAGTGCGGAGCGATCCGCGCTGACCCAGATGCCGCGCCCGGGCAGCTTGCCCAGCAGGTCTGGCACGATCTGGTTGTCGGGGCCGACCACGAAGCGCAGCATTTCCGCCGCCGGGCGCACGGTCCCGGTGGCGATGCATTTGCGTTCCGGACCGGCCTCGCGGTCCTTGTCTCGGCCACCTCGGGTCATGCGCTGCCTTAAACGGTCTGTTCGTCTTCGGCGGGTTCTTCTTCCGCTTCAAGCTCGGTCGGATCGACCCAGCCCAGCAGCACCCGCGCGGTCATGACCATGGTCTGCGCTTCTTCGAGGCTGACATCGAATTTCTCGAGCAGACCGTCGTCCTTGACCCGCTGACCGTTCTCCGTGGTCCAGCCGCCAGCCAGTTCCCAGTCGGCGCAGGTGGCGAAATCCTCGAGCGTCTTGACGCCGTCCTCTGCCAGCACTTCGAGCATTTGGGGGCTCAGCCCTTCGAATTCAATAAGGCTGTCCTCGGCACCCAGTTCGCGCGCCCGCTCCAGCGCCTTGCGGGCTTGCTCTTCGAGCTGCTCGCGCGCACGGGTCTGTAGTTCCTGCGCGGTGTCCTCGTCGACGCCGTCGATCACAGTCAGCTCGTCGAGGTCCACATAGGCCACCTCTTCGAGATTGGTGAAGCCCTCGGCGACCAGCAGCTGGGCGAAGAATTCATCGAGGTCCAGCGCGTCGACAAAGAGCTTGGTGCGCTCTTCGAACTCGGCCTGGCGGCGCTTCGACTCTTCTTCCTCGGTCATGATGTCGATGTCGAGACCGGTGAGCTGCGACGCGAGGCGCACGTTCTGACCGCGGCGCCCGATGGCGAGGCTCAGCTGCTCGTCGGGCACTACGACCTCGATGCGCTCGGCCTCTTCGTCGAGAACCACCTTGGACACTTCGGCGGGCTGCAGGGCGTTGACGAGGAAGGTCGGCATGTCCTCGTTCCACGGGATGATGTCGATCTTTTCGCCCTGAAGCTCGTTCACGACCGCCTGCACGCGGCTGCCGCGCATGCCGACGCAGGCGCCCACGGGGTCGATGGAGTTGTCATAGGAGATGACCGCGATCTTGGCGCGCGAGCCGGGGTCGCGGGCCACCGCCTTGATCTCGATGATGCCGTCGTAGATTTCCGGCACTTCCATCTTGAAAAGCTCGGCCATGAACTGCGGATCGGTGCGCGACAGGAAGATCTGCGGCCCGCGCGCCTCGCGGCGCACGTCCTTGATATAGACGCGGATGCGGTCGTTGGGGCGGTAGCTTTCGCGGCCGATCTTCTCGTTGCGGCGCAGGATAGCTTCGCCGCGGCCCACGTCGACGATGACGTTGCCGTATTCCTCGCGCTTGACCTGGCCGTTGATGATGGTGCCGGCGCGGTCCTTGAATTCCTCGTACTGGCGGTCACGCTCGGCTTCGCGCACCTTTTGCAGGATCACCTGCTTGGCCGATTGCGCGGCGATGCGGCCCATGTCCACCGGCGGCACCTCTTCTGTGAAGCGGTCGCCGACCTGCGGACCGCCGGCGAAATCGGTGATCTGCTGGCCGTCGCGGACCCAAGTGCCGTTCTGGTTGGGCTTCGGCGGCTCGAAATAGGGCTTGGCGGATTCGGTGGTGAACTCGGCCTGGTAGTTCTCGAATTCCTCGTCGTCGACCACGGTGCGGACGCGGGTGAACTGCGCGCGGCCGGTCTTGCGGTCGATGCTGACGCGGATGTCCATCTCGGCGCCGTAGCGGGATTTGGCGGCGCGGGCGAGGCTTTCCTCCATCGCCTCGACCACGAGGCCGGGGTCGATCATCTTTTCGCGCGCCACGGCTTCGGCGGTTTGCAGCAGCTCAAGCTGGTTGGCAGAGGTAATCGCCATCTGTCTTACTCCTCCTGGGGGCCGTCGTCGGCCTCGATCGCGTCATACTTGGTTTCGTCCACCGCGGCGGCCTTCCGCGCGCGGAGCATTTCCTTGATCAGCTCGTCGGTCAGCACCAGCTTGGCCTCGGTCAGCCAGTCGAACTGCAGCCCGACCGTGCCCTCGGCGATGTTGATCAGCACTTCACTGCCCTCGACACCGGCCAGTTCACCCTTGAAGCGCTTGCGCCCGTCGATCAGCTCTGCCGTTTCCAGCTTCGCCTCGTAGCCTTCGAAGGTGTCAAAATCCTTGAGCCGGGTCAGCGGGCGGTCGATGCCGGGGCTCGACACCTCGAGCGTGTAGGCATCGAGGATCGGGTCTTCGACATCCAGAACCGCGCTCACGGCGTTGGAGATATCGGCACATTCATCGACTTCGATGCCGCCCTCGGTGCGTTCGGCCATGATCTGAAGCGTGGGCGTGTTGCCGCCCATCAGGCGGATGCGCACCAGTTCGAACCCCATGTCCTCGATGACGGGGGTGACGATCTCGGCCAGGCGGCGGTCCATGGCGGATTTGGCGATCAGGTCGGTCATAAGCCTCTGGTCTTCGGTTCGGTGTGATCGGGCACAAAAAAACGGGCGCTGCGGCCCGTCGATGTTTCCCGGTGGAGCCTCGGGTGTGGACCCCGACGCGCCGCTGTTGGGCGGGATATACGCCTCGGTCCGGGAAACTGCAAGGGGAATGCGTCGCGCCGGGTCAGCCGCGGGCGAAGATATAGCTGACGCGGTGGCGGTAGGTCTCGCCCGGGCGAAGGATGGCATCGGGGAAATCCGCGCGGTTGGGCGCATCGGGCCAGGCTTGCGTTTCCAGCGCCAATCCCGCGAAAGGCCCATAGCGGCGGCCGTCCAGCCCGAGGATCGGCTCCTGGTTGCGGGCGTCGTAGACCTGCAGGCCGGGCTGGTCGGTCTCGACATCGAGGCTCAGGCCGTTCACCGCCTCGAGCCGCAGCACCCGCCGCATCCCGCTGCCGTTCAGGCAGAAGTTGTGGTCGATCCCGGCGTCGCCGATCGGGCGCGGCGTACGGAAATCGAACCGCGTGCCGTCGACCGGCGCCGGGGCCTCGGGCAGGGGAATCATCCGCGCGTCGACCGGCAGGTAACGGTCGGCGTCGATACGCAGGGTCTGGGTCGTCACGTCATCGCCGCCGTCGAGCGCGAAATAGCCGTGGTGGGCGAAATTGCAGGGCGTCGGCGCGTCTGTCGTAGCGGTGATCTCGATGGCCAGCGTGCCGTCGCCGGGCAGGCTGTGCACGACACGGACATCGAGCGTGCCGGGAAAGCCCATGTGCCCGTCCGGCATCCGCAGGGTCAGGGTGGCGCTGCTCTCGCTCTGCGCCTCCACGGTCCAGAGTTGCGCGGCGCTCCCTTCGCTGCCGCCGTGCAGCGTGGTGGCGCCGCCTTCGTTGCGGTCGGTGAGGTGATTCCTGCCATCGAGCGTGAAGCGGCCATCCGCGATCCGGTTGGCGAACCGTCCGACCAGCGCGCCGTGATAGATCATGTCACCTACGTAAGGGGCCAGATGGTCGCTGCCCAGGACAAGCGGGTGATCGACCCCGTCCATACGCAGGTCCTGCACGCGCGCGCCGAACGGCGACAGCCGCAGCGACAGCCCGCCGCCGCTCAGCCGGATCGGAAGGGCGGCACGGCCGTCTGGCAGGGTCTCGGGCTGTGGAATGGTCGCGGTCATGGACCAGACACTGGCGCGGCAATCGCTTTGGGACAAGCGGGAATCGCTATGCGGCTCCGGGCGCGCCCTCGTTCCGCCGGTCGTTACCGCGCCCGAAACCGCCGCGGTCTTGCGTAGATGTCAGGTCAACCGCGCATGACCGGAACCTACCCCGCTTCGGGTGGTTACCGGAAAACGGCCATGCGCGGCCGCCCGTCCCCGGCTCTTTCCAAAACATTTCGTTTTGACGGTGGCTGCTGTTGGTCTCCGCGCTAGTTAGCCTTGCAAAACAGCCAGGGAGACCCAGCATGACGACACTCACCGTGAATGGACAGGACGTGACCATCGAGTCGGAGGATGACATTCCGCTGCTCTGGGTCATCCGGGACGAATTGAACCTGACAGGTACGAAATTCGGCTGCGGCATCGCGCAATGCGGCGCCTGCACCGTGATGGTCGACGGCATGCCGCGCCGGTCCTGCGTGACGCCGGTCGGGTCAGTCGACGGCTCCGACATCCAGACGATCGAGGCGATGGACAGCCCCGAGGCGAAGGCCGTGCAGGCCGCTTGGGAAAAGCTGGACGTGCCGCAATGCGGCTGGTGCCAGTCGGGCCAGGTGGTCAGCGCCGCGGCGCTGCTGCAGATGACGCGCCAGCCCACCGATGAAGACATCGACAACGCCATGGCCGGGAACGTCTGCCGCTGTGCCACCTACGTGCGCATCCGCAAGGCGATCCACGACGCTGCCGCAGCTCTGGAGGGCTGAACCCATGACCCATCAAACACGCCGCCAATTCCTGTCCACCGGCGCGGGGCTGGTGATCGGCCTGTCGCTGCCCCTGGGCGCCAGGGCACAATCCGGTGCCGCCGCCGTCCTGACCCGCGATGACGTCAGCGAAGGCGCCTTTGCGCCCAACGCATTCGTCCGGATCAGCGCCGACGACACCGTGACGATCATCTGCAAGCACATCGAGTTCGGACAGGGACCCTACACCGGGCTTGCCACCCTGGTCGCCGAAGAGCTTGACGCCCGCTGGGACCAGATGCGCGCCGTGTCGGCCCCGGCCAACCAGGAGCTTTACGCCAATCTCTTCTTTGGTCTGCAAGGCACCGGCGGATCGACCGCCATGGCCAATTCCTACACCCAGATGCGTCAGGCCGGGGCCGCCGCCCGCGCCATGCTGGTCGCGGCCGCGGCCGAGCAATGGGACGTGCCGCTGGGCGAGATCACCGTCTCGGATGGCGAAGTCCGGCACGAGGCCAGCGGCCAGAACGCCAGCTTCGGATCGCTCGCCGATGCCGCCGCGCAGCAGTCGGTGCCGGTCGAACCGGCGCTGAAGAACCCGTCCGAGTTCAAGCTGATCGGACAGGACCTGCCCAAGCTCGACACGCAGGAGAAGTCCACCGGCAAGGCGATCTTCACCATGGATATCGCCCGCGAGGGCATGCAGACCGTCGTGGTCAAGCGCCCCGAGGTGATCGGCGCGACCGTGACCAGCTATGACGACAGCGCCGCGCTTGAAGTGCCGGGCGTC
Source organism: Thalassococcus profundi (assembly GCF_003344785.1). GTDB lineage: Bacteria > Pseudomonadota > Alphaproteobacteria > Rhodobacterales > Rhodobacteraceae > Puniceibacterium > Puniceibacterium profundi. Next base: position 235,534 of record NZ_QPMK01000002.1, on the reverse strand, counting down.
GTCGCGGTGCGGCAGATTCCGCAGGGCATCGCGGTCTATGCCAACTCCACCGGTGCCGCGCTCAAGGGGCGCAGCAAGCTCACGGTGGAATGGGACACCAGCAACGCCGAGACCCGCACAACCGACCAGATCATGGCCGATTTCTCTGCCGCCGCATCCGAACCGGGTGTCGTGGTCGAAGAATCGGGCGACAGCGCCGCGGCCCTGTCGGACGCCGCGCAGACGCTGGAGGCGGAATATCACTTCCCTTATCTCGCCCATGCCCCGATGGAGCCGCTCGACGCGGTTCTGGAACTCAAGGACGGCAAGGCCGAGGTCTGGATGGGGGCGCAGTTTCCCGGGATCGACTCGGGCGCCATCGGCGAGGTGCTTGGCATCGGCGCCGAGAACGTTTCGATGAACGTCATGCTTGCCGGCGGATCCTTCGGGCGTCGCGCGCAGACCTCGCCGCAGATCGGCCTCGAGGTTTCGCAGATCGCGAAGGCTGCGGGCGGCGACGGCGCCTGGAAGCTGGTCTGGACCCGCGAGGATGACCTGACCGGCGGCTATTACCGCCCGCTGACCGTGCATACCCTGCGCGGCGGTCTGGACGCAGAGGGCAACATCACCGGCTGGGAAAACACCATCGTCAACCAGTCGATCATGCTCGACACCTTCATGGACCAGGGCAACTCCGAGGGGAAGGACCCGACCTCTTACGAGGGATCGACCAAGATGCCCTACGACCTGCCCGCGCTCAAGGTGAACTGGGTGCGCCAGAAAAGCCCGGTGTCGGTGCTCTGGTGGCGGTCGGTGGGCCACACCCACACCGCCTATGCGACCGAGACCTTTCTCGACGAGTTGCTCGAGATGGCCGGCAAGGACCCGGTGCAGGGGCGGCTCGATCTGCTCAAGCCCGACATGGGGCGTGACCGCGCCGTGCTGGAAAAGGTGGCCGAGATCGCCGGCTGGGACGGCAACCGGGTCAAGGGCGACCGCGCCTATGGCGTGGCGCTGCACGAAAGCTTCAGCACCTACACCGCGCAGATCGCCGAAGTGTCGGACGAGGGCGGCATGCCCCGCGTGCACAAGGTCTGGGTCGCGGTGGATTGCGGCGTTGCCGTCAACCCGAACGTCATCCGCGCGCAGATCGAAGGCGGTATCGGCTACGGCCTTGGCACCGCGCTCTTCAACGAGCTGACGCTCGGCGAAGGCGGCGTCGTGCAGCAGCGCAATTTCGACACCTACCGGATGCTGCGCATCAACGAGATGCCCGAGGTCGAGGTCGCGATCATCCAGAGCGACGCCGACCCCACGGGCATCGGGGAGCCGGGCACGCCGCCCATCGCGCCCGCCGTGGCCAATGCCTGGCGCGCGCTGACAGGCACCGCCGTGCGCCGCCTTCCCTTTACCTCGGCAGGAGTGTGATCCATGCGTTTTCTGATAGCCCTGATGCTGATGGTCACCCCCGCCGTGGCCGAGACCGTGAACGGCCTGAAGACCGTCGATGAATTCGACGGCATCGCAGAGGAAGAGGCGCGGTCGGTCGCGCTCTTCGAAGAGATGCTGAAGGTGATCGAACATCCGCGCTGTCTCAACTGTCATCCCGCCGGGGATACCCCCCTGCAGGGTGACGAGATGCAGCCGCACATGCCGCCGGTGATCCGCGGTGAGGCCGATTTCGGCGCGCCGGGCATGTATTGCACCACCTGCCACGGGTCCGAGAACGTTGCCTTCGTCACCGGCGAAGGGTCGATTCCCGGCCATTCTCCCTGGCAGCTGGCGCCGGTGGAAATGGCTTGGGTCGGCAAATCGCCCGCCGAGATCTGCGCGCAGATCAAGGATCCCGAGCGCAACGGCGGCAAGGACCTTGCCGCGTTGCATGAACACATGGCCGAAGACGGGCTTGTCGGTTGGGGTTGGGAACCGGGCGAAGGCCGCACCCCGGCGCCGGGAACGCAGGAAATCCTGGGCGAGCTGACGCAAAGCTGGATCGACACGGGCGCCATGTGCCCTGACGCCTAGACCCTTTCAAAAAACGCATTTATTTCGGGCAGCGGCACGTCTTGTGCCGCTGCCCTTTCTGTGATTAATCTGAACCGAACAGTTTAGAAATTTGCCGCTGCGGGTCGTGCCGCGCGGTTGGTGTCGCCGGAGGCGTTCATGACCCGTCTTGCCCTTTCGATCCTTCTCATCCTGTCGTGCCTTCCCGCAGCGCTCGCCGCGCAGGATCAAGCGCCGCGGCCGGTCAAGCTGATGACCCTGGCCACCGAACAGAACGCCATGGAGCGTGAATTCTTCGGCCAGGTCGTGGCGCGCCAGACCGTCGATCTGGCGTTCCAGGTGGCCGGTCAGGTGGTCGAGCTGCCGGTGATCGAAGGCGAACGGCTGACCGCGGGCGGGCTCATTGCGCAACTGGATCTCGAACCGTTCGAACTGCGGCTGGAACAGGCGCAGCTGGAAAAGCAGCAGGCCGACCGGCGCCTGGACCGCCAGCAGGCACTGAGCCGCGCCGCGGTGTCCGAGGCGTCGCTCGAAGACGCGCAGACCGCCGCCAACCTGGCGCAGATCGCCGTCCGCGACGCGGAACTGGCGCTGGAGCGCGCAACGCTCGAAGCGCCTTTCGACGCGCTGGTGGCGGAACGGCTGGTGGCGAATTTCTCGACCGTCAGCGCCGGAACCCCGGTGGTGCGCCTACACGACATGTCCGAAACCCGGATCGAGATCGACGTGCCGGAAATCCTGTTTCGGCGCGCGAAGGACCCCGACGCGCTGGAACTGAGCGCGATCTTTCCGGGCCGCGACGGGTCGATCCCGCTGAGCATCCGCGAATTCCAGGCGCAGACCTCGTCGGTGGGGCAGACCTACACGGTGACACTGGCGCTGAACAACGGCTCCGCGGATCCGACGATCATCCCCGGTGCCTCGGCCACGGTGATCGCGGTGCAGCCGCGCGAAGACGCCATCGTGCCCTTGCCCGCCTCGGCCGTTGTGTTCGGGGCGGACCGGCAGGCCTATGTCATGGTGTTCGAGCCGAATGGTGACGACACCGGCACGATTCGCCGGATGCCGGTCACGCTCAATACCGAAGAGGACGGCAGTCTGACCCTGGCAGAGCCGCCGCAGGAGCCGCTGGAAATCGTCGTCGCCGGGGCCAACCGGCTGAGCGACGGTCAGGCGGTGCGCCGCTTTACCGGCTTCGGAGATTGATCCCATGGGCATCGCGCGCGCGTCCATCGAGAAATCGCTGCTCACCTGGATCCTGATGCTGGGCTGCCTGCTGGGCGGCGTCTGGGGGTTCTTCGACGTGGGTCGGCTGGAAGACCCGGCCTTTACCATCAAGGAAGCCGTGGTTGTGACCCGATACCCCGGCGCGTCTGCGGCGCAGGTGGCGGTCGAAGTGTCGGAGCCGCTGGAATCCGCGATCCAGCAGATGGGCGAGGTCGACACGATCCGCTCCACCAACCGCCCCGGTCTGTCGACCATCAACGTGGAGATCAAGTCCACCTTCGGCGGCGACGAACTGCCCGCGATCTGGACCAAGCTGCGCGCCCGCATCCGGGACGCCGCACGCGACTTGCCCGCGGGCGCGCAGGAGCCGCTGGTCAACGACAGCTTCGGCGACGTCTTCGGCATCTTCTACGCGATCACCGCCGAAGGCTTTTCGGACGCCGAGAAACACCGCATCGCCACATTCCTGCGCCGCGAGCTGCTGGCCGTGGACGGTGTGGCCGACGTGGAAACGCAGGGCCTGCCGCCCGAGGCGATCTTTGTCGAACCGTCGCTGGCACTGACCTACAACCTTGGCGTGCCGCCGGGCGTCATCGCCCAGGCCGTCAGCGACGCCAACATGGTCAGTCAGGCCGGGTCGGTCCAACGCGAGGGCCGCCGCATCGACATCCAAGCGCCCGAAGGCACCGACAGCGTCGACGACATCGCGGGCCTGTCCATCGGCGTCGGCGGCGAGGTGGTGAACCTGTTCGACATCGCCCAGGTGGTGCGCGAACGCGAGGCCTATCCGCAGCAGATCATCCGCTTCAACGGACAGGAGGCGTTCACGCTCGGCGTGGCGGGGCTGTCGAGCGAGAACATCGTCGAGGTCGGCCAGCGCGTCGACGCGCGCTTGGCCGCGCTCGAGGACGAGATCCCCGTGGGGGTCGAGCTTATGCCGATCTACCAGCAGCACGAGGTCGTCGACGAGGCCAGCAACGCCTTTCTCGTGAACCTGGCCATGTCGGTGGCCATCGTGGTGCTGGTGCTGGCCGTCGCCATGGGCTGGCGCGCCGCGGTGGTGGTGGGCACGACCCTGCTGCTGACGGTGGTGGGGACGCTTTTCTTCATGGCGATCTTCGCCATCGAGATGGAGCGGATTTCGCTTGGCGCGCTGATCATCGCCATGGGCATGCTGGTCGACAACGCCATCGTCGTGGCCGAGGGCATGCAGATCAAGATGGCCCAGGGGATGAAGTCGCGCGATGCCGCCGACGACGTCGGCGGCAAGACGCAGATCCCGCTGCTGGGGGCCACTGTGATCGGCATAATGGCCTTTGCGGGCATCGGGCTCAGCCCGGATGCCACCGGCGAGTTCCTGTTCTCGCTGTTCGCGGTCATCGGTATCTCGCTGCTGCTGAGCTGGGTGCTTGCGATCACCGCGACGCCGCTTCTGGGGCATTACCTCTTCAAGGTCGGCAGCGGCGACGGACAGCACGACGCCTACGGCGGGTCTTTCTTCCGCGCCTATGCGGCGATCCTGCGCGGTGCGCTGCGGGTGCGGCTGCTTGTGGTGGCGGCGCTGATCGGCGTGACGGTCGCCTGCTACATCGGCTTTGGCCTGATCAGCCAGCAGTTCTTTCCCAATTCGAACACGCCGCTCTTTTACGCGCATCTGACCCTGCCGCAGGGCACGCCGATCCACCAGACGGCAGACGAGCTGGCCAAGGTCGAGGCGTGGCTGGCCGAGCGCGAGGACGCGGTGTCGGTCGCCAGTTTCATCGGCCAGGGCGCAACGCGCTTCATGCTGACCTACGGCCCCGAAGAGGCCAACCCGGGCTATGGCCTGCTGATCATCCGCACCGAAACGATCGAAGAGATCCCGGCGCTGCGGCAGGACCTGATCGACTTTGCCGCCGAGGCGCTGCCTGCGGGGCTCTTCCGCACCGAACGGCTGGTCTTCGGCCCCGGCGGCGGCGCCCCCATCGCGGCGCGGTTCAGCGGCCCCGATCCGGTGGTGCTGCGCCAGCTGGCCGAAGAGGCTGCGGCGCGCATGTCCGACGCGTCCGACAACCTGCGCCACCTGCGCACCAACTGGCGCGAGCAGGAGCTGGTGATGCAGCCGATCTTTGCCACCGAACGGGCGCAGACCGCGGGGATCGAACGCCAGGACATCGCCGACGTGCTGCAGTTCGCCACCGACGGCACCCGCGCCGGCGAATACCGCGAGGGCGAGCGTCTGATCCCGATCATCGTGCGCGAACAGCCGGACGAGGCGGATCTTATCAGCCAGGTGGTCTATTCCGATGCCGCCGAGGCCTTTGTGCCGCTCGAACAGGTCATCGACGGATTCCGCCATGTCCCGCAGGACACGCTGATCCACCGCCGCGACCGCCTGCCCACGATCACGGTCGAGGCGGGCATCCCGGCCGATGTCACTGCCGCACAGGTGCATTCCGAGATCCGCGGCGCGGTCGAGGCGATGGACCTGCCGGTGGGCTACGGCTTCGAATGGGGCGGCGAATATGAGAATTCGACCGAGGCGCAGGCGAGCCTTGGCCAGCAGCTGCCGCTCAGCTTCCTGGTGATGGTGCTGATCTCGATCTTCCTGTTCGGCAGGCTCCGTCAGCCGCTGGTGATCTGGCTGCTGGTGCCGATGTCGGTCAACGGCGTGGCGATCGGGCTTCTCGGCACCGGGCTGCCCTTCACCTTCACGGCGCTTCTGGGCTTGCTCAGCCTGTCGGGCATGCTGATCAAGAACGGCATCGTGCTCGTCGAGGAAATCGACCTTGTCCGCGCCGAGGGGGTGGAGTTCACCCAGGCGGTGGTCGATGCCTGCGTCAGCCGTGTCCGCCCGGTTCTGCTGGCGGCGGCGACGACGATCCTGGGGATGATCCCGCTCTTGTCGGATGCGTTCTTTGCCAGCATGGCGGTGACGATCATGGGCGGGCTGGCCTTTGCCACCATCCTCACGCTGATCGCGGCACCGGTGCTTTATTCGCTGTTCCTCAAGCGCAGCGCGGAAAAGGCGGCAGCGGCGGCTCCGGCCTAGAACAGGAAGGCGTAGACCAGCACCCAGCCCGACAGCACCACGGCGCAAAGCCCGGTGTAGACGCCGTTCCAGACCCAGCCCACGCGCAGGGCGCTGATGCTGCCGAAGCTGCCGATGAGCAGCGTCGTCGCGGTGAAGGGCGAGCTTGCGCCGCTCAGCGCCCAGCCCGCGGTGATCCCAGCGACGATGGCGATGGGCGTGACGCCGAGGCTCGCCGCATCCGGGATGAGCGGGGCCAGCAGGGTGACGGCGAGGATTGGGTTCATGCCGATCTGGCCCGCCGCCGGGATGATCCAGACGAAGGAGACGAGGATCAGCCAGGGCGGGATGCCGCCAAGGTCGAGCCCCGCCTGCACCATCAGCGGCCCCAGCAGCCGCGACCCTATGGTGCCGATGTATCCCGCCATCATCAGCAGCACCAACTCACCGCGATAGCCCGGCAATTCGCGCAGCACGTAGTCGCGCACCCTTTGCCCGGTGTCGGCCAGCGGGGCGCCCTCCCGGTTCTGGATCACCAGCCACGCAAGAGCGATCAGCGGCACCAGTACCGCCACCAGCCCGACGATGCGAACCGAGGTCAGCTCGTGCAGCGTGACCACGCCCGCGACCAGCACGCCCAGCAGCACCAGCAGCGGCACCATCGTGGCCCAGGTGCCCTCCGGTTCGCTGCGCGGCGCCGGCACGCTCAGCCGTGGTTTGAAGATCGTGTCGAGCGCCCAGCCGATCCCCGCCAGCAGTGCCGAGGTGACGAGCCCCGGGACCAGCGCCTGTGCCCAGCTGCTGCCGGGTACGACGCTGATCGTGATCGCCATGGCAAAGGACAGCGGCGACCACGGCAGGGTCGAGATGAAGGCGCGCTGGATCGCCAGCAGCATGCGGCGGATGCGGTGGCCGCGGATTTCAGCATTGGGTTCGGTCCGGGCGTTGGTCAGCGCCAGCGACCCCAGCAACTGGATCGCGCCGTAGTTCAGCAGCAGCGCGAACATCTGCCCGCCGACGGTCAGCGCGACGTAGCGCCGGCCGGGCTTCTGGCCGGACAGGAAGGTGCCTGCCGCCTGGATCGCCGGAGAGGACTGCGCGACGTTGCGCAATGTCGAGAGCGCCGAGAAGAAGGCCGCAATGAATGCCGCCGACCCCAGTCCGCGCAGCACCGCGTCCGTCCAGCCCGGATCGGTCAGGGCCAGCGCCAGCGTCAGCGCCAGGGCCACGGCGACGAAGGCCTGCCGGGTCCGGGGCACCTGCACGGTCAGGATCGCCACCACCGCCAGCACCAACACCGGCTTGGCGGGCGCGGTCCAGGCCATCACGCCCCATTCGTCGAAGATCACCAGGAAGGTGATGGCGCAGAGCAGCAGTCCCGCCAGGGGGGAGGCAAAGCTGCGTTTGTCCATGGTAATCCTCGCACCGGCCAATGCGGGGGTTGTGCGCCCTTGGGCCGAGAGGTGCAAGTCCGGCTCAGCCGGCAGGGATCATCGCCTTGACCGCTGCCGCATGTTCGGGCGTCGCCGCGCGGGCATCGGAGGCCAGCGAAAGCGCGGTGTCGATCAGCGCCTCGGGTTCCGCGATGCGGTCGACAAGGCCCCAGGCCTGCGCTTCGTCTGCCGTGATCTTCTGACCGGCCACGAGGATCATCTTGGCCCGCGCCGGGCCGACCAGCGCCACCAGCCGCGCCGGATCCGATGGCTGCGGCAGGAAGCCGAGCTTCATCACCGGGTAGAAGAACTTGGCCGACGGCACCGCGACGCGCAGATCGCAGGCCAGGACCATCCCCATGCATCCGCCCGCCGCCGTGCCGTTCAGCGCCGCGATGGACAGGCAGGGCAGCGCCGCGATGGCGCCGGAGAGCCGTTCCCAAAGCGGCGAGCGCGCCAGCCCGGCGCGGGCGGCCTCGAGATCGGCCCCGGCGCTGAACACCGGGCCGGTGCCGGTCAGCACGAAAGCGCGCGCCTCCTGCGCCTCTTCGGCGATCTCTGCAAGGCGGCGCAACATGTCCTCGGTCAGGGCATTGGCCTTGTCGGGGCGGTCTAGCGTCACCGTCCAGACGCCGTCGGCGCGGTCGAGGCCGATCACGCGAGGCCGACCTTTTTGCGAATCTCTTCGTCGCGCAGGGAAATCTCGGCGCCCAGCCAGTCGTCGGCTTCGGGCCCGCACATCCAAAGCAGCGCGCGGGCGGGCCAATCGGGCGGAATGTGATCGGACCAGTCAAGCTGGCTGACCGGGTTCACGCCCGACGCCTTGATCTCGCGTTGCATCTGGGTGGCGACGGTGCCAGGCGACAACGAAAGGGCGCGGATGCCCTTGTCGCGGTTTTCCTTGTCGGCCATGCGCGTCAGCATCAGCGCCGCGGCCTTCGACGCGCAGTAGTGCGACCAGGCCTCGACCGGGCCGTGCGCGGCGCCCGACCCGATGGTCAGGATCGTGCCGCCGCCCGCCTCGATCATCACCGGCAGCGCGGCGCGCATGCCGTGGAACACGCCCTTGAGGTTGATGTCAATGACCGTGCCCCAGTCGTCCGGATCGGCAGTGGCCATGTGCGAGATCGGTTCGATCACGCCGGCGTTGTTGACCAGCACGTCGAGCGAGCCGAAGGCGGTCAGGCAATTCTCGACCGCCTGCTCGACCTCCCAGTACCGCGAGATGTCGCAGGGGATGGCGACCGCGTTCGGGCCGATCTCGCCCGCCAGCTCTGCGATGGCATCGGCACTGCGGGCGACCAGCGCCACCCGCGCGCCCGCGTCGGCGAAATGCCGCGCAGCCGAGGCACCGATGCCGCGGCTGGCGCCGGTGATCATCACGGTCTTGCCGTTGAAATCCGTCATGGCCTGCTTCCTTCGCTGCTTTGCAGCAGGTGGTAAAGCCTCACATCGATCTGGTCCAGCCCCTTGACCGGACTAGTTTGCGGAATGATGCTGAGCCCAATTCGTTTGGGAATCGAAAGGATTTATTATGCAGTCGAGCTTCACCAGAACCGCCGCCAGCGCCGTTGCCCTGCTGGCCGTCTCGGCCCCGGCGGCGATGGCCGATGTGACGCCCCAGCAGGTCTGGGACGATCTGAGCGCATACATGCAGAACTTCGGCTATTCCGTCACGGCGACCCAGACCGAAACCGGATCCGACCTCGTGGTGTCGGACGTGACCATCGCGATGGACATCCCCGAGGAAGAGGGCAGCTTTGGCATCCAGATGGACGAGATCGTTCTGACCGACCGCGGCGATGGCAGCGTGCTTGTCGCGTTCCCGCCCGAGATGCCGATGGTTTTCGACATGACCGGGTCGGAAGGCGAAGAGGTCAGCACCGCGCTCAGCTACGAACAGTCGGGGCTTGAAATGATCGTGTCCGGCGATCCGGACGACATGGTCTACGACTACACCGCCGATACCCTGCGGATCGCCTTGGGCGAGCTGGTCGTCGACGGCGAAACCGTCAGCCGCGACATGGCGCGCGGCAGCCTGTCGCTCAGCGACCTGGTGGGGCAGTCGACCTCGGCGGCGTCGGGCGACGGGCGCGAGATCGCGCAGACCATGACGGCCGCCGGCGCGACCTACGATTTCGGGTTCACCGATCCCGACAGCGGCGGCACCGGGTCGTTCACCGGCAGCATGGCCAACCTGCGGTTCGAGGGCAGCAGCTCTGTCCCCGCGGATTTCGACGCCAGCGACATGGAGGCGATGATGGCCGCGGGCCTGTCGGGCGACGGCAGCATCAGCTACGAGAACGGCCAGACCGATTTCACCGTCACCGAAGAGGGGCAGACCACCACCGGCAAGATGTCCTCGGACAGCGCCCGCCTTACGGTGTCGCTCAGCCCCGAGGCGCTGAGCTACGAGATTGGCAACACCGGTCTTGACGTCAATATCACCGCTCCCGACGTGCCGTTTCCGATCACCGGGCAGATGGAGCGGTCGAGCTTCAACATCGCCATGCCCGTGGCCGCCTCCGAGGATCCGCAGGACTTTGCCCTGGGCCTGACGCTGGGCGGGTTCACGACCTCGGAAAGTCTTTGGGGCATGATCGACCCGAACGGCGACCTGCCGCGCGACCCGGCGACCATCGCCATCGCGCTGAGCGGCGAGGCGACGCCCTTCGTCAATATCCTCGACCCGCAGGCCATGGAGAACCTCGAGACCAGCGGCGAGCCGCCGGCGGAGCTCAACGCGCTGACGCTCGAAAGCCTCGAAGTGGCGGCGGTCGGGGCGCGGCTGACCGGCGAGGGCGATTTCACCTTCGACAACAGCGACAGGGAGACCTTCGACGGCTTTCCCAAACCCGAAGGGTCGGTCGACTTGTCTTTGACCGGGGCCAATGCGCTGATCGACAAGCTGATCGGCATGGGCCTTCTGGCCGAAGAGGACGCGATGGGCGCGCGGATGATGATGAGCATGTTCACCGTCCCGGCCGGGGACGATGCGCTCGAATCCACCATCGAGGTCAATGACCAGGGGCACGTTCTGGCCAACGGTCAGCGCATCCGCTGACCACTGGGGCGCGGCGTGCATCGCGCGCGCCGCGCGCCCTTTCGAACCGTGTTGAAGACCCCGCCGACGCGGGGTGACATTGTCTTTGTGCGGACCTATAAGGCGCGCGAAAACGCCATTTCGAACAAGAGGACAGTCACATGACCATTCAGGTTTTCGGCCACAAATCCCCTGACACCGACAGCACCGGCAGCCCGATCATCTGGGCCTGGTACCTGTCCGAGATCAAGGGCACCCCGGCAGAGGCGGTGCTGCTGGGCGAACCCAACACCGAAGCCAAGTTCATGCTGGACCACTGGGGCCTGACCATGCCGCGCGTTCTGGGCAAGCTCGAAAGCGGCGCGCCGGTGGTGATCGTCGACACCAACAACCCGGCGGAACTGCCCGACAACATCAACGAGGCCGATATTCGGGGCATCATTGACCATCACAAGCTGGTCGGCGGGCTGGAGACCAAGGGCCCGATCGACATCCGCATCGAACCGCTCGCCTGCACCGCCACGATCATGTGGAAGATGATCGGCGACGACCTCGCCCAGGCGCCGAAGAGCATCAAGGGCGCGATGCTGACCTGCATCTTGTCCGACACGCTCGAATTCCGCTCGCCGACCACCACGCAGGAAGACAAGGCCATCGCCCACGGGCTGGCCAAGGATCTGGGCGTCGATATCGAAAGCTACGCCGCCGAGATGTTCGCGGCGAAATCCGATGTGTCGGCGTTTTCGGATGCCGAACTGCTGCGCATGGACTCCAAGGAATATACCGTCGACGGCAAGGAATTCCGCGTCTCTGTGCTCGAGACCACCGCGCCGCAGACCGTGCTGGACCGCAAGGACAGCCTGATGAAGTCGATGGAGGATGTGGCGAAAGAGGACGGCGCCGACCAGGTTCTGCTGTTCGTCGTCGACATCCTCAAGGAAGAGGCGACGCTGCTGGTGCCCAACGACATGGTCAAGGGCGTGGCCGAAAAGAGCTTTGGCGCCGTGGTCGAGGGCGACATCGTGGTCCTGCCCGGCGTGATGAGCCGCAAGAAGCAGATCATCCCGAACCTCAAGGTCTGATTGGCCGGGAGGCATCCCTGCGGGGCTGGCGCGGAATGCAGGAGGCGTTCGGCGCCCGTGCAGCCGCTTCGCGGTCCGATTGCCGGGCCGCGGGCATAGAAATGCGGAAGGTCGCGCCGACGTCCGGCACGCCCGCCGCGCTCAGCCGCCAGCCGTGACGGTCGCAAATGTTGGCGCAGATCGCGAGGCCGATGCCGCTGCCGGGGATTTCCGATGCCGAATACAGCCTCTGGAATGGCTTGAGGATCTGTTCGGCGTAGCCGTTCTCGAAACCGCGGCCGTTGTCGATCACCGCAATCTCTTCGCCGCCGTCTTCGGTCGGGGTGCGCGTGATCCGCACGACCGGCGCCCGGTCGGGGCTGCGGTACCGCAGCGCATTGCCGATGAGGTTCTGCAACAGCAGCAGCAACAGATCGCGGTCGGCCCGCAATGTGCCCAGGCCGGCCTCCCTGATCACCCGCGCGCCGGTATCGGCGATATCCGCGGCGAGGGTTGCGGTGACCTCGCCGATCAATGTGGGCAAGGACACTTCGGTGCGGTGCATTTCGGCGTGGTCCGACCGGGACAGCGTCAGCAGCGACGAGATAAGGGCGCCCAGGCGGTTGGCAGATCCTTCGGCCATCTCGAGGCACTCCACCCCGTCGGGCGGGAGAAGATCTGCGAAATCCTCGCGCAGGAACCGCAGCCAGTTCGAAATGCCGCGCAGCGGTGCCTGCAAGTCGTGGGCAGCGAAGGCGCTGAAGCGATCAAGTTCCTCGTAGCTGCTGGACAGTTCGTCCAGCGTCCTGCGCTGCATCTCGACCCGCTTGTTGGCGATATGAAGCTGGCGGTTGAGCGCGTGGAACTTTCCGCTGACCTGTTCGGCCCGGGTTTCGACCATCAGGAACTGGTTGTTCTGTCCAGCCTCGCCGCGCAGGCCAGAGACCTGAAACCTGCGGGTTCGCGGTTCCTTTCCCGATACGCCCTTGTGCGTCAGCGTCATGAAGCCCAACGAAGCACCGGCGCGCAGGTCGCGGGCCAGGCCGTCGCGCGGCCCCTCGAACAGCGCGTCCAGATGCGGTCCGTGCCGCCCCGCCTGCGAAAGCTGCGCGCCGAACATCCGTTTCGCCGCCGGGTTCGCCGCCAGCACGCAGCCGTCCCGGTCGAGAATCAGCGCAGACCGGCGCAGCGCGGCAAAGACGGCGTCGGTCCGAACGCGCGCTGCCTGGGGGCTATCCGAAATAGTCACGACCGCTGCCGGTGGTGTCGAAACGGATGACGACCCGGCAGCCCGGATCGCCGCGGGCGAGAGTCTGTTCCAGGGCGACGTTCGCGTAGCCCAGGTTGTCCGCCGCGATTCTGCCAAAGACGTTCGAGGTCATCATGCACAGGGACACCCGGTCGCGGACGTAGGCGCCGAAGGGGCAGGCGGTGTTCACGAGGGTGATGCCGCTTTCGTCCAGGCTTTCGACCGAAAAACCGCCGCCGATCCGGCGTTTCAGATCGACCAGCGCATCGGCGACCTGTTCCAGCGTCAGCGGGCTTTGCCCCGCGGCGCCGCGATATTCGCCGTTCATCATCTCGCCCACCCGCGCGCCGACCAGCGAAATGAATCCCTCCGCCTCGTCGAGGCCGACCGTGTTCTCGAGTACGGCCGAGAGTTCGCGCAGCAATTCGCGCAGGAATTGGTCGCGGTTGCGCTCGATTGGCGCGCAGGCAAAGACATTCGTGTGTTCGTTCATTGCGGACCTTTCCCTTCGCTCGGACAAACTCTGCCGCGAAAAGATTGGCAGCCTGTTAACGCCGCCTGAGCCGGCACAGGAAAAGCGCCTGTGGTCAAGCGCGCACGAGCAGGGCATATCAGGGGCATTGCGAAGCCTGCGAAAGATCCCCGATGACCCAGCTGATCCAGTCCCTGTCCGAGATTTCCGCCCGTTACGACGCGCTTTTCGTCGACCTTTGGGGCTGCGTGCACGACGGGGTCAAGGCGATCCCGTCAGCGGTGTCAGCCTTGCAGGCGTATCGCCGAAGCGGCGGCACGGTGGTGCTGGTGACGAATTCTCCGCAGCCGCGCGTCAATGTCGAGAAACAGCTGGCGCGCTTCGGCGTGGCCGAGGACGCCTGGGACACCATCGCCACCAGCGGCGATGCCGCGCGGGCGGCGATGTTCACCGGGGCGGTGGGCGAAAAGGTCTGGTTCGTCGGCCAGCCGCACGACCAGGGGTTCTTTCATCCGCTGCAGGTGGTCGAGGACCCTGTCGAGATAACCCAGGTGCCGCTGGACGACGCGCAGGGCATCGTCTGCTGCGGACCCGAGGATCCGCACGCCGACCCGGAGCACTATCGCCCGCAGTTCCTGTTGGCCAAACAGCGCGGGCTGAAGCTGCTCTGCGCCAACCCGGATATCGTCGTGGACCGCGGCGGCGCGCGGGAATGGTGCGCCGGGGCGCTGGCGCGGCTTTATACCGAGATGGGCGGCGAGAGCCTCTATTTCGGCAAGCCGCATCCGCCGATCTACGATCTGGCGCGCCGCAGGCTGGCGGCGCTGGGCCGGGAGGTGGAGAGCGCGGGCATCCTGGCCATCGGCGACGGTGTGCATACCGACATCGCAGGGGCCGTCGGCGAGGACGTCGACTCGCTCTTCATCACCGGCGGACTCGCCGCCGCCGAGACCCGCACGACCGACCAGCCCGAGCCCGATGCGCTGACGGCGTATCTTGCGGCCGAAGGCGTGTACCCCTCCTTCGCCATGGGTTTTCTGCGGTAACGTCCCCTGCACGGGTGGGATTCGGGGGCCGGCGGGTGGTCATTGCCTGCCCGGTTCGGTCACGCTTTGCGGGTGCGCCGTGCATCCTGCGACAAAACGGCCATGAAACCCGCGCTATTGGCGTCTGTCCGTAAGTAGCACTTGATTTTCTGCGCCTGCGAAGTAATAAAGTTGCTTGAAGCGGGCATGTGCCCGGCTATTTATTACCGGGCCGATCATCATGGAGGCTGACATGTTCGACAACCTGCCGCGCGGGACCATCTGCATCGAGGATATCGAGATGGGGATGACCCGGTACCTGCGCAAAGAGGTGACGGATCGCGACATCGAACTGTTTGCCGAGGTCTCGACCGACCGCAATCCTGTGCATCTGGACGAGGACTATGCCCAGGACACGATTTTCGAAGGACGCATCGCCCATGGCATGCTGACCGCCGGGCTGATCTCTGCCGTGATCGGGGAACAGCTGCCGGGCCACGGCACGGTCTACATGGGTCAGACGCTGAAGTTCCTGGCTCCCGTGCGCCCGGGCGACATGGTCTATGCCGAGGTCAAGGTCGTCGATATCGACATGGCCAAACGCCGGGTGAAGCTGGATTGCCACTGTGCCGTCGATGGCAAGAAGGTGCTGATCGGCGAGGCCGTGGTGCTCGCCCCGTCCAGGAAGTTCGATTAAAGCGCGTTTCCAGTGGAAACGCGCTTGGCAGGACAGAGCGGAAACGCCACGCGTTTCTGCGGAGTCCTGCACGCGCAGTCCTCAAGCCCCACCCTTTCGCCCGCGGCCTCCGCCGGAGCGAACACAGCCCAACAGCCCGCTGCATTTTGAGACCACAGAAGCGGGCCATCTTCTTGTGCCGGGTCGCCGGAGGCGCTAACGCTGCGGCGCATGAGGATCGTTCGGGATTACCATTTCGTCGAAGCGCAGGACCGGGGCGCCAGCGCCGCGATCGGCAACTTCGATGGCGTGCATATCGGCCACCAAGCGGTGATCCGGCAGGCGCGCGCGGCGATGCCCGATGCACCGCTGGGCGTGCTGACCTTCGAGCCGCACCCGCGCCAGGTCTTTGCACCCGAAGCGCCGCCCTTCCGTCTGATGGGGCGCGAGGCGCGGGCGTCGCGGCTGGCCAAGCTGGGGGTCGAGCGGTTGTACGAGCTGCCCTTCAACGCGGCCTTGGCGGCCCTGACCCCGCGCGACTTCGCGCAGAGGGTCATCACCGACGGGCTGGGTCTGCGCCACGTCGTCGTGGGGGCGGATTTCTGCTTCGGCAAGGGCCGTGCCGGCACGGTTTCGGATTTGCAGGGGTTCGGCAGGGAGATGGGCTTTGGCGTGACCGTGGCCGAACTGGTCGAAGGCGAGGGCGGGCAGGTGAGTTCGACCTCGATCCGGGAGGCGCTGAGCGACGGCCGGCCGCGGGATGCCGCGGCACAGCTGGGCCATTGGCACCGCATCGAAGGCCCGGTGATCGGCGGAGAACAGCGCGGGCGCGAGCTGGGCTTTCCCACCGCCAACATGTCCATCGACGGGCTGCATCCGCCGCGCTTTGGCGTCTATGCCGTACTCGTGGACGTGACCGAGGGGCCGCATCGGGGCACCTATCACGGTGCGGCTTCGATCGGCGTGCGGCCGATGTTCGGCGAAAACCGCGCGAACCTCGAAACCTTCCTCTTCGACTTCAAGGGCGATCTTTACGGCACCACGCTGTCGGTGGCCCTGGTCGACTTCCTGCGGCCGGAAGAGAAATTCGACAGCCTCGACGCGCTGATCGCGCAGATGGAAGCGGATTGCGCCCGCGCGCGCGAGATCCTGAGCGCATCATGAGCGACGATCCGATCCCCCGCACCGGCCTCGCGCCGCGGTTCTGGGAGCGCAAGCCGCTGTCGAAGATGAGCCCGACCGAGTGGGAGGCGCTCTGCGACGGCTGCGGCAAATGCTGCCTCAACAAGCTCGAGGACGAAGACACCGGGCAGGTGGAGCTGACCCGCGTGGCCTGCCGCCTGTTCGACGACACCACCTGCCGCTGCGCGCAATACGATATCCGTCACCAGTTCGTGCCGGAATGCATCGTCCTGAAACCCTCCAACATCGACGATCACGCCTACTGGATGCCCGCCACCTGCGCCTACCGGCTGCTGTGGGAGGGCAAGCCGCTTTACGACTGGCATCCGCTGATCTCGGGCACGCCAGACACGGTGCACGCGGCGGGCGTGTCGATGCAGCACCGCACCGTCGCAGAGTTCGAGGTCGACGAGGACGACTGGGAAGACCACATCATCGAAGAGCCGGTCTGAGACGCAGGAGAGCCCATGTACTTCGCATCCGACAACGGCGGCCCGGTGCCGCCCCAGGTTCTGGATCGTCTGGCCACGGCCAATGCCGGCCATGCCGATGCCTATGGCGCCGACGCGCTGAGCCAGGAGGTCACGGCGCGGTTGCGCGCGCTGTTCGAGGCGCCCGAGGCCGAGGTGTTCCTGGTGGCGACCGGAACGGCGGCGAACGTGCTGGCGCTCTCGACCCTGTGCCAGCCCTTTCAGACGGTGTTCTGTTCGCCGCAGGCGCATATCCACATGGACGAATGCAACGCGCCCGAGTTCTTCACCGGCGGGGCGAAGCTGACGCTGGTGCCCGGATCGGACCGGATGTCGCCCGACGCATTGCGCGCCACGATCCTTGGCGAAGAGACCCGCGGCGTGCACGGACCGCAGCGCGGGCCGGTGTCGCTGACGCAGGTGACGGAATACGGCAATGTCTACGGCCTTGACGATCTGCGCGCCCTGACGGCGGTGGCGTCGGAGTTCGGCCTGCCGGTGCATCTCGATGGCGCGCGGTTCGCCAATGCCTGCGTGGCGCTGGGCTGCACCCCGGCCGAGATGACTTGGAAGGCAGGCGTCGATGTCGCCGTCTTCGGCGGCACCAAGAACGGGCTGATGGGGGTCGAGGCGGTGATCTTCTTCGACCCGGCAAAGGCCGCGGCCTTCGGCTACCGCCGCAAGCGCGGGGCGCAGCTTTTCTCCAAGCACCGCTACCTGGCGGCTCAGATGGCGGCCTATCTGCAGGACGACCTGTGGCGCGACCTCGCCGAGCGGGCCAATGCGCGCTGCGCAGAGTTGGTGGACGGGCTGAAAGGTATCGCCGAGCCGCGCAATGATGCACGCGCGAACATGCTCTTCGCCGCGATGCCGCGGGCGGTGCACAAGCGGCTTTTGGCGGGAGGGGCGCAGTATCACCTGTGGGGGGACAGTCTCGACGGCGACGGCCCGGACGAGATGCTCACCGCGCGGCTGGTCTGCGACTGGTCGCTGGACCCGGCGGCGGTGAAGGCATTCGTTGACCTAGCGCGTGCGGGCTGAGCCGGATGGTGGGTTGAAAAACCCACCCTACGCCCGATGGGCTCAGTTCATCTGGAAATGAAGCTCGTAGCTGCCGTCGTGGAACGCGCCGAAGAGATCCGGGATGTCCGGATGGTCCACCGGTTCGCCGGAATAGTCGGCGACGAGGTTTTGTTCGGACACATAGGCCACGTAAAAGCTCTGATCGTTCTCGGCCAGCAGATGATAGAACGGCTGCTCTTTCGACGGGCGGCTGTCCTCGGGGATCGCCTCGTACCACTCCTCGGTATTGTTGAATTCCGGGTCGACGTCAAAGACCACACCCCGAAAGGGATGTTTGCGGTGCCGGACAACCTGGCCGAGGTGATATTTCGCGCGCTGACTGTGCATATTCATCATTTCGAGCCCCTACAGCCCCGTTTTAGACCTTTCAATGGCCGGTTGTCCAACTTTTGGACATAATTCAGAGGAAACACTCTGTGAACCTGCACGGCACAGTGGCGTCTGAGCCCGATCCCACGACGGTCCGGGCGCGCAAGGCCCCGCCGGTCACGGGAATTGTGATTTCCCCGGCTGCTCTTATCAGGTAGGGTATTCGCAATAAAAAACCAAGAAAACGAGCGAGAGGCAGATGAGCAGAACTCTTCGCGCATTGGTGATCGTGTTGTTGGCGGCGTCCTGCGGGGGCGGCGGCGGAGACTTTTCCGCGCCGCGCGACCTGGACAATGCCTGCGCGATTCTCACCGAGCGCCCGCATTACACCCGCGCCTTCCGTGCCGCAGAGCGCAAATGGGGCGTACCGATGCATGTCCAGATGGCGACGATCTACCAGGAAAGCAAATTCATCGGCAACGCCCGGACGCCGTTCCGCTATACGCTGGGCGTGATCCCGATGGGCCGGCAAAGTTCGGCCTTCGGATACAGCCAGGCGCTGGACGGCACCTGGGACGAATACCTGGAGGAAACCGGCAACCGGCGCGCCAAGCGGGACGACATCCGCGACGCCACCGATTTCATGGGCTGGTATATGGCCAAGAGCCGCGACAGCCTCGGCCTGCAGATGTACGACGCGCGCAACCACTACCTGGCCTATCACGAGGGCCGGACCGGCTATTCCCGCGGCAGCTACAACAGCAAGGCGTGGCTGGTTCGGGTCGCCGGCGAGGTCGACAACCGGTCGCGGCTTTACCAGGCGCAGCTTGCGTCCTGTCGCGCGGCGCGCTGATCCGGAAATGCAGTTGGCGGGGCGACGCGCGCCCCGCCGGTTGCATCACTGCCGGGCGATCTCGCCGCGGATGTCGAACATCCGGTTGCTGACCTCGCCGCGGTTCAGGCCACCCAGCACGACGGTGGTCTGTCCGCCGTTCTGATCGGTGATGATCCACTGGCGCAACTCCACCGGGTTGTCGGTGAACTTGAGCTGGATCGACCCGTATTCGGGCCGCTTCGGATCCTGCGCCGTCACGATCGTCGCGGTGCCGTCATAGCTGTGACCCTGCACCATGCCCGCCTGTGCAAGATTGACGTTGCGCGCGAGGATGATCGACAGCGGCGTCTGGCTCAGCGGATAGCTGTCGGGCTGGCCGCCCAGCTTCTTGTCGAAGATCGCCACCTGCCCGGAATTGGCCATGACCAGCGCCTGTTCGGGCGGCTTGTATTCGAACCGCACCTTGCCCGGCCGCTTGATGTAAATCGTGCCGGTGCTGATCGTACCGTCGCCGTTGATCTGGGTAAAGCTGCCGGTCGCCGATTGCAGCTGGTTGAGATAGCCGGAAATCTCGTTCAGCGACAGCTTGGCGGCCGCGGCCGGAAGGGCAGTGGCGATGCTCAGCACCGCGGCGGCGAAAAGGGGGGCAAGTCTCATGGATTCGGTCCTGTCTGCTCGTGTCGTCTCGGTTTCATATGGGGCCTGGGGCGCTGATATGCGATAGCAGCTCCGTGTCATGGGCGACTCCCGGCCTTTTCCGGGGTCCACGCCACCGCTCGCGCGCAAGGCTCCAGGCTTCATCTTGCCCCTAAACTCCCGCCGGAGGCTTTGGTTCATCTCGACCTTCACGACATGCGGGTCCCGGGCACAGCGCTGCAAACGGAAAACGCCGGACCAGGGGCCCGGCGTTGTGCATGTCCAAAGCTGTCTTCGCCCGGCTCAGTGCTGTTCCGGCACCAGGATCTCGCGCTTGCCGACGTGGTTGGCGGCGCTGACGACGCCCTCGTCCTCCATCTGCTCGACCAGCCGCGCGGCCTTGTTGTAGCCGATGGCCAGCTTGCGCTGGATGTAGGAGGTCGAACACTTGCGGTCCTTGATGACGATGGCGACGGCCTGGTCGTAGAGCGCGTCCTCGCCGTCAGTGTTGCCGCCGGTGGACAGTCCCAGCACCGCGTCGATGCCATCGGCCTTTTCCTCGTCCGGGCCTTCGACGACGCCGCCGACATAGGAGGGCGGGCCGAAGGCCTTGAGGTGGTTGACCACCTCCTCGACCTCTTCATCGCTGACGAACGGCCCGTGGCAGCGGGTGATCTTGGCGCCGCCGGCCATGTAGAGCATGTCGCCCATGCCGAGAAGCTGCTCCGCCCCCATCTCGCCCAGGATGGTGCGGCTGTCGATCTTGGAGGTCACCTGGAAGCTGATCCGCGTGGGGAAGTTGGCCTTGATCGTGCCGGTGATGACGTCCACGGACGGGCGCTGCGTCGCCATGATCAGGTGAATGCCGCTCGCCCGCGCCATCTGCGCGAGGCGCTGGATGCAGGCTTCAATCTCCTTGCCCGCGACCATCATCAGGTCGGCCATCTCGTCCACGATGACGACGATGTAGGGCATCTTCTTGGGTTCGAATTCCTCGGTCTCGAACACAGGCTCACCGGTGTCGTCGTCGAACCCGGTCTGGACGGTACGGCTGAACATTTCGCCCTTCTTCAGCGCGTCGGCGACGCGGCCGTTGTAGCCGTCGATGTTGCGGACGCCCATCTTGGACATCTTGCGATAGCGTTCCTCCATCTCGCCCACGACCCACTTGAGCGCCACGACGGCCTTTTTCGGGTCGGTCACCACCGGCGACAGCAGGTGCGGAATGCCGTCATAGACGGAAAGTTCGAGCATCTTGGGGTCGATCATCACCAGCCGCAGGTCGTTGGGCGTCAGCTTGTAGAGCAGCGACAGGATCATGGTGTTGATCGCCACGGATTTGCCTGACCCGGTGGTCCCGGCGATCAGCAGGTGGGGCATCTTGGCGAGGTTGGCGACGATCGGATCGCCGCCGATGTCCTTGCCGAGCG
The DNA here is from genome assembly GCF_003344785.1 of Thalassococcus profundi. GTDB lineage: Bacteria > Pseudomonadota > Alphaproteobacteria > Rhodobacterales > Rhodobacteraceae > Puniceibacterium > Puniceibacterium profundi. Next base: position 214,410 of record NZ_QPMK01000002.1, on the reverse strand, counting down.
CCAGCGGCAGCTTCTGGTTGCCGTCGCCGAAGTCGCGGGTCGACAGGATCTCGCGGAAGCCCACCATCTCGCGGTTGTCGTTGGGCAGTTCAATACCGATCACGCTGCGTCCCGGCACGGTCGAGACACGCGCCGACAGCGCCGACATCGACCGGGCGATGTCGTCGGCCAGGCCGATCACGCGGCTGGCCTTGAGGCCCGGCGCCGGTTCCAGTTCGTACATGGTGACGACGGGGCCGGGGCGGACGCTGACGATCTCGCCCTTGACGCCGTAGTCGTCCAGCACCGATTCCAGCATCCGCGCGTTCTCCTCGAGCGCGTCGTCGCTCAGGTGGTGGCGGGTGATGGTGTCGGGGTTCATCAAGAGCGACAGCGGCGGCAGTTCGTATTCGACCTCGGGCTCTTCGAACTTGAGCCGCGGCTGCGCCTCTTCCTGGGCGCGGCGCGAGGTCTGGACGGGTTTGCGCGCCGGTTGCTGCACCACCTTCCGGGGCTCGGCCCCGGGTACGCGCGGCGCCTGGGCCTGGTCGGCGATGTAGGACTGCACGTCATAGCCGTCGTCGTCGTCATCCTCGAAATCGGTCAACACCTCGTCGCGGCCATCCTCGTGGTCGTGCATCGACGGGGCAGGGGGGACGGCGGACGGTGCCGCGACCCGCGACAGGGCAGGGGAGGGGGCCGCGGCGCGCGCGACCGTCGCGGCGGCAGCGGTGGCGGCGCCCGCTGCCGTCATCGGCGCAGCCAGACGGTCGTCTGCCGTCGGGGTGGCTTGTGCGGCGGCGTGGCGCGCGGTCAGCGGCGGTTCGGGCGGCAGGGCATGGCCCCGTGTGGTATGGACGATCAGCGGCTCGGGACGGCGGCCGCGGCCCTTGGTGAGCGGTGCGGTCTCTTCGATGGGCGGCTCGGGCTGGCGGATGCGAGACTTGATCACATCGGCGATCTTGGCGCGGATGCGGTCGTCGCCGGGCATCTCGGCTTCGCCGGCAAAGGTCTCTGCCTCCACGAGTTCCGGCTCGGGAAGCGGGTCCGGGCGCTTGATCAGCTGCGGCATCCGCGCAAGGAAGCCGGTCTTTTCGGCGCGCGGGGCCTCGGGATAATCGTCCTCGGCCGGGGCAGGGGAGGGGGCGGCTGTCACGCTCGGCTGCACGCGCCGGCGCGACACCGGCGGGGCCGGCACCGCCTCTTGCGCCGCGGCCCAGGCGGCGGCTTCGGCGGCTTCGGCCTTGCGGCGTTCGCGGCGCGCGGCATGAGCATCCTGCATCGACATGGCTGCCTGCACGGCGCCCGACGCGCCGCGGCCCAGCACAGACAGCAGCGTCGCATAGACCATCACCACGCCCAGCACGAGAAACCGTGCAATGGCGCGCAGCTCGGGCTTGGTGAAGCCCAGCACGAACGCCCCCAGCGCGACGATCCCGGCGCCGAGCAGCAGCATGGCCATTTTCAGGCCGAGGCTTGCGCTGAGCGGCAGCAGGTTCAGGAGCGATCCCAGCATCATGTCGCCGAAAAGGCCGCCCAGTCCGAAGGAATGGCTCCAGCTCGCATCGACCGGCTGACCGGCGGCATAGACCGCCGAGAGGGCGACCCAGATCGGCGCGAAGATGAGGCAGGACAGGGCGCGGTCGTCGCCCTGGTGCACGACCATGCGCACACCCCAGACCATCAGCACCAGCGCGAGCCCCCAGCTGCCCAGCCCCACGATCATGAACAGCGGCGCCGCGATGGAGGCGCCCAGCCGGCCCATCCAGTTCTGCACAGGTGCGTCCGTGGCCGACAGCCAGCTTGGGTCTTCGGGCGTGTAGGAGGCGATCATTGCGGCGGCCATCAGCCCCAGCACCACAAGTGCAAGGCCCATCAGTTCCTTGCCCCGCTTTTCGATCGCGGCCTGCATGTTGCTGTCGAAGAGGGGATCGCGCCCCCGTGCCTGATAAGCCATTACGTCCTCGCCTCGTTTCTTCTTATGCATAGAGACAGTCGCGGAGCGTCTCGAGCCCGCGCTGCGTTTCATCCTTGGGGGCCACCATGGCGACCCGTATGTAGCCCGCGCCGGGGTTGCCGCCGCCCACGTCGCGCGACAGGTACGCGCCGGGCAGCACCCGCACGCCGGTCTCGCGCCAGAGCTTCAGCGCCGCCGCCTCGCCGTCCTCGACCGGCAGCCACAGGAAGAACCCGGCCTGCGGCGCACGGTAGCCCGGCACGTTGCCCAGGATGCGGTCGGCCAGCGCGAATTTCTCGGCATAGAGCGCGCGGTTCTCGACCACGTGCGCCTCGTCCGCCCAGACCTTTTCCGCCACGTGCTGAAGCGGCAGTGGCAGCGGCGCGCCGGCGTAGTTGCGCAACTGGCGGATGCGGCGGATGGTCTCCGGCCCGCCTGCGACGAAGCCCGAGCGCAGACCCGGCAGGTTCGAGCGTTTCGACAGGGAATGGAAGATTGCCACGCGCTCGGGGTCCGCGCCCATGTCGCGCGCCACCTGCAGGGCGCCCACCGGCGGGTCGTCGCGGTAGATCTCGGAATAGCATTCGTCGGCGAGGATGCGGAAATCGTGCTTTTCGGCCAGCGCGATCAGCTCCTGCCAGTAGGCGCGGCTGGCCACGGCGCCCTGCGGATTCGCCGGTGAACAGATGTAGGCCAGCGCGGTGCGGTCGAGCACCTCTGCCGGGAGGCCGGTGTAGTCGGGCAGGTGTCCGGTGGCGTCGGTCGCGGGCACAAAGACCGGCTCGGCGCCGACCGAGGCCGCGGCGACCGCATAGACCTGGTAGAAGGGGTTGGGCGTCAGAACCGCCGGCGTCTTGCCGCGCTTGGTTTCGGGGCAGAGCGCCATGGCGGCGTTGTAGAGCCCTTCGCGCGTGCCGTTGAGCACCATGATCTGCTCGGCCGGCTGGGTCACGCCGTAGCGGCGGTGGAGCCAGGCGGCGATGGCGTCCAGCAGTTCGGGCGTGCCTTCGTTCGTCGGGTAACGGCCGAAGTCCTGCGCGGATTGCACGATGATCTCGGTGATCCAGGGCGGAAAGGCATGTTTCGGCTCTCCGATGCTCATATGCGTGACAGGGCCGCCCGGATCATGGGCGTCCAAAAGGCTCCGCAGGCGCGGAAACGCATAGGCCGGTAGGTTCGAAAACCGCTCGGGAAACATATTCGACTGCCTCAGATTGCGGGATCATGGCCGTCCCGCTTTGGATCAGGATACGCAAAGGGTGGGCAGGCGTCCAGAAAAACGCTTTGGATTCGGGGACCTGTGGCAGGAAAATCGCATCGTTGAATTTTGCCGAGTGTGACCCGCGCGGCGCGCGGGTACGAGAGACGCTGTCTCTCGTGCTCTCTGGAGTTTATCGGCAAGATGAAGGGGCGGCGGGTGTCGGGCGACCGGTCCAGCGGCGATGCAGCGTCTTCTGCGCGCGCAGGGGTCTTGGGGGCGGAAACGGGGTCAGTCGGGGGCCTGGGCGATGGGACGCGCCTCGATCAGGATAAAGGCCTGCGCCCAGGGATGGTCGTCGGTGAGCGTGACGTGGATGATCGCAACGTGGCCGGGCGGGGTCATGGCCGCCAGCCGGTCGGCGGCCCAGCCGGTGACCTGCATCACCGGCTGACCGGTGGAAAGGTTGCTCACCGCCATGTCCTTCCAGGCGATGCCCATGCGCAGGCCGGTGCCCAGGGCCTTGGAGCAGGCTTCCTTCGCGGCCCAGCGTTTGGCGTAGGTGCCGGGCGTGTCGGCGCGGCGCTCGGCCTTGCGCTGCTCGGTGTCGGTGAAGACGCGGTTGCGAAAGCGGTCGCCGAAGCGGTCGAGCGTCGCGGCGATGCGGTCGATGTTCGCCAGATCGGTGCCGATGCCGAGGATCATGGCGCGTCCTTGTAGATATGCGCGACGCGGTCCTTGCCGATGCCGCCATGCCAGTGGAACGGGGTTTTTGCGGCGCGGGCGAAGTCGTCGAGCGTGAGGCCGGGAAACTGGAAGAACGCGGGCGCGTCTTCCTGCGGCATGGCGAAGACCAGCCGGTCGATGCCCGACCAGCGCATGGCGGCAAGGCACATCTCGCAGGGTTGCATGGAGGCGATCAGCGTGCAGCCCGAAAGATCCGTCCGGCCAAGGCGTTCGGCGGCACGGGCGATGGCCGCGACTTCGGCATGGCGCGAGGGGTCGCAGCTTTCCGAGACCTCGTTGGCATCGAGCGTCAGCACGGTGTCGCCCTGCACGACGGCGGCGGTGAAGACCGGCCCCTGCCCCGGGACGAAACGGGCGCAGGCCATGTCGATCACCGCGTCGAGCGCCTGCTGTTCGAGGACGGTCAGCGACATGGCTCAGGCGCGGGCCGCGTCCATCAGGCGGCGCATCTCGGCAATGGCGGGTTGCAAGCCGCGGAAGATCGATTCGCCGATCAGGAAATGGCCGATGTTGAGCTCCATCACCTGCGGCAGCGCTGCGATGGGGGTGACGGTGTCGTAGGTCAGCCCGTGGCCGGCATGGACCTCGAGTCCGAGGTCGTGGGCCATGGCGGCCATGTCGCTCAGCCGGTCGAGTTCGGCGTCGCGGGCGGCAAAGTCGCCCTCGGCGTGGAAGTCGCAATAGGCGCCGGTGTGCAGTTCGATCACCTCGGCGCCGATGCGGTGCGCCGCTTCGATCTGGGCGGGATCGGCGGCGATGAAGATCGAGACGCGGCAGCCGGCCTCGCGCAGGGGAGCGATAAAATGCGCCAGACGGTTTTCCTCGCGCGCGACCTCGAGCCCGCCTTCGGTGGTGCGTTCCTCGCGCTTTTCCGGGACGATGCAGACCGCGTGCGGTTTGTGGCGCAGGGCGATCTTCTGCATCTCGTCGGTGGCGGCCATCTCGAAGTTGAGCGGAACGGTCAGCCTCTCAACCAAGCCTTCGATGTCCGCATCCGAGATGTGGCGTCGGTCTTCGCGCAGATGCGCGGTGATGCCGTCGGCGCCGGCCTCTTCGGCCAGCTTCGCGGCGCGCAGGGGGTCGGGATAGGCGCTGCCGCGGGCGTTGCGCACGGTGGCGACGTGGTCGATGTTGACGCCCAGGCGCAGGCGTCCGGCAAATTCAGTCATGGCGGCCCTCAAGAGGTTTGCCGCGAACCTAGTCCGACGAGGCGCCGCCGTCAGCCTGTTTCTTCTTTTTCTTGAGCGCCACGAACTTGGCCATGATCGCGCCGCGGCGGCGCTTCTGGTAGACGCGGATCAGCGGCACCGAGACATAGTAGCAGATCAGCGCGGTGACGATGCCGGGCACGATGCCGCCGACCAGGTAGGGCCAGAAGACCTCGTAGTAGAAGATCGACAGGTCCTGCCAATTGGCGGTCTTGTCGGTGAAGATGGCGTAGAAATTGTCGGTCAGGTCGCGCCCGGCCTCGACGAACTTGCGCCCGATCGACCGGTGCACGCCCTCGGGATGGTCGAGCCCCAGCATCCAGTGCCCGGTCTTCATCGCGACGACGCCGATGGGCACGTAGGTCAGCGGGTTGCCGAAGAATGTGCCCAGCAGGGCGGCGACGATATTGCCGCGCATGATCCAGGCCAGCCCGGCGGCGATAAAGAAATGCAGGCCGTAGAAGGGCGTGAACGTGGTGAACACGCCGGCGAAGATGCCGCGGGCGATCTTTTCCGGCGGATCGGGCAGCCGGTGCAGCCGATGCTGGACATAGCGCGCCGCACGCCCCCAGCCGCCACGCGGCCAGAGCGCTTGCAGGAGTGCCTTCCAAAGGGGCCGTCTGTCCCGGCGCTTGAACACGAAGTGCCCTGTCCTTTCTTTCCCGCGCTACTCGGCCGCGGCCGCGGCGCCCAGGGCCAGAGCCGGATCGCGCCTGCGTTCGATCGAAGCGACATCGCTCTCCGCGTCCAGGGCCGACATCAGCGAATGCAGATGCTCAACGTCGCGCAGTTCGACATCCAGCAGCAATCGGAAGAAATCGGGTTTGCGGTCCACGAATTGCAGGTTCGAGATATTGGCCTTCTGCTCTCCGATCAATGTGCAAATCCGTCCCAGGACGCCGGCATCGTTGCCGATGGTCAGATCGAGGGTCACGGCGTAGCCTGCCGGATGGTTGCCCGAGGCCCAGTGCAGGTCGATCCAGCGGCCGGGCTGTTCCTCGGCCTCGGCCAGGGCGGCGCAGTCGATGGTGTGCACGATCACGCCGCTGCCGCGATGGGTCAGTCCGACGATTCGTTCGCCCGGCAGCGGCTGGCAGCAGCGCGCCCGGGTGAAACCCTGCCCGTGGGTCAGGCCGATGACGGCGCGGTTGATGTCCACGTCGCCGGATTTCTGCGGCGCGAGATCGGGATAGACCGCCTGCACCACCTCGCGCGCGGTCAGTTCGGCGCTGCCCAGCCGCGCCAGCACCGTGTCGGCATCGTCGAGCCGCAGGGTGCGGGCGGCGCGTTCCAGCACCTTGTCGCTGGCCTTCTTGCCGACATGTTCGAAGGCCGAGCGCGCCAGTTCGTGCCCCAGCTTGATGAAGCGTTCGCGGTTGGCCTCGCGCAGGGCGCGGCGAATGGCGCTTTTTGCTTTGCCGGTGGTGGCAATGTCGAGCCAGGTCGCCTGCGGTGTCTGGCCTTCGGCGGTGATGATCTCGACCGACTGGCCGTTCTTCATCCGGGTCCAGAGCGGCACCCGCAGCCCGTCGACCTTGGCGCCGACGCAAGCGGACCCGATGCGGGTGTGAATCGCATAGGCGAAATCCAGCGGCGTCGCGCCGCGCGGCAGTTTCACCACGTCGCCCTTGGGGGTGAAGCAGAACACCTGGTCGGTGTACATCTCGAGCTTGACCGCCTCGAGGAAATCCTCGTGATCCTCTTCGGCGGTGAACTGTTCTGTGAGCGACGAGATCCAGCGCGCCGGGTCGACGGCAAACGGGTTCTTGGACCGCACGCCGTCGCGGTAGGACCAATGCGCGGCGACGCCGGTTTCGGCGACATCGTGCATCTGGCGGGTGCGAATCTGCACCTCGACCCGCTTGCCGTCGCGGCCCGACACGGTGGTGTGGATGCTGCGGTAGCCGTTCGACTTGGGCTGGCTGACGTAATCCTTGAACCGCCCCGGCACGGCGCGCCAGCGCTGGTGGATCGTGCCGAGCGCACGGTAGCAGTCCATCTCGGTCCGGGTGATGACGCGAAACCCGTAGATGTCGGACAGGCGCGAAAAGCCCATGTCCTTTTCCTGCATCTTACGCCAGATCGAATAGGGCTTTTTCGCGCGGCCGAAGACGTCTGCCTCGATCTTGGCCTTGTCGAGTTCGGCGCGCATGTCGCTGGTGATCCGGTGGATCACGTCGCCGGCCTCTTTTTGCAGGGTGATGAAGCGCCGGATGATCGACGCGCGGCCCTCGGGATTGAGCACCCGGAACGCCAGGTCCTCGAGTTCCTCGCGCATCCACTGCATGCCCATGCGACCCGCGAGCGGCGCATAGATATCCATGGTCTCGCGCGCCTTCTGCACCTGCTTTTCGCTGCGCATCGCCTTGATCGTGCGCATGTTGTGTAGCCGGTCGGCGAGCTTGACCAGGATCACCCGCAGGTCCTTGGACATGGCCATGAAAAGCTTGCGGAAGTTCTCGGCCTGCTTGGTCTCGGAGCTGGAGAGTTGCAGGTTGGTCAGCTTGGTCACGCCGTCGACGAGGTCGGCCACCTCGGTGCCGAAACGCTCAGCGATCTCGGCATAGGTCGATTTGGTGTCTTCGATCGTGTCGTGCAACAGCGCGGTGATGATCGTGGCATCGTCGAGCTGTTGCTCTGTCAGGATCGCCGCCACCGACACCGGATGGGTGAAGTACGGCTCGCCCGATTGGCGTTGCTGGCCTTCGTGCATCCGCTTGCCGTAATCATAGGCGGCGCGGATGCGTTTTTCGTCGGTCTTTGGATTGTAGTTGCGTACGAGGGCAATCAGGTCTTCGGCCGCGATCATGGGAGGTCCTCAACCTGAGCCTCGGCGCGGGATCACCCCTGGCCTTGCGCCTCCATCAGGGCGCGCAGCAGCTTTTCCTCGGACATGTCGTCGTCGGCGGGCTTGTCGGGTTCGGATCCCATGAGCAGCGCCATTGCGTCCTCTTCGGGTTCGTCGACCTCGATCTGGGTCTGGTTCGATTCGATCAGACGCTCGCGCAGCTCGTCGGCGGACTGGGTCTCGTCAGCGATTTCGCGCAGCGACACGACCGGGTTCTTGTCGTTGTCGCGGTCCACGGTGATCGCGGCGCCCGAGGAAATTTCGCGGGCACGGTGCGCGGCAAGCATCACCAGCTCGAACCGGTTGGGAACTTTGTCAACGCAATCTTCTACCGTCACGCGGGCCATGGAACACTCCAATATCAGTCGGGTCGCCGTCAGAAGGTGAATACCTAACGCGCGACTGCCGGATTTACAAGCCGATATCGGCGCTCGGCACCACCTCTGCGCGCGCTTCGGGAGGAAGCGCGTCGCACAGGGCCGACACGGACCGGTGCAAGACCGGATGCACCCAGTCTGGCGCAACATCGGCCAGGGGCACAAGCACGAATGCGCGTTCGTGCAAACGCGGATGCGGCAGGATCAGCCGGTCGGGCGTGCGCTCCCGCTGCTGGTCCAAGGGCAGGCTGGACCATGATTCGTAAGTCGCGCGGTCGGGCAAAACCTGCGATCCGACGCCCAGAAGATCGAGGTCGAGCGTCCGCATGCCCCATCGTTCGCAGCGCTCCCGCCCAAAAGATGCCTCCACGTCATGCAATTTGCGCAGAATTTCGCCAGCGGTTCCCGAAGCGGTCAGCACGGCCGCGGCGTTCACGTAATCGGGGCCCGCGCCCGGCGGAAAGCAAGGTGTTGAAAAAAAACGGCTCAGCCGTCTCAAGCGCAGTCCAGCCGCAGGAAAAGCCGCGAGGCATGCAACCAGTGTTTGTGTCGGCGATCTTGCGCTCACCCCAAGGTTTGACCCTAGGGCAATCAGAATTTCTTGTCCGTCGGGTGGAATATGCGTATCCTTTTCTCATTAGATTACTTGAAGCGGATTTGCTTTTACCTATTTTCCGCCACAGTGGAAGGCCAATACTCACTCACGAACATCGCCACTCACGGACCCCCGGCTTTCCCTATTTATCGAAAGGACATTTTGATGTTTTACAAGGACGAACGGCTGGCGCTGTTCATAGACGGGTCGAACCTCTACGCCGCAGCCAAGGCGCTTGGGTTCGATATCGACTACAAGCTTCTGCGCCAGGAATTCGTGCGTCGGGGCAAGATGCTGCGCGCCTTCTACTACACGGCTCTTTTGGAAAATGACGAGTATTCTCCGATCCGCCCGCTGGTAGACTGGCTGCACTACAACGGTTTCACCATGGTGACCAAACCGGCCAAGGAATACACCGACAGCCAGGGTCGGCGTAAGGTCAAGGGCAACATGGACATCGAGCTGACCGTCGACGCGATGGAACTGGCGCCGCGCGTCGATCACATCGTGCTGTTCTCGGGCGATGGGGATTTCCGTCCGCTGGTCGAATCGCTGCAGCGCCAGGGCGTGCGCGTGTCGGTCGTGTCGACCATCCGCAGCCAGCCGCCGATGATCGCCGACGAGTTGCGTCGCCAGGCCGACAACTTCATCGAACTCGACGAGCTCAAGGACGTGATCGGCCGCCCGCCTCGCGACGTGCCGCAAGAGCGTAACTTCGAAGTGGCCAGCGGCGGCAATTGATCGCCCGGCCTGACGCGGGTTTCCCGCGATGATGGCAGAGTTGACCGCGCTCGGGGTGCTGTTCGCAACGGCCTTCGGCGCGGCCACCCTGCTGCCGTTCCAGTCCGAAATCGTGTTCGTGGCCATGCAGTTGCGTGAAGACGCGGCGGTGTGGCTGCTGGTACTGTTTGCCAGCGTCGGCAACATCCTTGGCGCCTGCGTGAACTACGTGATGGGCGCGGGGATAGAGCGGTTCCGCGACCGCCGCTGGTTCCCGGTGACGCCGGCGCAGCTGGACCGCGCGCAGGGCTGGTACCGCCGCTGGGGCGTCTGGACGCTGTTGCTGAGCTGGGCGCCGCTTGGGGACGCCTTCACCGTCGTCGCGGGCATGATGCGTACGCCGGTCTGGCTGTTCGTGCTGCTGGTGAGCCTTGCCAAGACCGGCCGCTATATCGCGGTGGCCTGGGCCACGGCGTCGGCCTCGGGTGCCTGACGGCTCAGCTGCCCGACCGCGCGTTGATGTCGTTGTGCATCTCGATCACCTCGGCAGGCCAGGTGCTCTTGATATAGGCCAGAACGTCGCGAATCTCCTGGTCCGACAGGATCTCGCCGTAACCGATCATCCGGGATGCGTAGCCGTTGCCGACGATTGCCTCGGTGCCGCGCGACACGATGTCGATCAACTGCGTATCGGGATGGTGCCAGGTGTGCCCGGTCACGTCGTGCGGCGGGGCCGGCAGGTAGCCGTCGGCGTCGCGCACCTTCCAGTTCGGCTGCCCCTGCAGGTCCGCGCCGTGGCAGGACGCGCAGTTCTCTGCGTAGAGTTCCGCTCCGGCGGCCACGCGCGCGGCATCGGTATAGGGCAGAAGCCCCTGGGCCAGCACGGTGGACGGGGCAAAAATCGCAACGGTGGCGAGGATCGGGCGCAGCATGGTCACTCCTGAGGTTGGAACCAACGCAGCTTTGCAGCTTCCAGCAGGGGGCAGGCCACTCACATCGCCGTGACCGGCAATGCCTCTGGACGGGTGGACCCGCTTTGCTTAGGTCTGGAGGAACTCAGGAGGCCAGAAATGACCAAGCCACCGCTGACCCTTTACCTTGCCGCACCGCGCGGATTCTGCGCCGGCGTGGACCGCGCGATCAAGATCGTCGAGATGGCGCTGCAGAAATGGGGCGCTCCGGTCTACGTGCGCCACGAGATCGTGCACAACAAGTTCGTGGTGGATGCCCTGCGTGACCAGGGCGCGGTATTCGTCGAGGAGCTGGACGACTGTCCGCCGGACCGGCCAGTGATCTTTTCCGCCCACGGCGTGCCCAAGGCCGTGCCCGCCGAGGCGGCGAAGCGCGAAATGGTCTATGTCGACGCTACCTGTCCGCTGGTCAGCAAGGTCCACATAGAGGCCGCGCGCCATGCCGAGAACGGGTTGCAGATGATCATGATCGGCCATGCGGGCCATCCCGAAACCATCGGCACGATGGGCCAGTTGCCTCCTGGCGAGGTGCTGCTGGTGGAAACCGTCGAGGACGTGGCGACGGTCGAGGTGCGTGATCCGGAAAAGCTCGCCTTCGTCACTCAGACCACGCTGTCGGTCGATGACACGTCCGATATCGTTGCGGCGCTGAAGGACCGGTTCCCGGCGATCGTTGGCCCGCACAAGGAAGACATCTGCTATGCCACCACCAACCGGCAGGAAGCGGTCAAGGCGATGGCGCCCGACTGCGATGCCATGCTGGTGGTCGGTGCACCCAATTCCTCCAATTCGCAACGGCTGGTCGAGGTCGGCCGCAAGGCCGGCTGCGCCTACAGCCAGCTGGTGATGCGGGCCGAGAACATCGACTGGCGGGCGCTCGAAGGCATCGCGTCGGTGGGTATCACCGCCGGGGCCAGCGCCCCCGAGGTGCTGATCGACGAGGTGATCGACGCCTTCCGCGCGCGCTACGACGTGACGGTGAAGAAGGTCGAGACGGCGCAGGAAAACGTCGAGTTCAAGGTCCCCCGCGTGCTGCGCGAACCGGCCTGATGCCGCAGGGCTTCGACCCGCAGGAGGTCCTGCGCCTGCCGCTGATGGCGATCCTCTGCACGCTCTCCGAAGACGGCGCGCCACGCAGCGCCCCCTGCTGGTACGCCTGGAAGGACGACGCGCTCTGGATGCTGTCCGATGAGAGTGCCAGTTCGGCCCGGCGGCTGGCCCGCGACGCCCGCGCCTCGGTCGAGATCGTGGAGTACGACAATCCTGCCGGCCGCCTGCGCCACCTCGGCCTGCACGGCACCGCCACGGTCGAGCCGATGGACACCGCGCTCTTCCGTCGTCTGCTGACGCGCTACCTCGGGGCGCCCGAGACCTGGAATCCGTGGTTCATCGAGACCGTCGCCCGGATCGACGCCCCCGACGGCCGCCTGATCCGGCTGGTGCCCGACAGCACCTTCACCAACGATGTCAGCTATTTCCGCACGGGCCCGAATCTGGCCCGCGACGGCGGCGCGGGCTCTTGACCCTGCAACCCGGTTTGCCCGACAAGGGGCCGGCAACATGAGGGACCGCCGATGATCAGCCTGCACTTCCTCCTGACCGCCCTGGTCGTCGTCCTCGCCCCCGGCACCGGCGTGATCTACACGCTGGCCATCGGCCTCGGGCAGGGGCGCTGGCCTTCCGTGGCGGCGGCGCTGGGCTGCACCCTTGGCATCCTGCCGCACCTGCTGGCGGCGACGCTGGGCCTCGCGGCGGTGCTGCACACCTCGGCGCTGCTTTTCAACGCGGTGAAATTCGCCGGGGTCGCCTACCTGCTCTACCTCGCCTGGCAGGCGCTGAAATCCGACGGTTCGCTTTCGGTCAGCGCCGACCGTCAGGCGGACAGTTTCTGGCGCACGGCGCGGCGCGGGGCGTTGATCAACATCCTGAACCCCAAGCTGTCGATCTTCTTCTTGGCCCTGCTGCCGCCCTTCCTGTCGGGAAACCCGGCCACCGCGACGCTCGAGATGGTGGCGATGGGCGCGATCTTCATGGCCATGACCTTCGTGGTTTTCGTCCTCTACGGTCTCTTTGCCGCGCAGGCGCGCGACTGGCTGCTGTCGAGCGCGCGGATCATGCGCTGGCTCAACCGCTCCTTTGCCGCGCTCTTCTGCGCGCTGGCGGGACGTCTGGCCCTCGAACGCGCCTGATGCCGATCCCACGCTCTGCCCTGACCCTCGGCCTTGCCGGCCTGATCCCCTTTGTATGGGGGGCGCTGACGCTGCTGGTGCCGTCGCTTGCGGATTTCGGGCTCGAAGTGCTCGGCCCGCGGTTCGTCGGGCCTTATGTGCAGCTGAGCTACGGCACGGTGATCCTGGCGTTCATGTCGGGTGTGCTCTGGGGCTTTGCCGCGCGCGCGGGCGGTGCGCGGGCGGCGACAGGCTATGCCTTGTCGGTGATCCCGGCGCTTTGGGCGTTCTTCATGGTCGGCGGCGGGCCGGTCAGCGCCGGCATGAACCTGATCTTCGGGTTCCTGGGCCTCTTGATCCTCGATGCGCAATTCGCCCGCTGGGGCCTCGCGCCGGACTGGTGGATGCGCCTGCGTCTCCTGCTCACCGCCGTCGTCGTGGCCTGCCTTTCTGTCGGGGTGTTCCTGTGACCGACCGCGACACCCTGCGCGTCTACGACGACATGGCGCTGACCTATCAAAAAGTGTTCTCGGACAAGGCGGCCGATGCCACCCTGCTGGCCTTCATCGCCGCGATGCCCGCCGATGGCCGCGTGCTCGACTTCGGCTGCGGTCCGGGCCGGTCGGCGATGCACATGGCGCGCGCGGGGCTGCGGGTCGATGCCACCGATGGCTCGGCCACGATGGTCGGCCTCGCCGCGCAGCACCCCGGCGTGACGGCCTGGCAGGCGTCCTTCGACGCGCTCGACGCGGTGGCGCAATACGACGGCGTCTGGGCCAACTTCAGCCTCCTGCACGCCGACCGCGCCGACGTGCCCGGACACCTCGCGGCGATCCGCCGCGCGCTGGTCCCGGGCGGTCTGCTGCACGTCGGCGTGAAGGACGGCACGGGCGAGTCCCGCGACAGCCTCGGCCGCCGCTACACCTATTTCACCCTGCCGGAGATGGAGGCGATGCTGCGCGCCGCAGGTTTCAGCCCCGGCCCCGCCACCCGCGGCGAAGGGCCAGGTCTCGACGGCAGCGTCGCCTCCTTCTTTACCCTGAGTGCTGTCGCCGATGCCTGAGCTTTTCGCCTATACCGATGGCGCCTGTTCGGGCAATCCCGGCCCGGGCGGCTGGGGTGTGCTGATGCGCGCCATGGATGGCGACCGGGTCGTCAAGGAACGCGAGCTTTGCGGCGGCGAGGCGGGCACCACCAACAACCGGATGGAGCTTCTGGCGGCGATCCACGCGCTGGAAACCCTGTCGCGCCCGACGCGCATCACCATCGTGACCGACAGCGCCTATGTGAAGAACGGCGTCACCGGCTGGATCCACGGCTGGAAGCGCAACGGCTGGAAAACCGCCTCGAAGAAGCCGGTCAAGAACGTGGAGCTCTGGCAGCGCCTCGACGAGGCCCAGCGTACCCACGACGTCACCTGGCAATGGGTCAAGGGCCACGCCGGCCATCCCGAGAACGAGCGCGCCGACGAACTGGCGCGGACCGGGATGGCGCCGTTCAAGCCGGGCAAGTCCAACGGGGCGTGACATCGGCGCGGCGCTTGGCTAAGCCCCCGGGCACCGACAGCCACTAGAGGCCACCATGACGCTTTTCACCCTGCTCGACTATGCCGCGGTGCTGGTCTTCGCCCTGACCGGGGCGCTGGTCGCCAGCCGCGCGCAACTCGATATCGTGGGGTTCTTCTTCTTTGCCTGCCTCACGGCGGTGGGCGGCGGCACGCTGCGCGACGTGCTTCTGGACCGCAACCCGGTGTTCTGGATCGCCGACCCGGCCTACCTCGCGGTGGCCTGCGCCGCGGCGGTGCTGGTCTTCTTCACCGCGCACCGGTTCGAGAGCCGATACCGGGTGCTGCTCTGGCTCGATGCCTGCGCGCTGGGCATCGCCGTGGCCGCCGGATCGGGTGTCGCGGCGGCGCTGGGACACAGCGTGGCCGTGGTGCTGGTGATGGGTATGATCACTGGCTGCATGGGCGGGCTGATGCGCGACGTGGTGTCGAACGAGGTGCCGCTGATCCTGAACCAGGGCGAGCTTTACGTCACCTGCGCCTTCGCCGGCTCCGCCGCCACCGCGCTGGCCTGGACGCTCGGTGCCACTCCGGGCCTCGCGGCCCTCGCATGCGCCGCGGTCACCATCGGCCTGCGCGCCGGATCCCTGTCCTTCGGCTGGCGGCTGCCGGTCTACAAATCCCGCCCGCCCCGCGCCTGACCCGTCAAAGACTGCACAGCCGCCATCCTGCGCGCACCGCAAACCGCCCCGGGTGTGACGATCCCCCTTCATCTTGCCAATAAACCTCCGGGGGGTCCGGGGGGCTGGCCCCCCGGTTATGGCGCGGTCCGGGGGGCTGGCCCCCCGGTGTTGGTCCCGTCATGACGTCGGTTCCGATCTCTCGAGTCTCAAGCCATGGTCACTGCAGATCGGAAAACGCCTTGTGCAACCGCCGTCCGGCCTCGACCACCCGGGCGTGCGTGGTGGCGAGATTGAAACGCAGGAATCCCTCGCCGCCCGTTCCGAATCCCGGGCCGGGGCTGGGCGCGATGCGGGCGTCCTCGTGGACGCGGCGGGTGATCTCCTCCTGGCTCATCCCGGTGCCCGAGAAATCGACCCAGGCGAGGTAGGTGCCCTGCAGCGGCATCGACCGCACGCCGGGAATGGCGTTGACCGCGGCGTCAAAGGCGTCGCGGTTGCGCGCCAGATGGGCGATCTGCGCATCGACCCAGGCCGCACCCTCGGGCGAATAGGCGGCCTCGATCATCATCATGCCCAGGGTGCCGGGCTGGTAGTCCAGGGTCTTGAGCCGCGCGCGCATGGCGGCGCGCAGGGTGGCGTCGGGGATGATCATGTTGCCGGTGCGCAGCCCGGCGATGTTGAAGGTCTTGGACGCGGCGGTGAGGATCACCATGCGGTGTTCCGCCTCTGGTGCCGCGACGTGCATCGGCACGAAGGCCGCGCCGGGAAACACCAGGTCATGGTGGATCTCGTCCGAGACCAGGATCAGGTCGTTGCGCTCGGCGAACTCCGCGACCGCGCGCAGCTCCTCCGCGCTCCAGACCCGGCCCGAGGGGTTCTGCGGCGAACACCAGAGCAGCACCCGTTCGTCGCCCGAAAGCCGCTCCTGCGCATCCTCGAGGTCGAGCACATAGGTGTCACCGTCCCGCGCCAGCGGACATTCGACGACGCGCCGGCCGGTCTTGCGGATCTTGTTGGCGAATTCGTGGTAGACGGGGTTGAAGGTCACGACGCCTTCGTTCGGCGCGCTCCAGACGTCGATGCACAGCGCCACGGCATTGCCCAGCCCCTGTGTCGTCAGCACCCAGTCGGGTTCCACCTGCCAGCCGTGGCGGTTGGTCATCCACCAGGCCACCGAGTTCAGGTAGCCGTCGTATTCCGGCATGTAGCCGAAGACGCCGTGCTCGGCGGCGGCGCGCAGCTTTTCGATGACGCAGGGCGCGGTGGCATAGTCGCTGTCGGCGGTCCACATGGCCAGCCCGTCCTCGGCCGAGACGCCGAACAGCGCCTCCATCTTGTCCCACTTGCTCGACCCGGTGCCGCGGCGGTCGATGGGCGTTTCGAAATCGAATACCATGCCTGCGAAATCCCCTGTTTCTGTTGCTGGACACGCTAGCGACGCGGTCGCCGAGTGCAAGGGTGGCCAAGCGGCATATTGCGCGCCCGGGTCGCATGTCCTACATGGACGGCCATGAAACGGCCCATCCTACTGCACCCCGATCCGCGCCTGAAAAAGGTCTGCGCCCCCGTGCCCGACCTCACGGACGAGCTGCGCGCGCTGGCGTCGGACATGCTCGAGACCATGTACGACGCGCCGGGCATCGGGCTGGCGGCGCCGCAGGTTGGCGTGATGAGCCGCCTGATCGTGCTCGACTGCGTCAAGGAAGAGGGCGCGACGCCGCGGCCATTGGTGATGTTCAATCCCGAGGTGCTGGAGTCCTCGGCCGATCGCAACGTCTACGAGGAAGGCTGCCTGTCGATCCCCGACCAGTATGCCGATGTCGAGCGCCCCGCCGAGGTCCGCGTGGCCTGGATCGACGAGACCGGCACCCCGCGCGAGGAGGATTTCGACGGGCTCTGGGCCACCTGCGTGCAGCACGAGATCGATCACCTGGATGGCAAGCTCTTCATAGACTACCTCAAGCCTCTGAAGCGCCAGCTCATCACCCGCAAGATGGTCAAGCTCAAGCGCGACCGGGCGCGGGTATGAGCGTTCTGAAGATCCTGCGCTGGCCGGACCCGGTGTTGCAGCAGGTTTGCACGCCCGTGTGCGACGTGGCTGCCGTCGATGCGCTCATCGGCGACATGTTCGACACGATGTACGCCGCACCCGGACGGGGCCTGGCGGCGCCGCAGGTGGGCAAGCTTCTGCGCCTCTTCGTCATGGATGTCGGCTGGAAAGAGGGGACGCGGACGCCGATGGTCTGCATCAACCCGGAAGTCGTCGATGCATGCGAAACGGTCGTGACCCGCGAAGAGGGCTGCCTGTCGATCCCCGGCGTTATGGCCGATGTGACCCGGCCCGATGCCGTGACACTGGCCTATACCGATGCCGCGGGACGGCAGCGAGAGACCCGGCTGACGGGGTTCGCCGCCGCCTGTGCGCAGCACGAGCTGGACCACCTCGACGGGATCGTCACCTTCGACCGCGTCGATGCGGATCAGCGCGCCGCGCTCGAAGCGGCTTACGGGATGCCTGCGTGACGGCGCGGCGCTGCATTCCCTGGCCCGATACGCGGCTGCGCAGCCGCGCCGCACCGGTGACCGAGATCACCGACGAGATCCGGGCGCTCTGGGATGACATGATCGACACGATGGAGGCGATGCCGGGCGTCGGCCTTGCCGCGCCGCAGATCGGTGTCCTTCAACGGCTCGCCGTGGTCGATGCCAGCAGCGAACGCGGGCAGGCGGTGCGCATGGCCAACCCCGAGGTGCTGCATGCCAGTGTCGAGCTGCGCGCCCACGAGGAAGGCAGCCCCAACCTGCCCGGTGTCTGGGCCAGCATCGAGCGGCCACGGGCGGTGACGGTGCGGTTTCTCGATGCCGAGGGCACGGTGCAGGAGCGCGATTTTGTCGGGCTCTGGGCGACCTCCGTGCAGCACCAGATCGACCACCTGGAGGGACGGATGTATTTCGACCGGCTGAGCAAGGTCAAACGCGACATGCTGTTGCGCCGGGCGCGTAAGGGGTGAGCCCGCGATGCGGGCTGCGAGAGACCAGTCTCTCGCGCTCTCTGAGGTATTTTGAAACCGAAGAAGCAGGGGAGAGGTGCGGATGCGGCTGATCTTCATGGGAACGCCCGAATTCTCGGTGCCGGTGCTGGAGGCGCTGGTGGCGGCGGGGCACGATGTCGCGGCGGTCTATTGCCAGCCGCCCCGACCCGCCGGGCGGGGCAAGAAGGATCGCCCGACGCCGGTGCACGCGCGCGCGCTGGAGATGGGGCTTGAGGTCCGGCATCCGGTGTCGCTGAAAGGTGAGGAGGCGCAGGAGGCCTTTGCCGATCTCGATGCGGATGCTGCGGTCGTCGTGGCCTACGGGTTGATCCTGCCGCAGGCGGTGCTGGACGCGCCGCGGCTCGGCTGCCTCAACATCCATGCCTCGCTGTTGCCGCGCTGGCGCGGGGCGGCGCCGATCCATCGGGCGGTGATGGCCGGGGACTCGCGTACCGGCGTCTGCATCATGCAGATGGAGGCGGGGCTGGACACCGGGCCCGTGCTCTTGCGCCGCGAGATGGAGATCGGCGCGGAAGAGACGACCGGAGCATTGCACGACCGGCTGAGCGTGCTGGGCGCCGAAGCGGTTGTCGAGGCGCTGGCGCGGCTTGAAAGCCTGACGCCGGAGCCGCAACCGGAGGAGGGCGTGACCTATGCCGCGAAGATCGACAAGGCCGAGGCGGCGGTCGACTGGACGCGCCCGGCGATCGAAGTCGACCGGCAAATCCGCGGGCTGTCGCCCTTTCCCGGCGCCTGGACCCTGATCGGGGGCGAGCGGGTCAAACTTCTGGGGTCGCGTCTGGCGGAGGGCAGAGGCCAACCGGGCGAGGCGTTGACCGGAGATCTGCGCATCGCCTGTGGCGAAGGCGCGGTCGAGATCACACGGGCGCAGCGGGCCGGCAAGGGCGCGCAGGCGGCGGCGGTGTTCCTGAACGGTCTGCCGGTGCCTGCGGGCACGGTACTGGGAGGCTAGGCGATGTTTCCAGTTATGATCGGCACCATCGTGATCGCGGGCATCGTCGGCTATGTCTCGGAGCGCACGGGGTTCACCCGCAACGGCATCTTGCAGAGCATCATCATCTGTATCGGCGGCGCGTTCCTGGCCTATTTCGTTCGGCTGATGTTCGGCATAGGCTTCGGGTCGCCGGGACTGAACGCCATTGCCTCGTCTATCGGGGCGTTGATCATCGTGCCCACCCACTGGCGGCGGCGCTGAGCCGCGGAAAGGACAGACATGCCGATCCTCTGGCTGGTGATCGTGGGCGCCGCGGCGGGGTTTCTCGCCACGCGGCTGATGCGCCTGGAGACGGGCATCGTCGAGACCGTCGCGATTGGCATGGCGGGGGCGGTGATCGGGGGGCTGGTGCTGCGCTTTCTCCTGACTGTGGGGTCGCTGGTGGGCGGCCTTGTGGGGGCGGTTCTGGGCGCGATGCTGCTGATCTGGATCTGGCGGCGGATACGCGGCGGCTAAGTTGTGCGTCTCCGCGCGGGGGCTGCGCGGCAGCGGTGTATTGAGAATTCGCGACCCGAGGCTAGCTGTTTCTCCAAGAGAGAAGGAGACAGCAGATGGGCCTCTTGGTCGACGGAGAATGGCAGGACAAGGGATACGACACCGAGTCCACCGGCGGGAAATTCGAACGCTCCACAGCCGGATTTCGCAATTGGATCACCGCGGACGGCAGCGCGGGCCCGTCAGGTGAGGGCGGGTTCAAGGCCGAGAGCGGGCGCTATCACCTCTACGTTTCCTATGCCTGCCCCTGGGCGCACCGGTCGCTGGTCTTCCGCAAGCTCAAGGGGCTCGAGGACCACATCGGCGTTTCGGTTGTCCATCCCGACATGCTGAGCGACGGCTGGACCTTCGACACGGATTTCGACGGGGCCACCGGTGACAGGCTCTATGGCCTGCCCTTTGCCCGCGATATCTATCTGCGCGCCGATCCCAAGGTGTCGGGCCGCGTGACGGTGCCGATCCTCTGGGACAAGGAGCGCGAGACCATCGTGTCGAACGAAAGCGCCGAGATTATCCGGATGCTGAATTCGGCCTTCGACGGGATCACCGGCAACCACGACGACTATTGGCCCGAAGACCTGCGCGAGGCGATCGAGCCGGTGAACGCGCGGATTTACGACACGGTCAACAACGGCGTCTACAAGGCCGGCTTCGCCACCTCGCAAGAGGCTTATGACCAGGCGGTCGTGCCGCTCTTCGAGTCTCTGGATTGGATCGAGGACCGGCTGGCGGGCTCTCGCTACTTGATGGGCGCGCGGATCACCGAAGCGGACTGGCGGCTCTTCACCACGCTGATCCGGTTCGACAAGGTCTACCACGGCCATTTCAAATGCAACAAGCGGCGGATCGTCGACTATCCGAACATCTGGGGCTTTACCCGGGAACTGTACCAATGGCCGGGGGTGTCGGACACCGTGCACTTCGACCATATCGAGCGGCACTATCACTGCAGCCACGAAAGCATCAATCCGCACCGGATCCTGCCGATCGGACCGGACCTGGAGCTCGATGCGCCGCACGGGCGCGAGGCGCTGAAGGCGGCCTGACGTTTCGTCAGTTCGTGTTGCGGCGGCGGCTCTCCGGCGGGGTCGCATAATGCTCGACCATGGCGGCCAGGTCCGCGGGCGCCGTTGCCGAGGGCAGGAACGCGCAGGCGTTGGCACAGTGCTGGAAGATCGACCCGTCAGAAAAGAAGCTGGTGTTGGTGACAAAGATCACCCGCGTCTCAGGGTGGCGGAAGCTGGCGAAATCCGCCACTGCCAGCGCGCTGCCGCCTTCGAGGACCAGGTCCAGAATGATGATGTTGAAGCTGTCGACGCCCAGCCGTTCGATGGCATCGTCTTGCGAGTGAACGAGAGTCACAATTGTCCCATGGCGCTCCAGGTGGCGCTTCCAAAGAGCGCCGAGTTCGGCGCGGCTTTCGACGATGAGGACGTTCATCCGGGCTCCGGTATTCGTTAACGAATGCACAAACGCAGTCTTAGAGGCGACTGGCGTGAACATATAACAGAAAGTTAAGTTTACGGTAACGTAGGTCATTCAAGGGTAAAGACAGGCGAAAAGTTGCCCGTCATGTTTGCGGAAGCGGCGCCGACTCTGCATAAGCGCCTTCGATCACATCATTTTAAGGCATTCTCATGCGGTTTCCCACATCAGGTTTGTGTCTGTTTATGGCGCTCAGCGTGCCAACTGTGCTGAGTGCGCAAAATTGCGGCGGCGATTTCGGTGCCTTTGTCGAAGCGCTCGAGGCCGAAGCGGTCGCCGAAGGACGCGCGCCCGAGGTCGCGGAGCGATTCTTTTCGGGCGTCAGCCAGGACCAGTCGGTGCTGCGTGCCGACCGAAATCAGGGCATTTTCCAGTCCGGTTTCATCGAATTCTCGCGCAAGCTGATTAGCCAGAACCGGATCGACCGGGGCCGGGCGATGGCCGAAAAGTGGGACAGCGTGTTCAACCGGATCGAAGCGGATTACGGCATCGACCGCGGTGTCCTGCTGGCCTTCTGGGCGTTCGAAACCGATTACGGCAGCTTCCAGGGCGATTTCAACACCGCGAACGCGCTGGTGACACTGGCCCATGACTGCCGCCGGCCCGACCTGTTCCGGCCGCAGGTGCTTTCGGCCGTGACCCTTTTCGAACGCGGCGACTTCGATCCGCGCACCACGACCGGCGCCTGGGCGGGGGAAATCGGCATGGTGCAGATGTTGCCGCGCGACATCCTCGAGAACGGCATGGACGGGGATGGCGACGGGCATGTTTCCCTCAAGACATCGGCGCCGGATGCGCTTTTGTCGGGGGCGAAAATGCTGTCGGAGCTGGGCTGGCGCCCGAACGAGCCCTGGCTGCAGGAAGTGGTTCTGCCGGAGGATCTGGATCTCTACCTGACCGGGCTCGAGACCAGGAAACCGGCGTCGGAATGGCAGGCGCTGGGTGTCACGGCCCGCAACGGGTCGCTCGAGCAGGGGCTCGAGGCGTCGATCCTGCTGCCGCAGGGACGCGGCGGCCCGGCGTTTATCGCCTACCCGAATTTCCGGGTCTATTTCGAGTGGAACCAGAGCTTTACCTACGTGCTGACCGCCGCCTATTTCGCCACCCGTCTTGAAGGTGCGCCGGTGTACGATGCAGGCAGCCCGGCGCCCGGGCTGAACGACGCGCAGATGAAGGAATTGCAGCGGCTGCTGCAGGCGCGCGGCTACGACGTGGGCAAGATCGACGGCATCCTGGGCGCGGGCACGCGCTCGGCCGTGCGCGATGTCCAGCGCGAGCTTGGCCTGCCGGCCGATGCCTGGCCGACGCCCGAACTTCTGGCGCGACTGGCGCGTTAATCATGTCGACCGGTTTGCGTTGCGTGACCGGTAAAATTTGAACTAGATACCGGTGACCGTAGACACCGTCGCATTGCTCACGAAGCCGGCCAGGATTTCTCACCCTGACCGGCTTTTCGTGTGTCTCAACCGCTTGCCGACAAGAGGGTAAAGACGATCCCGGCGCTGGTCAGCGGCCCGCCGCTGCCGGACAGATTGCTGTTCACGAGGAAACTCCGGCGCAGAGACTCGAGCCGATCCGGATCGGTGTAGTCGGAGACGCGGTCGGTGCCGAAGAAGCGTTCCGACCGGTCCTTGAGAATCGAAAGCTGCTGGTCCACGTCGAGCGACCCAAAGCTCGACGGCAGGCGGAATGCCCCTTCGAAGGCCGCGCGCAGCGGGGCGGAGGCCATCACTGAAAACCATTGGGAATCCGTGCTTTGCACCCGCGCGACCAGCTGCGTGATCTCGCGTTCCATCGACAGGGCGATGCGCATGTTCGGGTCGCTCTCGCCGACGCCGGCTTCGAACTGGCGCTCGACGTAGTTGCGGGTGATCGTGTCGACGAAGTCCGGTGAATAGCTCCTTCCCGTCGACGGTTCGGCAAAGCTGAAGGCGTTGGCGAAGGCCTCGTAGCGCGGTTCCGGCAAGGCGTTGCGCAGGGAAATCGGGTCCTCGGGGTCGGACTCGATGTACCGGCGCGCGGTGTCGATCTTTCCCGGACCCTGCGGCAGGTCGAAGAACTCCATGACCTTCAAGGTCAGGGATACATCGTCGAAGAGGTCGGCGGCCGTCTCGACCGGCGCCGCGCGCCCAGTCAGCGCGGCGATCATCTGGCCCGCGGGGCTGTCCACGGTTGCGGTGTCCGGGTCGCCGAAGGCGAAAGCGCCCGACAGGGCGAGGTAGCGCGGGTCGTCCTGCTGCGCGGCGAGGGATTCCGCGTCATAGGGATCCGAGGACAGCATATCGAGCAGGAAATCCGGCCGGTCGATATTGACGAAATCCTTTTCGAGACCAAAGACCTTGAGCGCCGCCTCGCGCAATTCGGGCGCGTCAAGCAGGTCCTGCGCGGTCTCCAGGTCTGGCAGGACATCGGCAAAAACGGCGGCGAAACCCTGAACGCCGCTGGCAGACTGCGCCCTCGTCTGGAAATCGAAGGCCCGCGCCATGTCGGCATAGCGCGTGTCCGACAGACGATTTGCAAAGGAGGCGGGGTCTTCGAGATCGGACTCGAGCACCTTTTGCAGGAAGAAGACGTTGCCACGGTCGGACTCCAGACCAAAGGTCTTGAGTGCGGCGCGCAGCAGGCCGGGGTCCGACAGCAGGTCGTCGGCGGTCTGTATCGCGGCGAGCTTGTCGGACAGGATCGAAGCGGAGTCCGAACCGCCCATCTGGGGACCGCCGGGACCGGCGAAGTTGAAGGTCTGCGCCAGCGCGAGGTAGCGTTTGTCGGCCAGCCGATTGGCCAGTGACCGGTCATCGGTCAGGTCCGAATCCAGTACCCGCTGAATGAAGGCGCGGTTGTCGATGTCGTCGTCAAGCCCGAAGGCGCCGAGTGCCACGCGCAGCAGGGCGCGATCGCTCATCAGCTGTTCGGAGGTCTGCACCGACTGGATCCGCGCCGCAAAGCGTTCGGTATCCCGCGCAATGAGCGGCGAGGATTCGAACGCGGCCATCTGTTTTTCGCGCGTGCCGGTCAGAAAGGCCCAAGCGTTGAGGCCGCTGCCCGTCACGATGGGGAAGAACGCCATGATCGCTCCGGTTACTTCGCGAGGCGCGGACGTTTCTGCGCACAGCCCCGGATTCCACATCGGGCTTCGCCGACGCTTTCCCACCCTAGGTGCGATGAGTTAACAAACCGTTCGGAGTATCCGGCGGTCAGGCGACCAGCTTTTCGGCGCGTTTCAGGTCAACCGACACCAGCTGGCTCACGCCCTGCTCCTGCATGGTGACACCGAACAGGCGGTCCATCCGGCTCATGGTGACGGCATGGTGGGTGATGATCAGGAACCGCGTGTCGGTGCGGCGGCACATCTCGTCCAGCATGTCGCAGAAGCGTGTGACGTTGGCGTCGTCCAGCGGCGCGTCGACCTCGTCCAGCACGCAGATCGGGGCGGGGTTGGCCAGGAACACCGCAAAGATCAGCGCCATGGCGGTCAGCGTCTGTTCCCCACCCGAAAGCAGCGACAGGGTCGACAGCTTCTTGCCCGGCGGCTGGCAGAGCAGTTCCAGCCCCGCTTCGAGCGGGTCCTCGGATTCCACCATCACCAGCTTCGCCTCGCCACCGTTGAAAAGGTGTGTGAACAGCAGGCTGAAGTTGGCGTTCACCTGCTCGAAGGCGGTCAGCAGCCGCTCGCGCCCCTCGCGGTTCAGCGAGGCGATGCCGGCGCGCAGGGTCTTGATCGCCTCTTCGAGGTCGACCTTTTCATTGACCAGCGTGTCGTGCTCTTCCTGCACCTCGCGGGCGTCCTCCTCGGCGCGCAGGTTCACCGCGCCCAGCGCGTCGCGCTGGCGTTTGAGCATGCTTACCTGCGCTTCGATCTCGTCCGATCCGGGCATCTTCTCGGGATCGGCATCGAGCGCGTCGAGCAGTTTCGCAGGCGTGCTTTCCAACTCGTCCTCGATGCGCTCGGCGGCGGCGGTCACGGCTTCGCGCGCGGCTTCGGCACGGGCGCCGGCGGCGGCGCGGGCTTCGCGCGCTTCACCCGCGGCGCGTTCGGCCTCGCGCTCCGCGTCTGTGGCCTGGCGCAGGGCGGAATCGCCCTGGCTCAGCGCGTCGGCGGCGGTGGCGCGGCGCGCTTCGGCCGCGCCGATCGACTGGTTGAGCTCGGCGCGCTTGGCGGAAAGCTCAGCGGGTGTGCTGGAAGCCTCCGCCAGCTCCGCCTCGGTGCTGTCGCGCCGTTCGAGCAGTTCGCCGCTGCGGGTCTTGGCGGTGTCGAGCCGGTGGCGCCAGCCGCTGAGATCCTTGGTCACCTGCTGGGCGCGGGCGGTGCGGGCGTCGCCTTCGCGGCGCAGCTCGTCATGGGCCGACCGGCGCGCCATCATGGTCATGCGCGCGGCTTCGACGGTCATCTTGATGTCCTCGACCCCGGCGCGGGCGCTGTCCAGATCGCCCAGGTCGGCGACGGCGCGCTCGGCCTCCTGCACCTGTTTTCGAGCTTGGGTGGCGTCATCCTCGTGCCGGGTCACGGCCATCCCGAGGCTCTCCAGCTTGCCCTGCGCCATGTTGCGGTCGGCCTCGGCCCGGCCAAGGGCACGGGTCGCCTGAGTAAGCGCCGCATCGGCTTCGCGCCGCGCGTCGCGGGCTGCCTTGTCGGCGCGCGTCAGCTCTGCCAGCCGCGCGGTCAGCGCCTCATGCGCGCCGCGGGCGCCGTCCATGCGCGCGGTGGCGCGGGACATCTCCTGTTTCAACGCCTCCAGCCGGTTGAGCTGTTCCAGCCGCAGGGCGGCGGCAGACGGCGCATCCTCGGCCCAGGCGCGGTAGCCGTCCCAGCGCCAGAGATCGCCTTCGACGCTCACCAGCCGCTGGCCGGGGCGCAGCAGCGGTTGCAGACGCGCCGCATCCTCGGGGTCGATCAGGCCGATCTGGCTCATCCGTCGTTCCAGAACCTCTGGCACCGAGACGTGATGCGACAGCGCAGTGACGCCCTCGGGCAGCGGCTGGCTGGTGTCATAGGCGGGCAGCACGGTCCAGCCCGAGGGGCCTTCCTCGTCCACCTGCGGGGCGCGCAGGTCGTCGGCCAGCGCGGCACCAAGCGCCTTCTCGAACCCCTGTTCGACCTGCAACCGGTCGAGGATCTGCCCGCCCTCGGCGGTGTCCCGTTCCAGAAGCCGCGCGAGGGCCGAGACCTCGGCGCGCAGGGCGTTGGCCTCGCCTTCGGCCTCGGAGCGTTCGGCGCGGGCATCGGCCTCGCGCGATTGCGTCTCGGCGCGGGCGGCTTCGGCATCGGCCAGAACCTTTTCGGCGCGGTCGGCCATGGTCTGCGCCGCGGCGGCGTCGCGTTCGGCGGCCTGCATCGCCTCGCCAGCCTCCGCCACGGTGGCCTTGGCGGTGGCGACGGCCTCGCGGGCGCGACGGGCCTCGGCTTCGGATTTCTCGAGCGTCTTGCGGGTGTCGGCGAGGTAACGGTGCGCCGACTGATGCCGCGCGGCCAGCCGGGCGACGTCTTCGGTCAGCTGCGCCAGATCGCCCTCGCGTTCCTGCAACACGGCAGCAGCCTCGCGCGCGGCCTCGGCGGCGGCGGCCAGCCGGTCGTCATGGCCCTCGCCCGCCTTTTCCAGCTCGCGCGCTTCCCATTCCAGCCGTTCGATCGTCTCTCCGGCGTCACGGTTGAGGCCGGTCTCGCGCTCGATGTCGTGGCTCAGCTGGTCGATCCGGCGCTTCAGCGTCTCGATCAGCTCGGCGGCGCGCTTTTCCTCGGCGTCGAGCGTGTCGCGCTGCACGGTGAGCCGTTGCAGCACCGCGGCGGCGATCGCCTCTTCCTCGCGCAGGGGGGGCAATTTCTCCTCCGCCTCGGTCCGCGCCTTGGTGGCGGTGCGCGCGGCGGTTTCGGCCTGCGCGGCGGCGGTGGTGCGGGTGCGCAGCACCTCTTCGGCGCTGGCGCGCGCCTCGTCGGCCTCGCGCCAGCGGCGGTAGAGCAGCATGCCCTCGGCCCGGCGCAGGTCCTCGCCGATGGCGCGGTAGCGCGCCGCCTGGCGGGCCTGCCGGGCCAGGGTGGCCAACTGCGCCGCCAGCTGTTCGACCACGTCGTCGACGCGGGTCAGGTTCGCCTCGGTGCTCTTGAGCTTGAGCTCGGCCTCGTGGCGGCGCTGGTAAAGGCCCGAGATGCCGGCGGCCTCTTCGAGGATGCGGCGGCGGCTTTTCGGCTTGGCGTTGATCAGCTCGGCGATCTGGCCCTGCCGGACCAGCGCGGGCGAATGCGCGCCGGTGGAGGCATCGGCGAACAGCATCTGCACGTCGCGGGCGCGGGTGTCCTTGCCGTTGGCCTTGTAGCTCGACCCGATGTCGCGGGTCACGCGGCGCACGATGTCGAGCTGGTCCTGATCGTTGAACCCCGCGGGTGCCAGCCGTTCCGTATTGTCGATCTGAAGGCTGACCTCGGCGAAGTTGCGGGCCGGGCGCGAGGCGGCGCCGGCAAAGATCACGTCTTCCATCCCGCCGCCGCGCATCGCCGTCGGGCGGTTTTCGCCCATCACCCAGCGCAGCGCCTCGAGCAGGTTGGACTTGCCACAGCCGTTGGGGCCAACGACGCCGGTGAGCCCGTCCGCGATGATCAGGTCGGTCGGGTCGACGAAGCTCTTGAAGCCGGTCAATCGGAGTTTGGAAAAGCGCACCTGTGGGGCCTCGTGATTCTGCTCTGAACCCGAGTGTGCTGGCCGGGCCGGACCCGAGTCAACGCATTTGCGCTTCATATGGATGAGTGCGGGCGGATATCCACAAGATATTGCGCGTTTGCCAAGTGCAAGGGCAGGCCGTCAGGTCTGCGTGCAATCCAGCGCGAGGTCGATGCCACCGGCCCCCCGGTATGCATCCAGCACGTCGCAGGAATAGCTTTTCGGGCGCCTGGGTTTCTTTGGTACCGGCGCACCATCGCAGCGCACCCCCACGAGCAGCATCGACACGTCACCGACGATCCAGTCGGCCGAACAGCCGGTCAGTTCCTGCACCACGAGGCCCGCGCGGGTGGCGATGGGCACGAAGCGCGGCAGCATCTTGCGGTCGGTGCGGATCACCTCGGCCACGGTGCCCTTTTGCCGGATCAGGAAATCATTGCCGCCCAGACTGCGCGGCACCGGGTCGATGCCGCGAAAGCCCGGTCCGGCGACCGTACAGGCAGAGAGAATTAGAAGGAGCGGGATGAGGCGCATGCCCCGACTCTGCGGCAATCATGGTTAACAAATCGTTGCCGCGCCTGGCTTCACGGCCGCAGGGCCAGCGCGTTCAGCGCGATCCAGGCAAAGAGCGCCAGCGTCGTCAGCCCCAGCCGCCTGCGCGTGACGCGATGCTCCGGTGCGGTCAGGAACTCGCGCCATCCGGCCAAGCTGTCGCCCACCCCGGGAAACATCCTGCCGGTGCGAGCCGCGACCCGGCGGCGCATGGCAAAGAGCAAGGCGAACATCTGGAAGGCCCAGGCCGCGAAGATCAGCCCGCCGAGCGACAGGAAGACGATGCCCGACACGCTCATCTCAGCTGTCGCCGTCGCTGCGCCGAAAGAGCTTCAGCCCTGACCAAACGGCGCTCGCCCCGAAGAAGAGCCCCGCAATGCCGATCACCTCGAACAGCGCCGGGCCGCTCGGGATGCCCCGGATCGCGACGGCCACGATCAGCAGGGCCAGCCCCGCGAGGCTGAAGAGAAACCGGAACCAGTGTTCGGAACGGTCGGGGCCCTTTTGCATCTCTGTCCCTCCGGATCGGCGCCGGATCAGGCTAGACGCAGATCACGTCCCGCACAACGGGCGGGTCAGAACTTGACCGTGACGCCGGGCAGGTTCAGCGCCTTGATCAGGTCGCGCAGCTCCTGCCGCGCGGCGATGTTGGAGATGTTGAGCTGCTTGACCCCGATATCCTTGAGGTCGAGCAGGGTCAGCCCGCGAGGGAACAGCTCGCGGAAGATCACCCGTTCGTTGAACCCCGGCGCGATGCGGAAGCCGATGCGCTTGGACAGCCGTTCCAGCGCCTTTTCCATCTTCATCTTGTTGACCATGTTCTGCGCCCCGAGCCGGTTGCGCAGCACGATCCAGTCGATCGGCTGCAATCCCGCCTGCGCGCGCAGCTGCCGGGCGTTCCAGACCATTTCGGAATAGACCGAGGGGCCGGAGATCTTTTCGCCCTCGGCGTCGATATGCGCCAGCAGGTCGAAATCGACAAAGCTGTCGTTGAGCGGCGTGATCAGCGTGTCCGCGAGGCTGTGGGCCACCTGGCTCAGCCGGGTGTGCGAGCCGGGACAGTCGATCAGGATGAAGTCGCTCTGCGACTCGAGCGCGGCGACCGCGGCGGACAGGCGGTGGTCGTAGACGTTCTCGCCTGGGCCGAGCGTGCCGGGATCGACCTCGGGCAACTCCATGTAGACGGGGCTGGGCAGGTCCATGTTCTCGGCGGCAAGGAACCGCGTGCGGTTGTTGGTATAGCGGCCCATCGTCTTTTGCCGCAGGTCGAGGTCGAGACAGCCGGTCCGGTGCCCCATGCGCGCCAGCGCCGTGGCGACGTGCATCGACACGGTGGACTTGCCCGCACCGCCCTTTTCGTTTCCGACAACGATGATATGTGCCAACTGCCGACCCCTTCGCCCCTAGCCGCGATGCCCACATGTTTGTCCGTGGTGCGTTTCGGCATACAGTATCTTGGGCGCGTGTCCATGAAAAGACCGGGGGTGCGGGATGCGGTCCGTTGTGATGTGCATGCCGCAGGTGTGGACCTTGGATGGTGTGCGGCTGTCGATGCACGGTCGCGTTTCGGCTGCGACAGGTCTGATCGTGGCAAAGGTGTGCTACGAGCCCGATGCGGACGTCGTCTTTCCCAGTCACTTGCATATACAGAACGGCGTTGGCCCCACCCAGCGAATGATCCAAGCCCTATGGCGGATTGGCTCTACCCGGCCCGGATGAATGCCTTGCAGGAGTCGCCTTGCGTGACTCCTGAGAGGGGAGTTCGACGTGCCGGAACCTCAGAGGCCCACCGTGTTGCCCGCGTTGGATTGCGCTTCGGTCAGAACCACGACGCGCGCTCCATTCTCGACCCGCTCCGCGAGGTGTATCACGTCCTGGTTGAACATTCGGATGCATCCCGACGAGGCCTGGTGGCCGATGGTCCAGGGACTGGGCGTGCCGTGGATGCGGTAGAACGTGTCGCGACCGCCCCTGTAAAGGTAGAGAGCCCGTGCACCCAGCGGGTTTTCCAGTCCGCCTTCCACGCCCCCCGCATATTGCTGGAATTTTTCGGGTTCCCGGCGGATCATGTTCTGCGTCGGGGTCCAGCCCGGCCATTTCCGCACATAGGCGACCCGCGCCGTGCCGGAGAAGCCATAGCCCGCCTCCCCGACGGCGACGGAATAGCGCATCGCCTTGCCGCCGTCCTGCACGTGGTAGAGCCGCCGGGCATATGGATCGACGATGATGGTACCGGTTGGCTCGGAGGTCGCATAATCCACAAGCTGCCGGGCCTTGTCTTCGGACAGGTACTCCGGCGGCACTGCCGGAACGGTTATATCCCCGTCCGGAACAGCGGCATACATCGCCTGTGTCTCGGCACCGACGCCGGAAAGCGGGGTCAGGGCATCGGTCAACGGATCGAACCGCGAGGTGTCGGTGCCGCAGGCCGCGAGGGCGACTGCGGCGAGAAGGCCGCAAAGGCAGCGCAGATGAACAAATTGCGGTCGCATCAGGGGGGTCCTTCTTCGGGGTGCGGATCGGCCGGTGAGGAAGAGGGAAGCAGTGTGCTCCTGACTCACGCTCTGGGCGTTGTCCTCCGACCTGCTTCGCTGCATTTTCGGCGGATTGTCGAGACTTGCATTCACAGGAAGGGCGGCTGAGCAAGATCGCGCCGATTGAATGTCGCCCCTGCGATTGCCGCGCCGAGCTGCGGATTGGACGTCGGCCGGGACGTAACCTGTTTCCGCTCTGGCACATTTGGCGATGTTCGCACGACGTCCGCAAAGGACCCTGCAGCACCGTCGCGGCCGTTTTTTTGGATACTCGGCACCCACGCGGAGGTGGTTTTCGCTGCAAGGGTTTCGGGAGGCTTTGTCCGTATAGCAGGCCTCGATGTCAGTCGCGTTCGTTGCGAGCGGCCCGGCGGGCGTCCCGCTATGGGGGGCGATGCCATAGGCTGGAGCGAATACGTCTTCATACTTCGCATACGAAAACGCCGCCCCGATGGGGCGGCGTTCCGGTCTCGGAAAGGCTGATGGCTCTTAGAAGCCCAGGCCTTCGTACTTTTTCTTGAACTTCGACACGCGGCCGCCGGCGTCCATCAGGCGCGAAGAGCCGCCGGTCCAGGCCGGGTGCACCGTCGGGTCGATGTCGAGCGACAGCGTGTCGCCTTCCTTGCCCCAGGTGGTCTTGGTCTCGAAGGTGGTGCCGTCGGTCATCTTGACGGTCACCGTGTGGTAATCGGGATGGATGTCTTTTTTCATCGGTCCGGTCCTTACGCTTCGGCGCCCTTGGGGGCCTTGTAGTTCGTGACTTCCGCGATACGCGCCGATTTGCCGCGACGCGAGCGGAGGTAGTATAGCTTGGCGCGGCGGACCTTGCCGCGGCGGACCACTTCGATGCTGTCGATGTTGGTCGAGTAGAGCGGGAACACGCGCTCCACGCCTTCGCCAAAGGAAATCTTGCGGACGGTGAACGACCCGGCGATGCCCTTGCCGTTATTGCGTGCGATGCAGACGCCTTCGTAGGCCTGCACACGGGTGCGGGTGCCTTCGGTCACCTTGTAGCCGACGCGAATGGTGTCGCCGGCCTTGAAGTCGGGAATGGTCTTCCCGAGGGAGGCGATCTGTTCGGCCTCCAGCTGTGCGATCAGGTCCATCTGATCATCTCCTAATGCTGCTTGCGGTTGGTCCGCAAAGTGTGTGTCGCGTCCTCAGAGCTCTCGGTCTTCTTCCGGGTCCGCCGCGGCGCCCGCCAGAGTTCAGGTCGTCTTTGCCTTTATGAGCCTTTTCCAGGGCCGGGATGCGGGCCGAAGAAAACCGCGCCAGCCAACAGAAAAAGGTCCGGTCGACTCGGTCAGAGCCCCGGATGGGCGGGGTATAGGCAGGAGCGGGGGACGGATCAAGAGCGAATCGGGGGCCGCGAGGGCCCCCGTTCGCGCATGAAGGCGGACTGACCTAGGACGAGACCTGTTCGCGCAGGATCGAGGCGGTCAGCGAGATCATCAGGTAGATGCCCGAGAAGATCAGGAAGGCCAGCATCGTGTTCTCGAAGCTGCGCGGATAGCTGGGGTCTTCGGAGGGCACCGGCACCACCGACGTGGTCAGGTAGCGCGCCTGGCTGTCGGCGTCGCGGCGGGCCTGGTCGAGCCGTTCCAGCGCCGTCTGCATCATCAGGTCGCGGGTGGCGAGGTCGGCCTGGGCCAGCTGGATCTGCACCGCGAGTTCGGCCAGGGAGTTTTCGCCCGAGGCGGCGGTGGTCATTTCGCCGTTGAGCTGGGCCAGCAGCGCTTCAAGCCGGCGGATGTCGCCTTCGGCGCCTTCGACACGCGACTGGTTGGGGCGGGCGTTGTCCAGCAGCGCCTGCAGTTGCAGGTTCTTTTCCTGAAGCTGCACCTCGACGTTGTTGATCTGCCCGCGCAGTGCGGCGATGCGGCCCTCGGGGTCGACGATGGCGCCCTCCTGCTGCAGGCGCACCAGCCGCTCCTGCGCTTCCTGGCGGGCGTCCTCGGCCTCTTGCAGCCCGGCCTGCGCGTCCGTCACCGCGTTCGACCGCTTGCGCAGCGACAAGTTGTCGACGCGATCCTCGGCATAGCTGATCAGCGCGCGGGAAAACTCTGCCGCGGTGTCGGGATCGGCGGCGACCACCTCCATCTTGATCACGCCCTCGGTCGGGTCGTAGCCGATCTCGATGTTGCGCGAGTAAAGCTTGTAGGCCTCTTCGTTGGACGGATCGTCGCCGAGGCGCTGGATCGGGTCGATCTGTTCCTGGGTGAAATGCGCCTTGAAGCCTTCGTCCTCGTCCAGCCGCAGCATCGCGTCCTTCGAGGTCAGGTAGCTTTGCACCGCGATCGCGTCCTGGTTGGTGGCGAACTGCGTGCCCGAGAACAGGCCGCCCATGCCGCCGCCCGAGCTTTCGGCCTTGAGGATCAGGAATTCCGACTTGGTCGAATACATCGGCGTCGCCACGGAGTAGAAGTAGTACCCCGCAAGGATCGTCGGGAGGAACACGAAGAAGGCCAGCCGTGTCAGCAGCAGCAGCGATTTCTTGCGCCGGCGCTTGGCAAGGTCCTGCTGGATCTTGCTGATCTCGGCGGCGCGGCGTTCGGCCGGGCTCGCGGTTTCGGTCGATGGCAGGGTCTGCTTTTTCGGGTCGATGGTCTGCGGCAGCTGCACGCGGCCGCCATCGGTGCGTGCGGGCACCTGGGCTGGCGATTGCGCCGTCTGTCCTTGGGGCGCGTCGGACTCCGGCACCACGAGTTCGAGCATGTTGGTGCGCTGGAACGGGTCGATGCCACGGGCGCGCAGCAGCCGCACTGCGTCGAAATCCGAGGTCGGCGCGAGCCCATGCTTCTGCGCCACGCGGCGGGCCATGCGCAGCTGGCGGCCGGTCAGCCCCTCCTGCCGGATCGCCTGCATGTCCGTCTCACCGGCGACCTGCGCGGCCGAAGACACCTCTCCGGACCGAACGGACTGGCTTCCGGACGTTGCATCGGGCGCGGCCGGCTGGGTCGGCACCGCTTGCGGTCGCGCGACCGCGGAGGGCGCGGCGCTGTGCTGTTCCGGCGCGGGCGGCGGCACCGTTTCGGCGCTGCTGCGGCGGATGCGGAATTTCTTAGCCTTGGGTTTCGTAGTCATACAGCTGTTTCGCTTCTTCCAAGGTTTCAAACATGTGCAGCTTGCCGTCCATCAGGACCGCCGCCTTGCGCGCGAATTTCGCCAGGATCTCCGGCTGGTGGGACACGATGATGATCGTCGTCGTGCGCAGCCGCTCGGCCAGGATGTCCCCGGCCTTGCGGTTGAAGTTCACGTCGGTCGATCCCGGCATGCCCTCGTCGATCAGGTACATGTCGAAATCCAGCGCCAGCATCAGCGAGAAGGTGAACCGCGCCTTCATGCCCTGCGAATAGGTGCCGAGCGGCTGATCGAAATACTCGCCCAGGTCGCAGAGCCAGCGGCAGAACGATTCCACGTAATCCGGGTCGAGCCCGTAGAGCCGCGCGATGAAGCGGGCGTTTTCCATCGCCGAATGCTTGGACACCACGCCGCCCATGAAGCCCAGCGGGAACGACACGCGGCAGGTGCGCCGGATCTCGCCCTCATCGGGTTTTTCCAGGCCGGCCATCATCCGGATCAGGGTGGTCTTGCCAGTGCCGTTGGGGGCAAGCACGCCAAGGGACTCGCCCAGGGGCACGCGCATCGACACCCGGTCCAGGATCACCTTGCGGTGCGATCCGGTCCAGAAGCTTTTGCTGACGTTCTCGAATTCGAGCATACCCGGCCCTTTGGCACTGACACTATACCCCGGATTAGGGCTTGGCTCTGACCTAAGCACCAACTTTGTTGATATTATGACCCATTCTGGAAACAAATGGCAATCCAGAGCCGGATAGGTCACGCCGCAGCAGGTCGTTGACGCCGGCACGCGGCATTGGACAGGCCGCCGGCCCGGCCTATCTGCCCTGCCAGACAGAGATCATGAAAAGGAGACCCCCATGACCCCGACTCGCCGGACTTTCCTGACGGGCGCCGCCGCCGCGGGCACCGTCACGCTCCTGCCGTTCACCGCCCGCGCCGCGGCCCACGGAGGAGACATGTTCGAAACCCCCGCCGGCGCGATCACCGTACATCCGATCAGCCACGCGTCTTTCGTGATGGAGACACCGTTGGGCGTGATCTATGTCGATCCGGTCGGCGATGCCGGGCAATACGGGGACTTCCCGGCGCCGGACATGATCCTGATCACCCACGAACACGGCGACCATTACAATGCCGAAACGCTGGCCGCACTGGTCGGAGAGGACACCCAGCTGGTCGCCAACCCGGCGGTCTACGACATGATGGCCGAAGAGGTGAAGGCGAAGACCACCAGCCTCGCCAACGGCGACGGCACCGAACTGGCGGGCCTGACCATCGACGCGATCCCGGCCTACAACCTGACCGAAGAGCGCAAGAACTTTCACCCCGAAGGCCGCGACAACGGCTATGTGCTGAGCTTCGACGGCTTCCGCGTCTACATTTCGGGCGATACCGAGGACATCCCCGAAATGCGCGCGCTGGAGAACATCGACCTGGCCTTCGTCTGCATGAACCTGCCCTTCACCATGGATGCCGAAGCCGCTGCATCGGCCGTGGCGGAATTCGCGCCGACCTACGTCTATCCCTACCATTACCGCGGCCGCGACGGTGGCACCCAGGACCCGGCGGAATTCGCGTCGATGCTGGAAGGCGATATCGAGGTCAAGATGGGCGACTGGTACGAGATGTCCTGACTTTTCGGTCAGCCGGAAAGGGGGAACGCCCCGGGCCGTCGGTCCGGGGCTTTCTTTTGTCGGGCCGCCGCCTTCGGGAGCGTGCAGGGCGCCGCATGAATCCTGTCGGCAGGGCGCGCGCGGGATGCTAGGCTGCGGTCATTGCCACAAAGGAGATTGCCGATGAAATCCCTTCTGATCGCCGCCGCACTGACGCTCTGGGCCGGACAAGCCGCCGCCCAGGCCTGTTCCGAGATCCGGTTCGACCGCGGTGCGGTGTCCGGGTCCGTCACTGGACAGGTTTCGGACGGCGCGCCGCTGTGCTTCAGCTTCGGGTCAGGCAATGGCCAGACCGCGCGGCTTCAGCTTTCGGGCAGCGACAACACCTGCTTTACGGTCGGCGGCATCGTCGACTGCCAGGAGGATTTCAGCTTTCGCACACGGGCGCAAAGCTACCAGGTGAGGGTGTTCCAGCTCTTTCGCAGGCCGGGGGCCGAGACCTTTCGCCTGACCCTGACGATCCGGTAGCGCGTACCGGCCGCCCTAGCTGCCATCCTGCGGTGCGATGTCCGCTTCGGTTTCTGGCGCTGCTTCGGAGCTCATCCCGTCCAGCGATGTGAGCAGGCCGGTGACCTGCCGGTCAAGCCAGAGCCGCGCGCCGTCGACCGCCTCCGTATAGGCGCCGAGCGGCGCTTCGAGCGCGGGCACCATGGCCGCGAGGCGCGGGGCGAAGACATAGAGCGTCGCCAGCAGGATGACGATCACCAGGACGGTAACGAAGCCGCGGCCAAAGCCACCGCCGGTGTCCTGGATCGGGGCGCGGCCCTGCGGGGTTTCAACCGCGCGGCGCTCGGACGAGGACCGCAGGGTCTGGTTGATTTCGTCGATATCGGGCAGCAGCTCGCGCCGGGAACTGGCGGCTGCGGCAGCGGCAGCGGCGGCAGGCGGCGGCGGAGTCTCGGTCTGAGCGCTGCGCATCCGCGCCATGCGCTCGCGGGCCTCGCGGGCGCGGCGGGCGGCCTCGTCTTCGTCGGGCGCCTGCAATCCCAGCTCGGGCTGGCTTTCCAGGCTGCCGCTTTCCGCGGCCCGGGCGCGCGCCTCGATCTCGGCCTCTTCGCGCAGCACGTCGGCAATCGACGGATCGAGTTCGCGCCGGCGCACCGGTTCGGCGTCGGCAGGGGGCCGTTCGGCCGCCGGTTCCGGTTCGGGAGCCGCGGCCGGTTCAGGTCGCGCGGCGATGTCCGGATCGGGTTCCGGCTCCGCCTCTTCGATTTCGGGCTGCCATTCGGCATCGGGCACCGGCTGGTTCAGCTCCTCGGCCAGGACCGGATCGTCGTCGGGGTGGTTCTGGAACCAGGTGTTCCCGCAGTTGGAGCATTGAACATCGCGTCCGCCGGTCGGAATGACCTCGGACGGAACCTCGTATTGCGCGCTGCAATTCGGGCATATCAGCCGCATCTTGCCACCCTGTATCGCCTTTTGTGTCCCGCTCGGACCTCTGAAGCCACCATAAGCTGCGCTGCAGGCTTGGAAAAGGCCAATATCCGGGAGCCTTGCATTGAATCCGGTGCGATGCTGCTGCACAACAAGGCAAGTCGGAAACCGGGGCGGGGCGGTGCAGGTGTGATCGAGCTGGAAAACGTGGCCTACAGCTATGGCGGGGGCGAGCTTTTGACCGACATCTCGCTCAAGCTGGCGCCGGGGTCCTTTCACTTTCTCACCGGCCCCAGCGGCGCGGGAAAGACAACCTTTCTGAAGCTCTGCTACGGCGCGCTGCGACCCACCGGAGGACACCTGCGGCTGTTCGACCGGGACGTTACGCAGATGGACCGCGATGCCATCGCGCTTGCGCGGCGGCGGATCGGCGTGGTCCACCAGGACTGCCAGTTCCTCGATCACCTGCCGGTGGACGAAAACGTGGCGCTGCCGCTGATCGCGTCGGGCCAGGCCAGCCCCGACGAGCAGGAGAACCTCGCAGAGCTGATGACCTGGGTGGGGCTGACCAACCGTGCCCATGCGCTGCCGCCGGAGCTGTCGGGCGGCGAACGCCAGCGTGCGGCGCTGGCCCGCGCGCTGATCCTGTCGCCCGAAGTGATCCTGGCGGACGAACCCACCGGCAACGTCGACTGGGAGATGTCGCAGCGGCTGCTGCGGCTACTGGTGGAGCTCAACCGCATGGGCAAGACCATCATGATCGCCACGCATGACCTGAGCCTCATCCGCGCCGCCAAGGCGCAGGTGCAGGCACGGGTGCTGCGGATTTCGCAGCGGCGCCTGCAACTGGCGGGAGCGGACCTATGAAACCCGATCTCGCGACGCTGAAACGCCTGCTCAAGACCGATGCGGGCGCCGACCGGGTGGTGCCGCCCGCCGGCTTCACCGTGCGGCTGACGCTGTTCACCGCGGCGGCGATGGCCTTTCTCGCGGTCTTTGCGCTCGCCCTGTCGCTGGCAGCGGGGCGGCTGGCGGACAGCTGGGGCGAGGCGCTGGCGCGGTCCTCGACGGTGCGGATCTCGGCCCCGGCGGAACAGATGGCGGCGCAGACCGCGGCGGCGCTGCGGGTCCTGCAGACGACGCCCGGAATTGCCGATGCCCGCGCGCTCAGCGACGACGAACAGCAGGCGCTGCTGGCGCCGTGGTTCGGCCCGGACCTGCCGGTGGCCGACCTGCCGGTGCCGCAGCTGATCGACGTGATCGAAACCGACGCGGGCTATGACGCTGCGGGCCTGCGGCTGCGGCTCTCGGCCGAGGTGCCGGGCGCGGTGCTCGACGATCACACCCGCTGGCGGCGGCCGCTGATCGCGGCGGCGGACCGGCTGCGGTTTCTGGGCTGGGTGTCGATCACGCTCATCGCACTGGCCACGGGCGCGATGGTGACGCTGGCAGCCAACGCGGCGCTGGCGGCCAACGCGCAGGTCATCGCGGTGCTGCGGCTGGTGGGGGCGACCGATGCCTATATTGCCGGCGCCTTCGTCCGGCGCTTTACCCTGCGCGCCTTCGGCGGGGCGGCGACCGGCGCGGCGCTGGGGCTGGTGGCGATCCTGCTCATGCCCTCGGGCGGAGAGACCGGCGGTTTCCTTACCGGGCTGCGGTTCGAGGGCTGGCATTGGATCATTCCGCTGCTGGTGCCGCCGATGGCCGCCGGTGTGGCGTTCCTGTCCACGCAAATGGCCGCGCGCCGCGTTCTCGAGGAGTTGGCCTGATGGCATATGCGGTGCAATGGGTCCGGTCGCTGATCTTCATCGTCAACGTCTACGTGTCGATCGCGGTGGTCGGCATCCTGCTTTTCCCCTGGGCACTGGTGTCGCGGCGCGGCGCCTGGGTGGCCTGTTCCAGCGTCTGCCGCTACGTGCGCTGGTCGGCGGCCTGGATGATCGGGTTGCGCAGCGAAGTGCGCGGTACGCCGCCCACCGATGCCTGCCTCGTGGCCTCGAAACACCAGAGCTTCTTCGACGTCTTCGTGGTCTTCAGCGCCCTGCCCGCCGGCCGGTTCATCATGAAGCGCCTGCTGATGTGGTCGCCCATCGTCGGGCAGTACGGTCTGCGCATCGGGTGCATTCCGGTCGACCGCGGCAAGCGCGGCAAGGCGATCAAGCAGATGGTGGAGGCGGTGCGCGACGGCGCCGACCATCCCGGCCAGCTGATCATCTATCCGCAGGGCACCCGCACCGCCCCGGGCGTCAAGGCGCCCTACAAGGTCGGTACGGCGGTGCTCTACGATCAGCTGGGCCAGGATTGCGTGCCGGTGGCTACCAACGTCGGCCTCTTCTGGCCGAAACGCGGTATCTATCGCAAACCGGGACTGGCGGTGGTCGAATTCCTGCCGCGGATCAAGGCGGGGATGGATCCGCGCGCCTTTCTTTCGCTGCTCGAGGAGCAGATAGAAACGGCCTCGGACAGGCTCAACGCGGAGGCGGGATTTCATGCGAAAGATTGACGATATCGCGGTGCTCGAGGCGCTGTACGGCGAGGCGTCGGAGGCGGCGATCCGCAAGGTGGCCAAGCGCATCACCCCGATGTACCGGCGCTGGATCGAAGCGTCGCGGTTCTGCGTCCTGAGCACGGTGGGCGACAGCGGCACCGACGGCACGCCGCGCGGCGACGACGGCCCGGTGGTCGAGATCCTGGACCCCGGCACGCTGCTGATGCCGGACTGGCGCGGCAACAACCGGCTGGATTCCCTGCGCAATATCGTGACCGACGGGCGCGTGTCGCTGATGTTCATGGTGCCGGGCGAAAACGTGGTGGTGCGGGTGAACGGCCGCGCGGCGCTGACCGACGATGCGGAGATGCGCGCGCGGTTCGTGCAGCGCAAGACCCAGCCCGCCACGGTGATGGTGATCGAGGTGGGCGAGGTCTATGCGCAATGTCCCAAGGCGCTGCTGCGCTCGGGGCTCTGGCGGCGCGACGATAGTGACGGCGTGCCGAGCCTTGGTGATATCCTGTCTGAAATGACCGAGGGCGAGATCGACGCGACGGACTGGGACACGAGCTATCCGGACCGCGCGGCGCAAACGCTCTGGTAAACCGGGGAGGGCGCGGTGCCGGCCCGTCCCGGGAGGGTCTGACGCATGTCACCGGCGCGGCGGCCAAGAGTTTTCACGAAAACTCTTGGCAAGGATGACGGGTCATCCTTGATCGGAAAATTCGAATTTTCCGATCCGTTTTCCTCAAGGAAAACGCACCCGCCCCGACGCGGCGCTCACATGTGGATCGGACCGTCGCCGCAGGCAAGCGCCGCCTCGCGCACCGCTTCGGAATAGGTCGGATGCGCGTGGCAGGTCATCGCCAGATCCTCTGCCGCCGCGCCGAATTCCATCGCGACGCAGATCTCGTGGATGAGGTCCCCGGCCATCGGCCCGATGATATGCGCGCCGAGGATGCGGTCGGTTTCCTTATCCGCGAGGATCTTGACGAAGCCGTCGGCGGCGAAGTTCGCCTTGGCCCGGCCGTTGCCCATGAAGGAGAACTTGCCCACCTTGTAGGCGCGGTCCGCCTTCTTGAGCTCTTCCTCGGTCTGGCCGACGCTGGCCACCTCGGGATGGGTGTAGATGACGCTGGGGATGACACCGTAATTCACGTGGCCATGCTTGCCCGCGATCACCTCGGCCGCGGCCATGCCTTCGTCCTCGGCCTTGTGGGCCAGCATCGGCCCTTCGATGGCGTCGCCGATGGCGTAGATGCCCTTGACGTTGGTCTGCCAGCGATCGTCGGTCCTGATCTGGCCGCGGTCGGTCATCTCGATCCCGAGCGCGTCGAGACCCAGACCGTCGGTGAATGGCTTGCGGCCGGTCGAGACCAGAACCGTGTCAGCGTCGAGCGTTTCCTCGCTGTCGTCCTTGCGCAGCTTGTAGGTGACCTTGGCCTTGGATCTGCTGACCTCCACGCCCTGAACCGCGGCCCCGAGGATAAATTTCAGCCCCTGTTTCTGCAGCAGCTTCTGGAAGCTCTTCTGCACCTCGCCGTCCATCGTGGGGGTGATGGTGTCGAGGAACTCCACCACCGTCACCTCGGCGCCGAGCCGGGCGTAGACGGACCCCATCTCGAGCCCGATCACGCCCGCGCCGATCACCACCATCTTTTTCGGGATCTTGCCCAGCTCCAGCGCGCCGGTCGAGGTCACGACGACCTTCTCGTCGATTTCCACGCCCGGCAGGCTGCTGGGTTCGGAGCCGCTGGCGATGATGATGTTCTTGGCGTCGTGCACCTCGTCCCCGACCTTGACCTTCCCTGCCTCGGGGATCGATCCCCAGCCCTTGAGCCAGTCGATCTTGTTCTTCTTGAACAGGAACTCGATGCCCTTGGTGTTCTGGCCGATAACCTCGTCCTTGTAGGACAGCATCTGCTTCCAGTCGACCGAGGGCGATTTGCCCTTGAGGCCCATCTTGGCGAAGTTGTGCTCGGCCTCGTGCAGCTGGTGGGTCGCGTGCAGCAGCGCCTTGGACGGGATGCAGCCGATGTTGAGGCAGGTGCCGCCCAGGGTCTCGCGCCCTTCGACGCATGCGGTTTTCAGGCCCAGCTGGGCACAGCGGATCGCGGCCACGTAGCCGCCGGGGCCGGAGCCGATGACGATGACGTCGTAACTAGCCATGAGTTTGGTCCTTTCGATGAAGGGGGAGGGGGCGCTGCCGCCGTCGCGCGGTGCGCGACTCCCCCGAGGTATTTTGAAACCGGAGACACATCAGACGAGCGCCGCCAGAAGCATGAGGACGGTCGCGCCGAAGCCCACGAACCAGATCAGCGACCGCCAGGGCCGCCAGCCGAAGTAGTAGGCCGGGATGTAGAGCACCCGGGCGACGAGGTAGGCCGCGGCGCAGGCGGCGGTCACGAGGCTGCCCTGGTCCGAGAAGGTGATGACCAGCACCGCGATGGAAAAGAGGATCAGCCCTTCGAAATGGTTGTTCATCGCCCGTTGCAGGCGGGCGGTCCTGTCGGAAAGCGCGCGCGACGGGGGCCTGTCGCGGGCCGACGAGGTATAGCCCACGCCCAGTTCGCGGTTGGCGGGAATCGCGAAGGTCGCGAATTGCACGACCTGCAGCAGGGCGGCGAAGGTGAGGGCAGTGAGCTCGGGCGTCATGCGGTCTCCAGGAAGTGGTGTTCCGACGGGCCGTGCCCGAGGGCGGCGGTCTTGTCGAGCCAGTCGCGCGCCTTGTCGGCGTCGTTGATCCCGAAGAGCGCCCAGTGACTGCCGTCGCCGCGCCAGAGTTGCAGGAGCGACACCCCGGCGTTGCTGCGGTTCTCGGCATCCCCGTCGAAAGCGGCGCGGTCGAAGCTGTCGTAGCGGACAAGCAGTTGCTGGGTCATGGTCGGATCCTCTGATCAGGCGGTGTGGGGCGCCAGCGCCGTGGCGATGCGCTGCGCCTTTTCCGCGATGGTCAGGCCGCGCGCGCTGGGATGGAAAACCGCCACATGCGGGATGTCAAAGCGTTTGCAGGCTTTCGCCGCGGATTTGCCGAGCGCGATCGCCGGTCGGTCGCCGATCTCGTGGCGGGTGATGGCGTCGAAACTTTCCTCGACCAGCCGCTGCGGCACGGTCGAGGAACGCTTCGGCGGCAGGGCGTGGAAGGCATGGGTGACGTAGAGGTCGGCGCGCTGCATTCCGGCCACGCCGAGGGCGCGGTCCAGCACCCGGTTGAAGAGCATGTCGGGCAGGTAGCCCAGCGTCTTGAGCAGGTGGGCGTTGCTGCGCGCGGTCGGCTCATCAAGGTAGTTGTAGGTTATCAAAACCGGCCCGTCGGGATTGCCGCAGGCGATCTGGTAGGGCGACACCATGTCGAGGTCGAGCCCCACGTCGACCAGCGTCGCGTAGCCCTTGGGGGCGAAGGCGCGGCGGGCGGTGAGGGCGGTGCTATCTGGCGTTGACATATTCGGCCTGTCGAAACTGGCTTTGGCCCCGCCCGAGGATCGGGCAGGGCGTAGGGTGGGTTTTCAACCCACCATTTAAAGGTCCATGAGCAACCGGCGCGGGTCCTCGAGCGCCTCTTTCACCCGCACGAGGAAGGTCACGGCGCCCTTGCCGTCGACGATGCGGTGGTCGTAGCTGAGCGCCAGGTACATCATCGGGCGAATCTTGATCTCGCCGTTCACCACCATCGGGCGGTCCTGGATCTTGTGCATGCCGAGGATGCCCGACTGCGGCGGGTTGAGGATCGGCGAGGACATGAGCGAGCCGTAGACGCCGCCGTTCGAGATGGTGAAGGTGCCGCCCTGCATCTCGGCCATGGAAAGCTTGCCGTCGCGGGCGCGCTTGCCCTTTTCGTTGATCGCCTTCTCGATCTCGGCGAAGGACATCGAATCCGCGTCGCGGATCACCGGCACGACGAGGCCTTGCGGAGTTCCGGCGGCGATGCCCATGTGCACGAAATTCTTGTAGACGATTTCCGTCCCGTCGATCTCGGCGTTGACCTCGGGCACTTCTTTCAGCGCGTGGCAGCAGGCCTTGGTGAAGAAGGACATGAAGCCCAGGCGCACGCCGTGCTTCTTCTCGAAGAGGTCCTTGTATTGCGAACGCAGCGCCATGGTCTCGGTCATATCCACCTCGTTGTAGGTGGTCAGGATCGCGGCGGTGTTCTGCGCGTCCTTGAGACGGCGGGCGATGGTCTGGCGCAGGCGGGTCATCTTGACCCGTTCCTCGCGCGCGGCGTCATCGGCGGGCACGGGCGCGCGCGGCGCCTGCTTGGCCTCGGGCGCGGCGGCGGGTGCGGATGTCGCGGAGGCCGCGGCCTTGGCCACGTCTTCCTTCATCACCCGGCCGTCCTTGCCCGAGCCGGTCACCTGGTCGCGGCTCAGGCCCTTCTCGGCCATCGCCTTCTTGGCCGAGGGCGCGTCCTCGATGTCCTTGCCCGGGCCGCCGTTACCGGCTTCGGGGGTGCTGTACTGGGTGCCTTCCGGGGCGCTTTCGGTCTTTTGGGCCGGGGCTGGCTTGGCATCGCCGCCCGAGATCACCCCGAGCTTGCCGCCCGCCTGCACGGTGCTGCCCTCTTCGGCGAGGATTTCCGAAAGCGTGCCGGCCGTGGGCGCGGGCACCTCGACCGAAACCTTGTCGGTCTCGAGCTCGCAAAGCATCTCGTCCTGCGCGACGGTGTCGCCGACCTTCTTGAACCACGACGCGACCGTCGCCTCGGAGACCGACTCGCCCAGGGTGGGCACCATCACGTCGGTGCTGCCGCCGCCGCCAGACGCGGGGGCCTCATCGGAGCCTTTCGAGGCCTCTTCGGTCTTTTTCGCTTCGGAGGGACGCTTTTCGGGGGTGGTGGCGCCGGCATCGCCCGCTTCGGCGATATTGGCCAAGAGCGCGTCGACGCCGACCGTTTCGCCCTCTTGCGCGACGATGTCGGCCAGCTTTCCGGCGGCGGGCGAGGGCACCTCGACCGTCACCTTGTCTGTTTCCAGTTCGCAGAGCATTTCGTCGACCGCGACGCTATCGCCGGGTTTCTTGAACCAGGTGGCAACAGTCGCCTCGGTCACGGATTCGCCCAGCATGGGGACGCGTACTTCGGTGGTCATGGCGTTACTTTCCTTCGATCGTCAGCGCTTCGTCGACGAGCGCCTGTTGTTGTGCCTTGTGCTGGCTGGCGAGACCCGTCGCCGGCGAGGCCGAGGTGGCGCGGCCGACATAGACCGGGCGCGGCGACTTGGCCTTGATGCGGCCCAGCACCCATTCGAGGTTCGGTTCCATGAAGGACCAGCCGCCCTGGTTCTTGGGCTCTTCCTGGCACCAGATCATGTCGGCATTGGGGAAGCGTTCCAGCTCCTTCACGGCGGAAATGGCGGGGAAAGGATAAAACTGCTCGAACCGCATCAGGTAGATGTCGTCGATGCCGCGTTCGTCGCGTTCCTCGAGCAGGTCGTAATAGACCTTGCCCGAACACATGACGACGCGCCGGATCTTGTCGTCGGCAACCAGCTTGGTGTCGGAATTGCCCTGCTGGGCATCGTCCCAGAGCACGCGGTGGAAGCTCGACCCGGTCTGGAATTCCTCGGCCTTGCTCACCGCCAGCTTGTGCCGCAGCAGCGACTTGGGCGTCATCATGATGAGCGGCTTGCGGAAG
The DNA here is from genome assembly GCF_003344785.1 of Thalassococcus profundi. Taxonomy (GTDB): domain Bacteria; phylum Pseudomonadota; class Alphaproteobacteria; order Rhodobacterales; family Rhodobacteraceae; genus Puniceibacterium; species Puniceibacterium profundi. The sequence goes on along the minus strand of NZ_QPMK01000002.1, from coordinate 169,444 downwards.
CTTCGGTGCAGCTGCCGGCGCAGGATGTGGAAGTAGTTTGCGGGCGTCGTGCAATTGGCGACGATCCAGTTGTCCTGGCCGCACATCTGCAGGAACCGTTCCAGGCGGGCCGAGGAATGCTCCGGCCCCTGGCCCTCGTAGCCGTGCGGCAGCAGGCAGACGAGGCCCGACATGCGCAGCCACTTGCTTTCGCCCGAGCTGATGAACTGGTCGAACATGATCTGCGCGCCGTTGGCGAAATCTCCGAACTGCGCCTCCCAGAGGGTCAGCGCGTTGGGTTCGGCCAGCGAATAGCCGTATTCGAAACCCAGCACCGCGTATTCCGAGAGCGCGCTGTCGATCACCTCGTAGCGGCCCTGGCCCTCGCGGATGTTGTTGAGCGGGTAGTAGCGTTCCTCGGTCTCCTGGTTGATGAGGCCCGAATGGCGCTGCGAGAAGGTGCCGCGGGTGCTGTCCTGACCCGCCAGGCGCACCGGGTAGCCTTCGGTCAGCAGCGACCCGAAGGCCAGCGCCTCGGCCGTCGCCCAGTCGAAGCCTTCGCCGGTTTCGAACATCTTTGCCCGCGCCTCGAGCAGGCGGCCGACGGTCTTGTGCAGCGGAAAGCCATCCGGCGCCGTTGTCAGCGCGCTGCCGATCTCTGCCATGGTCTCGGGCTTGATCGAGGTCTTGCCGCGCTGGTACTTGCCCTGCTTCTGCCGGTCGAGATGCGACCAGCGCCCGTCGAGCCAGTCGGCCTTGTTCGGGCGGTAGGTCTTGCCGGCTTCGAACTCGTCGCCGAGCTTGGCCTGGAACGAGGCCTTCATGTCCTCGATCTCGCCCTCGGGGATCAGGCCGTCCTTGACCAGCCGCTCGGTGTAAAGCGTCAGCGTGGTCTTCTGCTTCTTGATCTTGGTGTACATCACCGGGTTGGTGAACATGGGCTCGTCGCCCTCGTTATGCCCGAACCGGCGGTAGCAGAAGATGTCGAGCACCACGTCCTTGCCGAACTTCTGGCGAAACTCGGTCGCGACCTTGGCGGCGTGGACCACCGCCTCGGGGTCGTCGCCGTTGACGTGGAAGATCGGCGCCTCGACCACCAGCGCGTTGTCGGTGGGATAGGGGGAAGAGCGCGAGAAGTGCGGCGCGGTGGTAAAGCCGATCTGGTTGTTCACCACGATATGCATGGTGCCGCCGGTGCGGTGGCCGCGCAGGCCCGACAGGGCGAAACATTCCGCCACCACGCCCTGGCCCGCAAAGGCCGCGTCGCCGTGCAGCAGGATCGGCATGACCTGCGTGCGCCGGTCGTCGCCGTACTGGTCCTGCTTGGCGCGGACCTTGCCCAGCACCACGGGGTTCACTGCCTCGAGGTGGCTGGGATTCGCGGTCAGCGACAGGTGCACGGTGTTGCCGTCGAATTCGCGGTCGGAACTGGCGCCGAGGTGGTATTTCACGTCGCCCGAGCCGTCCACGTCCTCGGGTTTGAAGGACCCGCCCTGGAATTCGTTGAAGATGGCGCGGTAGGGCTTGCCCATGACGTTGGCCAGCACCGACAGGCGGCCGCGGTGCGGCATGCCGATGACCATTTCCTTGACGCCCAGAGCGCCGCCGCGCTTGATGATCTGCTCCATTGCGGGGATCAGCGACTCGCCGCCGTCCAGGCCAAAGCGCTTGGTGCCCATGTACTTGACGTGCAGGAATTTTTCGAAGCCCTCGGCCTCGACCATCTTGTTCAGGATCGCCTTGCGGCCCTCGCGGGTGAACTTGACCTCCTTGCCATAGCCCTCGATCCGTTCCTTGAGCCAGGCGGATTGCTCGGGGTCGGAGATGTGCATGTATTGCAGCGCGAAGGTGCCGCAATAGGTCCGTTTCACGATCTCGATGATCTCGCGCAGGCTCGCGATCTGCAGGCCCAGCACGTTGTCGATGAAGATCGGGCGGTCCATGTCGGCCTCGGTGAAGCCGTAGGATTTAGGGTCGAGCTCGGGGTGATGGGTCTTTTCGCGCATGCCCAGCGGGTCGAGGTCGGCGGCCAGGTGGCCGCGGATGCGGTGGGCGCGGATGATCATCAGTGCCCGAATGCTGTCCAGCACCGCGCGCTTGATCTGGTCGTCGGTCAGGCTGACGCCCTTTTCCGCGGCCTTGTCGGCAATCTTCTTGCCGGCGGCCTTGGCTTCGGGCGCCATGGCGGGCATCGCCCATTCGCCGGTCAGCGCGGCGGTCAGGTCGTCGGCGGGCTGCGGCGGCCAGTCGCCGCGCGCCCACGAGGGACCGGAAGCCTCTTTCTTGACCTCGACGCCGTCATCCCCAAGCGCCTGGAAGAAGGCCTGCCACGCCTCGTCCACGGCGCCGGGGTCGTTGGCGTAGCGGGCGTACATCTGCTCCAGATACGCGGCATTGTGGCCCTGCATGAAGCTGGAGGCGTGGAACTGGTCGTTGGGGCTTTGGTCAGTCATAGGAAGGCTCCCGCTAGGAATCTGGGCCGGTGGGTTACCGGAGGGTTTGCCGCAGCACCGCGTCCACGGTGCCTTGCAGGCTGGACCAATCGTGGGTGGCACCGGACTGCACGATCATTTGCGCGGGCACTCCGGCCTGCCGCGCCAATCCGATGTAGGATTCCGCGAAGCGCGGCAAGGTGTTGTCGTCGCGCGACCCGGTGACGGCGATCACCCGCGTGGCCCGAGAAACCTTGCGCGCGAAAGTGTGGGGGCTTTCGCTCTGGGTCCAGCTGTTGTTGCCGCGCCGGTGCTTGCGCCAGTTCGGCACGTCACAGGGGCAGGCGGCCAGGATGGCGACATCGACGATGCCGGGATATTTGCCGATCACGGTGCCAAGCTGCGCAGAGCCGCCGGAATGCCCGACGACGATCAGGTTCGCGGCCCCGACGGCGCGCTTCATCGTCGCCAGCGAGTCCGCCAGCGCCTTGTTGTTGGACCGCGTATAATGGTCCCTGTCGGGGTTCTGACCGGGGCTGCGCCCGGTCGCGCCGGCAAAGGCGGGACGGGTCAGCGCGACCGTGGTGGTGCCCGGGGCGCGCTGCGCGACGCTCGCGGCAAAGCGGTCCATGTATCCCGGCCCGCTGTCACCGTGCAGAAACACCACGAGGTTCCGGTTGCCGGAGCCGTAGACCGCCCCCTTGAGCGCGCCCATTTCCAGCGCCCCGGCCGCCGAAGCGAGCATCAGGGTGGCGACAGCCAGACCAAGACCCTTGCCGAGGGTCGAAATGCGCCGTGCGGCGCGGTGCCAGTACCGTTCTGTCTGTCCCATGATGCCCACCCTGTTGCGGAACGTGACGTGTTACCCCTTTGCGATCGCTTCGAGCACTGCCTCGCCGAGCCCTGCAGGGCTGTCGGCGACGACGATCCCGGCGCTCTTCATCGCTTCGATCTTGTCGTCTGCACCGCCCTTGCCGCCGGCGACGATCGCGCCGGCGTGGCCCATGCGGCGGCCCGGAGGGGCGGTGCGGCCGGCGATGAAGCCGGCGGTGGGCTTCCAGCGGCCCTTTTTCTTTTCGTCGGCGAGGAATTGCGCCGCGTCTTCCTCGGCGGAGCCGCCGATTTCACCGATCATGATGATGCTTTCGGTCTCGGGATCGGCCAGGAACATCTCGAGCACGTCGATATGCTCGGTGCCCTTGATCGGGTCGCCGCCGATGCCCACCGCCGTTGACTGGCCAAGGCCGCTGTCGGAGGTCTGTTTCACCGCCTCGTAGGTCAGTGTGCCGGAGCGCGATACGACGCCGACGCTGCCGCGCTTGTGGATGTGGCCCGGCATGATGCCGATCTTGCAGGCGCCGGGGGTGATGACGCCGGGGCAGTTCGGCCCGATCAGGCGCGAGGAGGAGCCTTCGAGCGCCTTCTTGACCTTCATCATGTCGAGCACCGGAATGCCCTCGGTGATGCAGATGATCAGCGGCATCTCGGCATCCAGCGCCTCGAGGATCGAATCCGCGGCGAAGGGCGGCGGCACGTAGATGACGCTCGCATTGGCGCCGGTCTTGTCCATCGCCTCGTGGACCGAGTTGAAGACCGGCAGATCGAGATGCGTCTGTCCGCCCTTGCCGGGGGTCACGCCGCCGACCATCTGGGTGCCGTAGGCGATGGCCTGTTCGGTGTGGAACGTGCCTTGGCTCCCGGTCAGGCCCTGGCAGATGACTTTGGTGTTCTCGTCGATGAGGACGGCCATGGGGCAGTCTCCTTATTCAGCCGCGTCTGTGCGGTGCAATTTCAGAAACGGCGCCGCGTGCTGCGGGCCGTGGATGCGAATAGGCAGGCCGTCGCCCAAAGGCGCGCCCTGCCGAATGAAGATGTGCGAAAGGGTGGGGGTCAGTCGCGACCGGACATTTCGTCCAGCAGCCGCGTCAGCGCCAGCGCGACACCGCCGACCATCAGCGACCGACCGATCGAATCCGTGACGTTGCCGGGCGCGAAGGGCGCGACCACGTCCCGCGACTTGCGCGCGGCACGACGTCTGCGCCCCATGGCCGGACGGTCCCCGGACAGGTCCGACCGCGGCACGTTGCCGATCCGTGGTTTGGCCAGCAACAGCGTCAGTCCGATGGCGACCATCCCCCCGGCGTAGACGAAGGGTGTCAGGCGCTCCCGTCGCGACGCGGGCAGGTAGTGCTGCACCAGCTCGGGCAGGCTGTGACGGTCGGGCAGAAGATCGGGCATGGCGGAAACCTCCGTTCGAGAGGAAACCCGCCAAAGCGTTGGTCGGTTCCGCCGTATATCCGATATGAGGCCCGGTTCCGCGCATGGCTCAGCCCTTGACCGCCTTCACGATCTTCTGCGCGCCGTCCTTGAGGTCGTCGGCGGCGATCACGTTGAGACCGGAGGACCGGATGATCTCCTTGCCCTTTTCCACGTTGGTGCCCTCCAGGCGGACAACCAGCGGCACTTCGAGCCCGACTTCCTTGACCGCGGCGACGACGCCTTCCGCGATCACGTCGCAGCGCATGATGCCGCCGAAGATGTTCACCAGGATGCCTTTGACGTTCTTGTCCGAGGTGATGATCTTGAACGCCTCGGTGACCTTTTCCTTGGTCGCACCGCCGCCTACGTCGAGGAAGTTGGCAGGCTCCGCGCCGTAGAGCTTGATGATGTCCATGGTCGCCATGGCGAGGCCCGCGCCGTTCACCATGCAGCCGATCTCGCCGTCCAGGGCGATGTAGTTGAGGTCGTACTTCGACGCTTCCAGCTCCTTGGTGTCTTCCTCGGAGGTGTCGCGCAGCTCGCCGATATCCGCGTGGCGGTAGATCGCGTTGCCGTCGAAACCCATCTTGGCGTCGAGACACTTGAGATCGCCCTCGTCGGTGACGATGAGGGGGTTGATCTCGAGCATCTCCATGTCTTTTTCGACGAACATCTTGTAGAGTGTGCCCATCAGACCGACGCATTGCTTCATCGCCTTGCCGGTCAGGCCCAGGGCGAAACCGATGCGGCGGCCGTGGAACGCCTGGTAGCCGGTGGCGGGGTCGATCGAGAAGCTGAGGATCTTTTCCGGCGTCTTCGCCGCGACCTCTTCGATGTCCATGCCGCCTTCGGTCGAGCAGACGAAGGAAATGCGGCTGGTCACGCGGTCGACCAGCAGGGCGAGGTACAGTTCGGTTTCGATGCCGCTGCCGTCCTCGATGTAGATGCGGTTGACCTGCTTGCCCGCCGGTCCGGTCTGGTGGGTGACCAGGGTGCGGCCCAGCATGCGCTTGGCCTCGTCCGCGGCTTCCTCTACCGATTTCGCGAGCCGCACGCCGCCTTTCTCACCGGCATCGGCTTCCTTGAAGCTGCCCTTGCCGCGGCCACCTGCGTGGATCTGCGCCTTGACGACCCAAAGCGGTCCGTCGAGCGCGCTTGCCGCGGTCTTGGCTTCTTCGGCCCTCAGAACCACGCGGCCATCGGACACCGGAGCGCCGTAGCTGCGCAGCAGGGCTTTCGCCTGATACTCGTGGATATTCATGGAATCCTGTCCCGTCTTGCTGCGATTGCATCTGGTATAGGCATAGGTTTCAGGCGACCTTAACCGAAAACTTGCCCAATGCGATCAATTCGCGGCAAAACCCCAGATATGTGATCACGCGCCCAAAGGCTGTGATCACATATCCGGCGGGGCGCTGAAAATGGTAGCGAAAACAGATCGAGCGCCAAGATTCGGAAGCACGTGGCGACGGTTGCCAGCCACATGCCCGGGGGATATGCCTGCCGGTATCGCAGAAGCAGGGGTGGCCATGGACCGGATCACGCGGATCACCGAAGACCGGCATCGTCCCGGCCAGACGCCCGTCGTGGCGCTGTCGCACAACGAGATCAACATTCTGCCGGACTTCCTGTCGCACTACCGCACGCTTTGCTACGCCTCGTTCCTGATCGTCGACGACCGCTCCACCGACGGGAGCCGCGAATACCTCGCGGCGCAGCCCGACGTGACGCTCTTCGAACCGGTGCCGGGGGCGGAGTTCGGCAAGGAAAGGGCGATCTGGAAATCCGGTCTGCTGGATCACTATGGCGCGGGGCAATGGTGCCTGTCACCGGACGTAGACGAGTTGTTCGTCTGCCCCGGGCCGGTGTCGCGCGGCCTTGCTGGATACATCGCGGCTTTGGAGGCCGAAGGCGCCGAGGCCGCCATTGCGCTGATGATCGACATGTACGGGGACTTGGCTCTAGCCGATCACGTCCACAAAGCCGACGACGGGCTGTCGCTGACGCAGCGCTTCGACCATTTCGACGGACCCGCACCCTTTCCCGGCGGCTATACCATGCGCCCGGTGACGAAAAAACAGTTGGAGACCCACCCCGCGCCGCCCGTCCGGTTCAACGGCGGCGCGCGTGACCGGCTGTTCTTCCTGCAGGATGCGCAGCCTACGGCGCTGCAAAGCCGGATGATCGAGCGGTTTCTGAGACTCGACCGGACGGTCACGCCGCGCGGATTGGACGCGGTTCTGCGCCGGCTCGCGCGCAACCGCACCCGGCACCTTTTTCAAGGCGCGCTCAACGCCACCAAGATCGGGTTGTTCAAATGGCAGCCGGGAACGGTTTTCAACGGGCATGTGATGGACCGGCCGGTGCGGCTTTCGGAAAGTATCGCGGCGCTGCTGCATTTCCCGCTGACCCGCGGCCGGGCCGGCATCGAATACATCGTCCAGCGTGGCCAGCACGCGGGCGGCAGCCGGTATTACAAGGCGCTGCTCGACGGCGGCGGGCTGGACCGGTCGCCGGTCTTCGAGCACAGCCGCCGCTACGAAGGTCCGCAGTCGCTGACCGGGCTGATCCGCGACGTGCCGGGCGGGCGCTGACCTAGCGGGTCGGCGTCGGCGTGTCGCCGCGGTAGTCGTAGAACCCGCGGCCCGACTTGCGGCCCAGCCACCCGGCCTCGACGTATTTCGACAGGAGCGGGCAGGGCCGGTACTTGGTGTCGCCCAGCCCGTCGTGCAGGACGTTCATGATCGCCAGACAGGTGTCCAGCCCGATGAAATCCGCAAGCTCCAGCGGCCCCATGGGGTGGTTCGCGCCGAGTTTCATCGCCTCGTCGATGGACCGCACGTTGCCGACGCCCTCGTACAGCGTATAGACCGCCTCGTTGATCATCGGCATCAGGATGCGATTGACGATGAAGGCCGGAAAATCCTCGGCCGAGGCGGCGGTCTTGCCCAGCTTTTCCACCACCGCATGGCAGGCGTCGTAGGTGTCGCCATCGGTGGCGATGCCGCGGATGAGCTCGACCAGCTGCATCACCGGCACCGGGTTCATGAAATGAAAGCCCATGAATTTTTCCGGCCGGTCGGTGCGGCTGGCCAGGCGGGTGATCGAAATGGACGAGGTGTTCGAAGTCAGGATCGTTTCGGGCTTGAGATGCGGCACCAGCGATTCAAAAATCTTGTGCTTGACCTCTTCGCGTTCGGTCGCCGCCTCGATCACCAGGTCGGCCTGGCCCAGTTCGCTGATCTCGAGCGTGGTCGAGACGCGGCCCATGGCGGCCTCCTTGTCGGCCTGGGTGATCTTTTCGCGGCTGACCTGCCGGTCGAGGTTGCGCTCGATGACCGACAGCGCCTTGTCGAGCGCTTCCTGGTTCACATCGTTGAGCTGCACGTCGTAGCCCGAGAGCGCCATCACATGCGCGATGCCGTTGCCCATCTGCCCCGCGCCCACGACGCCCACCGACTTGATTTCCATGCCTGTCATCCTTGCCTTTGGCCTGAGCGCAACCATAGGCCCGCGGGCCGGGCGGCTGCAAGGCGGGTCGCTCAAGTTAAAGGCGCATTTTCAGGTTAGCGATTTGGAAAGGGAAAACACCGAATCTGTTCGCGGGAATGAGAAAAGGTGGGTGTGATGACGTATGTCGGAAAGGGCGGCGACGCCCTTGAATACTATCCGTGCAGGTATGGCCTGAGCAGGGTGCAGTTCCGCGGCCCGCGCCGCAGGCTGCAGGGCGATTACATCGCGTTCCTGGGTGGCACGGACACCTACGGGCGGTTCATCGAAGAGCCGTTTCCGGCACTGACGGAACAGGGTCTCTCTGTGCCCTGCGTCAATTTCGGCAGCCCCAATGCGGGGCTCGACCTCTACCTCAACGATCCGACGATCATGCAGGCCGCCGAAGGCGCCGCCGCCACCGTGATCCAGGTGATGGGCGCGCAGAACATGTCGAACCGCTATTACGCAGTGCATCCGCGGCGCAACGACCGGTTCCTGCGCGCCTCGCGCACGTTGCAGGCGATCTACCCCGAGGTGGATTTTACCGAGTTTCACTTTACACGCCACATGCTGACCCGCCTCCGCGACCTGTCCGAGGACCGCTTTGGCCTGATGGTCGCAGAATTGCGCGCGGCCTGGACCGCCCGGATGAAGCTGCTCGTGGGTGCGTTGCGCGGCCCCATCGTGCTGCTCTGGTTCGCCGATCAGCCGCCGCCCGACACCGACGCGACCGACGTGACCGGCGATCCGCTGTTCATCACCGCCGCGATGGTCGAGGTGCTGCGCCCCCGCGTCGCCGGCGTGGTCATCGTCTGCCCGTCCGAAGAGGCCCGGGCCGAGGGCACGCAGGGCATGATCTACGACGAATTCGACGCGAGTGCGGCACAGGGCATGATCGGCCCGCGGACCCACCAGGAGGCCGCCGCGGCGTTGTGCCCGGTGCTGCAGGACATGCTGTCGCGGCATCTCTGACGGCGCTTGCCGGGGCCTGCGGGGCGCCTAGCTGTGTCGCATGGACCAGACAGCTGACCTCACCGTGATCTACAACGACACCTGCCCGATCTGCGCGCGCGAGGTGGCAGCCTACAAGCGTTACACCCGCGCGCATGATCTGCCGGTCGCGTATGTCGGGCTGGACCGCGCGGCGTTGGAACGTTACGGCCTGACGGAACGTGCGGCGGCACGCCGGTTCCACGTGCTCAAGGACGGCCGGATGTACGACGGCATCCCGGCCTTCGCGCTGCTCTGGGACCGGCTGCCGCATCTGGCCTGGCTGGCGCGGATGGTACGCCTGCCGGGCGTGGCGCAGGTCTCGGCCGCGCTGTACGACTACATCGCCGCGCCTGCGCTTTTCGCCCTGCATCGGCGCAGGCAGAGGCTAGGCAAGGCGGTGCCGCGCGGATAGTCTGGCACCATGTTCAGCATAGAGCACGAATTCGACGCGACCGTGGTGACCCTCGTGGACGAGGGCGAAGCGCCGTTGCAGGAAGACATCGTCGTGCATTCCTTCGAGGAATGCATCACCGTCGAACAATATGACCCTCGCACCGACCGGATGCAGAAGATCACCCTGTCGATCGCGCAGATGCGCGACCTTGCGGCGGCGATTTCGCTGCCCGAAGGGGTTTATTCGCGCACCAAGCGTTCGGGCGACTGACGGGCGGCTGCGCAAAACGGTTGAAACTCTCCGCCGCCGCGCTGACATATGCGTCATCAAAGGAGACGCCTATGCCCGACCCGAATCCCGCCGCCCTCGATTTCCTGCTGACCCGCCGGTCGCGCCCGGCGAAGACGCTGACGGCACCGGCCCCGGATCGCGCGGCGCTGATGCCGCTGCTCGAGGCGGCGGTGCGGACGCCGGATCACGGAAAGCTCGAGCCCTGGCGGTTGCTGGTGTTGGAGCGCGGGGCGCTGGATCGGTTGGCAGACACCGCACTGGACCGTGCCGCGGCGTTGTCGCTCGACCCGGAACAGGCGGACAAGGGCCGCAAGCAATTCGCCGACAGCCCGCTGTGCGTGGCGGTGATCGAGGTGCAGCGTGCCTCGCCCAAGATCCCCGAGATCGAACAGACCTATTCCGCGGGCGCTGTGTGCCTGGCGCTGTTGAACGCCGCGCTGGCGTCGGGCTGGGGGGCAAACTGGCTGTCGGGCTGGGTCGCGCATGACCGCGGCTTTGTCGAAGAGGCGCTGGGCCTCGCGCCCAACGAACGGGTGGCCGGGTTCATCCACATCGGCACCGAAACCAGCGCCCCGCCCGAACGGCCGCGCCCGAATCTCGACACCGTGACGACCTGGGTCGCCGCATGATCCTGAACAGCTTTTTCCGCGCCGTGGCGCAGATCGGCGATCCGCGCTTCCGGCGGGTGCTGTTCCTCGGGATCGGGTTGAGTTTCGCGCTGCTCGTGGTGTTCTACGCGGGGTTCCTGTGGCTGCTCTCGGCGCTCTTCGGCGACGAGGTCACCGTGCCGCTGGTGGGCGAGGTCACCTGGCTCAACGACCTGCTGACCTGGGGGTCGTTCGGGGTAATGCTGCTGTTGTCGGTGTTCCTCATGCTGCCGGTCGCGTCGGCCATCACGTCGATGTTCCTCGAGGACGTGGCGCAGGCGGTCGAGGACCGGCATTATCCGCACCTGCCCCCTGCCACCAGGGTGCCGTTCGGGGATGCGGTGCGCGACACGATCAACTTCCTCGGGCTGCTGATCGGCGCCAACGTGCTGGCGCTGTTTCTGTATGTCTTCTTCCCGCCGTTCTCGCCCTTCATCTTCTGGGGCATGAACGGTTACCTGCTGGGTCGGGAATATTTCACGCTCGCCGCGATGCGCCGGGTCGGGCGAGAGGGCGCGCGGACGATGCTGCGCCAGAACGTCGGCCGGGTCTGGATTGCCGGCATCCTGATGGCCATGCCGTTATCGGTGCCGCTGGTGAACCTGCTGATCCCGATCCTGGGTGCGGCCACCTTCACGCATCTGTTTCACCAGATTCAGTCGCGGGCCCCATCCGGTTGAACATGTCGATGTCACGCACGGTGACGAGCCCCGAAATGATGATCGACGCGATGATCGCCCAGAGGATCGCCGCAACACCGGTGGTGATCCAGGCCTTCTTGCGCAAGTTGTGCACCTCGGGCGACCCGGCATGGGTGCCTTCGACCACCGTGCCGACGTCGCCTTGCGTCTGCAGGCGAATGGGAATGACCACGAGGAAGGTCATGAACCACAGGACGGCGTAGAGTACGAGGCCAGAGGTGATCCCCATGGGAGGTGTCCTTTGTCTGTGACGGCTGTACCTGATCTAAGGTCGGATCAGACCTCTTCCAGTTCCACCAGGCAGCCGTTGAAATCCTTGGGATGCAGGAACAGAACCGACTTGCCGTGGGCGCCGATCTTGGGTTCTCCGCTCCCCAGCACCCGCGCGCCGGTTTCCTTGAGCTTGTCACGCGCGGCGAGGATGTCGGGCACCTCGTAGCAGACATGGTGGATGCCGCCGGCGGGGTTCTTTTCAAGGAAGCCCGCGATCGGACTGTCGTCGCCCAGCGGGTAGAGCAGTTCGATCTTGGTGTTCGGCAATTCGATGAAGACGACCGTCACGCCGTGGTCAGGTTCGTCCTGCGGCGCGCCGACATTGGCGCCAAGCGCCGTACGGTACTGGGCGCAGGCGGCCTCTAGGTCGGGCACGGCGATGGCGACATGGTTCAAACGGCCGATCATGGCAAGGCTCCCTCACTGTTCGGGCCGGTTATGGCCCTGCCGTGGCTCCGGGGCAAGCCCGCCGCGCGCGCCTGCGGCACTTTGGAGCGGCGAGCCCGGATCGCGGTTAACGGCTCCTTAGGCCCGGTGAGTCATTCTCCGACTCGATCCAATGCGGAGGCTGACATGGATGACCTGATGACAAGGGGTGGACTGCCCAGGCCAACGGCGGAGCGCCCGCTGCTGGGGCTGACGGTCCTCGCGGTTGAAGACAGCAAATATGCCTGCGAGGCGTTTCGGCTTTTGTGCCTGCGCAGCGGCGCGCGCATCCGCCGTGCCGATTCCCTGCGGTCCGCGCGGCGGCATCTGCAGGTCTACCGCCCTTCGGTGGTGATCGTGGACATGGGTCTGCCCGACGGGTCCGGCGCCGACCTGCTGGAGGAATTGGCCGCGGCCTCGCCGCGCGTGGCGGTGCTCTTGGCGATCAGCGGCGACGGCATGACAGAGCCTTTGGCGCGGTCCGCGGGCGCCGACGGGTTCCTGGAAAAACCGGTGTTGAGCCTCGCGGCCTTTCAGTCGGCGATCCTTGCGCATCTGCCGGCCGACCGCCGCGCCATGGGTCCGCGCAACGTTCCGGACGACGCGGTGTCGCCCGATCCGCTGGCGTATCGCGATGACATGGCCCATGCCGCCGACATGCTCGGCGATATTTCGGACGCGCGCAGCGTCGATTTCGCGGCGCGGTTTCTGTCGGGTGTGGCGCGATCCGCGAACGATCAAGCGCTGTGCAGCGCCGCCGAGGACCTGACCGAGGCGCGCAATATGGGCCGTCCGGTACATGCCCGCATCGCCCAGCTTGCCGGGCTGGTGCAGGAACGGCTGTCGGACCAGGTTGCGATCTGACCAGAGACCGGGGCCGTGGCGCGCGTCGGCGCTCCCTGCCGTCAGAGCAGCAGGCCCGGGTCGCCGCCCATGTCGAGGCCCGGAAACACGACCCGTTCCAGGTCGCTGCGCGATACGCCGAAGAGCCCGTGCATCAACCAGCCCAGATGTGCGCGCATGTCCCGCGTGGGCATGAGGTCGCGCCGCTCGTAAAGCGCCGACTCGTCCAGACCCGGCCAGTCGGCGACGACGCGCCCGCCGCGCAGGGCGCCGCCCGCCAGCAGCATCATGCCGCCGGTGCCGTGATCGGTGCCGCCCGATCCGTTGATCCGCGCCGTCCGCCCGAATTCGGTCACCGCCACCACCGCGGTGGTTTTCCAGATCGGCCCGCCCAGGCCCTTCTGCAGGGCAAGGATCGTTTCGGCCAGCCGCGACAGCGCACGGGGCAGGCTCCTGTCCTGCGCCTCGTGGGTGTCCCAGCCGTTGATCGAGAAGGACGCGATGCGCGCATCGCCGCGCAGGCGTTGCGCCGCGAAGTCCGCCATCCGGATTTCACCCGCCGCCGATCGCGCCGCAGCGGCATCGTCGTTCATCATCGTCATCATCTCGCGCATGCCGCCTTCGACCGCAATGGCATCGCCGTCGCCATCCGCCAGCGCAAAGGCTTGCTCCATCGCCGCGGCAAAGGCCGGATCGTCCTGCATCACCAGCCGCGCGAGCGTCAGCGCCTGCGGGCTGAGCGCCAGGTCGCTGTCCGGCGACCAGCGGCTGACCGGGGCTTGGCCGTCGAGGATCGCCATGCTGCCGCGTCCGATGGCATAGGCGGTTTCCACATCGCTGCCGGGCAGCAGCGTCAGCAGCCGGTTGAGCCAGCCGTCGCGCGACCGGCCGCCGCTGAAATCCGCCGTGCCCGCCTCGAGCAGGTCCTGTCCGTCGAAATGGCTGCGCTTGTCGCGATAGGGGGTCGACACCGCGTGAACCGCTGCCAACTGCCCAGCCGACCAGAGCGGCATCAGCCCGGCCAGCGCCGGATGCAGGGCGAAATATCCGTCGAGGTCCGCCACCTCCGCCTGCCTGTCGACACCAAACGGCCCCTTGCGCAGCGCCGCATAGCCCGGATCGCCGTAGGGGCGCAGCGCGTCGAGCCCGTCCATGCCGCCGCGCAGGACGATGACCACCAGCCGGCCGTCGCCCGGGGCCGCGGCAAAGCTCACTGGCGTCACCAGCGGGCTGGCGGCCAGCGAACAGCCCAGCAGGGCAGAGCGGGACAGGAACGCGCGGCGATTCAGGGTCTGGGCCATGGCGATTACACTCTCTGAAAGGCCGGGGAGGCCAACACTAGCCCGACGCCGTCGGACCGGCTTTCCGCTGCCTCGGCGGCAAATCTGACGTTGGGCGGGGCGTCCGGCCCCAGTGCCGTGACGACGAAATCGCGCGGATCGGGCAGGTCCCGCAGCAGCATTTGCGGCACCGCCAGAGCCCATTGCAGCCGTGCCGACACGCCCTGCGGCGTGATCCAGGCGTTGTCCGCCTCGGGCAGCCCGTCCGGTCCATCGGGTTTTTCCCAGATGTGACCCATCAGCGCCAGCGGCCACTGGACATGCCGCATTGTCGCCTTGGCATCGAGGCCGGCCATCGCCTCTGGCGCGATCGCCAGCGCGCGGCAGGCTGAAGCGACGAAATCGAAGGCGGGCTTGACGTTGCGCCGCGCGGGCGTCCAGGCGGCGGGATGCTGTAACAGTGCTGCATAGACGCTGGACAGATCGCCGCCGCTGTCGCGATAGGCCGCCGCCATCGCCTCGGCCACGCCAGGCTCGGGCGCGTCGCCGAGGAAATGCACCGCCAGCTTGGCGGATAGATGCGCGGCGGTCGCCGGGTGGCGTGCCAGGTCGCGCAGGGCGGCCTTGACGTCGGCCAGCCGCGCGTCTTCGCCGCCATAGCTTCGGCCCAGCACGGTTTCGGCCCCCGGCTCTGCCCAATCCTTGCGGAATTTGAACCCGGCGACCTGGTCCAGCGTCACGCCGGTCAAAAGCTCGGCCAGTTCGGTCACGTCGGTCTGGGTGTAGGGACCGCCGACGCCCAGCGTATGCAGCTCAAGCACCTCGCGGGCGAGGTTTTCGTTGACCCCGGCCTTCTGCGGCACTTTCAGGCCGCGTGTCGAATTGGTGCCGACGGAACTGTCCTGATCGAGGTAATGCACCATGACCGGATGCAGAACCGCCGCGATCAGCAGATCCTCGAACCGTCCGGCGACATGCGGTCGTATCGCCGTTTCCACGTAGGGCGTTGCCGCGCGCCGCAGCAGGCCGACCTTGCCCGTGGCGGTGAAATGATCCGCCCAGAAGGCGGTCAGGCGTTCGCGGAACGGGGTCTCGGTCTTGGTGCGGCGCAGCAGGTGTTGACCTAGCCAGTGCATCTGCGCCTCGCGAGCATGGCGCGCCAGCACCTTCTGCGCCTTCCTGGCCTCCGCCGCTTCGGGGGTGCCGCGGTTCTGACGGCGCAGCTGCCGCAGGGACTGTTTGTACTTGGTACGGGAGAGGAAATCGTCCCAGTGCTCGACCGGGAAATCGCGCGCCGCGCGGTCCGGCCCCTGCAGCGAAGACAGCATCGCCGCAACCGACACCGGCGGCGGGACCACCGGCGACAGACCGCATCCGAAGCGGATGTCGCCAAGCTGCGGATCGAACTCCATGGCACGCCTCTTTCACATGGATTTGGTCTCATCATACGCCCATTGACCCGCGCCGCACAGAGGCCGCACATCACGAAGTGCGGACCTCGGCAAAGCCTTGCGCAAAGCGGCGGGAACGAAGGCGGGACGCGGACGTTGGACTTGGCATCTGAGGAGAGACCCATGCCCGACATCTATACCGCCATCAAGGCAGACCATGACCACCATCGAACGCTGCTGGACCGGATTTCCGACACCTCCGGCGCGTCGGAGGACCGGAAGAAGGCCTGGCGCGAATTCTACTATCACGTCAAGAGCCACGCCGCGGCGGAGGAAGAGACGTTTTATTCCAAGCTGATCTCGAAGACCTGGGGCCAGGACGCGGCGCGCCATTCAGTGCACGAGCACCAGCAGCTCGACGACCTGATGGAAGAGCTCAACGAGATGGACATGAGCTCGGGCGGCTGGCTGGAGAAGTTCAAGGTGCTGCGCCACGACTACGAGCACCACATCGAAGAGGAAGAAGACGAGGTCTTCGCCCGTGCCCGCGAGGTCATTCCCGAGAGCGAGATCGAAGGCTACGGCGACCGCTTCAACGCCCGCAAGGAAGAAGAACGCAAGCTGGTGGATGAAAAGGTCGAGGACAGTCTGGAGGACTGATCGGTTTCCCAAAAGACAGGGCGCGGGGACACGCCGCGCCTTTTTCGTATTGGGCGCCAGGATTAATGGTCTGGTAAGAAAATGTTCGCATTGTGTTCTCTGTGCCGTAAGTCTAAACTTTTCCGAAATTCGGGATGACACAGGCGCTGGGGGCAAGCTATATGTTGAAGATGACCGACAGTGCCGCACAAGATTTATCGACATTCCTCGGCGAGGACCGCTTTGCCACGGTGATGGCGGATCCGCCGTGGCGGTTTACGAACCGCACCGGAAAGGTCGCGCCCGAGCACAAGCGGCTGGCGCGGTATCCAACGATGACGTTGGACGATATCTGCGACCTGCCGGTCGCCGATCATCTCGAGGACCGCGCGCATTGCTATCTGTGGGTTCCCAATGCGCTGCTGCCAGAGGGGCTGGCGGTGCTGAACGCCTGGGGCTTCGAGTACAAGTCCAACATCGTCTGGCACAAGATCCGCAAGGATGGCGGATCGGACGGTCGCGGTGTGGGGTTCTATTTCCGCAACGTGACCGAGCTTTTGCTGTTCGGCACGCGCGGCAAGAATGCCAGAACGCTTGGGCCGGGCCGCCGTCAGGTCAATATGGTCCAGACCCGCAAGCGCGAACACTCCCGCAAGCCGGACGAGCAGTACGAACTGATCGAAAGCTGTTCCTGGGGGCCCTATCTGGAAATGTTCGGGCGCGGCGTACGGGAAGGCTGGACCGTCTGGGGCAATCAGGCGGACTCGGATTACAAGCCGAGCTGGAAAACCTACGCCTACAACTCGGGCGTCGCCGCTGAATAAGGTGTAATCGCATCCCGTGGGAGAC
The DNA here is from genome assembly GCF_003344785.1 of Thalassococcus profundi. GTDB lineage: Bacteria > Pseudomonadota > Alphaproteobacteria > Rhodobacterales > Rhodobacteraceae > Puniceibacterium > Puniceibacterium profundi. Next base: position 152,555 of record NZ_QPMK01000002.1, on the reverse strand, counting down.
CGATGAGCAGCAGCGGGCAGGGGTTGCCGACGCCACGCTGCACACGGTCTTCGAGTTTTTTCCAATGCGTTGTCGCCATACCGAATTTATCGGCAACGAAAAACCGTGAAAAGCTTTGCGGGAAATCCATCCCAGCGCCCATGGCACGCTGGACGGACTGGCGTTGCCGTACGGTGCGCTCTTTCATTCCCAAGCGCAGCAAGGGGGCTTCGTCGGCGATTTGCGCTTGGCGCAAGTAATCCTCGATCACCCGTGCCATATGGTCCTGCAACGCGGCGCCGCGGGTCACGATCACCCCGGCACTGATGATCGACTGCGCATGCAGACGCTGAAAATTCTCCAAGTCCCGGTCAAAGAACGGATCCTTGTTGTTCCATTCGATTTCGAGCGCGAGTGTACCAGCATCCGAGCGTCGGATATGGTCGATCTCGTGGCTGGTGCCGTCGCCTTTCGGGACGTTGTCCACGGTCGTTTCGATGCGGAAGTTGTGCTTGCGCCAACCTGCTTGGGTGAGTTCGCGGCGCAGACGTTGCGTGGACTTTGCCTCGCCTCCGCCGGAGGCGATGAGTTCCGCGGCCGGGATGCGCACCCTCAAGAGCGCGTCGATCAGTTCCTCGGTTTCCGGACGAAAATCGACCGACAGGATGGCTTCGGCGTGGTTGCGCACCATGACGTCGAAACCGGCCTGCCTCAGGCGGTCGAACATTCGCTACTCCTCCGGCATCACCCGCAAGCGCAGTTCCATCAGCTGGTCGCTCGTCGGCTCGGACGGGGCGCCCATCATCAGGTCTTCGGCGCGCTGGTTCATCGGGAACATGATGACCTCGCGGATGTTGGCCTCGTCGGCCAGCAGCATCACGATCCGGTCGATGCCCGCGGCGCAGCCGCCGTGGGGCGGGGCGCCGAAGCGGAAGGCGTTGACCATGCCGCCGAAGCGCTTCTTCACCTCGTCGGCGCCGTAGCCGGCGATCTCGAAGGCCTTGAACATGATCTCGGGCCGGTGGTTCCGGATCGCGCCCGACACCAGTTCGTAGCCGTTGCAGGCCAGGTCGTACTGGAAGCCCTTCACGTCCAACGGGTCGCCCTCCAGCGCCTCCATCCCGCCCTGCGGCATGGAGAAGGGGTTGTGTTCGAAGTCGATCGCACCGCTTTCCGCGTCCTTTTCGTAGATCGGGAAATCGACGATCCAGGCAAAGGCGAAACGGTTCTTGTCGGTCAGGCCCAGCTCGTCGCCGATGACCGTCCGGGCCTTGCCCGCGACGCTCTCGAACTGCTTGGGCTTGCCGCCGAGGAAGAAGGCCGCGTCGCCGACGCCAAGGCCCAGCTGCTGGCGGATCGCCTCGGTGCGCTCGGGGCCGATGTTCTTGGCCAGCGGGCCTGCGGCTTCCATGCCGTCGCCCTGGTCGCGCCAGAAGATGTAGCCCATCCCCGGCAGGCCCTCTTTCTGGGCAAAGGCGTTCATCCGGTCGCAGAACTTGCGCGACCCGCCCTTGGGCGCCGGGATGGCGCGGATCTCGGTGCCCTCCTGCTCGAGCAGCTTGGCGAAGATGGCGAAACCGGAGCCTGCGAAATGTTCGCTCACCACCTGCATCTTGATCGGGTTGCGCAGGTCGGGCTTGTCGGTGCCGTACCAGAGCGCCGCGTCGCGGTAGGAAATCTGCGGCCAGTCGCCGGGGGCATCGACGGGGCGGCCGCCGAATTCCTCGAACACGCCCGCGATAACCGGGCTGATCGTGTCGAAGACGTCCTGCTGGGTGACGAAGGACATCTCCATGTCGAGCTGGTAGAAATCCGTGGGCGACCGGTCGGCGCGCGGGTCCTCGTCGCGGAAGCAGGGGGCGATCTGGAAATACTTGTCGTAGCCCGAGACCATGATCAGCTGCTTGAACTGCTGCGGGGCCTGCGGCAGCGCGTAGAACTTGCCCGGATGCAGGCGCGAGGGCACGAGGAAGTCGCGCGCGCCTTCGGGCGACGACGCGGTGATGATCGGCGTCTGGTATTCGCGAAAGCCCTTGTCCCACATGCGTTTGCGCAGGCTGGCCACCACGTCCGACCGCAGCTTCATGTTGGTCTGCATCGCCTCGCGGCGCAGGTCGAGGTAGCGGTAGCGCAGGCGGGTTTCCTCGGGGTATTCCTGGTCGCCGAAGACGATCAGCGGCAGTTCCTCGGCCGGGCCCAGCACCTCGATGTCGCGGATAAAGACCTCGATCTCGCCAGTGGGCAGCTTGGCGTTCACCAGTTCGGGATCGCGGGCCTTCACCTCGCCGTCGATGCGGATGCACCATTCGCTGCGGACCTTTTCCACGTCGGCAAAGGCGGCGCTGTCCGGGTCGCAGAGCACCTGGGTGATGCCGTAATGGTCGCGCAGGTCGATGAAGAGGATGCCGCCGTGGTCGCGGATGCGGTTGACCCAGCCCGACAGGCGCACGGTCTGGCCGACGTTGTCAGAGGTGAGCTGGGCGCAGGTGTGGCTGCGGTAGGCGTGCATGGCGGTCTTCCTTCGGGGCATCTCGGGTTCGGCCCGATACACCTGTTCTGAGGGGTGAAGTCAAGCGCTGGCCGGGCCGGTCAGCCTTTGGTGGCCTCGGTGTGCGCGGCCCAGAGGTCGGGCCGGCGGTCGCGGGTCAGCGCCTCGGATTGTGCCCGGCGCCAGCGGTCGATTTCGCCGTGGTTGCCCGACAGCAGCACCGGTGGGATGGCATGGCCGTTCCACTCGGCCGGCTTGGTGTACTGAGGATGTTCCAGAAGGCCGGTTGCAAAGCTTTCCTCCTCGATCGAGGCGGCATTGCCCAGCACCCCGGGCAGCAGGCGCACCGTGGCGTCGAGCAGCGCATGAGCGGCGATCTCTCCGCCGGTCAGGACGAAATCGCCAAGGCTCACTTCGGTGATGCCGTAGTGGTCGATGACCCGCTGGTCGAGCCCTTCGAACCGGCCGCAGATCAGCGTGACGCCGGGACCGGCGGCGAGGTCACGGGCCAGCGACTGGTTGATGCGCCGTCCACGGGGCGACAGGTAGAGGATCGGCGCCGCCGCGGGCATGGTCCGGCGCGCGTGGTCCAGCGCGCGGCCCATGACATCGGCGCGCAGCACCATGCCCGCGCCGCCTCCCGCCGGCGTGTCGTCGACGTTGCGGTGCCGGCCTTCGCCGAATTCACGCAGGAACACCGCATCCATCTGCCAGAGCCCGTCCTGCAGCGCCTTGCCGGTCAGAGACAGGCCCAGAGGGCCGGGAAAGGCCTCGGGAAACAGCGTGATCGCCTGGGCTTTCCAGGCGGCGACGAGGTCGGGCGTGGGGGTGATCAGCTCGCGCGGCTGCAGCGTCGCGGCGATGCTCTTGCGGCCGTGGGAACGGGGCGGGGTCTGGGTCATGTCGGGCCTGCTTGCGGTGCTTGGCCTTCCCTAGCCGCCGGGGCAGCCGATGGCAAAGGGGAAAGCCGCCGCCGGTGTCAGGCGGCGGATGCGACGCCCTGGTCGAAGTAGTCGGTCCGGCGCGGCGCGCGCAGGAGTCGCCCGGTGCGCAGACACCAGTGATCGCGCGGGCGCGGTTTGCGGCCGGTGTATTCGGCAAAGGCTCCCCGCGGTGTGGCCCAACGCGTGCTGCCCGTGGCTTCGGCCACCTGGTCCAGCGCGTTGGAAAAGACCGGTGCCATCGCGCTCAGGCTGTCCGAGGGGGACAGCCCGAGTTCGCGCCGGGTGTAGCGGCCCGCGTTCCAGCCATCCACGACGGATTGCACCCCGGAGAGCCAGGCCCGGTCGCCGCGCCGTGCCGCCGCTGCAAGCAGGCCGTCGGCCGCGGCATAGGCGAGGAAGCAGGCCACCGTCGCGCGGTCGCAGTCGGGCTGGCGGACGCACCACAGCGCGGCTTCGCGCTGGGCTGCATCGTGCGGATCGTGTTCGGTCACGACCTTGTGCCAGAGGTCGATGTCGGGATGGACCAGCCCTCGCAGGGCGGTCAGCAGCGCCGCGGGCCGGTCGGCCTCGCCCTGCTCCTCCCAGGCGGTCTGGTTCGCGGCAAAGGCGTTGTTCTGCTTGTCAAAGGCCGCGCGGCGCTTGCGGATCGTGGCGATCTGGTCGCGGATCTCGAGCACCACGTCGGGCCGTGCGAAAAGCTGCGCCAGCGCGCCTGCCTCGTCGGCGCGCCGCGTCAGAAGCTGGTAGAAAAGGAAGAGTTCGGCCAGGCGCGCGTCGCTTTGCGCATGCAGGGTCGGCGCGTTCCAGGCCTCGATCAGCCGCCCGAGCGCAAGGCCAAGTGCGCGGTCGGCGGACTCGGGACCGTCTTGCGGCGGCGGCATGTCGGCCTGGGACAACACCACGCCCAGCGTCTCGCGCATCGTCTTTGGGCCGGGCAGGGCGAGGTCCGGAGATCCCAGTACCCCGCGGCGGAGCAGCACCGGCGCCTCGTTCTGATAGGCAGGACGCTCGACCCGTGCGGGCATGCGGGTCGCCGCGTGGACGACTAGTGCGGTCAGCAGGCTCCACAGCAGGAGGGTTCCGGTCACGCCCAGGGCGTCGAAGACCTGCAGGCGCAGGGCATCCGGCACCAGCAGGCAGGCGATCGCGGGCATCAGTACCAGCCCGGACAGGAAAAGTCTTTGCGTAATGTAATTCACGGCCAGCCCAACTTGCACAGTCACGGGCGACCCTGCTGCCGGAATGTGGCAAAAACCGGGCACGGCATGGGAGTTTTGAGGGAGTCGCAACAATCCCGGCTCAGTCCGGGTCATTGTCCCTGCGTTGGCGGGTCGCGGTCATTTTCAGGATTCGCGCCTTGATCTCGGCGAGGTCCTTCATGTGCAGGCCCGACCGGTTCAGCGCCAGGAACGCCGGCTCCAGCCCCAGATCGGGCCGGACGTTGTCGGGCGGACGCATCTCGATTCGGGCGCGCACCGCGTCCGGCAGGCCCGCCAGCTCCAGCAACGGCGTCAGCGGCCCCTGCGGCAGGTCGCGGCTCTCTTCCAGGGGCAGGGCGGTCACCACGGCCCCGCGCGTGGTGCTTTGCACTTCTTGCAGGACGGTGTCGAAATCCGCGGCCGACCGGGCGCTTTGCGCGTAGCTGTCGAGATCCTCGGTCATCCGGGTGCCGCGCAGGTGCTGCCACCAGGCGCTGCGCAGCCAGCTGTCGGCCTCGCGCGTCGAGAAGAACAGCGTGAGGTCCAGCGTCTTGCCTAAGCGCGCCCGGGCGGCTTCGCAGATCACCCGCATCAGGTGCGGCGCGGCGGCATAGGTGGCAAGGTCCCGTCGTCCGGGCATCAGGCCCGACAGGTCTTCGCTGGACATCAAAATCGGCCGCGCCTCGTCGGCGGCCAGCGTGCCAAAGAACGCCTGCGCCGCGCGCCCGACATTGGCCAGGCGCAGCGGCTTCGGGTTCAGGCAATAGCGGCGGCAGGTCTCGGCCAGCTCTTCGAAATCCGGGCGCAGGTAGATCGCGAGGTGTTCGGACAAGAGGTCCCGGTTCTCGCGCAGCAGCGTCTGCACCGACGTCGTGCCGGTCTTGTGAAAGCCCACGTGGATGACCAGCCGCGTCATCGCGGGCCGCTCATGCCTCGAACAGGCCGTCGGGCGGGTCGGCGACGATGCGGCCCGACGCAAGGTCGACCGTCGGCACCACCGCCAGGGTGAAGGGCACCAGCACCGTGGCGCTGGCGCCGGGCACCTGCACCTCGAGCAGATCGGACGCGCCGTGGTTCAGAACCGCCTTGACCGTGCCCAGTTGCTTGCCGCCGGTGTCGAAGACCGCGAGGCCGATCAGGTCGGCATGATAGAATTCGTCGTCTGGCAGGGCGGGCAGGCGGTCGCGCGGCGCGAACAGCCGCAGGCCCTTGAGAGCGTCTGCCTCTTCCTTGCTGCGCACGCCGGAGAGGCGCGCGGCGAAACCCTGCGCGATGGCGCGGGTCAGTTGCACGTCGAAGCTGCGGCTGCCGTCCTCGGAAGTGAGGGGCGCGTAATCGGCGATGGCTTCGGGATCGGCGGTAAAGCTCTTGATCCGTACCTCGCCCTGGACGCCGAAGGCGCCCGCGATGGCGCCGACACAGATCAGATCGCTCAAGAGGGGCTCCTCGCCTCGATGTTGCCGCCCCTGCTTAGCAAGCCGGGGGCGACAAGGGCAACCGGTCGCGCGGTTCAGAAGCCCAGACGGATGACGCGGGTCACGCCGAAGCGGATGCCCCACTGGTCTTCGGAGCCATTGCGCACGATCGGGCTGTCCTCGGCATCGTTGGTAAGACGGTCGTAGGTCAGCGCGCTTTCCAGGCCCCAGGTGTCGTTCAGCTGGTAGGTGGCGCCGAATTCCACGCCGGCACTGACCAGTCCGCCGTCGGCATCGTAGGCGGGCAGGTTGGCGGTGGCGCGCGAGGCGGGCACGCCGAAATAGGTGTCGTTGAATTCGTCGTTGCCCCACATCAGGCGCGGACCCATCGTCAGCGTCAGACGGTCCGACGGGCGCAGAATCGCGTCGGCGCCCAGCTCGGCCACCACGCCTTCGTGGCCGCCGAAACCGCGGCGCACATCCGCGAAGGCGCTGAAGTTGGGTGCGGTGTAGCCGACGCCAAGGCCCAGTTCGACGGCGGTGTCGACCGAGTCGAGATTGCCCAGCTCGTTGTAGTCGTCGGGATCACGCTCGCCGATGACATTGAACGACCCGTGCACGTCCCAGCCCAGGTTGTCGGCCCAGGGATCGGGATTGCCCAGTTCGAACCCGTTGGGCAGGCGCAGGTAGTGAAATTTGAAACCGAGGTCGGGACCGGCCCTGTATTCGTCGGAGCCGAGATAGGCCGGGTTGCCCGCCACACCGCCACGCAGGGAAAACGCCAGTGCCGGCCCTTGCGGCGCGGGCGCCGGAGCGACCATCACCGGATCGGACATGGTCATGTCGGGACCCGCGGCGAAAACCGGGGCAGCGACCAGAGAGGCGGTGACGGCAAAAGCGGCAGCGATGCGCGACATGGATGACCCTTCTTCACTCAGGGATAACGCAGCAGTGCGCTCCCTTTACTGGCACATAAATCACCTGTGGCGCCAAGCAAGCTGGCCACGGTCATTTGCACTGAAGCGTGACCAAAATAGCGCGAGTGCCCTCCTGCCACAAGCGCTGCGGTCCGGGCGGCGCCACAGGCCCAGCCAACCACGAAAAAGACGCGCGAGGAAGCCCCGCGCGCCCTTTGATGTGCTGCGCAATAAACGGACTGGCGGGCCGCCGCTTATTCCGCGGCAGCGTCTTCCTCGGCCGGGGCCGCGGCCTTGGCGGCGCGGGCCTCCGCGCGTTCCTGCGCGGCCTTGCCGGGAGTGCCCTTCTTGGGGTTGTTGCGCTCGGCCTTGTCCTTGACGCCTGCGGATTCGAGGAAGCGCGCCACGCGGTCGGTGGTCTGGGCGCCCTGGCTCAGCCAGTACTGCACGCGCTCGAGGTTCATCTTCACGCGGTCCTCGCTGTCCTTGGGCAGCAGCGGGTTGTAGGTGCCCAGCTTCTCGATGAAGCGGCCGTCGCGCGGCATGCGGCTGTCGGCGGCCACGATCGAGTAGTGCGGGCGTTTCTTGGAGCCGCCGCGGGCGAGACGAATTTTGATAGCCATTGTGTTTCTCCTTTTAAGAATGGCGCATGACGGGTCGGTGCCGTCAGGATTGGTGCTTCTCGTGGTGCTTGATGACTTCCTGAATGATGAAATTCAGGAAGGCCTTGGCGAATTCAGGGTCGAGATCGGCCTGAACAGCCAAATCCTGAAGCCGCGCGATCTGTTTGCTTTCGCGCGACGGATCAGAGGGGGGCAGGTCGTGCTGCGCCTTGAGGACGCCCACGGCCTGGGTGTGCTTGAACCGCTCGGCCAGGGTGAAGACGAGGATCGCGTCCAGACGGTCGATCGACTCGCGGTGGCCTTTCAGAACCTCTGCTGCGCGGGTCGCGGCGTCCGAAGAGGTGGCGGCGGATGTGTGCATGTCAGTCAATGGCAAACCCCTTCGGCTTGAAAAGCGGGTCGATGTAATTGGCGATTTCCATCTCGATCCCGTGGGCGATCTGGCTTCCCGCCAGCTTTTCCGGCAACGGGTGGCGGTAGCAGGCGTCGGTGCCGTCCACGGTCGCGGCCTCGTGGTCCTTCTTCGCGCCCAGGCGTTCGGCCAGGCGGATGCTGTCGAGGTTCTTGGGGTCGATGTAGCTGACCGCCGTCTCCCACCCCAGCACCTCGTAGACGTAGCGGCGCACCCTGTGCATCGCTTCGAGCGCGTAGCCCTTACCGGCGCGGTCGGGCCAGATGATCCAGGCCAGTTCCCTTTCCGGCCATTTCGCCGGGAACCAGCCACCCGCCATGCCGACGGTTTCGCCGGTGTCGGCGAGGTGGATCATCCACATGCCGAAGCCGCGGATGTCCCAATGCCCGATCTCGGCGGCATAGAGCATCCAGGCCTCGTAGGCGTTGAGCGGTCCGCCCATGAAGCGCGACCGGTACGAGCTGAACGTGGCCTTGAAGTCGGGATAATCCGCGGCCTCGGGTCCGCGCAGGACCAGCCGCCGCGTGGTGAGTTCGGGGATGGCCGTCATGCTACGGCCTCCTCCTGGCGCGGGGCGTGGCGGAACACGCAGAGGTCGACCTGGCCGAGTTCGGCTTCGGCCGTTTCGTCGCGGAAGGCCCCCAGACGGTCCATCAACGCGATGCAGCGGCTGTTGCCCTGCGCCACGTAACTGGCGCAGCTGTCCCATTTCAGCGTTTCGAAGGCATAGGTCAGGACGGCTTCGGCCGCCTCTTGGGCATAACCCTGGCCCTCGGCTTCGGCGGTCAGGAACAGGCCCAGTTCGGGTTCCGGATCGGCATATTCCATGCCCAGCAGCGCGAAACCCGCCGAGGGCTGCGTCTGTGCGTCGATGGTCCAGAGCCCGTGGCCGTGCAGCAGCCAGAGCGCCACGTATTGCGTGAACTCGCTCCAGGCCGCGTCGCGGGTCATCGGGCCGTCCATGTGGATCGCCCGGTCCGAACACATGATCCCGGCGAAGGCGTCGAAATCGTAGATGCGCGGCCCGCGCAGTTGCAGCCGCCGCGTGTCCAGCGTCGCGATCTGGCCGCCCAGGCGGGCGGCATGCCGCGCGGCGATGCCGGGGCGGTGCTGTTCCACCGGCGCGGTCATGGCGCGACCTCGGGGTGGCGGTAGACCCGGGCGGTGTCGCCGCGCAGGGTGATGTCATCCTCGCGGATGGCGCCGAGCCGGGTGGCGAGCGCGATGGAGCGGGCGTTTGTCGGCGCGATGAAGCTGGGCAGACGGGTGAGGCCGAAATGCGTGGCCGCCGCCTGCCGCGCCGCCGTCACCGCTTCGAAGGCCACGCCCTTGCCTTCTTGGGCGCCGCCGATGCCGTAGCCGAGTTCAGGCTCGGGCCAGTCGAAGTTGTGGAAGACGCCGGCAAAGCCGATGAAGGTGTCGTCGTCCTTCGGTGTCACGAACCAGAGCCCGTAGCCGCGTAACTGCCAGGCGCCGGCGGCGGAGGTCAGGACCCGCCACGCGCCTTCGGCGTCCAGCGGACCGCCGTTGAAGGCGCTGCGCGGTTCGGAGAAATAGGCGCAGAGCGCATCGAAATCCGAAAGTTTCGGACCGCGCAGGCGGAGGTTCTGGGTCTCGATCACGGGGATGGTCACGCCTGCGCCCTCCGACCGAAGCCGAGCGCCGCCGCCGAGGGGTGCCGCCAAAGCTCGTCCTCGCCCATGTTCTCGTTGTGATAGGTCCGCTCGTAGACCGCGCCCAGCCGGGTGGCCAGCGCTTTGGACCGGGTGTTGGACGGCACGATGTTCGAGGTCAGCGTGGTCATGCCCAGGTCCGTGTAGGCGTAGGTCCGGACGCGGGTCGCCGCCTCGAAGGCGATGCCGCGGCCCTCGTAACCGTCGAAGACCACCCAGCCCAGCTCCGGCTCGGGCCAGGTCTCGGGGTTCCAGACGCCCGAGATGCCAGCCGGTGCGCCGGTCTCGCGGTCTTCGATCACGAAATAGCCGTAGCCGTGCCAATGCCAGTGGCCGACCAGCATGGCGAACCAACGCCATGCATCGCCGCGGCCGGGGATGTGGCCGAAGCCTGCGCTGCGTTCGGAATCCATGAGAAAGCCCATGATCGCGGGGGCGTCGGATTTCTCCGGTCCGCGCAGGATCAGGCGTTCGGTGTCGAGCCGGGGTGCGTTGGTGAGGCTCATGACAGGCCTCGGGCAGTCTGTTCGGCGGTTGCGCCATTGGCGCGGGCGGGATGCCTCCGGCGGGAGTTTATCCGGCAAGATGAAGCAGAGACGCGCGCCGCCGGCCCGGCGGCAGCACGCGCTGGCCGGTCAGAGACAGGGATATGCGCGCCAAGCCGCATCACTTCTTCTTGCCAAAGCCCGACAGTCCCGGCGGCAGGCCCGCGCCGCCGCCCATGCCGGGCATCTTGCCGCCCATCTGGCGCGCGGCCGCTTCCAGCGCCTTGGGGTCCATGCCCGCGGCCATGTCCTCGGGCGACGGGCCGCCCTTGCCGAACATGCCCTTCATGGCCTGTTTCATCATGCCGCCTTTGCCCATCTTGCCCATCTTCTTCATCATGTCGGACATCTGGCGGTGCATCTTGAGCAGCTTGTTGAGGTCCGAAACCTCCATGCCGGCACCCTTGGCGATGCGTTTCTTGCGGCTGGCCTGCAGGATCTGGGGATTGGCACGTTCGCGCTTGGTCATCGAATTGATCAGCGCGACCTGCTGGTTGAGGATCTTGTCGTCGAGACCGGCGTCGTTCATCTGCTTGGACATCTTGCCCATGCCCGGCATCATCGACATCATGCCTTCCATGCCGCCCATCTTCATCATCTGCTCGAGCTGCATCTTCAGGTCGTTCATGTTGAACTGACCCTTCTGGAAGCGCTTCATCATGCGCTCGGCCTGTTCGGCCTCGATCGTCTGTTGCGCCTTCTCGACCAGCGCCACGATGTCGCCCATGCCAAGGATGCGACCGGCGATGCGGTCGGGCTCGAACGTCTCCAGCGCGTCGAGCTTTTCGCCAAGGCCCACGAACTTGATCGGCTTGCCGGTGACCGCGCGCATCGAAAGCGCCGCGCCGCCGCGGCCGTCGCCATCCATCCGGGTCAGCACGACGCCGGTGATGCCAATACGACTGTCGAAATTTTCCGCCGTGTGCACGGCGTCCTGGCCGGTGAGGCCATCGACGACCAGCAGCGTCTCGCGCGGATTGGCGACGTCGCGCACCGCCTCGACCTGGGCCATCAGCTCTTCGTCGATGGAAAGCCGCCCGGCGGTGTCCAGCATGTAGACGTCGTAGCCGCCCAGGGAGGCTTGCGTCTTGGCGCGTTTGGCGATCTGCACCGGGTTTTCGCCCTTGACGATGGGCAGGGTGTCGACGCCGATCTGGGTGCCGAGAATCTGCAGCTGCTCCATCGCCGCGGGGCGGTTGACGTCGAGCGAGGCCATCAGGACCTTCTTGTTGTCGCGGTCCTTCAGCCGCTTGGCGAGCTTGGCGGTGGTCGTGGTCTTGCCGCCGCCCTGCAGGCCGACCATCAGGATCGGCGCGGGGGCGTTGTCGATGCGCAGGGCACCCGGCTCGCCTTCGCCCTGCAGCACCGCAATCAGCTCGTCATGCACGATCTTGACGACCTGCTGGCCGGGGGTGACCGATTTCGTCACCGCTTGCCCTGTCGCCTTGTCCTGAACCGCCTTGACGAAATCGCGCGCCACCGGCAGCGACACGTCGGCCTCGAGCAGGGCGACGCGGACCTCGCGCAGGGCGGTCTTCACGTCATCCTCGGACAGCGCGCCCTGTTTGGTCAGCCGATCGAAGACGCCGGAGAGGCGTTCGGAGAGATTTTCAAACATGGGCCGCGGGGCCTCCTTCGACGGTTTCCGGTTGCCCCGAAGATAGGGACGACCGGCGCAATGCACAAATGCCCCCGTGGGCGCAACGCGCTGACGGAGGGCGATCCCGGGCCGAGCCCAAGGGACCGGAAGCGTGAAGACTTCCGGGATTGCGTTGGCGTTTAGGCCTGCGCCAGACGCGAGTCAAGCCCGAGCGTAGATGCACGTCGGGCGGTTGCGGCAGGCGTGGGGGCTGTTGTGTGGAAACGAAGCGCGGATCGGAAGGCCGTTGGTCTCGTCGGACGGGCGCCGCGTCGATCTTGCGGGACCCGGGCCGCATCAGGGCGCCCCGGGTCCGGCTGATGCGTGATCAGGCGGCCAGGTTTTCGATCTGGTCGTTCGCGGTCTTGTGCGAGGCGTCGGGGTCGATCATCAGCCGGTCGGCGGCCACGACCGAGACATCGGTGATGCCCATGAAACCCAGCATGTGGCGCGCGTAGCCGGTGGCAAAGTCGTAATCCGAACCGACCTCGGTGCCGCCGGAGGCCACGGCGAGGATCGCGCGCTTGCCTTTCAGCAGGCCTTCGGGGCCGTTCTCGGTGTAGCGGAAGGTGACGCCGGCGCGGGCGACAAGGTCGACCCAGGCCTTGAAGGTGGAGGGCACGGCGAAATTGTAGATCGGCAGGCCGATCACCAGCGTGTCGGCGGCCTCGATCTCGGCGATCAGCGTGTCGGAGAGGGCGAGCGTGGCTTTCTGCTCGTCCGTGCGGTCGTCCACCGGGGTGAAGTTGGCGCCGATCCAGGTCGAGTCGATCAGCGGCAGCGGTGTCGACAGGTCGCGCTTGGTGACCGTGGCAGGCGACAGCTTGTCGATCACCTTGTCGGCCAGTTTGCGGGACACGGAGTCGTCGTGGCGGGCGGATGCGTCGATGCGCAGAACGTGGTTGGTCATGGTCGGATCCTCTTGGATGCGTGAATTCCTGTGGGATACTTGGACCTTGCACATCCACACTCAATCGCCGCAGATACACAGCAACTGTGACGCAGCGCACACATGATGCGGAGGTCGAGGCATGGACAACTGGGACGAGATCAGAACCGCCTTCCAGGTGGCGCGGCTGGGCACGGTCAGCGGCGCCGCAGAAGTGCTGGGCGTGCATCACGCCACGGTCATCCGCCATATCGACGCGCTCGAGGCGCGCATGGGGGTCAAGCTGTTCCAGCGCCATGCCCGCGGCTATACCGCGACCGAGGCGGGGCAGGATCTTGCCCGCGTGGCGCAGACCACCGACGACCAGTTCCAGCAGCTTGCCGGGCGGATCAAGGGCCGCGGCGCAGATGTGTCGGGCGATCTGCTGGTGACCTCGCTGGTCAGCCTCGCACCGATCATGGTGCCGGCCTTGGTGGGGTTCCAGTCCATGCATCCGGGGCTGGTGGTGCGCTACCTGACCGACGACCGGGTGTTCCGGCTGGAATACGGCGAAGCACACGTGGCCCTGCGCGCGGGTCCGCAGCCGGACGAGCCCGATAACGTGGTGCAGGCCTTCGTCCCGCAGCAGGTCGGGCTGTATGCCGCGCAAAGCTATGTCGACCGCTTCGGGCTTCCGGACTCGCCCGAGGATTTCGCCGATCACCGCTTTGTCGGGCATGACAATCCCGAAAGCCGCGCCCCGTTCCAGCGCTGGCTGCACAAGACGGTCCCCTATTCCTGCGTGGTGTTCCGCAGCACCGACAGCCGGGTTCTTGATCTCGCGGTCCAGTCCGGCACGGGCATCGGCTTTGTGGCCCGGCGTGACGCCGCGGCGATGGGCGGCCTGGTCGAGGTGATGCCGCCGCTCGAGGACTGGAGCTCCAACCTCTGGCTGGTGACCCATGTCGATCTGCATCGCACCGCGAAGGTGCAGGCGCTGCTGCGCTATCTCAAGGACCACATCGCGGACTGGCAGGACACATGACCGGCGCCGTCCGCGGCCATCTGGCGATGCTCTGCTTTTCGGCGCTGGTGGCGGGGTCCTTTTCCCTCGGCGGAATGGCGGCGCCGTTCATCGCGCCCGAAGCCCTGAACGCGGTGCGGTTCCTCATCGCGGCGAGCGTGCTGGGGATTGCGGCCTGGGCCACGGGGGCCGTCCCGCGCACGGCCTTTGTCGCGCCGTGGCGCTATTTCGTTCTGGCGGCGCTCTTCGTCTTTTACTTCGTCACCATGTTCGAAGGGCTGCGCACCGCCGAACCGGTCAGCATGGCGGCGGTCTTTACACTGACGCCGATCCTCGCAGGCGGCTTCGGCTGGCTGCTGCTACGGCAGGTCACGACGCCGCGCATGGCGCTGGCTTTGGGCATCGGCGGGACCGGCGCACTTTGGGTGATCTTTCGCGCCGACCTTTCGGCGGCCATCGCCTTCGAGATCGGACGCGGCGAGACGATCTATTTCTGGGGCTGCCTTGCGCATGCCCTGTACATCCCGATGCTGCGCCTGCTGAGCCGGGGCGAACCGGCGCTGATCTTCAACGCGGGGATTCTCGCGGCCGGAACGGTGCTGCTGTTCATCTACGGCGCCGGGTCGCTGATCCGCACCGACTGGGCCGCTTTGCCGGCAATCGTCTGGATCGCGATGGCCTATACCGCGATCCCGGCCACGGCGCTGACCGTGCCGCTGCTGCGCTTCGGGTCGCTCAACCTGCCCTCTGCCAAGGTCATGGCCTATACCTACCTGACGCCAAGCTGGGTGCTGGTCTGGGAACTGGCGCTGGGCCATGGCGCGCCGCGCGGGCTGGTGCTGGTCGGTGTGGCCATGACCGTCGTCGCCCTGCTGCTGTTGTTGCGGGACGAGGACGCGTCGGCGTCGTTGGACCCTGCGGCGGAACGAAAGACAACGGGCCGGAGTTGACACGCTACATTGGAGCGGAGGACACCATGCTACGTAATCTTATCTACCTTGTCGGCCTCGTCGTCGTCGTACTCGTGATCTTGCGACTGGCGGGGCTGGCCTGACGGGAATTCGACGGCAAGGAAGCGCTCGAACGCATCGAGATCGAGCGCTTCGAACTGCCCGAAAGCCTGCATCCAGATGCTGGCATCGCGCAGCGCATCGGGCTCCAGCTTGCACCATTTGACCCGCCCGCGCTTTTCCTGACTGATCAGCCTGGCCTGGGCCAGGATGGCCAAATGTTTGGAGATGGCCGCAAGACTGGTTTCGAACGGTTCCGCCACGTCGGTCACGGCCATGTCGTCCTCGAGCAGCATCGTCAGGATGCGGCGGCGGGTCGGGTCCGCCAATGCGGAAAAGACGATGTCCAAGTCACGTGTCATACGCTGTCGTTAGGCGGCAAAGCACGCGTCAGGTCAAGGGTGAGCCATCTCAGCCTCTGCCGAAAAAAACGGCAGGACAAGGATCGCGAGGGCACGGGTCAGGGTGCGAAACCAAAGCCTTTCGGCGGTAATTTGCGTAGGCCTTGGCGGAAACCGGCCACGAACCGCCGATTTGTGATAAACTTGTGGAACTCATTCGTGCGTTCAGATGTTGTCCAACGTATTCCACGGCTCATTTCAGAGCCTAACCCAATATTAGGGAGACCCTTCCATGCTGACCAAGATCAAGACCGCTGCTGTTGCTGCGGCAATGCTTGCGGGCACCGCGATCCCCGCCGCCGCTCAGGACAGCTGCGGCGTTGTCGTGTTCTTCAACAACGGTCAAGCAACCCTTGACGCAGCGGCTCAGGCTGCGCTGAACGATTTCCTGTCGCGCAATGCGGGTGAACCGCTGACCGTCACTGGATATACCGACGCCGTCGGTTCTGCCGCGTCGAACCAGGCGCTGTCCGAACGTCGTGCCGCGTCGGTTGCGGGCACGCTGCAGGGCGCCAACATCGTGCAGGTCGCCGGCGGAGGCGAAGCGGCTCGCCCCGGCACCAGCGGTCCGAACGATCCGGCCAACCGCCGCGTCGAGATCACCAACACCAGCTGCGTCGGCGCCACGGTCGTGCGCACGACAGGTGGCAACCCGGCGCTGGGGCCGGGCCTGGTGGTCGGCGGTCTGGGCATCCTCGCGGTGGGTGTTGCCGCGGCTCTGGACGACGGGTCGAGCGGCACCGGCACAGATTGATCGGAACGGCACACTGCGGGGATCCTCAACGATCCCGTATCTGGAAGAGGCGCTTTCGGGCGCCTCTTTTCTTTTGCCGGCAGGGGCGTCTGCTGCGGGCCTTCGGCATACTCAACCGGAAAGTTGAATAACCCCGGTTCGGGTATTTGACGTGTCGGACGGGGCGAGCAGCGTGACGCGCTTGTTTTGCCATCATGCGAAATCCCATAATATCAGATACTTATATGCAATCTTGGTGCGTCCCCAGGGTTCTTGACTCACGTCGGCCCGCCGCATAGCACATGGGCGAAGGTCCGAAAGGGGCGATAGGTGTGACTGATCCCGATCCGAAACGGCAGCTTGCCGATCTGGACGCGCGGATCGCGGCGTACAAAAGCGCCAAGGCTCCGCCGAAATCGCACCAGGAGGAACACTATTCGCAGGCCCAGATGGCCTGGCGCATGGTGATCGAATTGGTGGCCGGTCTGGGGATCGGCTTTGCCATCGGATACGGGCTCGATGTGCTCTTCGGCACCTTGCCCTGGCTCCTGGTGGTGTTCACGTTGCTGGGCTTTGCGGCCGGGGTCAAAACCATGATCCGAAGCGCCGCGGAGATGCAGGAAAAGAAGGTGGCCGCAGAGACGGCCGAAGAGGACGAGAGGGATAGGCATGGCGACTGAAGCGCATGGCGGTGAAGAAGGCGGTCTGGTGTTCCACCCGATGGATCAGTTCATCGTGCAGCCGCTGTTCGGCGATGGCGCGATCAACATGTTCACCGTGACCAACGCGACGCTTTGGCTGGCCTTGACGGTGCTGGCGGTGATCGCGCTGATGGTGCTGGGCACCGGCAAGCGGGCCATCGTGCCGTCGCGGACCCAGTCGATCGGCGAACTCGCCTACGGTTTCGTCTACAAGATGGTCGAGGACGTGACCGGCAAGGACGGGGTGAAGTATTTCCCCTACATCATGACGCTGTTCATGTTCATCGTCTTCGCCAACTTCCTCGCGCTTATCCCGATGTCTTTCTCCACGACCTCGCATTTCGCGGTGACCGTGGTACTGGCCCTGGCGGTGTTCCTCACCGTGACGGTGCTGGGCTTCATCAAGAACGGCGCGTCTTTCCTGGGCCTTTTCTGGGTCAGCAGCGCGCCGCTGGCGCTGCGCCCGGTGCTGGCGATCATCGAGATCATTTCGTATTTCGTGCGCCCGGTCAGCCACTCCATCCGTCTTGCCGGCAACATCATGGCCGGTCACGCGGTGATCAAGGTCTTCGCGGGCTTCGCCGCGATCGCGGTGATCTCGCCGGTGTCGATCCTCGCGATCACCGCCATGTACGGGCTCGAGGTGCTGGTGGCCTTCATCCAGGCCTACGTGTTCACGATCCTCACCTGCGTGTACCTCAAGGACGCGCTGCATCCGCATCACTAAGGGTGCCGGGCGATCCGCCCGGACCCGTCTCAGACACACCCAAACAATCCAACTTCCAATCGTAAGGAGACATCTCATGGAAGGCGAACTCGCACATATCGGCGCAGGTCTGGCAGCAATCGGTTCCGGCGCAGCCGCAATCGGTGTGGGCAACGTGGCCGGCAACTTCCTGTCCGGCGCCCTGCGCAACCCGTCGGCCGCAGCCGGTCAGACCGCGACGCTCTTCATCGGCATCGCATTCGCAGAAGCGCTGGGGATCTTCTCGTTCCTCGTCGCCCTGCTGCTGATGTTCGCTGTCTAAGCCACGGTTCTGATCCTTACGCGCGGGCGGCGGCGGTACGGACCGCCCCGCCCGTTGTAGAGAAAAGTACTCCTGGAGGACGGCCACATGGCTACCGAAACAACTCAAGCCGCGGGCGACGGCCTGGCCGATACCGTCGGCGTCGCCAGCCAAGATGCCGGCAGCGCGCCGGGGATGCCGCAGCTGGATTTCGCCACTTGGGGCAACCAGATCTTCTGGCTGGTTCTGGCGCTGATCGCCATCTACCTTGTGCTGTCGCGCGTGGCCCTGCCGCGCATCGCCGCCGTTCTGGCCGAACGCCAGGGCACGATCAGCAACGACATCGCCAAGGCCGAAGACCTCAAGCGTCAGGCCGAAGCCGCGGAAGAGGCTTATAACAAGGCGCTCGCCGATGCCCGCGCCGAGGCGCAGGCGATCTCCCAGCGCACCCGCGAGGAGATCAAGGCCGAGGTGGCCGAGGCCAATAAGAAAGCCGATGCGGAAATCGCCGCCAAGGCCGCGGAATCCGAGAAGGCGATCAACGAGATCCGGGCCACGGCCATGGAGAACGTCGAAGCCGTCGCCAAGGAGACGGCACTGGCTCTGGTCGCAGCGCTTGGCGGCTCTGCCGATGCCAAGGACGTGGATCCCGCCGTCGCCAACCGGATGAAAGGATAGTCCCATGCACAAGCTGACCGGATCCGTCCTTCTGTCCCTCGTCGCGGCCACCCCGGCCTTTGCCGCGGGCGACGTGTTCTTTTCTCTGACCAACACCGATTTCGTGGTGACGCTGGCGTTCATCCTGTTCCTCGTGGTGCTGGTCTACTTCAAGGTGCCCAGCCTGCTGGCCGGGATGCTCGACAAGCGCGCCCAGGGCATCCAGGACGAGCTGAGCGAAGCCCGCGCCCTGCGCGAGGAGGCGCAGACCCTGCTGGCCTCCTACGAGCGCAAGCAGCGCGAGGTGCAGGAGCAGGCCGACCGCATCGTCGCCCAGGCCCGCGAGGAAGCGGAACTGGCGGCGGAGCAGGCCAAGGCCGATATCGCCAAGTCGTTGGAGCGCCGTATGGCCGCCGCCGAGGACCAGATCGCCTCTGCCGAAGCCTCAGCCGTGCGCGAGGTGCGCAACAGCGCGATCACCGTCGCGGTGCAGGCAGCCAAGGACGTCATGGCCAAGCAGATGACCGATGCCGAGGCGAACAAGCGGATCGACGCGTCGATCGACGAGGTGAGCGCCAAGCTGCACTGACTTTCGTGCGGAACGGATTGGAGGAGCCCCGGACCATTGGTGCGGGGCTTTTTCCGTTTCAGGGGGAGCGTGGGACGGCAAACCTTGCACGCCGGGGGGCCAGCCCCCCGGACCCCCCGGAAGTTTATTAGCAAGATGAAGCTGGGGGCCGTCGGGAGCGGGCCGCCGGCGGTCAGCCGTAGTCGCGTTCGCCGAAGATGGCGGAGCCGACGCGGATGTGGGTGGCGCCGAGCGCGATGGCTTCTTCGAAATCCGCGCTCATGCCCATCGACAGGCCGTCGAGACCGTTGCGCGCGGCAAGCTTGGCCAGCAGCGCGAAATGCAGCGACGGGGTCTCATCCACCGGCGGGATGCACATGAGGCCGCGCACCGGCAGGTCGAGGTCGCGGCATTCGGCGACGAAGGCGTCTGTATCGGCAGGCAGGACGCCGGCCTTCTGGTCCTCCTCGCCGGTGTTGACCTGGATGAAGAGCTCCGGGCAGTGCCCCTCTTCCTGGGCGATGCGGGCGATGGCTTTGGCGATCTTGGGGCGGTCGACCGAGTGGATCGCGTCGAAGAGCCCCATGGCCTGCCGGGTCTTGTTGCTTTGCAGCGGGCCGATCAGGTGCACCGACAGCCTGTCATAGCGGGCGCGGAAGTCGGGCCATTTGCCCGCCGCTTCCTGCACCTTGTTCTCGCCATAGATGCGGTGGCCCAGGTCCAGCACCGCTTCGACCCGGTCATTGGGCTGCACCTTTGACACGGCGATAAGCTGCACCGAGCCGGGGGCGCGGTCGGCGTCTTTTTCGGCCTTGGCGATGCGGTCTTGGATGTCGGTCAGTCCCATGGCGTGTCTCCCCAGGCGTCGATGAAGGGCGCAAGATCGGCCTCATAACGTTTCCACGCCTGGGCCGAGCCGGTGTAGATCGGCTGGCGCACCTGTTGCAGGCTGAGCGTCTTGACCGTGCTCTTGGCGGTGTGGAAGTCGAGGCAGCGGTCCTCCCACGGCAGGCCGGCGGCGTCGATCAGCGCGCGGATCTGCGGGTCCGGATCGGCCACCAGGTCCTCGTAACGGACTTCGTACAGCACGCCGGCGGGCAGGCGGGTCTTCCACATGGCGATGTTTGCGCGGAAGGATTTGATTTCGGCCGCGATCTCGGCCAGGTCGTTGGCATAGCGGTGCGTGCCGAGCCGGAAATGGTTCTTGTAGATGGACAGCGCGATGTCGCGCGGGTCGCGATGCACGACGATGAAGCGCACGCCGCGCAGGGCGCGGTGCAGCAGGCCGTAGATGCGATGCGCCTGAATCGCCTTGTCGGTGACGGCGCCTGAGGTGGCGCCGGTCTGCATGCGGATCGCCTGCACGTAGCCCTTGGCGAAGTCGAAGATCTGCTGGTCCGCGGCCTCGTCCATCGGGATGAAGCCCGACTTCCTGCCGAACAGGCTCACGGTCAGGCGCGAGGCATAGGGCATCTCGCCGCCTGCCGTCACGTCGGAATGGCTGGCGAGGATCTGTTCCACCAGCGTGGTGCCGGAGCGCGGCATGCCGGTGACGAAGAGGCTGCGCACCGGCTGTTCCGGGCCGATCGGGGTCAGGTCGGCGCCGTCCTGAAAGGCGTGCAGGGCGGCGTTCTGCGCCTCCTTCTCGGCGCTGTCCTTGGGGTAGAGCTCCAGTTGCAGCGCGTTGGCCTTGTGCAGGTCGGCGAAGACCTCGCCGGTGCGTTTCTGCTGCTCCAGCGCGCGGGCGCGGGCGAAGTGGATGTGCATGCGGTCCGAGGTCGGCAGCTTCGGGTCGCGCAGGGCGCGGTCCATGCCGGTCATCACCGGGTCGTCCGCGTCGATGCGCGCGGTGGTCATGAACATGCGGTAAAGCGCGCCGGTCTTGGGATGTTTCTTGATCAGCTTGCGGAAAAGCGCGTTGGCGGCATCGAAGTCGCCGATGTTCTGGAGCGTCACCGCCTTGTCGGCCTGGCGTTTCAGGTTGCCGCGATCCTGGGCGATCAGCCGGTCATGGGCTGCCAGAGCGGCGGGATAGTCCCCGGTCGCGGTGAAGGCCTCGGTCGCGGCCTCGTTGAGGCGCGGATCGTCGGGCCGGGCGGCGAGCGCGCGGGCGAGGTGATCGGCGCGGGTCTGCTGCTGGCCCAGCTTGTGAGCGATCTCGGACAAGTTGGCGTGGATTTCGGGATGGTCTGGCAGGACGGTGAGCAGCTGCCGGAACGCCTGCGCGGCCGGCGCGATCTGGCCCGCGCGCATCATCGCCACGGCCTGATCGTAAAGCGTCTTGATCTGCTGTCTGGAAAGCGCGGCCATCCTGCCCCCTTTTCCTGAGGTGATAAAAGCCTGCGTCCCAAAAGAAAAGAGCGGACCGAAGCCCGCTCTTTCCCTCGAAGTCTGTGAAAGACTTAGAAGCTCATGCTGAGACCCAGCGAGTAGCTGTCGAAGTCGACGTCTCCGAGACCGCCGCCGTCGATGTTGCTGTGGCTGTAGCCCAGCTGCGCAGCCAGACCGCCGCCCAGGTCGTAGGACACGGCCAGGCCGTAGCCCGATGCTTCGCGACCGTCGATGCCCTGGTAGTCGTTGAACTTACCGTAGTTCAGACCCATGGACAGAGCGTTGACTTCGTAGCCGACGCCGATGCCGAAGTGACGCTGGTTCTCGAGACCCGACGGATCGAAGTCGGTCTGGGTGAACAGGACACCAGCGGACAGGCCGTTGGAGAACGCGCCGGTGACCGAGATACCGGTGGAGTTCGCAACGTCGTTCTGGGTCTGGTAACCGATGCCAACGCCGAGGTTGATGCCGGCCAGTTCGCCGTCATAGGAGAAACCGACGCCGTAGACGTTGTCGTCACCCTGGCCCTGGTTGTCCTGCTCGATCGAGAACGAGCCGGTGAACGCGTCGAAGGTGTAGTCGAAGCGTGCGATCTGACCATCTTCGTTGCCGTCGAGGCCGGAGACGAAGGTGTTCGAGAAGAAGCCGTCCTGGTCGTCGAAACCGGCGTGGGTGGTTTCGTCGTCCTGCAGCGAGCCGCCGGCCAGAGCCATTTCGGCCAGGCGTGCGTCGTATGCACCGTCGACGTCACCCATCGAGAAGGTCGCGCCGCCGAAGCTCACGAACACGGCTTCACCGCCCTGCAGGGCTTCGTTCTCGTGAACGCCGTTTGCGTTGGCTTCGTCGAGGTCGATGGTGGCGCCGAAGGTCAGACCGTTGTCTGCTTCGCCGGACAGGGTGAAGCGCACTTCCAGGTCGGTCAGGAACTGGGCGTCGTCGTTGTTGGTGCCGTAAAAGTCACCACCGAAGATACCCATTTCGGCACCACCGGTCAGAGCGACGCCGAGGTCCTGAGCGGATGCGACGCCTGCGGTTGCAACCAGCGCGGTGGATGCAAAAAGAATCTTTTTCATTGTTTCCCTCATGTGTTCGTAAGGCACGTACCAATCCGGATGTCCGGCCTTGATGAAGCTTCTATGCTCCTGCGGGCCGGGTCATTGCAAGGGAAGCCAAAATGGCCCGGGCAACAAGTGGATCAGTGATGCGCATTTGCCACAAGCTGTTCCGGGCCGCTTTGGAACCCTGCGCGCGCCCGCGAGGGGCGGGGCAAGTTCGGCTTGTCGGCGGCAGGCTTGGCAGGTATGCAAAACGCAGTGAAAAGACCGGCGGGAGCGGGAAGAATGGATAAACTGCGGATCGGACTGCGTGCAGGCCTTGTGCTGTCCCTGGTGGCGCTCGCGGGATGCGGCGCGTTCCGTCGCGACGATGCCCAGCCCGTGCAGACGCGCCCGGCCAGCGAGATCGCCGATGAGATCATCTACGGCGAACGCGGCGCGCCGGAGTCGTCGTTCTTCGACATCTTCCGGTCCCGCAGCCCGACCGACGAGATCGGTGCCGTCAACAAGTACATCTGGAACGCGTCGCTAGAGGTTCTGAACTTTTTGCCGGTCCAGTCTGTCGACCCCTTTACCGGCGTAATCAGCACCGGATTCGGCGTGCCCCCCGGAGGCGGCCGCGCCTACCGCGCGACGATCTACGTTTCGGACCCGGCGCTCGATGCGCGGTCGCTGAACCTGGCCTTGCATACGGCGTCGGGGCCGGTCGATGCGGCCACGCTGCGCGGGGTCGAAGATGCGATCCTGACCCGCGCCCGCCAGCTGCGCCAGCAAGACACCCGATTCTGAAGCCGGAGACCGCCGCCTCGTCTCAGTCCTGCGGCGGCCGCGGCTCTGCCTTGGCCAGCCGGTCCACCCAGGCCAGATGCTGCGGCAGACAGACCGTCTCGAGGTCATAGCTGCACTTGACGAAATCGCGCGCCGCCCGGCCCAGACGCGCCCGCGCCGGTGCATCGTCCAGCAGGTCGCAGAGACGCTCCACCAGCCCGTCCCGGTCGAAGAAATCAACCATCCGCCCGGTCACATCCTCTTCGAGCACCTCTTTGACCGGCGCCGTGTCGCTGGCGAGGATCGCGCATTCCGCGCTCATCGCCTCCAGCAGCGACCAGGACAGCACGAAGGGGTAGGTCAGGTAGACGTGCACCCGGCTGACCTGCATCATCGCCAGGAACCGCGCATAGGGGACGCGGCCCAGGAAATGCACCCGCGCCCAGTCGGCGTCGGAAATCCGGCCGCGCACCTCGTCGATGTAGATCTGCTTCCAGCTCTGGCCCTCGGGCGGACGGGCCCCATAGCTCACCTCGTCGCCCCCTAGCAGGACAATCTGGGCATTCGGACGGCGGCGCAGGATGTCGGGCAGGGCGCGCATGAAGATGTGATAGCCGCGGTAGGGTTCGAGGTTGCGGTTGATGAAGGTCACCACCTCGTCGTCGCGGGTCAGCACCCTACCGTCCGTCACCTCGAGCCGGGCGTCCGGATTGGGAACGATTACATCGGTGGCGACGCCGTCATGCGCCACGGTGAGGCGATCTTGGTACTTTTCCGGAAAGGTCGCGGCCTGGAACCGCGTCGGGCTGATGCCCGCGTCCATAACCTCTTCGTGCAGGCGATTGTTCAGATTTTTCAGGCGAATGCGCAGCGCTTCGCCCTCGCCCGTCTTGGCCGGAAATTCCGGGTCGAAGTCGAGCATCGGATAGGTGGAAAGATGATAGAGTTCGCAGTACAGGCCCAGCCGGGCCTTCGGCCAGACATCCTTGAGAAACAGGCTCTCTCCCCAACCGTGGTGGGCCAGGATCACGTCGGGTTCAAAGCCGCGGTCGCGCAGGGCCAGGGCGGCCCGATAGCAGCATGACCCGCGCAGGACCTTGGTTTCGAAATCCAGCACCCAGGGGTGGATGCCCTGCGTGCTGCGGCCGTTGATCCTGTAGGGGATCACCTGCACGCCGTTCCAGGTTGTGGGTTTTTCCACCTTCGGCGTCAGCGCCACGACCTGATGTCCCAGCCGGGCCAGCGCTGGGGCCAGGTGCTTGTACTGACCGGGAAAATTCTGATGTATGCACAATATCTTCATGAAACCGCCACCCGCGCTGACTTTTTGTGCCTTGTGGCACGGCGGGACGCGGCTCGCCAAGCTTTGCGGCGGGGATCGAGACCGCAGCGCGCCCGGCGGTGGCGGAAATGTCGCCCCTGCATCTGGACGCTGGGCTGCACGCGGCCTATCACACCAGCGCAGAACCGCCCGCCACCCAAAGGACGCCCAAATGTCGCGCTATGATCCCGCATCGATCGAACCCAAATGGCAAAAGGCCTGGGACGACGCCCTGACCTTCAAGGCGGTGCGATCCGAGGACAAGCCGAAGTATTACGTGCTCGAGATGTTTCCCTATCCGTCGGGCCGCATCCACATCGGGCACGTACGCAACTACACGATGGGCGACGTGATCGCACGCTACAAGCTGGCCACCGGCCACAGCGTCCTGCACCCGATGGGCTGGGACGCCTTCGGTCTGCCGGCAGAGAACGCCGCCATGGCGCAGGGCATCCATCCGGGCAAATGGACCTACCAGAACATCTCGGACATGCGCGCGCAGATGAAACCGCTGGGCCTGTCGATCGACTGGAGCCGCGAATTCGCCACCTGCGATCCGGAATATTACGGCCAGCAGCAGGCGCTGTTCCTCGACTTCCTCGAAGAGGGGCTGGTCTATCGTAAGAA
Organism: Thalassococcus profundi; assembly: GCF_003344785.1. Lineage (GTDB taxonomy): Bacteria > Pseudomonadota > Alphaproteobacteria > Rhodobacterales > Rhodobacteraceae > Puniceibacterium > Puniceibacterium profundi. The sequence continues at coordinate 127,650 of NZ_QPMK01000002.1, read as the reverse complement.
TGCGGTGGTGAACTGGGACCCGGTCGACATGACGGTGCTGGCCAACGAGCAGGTCGAGAACGGCCGCGGCTGGCGGTCGGGCGCGGTGGTGGAGCGCAAGGAACTCACCCAGTGGTTCTTCAAGATCTCCGACTATTCCGAAGAGTTGCTGGATGCGCTCGACGCGCTCGACGACTGGCCGGCCAAGGTCAAGCTGATGCAGGCCAACTGGATCGGCAAGTCGCGCGGGCTGCAATTCGCCTTTTCCACCATCGACGCGCCCGACGGGTTCGACCGGATCGAGGTTTACACGACCCGGCCCGACACGCTGATGGGCGCGAGTTTCGTTGGCATCTCGCCCGATCATCCGCTGGCCCGGCACCTGGAAAGGGACGACGCGGCGCTCGCGGCCTTCAACGCCGACTGCCGCAAGATGGGCACCTCGGAAGAAGAGATGGAGAAGGCCGAGAAAAAGGGCTACGACACCGGGCTGCGCGTGCGCCATCCCTTTGACACGGCGTGGGAATTGCCGGTCTACGTGGCGAATTTCATTCTCATGGACTACGGCACCGGCGCGATCTTCGGCTGCCCGGCGCACGATGCCCGCGACCTCGAATTCGCGCGCAAGTACGAACTACCCGTGACCTCGGTCTACGCGCCCGCCATGGGCGAGGAAGGCACGTTCATCCTGCCCGAGGACGGCGGACCGGCCTATGTGCCGCCCAAGCCTGAAACGGTGCGCTACATCAACGGCTTTGCCGGCGAGGAGGCGCAGACCGCCGATCAGGCCATCGACGCCGCCATCGCCTTCTGCGAAGCCAATGGCGTGGGGCAGGGTGTCACCAAGTTCCGCCTGCGCGATTGGGGCCTGTCGCGTCAGCGGTTCTGGGGCTGCCCGATCCCGGTGATTCATTGCGACACCTGCGGCGTGGTGCCGGAAAAGAAGGAAAACCTGCCGGTCAAGCTGCCCGACGACGTGACCTTCGACCGGCCCGGCAATCCGCTCGACTGGCATCCGACCTGGCGTGACTGCACCTGCCCGTCCTGCGGGGCAGCGGCCAAGCGCGAGACCGACACGATGGACACCTTCGTCGATTCCTCGTGGTATTTCGCCCGCTTCACCGCGCCCTGGTCCGACACGCCGGTGGACATGACCGAGGCCGAGTACTGGATGAACGTGGACCAGTATATCGGAGGCATCGAACACGCGATCCTGCACCTGCTCTATTCGCGCTTCTTCGCCCGCGCGATGCAGCGCACCGGCAACCTGCCGGGCAAGAGCATCGAACCCTTCGATGCGCTCTTCACGCAAGGCATGGTGACCCATGCGATCTTCCAGACCCGGACCGCCGAGGGCCGCCCGGTCTACCACTACCCCGAGACGGTGGAACTGCGCGACGGCAAGGCGTTCCTCAAGGACGGCGGCGCAGAGGTCGAGGTAATTCCCTCGGCCAAGATGTCGAAATCCAAGAATAACGTCGTCGATCCTGTCGAGATCATCAGCCAGTTCGGCGCCGATACCGCGCGTTGGTTCGTCCTCTCCGACAGCCCGCCCGAACGCGACGTGGAATGGACCGCCGCCGGGGCCGAGGCCGCGGCCAAGCACCTGGGCCGGGTCTGGCGTATCGCGTCCGACATCGCCGGTGCCGAGGACGGGCCGCAAGGGTCGGACGAGGCGCTTTTGCGAGAAATGCACAAGACCATCTTCGACGTGACGCAGGGCATCGAATCCTTCGGCTTCAACGCCTCGATCGCGCGGCTTTACGCCTTTACCAACACGCTGGCGAAATCCGATGCCGGGGCCAAGGCCAAGCGCGAGGCGGCGCGGGTGCTGGCGCAGCTCATGGCGCCGATGACGCCGCATCTGGCAGAAGAGATCTGGGCGCTGCTGGGCGGTCAGGGGCTCATCGCGAACGCGGCCTGGCCGGTCGCGGACGAGGCGATGATGGTGGACGACACGGTGACCCTGCCGATCCAGGTCAACGGCAAGCGCCGTGGCGAGATCGACGTGCCGCGCGACATGGACACTGCCGAGGTTGAAAAGCTGGCGCTGGCGCATCATGCTGTGATCAAGGCGCTGGACGGGGCCCAGCCCAAAAAACTCATCGTCGTTCCCGGACGGATCGTGAATGTCGTCATCTGACCGCCGCCTGTTCCTGCTGTCCGGCCTGGCGCTCGGCGCCTGCGGCTTTGCCCCGGCCTACGGGCCGACGGGCAGCGCCGGACGGCTGCAGGGCCAGGTCATGCTGGCCCCGCCGGAAACGCAGGAAGTCTACATGCTCAACCGCCGGATCGAGGAGCGGCTGGGCCGTGCCGCCGCGGGCCGCTTTGCGCTGTCGGTGGAGGTCACCACCGAACAGGACGGCTTCGGCACGACCTCCGCGGGCAGCACCACGCGGTACCGGCTGACCGGAGAGGCGCGGTACCGCCTGCGCGACACCGTGACCGACACGCTGATCTCCGAACGCCGCGCGGTCGCCTTCACCGGCTATTCCGCCTTCGGATCGAACGTCGCGACCCTGGCGGGGGCGCGCGATGCCGAAGAGCGGCTGATGGTGATTCTGGCCGACCAGATCGTCGACCAGTTGCTGCTGCTGTCGTCAGAGCTGCCCGCATGAAACTCTCGGCGCGCGAGGCGTCGGGCTATTTCGCCAAGCCCGATCCCGACAAGACCGGCCTGCTGATCTACGGCGAGGATGCGATGCGCGTGGCGCTCAAGCGCCAGCAGGTGATCGCCGCCCTGATCGGCCCCGAGGGCGAGGCCGAGATGCGGCTGGCGCGTATCCCTGGCGCCGAACTGCGCAAGGATCCGGCGATGCTGCTCGACGCGGTCAAGGCGCAGGGGTTCTTTCCCGGGCCGCGCGTGGCCTTCGTCGAAGACGCGACCGACGGGTTGGCCAAGACCGTCGGCGCGGCGCTGGACGCCTGGCTGCCGGGCGATGCGCAGATCGTCGTCACCGCGGGTGCGCTCAAGGGCGGCAGCGGGCTGCGAAAGCTGTTCGAAGCGCACCGCAACGCCTATGCCGCGGGCATCTACAACGATCCCCCAAGCCGCGCCGAGATCGAGGCGGACCTCGCCCGCGCCGGCCTGCGCGACGTGGCACGTCCGGGCATGGACGCGCTGACGGCGCTGGCGCGCGAACTCGATCCCGGCGATTTCCGCCAGACGCTCGAGAAGGTGGCGCTCTACAAGCTGGGCGACGAGGCGCCTCTGACCCCGGAAGAGGTGGCGCTTTGCGCGCCGACCTCGACCGAGGCGGAGGTGGACGAGATCCTGACCGTGGTGGCGGATGGCAAATCCGCCGAGATCGGTCCGGTGATGTCGCGCCTGCACGCGCAGGGCACCAATGCGGTGACCCTGGTGATCATGGGCACCCGGCATTTCCGCGCCCTGCACGCCATCGCTGCCGGGGCGGGAAACGTGCGGATGAACTGGAAACAGCGCGATGCGATGATGCGGCAGGCGCAGGTCTGGGGCGTGCACAAGCTGGAAATGGCGCTGGAGATCCTGACCGACACCGACCTGCAGCTGCGCTCTGCCGGGCAGAAGGCGCCTGCGATGGCACTGGTGGAGCGGGCGCTCATCCGGCTGGCGATGCTGCAACGACGGTAACGGGGAGAGAGACGCATGGGCTACACGGTGATCGGCATGGGCAAGAGCCGCGCCTTCCGGGTGTTGTGGCTGCTGGAGGAACTGGGGGCGGATTACACGCACCTGCCGGTGCAGCCGCGGTCCGAGGAGGTCACGCAGCATTCGAAGCTGGGCAAGATCCCGGTACTGCTGGACGGCGAGGCGACGCTGACCGATTCGACCGCGATCCTGACGTACCTCGCGGACAAGCACGGGCGCTTCACCGCCCCCGCCGGCACCGTGCAGCGCGCCCGGCAGGACGGCTGGACCCAACGCATCCTCGACGAGCTCGATGCCCTGCTTTGGACCGCCGCGCGGCACAGCTTCATCCTTCCCGAGGCCGAGCGCGTGCCGGCGGTGAAGGACAGCCTGCGCGCCGAATTCGCCCGCAACCTCGAGCGGATCAGCGCCGAGATGGCGGGGCCGTTCGTCATGGGCGAAGAGATGACCGTGCCGGACATCCTGCTGACCCATTGCGGCGGCTGGGCGCGGATGGCGACCTTTCCCGAGGCACCGGAGCCGTTCCGGGCCTATGCCAGGCGCCTTGCCGCGCGTCCCGCCTACCAGGCCGCCGCAGCCCGCTAGGGAATCGCCCTTCGGGCGATACGACAGACGTCGTCCGATGCGCCTGCGCATCGGCGCAGCAGGATCGCCCGTTGGGCGATACGAGAGACGCTGTCTCTCGTGCTCTCTGGAGGTTTATCGGCAAGATGAAGGATCAGGCCGCCGTTTCGAGGAAGGCGGCGGCGTGTTCGCCGGCCCAGAGCCCGGTGGCGAGGCAGGCGGTCAGCAGGTAGCCGCCGGTGGGGGCTTCCCAGTCCAGCATCTCGCCGCAGCAGAAGGAGCCGGGCCTGTCGCGCAGCATCAGGGTGGCGTCGAGAGCGTCGAGCGCCACGCCGCCGGCGGTCGAGATCGCCTCGTCGAGCGGGCGCAGGCCGGCATGGGGCAGCGGCAGGGACTTGATCACGGCGGCGAGCTCTTGCGGGTCCTGCGGCAGGGGGCGCGCGCATTCGTTCAGCAGCGCGATCTTGGCGGCATCGAGACCGCAGGCGCGGCGCAGGCGGTTCGGCAGGCTTTGTCTTGCCGGTTGCGACGCCAGCTTTCTCGCCAGCTCGCGGGCGGTCCGGTCCGGCGCGAGATCGACTCGCAGCGGCGCGCCCGCGCGCAGGGCCGGCGACAGCGGGTAGAGACCGCCGCCTTCGAGCCCATGCGCCGCGATCACCGCCTCGCCGCGTGACAGCCGCGTGCCGGCGAGGAAGGCCACGTTCTTGAGCGGCGCGCCCAGGTGCGGCGCCATGTGGCTGGACCAGGCGATCGTGATGCCGGTGTTGGCGGGCGCGAACGGGGTGACGGCGATGCCGCCGGCGGCGAAGATGTTGGCCCATTGCCCGTCCGACCCCAGCCGCGCCCAGCTGGCGCCGCCCAGGGCGAAGACCACGGCCCGGGCGCCGACGCGCAGGATCTCTCCGGCGGTCTGGAAGCTGTGGGTGCCGGGGTCCTCCCACCCGGTCCAGCGCCAGTGGGTGCGGCGGTCGAGGCCCAGATCGGCGAGCCGTTCGAGCCAGGCGCGGAGCAGCGGCGAGGCTTTCATCGCCGTCGGGAAAACCCGCCCGGTGGAGCCGGTGAAGGTCGGCTGACCGAGGCCGTTGGCCCAGGCGGCGACGGCCTCGGGCGGGAAGTGTTCGAGGATCGGACGCAGCATCGGCGCCGCCGCGCCATAGGCGTCGAGGAACGGCCCGAAGGCTTCGGCCTTGGTGAGGTTGAGGCCGGATTTTCCGGCCATCAGGAACTTGCGTCCGATCGACGGCTTTGCCTCGCAGAGCATGACGCGGTGCCCGGCCGAGAGCAGGGCGTCGGCGGCCATCAGTCCCGCCGGCCCGCCCCCGATGACAAGCGCATCTGTCCGGATCGCGGCCACCGGTCAGGGCCGCGGCGACGGGTCCGGCGCGGCAGCCGGACCGGTGCGCATTTCGATGACGCGGTGCGGGTAGGGGATGTCGATGCCGTTCTCCTTGAGCGCGTTCCAGATCAGGAACAGCACGTCCGAGGCGTACTTGTTCTTGCCGTCGTCGATGCCGTTTACCCAGAACTCCACCCCGAAGTCGATGCCCGACTCGCCGAATCCGCGCAGCTCCACATCCGGCGGTTCGGGGTCCTGCAACACGCCGGGATGTGTGGCGACGGCGGCGGCGATCAGGTCGGGGATGCGGTTGATGTCGGTGTCGTAGGAGACCGAGAAGTCGACCGAGTAGCGGTTGGCGCTGCCCTGGTCGGAATAGTTGACGATCCGGGTGGTGATGAAATCCTCGTTCGGCACCACGATCCAGCGGCCGTCGAAGGTTTCGAGGATCATCGCCCGGGCGGTGGTCCTGACGATGGTGCCGGCCTGGCCGTTGTCGAGCTCGACGTAGTCGCCCACGGTCGCCTGGCCTTCGAGAAGCAGGATCACGCCGGAGATGTAGTTGGCGACGATGCGTTGCAGCCCGAGCCCGATCCCGACGCCCAGCGCGCCGCCCAGCACGGCGAGCGAGGTCAGCGGGATGCCCATGATGGTCATCAGCATCAGGAAGGCCGCGCCGAAGATCGCGATCTCGGCCGCCTTTGCGGCCAGTTGCCGCGTCGCCGGGCGCATGTCCTGGCGTTCGATGTATTGCGCGCTCTGGTCGTTGGACCAGCGTCCCAGCCAGAAGAGCAGTGTGCCCGCGATGACCCCGCGCAACAGCGCCAGGGCCGAGAAGGAGATCGTGCCGAGGCTGAGGATGACCGCGTCGAGCCGGGCGGTCACGTCGTCGAGGATGCCGAAGGCATAGAGGAGCATCGCCGGCATCAGCACATAGCGGCCCAGCAGCTTGAGGAAGGGATCGCTCACCATGTCACGGACGAAGGCGCGTGCCGCCAGCACCAGGAACAGCCGCTGGCCGAAGGCGATGACCGCGCCCGAACCGAAGAGCTGCCGCGTGATCTGCTCTCCGAGTCCGGTCAGGGCATAGGCCAGAAGCGGCAGGATCAGCGGCAGGAAGATCAGCGCGAACCGCCGGGCCCGGGACAGCGCGCCGGTGCTCGCCGCGGGCGGTGTCAGCCACTGCGCGAGCCACGGCCGCAGCTGCCGGGCGATGAGCCAGGCCAGGATGAAGGCGGCGGCGATCAGCGCGAATTGCGACCAGACGGCGGGCGAGACCAGCCAGCTGCGGGCGGTGTCCCAGCCGATCAGCCCGTAGTCCGCCGCGCGCTGCACGATCTCCGGTTGGGTGGAGAGGTCCCAGTCCATCGGCGCCGCCTTGTCAGTGTCAGTTCGCGGCGCAGATTATGCCCCGGATCAAAAGGGGGCAATGGTGACGGAAAGCGATCCGATCTGCGCGCTGTGCGGGCGTCCGGTGCCGAAGGGCGTCCGGCAAAGCCTGCATCACCTCGTGCCCAAGCTCAAAGGCGGCAAGGGCGGGCCGGTCGTGCTGCTGCACCAGATCTGCCACAACGAGATCCATGCGAGCCTGACCGAGGCGGAGCTTGCGCGCGATTACGACACGCCGGAAAAGCTGCGCGCGCATCCGCGGCTGGCGGCCTTCGTCAAGTGGGTGGCGAAACGTCCGCCGGGGTTTCACAAGCGGAGCGCGGGCGGGCGGCGCAAGCGCTAGGTCCGGGCGAGATTGTAGGCCTTGCGCATGACGGTGGGCAGGGCCTCGGGGTCGAAGGCGTCGGGCTCCAAGAAGGTGCCGCGCAGGGGGGCGCGGTCCATGGGCACCAGCGCGGTCTTGACCGTGAGGCGCAGGTGGAAATGCGTGAAGGTGTGGCGGGCCTCGGCGTCCAGCGTCTTCCATTCGGCGCGAATCGGGGGGTCTTCGACGGGGGCGTCGGACCAGTCCGACCCGGGCCAGCCCAGCATTCCGCCCAGAAGCCCCTTGTCGGGCCGGGTCTCCAGCAGCCAGGCGCCGTCGATGCGCCGCGCGAGATAGACGATGCCAAGGCGCACGGGCTTTTTCTTCTTGGGGCTTTTCTTCGGCAGCTCGGTCGCGGTGCCGTTGACGAAGGCGGCGCAGCTGGGCCGCCAGGGGCAGAGCCCGCAGGCGGGTTTGCGCGGCGTGCAGATCGTGGCGCCGAGGTCCATCACCGCCTGGGCATAATCGCCGGGCCGCTCCTGCGGCGTGAGGCTTCGGGCCATCTCGGTCAGGATGGGCTTCGCGGCAGGCAGGGGCGTGTGTTCGTCGTGAAGCCGCGCCATGACCCGTTCAACGTTGCCGTCGACCACGGTTTCCGGCGCGTCGAAGGCGATGGCGCTGATTGCGGCGGCGGTATAGGGGCCGATGCCTGGCAGGGTGAGCAGGGTGGCATGATCGGCGGGAAAGGTGCCGCCGTGCTCGGACGTGACCACGCGGGCGCATTTCAGCAGGTTGCGGGCGCGGGCGTAGTACCCCAGGCCCGCCCAGGCGGCCATGACCTCGGCATCCTCGGCGGCGGCAAGGTCGGTGACCCGCGGCCAGAGCGTGGTGAACTTGACGAAATAGTCGCGCACCGCTGCCACCGTGGTCTGTTGCAGCATGATCTCGGACAGCCAGATGCGGTAGGGGTCGGGGCGGACGCCCGCGCGCCGTGTCGCCGGCCCCACGCGCCAGGGCATGGCGCGCGCATGGCGGTCGTACCAGTCCAGCAGCGCGCCTGGGTCGGCGGGTTCACGCAAGTCTCAACCTCCTGTGATGGCGCCCGCGCTCTTGGGGCTGGCGAGGGCGGCCCTCGCCCCTTAGAATAGGAAGCCAGAGAGGGATTCAAGCCATGGCCAGACGATCCGGCACATCAAAGGGTTTCGCCCGTACCGCGACGCTCCTGCAGGGGCAGATACGGCGCGCCAGCGAAAGCCGCGGCTTTGCGCAGTCCCGGGTGCTGACCCATTGGCCCGAGATTGCCGGAGAGGATGTTGCCGCGATCAGCCGCCCGGTGGACATCGGCTTTGGCAAGGGCGGGCTGGGGGCGACGCTGACGCTGCTCACCACCGGCGCGCAGGCACCGATGCTCGAGATGCAGAAAGAGCAGATCCGCGCCCGCGTGAACGCGGTCTACGGCTACAATGCCATCGCGCGCATCCGCATCACCCAGACCGCCGCCACCGGCTTTGCCGAAGGGCAGGCCGATTTTCAGCACCGGCCGCGCCCGCGCGCCGACGCGGCCGCCGCGCCCGAGGTTGTCGCCCGCGCGCGCGCCTCGACCGAAACGGTCGGTGACGACGCCCTGCGCGCGGCGCTTGAACGTCTGGCCGCGAACGTCATATCCAGATCCAAAGGCTGAGGCATCCGCCCCGGCCCCACCGACGAAAGAGGACTTTCCATGACCCGTACCCTTGCCGCCGCCGCCCTGGCATTCGCTCTGATGGCCGGAGGCGGCCTCTGGCTGTCTCAAAGCACCGGCACCGCCCCGGCGGAACTGCCCACGGGCGCCGCCAATGCCCAGGCCGCCGAGGTCGACACCAGCACGATCCAGGAAATGGTGCTGGGCAACGAGGAGGCCGAGGTCGAGGTGATCGAATACGCCTCCTTCACCTGCCCGCATTGCGCGACGTTCCATCAGAACGTCTATGGCGACCTCAAGGCCAACTACATCGACACCGACAAGATCAAGTTCACCTACCGCGAGGTCTATTTCGACAAGTACGGCATGTGGGCGTCGATGATCGCGCGCTGCGAGCCGTCGAAGTTCTTCGGCATCGCGGACCTGATCTACAAGGGCCAGTCGGACTGGGTCCGGGCCGGCGCAGACGGCGCCATCGCTGACGAGCTGCGCAAGATCGGCCTGATCGCGGGGATCGACAACGACAAGCTGGAGTCCTGTCTGACCGACGGCGACAAGCTGCGCACGCTGGTGGCCTGGTACCAGGAAAACGCCACCGCCGATGACGTCCAGTCGACCCCGACCTTCATCATCGACGGGCAGAAGTACTCCAACATGAACTATGCCGATTTCTCGGCCATCCTGGACGAAAAGCTCGGCGAATGACCTCTGCCCCACGCGGGCCGCTCGCCGGCCTCAAGGTCATCGAGCTGGCCCGTATCCTGGCCGGTCCCTGGGCCGGCCAGACGCTTTCCGATCTGGGCGCCGAGGTCATCAAGGTCGAAGCGCCGCAGGGCGACGACACGCGGCGCTGGGGGCCGCCCTTCATCGAGCGTGAAGATGACCGGACGGCGGCCTATTTCCACTCCTGCAATCGGGGCAAATCCTCGGTGGTGGTGGACCTCGCAAGCGACGAGGGCCAGGAACGGATGCGCGAACTCATCGCCGACGCCGATATCCTGATCGAGAATTTCAAGGTCGGGGGCCTGCGGAAATACGGCATGGATTACGACAGCCTGTCGGCGCTCAATCCCGCTCTGATCTACTGCTCGATCACCGGCTTCGGGCAGGACGGGCCGTACGCGCACCGGGCGGGCTACGACTACATCATCCAGGGCATGTCGGGGCTGATGTCGATCACTGGCGATCCCGACGGTCAGCCGCAGCGCGCGGGCGTGGCGGTCACCGACCTCTTCACCGGGGTCTATTCGGTGGCGGCGATCCTCGCCGCAGTGCACCAGCGCCATGCCACCGGGCGGGGCCAGCACATCGACATGGCGCTGCTCGACTGCGCGGTGTCGGTGACGGCGAACCAGGCGATGAACTACCTCGCCACCGGCACGCCGCCGGGACGGACGGGCAACTACCACCCGAACCTCACGCCCTATCAGGTCTTCGATTGCGCCGACGGGTTCATCATCATCGCCACCGGCAACGATGCGCAGTACCGGCGCCTCTGCCGACTGCTGGGTCTCGAGGAGATGGCCGAGCACCCGGATTTTCTGACCAACGCAGACCGCATCGCCAACCGGTCCGAGATGACCGCGCGCCTGACCGCGGCGACACTCACCCGGACCAAGGCCGACCTGCTGGCCGCGTGCGAGGCCGAAGGCGTGCCCGCCGGGCCGATCAACGACATGGCCGAGGTCATGGCCGATCCGCAGGTGCAGGCGCGCGGGATGCGGATCGCCCCGGGCGACGTGCCCGGCCTGCGCGCGCCCTTCCGGTTTTCCGATGCCGAACTGGTCCTGGACAGGCCGTCGCCCAAGCTCGGTGAGGGTTAGGCGGGGGCTGCAAGCGCCGGAGCCTCCGGCGGGAGTTTATTGGCAAGATGAAGACGGGCGCGCAACGCGGTCCCTTCATCTTGCCCCTAAATCTCCGGGGGTTTGGGGGCTGGCCCCCAATCCGGCGCTCGGTATCAGGACTGCCGCCCGCATTGAAAGCGCGGCAGCGGTGCATTCATGCCAGATGATCCACAACCATCAGCGTCTGCGCCAGCGTCTCCACCCGGCCCAGCCACTCCGACACCAGCTTGGGATCGGAGGGCGCAGCCGAGACGCCAGGCGGGATCTGCCGTAGCATCACCGCGTCCACCGCCCAGGACACCGGGTGCGACACCAGCCGCGCCATCGCCGTGCCGCGGGCATCGCCATGGGCGTCCATCACATAGGTCCGGTGCCAGGCCGGTCGGCCCTCGGCCTCGGCCAGGAGCGACACGCACATGACCACGCGGTCCGGTTCTTCCTCTTCATAGGCGTTCTCCGCCAGCAGCCGCTGCGCCAGGGCGTTCAGCGCCGCGTCGTCCGCCGTCTCGACCGCGTCGAAGATCGGCGCCCAGGCCTCCGACCAGCCGTTGAGCCGCAGCGTCCCGCGCACGAAGGTCTTCACCTTCCATGTCGGGTCGAAGTGGTACTGCTCGATGAAGGGCAGGCTGTCGCGGTTCGGATAGACCTCGAAGCTTTCCGGCACCGGCAGCGGCGCATCGTAGCGGCTGAGCGCGTCCCAGGGGCGCGCCACCTCGAGCTCTGAAAAGGCACGGATCGACCGCGACGGGGAGCGCAGCGCCTTCAGCACGCCGACCGGTGCCCAGCTGAATTTGTAGCGAAAGGCGTTGGGATGTTTCGGCACACCGCCGCAGTAGGAGGTGAAGCTGAGCGCATTGGCGGGATCGTAGGCGGCGCTGCTGCGGTAGGCGGCCACCAGGTGATGCGCCATCAGGTGGTCGATGCCCGGGTCGAGCCCGACCTCGTTGACAAGGCACACTCCCTTGATCTGCGCGCGGGCGTGCAGCGAACGCATGTCCGGCGCGATGTAGGAGGAACTGACGAAATGCGCGCTGCGGTCGATGGCCATTTCGGCCAGCGGCACGTGAAAGTCCGCAGGCAGCATCGACACGACCACGTCGCCCGGTTGCACCTCGGCGCGCAGCGCCGCCATCTCGAATTCGTGCAGGCGCTGGGTCAGGTCGCCGACCGCGTCCTCGGCCTTGTCGAGCGTGCGGTTCCAGACCGTCACCTCGTGCCCGTCCGAGATCAGCCGCCGCAGGCCGGGAATGGCCGAAAGGCCCGTGCCGCACCAGTGAATCGTCATTGCGCCCCCTCTTTCACATGCGTTTCGAAGACGGCGAAGGCCCGTCCCCAGGCGCCGCTGTCGAGATCGCCGAGCGTCATCAGCGTCGGCAGAAGCTGTTCGGCGAAATCCTCGGAGCTTTCGACCGGCAGCAGCGACGGAAGGTTGTCGATGGCCGTCACATCGAGCACCGGGTCGTCGTGGACGCGCAGGGCCGGTTCGTCCCAACTGGTGGTCCGGTCGTAGACCTTGATCGGGGAAAAGTCGCTGTCGGGATCGCAGGCGATGTCGCCGATCACCCGCAGCGTCCGCGGATCGGTGCAGGCCGAGGCTGGCACGAAGACCGGTGTGCCGGGCTGCGCGAGGATGCAGTTTAGGAAGATCTCGTGCTCCAACACTTCGGGGAACGGCCCGCCATGGGCGGTTTCGGCCATGTCCCATTGCGTGACCCCGAGACCCAGCGCGGTGCAAAGGTCGGTGGCGCCGCTGCCGACGCGGCCCTTTGCGCCGATCACCAGCGCGCGGGGGCGGCGTGCGCCGTCCCGGACAAGCTGGCCCTGCAGGTCGTCGAGAAGGCTCTTGGCGTCGTGGTAGGTGCTGACCGGGCCGCAGATGCCGCCCTCCTGCTGGGCCAGCCAGCATTGCAGCGCCACCGCCCCGCCGGCATAGCCCGCCCAATAGCCGAAGGCGGCGATGCGGCGGCCGTTGGCCGAGGTGAGATATTCCAGATCGTAGAGCGTGCCGCCGCCGGCGCGGAACCGCTTCAGCAGGCGCTGGCCTGCAGGCTGGCCCTTGAAGGCATGGCCGAACATGATGTGCTTGTGCTTCAGCGGCGTGCCGTCATCCGGCAGTTCCTTGAGGCCGAAGATCAGCGCATCCTCCGGCGCGCCTGGCCAGCTGTTTTCCGGGGCGATCACCGCCCCGGCGGCGCGGTAGCCGCTGAGGGGGATGGCCCGTTGACTGCTGGATTCGACGGTGACGTCGATGCCCTTGGCCAAAAGCGCCGCCACCCCGTCCGGGGTCAGGCCCACGCGTTCCTCGTTCGGGCGCTGTTCCGCGCGCACCCACAGATGTGTCATGAAGTCCCCCGCATTTCGCCTAAAGCTATCCCAGCCGGCCCACGGGGAAAAGAGGTATCAAAGGTGAGTCCAGGCATGCTGGCGGTCGCGCCGGTCCAGGTGCGGCGTCGCGTTGAACTGGGTCAGGGCAAGGCCCGTCGCCAGCGGCTGGAACCGGTGCAGCGACGCGTTGCGGATGGCAAGGCAGGCATGCGCCAGCGCCGGGATGTCCAGCGCCATCGTCACCCGCATCGCCATGCCGATCACGCCGCCCGAGGTCACCACCAGCGCCCGGCCGGTTCCGGCGGCGATCTCGTGCAGCGCATCGCTGACCCGCGTTTCGAACTGGTCGAAGCTCTCGGGCGCGCCCTCGATCGCGCCATCGCGCCAGAGGCGGTAGAGCGTCGGCAGGTGATGCACGAAGCTTTCGCGGTCGGTCGGAACCGGGATGCCGTGCTGATCGGCCATCAGCGCCGCCATCGTGAAATATTCCAGCTCGTTGAGGCGAGGATCCAGCACCGTTTCCCGGTCGCAGGGCGCCGCGATGCCGGCGGCGGTCTCGACATGGCGGCGCAGGGTGCCGCTGTAGACGCGGACAAAGACGTCGCCGGTGTCGCGCAGGTAGTCGCCCAGCCAGCGCGCCTGGTCATGCCCCAGCGGACTCAGCCGGTCATAGCCGCCCTCGTCGCGGGCGCTGGAATTGGCCTGTCCATGGCGGACAAGGGTGACGTGGGACATGGGCAGCCTCTCCTTCGGCCTGCCTCTTAGGCAAGGCGATCGCGTAAGGAAAGAGAGAGGACAGACAAGGCGACCGTTGGCCCGGCGCCGGGGCGTCTGGCCGGGGCGGCGTCCGCCCCGGCGAAGGGTGTCAGGCCAGCGACTCGTCGATGCCCTTGCAGGCTTCGACCAGGCCTTTGACGGCGTTGACCGAGTTGTCGAACATCGCCTGTTCGTCCTTGGTCATCTTGATGTCGACGATGCGTTCGATGCCGCCGGCGCCGATGATCGTCGGCACGCCGACGTAGAAGCCCTTGAGGCCGAATTCGCCGTCGCACCAGGCGGCGCAAGGCAGCAGGCGCTTCTGGTCCTTGAGATAGGCTTCGGCCATCTCGATGGCGCTGGTCGCGGGGGCGTAGAAGGCCGAACCGGTCTTCAGCAGGCCGACGATCTCGGCGCCGCCGTCGCGGGTGCGCTGCACGATGGCATCGAGCTTGTCCTGCGTGGTCCAGCCCATCTTGACCAGGTCGGGCAGGGGGATGCCGGCCACGGTGGAGTAGCGGGTGAGCGGCACCATCGTGTCGCCGTGACCGCCGAGGACAAAGGCGGTGACATCCTTCATCGACACGTTGAACTCGAGGCTCAGGAAATGACGGAAGCGGGCCGAATCGAGCACGCCGGCCATGCCGCAGACCTTGGCATGGGGCAGGCCCGAGAATTCGCGCAGCGCCCAGACCATCGCGTCGAGCGGATTGGTGATGCAGATCACGAAGGCGTCCGGCGCGTTGGCGGCGATGCCTTCGCCCACGGCCTTCATGACCTTGAGGTTGATGCCCAGCAGGTCGTCGCGGCTCATGCCCGGCTTGCGCGGCACGCCGGCGGTAACGATGCAGACGTCCGCACCCGCGATATCGGCATAGTCGTTGGCGCCCTTGAGCGCGGCGTCGAAGCCCTCGGACGGGCCGGATTCGGCGATGTCGAGCGCCTTGCCCTGCGGCGTGCCCTCGGCGATGTCGAACAGGACGATGTCGCCCAGTTCCTTGATCGCTGCCAGGTGGGCAAGCGTACCGCCGATCTGTCCGGCGCCGATAAGGGCGATCTTGGGTCTGGCCATGGATGCTGTCTCCGCTCCGTTGCAAATTTTCGGCATGGCTAGTGCTTTGCGCCGCGCCGCGCAAGTCCGCCGCAGCGCGGCGTCCGCGCGCCGCGGGGGTGTCATCGCGGAACTGTTCGCGCTAAAGCAAGAAAATTGAGGGCTTTAGGGGGTCGGGCGTGGAGCTTCTGGATTGGACGATTCTCGCCGTGGCGGCGCCTGCGGTGGTGTTTGCG
Source organism: Thalassococcus profundi (assembly GCF_003344785.1). Taxonomy (GTDB): domain Bacteria; phylum Pseudomonadota; class Alphaproteobacteria; order Rhodobacterales; family Rhodobacteraceae; genus Puniceibacterium; species Puniceibacterium profundi. Next base: position 112,554 of record NZ_QPMK01000002.1, on the reverse strand, counting down.
GGCATATCCAAGGGCGGTTTCGGGTCCGGCGCGGCCTTTGCCAGCGCCTCGATTCTGGCGCTGGTGGTGGAACCGGGGGTGGCCCTGGGGATCATGCTGCCGCTTCTGATGCTGATCGACGCGGCGAGCCTGAAAGTCTACTGGGGCAAGTGGAGCTGGCCGGATGCGAAGCTGCTGATGCTGGGCGGCGTGCCGGGCACGGTGCTGGGCGCGGTGTTCTACGCGCAGGCGGACCCGGACGTGATCCGCTTCCTGATCGGGGCGATCTCGGTGCTGTTCGTGGCCTGGCAACTGGCGCAGAGCACCGGCCTGATCGGCCTTGCGCAGCGCCGGTTCGGTGCCAAAACGGGGTTCGTCACCGGGCTGGTGCTGGGCTTCACCAGCTTCGTCAGCCATGCGGGCGGGCCTGCCGCGGCGGTTTATCTGTTGGGTCAGAAGCTGGACAAGACCACCTACCAGGCAACGACCGTCGTGGTGTTCTGGGCGATGAACGTTCTCAAGGCCGGCTTCTACGCGGCCATGGGCATCTTTACCTGGCAGACGCTGGGACTGGACCTGGTGCTGGCGCCCTTTGCGGTTTTCGGCACCTGGCTCGGCATCCGCGCCCACCGGATCGTGCCCGAGCGGGTGTTCTTCGGGCTCACTTACGTTTTGCTGACGGTCACCGGTGCGAAGTTGATTTTCGATGCGCTGACCTGAGCCGGGGATCGCCCGGGTGGGACCCGGGCGATACGAGAGACCAGTCTCTCGTGCTCTCTGAGGGTTATTGTGAACCGAAGAAGGGGAAAATGTCGTTCAGGCGTCTTCGCCCGGTGGCGGCAGCGCCTCGGCCATGGTTTCGAAGGCCTGGCCGCTGGCGACGAGGCAGGTCAGCCCCTCTGTCGTGGTGACGGTGATCGTCCAGGTGCCGCTTTCGGTGGAAGCGAAGACCTCGATCACCGCGTTGTTGGCGCCTAGGCCGATGCTTTGCCGGGTTTCGCCGTACGTGCTGGCCAGCCGTTCGACGACGCGCTCGCGCGGGGCGCATTGCGCGGTGGCGGCCAGCGCGGGAGGCGCCGTGGCGGGGATCGCCAGCAGGCTGGCCAGAAGGAGAAAACGGGTCATGTCGGTCCCTTTCGTCGGGGGGCGCGGCCGGGCCGCGGCAACGGGTCCTCTTGAATGCGGCGCAGGGTCCGCCTGCCTGTTTCAGGTCTGCTGAAACTCTGCGCGCCTGCTCCTTCAGAAAGGGTTAACGGTCCGGACGCGGCGGAAATCCGGCGGATTTTGCTGCGCTGCGGCACGTTCGGGGTTGAAATGTATGCCAATGTATGCGCATCGTCCGCGCAAGATTGTTTCCCAAGGAGACTCGGATGACCCTCAACACCCGCCCCTTCCGTTCGGTTCTGTATCTTCCCGCCTCCAAGGAGCGCGCGCTCGACAAGGCGCGCACGCTGCCGGTGGATGCGATCATCTTCGACCTCGAAGATGCGGTGGCGCCCGAGGAAAAGGTGCGCGCGCGCGAGACGCTGTCGGCGGCATTGGCGACGGGCGGCTACGGCCACCGGGCGCGGATCGTTCGGATCAACGGGTTCGACACCGAATTCGGCGCCGAGGATGCCAAGGCGGTCGCGCAGATGGAGTGCGACGCGGTTCTGCTGCCCAAGGTCGGCCATCCCGAGCAGATCGACGCGCTGGCCGAGATCACCGGCGACCTGCCGGTCTGGGCGATGATGGAAACGCCGCGCGGCATGCTGAACGCCGCGCAGATCGCCGCGCATCCGAAGCTTGCCGGCATGGTGATGGGCACCAACGACCTGGCGCGCGAACTCAACGCGCGGGCCCGGGCCGACCGCTTGGCGATGATGCCGGGCCTGGGGCTCTGCCTGCTCGCCGCCAAGGCGGAAGGCAAGATTGTCATCGACGGGGTCTACAACGCCTTCAAGGACGAGGACGGGCTGCGCGCCGAATGCAAGCAGGGTCGCGACATGGGGTTCGACGGCAAGTCGCTGATCCATCCGGCACAGATCGATGTGGCGAATTACGAATTCGCGCCGAGCCAGATGGAAATCGCCCTGGCGCGGCGGCAGATCGCCGCCTTCAACCACGCCCAGAGCGAGGGCCGCGGCATCGCGGTGGTCGACGGGCAGATCGTCGAGAATCTACACGTTGTCACCGCACAGGGTCTTCTGGCAAAAGCACAGGCAATCGAGAAGATTGCAGCGGAGTAACTCATGGCCCTTCTGATCCTCGGCATCGCCCTCTGGGTGGCCGCCCACCTGTTCAAGCGTCTTGCGCCCGAGGCGCGGGCGAACATGGGCAATGCCGGAAAGGGGATCGCCGCGGCGGGCATCCTCGCCGGTCTCGTGCTGATGATCCTGGGCTACCGCGGCGCCGAGTTCATCCCGGTCTGGAGCCCGCCCGCGTTCCTCACGCATGTCAACAACCTGCTGATGCTGGGGGCGGTATTCCTTTACGGGATGTCGGCCACCACGGGACGGCTGCGCGGCAAGATGCGGCATCCGCAGCTGACGGCGGTCAAGGTCTGGGCGGTGGCGCACCTGCTGGTCAACGGCGATCTGGCGTCGATCGTGCTCTTCGGGTCGATGCTGGCCTGGGCGGTGGTCGAGGTGATCGTCATCAACCGGTCCGAGACCTGGGACCGGCCCAAGCCCGGCCCCGCCAAGAAGGACCTCGTGCTGGTGATCATCACGCTGGTGATGTTCGTCGTCATCACCGCCATCCACAGCTGGCTCGGCGTCAATCCGTTCGGAGGATAAGCGCATGAAACTGTACCGCTTCCTGACCGAGGACGACACCTCGGCCTTCTGTCACAAGGTCAGCGCCGCGCTCGACAAGGGCTGGGAGCTTTACGGCCCGCCCACCTATGCCTTCGACGCGGCCAACGGGGTGATGCGTTGCGGCCAGGCGGTGACCAAGGAGGTGCCGGGAGACTATTCGCCCGACCTCAAGCTGGGCGCGCAATGATGAAGGATCAGGCGACCGTGTCGAAGACGAATGCAGGCTTCTTTTTCGAGGACTACCACATCGGCCAGGTGATCCGGCACGCGGTGCCGCGTACCGTCGGATCGGGCGAGCGGGCGCTTTATCATGCGCTCTACCCGGCGCGTCATGCGCTTTATTCCTCGGACGCCTTTGCGCAGGGCTGCGGGCTGGCGGCCTCGCCGCTGGATGATCTTGCCGCCTTCCACGTCGTCTTTGGCAAGACCGTGCCGGACGTGTCGCTGAACGCCCGGGCCAACCTGGGCTATGCCGAGGGGCGTTGGGTGATGCCGGTCTGGCCGGGGGATACTTTGCGGTCGGAATCCGAGGTCATCGGGCTCAAGCAGAACTCCAATGGAAAGACCGGGGTGGTCTGGGTGCGGTCGCGCGGGATCAACCAACACGACGAGGTGGTGATCGAGTACGTGCGCTGGGTCATGGTGAAGAAACGGGACGAGGCTGCGCCGGCGCCTGAAACGGTGGTGCCCGACCTGAAACCGGTGCTTGATGTGTCGGATCTGGCGATTCCCGAGGGCCTCAACTTCTCGGGCTACGATTTCGGACTGGCCGGAGAGCCGCACCGCTGGGGCGATTACCAGTTGGGCGAGACCATCGACCATGTGGACGGCGTGACCATAGAGGAAGCCGAGCACATGATGGCGACGCGGCTCTGGCAGAACACGTCCAAGACGCATTTCGACGGCACCATGCGCGACGACGGTGCGCGGCTGATCTACGGCGGGCACGTGATTTCCATGGCGCGGACGCTGTCGTTCAACGGGCTGGCCAATGCGCAGATGATCGCCGGCCTGAACGGCGGGGCGCATGCGAACCCGTGTTTCGCCGGTGATACCGTGCGCGCCTGGTCCGAGGTGCTGGACAAGGCCGAGACCGGCGCGCCGGGCGTCGGCGCGATCCGGCTGCGGCTGGTGGCCACCAAGGGCGGTGCGCCCTTCACCCTGCGCGGCGAGGACGGCAAGTACCTGCCGCATGTGCTGCTGGATCTGGATTACTGGGCTTTGATGCCGATGTGATTGGCCGAGCCGGTCGTCGGCTCGGAACGGATACGGGCCTCGTCGCAGCACCCTGCGCGAGGCCCGCCGTTCTTAGCTGCGCACCATCTTCTCGTAGCTTTCCGAGATGTCGCGGGTGATCGCGCCGACCTCGAAGTTGTAATCGCCGATCTGGCCCACGGGTGTGACTTCTGCGGCGGTGCCGGTCAGCCAGCACTGTTCGAACCCTTCCATCTCTTCGGGCATGATGTGACGTTCGTGCACCTTGATCTGTTTGTCCTCCAGCATCCCGATCACCGTCTGGCGGGTGAGGCCGTTGAGGAAGCAGTCGGGCAGGGGCGTGTGCACCTCGCCGTCCTTGACGAAGAAGATGTTGGCGCCGGTCGCCTCGGCCACGTAGCCGCGGTAGTCCATGAAAAGCGCGTCCGAACAGCCCTTTGCCTCGGCCGCGTGTTTCGACGTGGTGCAGATCATGTAGAGGCCCGCGGCCTTGGCATGCACCGGGATCGTCTCGGGCGAGGGGCGTTTCCACTTGGAGATGTCGAGCTTTGCGCCCTTGAGCTTGGCGTCGCCGTAGTAGTTGCCCCAGCCCCAGACCGCGATGGCAAGGTGCACCGGATTGCGGGCCGAACTGACGCCCATGTCCTCGCCGGCACCGCGCCAGGCCACCGCCCGCACATAGGCGTCGGTCAGGTCGTTGGCGGCCAGCACCTCGGCCTTGGCGGCTTCGATCTGGTCGACCGTGTAGGGGATCTCGAAATCGAGGCAGGAGGCGGAGTAATGCAGCCGCTCCGAATGTTTGCGCGACAGGAAGATCTTGCCGTTGTAGCAGCGTTCGCCCTCGAAGACGGAACTGGCATAATGCATGGCATGGGTCAGGATATGGACATTCGCCGCGCGCCAGTCCACCAGCTTCCCGTCCATCCAGATTGTGCCGTCGCGGTCGTCATAAGCCCCTGCCATCGTCGTCTCCCTTGGCTGGGATTTGCATTTGTTGCGCAAATCAGGTCCGCATCGGACACAAAATTGCGTCAAAACTGAGAATCGCTACCAGTTCAGGCTTGGAATGTCAACAAGACTGACTTAAAGTGCCGAAAACGAAGGCACGATGCGGAGGGACCATGGCAGAGGGGCAACCCGCGACCGGTCACGGGGGCGAATCGCTCCTGTTCCTGACGGATGAACAGCTGCGGCAGGGCATCGAGGCGATGTTCTTTGCCTATCGCGGCTTCACCGCCGATCCGGACCGGATCCTGCAGGACATGTCCTATGGCCGCGCGCATCACCGGGCGATTCACTTCATCAACTGCGCGCCGGGCACGACGGTCAACAACCTGCTCAGCATCCTCGGCGTCACCAAGCAGTCGCTGAACCGCGTGCTGCGCACGCTGATCGCCGACGGGCTGGTGGAAAGCCGGGTCGGGCGCAGCGACAAGCGCGAACGGCATTTGCACCTGACCGAAGCGGGCCGCGAGTTGGAACAGCGGCTGTCGGACGCACAGCGCGCGCGGATGCGCGCCGCTTACCGACAAGCCGGACCGGACGCCGTGGCGGGGTTCCGCCGCGTGCTCGAGGCGATGATGGAGCCCGAGATGCGGCGGCAGTTCCTGACCCTGAGAGGAGGACCGGATGACCGGGCATGATGCGCATCTGCTGATCGTCGACGACGACGAACGCATTCGCGGGCTGTTGCAGAAGTTCCTGATCCGCAACGGCTTCTTGGTGACCTCGGCGCGTGACGCGGCACATGCGCGGCGGATCCTGTCGGGGCTGGACTTCGACCTCATCGTGCTCGACGTGATGATGCCCGGAGAAGACGGCGTGAGCCTGACGCGGTCGATCCGCGAAACCTCGGTGACGCCGATCCTGCTGCTGACCGCCAAGGCCGAGACCGAGGACCGTATCGCCGGACTCGAGGCCGGGGCGGACGACTACCTGCCGAAGCCCTTCGAACCAAAGGAGCTGCTGCTGCGGATCAACGCGATCCTGCGGCGCGTGCCCGACACGGTGGCCCAGCAAAGCGCGCCGAAGCTGCTGACGCTGGGACCCATCCGCTATGACATCGAACGCGGCGAGATGTGGCGCGGCGACGACCTCGTACGGCTGACGGCGACGGAAAGCCAGCTGATGAAGATCTTCGCCGCCTGCCCGGGCGAGGCGGTGAGCCGCGCCAGCCTGGTCGAGGACCTGGGCCGCGACCGCAGCCAGAGCCAGGAACGCGCGGTGGATGTGCAGATTACCCGCCTGCGCCGCAAGATCGAAGACGACCCGAAGCAGCCGCGCTACCTGCAGACGGTGCGCGGCGCGGGCTACATGCTGGCGCCGGATTAGGGAGAGGCGCGCCGCGGCATCGCTTGGCCGCGGTACGCCCGGCACGGGACCAAGGCCGCTTGCGGCCGCCGTGCCAGCGTCATGCCGGAAGCATGTCTCTGGCATGACCCGTCCTCCGTGGACGCGCTTTGGCCGGGCTTGGTGCAGAGCCGAGGCAGCGCGCGGATTAGCAGTCGTGAAGCACGAAACTTAGTACTCGGATGCACCACCCCGCGGGCCGGCGCTGGCACGGCGCACGTAGTGAGATGCACCTGGCATGACGGATGAATTGCCGGCACCAAGGCCTTTCTCGCAGTTTCGTTCGGAATCAACATGCTTTAGGGTCCGACCGGACCGATACCCATAGGAGGTTCCCGTGGCGACAGCCCTTCTGACCCATGCCGACTGCCTGACCCATGTGACCCCCGACGGCCATCCCGAGCGGGTGGCGCGGCTCGAGCATGTGCTGCACGCGCTGGAGCCCTTGGACCTGCACCGCGTCACGGCGCCGTTGTGCGAGGATGCCGACATCCTGCTGGCGCATCCGCAAAGCTATCTCGACCGGTTGGAAGAGGCGCTGCCGCACAAGAGCTTTCACCAGATCGACGGCGACACCTGGATGTCGCCCGGATCGCTCAATGCCGCGCGGCGCTGCGTCGGCGGGGCGATCCGCGCCGTGGACATGGTGCTGGACGGCGAGGTCGGCAACGCCTTCTGCGCCACCCGGCCGCCGGGGCATCACGCGGAAACCAGCACCGCCATGGGATTCTGCCTTTTCGGCACCGCCGCCATCGCCGCGAAACATGCGCTGGAACGCCACGGGCTGAGCCGCGTCGCGGTCGTCGATTTCGACGTTCACCACGGCAACGGCACCCAGGACCTTCTCTGGGACGAGAAACGCGCGCTGGTCATCACCAGCCAGCAGATGCCGCTCTGGCCCGGCACCGGCGCGCCGTCGGAAAAGGGCGCGTATGACAACGTGCTGAACCTGCCGCTGCCGCCCGAAAGCACCGGCGCCGACATGCGGCTGGTCTACGAAACCCGCGTCTTCCCGCGCCTGCGCGATTTCCGGCCAGAGCTGATCATCGTCTCCGCGGGTTTCGACGCGCATCAGGACGACCCGCTGGCGATGCTGAACTGGAGCACCGACGACTTCCGCTGGCTGGCGCAGAACCTCTGCGCCGTCGCGGCAGAACTCTGCGAGGGCCGTCTGGTGTCGACCTTGGAGGGCGGCTATGATCTTCAGGCCCTGGCCGATGCGAGCAAGGCCCATGTGGAAGAGTTGAGAAAGGCGTCGCAATGACCGAAACCCCGGTGGATCAGATGAGCTTTGAACAGGCCATGGCCGAGCTTGAACAGGTGGTGGGCACGCTCGAACGCGGCGACGTGGCGCTCGAGGAATCGATCACCCTTTACGAGCGCGGCGCGAAGCTGAAGAAGCGTTGCGAGGACAAGCTCAAGGAAGCCGAGGAAAAGGTCGCCGCGATCACGCTGGACGGCGACGGCAACCCCAAGGGGACGACGCCGGTCGAAGGGCTCTGATCCTTGTTTCAGGACGCGCTGAGCGCCGCGGCGGAGCGGATCGACCGGCATCTGGCGGCGGTTCTGGCCGACCGCCCCGACCTGCCGGTGATCGAAGGCATGCGCTACGCCCTGCGCGGCGGCAAGAAGCTGCGCGGTTTCCTGGTGCTTGAAAGCGCGGCCTTGCATGGCATTCCGCCGGCGCAGGCGATCTGGCCGGCGGCGGGCATAGAGGCGATACATGCCTACAGCCTCGTGCATGACGACCTGCCCTGCATGGACGACGATGACCTGCGTCGCGGTCTGCCCACGGTGCACCGGAAGTGGGACGACGGCACCGCCGTGCTGGTGGGCGACGCGCTGCAGGCGCTGGGCATCGAACTGGCCTGCCATGAGGCGGCCAGCACGGAGCCGGCGGTGCGTGCCGATCTGGCGCTCAGCCTCGTGCGGGCAGCAGGGGCGGAGGGCATGGTGCTGGGTCAGGCGCTGGACATGGCGGCGGAAACAGCCGAAAGGCAGCTGACGCTGGACGAGATCACGGCGTTGCAGTCCGGCAAGACCGGCGCGCTCATTGTCTGGGCGGCAGAGGTGGGCGCGCGCATGGCGCAGGCCGACATCACACCCCTGCGCCGCTATGCCGAGGCGCTGGGCCTCGCGTTCCAGATTGCCGACGACATTCTCGATGTCGAGGGCGACGCGGCAGAGGTCGGCAAGGCGGTGCGCAAGGATGCCGAAGCGGGCAAGGCGACCTTCGTGTCGCTCCTGGGGCTCGACGAGGCAAAGCGCCGCGCAGATGCGCTCGTGACCGAAGCCTGCGACGCGCTATCGTCTTACGGTGACGAGGCCGAGACCTTGAAGCAGGCGGCGCGCTTCGTTATTGCCCGCCGGAACTGATCGCCTGCCGGAGGAGAGCCACGATGGCGTCCAGACCCGAAACCCCGCTGCTGGACCGCGTGTCCACCCCCGCCGACCTCAAGCGGTTTTCGGATTCCGAACTGGCGCGGCTGGCACACGAGCTGCGGGCCGAAACCATCGCGGCTGTGTCGGAAACCGGCGGTCACCTGGGCGCGGGGCTGGGAGTGGTCGAGCTGACCGTGGCGCTGCACGCGGTCTTTGACACGCCGCGCGACAAGCTGATCTGGGACGTGAGCCACCAGAGTTATCCGCACAAGATCCTGACCGGCCGCCGCGACCGCATCCGCACGATCCGGCAAAAGGACGGGCTGTCGGGTTTCACGAAGCGGTCCGAGTCGCCCTACGACCCGTTCGGCGCGGCGCACAGTTCGACCTCGATCTCTGCCGCGCTGGGCTTTGCCGTGGCGCGCGACCTGGGCGGCGCGCCCGACACCGGTGCCGGTGACGCGATCGCGGTGATCGGCGACGGCGCGATGAGCGCGGGCATGGCCTACGAGGCGATGAACAACGCTGGCCACCTGAAAAAGCGCCTTTTCGTCATCCTGAACGACAACGAGATGTCCATCGCCCCGCCCACCGGCGCGATGTCCTCCTACCTCATGCGTCTCTATTCCGAGGCGCCGTTTCACACGCTCAAGGACGCCGCCAAAGGCGCGGTCAGCCTGCTGCCGGAACCGTTCCAGCAGGGCGCCAAACGCGCCAAGGAGATGATCAAGGGTATGGCCGTGGGCGGCACGCTGTTCGAGGCGTTGGGGTTTTCGTACCTCGGGCCGATCGACGGCCACGACCTCGACCAGTTGCTGCCGGTCCTGCGCACCGTGCACCAGCGCGCCACCGGGCCGGTCCTGATCCATGTGCTGACCAAGAAGGGCAAGGGCTATGCGCCCGCCGAGACCGCCAGCGACAAGGGTCATGCCACGGCGAAGTTCGACGTGGTCACCGGCCAGCAGAAGAAGGCGCCGAGCAACGCGCCGTCCTACACCAAGGTGTTCGGCGAGACGCTGACGGCGCTGGCCTCGGACGATCCGCGCATCTGTGCCGTGACGGCAGCGATGCCCGACGGCACCGGGCTCAATCTCTTTGCCGAGCGCTATCCCAGCCGCTGCTTCGACGTGGGCATCGCGGAACAGCATGGCGTGACCTTTGCCGCCGGTCTGGCGGCGGGGGGGATGCGGCCCTTCTGCGCGATCTATTCGACATTTCTCCAGCGCGGCTACGACCAGGTCGTGCACGACGTGGCGATCCAGCGCCTGCCGGTGAGGTTTGCCGTGGACCGCGCGGGGCTCGTTGGCGCCGATGGCGCCACCCACGCGGGCAGCTACGACATCGCTTACCTGAGCAACCTGCCGGGCTTCACCGTCATGGCGGCGGCGGACGAGGCGGAGCTCAAGCACATGGTTGCCACCGCGGCGGCGCATGACGATGGACCCATCGCCTTCCGCTATCCGCGCGGCGAAGGCGAAGGCGTCGAGATGCCCGAGCGCGGCGAGGTGCTCGAGATCGGCCGCGGCCGGATGATCCGCGAGGGCAAGCGCGTGGCGATCCTGTCCTTCGGCACGCGGCTTGGCGAAGTGCGCAAGGCCTGCGAGACGCTGGAGGCGCGTGGCATCTCGCCCACCGTGGCGGATGCGCGATTCGCCAAGCCGCTGGACCGCGACCTGATCCTGCGGCTTGCCGCCGAGCACGAGGCGCTCATCACCATCGAGGAAGGCGCGGTCGGCGGTTTCGGTAGCCATGTCGCACAGCTTCTGGCCGAGGAGGGCGTGTTCGACAGCGGCTTGCGGTTCCGGTCGATGGTGTTGCCGGACGTGTTCATCGACCAGGCAAGCCCGGCGGACATGTACGCGGTGGCCGGGCTCGATGCCGAAAAGATCGAGGCTAAGGTGCTGTCAGTGCTGGGCGTGGAGAGCATCGGCAAGCGCGCCTGAGTTAGCCTTCAGACCGATGTTTGACCGATCTAGCAGGAGCGTTGTGGCCGGCCCGAACAGCACCGAAGGTGCCGGGCCAGCGGCGGCCCGCCCCACCGGGCTGCCGCTTTGGTGACGCCTGGCGCAATGCACCGAGGTCGTCCGGCTCTGGCCGCCATAAATCGAGAAGCGGCATCGTCTGAGCGGCACCCCGGCGGGCCGCCGCCGGCCCCGCACAGGACCGTAACGGTCAGGCCCGGTGCGCGCCGTCCGCCAGCGATTTCACGAAAGCCAGCACCTCGTCCACCGGCTTGCCCGAGGCCAGATCGGACACGATGGCCGATCCCACGACGCAGCCATCCGCGATGCCGGCGATGCTTTCGGATGCTTCGGGGGTGCGGATGCCGAAGCCGACGATCACCGGCAGATCGGTCTGCGACTTGATCCGCGCCACTTCGGGCGCGACATCGGCGGCTTCGGCCGCAGCCGCGCCGGTGATGCCGGTAATCGAGACGTAATAGACGAACCCGCTGGTGTTCTCGAGCACCTTGGGCAGGCGCTTGTCGTCGGTCGTGGGCGTCGCCAGGCGAATGAAGTTCAACCCGGCCTTCTGCGCGGGGATGCAGAGCTCGTCGTCCTCCTCGGGGGGCAGGTCGACGACGATCAGCCCGTCGATCCCGGCCTCCTTCGCCTGTTCGAGAAACTTGGCGACGCCGCGCGAATAGATCGGGTTGTAATAGCCCATCAGCACGATCGGCGTGCTGTCGTCGCCTTCGCGGAACCGACGCGCCAGCTCCAGCGTGCGGTCCAGCGTCATGCCGCCTTCGAGCGCGCGCTGACCGGCGAGCTGGATCGTCGGACCGTCGGCCATCGGATCGGTGAAGGGCAGGCCCAGTTCGATCACGTCGACGCCCGCATCCGGCAGGCCCTGCACCAGCTCCAGCGAGGTGTCGAAATCCGGATCGCCGGCCATCACATAGGCGACGAAGGCCTTCTTTCCCTCGGTCTTGAGCGCGGCGAACCTGGCGTCGATGCGTGTCATGGTCGTTCCTTGCAACTGGTTCCGGCTGTCCTGCCGGAACTCGGGGGGGAAATCAATGGGCGAGGCGGCGACGCGCCCTAGCTCGTGGCGCCAAGATACAGGAGCAGACCCATGCGCATTCTCTTCACCGGCGGTAGCGGCAAGGCCGGCCGTCACGTCATCCCTTTCCTGCTCGATCAAGGCCACCGCGTCGTCAACGCCGACCTCGTGCCGCTGGACCATCCCGGCGTCGACAACCTCACCGTCGATCTGACCGAGAACGGTCAGGTCTGGAACGCGCTGACCTCCTATGCCGGTCTGGACGAGCTCGAGCCGGGCACCGGGCGCCCCGACTTCGACGCCGTGGTGCATTTCGCGGCGATCCCGCGGATCCTGATCAAGCCCGACAACGAGCTTTTCCGCACCAACACGCTCGCCACCTACAACGTGCTGGAAGCGGCGACAAAGCTCGGCATCCCCAAGGTGATCTTCGCCAGTTCCGAGACGACCTACGGCATCTGTTTCGCCGATGGCGAGATGAAGCCGGACTACGTGCCGGTGGACGAGGATCATCCCACCGTGCCGCACGACAGCTATGCCATGTCCAAGGTGGTGAACGAGGCCTGCGCGCGGTCGTTCCAGGCGCGCACGCGCCTCGACATCTACGGGCTGCGGATCAACAACGTGATCGAGCCGCATGAGTACACCGAGCTCTTCCCGGATTTCATCGAGAACCCGGACCAGCGGCGGCGCAACATCTTCGCCTATATCGACGCGCGCGACCTGGGCCGTATGGTGCAGTGCTGTCTCGAAACGGACGGGCTGGGCTTTGAGGTCTTCAACGTCGCCAACGAAGACGTCTCGGTGGCGCTGAGCACGTCCGAGATCATCGCGCGGTACTACGAGGGCGTGCCGGTGCGCCGCGAGATGGGCGAGACCGAGACCTTCTACGACATCTCCAAGGCCCGGCGCATGGTCGGCTTCTCGCCGCGGCACCGCTGGCGCGGCGAGCTGGAAAAGTAACGCGCCGACCGGTCCCGGGGCGCGTTTTCCTCGAGGAAAACGGACCGGAAAATTCGAATTTTCCGGCGCCCGGCGGCGAGGATTGGCCGGAGGCCGGGCCTGAGGCGCTTGTGTCGGTACGGCGCGCGGCCTAAAGCCGGCGCATGAACACGGCCTGGATGACATACTCGCAGCACATCCGTGCGGTGCTGACGCTGGGCCTGCCGCTCATCGGCGGGCATCTCGCGCAATTCGCCATCGGCCTGACGGACACGATCATGCTGGGCTGGTACGGGGCCGAGTCTCTGGCGGCGCTGACGCTGGCGACGGCGTTCTTCTTCGTCTTCTTCCTCATGGGCTGCGGCTTTGCCTGGGCGGTGATGCCGCTGGTGGCGCAGGCCGCCGCATCGGACGACACCCAGACTGTGCGCCGGGTGACGCGCATGGGGTTGTGGCTGTCCGGCCTCTACTGGGCCGCCGTGATGCCGCTGCTGTGGTTCTCGGGCGCGATCCTGCTGGCGTTGGGCCAGACCGAGGCGCTGGCGGCGGATGCGCAGACATACCTGCGCATCGCCGGCTTCGGGATGTTGCCCGCGCTGCTGGTCATGGTGCTGAAAAGCTACCTCGCGGCGCTGGAGCGGACGCGCGTGGTGCTGCTGGTCACGGTGCTGGCGGCCATCGCCAACGGGATGGGCAATTACGCGCTGATCTTCGGCAACTGGGGCGCGCCGGAGCTGGGCATCGCCGGGGCGGCCATCGCCGCGATCCTGTCGCAGTTGACGGCGCTGGTGGCCATCGCGGTCTACACCCAGCGGCGCATGCCCCAGCACGCGATGTTCCAACGCTTCTGGCGCGCCGATCCGCAGATGTTCGCGCGGGTGTTCCGGCTGGGCGTGCCCATCGGCCTGACGACGCTGGCCGAGGTCGGGCTCTTCGAGGCCACCGCGATCATGATGGGCTGGCTCGGGACCGTGCCGCTGGCCGCGCATGGCATCGCGCTGCAGACCGCCTCGGCCACCTTCATGGTGCACCTGGGCTTCGGCAATGTCGCCACGATCCGCGCCGGCAACGCGCTGGGCCGGAACGATCCCGAGCATCTGGCCCGCGGCGCTCGGACCGTGCTGGGCCTGTCGCTGGCCATGTCGCTGATGACCATCACGCTGTTCCTGACCCTGCCGCACCTGCTGGTGAGCGCCTTCATCGACCCCGCCGACCCGGCGCGCGATGCCATCGTCGCCACCGGCGTGACGCTGCTCGCCGTGGCGGCGCTCTTCCAGCTGGTCGACGGCGCGCAGGTCGTCGCGCTGGGCATCCTGCGCGGCATGCAGGACACGCGGGTGCCGATGATCATGGCCATCGCCGCCTATTGGGGCGTCGGCATCCCGGCCTCCTACGTCTTCGGGTTCGTGCTCGGCGGCGAGGCCGTCGGCATCTGGCTGGGGCTCGTCTTCGGCCTGACCCTGGCGGCGCTGGCGATGCTCTGGCGGTTCTGGGGACAATCCCTGCCGGGGATGCGCGGCCAGAATGCGGGGCACCTTGCACCCGCCACGGACCCCCACTAGACACAGGCTCAAACGCGGCTGAAGGAGAGCGTCATGGGCTTCAAGATGGGAATCGTGGGACTGCCCAACGTCGGCAAGTCGACGCTGTTCAACGCGCTGACCCGCACCGCCGCGGCGCAGGCGGCGAACTTTCCGTTCTGCACCATCGAGCCCAACGTGGGCGACGTCGCGGTGCCGGACAAGCGGCTGGACAAGCTGGCGGGCATCGCCAAGTCCAAGCAGATCATCCCCACGCGCATGACCTTCGTGGACATTGCGGGCCTCGTCAAAGGTGCGTCCAAGGGCGAAGGGCTGGGCAACCAGTTCCTGGCCAACATCCGCGAGGTCGACGCCATCGCCCATGTGCTGCGCTGCTTCGAGGATGGCGACGTGACCCATGTGGAGGGCCGGGTCGACCCGGTGGCGGATGCGGACACGATCGAGACCGAGCTGATGATCGCCGATATCGAAAGCATCGAAAAGCGCCTGCAGGGCCTCGTGCGCAAGGTGCGCGGCGGCGACAAGGACGCGGTGCAGCAGGAACGTCTGCTCAAGGCCGCCCTCGCGGCGCTGGAAGAGGGCAAGCCGGCGCGTACTGTCGAGGTGGATGCCGAGGACGCCAAGGCCTGGAAGATGCTGCAACTTCTGACCGCCAAGCCGGTGCTTTACGTCTGCAACGTCGCCGAGGACCAGTCGGCCACCGGCAACGACCATTCCAAGGCGGTGGCAGAGATGGCCAGCGCGCAGGGCAATGCGCATGTCATCATCTCGGCCCGGATCGAGGAGGAGATCGCGCAGCTCGACGCCGAGGAAGCCGAGATGTTCCTGTCGGAGATGGGCCTGGAAGAGCCCGGCCTCGACCGGCTGATCCGCGCGGGTTACGACCTGCTGCACCTCGAGACCTATTTCACCGTTGGCCCGAAAGAGGCACGCGCCTGGACCATCCGCAGCGGCACCCTCGCACCGCAGGCCGCCGGCGTGATCCACGGCGATTTCGAACGCGGCTTCATCCGCGCCGAGACCATCGCCTATGACGATTTCGTCACCCTGGGCGGCGAACAGGCGGCCAAGGATGCGGGCAAGATGCGCGCCGAGGGCAAGGCCTATACCGTCAAGGACGGCGACGTGCTGCACTTCCTGTTCAACACCTGACCACTGAGCGTCCACCGCATCGGCGCGAAGGCGCGGCATCGGCTTTCTCTGGCCGGTCCGATGATCCGGCTGGTCGCACCGAAACGTCGGCTTGCGCCTTTCCGAGAAATATATCCTGATATCAATTGATTGCCCCTGATCGGGCAATTCCCCGCCTGCCGCAGGGCAATTCGTTGCGCGCTGATTTCCGCGCCCCGGCGCGCAGGTTTTGCCTTTCCCTCCCGCCTCGCGCTTGCTGTGCCCGGTCGCCCGCCGGGCGGCCGCTTACGTCAAGGGAGGACACCATGAGCCATTTCACATCCGCGCTGCGCGGCACGTTTCTTGCATCCGTCGTCGCGGTTGCCGCCACCGGCGCGCAGGCGCAGAATTTCGTCAACGTGCTGACCGGCGGCACGTCGGGCGTCTACTATCCGCTGGGCGCGGGGCTTGCGAACATCTATGCCGAGAATATCGACCAGGTGCGGACGCAGGTGCAGTCCACCAAGGCGTCGGTCGAGAATCTGAACCTCTTGCAGCAGGGCCGGGGCGAGATCGCCTTTGCCCTCGGCGACAGCGTCGCGGCGGCCTGGGAAGGCGATGCCGAGGCGGGGTTTCCCGAAAAGCTCGACCAGCTGCGCGGCATCGCCGCGATCTATCCGAACTTCATACAGCTCGTGGCGCTCGCCGACAGCGGCATCGCCACGCTCGACGACCTGCCGGGCAAGGGCCTTTCGGTCGGCGCGCCTGCCTCGGGCACGGAACTGAACGCCCGCGCCATCCTCGGCGCCGCCGGGATGAGCTATGACGACCTTGGCAAGACCGAATACCTGCCCTTTGCCGAATCGGTCGAACTGATGAAGAACCGCCAGCTTGACGCGACGCTGCAATCGGCGGGTCTGGGCGTGGCGTCGATCCGCGACCTGTCGTCCTCGGTGCCGATCACCGTGGTGTCGATCCCGGCGGAGATCGCGGAAACCCTCGGCGCGCCCTACCAGGCGGCGACGATCCCCGCCGGAACCTATGACGGGCAGGATGCGGACGTGCCGACCGTGGCGATCTCCAACTACCTGATCAGCCACGCGGACGTGTCAGAGGAGCTGGCCTATCAGATGACCAAGCTGCTGTTCGAGAACATCGAGACGCTGACCTCGTCGCACCAGGCCGCGGCGCAGATCGCGCTGGAAACAGCGCTCGACGGCATGCCGGTTCCGCTGCATCCGGGTGCGGAGCGGTACTACCGCGAGCAGGGCCTGATCAACTGATCACGGCCTGACACCGCGCCGCGCATCCCCCCCGATGCGCGGCGCGTATCCCTGCCAAATCCCGGAGACCGACATGACCGACCAAGCTGCGCCGCCGGTTGCGGCGGAAACCCATGGCGTGAGCTTTCCCGCCGGAGCCGTGGGCCGCGTGCTTTTCTGGATCGCGGTGATCTTCTCGATCTTCCAGATCGCCACGGCCGCCCATCTCGTCGACCTGCCCAGCCAGATCACCCGCGCGGTGCACGTGGGCTTTCTGATCGCGCTGACTTTTCCGCTCATCGCCTATGCGCGTGACGCCGGTCCCGTGCTGCGCGGGCTGGCCTGGACCCTGGCGGCCTTAGGCGTGCTGATCGCCGCCTACCAGTGGATCGAATACCGTGACCTCATCCTGCGCGCCGGCCGACCGACGCACCTGGATATCATCGTCGGTGTCGCGGCGCTAATGACGGTCTTTGCCGCCGCCTATGCGATGATGGGCATCGCGCTGCCGATCATCTCGGGTCTGTTCCTGGCCTATTGCCTCTTCGGGGAATACCTGCCGTTCCCGCTCAATCACCGCGGCTACGCCTTCGAGCAGGTGATCGACCACATGGCCTTTGGCACCGAAGGCATCTACGGCATCCCGATCTACGTCTCCTCGACCTATATCTTCCTCTTCATCCTGTTCGGATCTTTCCTCGAACGCGCGGGGATGATCACGCTCTTCACCGATGTCTCGATGGGCCTCTTCGGCCACCGCCAGGGCGGAGCCGCGAAGGTGTCGGTGGTATCGTCGGGGCTGATGGGCACGATCTCGGGCTCGGGCGTTGCCAACGTCGTCACCACCGGACAGTTCACCATCCCGTTGATGAAGCGCTTCGGCTACCGCGCAGAATTCGCGGGCGGCGTCGAATCGACGGCCTCCATGGGCGGGCAGATCATGCCGCCGGTGATGGGCGCCGTCGCCTTCATCATGGCCGAGACGCTGGACGTGCCGTATGTCGAGGTCGTGAAGGCGGCGCTGGTCCCGGCCGTTCTGTATTTCGCCTCGGCCTTCTGGATCGTCCACCTCGAAGCCGGGAAGCACGCGCTGCGCGGCCTGCCGCGCGAGGATCTGCCTTCACCTCTCAAGGCGGTCAAGGACGGCTGGATGCTGCTGGTGCCGCTGGGCGTTCTGATCTACCTGCTCTTCGGCGGCTACACGCCGCTTTTCGCGGGCACGGTCGGCCTTGCGCTCACGGTGCTGCTGATCCTCGGCGGGTCTGTGGTGCTGGGCCTGCCGTCCACGACGCTGCGGGTGCTGTTCTGGATCGGGCTGGGACTTGTGACGGCGGCCTTCCTGCAATTCGGGACCAACGTGCTCTTTGCCGCCATCGCGGTGCTGGTCCTCTGGTGCGCCGTGTCGAAAGGCGGGCGCGAGACGCTGGGCCTCATTCGCGACAGCCTCGCCGAAGGCGCGCGCACGGCGCTTCCCGTCGGCGTGGCCTGCGCGCTGGTGGGGGTCATCATCGGGACCATGACGCTGACCGGTGCGGCCAACACATTCGGCCAGTTCATCGTGTCGATCGGGCAGGAAAGCCTTTTCCTGTCGCTCGTGCTGACCATGGTCACCTGCATCTTCCTCGGTATGGGTATCCCCACGATCCCCAATTACATCATCACCTCGTCCATCGCCGGCCCGGCGCTTCTGGACCTCGGGGTGCCGCTGATCGTCAGCCACATGTTCGTCTTCTACTTCGGCATCCTCGCGGACCTGACGCCGCCGGTGGCGCTCGCCTGCTTTGCCGCGGCGCCCATCGCCAAGGCCAACGGGCTGCGCATCTCGATGGAGGCGATCAAGGTCGCGGCGGCGGGCTTCGTCATTCCGTTCATGGCGGTCTACACGCCGGTGCTGATGCTGCAGCCGGGCGGACCGCTGGCCGAGGCCATCGGGTTCTGGCCGGCGGTCGTCTACGTGATCGCGAAGACGGTTCTGTCGATCGCGCTCTGGGGCGTCGCGGTGATCGGCTGGCTGGGGCACCGGCTGGGCTGGCCGGTGCGGGCGCTGGCGATGATCGCGGCCTTCACGCTCATCGCGGCGCTGCCGCTCACCGACGAGATCGGCTTTGCCCTGGCGGCCCTGACCTTCGGCACGATCTGGATCGGCGGACGCCGGGCCGCGCGGGCATGAGCGCCGCGTGCCTTGCCATCGGCGCGGCGGTGCTGGCGCTGGCGCAGCCCAGCTTCACGCTCGACTGGACCCATTCGGTCGAGCGTGTCGCCTGGGTCGAGACTTGGACGGTTGATGGCGGCGCCCTGCGGCTCGACCGCAGTGCGTTGCGCGGATCGGGGGCGGGGATGGAGCCAGGTCCGGAGGCGCGCCTCAGGGACGGCTGGTGGGTGTCGGACGGCGGGCAGAGGGTGCCGGAGCTTTTGCTCGCCGCCTCGGGGGCCACGGGCGCCGGTTGGCGCCTGTGCGCCGATGGCACCTGCCGCGAGATCGGAGAAACGCGCGGCGCCCCGATCCGCATCGCGCCCTGCGACGATACCCGTTCCGCACGGCCCGCAACCGTGCCAGAGTAAACGCCATGACACCCCGGCACCCCAAGACCGCCTGGCCCTTGCTTCTGCTCTGCGCGATCCTCGCCGCCGGGGTGGCCGGGTTTGCCGCATGGCATGTGGCGAAGGCCTCTCTCGGACAGCGGCTGGACCGGTCTCTGGTGCTCACCGCGCGCACCATCGAAGCGGAGATCGAGCGGTTCCGCTACCTGCCGTCGCTGGCGCTCGAAGATCCGCGCATCCGCGCCGCTATCAGCGCGCCCGAGGATGCAACGGCAACGCTGGCCGCCAGCCGGGCGCTGGCCGTCGCCGCAGAACAGTCGGGCGCCGACGAGTTATTCCTGCTGAATGCCGACGGCACGACGCTGGCGTCGAGCAACTGGCAGGACGCCGGCAGCTTCGTCGGCGAGAACTACGCCTTCCGGCCCTATTTCCGCGATGCGATGCGCGTCGGTGCCGGGCGTTTCTACGCGGTCGGGGTGACGACCGGAAAGCCGGGATATTTCCTGTCCTCGCGGGGCCGGATTGCAGACCGCACAGCGGTAATGGTGGTCAAGGTCGACCTGCGGCCGCTGCAAGAGACCTGGCGTGACGCGGGCGGGACGCTGGCGGTGGCGGACCGGTATGGCGTGGTGATCCTGTCGGGTGCGCCGGACTGGATCTACCGTCCCCTGACGCCGCTCGACCCGGCGCGGGAGGCGGCGATCGCCGAGGCGCGGGCCTTTGCCGAGATCCCGGTCACCGAACGTGCGCCAGTGCTGGAAGCGGCGGATCAGCAGCTCGCGGCCCTGGACAGCAGCCTGCGGCTGTTGCGCCAGCAACGCCTGCCGGTCGAAGACTGGACGCTGCTGGGCAGCACTCCCGCGGCGCCGGCGCTGCGCGCGGCGTGGATGACCGGGGCCGTGGCGTTGCTCACGACGCTGATGCTTGGCCTTTTGGCGCAGACCTACCGGCAGCGGCGGCGGCTCATCGACCTGCGGCTGCGGCAGGGGGCGCTGCTGGAAACCCGTGTGACCGAACGCACCGCGGCGCTCGCGCGAGAGATCGAGGAACGCCGCCGGACAGAGGACGATCTGCGCGAGGCACAGGATGCGCTGGTGCATTCCGAGAAGATGGCCGCTCTTGGCCGCATGTCCGCGGCCATCGTGCACGAGATCAGCCAGCCGCTCGCGGCGATGGAGGCGACGCTGGCCGCGGCCCTGCTGTCAGGCAAGATCGAGGATGCCTACGCGACCTCGCGCATCGAGAAGGCGCGCGGGCATATCCGCCGCATCCTGCGCACGATTCGGCATCTGAAAAGCTTTTCGCGCAAGGAATCCGGCGACCGCAGGCCGGTGCCGGTCGATGCCGCCATCCACGGCGCTCTGGAACTGGTGGCACCACGTGCAACCGATGGGGGTGTCTCCATCGGCTTTGACCCGGACGGTCCGTCGCCGGTGATCCTGGCGGGGCAGGTTCGGCTGGAACAGGTGCTTGTGAACCTCCTGATGAACGCGCTCGATGCCGTGGCGGGCCGCGCCGATGCCCGCATCGCGGTCGAACGCAGCCGCAGTGGGAGCATGGTCGAGATCGCCGTGGTCGACAACGGTCTCGGCATTCCCTCGTCGCTGCTGGCGCGCGTTGCAGAGCCGTTCTTCAGCACCAAGCAGACCGGTGAGAGCCTGGGTTTGGGCCTGTCGATCTCGCGCGCCATCGTCGAGGAATTCGGCGGCCGGATGCAACTGGCCGATGCACCGGGCGGCGGCACCCGCGCGACGCTGAGTTTCGAGCTTCTGACCGAAGACCGGGTGGCCGCCGAATGAGCGGCGCGCGCATTTTCGTGGTGGACGACGACCCCGACCACCTTGATGGGCTTTGCGACCTGATTTGCGCCGTTGGGCACGAGACCGTCGCTTTCACCGGCGGCGAGGCGGCGCTGGTCGCGGCGCTCGACGATGCCCCGGCGCTGGTGCTCACCGACCTGCGGATGCCGGGGCTGGACGGGATCGGCCTGCTCGACAAGCTGACAGAGGCGGGATGCGACGTGCCGGTCGTGCTGCTGACCGGTCACGGGGATGTCGCCCATGCGGTGCGCGCGATGCAGCGCGGGGCGGAGGATTTCCTGGAAAAACCCTATGACGCCGAACACCTGATGTCGGTGATCGAGCGCGCGCTCAAGACCGTGCGGCTCAAGGCCGAGGTGGCGCGGCTGCAGACCAGGCTGGAAGAGCAGGACGATTTCGTCGGTGACAGCCGGCCGATCGCCGCCCTGCGTCGCACGCTGGCCGAAGTCGCGCCGCTCGATATCGACGTGGTGCTGACCGGAGAGACCGGCACCGGCAAGGAACTGGCGGCGCGGCAGTTGCACCGGAAGGGGCCGCGCGGCGACGGCCCTTTCGTGGTGGTCAACTGCGCGATCCTGCCGGACGTCGGTGCCGAACAGGTGCTTTTCGGCGACGGTCGGGACGCAACGCGCACGGGGCTTATCGCCTCGGCCGATGGCGGTACGCTGTTCCTGGATCAGATCGACACGCTGGCTCCGGCGCTTCAACCGAAGATGCTGAGGGTCCTCCAGACCCGCGAAGTCGAAAGCGCCGAGGGTGCGCGCAAGCTCGATTTCCGCGTCGTCGCCTCGACATCCAATCCTCTCCGCGAGGCCATCGGCGCCGGAGCGTTCCGCGAGGATCTGTACTACCGCATTGCGGGATACGAGGTGACGCTTCCGCCGCTGCGGCAGATCGCGGCGGATGTTCCGGAGATCTTCCAGCATTTCGTTCGACGGGCCGCCGCGCGGCATGGGCGCGCGGTGCCCGAGTTGAGTTTCCAGGATCGCAAGGCGCTGCAGGCGCATCACTGGCCCGGAAATGCGCACGAGCTGCGGTTGCTGGCGGATCGTCACGTGCTGGGCCTTTCCGCGCCGCGGCGCGCGGTGCGGGACACCGCCACCGGCCCGGCGGTCGACACCCACCAGACCCTGCGCGACCTCGTCGCCGCCTTCGAGGTGCAGGAGATCGCCCGCGTGCTGGACCAGTGCCAGGGCAACACCGAAGCGGCGGCGCGCCTTCTGGGCATTCCGCGCCGGACGCTGAACGACAAGATCGCCAAATCGTCCCTGCTGGCGGGCCGCAGGACCTGAAACGGCGCGCGTCAGGCGCTGTCGGGCATCGCGTCGCGGGATTCGAGCCATTTGACCACGGAAACCCGCTTTGACTCCATGTGGTCGAGCAGCGTCCGCGCCAGGTTCGGCCCGTCCCGCGCGACCAGGTACTGCAGGATCTTCTCGTGTTCCTGCACCGCCGTGCGCCAGCGGCCCTCGGTCATGTTGGCCAGGTAGCGGGCGCGTTGCATCCGGAACGACAGCGCGTGGCACGAGGTGGTCAGCGTCTCGTTGCGCGCGGCGTCGAGGATGGCGCGGTGGATCTTCTGGTTGATCGCGAAATAGCGGTCCAGGTCGCGGTCCTCGTAGCTTTGCAGCATCTCTTCATGCAGGTGGCGCACGGTCTCGATCTCTGCGTCGGTGATGCTCTTGCAGGCAAGCTCGCCCGACAGCGCCTCGAGCGCGCCGAGCACCGGAAAGACCTCGTTGACCTCGCTGACGGTGACCGTCGTGACCCAGGCGCCGCGGTTCGGCTCCAGCCGCACCAGCCCGTCCGAGGCCAGCACCTTGAGCGCCTCGCGCAGCGGCGTGCGCGACACGCCGAAGGTGGCGCAGAGTGTCTTTTCCGGCACCTTGGCACCGGGCACCAGTTCGCCGCCGATGATCATCACCTGCAACCGGTCCACCAGTTCCTGGTGCAGCGATTTGCGGGTGATCGTGAACTGTGATCCTGCGTCCTTCATCCTGTGCCTCGCCTCACCGTTTCAACGCCATTTCCAACAGCCGTGCCACATGGATCGGCTTGCGCCCGGTCGTGTCCGCCACCTGGTGCCGGCAGGATGTGCCGTCGGCCACGACCAGCGTTGTCTTATCGGCGGCGCGGACCGCCGGCGCGAGGTCGGCCTCGGCCATCTTGCGCGACACCTCGTGCGTGTCGCTACCATAGCCGAAGGCCCCCGCCATGCCGCAACAGCTGGTTTCGACCACCTCGACCTCGGTATCGGGCAGGCGTGCCAGCGTTTTTTCCAAGCTGGACATCACGCCCATGGCCTTCTGGTGGCAATGCCCGTGCAGCAGCACCTTCGGCGCCGGAGAACTCAGCGGCAGGTCGAAATCGGGATCGCCATCCTGATCGGCGATGTATTCTTCGAGCATCCGCGCCTGCCGTGCCAGCAGCGCGCTTTCAGCGCCGGGCAGCAGGGCCGGGATCTCGTCGCGCAGGGTCAGAAGGCAACTGGGCTCCAGTCCGACAATGGGCAGGCCCTGTTCGGCGTAGGGCACCAGCGCATCCATCAGCCGCTTCGCCTCGGTCCGTGCCTCGTCGACAAGGCCCGCGGACAGGAAGGTGCGCCCGCAGCAGAGCGGGCGTTCGCCCTTCGGAGCCGCGGCGACGTGCAGCGGCACCTTGGCGGCCTCCATGACCTTGACCGTGGCGCGCAGGTTCTCGGGTTCGAAATACCGGTTGAAGCAATCGGCGAACAGCACCGCGCCCGGCGCTTCGGTCTTGCGCACCTCGTCGTCGCGAAAGGGCCGCGCGCTCCAGTGCGGCAGGTCGCGGGTGGCGGTAAAGCCGGTCAGGCGCTCGGTCAGTTTCGCAAGTCCCGGCACGGAATTGCGCAGGTTGGCGAGGAACGACAGCTTTGACGCCAGCGGGGCGTAGCGGGGCAGGTAGCCGACCAGCCGGTCGTGCAGGCTCAGCCCGTGCTTGCGGACCCGGGCCGCCTGAACCTCGATCTTCATCCGGGCCATGTCGACGCCGGTGGGGCATTCGCGCTTGCAGCCCTTGCAGGACACGCAAAGCTTCATGGTGTCGGCCATCGCATCCGAAGTCAGAGCATCGGGACCAAGCTGCCCGGTGATTGCCAGCCGCAGGGAATTGGCGCGGCCGCGGGTCAGGTCCTTTTCCTTGCGGGTCGCACGGAAGGACGGGCACATGACCCCGCCCTTCAGCTTGCGGCAGGCGCCGTTGTTGTTGCACATCTCGACGGCGCCCTGAAATCCGCCGCCGCTGCCGGTCCAGTCGGACCAGTCAAGCTCGGTCCGGAACTCCGGTGCCTTGTAGTCCGGGCCGTAGCGAAAGAGCCGCCGGTCGTCCATCCTTGGCGCATCGACGATCTTTCCGGGGTTGAACAGCCCGTCCGGGTCGAAGCGTTTCTTCACCTCGGCGAAGTTGGCGACCATGCGGGCGCCGAACATCTTCTCGTGGAATTCCGAGCGGACGATGCCATCGCCGTGTTCGCCCGAATGCGACCCCTTGTAGCGGCCGACAAGGTCGAAACATTCCTCGGCGATGGCGCGCATCGCCTTGACGTCCTTGTCGAGCTTGAGGTTCAGCACCGGCCGCACATGCAGGCAGCCGACCGAAGCGTGGGCGTACCAAGTCCCAGTGGTGCCGTGTTTTTCGAAGATCTCGGTCAGGCCGGCGGTGTAGTCGGCGAGATCCGGCAATTCGACGGCGCAATCCTCGACAAAGGACACCGGTTTGCCGTCGTCCTTCATCGACATCATGATGTTGAGGCCGGAACTGCGCAGATCGGCAATGCGGCCCTGCATCGCGGCATCCGTGACCTTGGTCACGCCGCCCCAGGCCTTGCCGGTGCCGGTCCAGGAATAGCCCAGGTCGCCCATCATCTCTTCGAGCGCCTTGAGCCTTTCGGGGTGCCGGGACGTGTCTTCCTCCGCGAATTCGACCAGCAGCAGTGCCTCGGGGTTGCCGGTCACCACCTCTTCGATGGTCTTGCGGAACATCGGGATGTCGCGGGCGAGGGCGATCATGGTCGAATCGACCAGCTCCACACCCTGCGGCTTCAGCGTCACCAGATGCTGCGCCGCCTGCATCGCCTGGTGGAAGGTGGGGAAGTGGCAGACGCCCAGCACCTTCTGCGACAGGATCGGCCAGAGCCTGAGCTCGATGGCGGTGGAATAGGCCAGCGTGCCCTCGGAGCCGACCAGAAGCTGCGCGAGGTTCACCGGCGACTGGCGCGGGGTGAGCGCGTCGATGTTGTAGCCGCCGACCCGGCGCATGACCTTCGGGAAGCGCGCGTCGATCTCGTCGGCCTCGCGGGTGCCGAGGCGCAGCATGTCGTCCAGCAGGTCGGAATACCCCGGCGTCGCATCGGACCCGGCGGGGCCGAAGTGATGGTGGCTGCCGTCGGCGAGGAAGGCGTCGATGGACAGCACGTTGTCGCGCATCATCCCGTAGCGCAGCGACTTGCCGCCGCAGGAGTTGTTGCCGGCCATGCCGCCGATGGTGGCCCGCGACGCGGTCGAGACGTCGACGGGGAACCACAGACCGTGCGGTTTGAGTTGCCGGTTCAGCTCGTCCAGCACGATGCCGGGGCGCACCACGCAGCGCATGTTCTCGACGTCGAGTTCGAGGATGTCGTTGAAGTACTGCGTGTTGTCCAGCACCAGCGCCTCGTTCACGGTCTGCCCGCATTGCGAGGTGCCGCCGCCGCGCGGCAGCAGCGACACGCGCTGTTCGCGGGCGATGTCGATGGCGGCGGCGATGTCGTCGGTAGATTTCGGCGACAGCACGCCCAGCGGCATCATCTGGTAGAGCGATGCGTCGGTCGCATACCGCCCCCGCGAGAACCGGTCGAACAGAAGGTCGCCTTCGACGCGGGATTTCAGGATGTCGGAAAGCTGGGGCATGAGGCGTCCGTTTCTTGCAGTCGGGGTGGGCGATAATTTTTGTTGACTTAATTTTGCATTCAAAATTATGGTTAGGCAACGAAAATCGAAAGCAAGCGCTGTGCGGATCGTCGCGGCGGGAAAGATGGGGGAAGTATGCGGAGCTTGGTGTCATGAGAAAAGCGGGCCGTCATTTCCTGCAGATCCCGGGGCCGAGCGCCGTGCCGGACCGGATCCTGAGCGCGATTTCCCAGCAGACCATCGACCACCGCGGGCCGGATTTCGCCAAGGTCGGCCAAAAGGCGCTGAGCGGGCTCAAGACCATCTTCAACGCCGAAGAGCATGTCTTCATCTATCCCGCGTCCGGCACCGGTGCCTGGGAGGCGGCGCTGGTAAACACGCTGTCGCCCGGCGACAAGGTGCTGATGTTCGAGACCGGGCATTTCGCGACGCTCTGGAAGAAGCTGGCGGAAAAGCTGGGTCTTCAGGCCGAGTTCATCGAGGGCGACTGGCGCGGCGGTGCCGATCCCGAGCGGATCGAGGCGCGGCTGGCCGAGGACAAGGGCCACGAGATCAAGGCCGTCTGCGTTGTCCACAACGAAACCTCGACCGGGTCGGTGTCGCCCATCGCCGCCGTGCGCAAGGCTATCGACGCGGCGGGGCACCCGGCGCTCTTCATGGTCGACACGATCTCGGGTCTTGCGTCGCTGGAGTATCAGCACGATGCTTGGGGCGTGGACGTGACGGTGTCCGGCTCGCAGAAGGGTCTGATGCTGCCGCCGGGCCTGTCGTTCAACGCGGTAAGCGCCAAGGCACTCGCAGCAAACAAGACGGCGACCTTGCAACGGTCCTACTGGGACTGGGCCGAGATGCTGGGCCCCAACAAGACCGGATATTTCCCCTACACGCCCGCGACCAACCTGCTCTATGGTCTGAACGAGGCCATCGACATGCTGCACGAGGAGGGGTTGGAGAATGTCTTTGCGCGCCATGCCCGCCACGGCGCCGCGACTCGCGCGGCCGTGCGGCATTGGGGGCTCGAGGTGCTTTGCGCCACGCAGGGCCAGGAAAGCGGCGTGCTGACCGCGGTGAAGATGCCCGAAGGCCACAGCGCCGACGCCTTCCGGGCCACGACGCTGGAGCATTTCGACATCTCGCTGGGCAATGGCCTCTCCAAGGTCGCCGACAGGGTGTTCCGAATCGGACACCTGGGCGATTTCAACGACCTGATGCTGGTTGCGACTTTGGCCGGTGTCGAAATGGGACTGAAAAAAGCGGATGTGCCCCACGAAAGCGGTGGGGTGCAAGCCGCGATGCGGATGCTCGCCTGACCGGCGGGCCTTCGCGGGGCGACGGCCCGAAAGACACGTAAAACTCTGGGAGGAGACATCATGAAGACCATCAAGACACTTCTGG
The DNA here is from genome assembly GCF_003344785.1 of Thalassococcus profundi. Classification (GTDB taxonomy): domain Bacteria; phylum Pseudomonadota; class Alphaproteobacteria; order Rhodobacterales; family Rhodobacteraceae; genus Puniceibacterium; species Puniceibacterium profundi. Next base: position 85,310 of record NZ_QPMK01000002.1, on the reverse strand, counting down.
CGGCCACCGCGCTTGCCGGCGTTGCCGGCGCCGCATCGGCGCAGGAAATGACCATGAAGTTCGGCCATGTCGGCGCGCCCGGCTCGCTGTTCGAGGCTTCGGTCAACCACTTTGCCGAATGCGTGAACGGCGCCATGCCCGACAAGGTCCAGGTGCAGACCTTCGGGTCGTCGCAGCTGGGCAACGACAAGGAAATGCTGCAGAAACTCAAGCTGGGGCAGATGGACTTCTCGCTGCCGTCCTCGATCATGTCCTCGGTCGATGACAGCTTCGGTATCTTCGAGATGCCCTACATCATCACCAGCCGCGACCACATGCGCCGTGTCCAGGACGAGATGATGGATACGTTCCAGCAGGCCGCGAACGACAACGGCTACCACATCGTCGGCCTGGCCGAGAACGGCTTCCGCCACATCACCAACAACGTGCGCCCGATCAACGTGCCGTCGGACCTCGAAGGCGTCAAGCTGCGCACGCCGAACGGCGTCTGGCGTCTGCGGATGTTCCAGGAATACGGCGCCAACCCGACGCCGATGGCGTTCTCCGACGTGTTCACCGCGCTGCAGACCGGCGTGATCGACGGCCAGGAAAACCCCTATGCACAGATCGCCTCGGCCAAGTTCCAGGAAGTGCAGGAATACCTTTCGATCACCGGCCACGTCTACACGCCGGCCTATATCCTCGCTTCCAAGAGCAAGTTCGACGGCCTGCCCGATGACGTGAAGGCCGGGCTGACCGACTGCGCCAACCAGACACAGGACTTCACCTACGAGAAGGCCGCTGAACTGGAAACAGAGCTGCTCAAGGAGATCGAGGATGCCGGCGTCGAGGTGAACACCGCCGACAAGGCCGCCTTTATCGAAGCGTCCAAGCCGGTCTACGACGCCTTCGCCGCCGAGGTCGACGGCGCGCAAGAGATGATCGACACGGTTCTGGGTCTTGGCGACTCGGGCTGAACAGCTTTCGGGCGGCGGGTGATCCCGCCGCCCGCTTTCGTTTTCCGTCCCCTTTCAATTGCCACGGCCTGCGCCTTTCGAGGGTGCCGGGCCGTCGTGATGCCCAACATGTCAGGCCGCCATGGAACATGACTCCTACCCCGTGCTGTCGCGCATAAATCGCCTGATCAGCCGCATACTCGAATGGATCACGGTGGGTCTGATGATCCTCCTGACGGCGATCGTCAGCTTCGCGGTGATCGCGCGCCTGACCGGCAACAGCTTTTCCTGGTACGACGAGGTGGCGGCGATCATCCTGGCCTGGATCACCTATTACGGAAGCGCGCTGGCCGCCCTGCACCGGCGGCATATCGGGTTCGACACGGTGCTTCTGGCGATGCCCAAAAACCTGCGGATCGCGGCGCTGCTGGTGGGCGAGGTGATCGTGCTGACCTTCTTCTTCCTGATGGCGCGCGCCGGGCTGCAGGTGCTGGACGTGCTGGCCGGGGACACGCTGGTGTCGTTGCGTTGGGTGCCGGTGCAGTTCACCCAGTCGGTCATCCCGATCGGCGCGATCCTGTTCATGCTCGGCCAGATCCTGAGCCTGCCCGCCTTCCTTAAGCTCACCGCAGCCGGCATTTCGCTGGAACATGCGGAGATCGAGGAAGAAGTCGAAACCGAACTCGAAAAAAACAAGGATCGTGTCTGATGCTGATCGGAGCCATTTTCATCGCGATGCTGATGATGATCTGCATCAACATTCCCATCGCCGTGGCGCTGGCCATGTGCGGCGTGCTGGGCCTGCTGGCGACCGAGGGGGCATCCAGCCTCGTGACCATCGCGCTCGACATGTACGACGGGTCGACCAAGTTCTCGCTGATCGCCATTCCGATGTTCGTGCTGGCCGGGGCGATCATGAACGCGGGCGGCATCACCGACCGGCTGATCAACTTCGTCTCGGCGATCATCGGTTTCATCCGCGGCGGGCTGGCGATGGTCAATATCGGCGTGTCGCTGTTCTTCGCGGAAATCTCCGGCTCTGCCGTGGCGGACGTCGCGGCGATGGGGTCGATCCTCATTCCGCAGATGAAGAAGCGCGGCTATTCCAAGGAGTTCTCGGCCGCCGTGACCTCGTCCTCGGCATCGCTGGCGATCATCATTCCGCCGTCGATCCCGATGATCCTCTACGCGGCGTCGGCCAACACCTCGGTCGAGCAGCTGTTCGTCGCGGGTCTGGTGCCCGGTCTCATCGGCGCGGGCGGGCTGATGTTCGTGGCCTACGCCTTTGCCAAGCGCTACAACTTCCCGACCGAGGCGGCGTTCAACCTGCCGCGCCTGCGCGAAACCTTCATGGACGCGCTGCCCGCCTTCACCCTGCCGGTGATCATCCTTGGCGGCATCTTCGGCGGCTTCGTGACCGCGACCGAAGCGGCGGGCCTCGCGGTTCTGGCGGCACTGGCGGTGTCGGCCTGGTACGGCAACCTCAACCTGTCGCACCTGCGCCGCGCCATGCTGGACGGCGGCATCCAGACCGCCGTGGTGATGCTGCTGGTCGCCGCGTCGGTGCTGATGGGCGGGTTCCTGACCCGCGCGCAGATCCCGCAGCAGCTCGCGGAAAGCATCCTGTCGATCACCACGCAGCAATGGGCGATCCTGCTGATCCTCAACTTCTTCTTCCTGGTGGTCGGGTTCTTCCTGCACTCCGCGGCGGCGATCATCCTGGTGATCCCGATCGTGATCCCGCTGATCAACTCCGCGGGCATCGACCCGGTGCATTTCGGCCTCGTGGTGACGCTGAACCTCGCCATCGGTCAGCAGACGCCGCCGGTGGCCTCGGTGCTGATCACCGCCTGTTCGGTGGCGCGCGCCAATATTTGGGAAGTGTCCAAGGTCAACATCTGGTTCGTCGGCGTGCTGCTGGCGGTGCTGATGATCTGCACCTACGTGCCCGCCGTCCCGATGTTCCTGGTGGAGTATTTCTACAGATGACCGACCAAACACCCGAGATCACCGACGAGCTGCGCGACGGCATCCTCTGGATCACCTTCAACCGGCCGCAGGCACGCAACGCCATGACCTTCGGCATGTACGACCGCCTGGCAACGCTCTGCCGCGAGATGCCGACCGACGGGTCGGTGCGGACGGCGGTGATCGCAGGCGCGGGCGGCAAGGCTTTTGCCGCCGGTACCGACATGACCCAGTTCCGCGCCTTCGAGACGGCGCAGGACGCGCTGGACTACGAGGCGCGGATCGACGCGGTGCTGGAAACCATCGAGAAGTGCCCGGTGCCGACCATCGCGGCGATACACGGCGCCTGCACCGGCGGCGGCGGGTCCATCGCGGCGGCCTGCGACATCCGCATCTGTTCGGCCAGCCTCAAGTACGGCTTTCCCATCGCGCGGACGCTGGGCAACTGCCTGGCCGCCGGCAACCTCGCGCGGCTGTCGGAGTTGATCGGCGCGGGGCGGGTGCGCGAGCTGATCTTCACGGCGCGGCTGATCGAGGCCGACGAGGCGCAGGCCATCGGGCTGGTGAGCGAAGTCCTGGCCGACGAAGAGGCGCTGCTGGCGCGCGCCGCAGACCTGGCTGATCACGTCGGCTCCATGGCGCCGCTGACCCTGCGCGCCACCAAGGAGGCGATGCGCCGCACGCGCGCGGCCACCAAGGTGGACGATTCCGACCTCATCGCCATGTGCTACATGAGCGAGGATTTCCGCACCGGGATGGAAGCGTTTCTGTCCAAGGGCAAACCCACGTGGTCCGGCAAGTGACACGATCCACCCGGACCTCAACACCAAGGAAGACCCGATGACCCTCACCCTGACCGAAGCCCAATCCATCATCCGCGACAGCCTTGCCTGGCGGGCCGAGAACGGTCTGAAGCCTCTGACGGTTGCCGTGCTGGACAGCGGCGGGCATTTGGTGGCGCTCGCACGCGAGGACGGCACCAGCACGCTGCGGCCCGAGATCGCGCAGGGCAAGGCGCGGGGGGCCGTGGCGATGGGGCTTGGGTCTCGCGCACTCTTCAAGCGGGCGCAGGCCGAGCCGTTCTTCATCCAGGCCATGAACGGGCTGGCCAACGGATCGCTTGTGCCGGTGGCGGGCGGCGTGCTGGTCAAGAAGGACGGTGCGATCCTTGGCGCGGTCGGGATTACCGGCGACAGTTCGGACAACGACGAAGCCTGCGCCATTGCGGCCATCGAAAAGGCCGGGTACGAGGCCGACGGCGGCTGATCCTCCCGCAAGGGCCTTGGCTGACGCTATGTAGCGCCGCGGCGAGAGTGTTGATTATTGACAATCCGCCCCGCGCGCAAAATTATGTCGCCATGAAAATGAATGCGAAAACGATCGGGGCGGGGCGCGCCACGCTGGCGGGTGAGGTGCGGTCCGAGATCGAACGCATGATCGTCGATGGCGACCTGCTGAGTGGTGAAAAACTCAACGAACTGGCGCTGTCGAATGCCATGGGTGTCAGCCGCGGCACCGTGCGCGAAGCAATCCGGTCGCTGGCAGATTCAGGGCTGATCGACCTCATCGCCAACCGCGGCGCCTTTGTGCATCAGACGACCCTGACCGAGGTGCGCAACCTCTACGACCTGCGCCGCGCGATCTTTGCCATGGCCTGCGGCACCGCCGCGCTGCGCGCCGCCGACGGATCCGAACAGGGGCTGGTCGCTGCGCTGAAGGACAACCTCGAACACATGCGGGGGGCCCATGCCCAGCGGGACATGAAGAGCTATTACGCGCTCAACATCGAATTCCACGACATGCTGATCGACGCGGCGAACAACGCCAAGGCCAAAAGCGTCTATACCAACCTGGTGAAGGAAATGCACCTCTTCCGCCGCCGGGGCCTGTCCATCGCCACGAATATCGCCCGGTCCATTGAAGAACACGAGACAATCGTCGCCGCGGTCGCGGCGGGCGACGAGGCGGCCGCGACCCGCGCCGCCAACGAACACATCAAGTCGGGCTTCGCGCGGTACATGAACATCCTCGAAAACGAGGCCGAAGGCACCGCCTGAGGCCGCCGCGCTCAGGCTTTCGCAGGCTGGAACGCGTCGGCGTAGGTTTCGCGCAGCTGAGCCTTTTGAACCTTGCCCATGGTGTTGCGCGGCAAAGCATCGACGATCTCGACCCGGCGCGGGCGCTTGAACCCGGCCATGTCGCGCGACACGGCCTCGAGCACCGCATCTGCGTCGAGCGTCGCCCCCGCCTCCGGCACCAGAACCGCCACGACGCTTTCGCCGAAATCCGGGTGCGGTGCACCGATCACCGCGGATTCGAGCACGCCGGGCAGATCGTCGAGGAACAGCTCGATTTCCTTCGGGTAGATGTTGTAACCGCCGGAAATGATCAGGTCCTTGCCGCGTCCGACGATATGGATATAGCCGCGGTCGTCGATCAGCCCGAGGTCGCCGGTGATGAAGAACCCGTCCTCGCGCAGCTCTTCGGCGGTCTTTTCCGGCATCTGCCAGTAGCCCTTGAAGACGTTGGGCCCGCGCACCCAGAGCACGCCGATCTCGCTCGCGGGCATCGGGTTGCCGGTGTCCGGGTCGCGCACCTCGATCTCGACCCCGTCAAGCGGAAAGCCCACGGTCCCCGCGCGGCGTTCGCCGTCATAGGGGTTCGAGGTGTTCATGCTGGTTTCCGTCATCCCGTAGCGTTCGAGGATGCGATGCCCGGTGCGTTTCTCGAAGCGTTCATGGGTTTCCGCGAGCAGTGGCGCGGAGCCGGAGATGAAAAGCCGCATGTGCGACACGAGATCCTTGTCGAAGCGCGGATCGTCCAGCAGCCGTGTGTAGAAGGTCGGAACACCCATCATCGACGTGGCGCGGGGCAGGGCCTCCAGCACCGCCTCGAGGTCGAACTTCGGCAGGAAGATCATTGCGGCGCCAGACAGCAGCGACACGTTGGTCGCCACGAACAGCCCGTGGCTGTGAAAGATCGGCAGGGCGTGCAGCAGAACGTCCGTGTCGGAGAACCGCCAAGTGTCCACCAGCGTTTCGGCATTCGACAACAGGTTGCGCTGCGTCAGCATCGCGCCTTTGGACCGTCCTGTGGTGCCGGAGGTATAGAGCAGCGCCGCAAGATCGTCTTCGTCGCGCGGCACGGTGTCGAAGGCCGCATCCTGCTGTGCGGCAAGATCGGTCAGCGTGCCGACGCCGTCGGCGCCCATCGTTTGCAGCAGGCATCCCGCCCGTTCCGCCACAGGCGCGAGGGCCCCGTATTCTTCGGTGTCGCAGACAAATAGCTTCGCGCCGCTGTCGCCGACGAAATAATCGAGCTCTGACGGCGTGTAGGCGGTGTTGAGCGGCAGAAACACCGCACCCGCCTTCACGCAAGCGGCATAAAGCGTCAGCGCGGCGGGGGATTTGTGCACATGCACCGCGACCCGGTCGCCGGGCGTGACGCCGAGCGCGCCAAGCGCATTCGCCATGCGGCCGACGCCTTCCAGAAAGGCACCATGGCTGAGCGTATCCCCGCCGGGCAGGTGCAGGAACGGTGTCTCCTGTCCTTCGTGGCGGGCGAAAAGAGCGTCGTAAAGCGGGTTTGTCATGGCGGATCGTCTTTCTACTGTCGCAAAACGGTCGGTCTGAATCATGTCATGTACAGGCATTCCGAACGTCGGAACGCCTGCGAAGGCGGCCTGACGGTGCTTTGGCTGTGTCGCGCACCGACGGTATATTGTCAACAATCAACATATATATTGCACCCTCGCCGAGGCTCGCGTAAATGTTCGATAACAGACGCCAAGGGAGATTCACGATGACCGGACAAAGAGCGCAAGAGGTCCCGGCCAGTGCGGCACCTGCGAGCGATGCGCTTCGGGGGCTGCGTGTTCTGGACCTGACCCGCGTGCGATCCGGCCCGACCTGTGTGCGACAGTTCGCCGATTGGGGCGCCGACGTCATCAAGGTCGAGGCGCCGGTGGATACCGCGCAGTTCGGCGGTCCGCGCTCGGGTCCGGATTTCCAGAACCTGCACCGCAACAAGCGCAGCCTGACGCTGAATCTCAAGTCCGAGGCGGGGATGGCGGCCTTCCGCAAGCTCGCGGACACAGCCGACATCATCGTGGAGAACTTCCGACCCGGGGTGAAGAATCGGCTGGGCATCGACTACGACACCCTGTCCAAGACCAACCCGGGGCTTATCTACGCCTCGATCTCGGGCTTCGGGCAGGACGGACCGCTGGCCGATCGCCCGGGCTTCGACCAGATCGCGCAAGGCATGGGCGGTCTCATGTCGATCACCGGCCAGCCCGGACAGGGGCCGATGCGCGTCGGTATCCCCATCGCCGACCTCTGCGCCGGGCTCTTTGCCGCGCAGGGAATCCTGATCGCGCTGTTCGAGCGGCAAAGCTCGGGCAAGGGTCAGTGGATCCAGACTTCGCTCTTGCAGGCGCAGGTCTTCATGCTGGATTTCCAGGCAGCGCGCTACCTGATGAACGGCGAGGTGCCGGGGCAGGCGGGCAACAACCACCCGACCTCGATCCCCACGGGCGTCTTCAGGACCGTGGACGGGCACATGAACATCGCCGTCACCGGCAACGTGATCTGGTCCAAGTTCGCCGCCGCCATGGGCCGCGAGGACTGGCTCGAGGACGACCGCTTTGCCACCGCCGAGGCGCGGTCGGAGCATCGTGACGCCCTGGGCGAAGAGATCGAGGCGATCACCTTGACCAAGCCTACCGATGACTGGATCGAGATCTTCAACGACGCGGGTGTGCCGGCCGGAGAGATCAACGACATCGGCCAGGTCTTCGCCAATCCGCAGGTGCAGCACCTGGGCCTTGCCCAGCCCGTGACCAGCCAGGAACGCGGCGACACGCATCTTGTGGGCCAGCCCATCCAGATGAGCCGCACCCCCAGCCACATCGCAGCCCCGCCGCCGACAGCGGGGCAGCATTCGGCTGAAATCCTTGCCGAGATCGGGCTTTCCGATCAAGAGATTGCCGATATGAAGGCATCCGGCGCAACCTGACCAAGAGGCCATTCCATGACCGACAAGATCATCACCGAGCAGACGGGCGACATCGCGCGCATCATCTTCAACCAGCCGGAAAAGCGCAACGCCGTGTCGCTCGAGATGTGGGAGGCGGTCGAGGCCGCGATGACCAAATTCGCCGCCGACGACAGTGTGCGCATCCTGATCCTGTCCGGCGCGGGCGGCAAGGCCTTCGTGTCGGGCGCCGACATCTCCAAGTTCGAGACCGAGCGCGCCAGCAAGGAAGCGGTGGCGCATTACAACGCCACGACCAAGCGCGTCTACGACATGGTCGAAGCCTTCCCCAAGCCCACCATCGCGCAGATCGACGGCTTCTGCGTCGGGGGCGGCGTGGCGCTGTCGCTGTGTTGCGACCTGCGCATCTGCGGCGAGAATTCCGCCTTCGCCATCCCGGCGGCCAAGCTGGGGCTGGGCTACGGCTTCCCGGGGATCAACCGGCTGGTGGCGGTCGTGGGACCGTCCTTTGCCAAGGAGATCTTCTTTACCGCCCGCCGCTTCGACGCCGAAGAGGCCCGGATCATGGGTCTGGTGAACCGTGTGGTGCCCGCCGACAAGGTGGCCGAGACCGCCGACGAGACAGCCAAGATGATCGCCGCCAACGCGCCGATGACCGTCAACTCGGTCAAGTTCATCGTTGGCCAGACGGTTCTGCCGGAAAGCGAGCGTGACCTTGCCGCCTGTGACGCGAAGGTCAAGGAATGCTTCGACAGCCAGGATTACATCGAGGGCCGCAAGGCGTTCATGGAAAAGCGCAAACCCAACTTCGTGGGGGCGTGATGGCCGAGGCGTCCCCCCGCCGCGTCGACCCCGACGCTGCCCGTGCGCACCTCGACCGGGCGCTCGACGATCACGAACAGGCGTTCGAACGGTTTTTCCTCGCGCGGTTCCTCGACCTGTCGTTCGAGTACCTGCCCGAAGCTGCGGCGGATGCCGAAAAGGATTGCTGCCGCCTCACCTTTCCGGTGACCGAGATGGTCAAGAACCCGCAAGGGTCGCTGCATGGCGGTGTCATGGCCTCGGCCATGGACATTTCCATGGGGCACCTGATTGCCAAGGTGGCCGGACCCGGTGCGACCATCGAGATGAAGATCCAGTTCATGCGGCCGGTGATGGTGGGCCCCGTGACCTGCGAAGGCCGGTTCACCAAACGCGGGCGGTCGATGTCCTTCATGGAAAGCCGGGTGACCGGACCGGACGGGAAACTGGCCGCGCTGGCGACCGCCACATGGAAAATGCCCGGGTGAAGACCCGATATAAGACAACAGGAATGACGATATGCTGACCTCGAAACCCGGTCTCATGGATGACGTGCGCGCGCGGTTTGCGCATGTGGACACCTGCCCCTTCGACGGGCCGCGGGTGTTCTTCGAAAACGCCGGCGGCGCGCTGACGCTGAACTCGGTGGTGGAGACCTCGGCCAAGATGGCCGCGATCCCCGACAACCAGGGCCGCGACAACCCCGCAGCCCATGCGCTGGTGGCGATGATCGACAAGGCAAAGGCGGACATGCGCCTGCTCTTCAACGCGCCCGAGGGCCAGTTCTTCGTCGGCGAGAGCGGGACGGAGCTGATCTTTCGCCTGATCCGCACCGCCATCGTCGGCACGCCCGAGGGCCGCGTCCTGGGCAGCACGCTTGAACATCCCGCGACCCGCAGCGCCGCGGCGAAATGGTCCGAGGTGATGGGCAAGCCGCATGTGCTGGTTGCCCATGACGACGCCACCGGGTCGGTCGATGCGGCGCATTACCAGCCCGAAATCACGCCCGACACGCGCGTGGCGACGATCCTGCACACCTCTCCGGTGACGGGCATGGCGGTGGACGTGGCCAGCGTGGCGAAAGAGATCCGCGCAGTGGCGCCCGAGTGTTACATCATCGTGGACGGCATCCAGCACGCGGCGCACGGGCGGCTCGACATCGCCAGCTACGGCGTCGACGGCTACGTGATCTCGCCCTACAAGGCGTTCTCGCGCCACGGCTACGGCATCGCCTGGGTGTCGGACCGGCTGTCGGCGCTGCCGCATGAACACCTGCTCGATGCGCCCGGCGAGCCGTGGGAGCTGGGCACGCGTGACACCGGCGCCTATGCGACCTTCTCGGATGTGGTGGACTACTTCACCTGGCTGGGCGCGCAGTTCACCGATGAAACCGACCGCCGCGCGCAGATTGTCGCCGCGGGCGAGGCGATCCATGCGCATGAAAAGACGCTCACCGACGCGATGCTGCACGGCACCGGCAATCAGAAGGGCCTGGTCGAGATGCCATCCGTCCGCATTGTCGGCGGCGTCGACAACCCGCGCCGCGAGGGGCTGGTGTCGCTCTGGGTCGAGGGGATGGATTCGCCCGATGTGGTGACCAAGCTGCGCGAACGCGGCGTCCGCACCCATACGCGCAAGGCGGATCATTACTCGGGCAACATCCTGAACCCGCTGGGGCAGGCCAACTGCATCCGCGTGTCGATGTGTCACTACAACACCGAGGCCGAGGTCGCGCAGTTCCTGCAGGCCATGCGCGAGATCACCGAAGAGGCCGCGGCCTAAACGCCGGACCGCGCCTTCAGTTCGGCCAACAGGGGGGCGGGCAGGTCCAGCCCCCTTTTTCGCGTCCGGCGCAGCGCAGCGATGGCCCGAGCGCCGGGGAGGCGCGGGGGATGCGCCGGGTCGACAGCGGCAGAGCCGCCGACCATCCGCGCCGCGTCCTTCAGGCGCGCGAACGGCTCGTCGCTGGGCAGCAGTTTTCCCGCGTCTATGAGCAGGAACATCTGGCCCAGCCCTTGCGGCTGATCCGGCGCCTTGGCGGCGTTGGGAATCTCGGACAGCATCGCAGCACCCGAAAGCGTCGCGACCATGAGATCGAGGCAGAGCGCCAGCTGCGCGCCCTTGGCCCCGCCGATGGCCTGCATCAGCCCGTCCATCGCCGCCCGTGCATCCGTGGTCGGGCGGCCCGTGGCATCGGTGGCCCAGCTGTCGGGAATCTCCGCCCCCATCTCGGCGGCGGCGCGCACCCTCGAGCGCGCCGCGACCGACAACGCCATGTCGAGCATCACATGCGCGCCTTTCGGTCCCGGCAGGCCCAGCCCCACCGGGTTGTTGCCGATCAGCGCCTCGCGCCCGCCGGCCGAAGCCAGCATCGGCGCGGTGTTGGTGGTGACGATGGCGGCCATGCCTGCCTCTGCCGCGATCCAGAGGTAAGGCGCCAGCGCGCCAAGGTGCGCCCCGCGCCGCAGGAAGACCGCGCCGACGCCGCAGTCCCGCGCCGCGGCAATGCCTTTGCGCAGCGCCAGCCGTGCCGTAGCGGGGCCAAGACCGTCGTCGCCGTCCACCTGCCGCAGGGCCGGCGCGGGCGCGGTGACGCGCGGCGTCGCACCCGCCCTGATCCCGCCTGCCTCGATCCGCGCGGTGTAGGTCGCGACCCGTTTCAGGCCGTGCGTCGCGATGCCCATCATCTCGGCGAGGGTGAGGATTTCGGCGGCATCGCGGGCCGCCTCAAATGACACACCCGCGCGTTGAAACGCGCGGGTGGCAAGCTCTTCGGCCTCAGCGACAGGGAGCCGCTGCGACGACGATGTCACTGGCCGGCCTTTTCCGCCTTGCCGCTGCTGCTGTTTCCGAACCGGTTCAGCAGCGGCAGCAGGACGACCAGCGCGATGGTGATGGCGATAATCCAGAGCGACGGCGGCCTTTCCACGAAGATCGCGAAGGACCCGCGCGAGATCGTCATCGTCTGTCGCAACGCCTCTTCGGCCAGCGGCCCCAGCACGAGGGCCAGCACCAGCGCGGCGGCGGAAAAGCCGTAGAGCCGCATGAAGAACCCGACGATGCCCGCGCCGAACATCAGGAAGGTCTCGACAAAGCTGGCGTGAACGCTGAACGTCCCCAGCGCGCAGACCACGACGACGCAGGGGCCCAGCACCCGGTAGGGCACCTTGATGATCTGCACGAAGAGCGGGATCGCGAAGATCGAAATCGCCAGAAGCGCCATGTTGCCGAGGTACATCGAGGCGATAAGGCCCCAGGCGAATTCCGGGTTCTGTTCCATGAAGAGCGGCCCGGGGCGCAGCCCCCAGAGCAGGAAGGCCGCCAGCAGCACCGCGGTCGAGGCGGAGCCGGGGATGCCCAGCGTCAGGAGCGGGATCATCGCGCCGGAGGACGCGGCATTGTTCGCCGTCTCGGGTGCCACGAGGCCCGCCATCTCGCCCTTGCCGAAGTTGTCGCCGTTCTTCGACAGCGACCGTTCGGTCGAATAGGCCATGAGCGACGCGATGGTGGCGCCGGCGCCTGGGATGACGCCCACGACGAAGCCCAGCACCGAACAGCGCAACATGGTGATGCGGGTCGACAGCCAGTCCTGCGCGGTGGGCCAGAACCGCTCTTCCTTGTCGTATTCGACGATGCCGCCGCTGCCGGTCTTGTGCAGCCCGCTGTAGAAGGCATAGAACAGCTCGCCCAGGCCGAAGAGACCGATGGCGATGGGAATGAAGTAGATGCCACCGATCAGCTCGGCCGAGCCGAAGGTGTAGCGGCTCTGTCCGGTTTCGAGGTCGACACCGACGGTGCCGAGGGCAAAGCCGATCAGCGCCGAGATGACGCCAAGTTTCCACTGCGCGCCGATCATCACGATCAGCGTCAGCATCCCCATCAATGCCAGCAGGAAATACTCCGGTGGTCCGAAACTGCGCGACACCTGCGCGAACATCGGCGCGAGGATGGTGATCAGGATGACACCCACCGTGCCGCCGACAAAGGACGCCACCGCCTGCATGACCAGCGCCGGGCCCGCACGACCCTGCTTGGCCAGCGGAAAGCCGTCGAAGGTCGAGGCGACGGTGGCGCTTTCGCCGGGCGTGTTGAGCAGGATCGAGGTGATCGTGCCGCCGTACATCGCGCCATAATAGATCGCCGCCAGCATCATGATCGCGCCGATCGGATCCATGCCGAAGGTCACAGGCAGCAGGATCGCCAGGCCCGCCGAAGGGCCGAAGCCGGGGATCACGCCGACGATCATCCCGACCACGGCGCCGATCAGAAGGTAGAGGATGTTGATGGGAGAGATCGCGATGGTCAGACCCATCACCAGATCGGAGAAGATATCCATCGAGGACTCCTTGGGGCAGCGGTCAGATCGGCAGGTCGATCAGGGCGGGTGGCATGTTCGCGTTGAGGATGCGGTCGAACAGCAGATAGACGAAGGCCGGCACGAGAACCGAGATCAGCGCGTTCTTCAGAGGCTTGCCGCGGTTCAGCAGCGACAGGGCCACCGCGAGGAAGATCACCGTGGCGACGAGCCCGCCGAAAAGCCGCAGCAGCACCGCATATCCCAGTGCCAGCGCCATCAGCAGCGCCACGTCGCGCCATTGCTGGGCGGCGCCATGGGGCGCGTCCTCGTTGCGCATCTCGTCCAGCAGCGCCCAGATCGTCATGACGATGGCCGTGGCGCCGAGGATGCGCGGAAAGAAGCCCGGTCCCAGCCGGCCGCTGCGGGTCATGAAGTTCAGGTCGGCGAAGGCGATATAGCTGTAAAAGATGCTCGCGGCCAGCAAGGCCACGAAAAACGCGATGCGCATGGGCGCGCTCCTGGATGTCGGTGGGAAAGGGCCGGGCGCAGATCCGCGCCCGGCCCGGAAACGTCATGTGCCGGTTACTGGATCGCGCCGACGGAGCGCAGAACCTGGCCGAACCCGTTCTTGGTGTTCGAAAGGAACGTGCCGAACTCGTCGCCGTAGATCACGGTCGGCGTGAGCGTATTGCTCCGGATGTACTCGGCCCATTCGGGAGTTTCGACGACCTGCTTCATGGTCTCGATCCACCAGCTCTGCGCTTCTTCGGGCGCATCCGGCGGCAGGATCAGGCCGCGCGGCATCGACACGCCGATGTCATAGCCCAGGTCGCCCATGGTCGGGACGCCTTCAAGCGCCTCGGGCACGTTCTGGCCGGAAAAGACCAGCGGACGCAGGTCACCGGATTCGATCAGCCCGAGGATTTCGCCCGGGTTGCCGACCATCGCGTCGAGCGCGTTGGACAGAAGCGCCGTGGTCTGTTCGGACATCGAGTTGAACGACACGTAGTCGAATTCGAACCCGGCCTTCTCGGCAAAGAGCGTCGGCACGATGAAGTCGACGTTCACCGTGCCGGTGCCGCCGATGTTGATCGGGTTGGCCTTGGCGTTCTCGATGAACTGCTCGATGTTCTGGATCTCGCTGTCGCCGTTCACAACGAGTACGAGGTCATCGGTGGCCAGCAGTGCGACCGGCGTGAAATCCTCGGGCTCCCACGGCGTGTCGGCCTGCAGCGGCGTGGTGACGAAGCTGCCCGACGTGGTCGAGATGCCGTAGGGGTTGCCGGATTGGCCATAGAGGTAGCCCCAGCCCACGGCGCCGGATCCGCCGGCGCGGTTCTCGGCCTGGATGTCGCCGGGATACAGGTCGTACTTGTTCAGGATCTCGATGATGCTGCGCGCCATGATGTCGTTGCCGCCACCGGGACCAAAGGCGATGGTCCAGTCGAGCGTTTCGTCGCCGGACGGGTAGACCTCTTGCGCCACCGCGGGTGCGGCCAGGGCAAGCGGAGCGGCAAAGGCGGTGGCCAGAGCCCCGGCGCGCAGCCAGCCGCTGTTGAGATTGAAAGTCATGTCCATTGTTTCCTCCCATTCTGGACTTGATTTTCCGGAAAGGCCGGCGCGGCCTCCTTGCCCGGGCCGGCCCTTTCGGCTGGTGGTTCGTCGCAGGTCACATCGTGATCTTCAGACGCGACTTGCTGTTGAGGTGATGCTGCATGCCCGCGGCGCGAGCCGCATCGGCATCGCCCGCCTCGATGGCGGCGACGATACCGTCGTGTTCATGGTTTGACGTGCGCAGGGATTCGTCGCCGCACAGCACCCGGCGGCGCAGCAGCCGGACTTCCTTGCCCAGCGACGTGTACAGTCGCTGCGCCCGGTCGGTGCCGGCGGCAATCGCGATGCGGTCGTGGAAGGCGAGGTTGATCTCGAAATAGCGCGGTTCGTCGGCGGCGGCGATGGCGGCGTCCATGTCGCGCACCGCCTGCCGCAGGGCCTTGTTGACCACCGGATCGGCCTTTTCCGCGACACGGCCGCAAAGGTATCCCGCGATCATCGCCCGCAGGTCGTAGAGTTCCAGGGCGCTTTCCAGGGACAATTCGCGCACGAATACACCCTGGTTGGCCACGGTCCGGACCAGCCCCTCGTGCTCCAGCGACCGCGCCGCCTCGCGCACCGGACCGCGGCTGACGCCCATCTGTTCGGCCAGTGTGAGCTCGTTCAGACGCTCTCCCGCGGCGACCTCCCCGTCGAGGATCATCCTCTCGAGTTCGTCGCGCACTTCGAGCGTCAGCGGACGCTGTCGTTCGATGCCCTGGCGCATGTATTGCTTCACTCCCATAGGCGCAGGAAGCCTGTCTGATTGTAGATTGTCAACAATATTCTGTTGAATGTGAAATGGTCGAAAGGTAACACTCGGAGCAGGAATGACCGGGTGCGCGGTCCCTTCCATCGCTCGGATCTGGCGAAAAACGGCTCTGAAACAGCAGATTAAGGATTTATCAGGATGACGGAACAGACACTCTCGGGCAAGACCGCCTTCGTTTCGGGGTCGGGCCAGAACATCGGTCGCGCCATCGCCCTGCGCCTTGCCGGGATGGGATGCAACGTCGTCGTGAACGGGTCGAGCGACGCCGAGTCGTGCCGCGAAACCGCAAGAATGGTGGAGCAGGCCGGAGCACAGGCACTCGTGGTCATGGGGGATGTCGGAGACGCGGCGGCTGTGGACAACATGGCCGCGGAGGCGCTGGAGCGGTTCGGAACGGTCGATATCCTGGTCAACAACGCCGCCCGCCGCCCGCACAAGCCCTTCCTCGAGATGACGGATGCGGATTGGGACGCGGTGGTCGATGTGGCGCTGACGGCACCCTTCCGCACCGCCCGCGCCTTCCTGCCGGGGATGGTCGAAAAGGGCTGGGGCCGAATCATCAATTTCGCCGGGATGAAGGCGATGCGCGGTTATTTCGAAGGCGCGCCGATCTCGGCGGCCAAGCACGGGGTCTGGGGCCTGACCAAGGCGCTCAGCACCGAATTCGCGCCCAAGGGCGTCACCGCCAACGTCATCTCTCCGGGCCAGATCCGCAAGGAAACCGCGACCGAGGACGACCCGAAGCGCACCGCCTCGATTCCCGCAGGCGTGATGGGCCGGCCCGGCGACATTGCCGCGACGGCGGCATTCCTGGCCTCTCCGGAGGCCGGCTTCATCACCGGACAGATGATCGCGGTGAACGGCGGAGAAGAGACCTGAAACCCGCAGCGCGGTACTGGTAGGGCGCGGTGGCGTTTGGGTCCCTCCGGCCTCGTGCGGCCTGGCAGCGCCAGGGTCTGACGGTTGTCATCGCCCTGCTGGGCACCGTGATATTCGTCTTCATCGACGCGCCGCTGCCGTTCCTTTTCGGACCGCTGGTGGCCTGTCTCGTCGCGGCGCTGGCGCGGGTGCCGATCAGCGGGACGGGCAAGCTGGGCAAGGTCACGCGCACCATCCTCGGCGTCGCCATCGGCGCGTCGATCACGCCCGAAGTGGCCGAGCGCCTGCCGCAGATGGCGCTGTCGCTGTCGCTGGTGCCGGTGTCCCTCGCGATCACCGCCCTGGTCGGACTGCCGTTCTTCCGCCGCCTCTGCGGCTTCGACCTGCCGACGGCCTGGTACGCGTCGATGCCCGGCGGGCTGCAGGAAATGGTGCTTTTCGGGCAGGAGGCGGGCGGCGACGTGCGCGCCCTGTCGCTGATCCATGCCACCCGCCTGCTGCTGATCGTGCTGGTGGCGCCGATCATCCTGACGCAGGGCTTCGGCGGCGATCTGAACAATCCCGTTGGCGATCCGGCCGCGACCTTGCCGCTGCACGAAATGGCGATCATGGCCTTCGCGGCCATCGCCGGCTGGAAGGGAGCGGAAAGGATCGGCCTGTTCGGCGCGGCGATCCTCGGTCCGATGATCCTGGCCGCGGTGCTGTCGCTCACGGGGGTGCTGCACCACCGCCCGCCGGCCGAGGCGATCCTCGCCGCGCAGTTTTTCATCGGCATCGGCCTCGGTGCGGGATACCTCGGGATCACACTGACCGAAATCCGCCGCTTCGTCGTCGCTGGCGTCGTGTTCACGCTCTTCGTCGCGGCGCTTGCGGCGGTGATCACCATCGTCGTCATCCGCTTCGGACTTGCGCCGCCGGTCGATGGATTCCTGGCCTTCGCCCCGGCAGGGCAGGCGGAAATGGCGGTGCTGGCGATCGTCGTGGGCGCCGACCTTGGCTACGTGGTGATCCACCACCTGACCCGCGTCTTCCTGATCATCACCGGTGCGCCGCTGGCGGCAAGGCTGGTCGGCGTGCGCGGCGGCAATCCCCCTTCGAAAGGCTCCGAATGACCCAACGATTTTCCCTGCGCGCCACGGTGCACAGTCCGCCCGCCATGCCCGGCGACGCAGCCCCTTATGCGGGCGCGGACAGCTTTACCTTCGTCCGGGTCGAGCTGCGCGATGGCGATGGCGTGACCGGCAACGGCTTTACCGGCCGGTTCCTTGCCCCCGAGGTGGCGCATTTCCTCAACGGCGCCGCGGCGGAGGCGCTGGCAGAGGCGGGCGACGACCCGTTGCCGGACCTCAGGCGCCGGTTCAATCCGCGGGCGATGACGGGTGTCGTCGTCTCCGCCCTGTCGGCGCTCGAAATCGCGCTGTGCGACCTGCGCGCCAAGCGCCTTGGCCTGTCGGTGGCGCAGATGCTGGGCGGCGCGCGCGCCTCTGCGCCGGTGCACGTGACCTGCGGATTCCCGGCGCTCGACACCGAGGCGCTGGTCGAGGCCTGCGGGGCCGAGGTGGCCGCCGGCGCGCGCGGCGTGAAGGTGCTGATCGCTGCAAAAGGCAGGACGGTGGCGCAGGATCTGGCGCGGCTCCGGGCGGTGCGCGACGCGATCGGGCCGGGCGCCGAGCTGATCGCCGATGCCAACTGCCGCATGGACCTCGACACGGCCCGCGCCTTTTCCCGTGGTGCGGTCGAGCTGAACCTCGCCTGGCTGGAAGAACCCGTGGCGGGGAACGACCGCCACGCGCTCGCGTCGCTTGCTGCAGAGGCGCGGGTGCCCATCGGTGCGGGCCAGATGGAACAGAGTGCCGACCGGTTCGACCTGCTGACCGAGGCGGGCATCGACGTGCTGCAACCGAACGCCGTCTTTGCCGGGGGCATCTGTGCCGCGGTCGCCGCTGCCCAGGCCGGAGCGGCGGCGGGATGTGCCGTCTCGCCTGCCGGGGGCTGGGACCTGGTAAACCTGCACTGGATGTGCGGCGCGCTGACCGACGGCGCGGTGGAGCTTCACCGCGCCCAGACCCGTATCGCCCGGATGCTGCTGCCGGACCTGCCGACGATGTCCGAGGGCAACATGTCGCCGTCCGACCGCCCCGGACTGGGGCTAATGCCGGACGAGGAGAGGCTCGCGGCCTGTCGGGTGGGATAGGCGACCACGGGCCTTTACCGGCCCGCTGCCGGGCCCTTGTCAGATGGAGGGAAAGGACGATACGACCCGCGGGAACAGCGTCTGGTATGCCTCCGCATGGGTGATCTTCCGGCCGGAATTGAGCCAGGCCTGGTTGCCGCGCTGAAGCGCCACGCGCGTGTGATACTCCCAAAGCCATTCCTGCGCGTCCATGCACGCGAAGGCCTTGCGCTTCTGGTCGAAGACCGGGTCGATATCGAGATAGACATCCGGCCGCCAGCCGGAATTCTCGGGCTGGTGCGGTTCGTACATGAGGATCGGCACCGGCTTGGCCGACGGCATGTCCGGATTGTGCCCCTTGGCCTGCGAGATGATCTGCGCCTCCTGCGCGACGCGGCTGGTCAGCTCGTGGTCGAAATTCCAGGGATCGCCGGGCGCGTGGCTCAGGATGAAGGACGGCGCGACCTCGCGGATGATGTCGGCCAGTTGCAGGATCGTGTCTTCGGGGATGCGCATTGGGTAGTCGCCGTGGTCGAGCAGGCGCAGGTTCGCCCCGAGAACCTCTGCGGCACGGTGGGTTTCGTCGGTGCGCTCGGCGTTCACGCGGTCGACCGTCATGCCCTCCTGCCGCCAGAGCTTCGCGCTTTCGCCGCGCGCGCCGAGCGACAGGCAAACCACGTGCATGTCCCAGCCTTCGCTGGCATGCAGCGCGATGGCACCGCCTGACCGCCACACGAAGTCCGCGGCGTGGGCGCTGATGACGAGTCCGGAGGGCATGTATCAGGTCTCCTTTGTTTCGGTTTTCGGGGTCCGGGAACCCATGACGACCCAGATGACCAGCAGGACCGACAGCACCAGAAAGATTGCGCTGATGGGCCGTTCGACGAAGATCATGAAATCTCCGCGGCTGATCAGCAGGGCACGGCGGAAGTTCTCCTCGATCAGCGGACCGAGCACGTAGCCCAGCAGCAGCGGCGCCGGTTCGAAGCCGAAGGCCACCATGATGTATGCGATCAGCCCCAGCCCGGCGACGAGAAAGACGTCGAAACTGATGTTGGCGACGCTGTAGACGCCGACCGCGATAAAGAGAGTGATGGCCGGAAAGAGGTAGGTCGGCGGAATCCGCAGCAGGCGGACCCAGACCCCCATGAGCGGGATGTTCAGGATCAGCAGGATGAAGTTGCCGACCAGAAAGCTGACCGCAAGACCCCAGAAAAGCTCTGGGCTGTCGGCAATGACCTGAGGACCGGGGGTGATTCCGTGGACCAGCAGGGCACCCAGGATCAGCGCCATGATCGCGTCGCCGGGAATGCCCAGCGTCAGCGTCGGGATGAAGGCGGATTGTGCCGCGGCGTTGTTGGCGGCCTCGGGCGCGCTGATGCCGGCGATGGCGCCGTTGCCGAATTTCTCGGGCGTGCGGGACAGGCGCTTTTCCACCGCATAGGCCATGAACGCGGCCATCGACCCGCCGCCTGCGCCCGGCAGGATGCCCACGGCAGATCCTACTGCCGATCCACGCAGGATCGGGAACCGGCTTTCGGCCAGGTCCTTGCGGCTCGGCATCATGCTGCGCAGCGTCACCTTGGCGTTCAGCGCGTGATCCCGGACCCTGCCGATGCTGGTCATGACTTCGGTCACGCCGAAGAACGCCATCGCGATAACGACGATGCTGATGCCGTCGAAAAGTTGCGGCGCGCCGAAGGTGAACCGCATCGTCCCCGAACTCACATCGGTCCCGACGATGCCCAGCAGAAGCCCGACGGCAACGCTGGCGGCGCCGATGAACTTCGACCCCTGGATAAGCGTCCCGGCCGCGACAAGGCCAAGCGCCATCATCGAGAAATAGTCGGCGGAATGGAACGACAGCGCCGCCCGTGCCAGCGGCGGCGACAGCATGATCAGCAACAGGATCGCGATGCAGCTCCCGACGAAGGATGCGATGGTGGTAATGATCAGCGCGGTCCCGGCCTTGCCCTGGCGGGTCATTGGATAGCCGTCGAGACAGATCACCGCCGAAGAGGCCGTGCCCGGCATGTTGATCATGATCGACGCGATCGACCCGCCGTATTGCGCGCCGTAGTAGATGCCCGCGAGCATCACCAGCCCGGCGGTCACCGGCGCGTAGAAGGTGAGCGGCAGCAGCAGCGAGATCGCGGTGAGGTGGCCGATGCCCGGCAGCACCCCGACAACCATCCCGACGGTGACGCCGATCAGGCAATAGATCAGGTTCTGGAAGGTGAGCGCCGTTTCCAGGCCCACCATAAGGTTGTCGACGACGGTCATCGGACATTCCAGTCGAAGGCCGGGGCCGGAATGCCCAGCAGCACGATGAAGAGGAAATAGGCTGCCGGAATGAGCACTACGCACAGGATGGCGAGCGCGCGCCAGTTCGGCGGGCTTTCGGACAGGCCGGAAAGGACGATCAGCAGGGCCGAGGCCGGGACGAAGCCCAACCGTTCCACGGTCAGCGCGAAGACGATCAGCGACAGCGTCACCATGATCATCGGGCGCAGGCGCATCTCGGTCGCAAGTTCCTGGTTGCGCAGCCCGGTGAGGATCGCGCCGATGCCCGACAGGACCAGCACGACGCCCAGGACCAGCGGAACGAGGCCCGGCCCCATGCGCGCCGGCGTCCCGATCCGGTAGGTCAGGCTGATCGCGCAGACGGCGATCCCGATGGCCAGCGCGATCAGCCCGGCGCCCAGGTCTTTGCGCATCTTGAACGGCATGGTGTCCCCTCTCGGTCGGGCAGCGGGGCGGCGGGGTGTGGCCGCCGCCCCGGTCGGGTTCTTACTGCGCGGAGATGCCGGCGGTTTCGATGATCGTGGCGAACTGGCCCCGCAGGCGGTCGAGCATCGCGTCGAAGTCGGCGCGCGACGACGGGTATGGCGCGGCGCCGGCCTCGGTCAGGGTCTTGGCGACCTCGGGTTCCGCGAGGATCTCGGCGATGGTACTGTTGAGCATGTCCAGGATCGAGTCCGGCGTGCCGGCCGGCGCCATCAGCCCGGTCCACTGGCTGGTGTCGATGTTGGGAACGCCGCCTTCCTGCATGGTCGGTGTGTCGGGGCTCGGATCGATCCGCTCTGCCGAGGTGGTGGCAAGCACCACCACGTCGCCGCTGTCGATGAACGGCTTGGTCGAGGAATAGGACACGACGCTGATATCGACCTCGCCGCTGGCCACGGCGGTGGCGGCGGGGCGGCCGCCCTTGTAGGGGATGTGCTGGATGTCCAGGTCGCCCTCCATGGCCATCCATTCCGGCGCGAGATGGTTCAGGGTCCCGATCCCGGCAGAGGAATAGGTGATGCGGCCCGGCTCGGCGCGCGCTGCCGCGAGGAATTCCTCGAAGGTCTTGAAGTCCGCATTCTTGTTCGCGACGAGGATCAGCGGCGTGTCGGTGATCGTCGAGACGGTGGTGAAATCGGCCTCGGCGTCGTAGGGCGTGTCTTCGAAGAGCGACGGGTTGATCGTCAGCGTCCCGGCCTCGCCCATGAACAACGTGTAGCCATCCGGGTCGGCCTGTGCGGCCGCCGTCGCCGCGATGAAGCCGGAGCCGCCGGCACGGTTCTCGACGATCACCTCCTGGCCGAGGCGGCGGGACAGTCCTTCGCCGATGGTGCGCGAGGCAAGGTCCACGACCCCGCCCGGCGCGAAGGGCACGAGGATGGTGATCGCGCGGTTCGGATAATCGTCCTGTGCTGCGGCACCTGACGCAACGATGGCCGCAATCGCGGCAGCGAGCAGTCTTTTCATGGGAACTTTTCTCCTCCAAATCGCGGCGCCTTCGCGCCGCTGACGTCACCGGTCGTGGTGACCGGTCTTTCCTCCGGTGTTTGCCGCGGCGGCCCTCCTGCCGCCGCGGCAATGGCTTCAAAAATCTCCGAAAAGCCGGTGCGACACGGCCTTGAGATGCGCCCGCATCAGGGCCTGTGCCGCGTCCGGGTCATGGTCGGCGATGGCTTTGGCAATCGCCGTGTGTTCGGCGAAACTGCCGTGGTCCGGCGTCGGCTTTGGTGTCTGCCGGTGCACCGCGCCCCAGGTGACGGACCGGCGGATCGAGTTCAGCCGGTCAAAGATCGCGACCAGCGGAATGTTGTCGCTCGCCTCGGAAATGGCGCGATGGAAGTCGTCATCGGCGGCTTCGTAAGAGTCCCAGTCGCCCGCGTCGTGGGTTGCCGCTTCCGCCGCCGCGATCCTGTCCAACGCCTCGCCCGAGGCGTTCATCGCCGCTTCGCGCGCGATGGACGGTTCGATGGCGAGGCGGGCCGCCATCATCTTGACCGGCGTCGTCCGCCGGGACAGCGACAGCGTCGTGTCACCGATCGGCTGCGCTTGGGCCGGGTCCGACAGGAACGTCCCCTTGCCGACGTGCCGCCAGATCTTGCCCTGGTCCTCGAGCTCCTGCAGCGCGTGGCGCAGCGCCGACCGGCTCAGGTTCAGCTCGTTCTGCAAGGCACGTTCGGACGGCAGCCGGTCGCCAGGGCCGAGCGACCGCTCCGCTATGAAGCTGAGCAATCGCTCTGACGCCGTTTCATTCCACGCACTCTGAATACGCAACATCTCGTTCACGACACTCTTGATCAATGGTCGAATTGGTATGACCAAAACGCTAGATTGATCGAAATGGTGTCATCGAGAAGCGCTCTTGGCAAGTGTTTTGGCGGGTATACGTGCAGATCATTGAAAGGATTGATCTACTTGTTCGGTCAGGTGTCTTTGATTCATTAAACCAATCATGGCGAATCGACTCGCCCGTTGGTCCGGCAAAGCCGGGTTCGCCCATCGGCCGCCGACTCGACAGGGTGGCTGCGGCTGCCTACCGTCGGCAGGACAGGGGCAGGGGGGCACCGGATGAAAGACCACGACATCTTCGACCTGGGGCCCACGACGCTGGCCTGCGGCGTAACGGTTCCCTCGCTGCATCTGGCATACAAGGTCTACGGCACGCTCGATGCCGAGACGTCGAACCTGATCCTCTACCCGACCTCCTACGGTGCGCAGCATTCGGATATCGACTGGCTGATAGGCCCGGGCCGAATCCTCGATCCCGAACGCTACTGCATCGTCATCCCGAACCAGCTTGGCAACGGGCTGTCGAGCAGTCCCAGCACGCTGCCGGACCCCTTTTCCTTCGGTCGCGCGCCGGCCTTCTCCCACCTCGACAATGTCGCGGCGCAGAACAGGCTGCTGACCGAAGTGCTGGGGGTCGACCGTATCGCGCTGATCTACGGCTGGTCCATGGGCGGGCAGCAGGCGCTGCACTGGGGGGCCTTGCATCCCGAACGGGTCGCGGCGATCTGTGCCACATGCACATCGGCGCGCACGAGTCCGCACAACGCGCTGTTTCTCGAGGGCCTGCGTGCGGCGCTCACGGCGGACCCGGGCTGGAATGGGGCGTGGTTCACCGAACGCCCGATTCGCGGCCTGCGGGCCTTTGCGCGCATCTACGCGGGCTGGGCGTTGAGCCAGGCCTTCTACCGCAACGCCCTCTGGTCCGAGGCCGGTTTCGTCTCGCGCGAGGATTACCTGATCCGGGCGTGGGAGGGGAATTTTCTCAGACGCGATCCGATGGACCTGCTGTCGATGATCGACACCTGGATCGCGTCGGACATTTCCGACAACGACAGGTTCCGCGGCGACCTCGACGCTGCCTTGGGCGCGATCGAGGCGCCCGCGATCATCATGCCGTCGACGACGGACCTGTACTTCACGCTGGACGACAGCCGGTCAGAGACCGCGCGGATGCCCAATGCCGAATTGCGGCCGATCCGATCAGACTGGGGTCATCGCGCCGGCAATCCGCAGCACACACCCGAAGATGAGGCGGTGATCGCGCAGGCGGTGCGGGATCTGCTGTCCGCCTGAGGGCATTGCGCCGGGACTTGCGAGACCGTCGCAGCGAATTGCGCCTCGGGGCCGTCTTCGACGGGTCGCTGCGCATGCCCGCTCGTCAGCCCTGCCCGGTGTCGCGGCGGCCGTCCGGGCCTGGACCGACATGAATGTCGATCCAGATCGGCAGATGGTCGGAGGCGCGACGGGTGATCGGCGTGTCGAGAACACCCGCCGCCTTGCGGATCATATGCCTGTCCAGCGCAATGCGGTCCAGCGCGCCGAGCGGCAGGTTGGCGTGAAAGGATTTGCCCGGTGCGTGAAGGGTGAAATGCCGCGACATGCGGCCCAGGCCCACTTTGAGCGACCATTCGTTCAGGTCCCCGGCCACGAGGGTCGGCAGGGGCTCCATCGTGCCGAGCGTCTCGATCAGCGCCGACACCTGCCGGCGTCGTGAGGCGCGCAGCAACCCGAGGTGAGCCCCGACGACGCGCAGCCGCGCATCGGATGTGTGCAGATCGGCGACGACGGCGCCGCGCGGCTCCAGACCCGGCAAGTCAATGCGGCGCAAATCCGACATCTCGATCTCCGGTCGGGTCAGAAGCGCATTGCCGTGCCAGCCAAGGCTGGGACCGGCAACAGAGACCGGGAGCGCGACAAGGCCCGTCTGCGTCCGGATCTCGTCGGTTGACAGCACCGAAGGACGCGCGCCCATGCGGCGGTCGGCTTCCTGGAGCACGACGATATCCGCGTCCAGTTCCGAGATGACCTGCAGGATCCGGTGCGGGTTCCGGCGGCGGTCGGTGCCGACCGCTTTGCGGATATTGTAGCTCGCGACGCGCAAGCCGTCTGGCGCCCGTGACATCATAAGACCGGAGCACCCAGCCGGAACACGCCTTCAGAGATGCGCCGGAAGAACCCTGCGGGCGGCAGGCCCGAGGTGCACCGCTCTTCTTGAAGCCGGTACCAGTCCGCCAGCGCCTGTACCGACCCCGGATCGTAGACGAAAAGCGTTGTCTCGAAATTCAGAAGCATGCTGCGGACATCGAAATTCGCGGACCCGAGATAGCCGATGTCGTCGATGACCCCGGCCTTGGCATGAAGCATCCCACCCTGAAAGAACTCGATGCGGCAGCCGGCGTCCTGCATGTCCCGCAGGTAGGCCCCGCGCGCGAAATCCGCGAGCTTTTGGTTGGATGTCTGCGGCAGCAGGACGCGCACATCGACCCTGCGCTTCGCGGCAATCGACAGGGCGTTTCCAAGAAATTCGGTCGGCAGGAAATACGGCGTTGCCAGCCAGACCCGCCGCCTGGCGGAATGGATCGCGTTCACCAGGGTATCGTGCAGCGGATCGCCCGCCGTGTCGGGCCCGGAGGGAACAAGCTGCACACGCGCCCCTCCGGCCGCAGTGCCTGGCCAACCCGTGCCTGCCTGGGAAAGCGCTCCTCCGGTGGTACCCCAGTCCGAACGGAACACGTCGCGAAAGGTCGCGACCGCCGGACCCTCGATAAGATAGGCCAGGTCCGTCCACCGGTCCGGGCTTGGATCGGGGCCCATGTACTCGGTTCCTACGTTCATCCCGCCTGCAAAGACACGGGCGCCATCCGCAATGACCATTTTGCGATGGTTGCGCAGGTTCAGGTGGCCTTTTTCGGGCAATTGCAGCAAGGGCGAGAAATAGCGCACCTCGCCACCGGCGGCCTTCAGGGCGTCGAGGCTGCGCCGCGGCGGCTTCAGGTTGCCGAGCCGGTCAAGCAGCAGCCTGACGGACACCCCGGCTTCTGCCCGCGCGATCAGTTCTTCGACGAACGCCTGTCCGACCGCGTCATCGGCAACGAGATAGAAGAGACACTGCAGATCGGTTCTGGCCGAGCGGCACAGTCGGATCAACTCGACAAATGCCTCCTCGCCTGCCCGCACGATTTTCAAGCTGTTGCCACCGGTAGCCGCTGGAATTCCGTAGCTTGCGGGCACCACCGCGTCGCGCGCGACCGTCTGGTCCGGCCGCGGGTCCACTGCGGTGTCGAACGCGATCGGTTCGAAGCGCGACGTCCGCTTGCGAAAGCCGAGGATCACGAAGAACGGGATCGCGAGGTAGGGCAGGAAGACGATAAACAGCAGCCAGGCCGCGGCAGATTGCGGCGTGCGGCGCTGCTGCAGGACCACGACCGCCGAAAGCACGGCGAGCACGGCGATTGGGATCGCTGCGAAAGGTGCGGCCGTCCATGTCATTGGTCGAACATCCTCTTACGAGACATATAGTGTTGGAAAGAGAAGTCGAAGGGTCTGTCAATCGGGACGCGGAGGCAACGCCCGTCCTAAAATCCGCCAGTGATCTGACGGTGAGATCCCTGGAGTGCCCGACCTTTAACCCGAGACATACCCTGTAGCCTTGAAGAAATTCCAGCACTCTTCAGGCAAGAAGAGGTCACAGATTTCTGTGAGAGCGCGGAATATATCGGCGCAGGTTCGAGCGCTGACCCTGCGCGGGTGCGCATTGAGTTTTGAGAAGGCCATCTCGATCGGGTTCAAGTCGGGGGTGTAGGGCGGCAGGAAGAGGAACCAGAATCCGGCTTCGCGCATGGCTTTGGCAGCGGCGGCATTCTTGTGCGCGGCGAGGTTGTCCAGGATGACGACGGTGCCCGGCTCCAGTTTCGGGACCAGCACCTGCGCGACGTAGGCCTGCAAGGCGTCACCATCGATTGCCCCATTGATGACCCACGGAGCGATCAGGGCCCCGGCGCTCGGACCTGAGATGAGGGTCTGCGCGCCGCATGATCCAAAGGGCGCATCCATCACCGGCCGCTCGCCCCGCCGTGACCACCCGCGCTGGCAGGTCTGGTTCGTTTTGACAGAGGTTTCGTCATTGAAGACAACATGTTCCGGTCGGGACGCGACGTCCGGAAGGCGGTGCACGAACCAGTCGTCGCGCCGCCGTCTTACCCATTTGCGGCACCGCTCGGTGGCGACCAGCGTCTTTTCTTATACGTGAAGTCCAGCTTGCGAAGGAACCGCCCAATCGCATCGGAGTACGCCTGCACGTCGGTTGCATCCGTCGGCGCACCGGCCAGTTCGGGCATGGTCATGTCGCCATCCTTATCAATCGGTTCGATCAGACAGGCCCGATGCGGATCGAGATTGCCTAGGCCGCGCGGGCGACCCTGAGGCGCGGATCTGGCCTGTTCCGTTCGCCGGATCGCAAGGCCCCAACGCGCTCCGGAGGAAGGCGAAAGCTTCAGGCGCAGCGCCGCCGCCCGCCCGCTGATCCTTCCTTAACCAATTTCGGAAATCGCGCGCGGAGCACATTCGGTAAAGGTGCTGACATGATCCATCCTCCCAAACAGGATGAATCACAGATTGGCCTTCAAGGAAATTCCATCGATTCAGGTTTGCAGCCGGATGCATTAGAGCGCAGCTGGCCTGCGCGCCGCCGATGGTCGCCAGCCGGCTTGTGTTCGACTGCAGCCCCGTGAGGATGCTTTTCGGTCTGCCGGTCAACGGAAGACGGGTCAGGTTCGACGAGACCGCCTTCTACGAATTCCTGGGCGCAAAGATCGTGTCGGTCCGGTCCGTCATCGACACGGCGGGCGTGGCGGCGCAACTCCCTCGTGCAGACGATTAATTACAGGACACGGCAAGGAAAAGGCTCGAAACTGGTGATCCGCTTCGAGCCTTCTGCTGTCTTGTGTTGAACCGCCTGGCAACAGCCGTGACCTGCGGATCGGCCGTTTCGGACCCGGCCTAGTGCTTCAGCCCTGGCGGGCCTTGAAGCGGCGCTGCGTCTTGTTGATCACGTAGACGCGGCCCTTGCGGCGCACAACGCGGCAGTCGCGATGGCGGCTCTTGAGCGAGCGGAGCGAGTTCTTGACCTTCATGGTCCTCTCCTCTTGTCGCGGCGCGCGAGCGCCTTTCGGGTTGCCGTTCACACCGGCGCTGTGGCCCGTGCGGTGGAATTCATGGTGGGCGGTACAAGGATCGAACTTGTGACCCCTTCGATGTCAACGAAGTGCTCTACCGCTGAGCTAACCGCCCATGAAACCTTTGCGAAATGCCTTGCCCCAAAAACATGGGGCGCGGGAGACCGCGCCGGTTCGGCTCCTATAAAAGGAGTCGCAGACGGGATCAAGGGGCTTTTGGAGTGCGAAGTTTTCGGTCTATGTTTGCCTGCAAGGAGTGCGGATGCCCAAGGTTGCCTATCATCTGTACCATCCCGATGCGCTGACGTCGCGGGTGGTCTTTGCCTCGCCCCACAGCGGACGGGATTACCCCTGGTCGTTCCTGCGGCACACGCTGCTTGACGAACATGCGATCCGGTCTTCGGAAGATGCTTATGTGGATCGCCTGTTCGAATGCGCGCCGCAGTTCGGGGCGCCCTTCCTCAAGGCCGGCGCGCCACGGGCCTTCATCGACCTCAACCGCTCGGCAGACGAGCTGGACCCGGCCCTGATCGAAGGCGTGCGGCGTACCGGGCACAATCCGCGTGTGGCGAGCGGGCTTGGCGTGGTGCCGCGGGTGGTGGCCAACGGCCGCGCCATCTATCGCGGCAAGCTGCCGATGGCCGAGGCCGACCGGCGGATCGCGGTCTACTGGCGGCCCTATCACGCGCAGCTGCAAAAGCTGCTCGACCGGGCCCATGCGCAGTTCGGCGAGGCGGTCCTGATCGACTGCCATTCGATGCCGCACGAGGCGGTGGACGGGATCGTGCGCGCCGGGGCGCGGCGGCCGGACATCGTCATCGGCGACCGCTTCGGCGCCTCCGCAGCACCCTGGGTCGTCGACCGGATCGAGGCCGCCTTTGCCGATGCCGGGCTCGTGGTGACGCGCAACGCGCCGTTTGCCGGGGCCTACATCACGCAGGCCTACGGGCGGCCGCTGCGCAACCAGCATGCGATCCAGATCGAGATCGACCGCGCCATCTACATGAACGAGGCGGAGATCCGGCCCAACGAGGATTTCCACGCCTTCCGCCGCCTGCTGCGGGGGATCATCGCGGATATCGCCGCCATTGGCCACCGCGATCAGAAGCTGGCAGCGGAATAGGGCTCGGCGGTTCCGGTCACGGCCCGAACAGGTCATCGAGCGCCGCATCCAGCACTGCCGCGTCGTGAAACTGCAGCCGCACCGGCAGGGTCAACACCTTCTGGCGAAAGCTGTCGGGCAGGCGCACGGCGTCCTTTTCGGTGGTCACAAGCTGCGCGCCGAGCGCCGCGGCCTCGGCTTCGAGCCGGGCCATCAGCGCCGGGGTCAAGGGCTGGTGATCCTCAAGGGGTTCGGCGCGGACCAGCTCCGCTCCGAGACCGCGCAGGGTGGCGAAGAATTTCTCGGGCTGGCCGATCCCGGCAAAGGCGAGGCTGCGCAGGCCGCGCCAGTCCATCCCGGTCTGCAGCGGGCCGAGTTCGGCGGTGACATGGGGCAGTCCGTCGGGCAGCGGCCAGAGCGCGCGGAACCGCGCCTGCGCCTGGTCCGGGCCGACCGACAGCAGCAGGTCGGCGCGGGCGAGGCCGGTCTGCACCGGTTCGCGCAGCGGGCCGGCGGGAATGCAGCGTCCGTTGCCGAAGCCCATGGCGGCATCGACCACAACCAGCGACAGGTCCTGGTGCAGCGCCGGGTTCTGGAAGCCATCATCGAGCAGGATCGCCTGTGCGCCCGCCACCACCGCCGCCTGCGCCCCGGCGGCGCGGTCGCGGGCGACCCATACCGGCGCAAAGGCCGCAAGCAGCAGTGGCTCGTCGCCGACATCGCCCGCGGTATGACGGGCGGGGTCTACGCGCAGCGGTCCGGCTTCCCGGCCGCCGTAGCCGCGCGTGACCACCTGCGCCGCAATGCCGCGGCGCGACAGCCGGTCGAGCAGGGCGATGACGGTCGGCGTTTTGCCGGTGCCCCCGGCGTTGATATTGCCGACGCAGATCACCGGCACAGGCAGGCGCTGCGGCTGTCCCCGCGCGAGTCGCCGCGCGGTCAAAGCTGCGTAAACCCGGCCCAGCGGCGCCAGCGCCCGCGCGCGCCAGCCCGGAGCCTCGGGCGGATTGAGCCAGAAGAGCGGCGCCGGCATCAGCGTCTCTGCGCCTGATCGAGCCAGTGCAGCGCCTGTTCGACGACCCGGTCGGTCATCTCGGCCCCCGCCGACACCACGTCCCAGCCGGCATGGGCCATGGCCGCCGCTTGATCCGGCGCGATCATCTGCGACACCGCGCCGCTCAGGCTGTGTTCGTCCCGCACGATGCGGGCCGCCCCGGCATCGACGAGGCGGGAATAGGCGCCAAGGTGCTGTCCGACGTTCGGTCCGTACAGCACCGCCGACCCCAGCGCTGCCGCCTCGAACGGATCGTGGCCGCCGAAGCCGGGCGCCAGCGAACCGCCGAGAAAGCAGACGGGCGCCAGCCGGTACCACAGGCCCAGCTCTTCGGGGCCCGGCGCCATCAGCACCTGGGTATTCTCGTCCGGCATGTCGCCTTCGCCCCAGAAGGCGCTGCGCAACCCGCTGCGGTGCACCGCGACGGTGAACGCCTCCGCCTCCGAGGGATCGGCGGGCACCAGGATCAGCAGCAGCCGGTGCGCCAGTCGGGCCGCGGCGCGATGTGCGTTCAGCACCAGGTCGGCTTCGGGCTGGCGGATGCGGGCCGCAGTCCAGACCGGGCGGCCCGACAGGAGTTCGGACATCTCCTCGTGCAGTTCGGGCCGGCAATCGAGCGGCAGCGTGGCCTCTGCCAGCGGGCCGCTGCGGCGCAGCCGGTCGCCTGACACGCCCATGCGGCGCAGATCCCGCTCGGCGGCGGCGTTCTGGGCAAAGATCACGTCGAACCCCTGCAGCACCGCCGGGGCGGTGTCAGGCAGCCAGCGCGCGCCCGGCGTGCTCCAGCCGGTGTCGCCGGCGCCGATCAGCGCCAGTCGGCAGTCGGCGCGGGCGGCGCAGTGCAGCAGCGCGGGACGCAACGCCTCGCCCGACCAGAGGCAGAGATCGGGCTGCCAGTGATCGAGAAAGGCTTGCGCCTGCGCCGGGGTGTCGGCGGGTATTGCGTCGGTCATGTGCTCTGACGATGCGACCCCGGTCAGCAACACATGCGCGCCGTCGCTCTGGCTTTGGATGCGGGTGCAGAGCGAGGCGAGCGCCCGGTCTGTCTGCGGATTGGCGGCATGGGCCCAGACCAGCGGACCTGCGGGACGCGGCGCGCGCGCTGCCGGCGGTACGGCAGCGGGATCGGTTCGGGACAGGGCCAGATAGGTCCGAAGGCTGAGCGGCGGTTTTCGCACCTTGGCGGTCTGTCCTCGTGTCACGTGCCGGTCTGGCGGGGTTGCAAGCACTGTGCAAAGCCTCTGCGATGCGGCGGGTTGCGTCAAGCCGGGCGCTGCGCACGGTCCGTGCCCTGCCGCGCGACGATCTCTTGCCAGATGCCGGGGCTGGCGGCGACGATGCCGTCGCTCTGGGGATGCGGATTGTTGAACCGCAGCGCGGACCCCGTGCCGTCGCTGGCGCGGGCGCCGGCCTCTGCGGCAATGAGGCTGCCCGCGGCGATGTCCCATTCCCAGCTCGGCCGGAAGGTGAACATGCCGTCGTAGCGCCCCTCGGCTACCAGTCCCAGGCGGTAGGCGATCGACGGGCGGTGCGAGCGGCGGACATCAGGCACGCCCCGCGGCCAGTGGCGGGCGTCGAGACTGGGCTTGGTCGCGAGCACCCGCGCGCCGGTCAGCGCCGCCGCATCCGAGGCGCGCAGCGGCATGCCGTTGCGGGTGGCGCCGCGGCCGCGGGCGGCGGCATAGAGACGGTCCTTCATCGGCAGAAGCACCACGGCGGCGGTGACCTCGCCGTCTTCGGCCACGGCCAGCGAATGCGCCCAGGTGTCCTCGCCGGCGATGTAGCTGCGGGTGCCGTCGATCGGGTCGACGATAAAGACGTGACGGCGCGACAGCCGGTGCGCGTCGTCCGGGGTTTCCTCGGACAGCCAGCCGTAGTCGGGCCGCGCCGCGCTCAGCAGGTTGCGCAAGAGCGCGTCGACCGCGAGGTCGGCGCCGGTCACCGGGCTGTCATCGGCCTTGCGCACGACGTTCAGGTCGCCGGAGCGGTGTTCGAGCGCCAGCCTGCCGGCGGCCCGGGCCGCGTCGCAGAGCAGTTCGAGATCAGTCGCCGGCAAGGGTCAGGCCTTCGACCAGCAGTGACGGTACAACCTGGCTGAGCCAGGGGCGCGCGTCGTTGGCCGGTATGATCCGGCGCAGCATGTCGCGCAGGTTGCCGGCCACGGTCACGCCTGAGACCGGGTAGGCGATCTCGCCGTTCTCGACCCAGTAGCCGGCGGCGCCGCGGGAGTAATCGCCTGTGTTGGGGTTGATCGTGGCGCCGATCATCGAGGTCACGACCAGCCCGGTGCCCATCTCGCGGATCAACTCCTCGCGGCTCCGGTCGCCCTGGGTCAGCGCCACGTTCCAGGCGCTGGGACTCGGCCCCGACCCGGCGCTGCGCGCGGCGTTGGCGCTGCTTTTCAGCCCCAGCTTGCGGGCCGTGGCAAGGTCCATGGTCCAGCCCTTCAGCACCCCGTCCTCGACCAGCGCGCGGCGCGCGGTCGGCAGGCCCTCGGCGTCGAAGGGGCGCGAGCCCATGGCGCGCGGACGGTGCGGGTCCTCGATCAGCGACAGCCCGTCCGGCAGGACCGGGCTGTCCATCGCGTCGCGCAGCCACGAGGCGCCGCGCGCCACGGCCGATCCGTTCACCGCCGACAGCAGGTGGCTGATCAGCGAGCCGGAAATGCGTTCATCGTAGAGCACCGGATACGAACCGGTCCTTGGACGGCGGGCGTTCATCCGCGCCAGCGTGCGTTCGGCGGCGCGGGCGCCGATCTCTTCCGGGCTGCGCAGATCGGACTGGAAGGTCCGCGAATCGCCGTCGTAGTCGCGTTCCATCCCGGTACCCGATCCGGCGATTGCGACGCAGGAGACCGACCGCGAGGACCGCGCATAGCCGCCCGAGAACCCGTTTGTCGCCGCAAGGTGGATGCGCCGAGCACCGTAGGCGGCAGAGGCCGCGTCGATCTGCGAGATGCCCGCGACCGCCAGCGCCGCGGCCTCGGCGCGCCGGGCGTCGTCCTCGAGCGCTTCGGGCGACGGCTCGGGCGCAGGGTCGGCCATTTCGAGCGAGTCGGCATCCCAGTCGCGGGCCAGCTGGTCCGGGTCCGCGAGGCCGATCCATTTGTCCTCGGGCGCTTCCCGGGCCATGGCCACGGCGCGTTCGGCCATGGTGGCCAGTGTCGAGGGCTTGATGTCGGAGGCCGACACGGTGGCGGAGCGCTGGCCGATCAGGACCCGCAGCCCAATATCGGTGCCTTCGGACCGTTCGGCCTGTTCCAGCCGCCCGCCGCGCACGTCGATGGACAGCGACGCGCCTTCGACCGCCATGGCATCGGCGTGGTCCGCTCCGGCCGTTCTGGCGGCGTCGAGCAGGGCTTGGGTCAGGGCAGAGAGGTCATGGGCCATGGGCAATCCGGTGCGTGGAATCTGAGCAGTGACCTAGGCCCGCGGCGGCGACTGTGCAAGGCCCCGCGCCGTCGGGCGGGGACTGCGCCGATTTTCCCGAGAAAAACGACCCGGAAACCTCGAGATTTCCGGGCCCGGCGCGCCGCCGTCCCGCGGCGGGCGCGCAATTTCGTGGCGCAGGTCAGGAGTCGCAGGCGTAGCCCAGGCTGACCCGGTTGCCGCTGATCGCCTCGACGGTCACGGCGCAGCCCTCGTCGCCCACTTCGGCACGCTCGCCGACCGCGACCGCCTGCGTGGCGATGCCGTTGACCGCGATCCGCGCGGCACTGCCGTCCGCCGCGATGCCCGACACGAAGACCCGCGCCGCGCCGTCGCCCACGAGGGCGATCTCGCCTACTCCGGTGCCGTCGCCCGACATCTCCGCCTCGCTGGAGGCACTGTCTTCGGCATCACCGCCGCTGCCGCCGCAAGTTGCCGAAAGCCGCGCGACGGCGCCGTCGGTGCCGTTCAGCGTGACCTCGCAATCGCCCACGGTGCCCGACCGGCCCACGGCCAGGTCGATCATTTCGCCGCCAACCGAAAGGCGCGCGGCATCTTCGGTCACCCGCGACAGGAAGGCGCGCATCGCGCCATCGGCCAGCATCGCCGTCTCACCAACGCGCAGATCGGTGCCGCCCTCGATCGGATCGGCGGGGCTCATCTCTTCAGCTACCTCTTCTGCGCTGTCAGAGCCGCCCTGCGCCGCGCTGCCGGCCGCAGCCGCGGCGCTTTCGATCCGTGCGCCCAGGGCGCTGATCCCATCCGACACCGCGGCCTGCTGTTCCGAAAGCGTGGTCCGCAGCTCTTCCGACAGGCCGTCGATCCGGCTGCCGATCGCGCCCATCGCATCGCTGCCCGACCCCAGCTGTTCTTCCAGGGCCCCGAGCCGGTCACCCAATGCGGCGAACTGTTCCTGCACCGAAGCCGACATGCCGTCCACCGCGCTGCCCGCGGCCTCCATCTCGGCGCCAAGCGCGGCGCGGATATCCTCCATCTTGGGGCTGCGGTCGGCGGTCACGTTGCCCAGAGCAAATCCCACCAGCAGCGACACGACGCCCGCGCCCATGATCTTCTGATCCATAATACTCTCCCCTGAAATGGATTGCGGCAGCTGATGCCGCCGCATAGCTATGTAAAAAGACATACCAATTCCAGAGCGGAGTCCGCAAACTTTTCAGTGAAAAAATGTGATTTTCACGGCTTCGGAACGACAGTGCCCAAAATTGGACCCATCCAGCGGCCAATGTCCGAGCGTCCCAGCTTGGGTGCGTGCAGCCGAGAGATGTTGCCGTCGAGGAACAGCGCGTTGGGCAGGCCCAGGTGGTCGCGGAACAGGCGCCCGAATTCGTGGAAAGTGACCGCATCGCTGGAAATCGCGAAAACCGCGGTGCTGCCGTCGGCGGTGGTGCCCACGCCGTTGCGGATGTAGCGCGAGGTGCTGTCCTTCAGGAACCGCGGATGCAGGGCGCCGTCGATGACCAGCATCGGCCCCGACTGTGTCGCATATGTGCATTGCGGCGCGTCCTCGACAAAGCGCAGCGTCTCGATGACGTCGGCGCGGCCGTCGCGGATGCAAAAGACGCCGTTCGGCAGAAGCCCGAAATTGCCCGGCCCGGCATTGGGCACGACGCGCATGACCTCGGTGCCGTCCTCGACATAGTGACCCACCGGCGCGCGGTCGGCATGGTACATGCCTGCGTTCATCGCAAAGCCGAGCGCCTCGCCGGTCTCCGCCAGCTTGGCGTCGATGCTGGAGAACTGGCCGTAGGGTTCGCCGGTGTCGTCGTAGAGAAAGAGGCGCAGGTCCTCGGAGGTCATGTCGACGCTGCACAGCGTGTAGCGGTTGCCGTCATAGGACACACGTTCGCAGGTCGCGGCAGGCGCGGCCTGGGCCAGAGTGCCGAGACCGAAGAGAGCGAGCCAGCGCAGCATCAGTCGTCCAGGTCGCGGCGGACGTTGTCCTGCGAAAACAGGCGGCGGGTGTCGTCGAGCCGGTCAAAGGTCTCGTCCAGCCGGAACCGCAGGTCGGGGGCGAATTTCAGAGTCAGCTGTTTCGACACGGCGCGGCGCAGCTCGGATTTGTTGCGCGCCAGCAGGTCGATCAGCAGGTCCGCGCCCTTGCCGCCCAGGGGCAGGACGTAGGCGGTGGCGATCTTGAGGTCCGGTGACACGCGCACCTCGCCCACCGTCACCGACATGCGGTTGAGCTCCGGGTCGTGGATGTCGCCACGGCCCAGCACGTCCGAAAGGGTACGGCGAATCAATTCGCCCACGCGCAACTGGCGCTGGGACGGTCCGGCATGATCGTTGAGTCGGTTCTTGGCCATGGCCTTCATCTAAGCGCTCGGGCAGGCTTTGCCAAGCGAGCCGTCGCAAGCTATGCACGCCGCAAGGACGATGCGGAAACAGGCAGGAGAGACGCGGATGACCGACCAACCGGGCGTGGTGGTGACAGGGGTGTCGGGCCGGATGGGCCAGATGCTGGTGCGCGAACTGGCGGCGCAGGACCGGCTGAAGCTGGTCGGCGCGGTGGAGCGCGCGGGTCACGACTGGGTCGGGGGCGATCTGGGGACCTGCATGGGCGGGGCGGAGACCGGCGTGACCGTGACCGACGACGCGCTCGAGGCCTTTGCCAGCGCCCAGGCGGTGATCGACTTCACCACGCCCGACGCGACGGTCGCCTTCGCCGACCTCGCGGCACAGGCCCGCGCCGTGCATGTCATCGGCACCACGGGGCTCGCGCCCGAACACATCTCGCGCATCGACAAGGCCGCGCGGCACGCGGTGGTGATCCGCGCAGGCAACATGAGCCTCGGCGTCAACCTGCTGACCGTGCTCACCCGCAAGGTCGCCGAGGCTCTGGATGCCGACTGGGACATCGAGGTGGTCGAAACCCATCACAACCGCAAGGTCGACGCGCCCTCGGGCACCGCGCTGATGCTGGGCGAAGCCGCGGCCCAAGGGCGCGGCGTGTCGCTGGACGCGGTCAGCGACCGGGGCCGAGACGGCATCACCGGCGCGCGCAAGCGCGGCGACATCGGCTTTTCGGCGATTCGCGGCGGCGATGTGGTGGGCGAGCATGACGTGATCTTTGCCGCCGCCGGCGAGCGCATCGTTCTGCGCCACATCGCCAGCGACCGGGCGCTGTTTGCCCGTGGCGCGCTGCGGGCGGCGCTCTGGGGGCAGGACAAGGGGCCGGGCGCGTATGACATGCTCGACGTACTGGGGTTGGGCGACGACTGAGCCT
The DNA here is from genome assembly GCF_003344785.1 of Thalassococcus profundi. Classification (GTDB taxonomy): domain Bacteria; phylum Pseudomonadota; class Alphaproteobacteria; order Rhodobacterales; family Rhodobacteraceae; genus Puniceibacterium; species Puniceibacterium profundi. Next base: position 48,320 of record NZ_QPMK01000002.1, on the reverse strand, counting down.
TGGCCCGGTCCACGCTGAAATCCGCGCACGTCAGCGTGATCTGCATGTCAAAATGAAACCAATTCGTGACGCCGTGCGTAGGTTTGGTATTCGAAGAGGAAGGTGTCATGAGTGGATTGCGCACAGCGGCCATGGCCGCGCTTGTTGTACTGACGACAACCGGCCCCGCCTTGGCGGAGTTTGAACAGGTGACCGACAGAGCCCAGTTCATCAAGCTGATCGCGGGCAAGACCCTGTCGCGTACGCTGGTCGAATTGTGGGTCAGCCCGAATGGCGGAATTTCCGGCAACGGCGCCGGCTGGGACGTGACCGGCAGCTGGAGTTGGAAGGACGGGTATTTCTGCCGCGACCTGAACTGGGGCGGAGACGAGCTGGGCTACAACTGCCAGGCGGTCCACAGCGACGGATCGCGCATCCGCTTTACGTCGGACCGCGGAGACGGGCAGTCCGCCGCTTTCACTCTGCGCTGATGTCGTCTGGCGGCAAGAGCCGCCGGCGCGGAAACGCCTAGAAGTCGATGGCGATCCCCTTCTTTTCCCAATCTCCGTAGCGCACGGGCTCGGGTCCGTCGCGGCCGCCCAGCTCGGTCGGCAGCGGCTTCGCTTCGGCTTCGGCCAGGCGGCGGCGCTCTGCGGCTTCGGCCAGCGCGCGTTGCGCGGCGGGGGGCAGATCATCCCGGGCGGCTTCTTCGGTCATGGCTGGTTTTCCTTCGCTCATGCCCCTGATATACGCGCCGCCGAAGACGGGGCAAGGGGCCGGACCGTCGCGCCGGGACAGGACGCATGAACGCAAAACCGCTGAGCGCGCGCCACGCCGCCGTCGATCTTCTCGACCAGGTGCTGGGGCAAGGCCGTCTGATGTCGGAACTGATGCACGGCGCGGCCTGGGCCGCGATGGTGCCCGGCGAACGCGCCGCGGCGCAGCGGCTGGCAGGTGACGTGTTGCGCGCTCTGGAACGGCTTGACCGCATCCTCAAACCCTATCTCAAGAAGGATCCGCCTCTTCGCGTCCGCAACGTGCTGCGGCTGGCGGCCTACGAGCTGTGCACCGGCGGGGCGGCGCATGGCGTGGTCAACGAGGCGGTGACCATCGTCGGGCGTAGCGGGCGCACGGCAGGCATGAAGGGTCTCGTGAACGCCGTGCTACGCAAGGTCGCCGCCAGCGGTCCCGGGCAGTGGGCGATCCTGCGCGTGCCGCGCCTGCCCGACTGGCTGCGCGGGCCGCTGGTCGAGGCCTGGGGCCGCGAGGCGGTGGCGGCGATGGAAGCGGCGCATTTCGCCGGGGCGCCGCTGGACCTTTCGGCCAAGGGTGACCCGGCGGTCGTGGCGTCGGCGGTGGGCGGCGATCTGCTGCCGACCGGGTCGGTGCGGCTGCACGATCCCGGCCAGGTCACCGCCTTGCCGGGATATGACGCCGGCGACTGGTGGGTGCAGGACGCCGCTGCCGCGCTGCCGGTCCGTCTGCTGGGGGACGTCTCCGGGCAGCGTGTGCTCGACATGTGCGCCGCGCCCGGGGGCAAGACGCTGCAGCTCGCCGCCGCCGGGGCGCGCGTGACGGCGCTGGACCTGTCCGAGCCGCGGCTGGAGCGGGTGGCGGAGAACCTCGCCCGCACCGGGCTGACTGCCGAGATCGTCGCGGGCGACGCGCTGACCCATGCCAGCGAATACGACGCCATCCTGCTGGATGCGCCGTGTTCCGCCACCGGCACGATTCGGCGGCACCCGGACCTGCCGCACGCCCGTACCGGCGACGGCATCGCCGAGCTGATCGACCTGCAGGCCGCGATGCTGGATCACGCCCTGGGGCTGTTGTCGCCCGGCGGGCGGCTGGTCTTCTGCACCTGTTCGCTGCTGCCCGACGAGGGCGAGGCGCAGGTCGACGCGGCGCTGGCGCGTCACCCCGGCCTGCGCGTCCTGCCCCCCGCGGCGGACTGGATCGAACCCGGCTGGCGGTCCTCCGAAGGCGGGCTGCGCCTGCGCCCCGACTTCTGGTCGGCACGCGGCGGGATGGACGGGTTCTACATGGCGTTGCTGCAAAGCGTTGGCTGAGGGCGGGATCGCGCGTGCCGCGCGATGCGAGAGGCCAGCCTCTCGCGCTCTCCGAGGGTTATTGAAAACCGAAGAAGGGGGCGGGCGTTTCCTTTTCGCCGAACGTGGCCTGTTGGGAACGAACATGGGGTGAGCGCGGAGAGGCGGGGATCGACACCGCCTGAGGTATCGGACCGATGCGGCGCGGAGCGCGGTCCATTGCAGCGGGGCGCTGGCCGGGCGGGCGCGCCCGACGCGCGACGTTTTCAAAGGTGACTTTGCCCGGCGTGGCGGGTATTCTTGTCCTATGACACGCCGGAACGGCGGCAAGGGGCAGGGCAGATGTCCGACACGGAAAGCTGGCATGCGGCGTGGACACGCCTGATGAACCGTTGGCACGCGCGGCTGGCGGCGCGGGTGCGTCCGGCGACCGGTTTCGTGTCCGCGCCCGAGCCGCGCACCGTCGGGTCCTTTGCCCGCGGGCGGCAGCTGACCGCCGGAAACCTGCTGTTTGCGGGCCACCTGAGCGAGGCGCCCGACACGCTGCTCTGGGACGTGACCCCGCCCGATCCGGTCTGGGAGGCGGAGGTGCAGGGCTTCGGCTGGCTCGACGACCTGGCCGCGGTGGGCGAGCCGCAGAGCCGCAGGGTAGCGCAGGCCTGGCTCTGGGGCTGGATCGACCGCTTTGGCCCCGGACGCGGGCCGGGCTGGACGCCGGAACTGACCGGGCGGCGGCTGATCCGCTGGATCCACCACGCGCTGTTCCTGCTGCGCGGCATCGACTCCGAACGCTCTGCCGCCTTCTACCGCAGCCTCGCCCAACAGACGATCTTTCTGAGTCGACGCTGGCAGAGCACGCCGCCGGGGCTGGCGCGGTTCGAGGCGCTCACGGGCATGATCTACGCCGGGCTGTCGCTTGAAGGCATGGAGACGCATGTGGACCCGGCGCGCCGGGCGCTGGGCGCCGAATGCGCGCGCCAGATCGACGGGCAGGGCGGGTTGCCGACTCGCAACGCCGAGGACCTGCTCGAGGTGTTCACCCTGCTCACCTGGGCCGCCTCCGCGCTGGAAGAGCGGGGTCACGCTCCCGATCCCGAACACACCGCCGCGATCCGGCGCATCGCGCCGACCCTGCGCACCCTGCGCCATGCCGATGGCGGGCTGGCGCGGTTCCACGGCGGCGGCCGCGGCATCGAGGGGCGGCTCGACACGGCACTGGCGGCCAGCGGCGTGCGCAAGCGGCAAGCGGACGGACTGGCCATGGGGTTCGCCCGGCTGTCGGCGGGGCGCACCAGCATCATCATCGACGCGGCACCGCCGCCCGAAGGGCGGGCGTCTTTCAACGCCCATGCTTCGACGCTGGCCTTCGAACTGACCTCCGGGCGGCGCCCCTTGATCGTCAACTGCGGCTCGGGCGCGGTCTTTGGCGAGGCCTGGCGGCGCGCAGGACGGGCGACGCCGTCGCATTCCACCCTCTGCCTCGACGGATATTCCAGCGCCCGGCTGGGCAAGCCCGGCTGGAGTGCGGGCGCGCGGCGCGAGATGCTGGAGGATGCGCCGGCGGATGTGCCGGTGCAGATCAGCAGCGCGCCCGACGGACTGCGGTTCGAGGGCGGGCACGACGGTTACGTCTCGACCCACGGGCTGACCCATGCCCGAATGCTGGAACTGACCTTCGACGGGCGCGGCCTGGTTGGCGAGGACATGCTGCTGGCGCTCGATGCCCCGGCCAAGGCGCGGTTCGATCAACGCATGGATGCGGTGCGGCTGGCGGGGCTGCCCTTTCAGCTGCGGTTTCACCTGCACCCCGAGGTGGACTGCGCGCTCGACATGGGCGGCGCGGCAGTCTCCATGGCGCTTCGATCGGGTGAAATCTGGGTGTTCCGCTACGAAGGCGAGGCGGATCTGAGCCTCGACGCCTCGGTTTACCTGGAAAAGGGACGATTGCGGCCCCGAGGGGCGCAACAGGTCGTTTTATCCGCCCGCGCGATGGAGTATGCGACCCGCATCCGCTGGTCTTTGGCCAAGGCGCAGGACACCGCCGTGGCGATCCGCGACCTGGCCCGGGACGCGGCGGATGACGATTGAAACTGTCCCGGGACCCCTTCGCATGACCGACCTGCACCCCATCCGCCGCGCGCTCATCTCCGTTTCCGACAAGACTGGTCTGATCGACCTTGGCCAGGCGCTGGCGGCGCGCGGCATCGTGTTGCTGTCCACCGGCGGATCGGCCAAGGCTCTGCGCGAGGCGGGGCTCGAGGTCACCGACGTGGCGCAGGTGACGGGCTTTCCCGAGATGATGGATGGCCGGGTCAAGACCCTGCACCCCGGCGTGCACGGCGGTCTGCTGGCGCTGCGCGACGACGAGGCGCATGTGGCGGCGATGCGGCAGCACGGGATCGAGGAGATCGACCTGCTGGTGGTCAACCTCTACCCGTTCGAGGACACGGTGGCCAAGGGCGGCGACTACGCCGACTGCATCGAGAACATCGACATCGGCGGCCCGGCGATGATCCGCGCCGCGGCCAAGAACCACGCCTTCGTCAACGTGGTGGTGGATGTGCAGGACTACGCGCCGCTGCTGGCCGAACTGGACGCGAACGGCGGCCAGACGACGTACGCCTTCCGGCAGCGGCTTGCGCAGATGGCCTATGCTCGCACCGCCGCCTATGACGCCGCCGTCAGCACCTGGATGGCCGATGCGCTGGCGGAACCCGCGCCGCGCCGCCGCGCCTTTGCCGGCAGCCTGCGCCAGACCCTGCGCTACGGCGAGAACCCGCACCAGGCGGCGGCCTTCTACGTCGACGGCAGCGACCGGCCCGGTGTCGCCACGGCGCGGCAGCTGCAGGGCAAGGAGCTGAGCTACAACAACATCAACGACACCGATGCAGCGTTCGAACTGGTGTCGGAATTCAAGCCCGAAGATGGCCCGGCCTGCGCGATCATCAAACATGCCAATCCCTGCGGCGTGGCCAAGGGCGCGACTCTGGAAGAGGCCTACCGCCGCGCCTTCGACTGCGACCGCACCAGCGCCTTTGGCGGGATCATCGCGCTTAACCAGCCGTTGGATGGCGCCACGGCCGAAGCGATTGCAGAGATCTTCACCGAGGTGGTGATCGCGCCCGGCGCCGATGACGAGGCGCGCGCGGTCTTTGCGGCCAAGAAGAACCTGCGGCTGCTGGTGACCGACGGTTTGGCGGATACCGCGCAGGCCGGGCTGACCTACCGGCAGGTGTCGGGCGGGATGCTGGTGCAGGACCGCGACATCGGGCGGCTGACCCGGGGCGACCTGAAGGTGGTGACGCAAAAGGCGCCGACCGAGGCGCAGATCGACGACATGCTCTTTGCCTGGACTGTAGCCAAGCACGTGAAATCGAACGCCATCATCTACGTCCGCGACGGCGCCACGGTGGGTGTCGGCGCCGGCCAGATGAGCCGCGTCGACAGCACCCGCATCGCCGCGCGCAAGGCCCAGGACATGGCCGAGGCGCTGGGGCTCGACCAGCCGCTGACCCACGGGTCGGTGGTGGCCTCCGACGCCTTCTTCCCCTTCGCCGACGGCCTGTTGACCGCGGCGGAGGCCGGTGCGACGGCGCTGATTCAGCCCGGCGGGTCGATGCGCGACGACGAGGTGATCAGGGCCGCGGACGAGGCGGGGCTTGCCATGGTCTTCACCGGCATGCGGCATTTCCGGCATTGACCGGGCAGGGAACATACAGGCGGCGCGCCACCGCGCGTCGCAAGGCCGGGAAGGGACGGGCATGAAACTGGTATTCTGGGTGGGATTCTGGACCTTCCTGCTGGATCAGGTGACGAAGTACGTGGTGGTGCATCTTCTGGACCTGCGTACGCTCGGCGCGATCGACGTGCTGCCGCCGCTGCTGAATTTCCGCATGGCCTGGAACTACGGCATCAACTTCGGGCTGCTGTCGGGACAGGCGCCGCTGACCAAGTGGATCCTGATCGCCGTGGCCGTCGGGATCGTCCTGTTCGTGCTGGTCTGGCTGCGGCGCGATCCGCCGGGGCGGTGGGGCCTGATTTCAGGCGGCTTGCTGATCGGCGGAGCGCTGGGCAATGTCATCGACCGGCTGCTGTACGGCGCGGTCGCGGATTTCATCAACATGTCCTGCTGCGGCATCTCGAATCCTTACGTGTTCAACGTCGCGGATATCTCGATCTTTGCGGGCGCACTGGGGCTCGTGCTTTTCGCCGGGGCCAAGACGCCCAATCGCGCGAAGCGCTAGCGGGGACGGCGTGGAAAAAGGCCCCGTGACCTTCGCTGCGCGATGGGCTAATGCTGGGCCAGAGATGTGACGGAGGTGGCCATGTTCGTGCCGCGACATGCGATTTTTCTGGTGCTCGGGATGGGCGTGCTCGCGGCCTGCGGGCGCGGCGATCCGCAACTGCGCGATCTGAACACGAATCGCGGCGAGCCCGAGGAATTCTCCATCGTTCCGAACAAGCCGCTGACGCAGCCCGACAGCTACGCGCAGCTGCCGCCGCCCACGCCGGGTGGCGCCAACCGCACCGACCAGACGCCGGAGGCCGATGCCGTTGCCGTTCTGGGCGGCGATCCGTCCCGTCTGACCCGCGGCGCAGGCGTGCCCGCGGCGGATGCGGCGCTGGTGGGGGCGGCCACGCGCTATGGCGTGAACGGCAACATCCGCACCGACCTCCGGCAGGAGGACGTCGCGTTCCGCAAGCGCCGGTCGCTCTTTAACTGGCAGATCGTGCAGGACGACAAGTATACCCGCGCCTACCGGCCGCAACGGCTGGATGCGGATGCGGAGCTTGAGCGCTGGCGCCGCGCCGGGGCGCGCACGCCCTCGGCCCCGCCCGAGGCGAACTGAGCGCCGCCGAACCTTACAAAGCTTTATAGCAATCCGCCTTGATCTTGCGCCGCCGCACCGTACCTTGACGCGAAAGCATCAACAGGAGCGGTATATGCGCATTCTTACTCGGCTCGTCGCTGTCGTGGCGATCGCCGCGATGCCCGGACTGGCCGCGGCACAGGGCAAGGACGACGTAACGACCTTCACCCTCGACAACGGTCTGGAGGTCGTGGTGATCGAAGACCACCGCGCGCCGATTGTCGTGCAGCAGCTGTGGTATCGGGCCGGATCGGCGGACGAACCGGCGGGCAGCTCGGGCGTGGCGCATTTCCTTGAACACCTGCTCTTCAAGGGCACGGAAAAGATGGCGCCGGGCGAGTTCAGCAAAGTCGTGGCGGCCAACGGCGGGTCCGACAATGCCTTCACCAGCTTCGATTACACCGGCTATTATCAGCGCGTCGCCGCCGACCGGCTCGAGCTGATGATGCAGATGGAATCCGACCGCATGGTCAACCTCCAACTCGATGCCGAGGACATCCTGACCGAGCGCGACGTGATCATCGAAGAACGCAACACCCGGGTCGAGAACGACCCCGGCGCGCTGTTCCGCGAACAGCGCAACGCGGCGCAGTATCTCAACCACCGCTACGGCGTGCCGATCATCGGCTGGCGTCACGAGATGGAGCAGCTGGACCTCGAAAAGGCGCTGGCCTTCTACCGCAAGTTCTATGCGCCCAACAACGCCATCCTCGTGGTGGCGGGCGACGTGACGCCGGACCAGGTACGGACCCTGGCCGAAAAATACTACGGTGTGATCCCGGCCAACCCCGAGCTTGGCCCGCGCGACCGTGCGCAGGAGCCGCCGCAGACTTCCGCCCGGCGCATGACCTTCCGCGACGCGCGGGTGGCCCAGCCCTACGTGATGCGCAGCTACCTGGCCCCTGAACGTGATCCGGGCGCGCAGGAAAAGGCAGCGGCACTGGTGCTGCTGGCCGACATCCTGGGCGGCGGACAGACCTCGGTGCTGACCCGCAAGCTTCAGTTCGACACGCAGACGGCGGTCTATACCAGCGCCTTCTACGACGCGACGGCGCTTGACGACACGACCTTCGGGCTGGTGATCGTGCCCGCCGACGGCGTCAGCCTGCAAGAGGCCGAGGACGCACTGGATGCGGCAGTGGCCGAATTCATCGAGGAAGGCGTCGATGCCGATCAGTTGGAGCGGATCAAGTTCCAGATGAAGGCCAGCCAGATCTACGCCCGTGACAGTGCCGAAGGCATCGCGCGGAAATACGGCAACGCCCTGACTTCGGGCCTCACGGTCGAGGATGTGCAGGCCTGGCCCGACGTGCTGCAGGCGGTGACCGAAGAAGACATCCTCGCCGCCGCCCGCGACGTGTTCCGGGAGGAACGGTCGGTGACCGGCTGGCTGATGAGCGAAGAGGTGACGCAATGAGTTTTCTGAGAGCCATCGCGCTGGGCTGCGCCGCCGTCTTCGCGGCAGTTCCCGCCCATGCGGAGATCGACATCCGGGAGGTCCAGAGCCCCGGCGGCCTGACCGCCTGGCTGGTCGAGGAACCGTCGATTCCCTTCGTGGCGCTGGAGCTGCGCTTCAGAGGCGGCGCGTCGCTGGACCGCGACGGCAAGCGCGGCGCCATCAACCTGATGACCGGGCTGCTCGAGGAAGGCGCCGGCGAGCGCGACGCCCGCGCCTTTGCCGAAGCCGCCGAAAGCCTTGCCGCCAGCTTCAGCTACGATGTCTACGACGACGCGCTCAGCGTCTCCGCGCGGTTCCTGACGGAAAACCGCGACGAGGCCGTGGCGCTCCTGCGCGACTCGCTGGTGGCGCCGCGGTTCGACGCGGACGCCGTGGAGCGGGTCCGCGCGCAGGTGATCTCGGGCCTGCGGTCTGACCAGACCGACCCCGATGCCATCGCCTCGCGCGCCTTCGATGCGGAGCTGTTCGGCGACCATCCCTACGGCTCTGCTTTCCGCGGTACGGTCGAGTCGGTGGCAGAGCTGACCCGCGCCGACCTGGAGCAGGCCCATGACGACACGCTCGCCCGCGACAGGGTCTATATCTCGGCGGCGGGCGACATTTCTGCCGACGAACTGGCGCAGCTGATCGACGACCTGCTGGGCGACCTGCCCGAGACCGGCGCGCCGATGCCCGAAGCGGTGGACGTGGCGACCACCAGCGGTGTGACCGTGGTGCCGTTCGACACGCCTCAATCGGTGGCGCTGTTCGGGCACGAGGGCATCGACATCGACGATCCGGATTTCTTTCCGGCCTACGTGATGAACGTGGTGCTGGGCGGCGGCGGATTCGAGGCGCGGCTGATGAGCGAGGTTCGCGAAAAGCGCGGCCTGACCTACGGCGTCTATTCCTACCTTGCCAACAAGGACCATGCGAACCTGATCGTGGGGCGCGTCGCCTCGGCCAACGACCGGATCGCCGAGGCCATCGACGTGATCCGCGCCGAATGGCAGCGCATGGCCGAAGAGGGCGTGACCCAGGACGAGATGGACCGGGCCAAGACCTATCTGACCGGCGCCTATCCGCTGCGTTTCGACGGCAACGGGCCGATTGCGGACATCCTCGTGGGGATGCAGATGGACGGCTTTCCCATCGACTACCCGCTGACCCGCAACGAGAAGGTCGAGGCGGTGACGCTGGAGGACGTGCAGCGCGTCGCCGCGCGCCTTCTGCAACCCGAGGCACTGCGCTTTGTCGTGGTGGGCCAGCCCGAGGGGCTGGAGGAGACGCCGGGGCAGTAAGGTCCTGCCGTTGAAAGAAAGAACGCCCGGGATGATATCCCGGGCGTTTTGCTTTGGCAGTGCTGCTGGCGCGCGACGGCTGCGATCAGTTCAGCAGCCCGGCATGGCGCAGGCCGAAATCCACCCGCTCGCGCGTTTCGGCGGTCAGCGGCATCAGTGGCAGGCGGACGTCTTCGGCGCAAAGGCCCAGCCGCGACATGCCGTATTTCGCACCGCAGAGGCCCGGCTCGGCAAAGATCGCGTGATGCAGCGGCATCAGCCGGTCCTGGATCGACAGCGCCTTGGCGTAGTCGCCCGCCAGCGTCGCTTCTTGCAACTCGGCGCAGAGTTTGGGTGCCACGTTCGCCGTCACCGAAATGCAGCCGACGCCGCCCTGCGCGTTGAAGCCGTGCGCCGTCGCATCCTCGCCCGAGATCTGCAGGAAATCCGGGCCGCAGGTCAGGCGCTGCGAACAGACGCGGTCCAGATCGCCGGTGGCGTCCTTGACGCCGACGATGCGCGGCAGTTTCGACAGCTCGCCCATTGTCACCGGCGACATGTCCACCGCCGACCGGCCGGGGATGTTGTAGATGATGATCGGCAGGTTGCAGCAGTCGTGCACCGCCTTGAAATGGGCATAGAGCCCGGCCTGCGTCGGCTTGTTGTAATAGGGCGTCACCACCAGCGCCGCATCGGCGCCGACACGCTCGGCAAAGGTGATGAAGCGGATCGCCTCGTCGGTGTTGTTCGACCCCGCGCCCGCGATCACCGGAATACGACCGTCGACAGCCTGCACCACGCATTGCACGACAGCCTCGTGCTCGGAATGGCTCAGCGTGGGGCTTTCGCCGGTGGTGCCGACAGGCACCAATCCGTGGCTGCCCTGCTCGATATGCCAGTCGACCAGGCGTTTGAGCGTCTCGAAATCCACCGCGCCGTCCTTGAACGGCGTGACCAGGGCTGGCATCGACCCTTTGAACATGACACGCTCCTTTTCGATTCACTCAAGATTGCGGGCGGACATCGGGACGTGCCGGAGTTGTGAGTTGATGCTCGGGCATGCCGCGGTATCCTTAGGGGCGTGTCTATCCATCCTCAGCGCGGAAATTGCAAGCATATGTCACGCATATTGGCCTTGATCCTGATCCTGTGTGCCGGCTCCGTCGCCGCGCAAGGAGGACCGCGCCCGCTGGAGCGGGCGATGTCCGACATGCGGCAGGGCAACTGGGCCGGAGCGCAGATCGCGGCGCGGTCGGACGGGCAGGTCGCGATGGACATCGTCACCTGGCACTATCTGCGCGCCGGGCTGGGCAACGCCGAACAGGTCAAGGATTTCATCGAGCGCAATCCGGACTGGCCGGGCATGGAGTACCTGCGCGAGAAATCCGAAGAGGCGATCGTCGAGGCCAGCCATGCGGATGTGCGCGCCTTCTTTGCCGACACCCGGCCGCAGACCGGCACCGGCGCGCTGAGCCTGGCACGCGCCCTGGTCGCTGCGGGCGACCGCGGCGCGGCCGAGGCCGAGGTGGTGTTGGCCTGGCGCACGCTGGCGCTGTCATCGGAGGAACAGGCCTCTTTCCTCGCGGAACACGGTGATCTGCTGGCGCCGCATCACTGGGCGCGGCTGGACATGGCGCTTTGGAAGGGCTGGACCGTCAATGCTCGCGCCATGCTCACGCTCGTCAGCGACGGCGAACGCAAGCTGGCCGAGGCGCGTCTGGCGTTGCAGAACAACGACGGCGGCGTCGACACCCGCATCGCCGCGGTGCCCGACGCGCTGGCCGACGATCCCGGCATGGCCTACGAGCGCTTTGCCTGGCGCGCCCGCAAGGGCCGCGACGCGGACGCGCTGGAGCTGCTGCTGGAACGGTCGAAAAGCGCCGAGGCGCTGGGTGAACCCTGGGCCTGGGCGCCCCGCCGCCGCAGCCTCGCGCGGCAACTGATGCGCGCCGGAGAAACCGACACGGCCTATGCCGTGGCCGCGCAGAACTGGCTCACCGACGGGTCGGATTTCGCCGATCTCGAATGGGTGGCGGGCTACATCTCGCTGCGCTTCCGTGACGCGCCCGCCGATGCGCTGCGTCATTTCACCAACCACCGCGACGCGGTCGACTCGCCGATTTCGCTGGGCCGTGCCGGATACTGGCGGGGCCGGGCGCTCGAGGCGATGGGCGACAGCGACGCCGCGCAGGCGGCCTACCGCGACGGCGGCCGCTATCAGACGTCGTTCTACGGGCTTCTCGCGGCCGAACGCGCCGGGATGCCGCCCGATCCGGCCCTTTCCGGGCAGGAGGATTTCCCGCCCTGGCGCGACGCGGCCTTCATCGAAAGCTCGGTCTACCAGGCGGCGGTGCTGCTGCTGGCCGCGGGCCAGGACAACCTGGCGGACCGCTTTTTCACCCACCTGACCGAATCGCTCGACCGCAGCCAGATCGGACAGCTGGGCGACATGCTGGCCGAGATGGGCCGCCCGCATATCCAGGTCATGGTCGGCAAGCGCGCGGCGCAGCGCGGCATCGAGGTGCCGGGACCCTACTATGCGCTGCACCCGCTGGCGGAGGATGCGCATCCGGTGCCCACGGAACTGGTCCTGTCCATCGCGCGCCGAGAATCGGAGTTCAATCCCGAGGTCGTGTCGGGTGTCGGGGCGCGCGGGCTCATGCAGGTCATGCCGCGCACCGCGCAGGAGGTTTCGGGCTGGATCAACGAGCCCTATTCCCTGTCGGGCCTGCTCAGCGATCCGAATTACAACGCCCGGCTGGGTGCTGCCTACCTTGCCTCTCTGGCGCGCCAGTTCGACGGCAACGTGGTGATGATGGCGGCGGGCTACAATGCCGGCCCCAGCCGCCCCGTCGGCTGGATGCAGCTCTATGGCGACCCGCGCCGGGGCGAGATCGACGCGGTGGATTTCATCGAGAGCATTCCGTTCCAGGAAACCCAGAACTACGTCATGCGCGTCGCCGAAAGCCTGCCGGTGTACCGCGCGCGGCTGGGCAAAGACCCTCACCCGGTGCCGTTTTCCGAAGAGCTGACCGGGGCCACGCTGATGGCGTCGGCGGGGGATTAGGCGCCGGACAGTGGGTTGAAAACCCACCCTACGGATCGGCCTCAGCCCTGCGCTTTCCTGCGCGCCCGTGCCAGGGTGAAGAGCCCGGCCGCCACGATCAGTGCCGCCCCCAGCGCCACGTTCGGGCGCAGGGTTTCGCCGAAGACGACGAGGCCGAGCGCCGAGGCAAAGGGCAGCTGCAGATAGGCAAAGGGCTGCACGGCGCTCGCCTCCGCGACCTCATAGGTCTTGATCAGCAGGTAATGCCCGGTCGCACCTGTCACGCACAAAAGCGCCATCCAGCCCCAGTCGGCTGCGGTCATCGGCTCCCAGAACCACATGCCGATCAGGGTCGAGACGACCGCGCCCACGGTGCCTGTCCAGAAGAACGACGTCGCCGCCGTGTCCTTGCGCGCGACGTAGCGCGTCAGCAGGCCGTAGAGCGCGAACATCAGCGCCGCGATCAGCGGGATGATCGCGTAGGGCGAGAACACGCCGCCGCTGGGTTGCAGGATGATGATGACGCCGACGAACCCGACGCCGATCGCGGCCCAGCGGCGCCAGCCCACATGCTCGCCCAGCACCGGGCCCGACAGCGCCGCGATCAGCAACGGGTAGCAGGCAAAGACCGCGTGGCTTTCGACGAGCCCGAGGTAGACGAAGGCCAACACCATCACCATGATCTCGAGCGTCAGGAGCGCTGCGCGGAAGCCCTGCACCAGCGGCTGCGACGTCCGCGCGGCGGCGGCCACGCTGCCCGCCTGACGCCGCGCGATGGAGATCACGAAGGCGGCGAAGAACCAGTAGCGGATCATCACCACCATGTAGACGTTGTATTCCGCGGCGAGGTGACGGGAAATGCCGTCCTGCATGGCGAAGACGAAGGTCGTGGCGACCATCAGCCAGACGCCGAGGCGGGTGTCGTTGCGGGTCATGCAGGGGCCTTCCGGGCGGTGGTCATGTGTCGCTTGCGCCCGTATCCCGGCTGGCGCGCGGTCACAAGCCCCGCCGCATCCAGCGCCCGGCGGATGTGGCCGGCGGCGGAATAGGTCGCCGCCGTGCCGCCGGGTGCCGTGTGATCTGCGACGGAGTGCAAAAGCGCCGGCTCCCACAGTTCGGGATTGCGCGCGGGGGAAAAGCCGTCGAGGAACCAGGCATCGGCGGTGCCGTCCCAGCGCGGCAGGGTGGCCCGCGCGTCGCCGGTGATCATCTCGAAGCGCAGGTCCGGCAGGTCGAACCGCACGGGACCCCACTGCGGGGCGAGTTCGGCGGCCAGCGCGTCCAGTTCCGGAAAGGCCGCCTGCGCGCGGATCATGTCCTCTGCCGCCAGCGGGAAGGCTTCGAAGGTGGTGAACCGCAGGCGGCCCGTCTGCCCGCTGCGGCGCCACAGGTCCAGCACGGCCAGCAGGTTCAGCCCGGTGCCGAAGCCCAGCTCGGCCACGTGGAACCCGTCACGGAACCGTTCCGGCAGGCCGTTGCCCGCCAGGAACACGTGCCGCGTTTCGGCCAAACCGTCGTCAAGCGAATAATACGGGTCGTCGAAGCGGGTCGAGACGGGCACGCGGCCGTCGCGCCAGTCAAGCGGGTTCTGGTCGGTCATGGCGGGATACTCTAAGCCTTGGCGCGAAGATGAAGAGGTGGGCCGGGAATGGCAAGGATCGACGTGACGGTGCGCGGCGCGGGCATTTTCGGCCTTTCAGTGGCCTGGGCCTGCACGCGGCGCGGCGCACGGGTGCAGGTGGTGGACCCCTTCGGCGCCGGCGCCGGATCGAGCGGCGGGGTCGTCGGGGCGCTTGCGCCGCACGTGCCGGAGAACTGGAACGACAAGAAGGCGTTCCAGCTCGACAGCCTGCTGATGGCTGAGGCCTTCTGGTCCGAGGTCGAGGCCGCGGGCGGTGTTTCGGCGGGCTATGGCCGGCTGGGGCGCCTGCAACCGGTGGCCGACGACAGGGCGCTGGGTTTGGCCCGCGCCCGGACGGCAGGCGCGCAAGCGCTCTGGCAGGGCCGCGCGGTCTGGGAGGTGATCGAGGCCGCCGGGGGCTGGGCGCCGCAGAGCCCGACTGGCTGGCTCATCCGCGACAGCTTGAGCGCGCGGCTGCATCCGCGGCGGGCCGTCGATGCGCTGGTCGCGGCATTGGCTGCGCGCGGCGTGCCCGTTCTGGCCGAGGCAGAGGATGCGGGCGAGGTGGTCTGGGCGACCGGCTGGCTGGGGTTGCGCGACCTGTCGGAGCGTCTGTGCAAGACCGTGGGCGCCGGGGTCAAGGGGCAGGCAGTGCTGGCGCGGTACGACGCGGGGGAGGTGCCGCAGCTCTTTGTCGACGGGCTGCACATTATCCCGCATGCCGATGGCACCGTGGCGGTGGGCTCCACCTCCGAGCGGGAGTTCGACGACCCCGCGTCGGTCGACGGCCAGTGCGAGGCGCTCTGGGCGCGGGCGGTGGCGGCGGTGCCGGCTTTGGCCGATGCGCCGGTGATCGCGCGATGGGCCGGGGTGCGGCCGCGCGCCCGGTCCCGCGCGCCGATGCTGGGGGCATGGCCCGACCGGCCGGGTCATTTCATCGCCAACGGCGGTTTCAAGATCGGCTTCGGCATGGCGCCCAAGGTGGCCGAGGTCATGGCCGACCTGGTGCTCGAGGGGCAGGCGGAGATTCCCGAAGGCTTCCGGGTCGCGGCGTCGCTCTAGGCGCTGCTTCGCTCTGTGATGGCCTTCGCGATCAGAGCGATGCCGTCGGGGATGCGGGCGGCCGGGATGGAACTGTAGGCCAGCCGGAAGAAATTGCGCGGCGTGTCGGCGCCGCTGAAGAACGGCGCGCCGGGTTCGATCAGCACGCCGTCCGCACGCAGGTCCCGCGCCAGCTCTTCGGTGTCGATGCCTTCGGGCGCTTCGATCCAGAAGGACGACCCGCCGTGATCGCTCTGTCCCGCGACCGTCAGGCCGTGCCGCGCCAGTGCTGCCGCCATGACCGCGCGCCGTTCGGTATAGGCGCGGGCGGTGCGGCGGATCAGAGCGTCGTAATGGCCAAGGCTCAAGAAATAGGCGGCGGTGCGCTGGATGTGCCCCGGCGGATGCCGCAGCACCGAGGCACGCAGCGCCCGCGCCTCGCGGATGAAGGCGGCGCTGCCCACGAGGTAGCCCAGCCGCAGGCCGGGGAAAAGCGACTTGGAAAAGCTGCCCACGTAGATCACACGCCCATCGGGATCGAGCGACTTGAGCGCCGGCATCGCCGGTTTCAGGTAGGCCGTCTCGAATTCGTAATCGTCCTCCACGATCAGCGCGTCGAGCTGGCGCGCCCGCGCCAGCAGCGCCTCGCGCCGGACCATCGGCAGGGTGACGGAGGTGGGGCAGTGGTGGCTGGGCGTGGTGAAGATTACGTCGGTGCCTTCGGGCACCGCATCGGGCCGCATCCCGGCTGCGTCCACTGCCACCGGTGCGAGCCGGCAGCGCGCCTGTGTCAGGATATCCCGCAGCGCCGGGTAGCAGGGATTTTCCACCGCCGCCTGCCGCCGCTGGTTCAGCAGCACCTGCGCGGTCAGCCAAAGCGCGTTCTGCGCGCCCAGCGTCATCAGGATCTCGGGCGGATCGGCCAGGATGCCGCGGCGCGGCAGCGTGTGGCGGGCGATGAACTCGATCAGCTTGGGGTCGTCCTGGTCGTAGTAGTCGCCGGTGAGCGCGCCGAAATCCTTGGTTCCCAGCGCCTGGATCGCGCAGAGCCGCCAGTTGGCATGGTCGAAGAGCGTCGGATCGGTCTGGCCGTAGATGAACGGGTAACGGTAACGCGCCCAGTCCTGCGGCTTGACCAGCCCGGCGCCGCCCGAGAACCGCTGGCCGAGGGCGCGTGTCCAGTCGACGCGCGTGGCGCTGTCGGTCTCGGCCGTTTCTTTCGGCGCGGCAAAGCGCGGCGGACTGGGGGCGTTGTCGGACACGAAGTATCCCGACCGGCCCCGCGCGGTGAGATAGTCGTTGGCCAGAAGTTCCGTATAGGCCAGCGTCACGGTGATCCGGCTGACCCTCAGATGCGCCGCCAGCGCCCGGGTCGAGGGCAGCTTTTCGCCGTGCCGGAAGCGCCCCGACAGGATGCCGGTCGCGACCATCTGCTGGATGCGCGCCTGAAGGGTGCCCTCCTGATCGGGGCGCAGCAGAAAGGTTTCGACCGGGATCGCCATGTAAGCACGCTAGTTTGGACTCAACGGGCGCGCAATCTGGACTGACACGGGCCGCCCGCCAAGGCCGTGTGGAGGCCGGCCAACGCCCGAACTGCGGGCGTCGCGGGGCCAAAGCACGCCCGGTGTCGTCGACAGGCCGGGATTCGCCATTCGGCCCTTGCGTGCAGGGCCGACATGCCTATAACCCGCAACAATTTGCGCACCCCCGCCCGCGCGCTGCCATCTGCTGAAACGAGGTCCGCCATGCCCAAACGCACCGATATCAAATCCATCATGATCATCGGCGCCGGACCCATCGTGATCGGGCAGGCCTGCGAATTCGATTATTCCGGCGCGCAGGCCTGCAAGGCCCTGCGGGAGGAAGGCTACCGGGTGATCCTGGTGAACTCGAACCCGGCCACGATCATGACCGATCCGGAGCTTGCGGACGCCACCTACATCGAGCCGATCACCCCCGAGGTCGTGGCCAAGATCATCGAGAAGGAACGCCCCGACGCGCTGCTGCCGACGATGGGCGGGCAGACCGGGCTCAACACCTCGCTCAAGCTCGAGGAAATGGGCGTGCTCGAGAAATTCGGCGTGCAGATGATCGGCGCCAACCGCGAAGCGATCGAGATGGCTGAGGACCGCAAGCTGTTCCGCGAGGCGATGGACCGGATCGGTCTGGAAAACCCCAAGGCCACGATCATCACCGCGCCGAAGAAGGAAAACGGCAGCGCCGACCTCAAGGAAGGCGTGCGGCTGGCGCTGGAGGCGCTTGAGGACATCGGCCTGCCCGCGATCATCCGCCCCGCCTATACGCTGGGCGGCACCGGCGGCGGCGTGGCCTATAACCGCGAGGATTACGAGTACTACTGCCGCTCGGGCATGGACGCCTCGCCGGTCAACCAGATCCTGGTGGACGAATCGCTGCTGGGCTGGAAGGAATTCGAGATGGAGGTGGTGCGCGACCGTGCCGACAACGCCATCATCGTCTGCGCCATCGAAAACGTCGATCCGATGGGGGTGCACACCGGCGATTCGATCACCGTCGCCCCGGCGCTGACCCTGACGGACAAGGAATACCAGATCATGCGCAACGGCAGCATCGCCGTGCTGCGCGAGATCGGGGTCGAAACCGGCGGGTCCAACGTGCAGTGGGCTGTGAACCCCGAAGACGGCCGCATGGTGGTGATCGAAATGAACCCGCGTGTGTCGCGCTCTTCGGCGCTGGCGTCCAAGGCCACGGGTTTCCCGATCGCCAAGATCGCCGCGAAGCTCGCCGTGGGCTACACGCTGGACGAGCTCGACAACGACATCACCAAGGTCACGCCCGCGAGCTTCGAGCCGACCATCGACTACGTGGTCACCAAGATCCCGCGCTTTGCCTTCGAGAAATTCCCGGGCGCAGAGCCGCACCTGACCACCGCGATGAAGTCCGTGGGCGAGGCCATGGCCATCGGCCGCACCATCCACGAAAGCTTGCAGAAGGCGCTGGCGTCGATGGAGACGGGACTTTCCGGCTTCGACGAGATCGCCATTCCCGGCCTTGACGACAGCGACGCCGATCATGCCGCCATCGTCAAGGCGCTGAGCCAGCAGACCCCAGACCGCTTGCGCGTCATCGCCCAGGCCATGCGCCACGGGCTAAGCGATGACGTGATCCACGGCGTCACCATGTTCGACCCCTGGTTCCTCGCCCGGATCCGCGAGATCGTCGAGGCCGAGGCCGAGGTCCGCCAGACCGGCCTGCCTACATCGGACTGGGGGCTGCGTCAGCTCAAGATGATGGGTTTCACCGATGCGCGGCTCGCCACGCTGACCGGCCAGACCGAAGCGGAGGTGCGTCGCGCCCGCCGCGCCGCCGGTGTCGTCGCGAGTTTCAAGCGCATCGACACCTGCGCCGCCGAATTCGAGGCCCAGACGCCCTACATGTACTCGACCTACGAGGCGCCGATGATGGGCGAGGTCGAATGCGAGGCGCGGCCTTCGGATCGCAAGAAGGTGGTGATCCTGGGCGGCGGTCCGAACCGCATCGGGCAGGGGATCGAATTCGACTACTGCTGCTGCCATGCCTGTTTCGCGCTGACCAACGCGGGTTACGAGACCATCATGGTCAACTGCAACCCCGAGACGGTCAGCACCGATTACGACACCTCGGATCGGCTGTATTTCGAACCGCTGACCTTCGAACACGTTATGGAGATCCTGCGCGTCGAGCAGGACAACGGCACGCTGCATGGCGTCATCGTGCAGTTCGGCGGGCAGACGCCGCTCAAGATCGCGCAAGAGCTGCACGATGAGGGCATTCCGATCCTGGGCACCACGCCCGACGCCATCGACCTTGCCGAAGACCGCGAACGGTTCCAGGCGCTGGTCAACAAGCTGGGCCTCAAGCAGCCCAAGAACGGCATCGCCGCCACCGATCAGGCGGCACTCGACATCGCCGACAGCATCGGTTTCCCGCTGGTGATCCGCCCGTCCTACGTGCTGGGCGGCCGCGCGATGGAGATCGTGCGCGACATGGCGCATCTGAAACGCTACATCCGCGATGCCGTGGTCGTGTCGGGCAAGAGCCCGGTGCTGCTGGACAGCTACCTGTCCGGCGCGGTCGAGCTGGACGTGGACGCCCTGTCCGACGGCACGGATGTGCATGTCGCGGGCATCATGCAGCACATCGAGGAAGCCGGCGTGCATTCCGGCGACAGCGCCTGTTCGCTGCCGCCCTATTCGCTGAGCCCCGAGATCCTCGACGAGATCAAGCGCCAGACCCGTGCGCTGGCGCTGGGCCTGAACGTCGTGGGCCTGATGAACGTGCAGTTCGCCATCAAGGACGGCGAGGTCTACCTGATCGAGGTGAACCCCCGCGCCAGCCGCACCGTGCCCTTCGTCGCCAAGGCCACCGACAGCGCCATAGCTTCCATCGCCGCCCGGATCATGGCCGGAGAGCCGCTGTCCAACTTCCCTCTGCGCGCGCCCTACCCCGATAATGCCGACTACGATACCACGCTGCCACTGGCCGATCCGATGACGCTGGCCGATCCGAACATGCCGTGGTTCTCGGTGAAAGAGGCCGTGCTGCCCTTCGCCCGTTTTCCCGGCGTCGACACCATTCTGGGGCCCGAGATGCGCTCCACCGGCGAGGTCATGGGCTGGGACCGGTCCTTCCCCCGCGCCTTCCTGAAGGCGCAGATGGGCGCGGGCACGCACCTGCCGCACGATGGCGCGGTGTTCTTCTCGATCAAGGACGAGGACAAGACCCCGCAGCTGGTCGAGACCGGCACGATCCTGCGCGATCTCGGCTTTTCCATCGTGGCGACCGCCGGGACGGCCGATTTCCTCGAGGCCAACGACATTCCCTGCACCCGGGTCAAGAAGGTCTACGAGGGCCGCCCGAACGTGGTGGACCTGATGAAGGACGGCGGCATCCAGCTGGTGATGAACACCACCGAAGGCGCCGCCGCCATCGAGGACAGCCGCGAAATCCGCTCCGTCGCGCTTTACGACAAGATCCCGTACTTCACCACCGCCGCCGGCTCCCACGCCGCCGCGCTGGCAATGAAGGAACGCGAAGAGGGCGAACTAGTGGTGAAGGCGTTGCAGGGGTAGGTGCCGGACTACGGACCCCGAGGCCTACACGGCGAAACACCACAGCGCGGAATAAGGCCGCAGGCCGCCGCGCCATCGCCGGCCCGCCCATGGGTCGGCAACTTGGTGACGTCAGCACGCCGTGTCGGCGTCATCCGGGTATGGCCGGGATGAATCGAGAGGCGCGTCGGTTGGATCGCCACCCCGCGGACCGGCGATGGCGCCTTTCGGGCGCGGGGTGGAAAAGCCGCTTGTCATCCCCCTCCACATCCCCGCACACCTCTGCTAAACCGCCTGCAACCAGTCCGCAGGCGGAGCGCAGCATGACCACCCCCAAGCCAGTCGTCCTGACGATCCTCGACGGTTGGGGTCTCAACCCCGACACCCGCGCCAACGCGCCGGCGCTGGCCGAGACGCCGACGATGGACCGGCTGATGGCGACCTGCCCCAATGCGACTCTCATCACCCATGGTCCCGATGCGGGGCTGCCGACCGGGCAGATGGGCAATTCCGAGGTCGGGCACACCAATATCGGCGCGGGGCGGATCGTGGCCATGGACCTCGGGCAGATCGACCTTGCCATCGAGGACGGATCGTTCTTCGACAACGCCGGGATCCTGAACTTCATCGACAGGCTGAAGGACAGCGGCGGCACCGCGCATGTGATGGGCCTTGTCTCCGACGGCGGGGTGCACGGGCATATCAGCCATATCAAGGCGGCGGTCTACAAGATCGCAAAGGCCGGCGTGCCGGTGGCGCTGCACGCGATCACCGACGGGCGCGACGTGGCCCCGGACAGCGCTGCGGGCTTCGTCAAGGACCTTGCCGGTTGGGTGGACGCACTGACCGACGCGGCGCCGGTGCGGATCGCGACGGTGATCGGGCGCTACTATGCCATGGACCGCGACACCCGCTGGGAGCGGGTGAAGACCGCCTATGACGCGATGATCGGCGGGCAGGGGGTGGCTGTCGCCGAGGATGCCGTCGCGGCGGTCGAGCAAAGCTACGACAAGGGCAAGAGCGACGAATTCATCGCGGCCACGGTGGTCGGCGACTACGCTGGTGTGGCCAAGGGCGACGGGTTTTTCTGCCTCAACTTCCGCGCCGACCGGGCGCGGGAAATTCTCGCGGCCATCGGCGATCCGGGCTTCGACGGGTTCGAGCGCGACGCGCCCGACCTCGCCACGATGCTGGGCATGGTCGAATATTCCGACGCCCACAACGCCTACATGGCCACCGCCTATCCGAAGGAGAAGATCGTCAACACGCTGGGCGCCTGGGTCGCGGCGCACGGGCTGACGCAGTTCCGGCTGGCCGAGACCGAGAAATACCCGCATGTGACCTTTTTCCTCAACGGCGGCAAGGAAGTGGCCGAGCCGCAGGAGGACCGCTTCATGCCCAAGTCGCCCAAGGTGGCGACCTACGACATGCAGCCCGAGATGTCGGCGGGCGAGGTGACCGGGAAATTCCTCGAAGCCATCGACCACGGATATGACCTTATCGTCACCAACTACGCCAACCCCGACATGGTCGGCCATACCGGCGACCTCGGCGCTGCGATCAAGGCCTGCGAGGCGGTGGACCAGGGACTTGGGCAGGTCGTTGCGGCCCTCGAGACATGCGGCGGCGCGATGATCGTGACCGCCGACCACGGCAATTGCGAAACCATGGTCGACCCCAAGACCGGCGGGCCGCACACGGCGCATACGCTGAACCCGGTGCCGGTGATCCTGTTCGGCGGCCCCGAGGGCGTGCAGCTGCGTGACGGGCGGCTGGCGGATCTGGCGCCCACGCTGCTGTCGCTGCTGGGCCTGCCGCAGCCTGACGAGATGACCGGCCAGAGCCTGTTGATCCGATGATCCGGGCGGCGTTTCTCCTGGCCCTCATGGCCACCGCCGTACCGGCGCAGGAGGCGGCCGAGGCCGCCCGCGCCGCCGCCCGCCAGATCGAGGCGGCGAGCGCGCAGCTCGACCGGGCCAGTAGCGCCCGCGACCGCGTGGCGGCGCTGACCGAGACCGTGCGCGCCTACGAGGCGGGGCTGGGCGCCATGCGTGGCGGGCTGCGCGATGCGGCGATCCGGGAAACCGAACTCAGCCGCAAGCTCGCGGCGCAGGACGGCGAGGTGGCGCAGCTTCTGGGCGTGTTGCAGGGCATCGGCAGCGCCGCGGCGCCGCAGACTTTGCTGCATCCGGCGGGACCGGTGGGCACGGCGCGGGCCGGCATGCTCGTCGCCGCGGTGACGCCGGGGCTGGCGGAGCAGGCGGAGCGGTTGCGCGCCGATCTCGAAGAGGTGACGACGCTGCGCCGTCTGCAACAGGACGCGGTGTCGACGCTGCAGGACGGGCTGCGCGGCGTGCAGGAGGCCCGCACCGAACTGAGCCAGGCGCTGGCCGACCGCATCGACCTGCCGCGGCGCTTCACCGAGGATCCGGTGCGCACCGCGATCCTCATCGCCGCCACCGAAACGCTCGAAGGGTTTGCCAGCGGGCTGAGCGAGATTGCCGTGGACGGCGTCGATGACAGCGATCCCCTGCCGCCCATCGACAGCCGCAAGGGCGCCCTGGCGCTGCCGGTCGCGGGCCAGCTGCTGCGCCGGGCCGGAGAGGCCGACGCCGCCGGGGTGACCCGTCCGGGCATCCTCTTGGCGACGCGTCCGCGGGCCCTGGTGACCAGCCCGACCGCGGCGACCGTGCGCTACGCCGGGCCTCTACTGGATTACGGAATTGTAACTATCATCGAGCCGCAGGCCGATCTACTCTTCGTCTTCGCAGGGCTCGACACGGCTTTCGGCACCGCCGGCGAGGTGCTGGCCGAAGGCGCACCGATCGGACTGATGGGCGGTACCGATCCGGACATCGGCGAAATCCGGTCTCCGGAGCGTGAAAGGGGTGGAACTCAGCGGTCCGAAACGCTCTATATTGAAGTGAGGCAGGGCGATGCGCCCGTCGATCCACTGACGTGGTTCGCAAGCGACAAGGGATGATCTAGATGAAGAAATTCGTGATGGCCGCGCTCGGCGGCACTCTGGCCGGCGTGGTCGCGACCACGCAATTCGTCGGCCCCCTGCTGGCGCAGGAAAGCGCCCGGTCCACCAGCGTCTACGAACAGCTCGATCTCTTCGGCGACATCTTCGAACGCATCCGCGCGCAATATGTCGAAGAGGTCGAGGAAGGCGAGCTGATCGAGGCGGCGATCAACGGCATGCTGACCTCGCTCGATCCGCATTCGAGCTACCTGTCGCCGGACGATGCCGACAACATGCGCGTGCAGACGCGCGGCGAATTCGGCGGCCTCGGCATCGAGGTCACGCAGGAAGAGGGCTTCGTGAAGGTCGTGTCGCCGATAGACGGCACCCCCGCCGACGAGGCCGGGATCGAGGCGGGCGATTTCATCACTCATGTGGACGGCGAGTCGGTGCTGGGCCTCAACCTCGACGAGGCGGTGGACCTGATGCGCGGCCCCGTGGGGTCCGAGATCATCATCACCGTGGTGCGCGAGGACATGCCCGAACCCTTCGACGTGTCGATCATCCGCGACACGATCACGCTCACCGCCGTGCGGACCCGGACCGAGGGTGAAACGGTCGTGTTGCGCGTCACCACCTTCAACGACCAGACCTTCCCGAATCTCGAGGAGGGACTGGCAGAGCAGGTCGAGACCGCGGGCGGCATCGACCAGGTCAACGGCTTTGTCCTGGATCTGCGCAACAATCCGGGCGGACTGCTGACTCAGGCGATCCGCGTCTCGGACGCCTTCCTGGAAAAGGGCGAGATCGTCTCGACCCGCGGGCGCGACCCGGTCGACGGCGATCGCTACAACGCGACGCCCGGCGACCTGGCCCAGGGCAAGCCCATCGTCGTTCTGATCAACGGCGGTTCGGCCTCGGCGTCCGAGATCGTGGCGGGCGCGCTGCAGGACCACCGCCGCGCCATCGTCGTGGGCACCAAGTCCTTTGGCAAGGGGTCGGTGCAGACGGTGATGCCGTTGCGCGGCGACGGCGCAATGCGGCTGACGACCGCGCGGTACTACACGCCGTCCGGCCGGTCGATCCAGGCGCTGGGCGTGTCGCCTGACATCGTGGTCGAACAGCCCCGCCCTGCCGAGGCCGCGGACGAGGAAGAGGAGGGCACCACCCGCGCCAGCCGCTCCGAAGCGGACCTGCGTGGCCGGCTCGACAACGACAGCCTGACCGAGGACGAGGCGCGCCAGATCGAAGAAGACCGCGAAAAGGCCGAAGCCGCCGCGGCCCTGCGCGAAGAGGATTACCAGCTGGCCTATGCCATCGACATCCTCAAGGGCCTCACGGCACTCGGTCCCAACGACCAATGAGCTCTTGCGGGAGGCGTGCTTCGCCCCCGCGCGTTTTCCTCGAGGAAAACGGCCCGGAAATTTCGAATTTTCCGGGCGCCCGGCGGCCAGGTGCAAAGGTGCCTCGCCGTCGTTTTCCTCGAGGAAAACGATCCGGAAAATTCGAATTTTCCGTCGCCCACGATCGAGGTTTCGCATGACACCCGAAGACATCGCCAAGCTGCCTTACCGCCCCTGCGTCGGCGTCATGCTGGCCAACGCGGACGGCCATGTCTTCGTCGGCCAGCGCATCGACACCGACGCGGCGGCCTGGCAGATGCCGCAGGGTGGCGTCGATCCCGGCGAAGACCCGCGCGCTGCCGCGCTGCGCGAGCTTTGGGAGGAAACCGGGGTGCCCGCCGAGCTTGTGACCGTCGAGGCCGAAACGCCTGACTGGATCCCCTACGATCTGCCGCACGACCTCGTGCCGCGGATCTGGAAGGGCCGGTTTCGCGGACAGGAGCAGAAGTGGTTCCTGCTGCGCTACAAGGGTCGCGACGACCAGGTGAACATCGACACAGATCATCCGGAGTTTTCGGAATGGCGCTGGCTGCCGCCGTCGGAACTCGTCGGCCAGATCGTGCCGTTCAAGCGCGCCGTCTACCAACTCGTGCTGAACGCCTTCGAGGACCGGCTGTGATCCGCGCGGTCGCCCTGGTCGCGGCCTTTTGCGCTGCGCAGCAGGCGGCGGCGCTGTCCTGCATGGTGCCTGAGATCGCAGAGGATTTCGCCCGGGCCGATGCGTCGGAGGACCGCTACATCGTGGCGCTGGGGCGCATCGACTTCGATCCGGCGGCGCTGCCCGGCCCGATGGCGGGCGACAGCGTCGGGCCGGAGGGCGTTTCCGTGCCCGCGCGGCTGTCCGGCCAGATGCTCGGCCGCGGCGGCTTTGACCGGCCTGTCGAGACGGAGATCACCCTGCGCCTGAACTGCATCGGTCCGTGGTGCGCCCGGATCGAGACCGGCCAGCGCCATATCGTGTTCCTGAAACAGGACGCGGCGGAACTGACGCTCGACATCAGCCCGTGCCCGGGCATGGTCTATACCGACCCGACGCCGGAGCAGCAGCAGACCGTCGAGGATTGCATGGCCGGAAGCTGCGGCTAGACTACCGCAGCCGCTCCAGCAGGCTGAGCGAGGCGAAGCCGTCCGGGATCAGCCCGAGCGCCGTCTGGAAGTCCTGGATCGCGGCGGTGCTGCGCGGCCCGATGCGGCCGTCGACGCCGCCGGTGGCGAAGCCCTGCGCGGTCAGGCGTTGCTGCAGTTCCTTGCGCTCCGAGAAGCTCAGAGTGCGGTCGTCGGTGGGCCAGTCGCCCCGGATCGGCCCGGCTCCGCGCAGCCGGTCGGCAAGGTGGCCCACCCCCATCACATAGGCATCGGCGTTGTTGTAGCGCGCGATGACCGAGAAATTGCGGAACGTGAGGAAGGCCGGACCGCGTGAGCCCGCGGGCAGGAACACCGCCGCCTGGCCGTGATCCGGCACCGCGCGCCCGTCCATGCCGACGACACCCAGCCGCGCCCAGGCGCTTGGCATCTTGGTGTTGCTCTTGCTGACGCTGGTGTAGTCGAAGCCGTCGGGCAGGCGCACTTCGACGCCCCAGGGTTGCCCTTTCTTCCAGTCGTAGCGGGCGAGATAGGCGGCGGTCGAAGCCAGCGCGTCGGTGGGATCGTCCGACCAGATGTCGCGCCGCCCGTCCCCGGTGAAATCCACCGCCAGCGCCTCGTAGGAGGTGGGGATGAACTGCGTGTGCCCCATCGCTCCGGCCCAGCTGCCGGTCATGGTTTCTGGCGCGGTGTCGCCGTTCTGCAGGATTTTCAGCGCCGCGATCAGCTGCTCTTCGAAGAACGCGCCGCGCCGTCCGTTGTGGGCCAGTGTCGCCAGCGATCCGATCACCGGCTTGGTGCCGCGATGCGCGCCATAGGCGGATTCCATGCCCCAGACCGCGACCACGACCTCCTTGTCGACGCCGTAGCGTGCCTCGATCCGGTCCAGAACGGCGCGGTGTTGCGCCAGCGCCGCGCGGCCGTTCTCGATCCGGCTGTCCGAGGCGGCGGAGGCGAGGTAGTCCCAGATCGGCTTGGTGAATTCGGCCTGGTTGCGGTCCCGCGCGATCACGTCGGGGTCGTAGACTGCATCGCGGAAGGCGCGGTCGAGGGTTCCGGGCGACACGCCCTGCGCCAGCGCGCGGCGGCGGAAGTTGCGGACCCAAACGGCAAAGGCCGCGGCCTCGGCGGCGCTTGCCGTGGCGACCGGTTTCGGGGCCGGTTTTGCGGCAGCGCGCTGCGCGGGCCGGGCCTCGGGCCGGATGTCGGTGCGCGCCGGCGCGGGCACCGTGGTCAGATCCGCGGCGTTGCGGCTGACCTCGGCCGCCGGCCGACGCTGCGGCTTGAGCGATGTGTCTATCGCTTCGGCATGAAGGGCGGGGGCCACCAATAGCAAAATCAGCGTCCCGGAAAGGCACCGCGTGATCATGGGATTTACCTGCTGCTCTGTTGTTTTGCAGAGAGCTTACCGCGAATCCGGCCACACGCAAAGTGGCGCGAGCGGAGCGCGCGGCGTTCTGCCGAAGCGTGTCAGCCCTTTTTCGCGCGGCGGCGCTTGACCTTGGTCTTGGCGTCCTTCTTGCGCGCGCGGGCCAGCTTGCGTTTCGGGGCGCCGCTCTTTCCGCGGCCTCGGCGCGACCCGCCGCCGCGCCCGGAGCCTTCTGGCATCGCCTCGTTTTCCAGTGTCAGAAGCTCCAGCCCGATGCCGCCCGTCACCGGTGCGGCTTCGGTCAGGCGCACGGTCACGCGCTGTCCCAGCGTGACGACGGTGCCGCTGTCCGCGCCCATCAGCGTGGCGCTGTCGCGGTCGAAGTGGAAATACTCGTTGCCGAGGTTGCGCATGGGGATAAGCCCATCGGCGCCGGTCTCGTCGAGCTTCACGAACACGCCGAAGCGCGCGATGCCGCTGATCCGCCCGCCGAATTCCGCGCCGATCCGGTCCGAGAGATAGGCGGCGAGGTAGCGGTCGGTGGTGTCGCGCTCAGCCATCATCGACCGGCGCTCGGTGTCGCTGATATGGGTCGCGGTCGCCTCGAGCCTGTCGATGTCCCCCGGGCTCAGCCCGTCGTCGCCCCAACCGTGGGCAGTGATGAGCGCACGGTGCACGATCAGGTCGGAATAGCGCCGGATCGGCGAGGTGAAATGCGCGTAGGACTGCAGCGCGAGGCCGAAATGCCCGAAATTCGCGGGGCTGTAATAGGCCTGTGTCATCGACCGCAACGTCGCCATGTTGATGAGCTCGGCCTCGTCCATGCCCGCGGCGTCGTGCAGCAGCCGGTTGAGATGCGCGGTTTTCAGAACCTGCCCCTTGGCCAGCTGCAGCCCCGCCGCCTCGGCCGTGTCGCGCAAGCTGTCGAGCTTTTCGGGCGGTGGTTCCTCGTGAACGCGGTAGAGCAGCGGCGTCTTCTTGGCCGCCAGAGTCTCGGCGGCGGCGACATTGGCGAGGATCATGAATTCCTCGATCAATTTGTGCGCATCGAGCCGGTCGGCGAAGTTCACAGAGGACACGGTGCCCTCGTCCGACAGCTGGATCTTGCGCTCGGGCAGGTCGAGGTCCAGCGGCTGGCGCCGCTCGCGCGCGTCGCGCAGGGCGGCATAGGCCGCGTAGAGCGGGCGGATCACGTCGTCGAGCAACGGTTCGGTGCGCGCGTTCGGCGTGTCGTCCATGGCCGCCTGCACCTCCTGGTAGGTCAGAGAGGCGGGCGAGCGCATGAGGCCACGCACGAACTTTTTCCCGATCTTGTTGCCCTCGGCGTCGATGCGCATGCGCACGGCCAGACAGGCGCGCGGCACGCCTTCGTGCAGCGAACAGAGGTCGCCCGACAGCCGGTCGGGCAGCATCGGCACGACGCGGTCGGGGAAATAGCTGGAATTGCCGCGCTTGCGTGCCTCGGCGTCGAGCGCGGTGCCGGGACGGACGTAATGCGCGACATCGGCGATGGCGACCCAGATCACATGGCCGCCGGGGTTCTTCGGATCGTCGTCGGCATGGGCATAGCAGGCGTCATCGTGGTCGCGCGCGTCCCAGGGGTCGATGGTGATGAGCGGCAGGTCGCGGAGGTCGGTGCGGCCCTTGAGGCCTGCGGGCTTCATCTTGTCGGCCTCGGCCAACACCTCGTCCGGGAAATCGTCGGGAATGCCGTGCTGGTGGATGGCGATGAGCGACACCGCGCGCGGCTCAGACGGATCGCCGAGGCGCTGGGTGATGCGGGCGCGGGGCAGGCCCATACGGCCCTTGGGACCGGCCTGTTCGGCCTCGACCAGTTCGCCGTCCTTCGCGCCGCCGGCGGCATCCGGCAGCACCGCCCATTCGCTGTCCGCCCCCTTGTCGATGGGCAGGATGCGCCCGCCCTCGGCACCCTTGCGGAAGATGCCGACGATCTTCTTCGGGTTGGCGCCGATGCGGCGGATGAGCCTTGCCTCGTAGTTGTGATCTTCTTCCTGCACCACCTGCAGGCGCGCGAGGATGCGGTCGCCCTGGCCGAGCGCCGGGTCGCTGGCGCGCGGCACGATCAGCACGATGGGTTCGACGCCTTCGCCGTGCCATTCCATCGGCCGGGCAAAAAGGTCGCCGTCGGGGGTGGGCGCCTTGACTTCGAGCACGCTTACCGGCGGCAGGCGGTCCGGGTCGCGGTAGGTCTTCTTGCGTTTTTCCAGGTGACCCTCGGTTTCGAGTTCCTTCAGCTGGCGCTTGAGGTCGATGCGCGCGGCGCCCTTGATGCCGAAGGCTTTGGCGATGTCGCGCTTGGCCGACAACGTCGGGTTGTCGGCGATCCAGTCGAGGATCTCGGATTTGGTCGGCAGCTTGCTCATGATCCTCGCCTAGCACGGGCCGCGGGGGGCGTCACCTGCGAAGACGCCCGTCAGGGCGGAGGCGCGCCGCTCTTCAAGCCCTTGCGGGCTTTCCTCGCGGCAGGCCGGCGGCGGTGTCGACGTCCCTGAGCGTATCGACCTGCGCGACGCGCAGTCCGCGCAGGCTTTCGATCGAGCCGGCCAGCGCTGCATCAGTGGACCAGGCCACACCCATTAGCAGTCCCGGCGGGATGCGCCCGGTGCGGCGCAGTCCCACCAGCCAGTAGCCGCCGTCGGGCGCAGGTCCGAACACCGCGTCGTGGTCTCCCAGCGCCCGGAAGGCCCGCCAGACATGCGCGGGCGTGATGCCGGGAATGTCGCCGCCGACGATGCATACCGGCCCCGGCGGGCCAGCCCGCAAGATCCGCGCCATCCGCGCGCCCAGGTCGCCCCGGCCTTGCGGCACCCGTGGCAGATGCGCCGGCCAGACGCGGCTTGCCAGCCCCTCGCGATCCGGCGCGACCGCGATCACGAGGTCCCAGCGCGGATCCTCCAGCCGCCGCAGCAGCGCGGCGGTCTGGTGCCGGAACCACCAGGCGGCGGCGGTCAGGCCGATGTCGCGGCCCAGCCGGGTCTTGACCCGCCCCGGGTGCGGTTCCTTGAGCATGACGACCAGGCGGCGGCGCATCTCAGGCGAAGTAATCGGCGAGGATGCGGGCGTAGATCGCCTTGAGCTGGTGGATCTGCGCCACCTCGACCCGTTCGTCGACCTGGTGCATCGTCCGCCCCACCAGCCCGAATTCCACCACCGGGCAGTGATCCTTGACGAACCGTGCATCCGAGGTGCCGCCCGTGGTCGAGAGCTCCGGCGCAACGCCGATCTCGGCTTCGACCGCGCGGGCCACGAGGTCCGACAGGTCCCCCGGCGGTGTCAGGAAGCTTTCGCCCGAGATCTTCACCCGCACCTCGGTCGTGGTGCCGAAATCCGCGTCCACCGCCGCCGCCTCGGCCCGCAGCCAGTCGCTCAGTGCCGCGCCCGTGTGGGCGTCGTTGAAGCGGATGTTGACGGTCGCGCGGGTCTGCGCCGGGATCACGTTGGTCGCCGGGTTGCCCGTGTCGATGGTCACCACGGCAAGCGTCGAGGCGTCGAAATGCGCGGTCCCGGAGTCGAGTTCATGCGACGACAGCCGGTCCATCAGCCGTGCCATGGCGGGCATCGGGTTGGTGGCGCGGTGCGGATAGGCGGAATGGCCTTGCACGCCGGTCACGGTGAAATGCGCGTTGAGCGACCCGCGCCGCCCGATCTTCATCATCTGGCCCATGTGGTCGGGGCTGGTGGGCTCGCCCACAAGGCACACGCTCATGCGCTCCTGCGCCTCGGCCATCCAGTCCAGCAGCGCCACGGTGCCGTCCACGGCGTCGCCTTCTTCGTCGCCGGTGATGGCGAGGATCAGCGCGCCGTCCTCGGGCGGCGTGTCGGTCACGAAATCCACCGCTGCCGCGACGAAGGCGGCGACGCCCGACTTCATGTCCGTGGCGCCCCGGCCATAGAGATATCCGTTCCGGATCTCGGCTCCGAAAGGGTCCACGGACCAGTCGGCACGGTTGCCGATGGGCACCACATCCGTGTGGCCGTTGAAGCCGAAGGTGCGCGGATGCCCGGCCCGGCCCCAGCGCGCGAAGAGGTTCGACACGCCGCCGCGGTCCACCCGCGTGCAGGCAAAGCCCGCCGCCGACAGCAAGGTTTCGAGATGCACCAGCGCGCCGCCTTCCTCGGGCGTGACGGAGGGGCAGCGCACCAGCGCCGCGGTCAGGGTTTCGGGATCGGTGGAAGGCATGGCGGGGTCCTGATCTTGTGCGCCGCCGGTCTAGCGCGGAACGCGGACCCCGGCAAATGTGGCCAAAAGGGCGCAATTCGGTGGCGAATGCGGGCAGAACGCTTAAAGAAAGTGTTAACGGCGCCGGAGTCTGCATGTTATCAGATAGATAACAAAAAGCCCGGGGCAGGGCGCGCAGTATCAAAGACGAACCAGCGGCGACAAAGGGCGGATCACACGCCCGTTGCTGGCCCGTCGCGTTTGCCGAGCCCCGATCAGAGGCAAGGCAGGCAGCATGGCTTATGCATCCGAACTTCCGATCGACCGCGGTGCCAGCGCCAACGAAATGGCGCAGACGATCTTTGGCGACGGGGTCACAGTTGTGCGTGCGAGCTACACCGGCGACCGCGACTCCTCGGGCATCTACACCAACGGCGACAGTGTCACGCCGGGGGTGACGCCGGGCGATACGGGGGTGATGTTCTCGACCGGCGACCTGCGCAGCTTTACCAATTTCTGGGGGCAGGCGAACCAGAGCGGCCAGACCACCTCGAACTCGAGCGGCGCCAACGGCAACAGCCAGTTCAACCAGGCGGCGGGCTCCTACACGTACGATGCGTCCTACCTCGACGTGGATTTCATCCCGACCGGCAACGTGATGACGATGCAGTTCGTCTTTGCCTCGGAGGAATATCCCGAATACCAGACCTCGCTCTACCAGGATTTCGTCGGCGTCTGGATCAACGGCCAGCAGGTCGACATGCAGATCGGCGATGGCGACATCGACCCCAACAACCTGAACGCGGGCACGAACCAGAACCTCTACGTCGACAACACGGGCAGCCAGTACAACACCGAAATGGACGGGTTCACCGTCACCATGACGCTGACCATCCCGGTGATCCCCGGCCAGGTCAACTCGATCCGTATCGGAATCGCGGACGTCAACGACGCCAACTACGACTCGACGCTGCTGATCGCCGGCGATTCGGTCCAGACCACGCTTGTCGCGAATACCGACACCGCCGAGATTTACCCCTCAGGCACCGCCAATATCGATGTGCTGGCAAATGACATCAACGCCACCGGCGGCAGTCTGACCGTGACCCATATCAATGGCGTCGCCGTGTCGGCAGGCGACAGCGTCTCGCTGGCCACCGGGCAGATGGTCACGCTCAACGCCAACGGCACACTCGACGTCACCGGCGATGGCGATATCGAGACGGTGAATTTCACTTACACGGTCGAAAGCAGCACCGGCGCCAACGACGTGGGCTTCGTCACCGTGGGATCGGTGCCGTGTTTCGTCGCCGGCAGCCTGATCCGCACCCAGACCGGCCGTACCCCGGTCGAGGCGCTGCGTCCGGGCGACATGGTGCTGACCAAGGACAACGGCCTGCAGCCCGTTCGCTGGGTCGGGCGGCGCGTGGTCGCGGCAGAGGGGGACTTTGCCCCGATCCGGATCGAAGCGGGCACACTCGGGCGGCACGACACTCTGCTGGTCTCGCCGCTGCACCGCATCCTTGTCCGCGATCCGATGGCGCACATGCTTTTCGGCGAAACGGAGGTGCTGATCGCGGCCAAGCATCTGGTCAATGGTCAAAGCATCTGCGTCGCCGCGGGCGGCACGGTCGAATACGTGCACGTGCTCTTCGACCGGCACGAGATCATCAGCGCCAACGGTCTCGACAGCGAAAGCTTCCTGCCCGGCGCCCAGACCGAGACGCTCTTCGAGGAGCAGGTGCTGTCCGAGATCTGCGCGCTCTTTCCGGAACTCGACACCCGCACCGGAGAGGGCTACAGCCCCGCGGCGCGGCGGATCCTGCGCGGTTACGAGGCGCGGCTCTTGCAGGAGGGCCTCGCGGCGTGACCTGGATCGCCATCTCTGGCGAAGATCTCGGCTGGGTCTGTCCAGACACCTTCGGCAGGGCCGAGGCAGGACGTGCGCAGCTTCTGAGCCGCGGGTCGCTGATGATCGAGACGCGGTTGTCGCCGGATGGCCGTCCGCAAACGCTGCTGTCCTACCAGCGCCGCCACCCCTGGGCCGGCGGGCTGTCGTTGCGGGCCATCCCCGGAGGCAGCATCGTTCTGGTGATGAACCAGGGCGACGAGGTGTTCCACACGGTGCTGAGCCACGGCCGCGACGGGCGCACCGACGTCCTGCGCCTGACTTTCAGCTGGGACAGCCCGAGAGGCTGGGGCCGGCTGGCGGTCGAACGGCCCGAGGCGGATGCGGTCGAGGCGGTGACGACCCCGGCGCCGCCGCCGCTGATGCTCGAGGACATCCACACCATGACGCTGCGCCCGCAGCTGTGCGAGATGGACCCGGACGTGGTGTTCTTCGCGGTATCGGACCGGATCGAACCCATCGGACCGATGCCCTCGCTGACCCCGAGCGTCCCGGTGGCGACCCCGTTCGGCTACAAGGCGCTACGCGACCTTGGCTGCGGCGACACGGTGCTGACCCGGGACAACGGCGCGGTGCCGGTGCTGCACGTGGTGCACCGCACGGTTCCGGCGCTGGGATCGTTCCAGCCGGTGCGCCTGCGCGCGCCGTATTTCGGCCTGCGCCGCGACGTGGTGGTGGCGCCGCACCAGCGGCTGGTCATCGGCGGGTCCGAGGTCGAATACATCTTCGGCCGCGAGGCGGTGCTGATCCCGGCGATCAATCTGGTGAACGGGTTCGCCGCGGTCTATGAAACGGGCCATCGGCTGGTCAGGTACAGCCACCTGCTGCTGCCGGGTCACGAAGCGCTGATCGCCGCCGACGCCGCGATGGAAAGCCTCTATGCCGGACGCCTGCGCCGCAAACGCGACAGGCTTCGGGCGACCCTGCTGGCGGATTGCCCGCAGGCGCTGCTGCCGGAACATCACCGCGCCGGATACCAGGTGCTGCGGCCCTTCGAGGCGATCACTTTGGCCGAGGCGCGGGCCGCCTGATCTAGCTCTTCGCCGCGTCGTCGGCTTCGAAAAAAGGCGTCATCTGCGCCACGATCACCGAATTTTCAGAGAGCGCCTGCGCCATCAGCGCGCTTTCGTCCGCGTCGATCTCGTGGCCCTCGGCGCGGCGCTCTTCTTCGGTGCCGTATCCGGTCACGTCGAGCGGGGCGAGGTCCGCCTGTTTGAGGATCGCAACGGTCTCGCGCACCGCCTCCGCCTCGTCGATGCCGCTCGCATAGCACAGCAGCGCCGCCCCGGTGGCGCCCTTGGGCAAGCCGTCGCCGGACTTGCGGCCGACCTCGACCAGCAGGGTGTAGACCTTTTGCTTCGATACGCGTTTGTCAGACATGGGCGCAGATGGCGCGGGTGCCGGTACGATGTCAAGCGCCGGCGCTCAGCGCGTGACCTCGACCACCAGCGCCGTGGCATAGATCGCGATCAGCAGAACGCTTTCGATGCCGATCCGAGCCGGTCCCTTGCGCTGGCGCAGGATCAGGCCCGCCAGCAGGACCGCGGTCATCATCAGGCCGGTGCCCAGCCAGTACAGGTCTGTGATATCCACGGCGTGGTAGATCGACCCGTCGCGATAAGCGATGTCCGACGCGACAAGGAAGAGCGTGTCGAAGGTGTTGCCGCCGATGATCCCGCCCACGGCCAGCTGCAACGCCCCGCGCCGCACGGCGACGAGCGTCGTCACCAGCTCTGGCAGCGAGGTCACGACGGCGGTGATCAGCGCGCCCACGAGGCTGGAGGACAACGAGAACCGGTCGATGAAGGTCGCGCCCACCTGGCTGATGACCCAACCGCCGACGCCCATGATCGCGACGAGCCCCGCAAAGCGCAGCGCCGGACCGCGGGCGGAGCGGCCCTTTTCGTCGTCGTCCTCTGGCTCGTCCTCGCGCGTGGCGTCGGTCTTGACCGGGCGCCACATCGGCTGCTCGCTGACGGTCGAGGACGCCCTAACCCCGGCCAGGTACGCCAGGAACAGCAGGATGGAGACCGGGTGCACGCCGACGAATCCGATGTCCGGTCCGGCCATGGCGCAGATCGGCAGGCTGAGCAGGATGATCAGCATCACCGCCTGGAACAGGTTGGCGGGCTCCGCCGCGGCGTGTTCGAGGTTGGCCTTCTTGTGCAGAAGATCGGCGATGGCGAGGAACAGCGTCTGCGCCGCGATCCCACCCACGGCGTTGGAAAAGGCAAAGCTCGCATCCCCCGACAGCGCCGCGTTCACCGAAACGACCACCCCGGCGAGAGACGTGGCTCCGCCGAGGATCAGGCCCCCGGCAAGCGCCTCGCCGATCTGGGTGCGGTCGGCGATGATGTCGGCCAGGCGGGTCGCGCGTATGGAGGCCAGCACCACGGC
This sequence comes from Thalassococcus profundi, assembly GCF_003344785.1. GTDB lineage: Bacteria > Pseudomonadota > Alphaproteobacteria > Rhodobacterales > Rhodobacteraceae > Puniceibacterium > Puniceibacterium profundi. The sequence goes on along the minus strand of NZ_QPMK01000002.1, from coordinate 12,621 downwards.
GGCCGCTGCCACGGCGAAGACCGCGAGCAGCGGAACGAGGGGGAGGTCTGAAATCATCAAGGCCAACGCGCCTTGGCGACGATTGGTTTCCTTGGGTGTTTGTTAACCTTGCCGCGAGATCATCGGCGCATGACGCTGCCCGCCTGCCTGACCCCGGACCGATTCCTTGCCGATCTCTTCGCGGCCAAGGCCGCGCGGCAGGGCGGTGTCATCCGCCGCAAGCGCCGCGACATCGAACGGTTCATCGGACTCGATCCGTTCCTGGCCGACATGCGGCGGCGTGGATTTTCGGTGGTGGAAAATGCGGGTCAGCTGGTGATCTTCTGCAATCGCGAACCCCTGCGGCGCCTGACCTGATGGCGGGGCGGCCCCGGATCCGCACAGTCGCTTTTCTCGAGAAAAGCGACCCGGAATTCTTGAGAATTCCGGGCCTGTCGTTGCATCCGTCAATTCTTTGGGAGCCTTCCGCGGCGCCCGCTTTTCTCGAGAAAAGCGGTCCGGACGTCTCGAGACGTCCGGGCGCCCAGTCCGATCGCCCGGATCAGTCGCGCAGCAGCTCGTTGATCCCGGTCTTGGAGCGGGTGCGCTCGTCCACCCGCTTCACGATCACCGCGCAGTAGAGGTTGAGGTTGTTCTTCGTGGGCATCGACCCCGCCACCACCACGGAATAGGGCGGCACCTCGCCCATGAAGACCTCGCCGGTCTCGCGGTCGACGATCTTGGTGGACTGGCCGATGAACACGCCCATGCCCAGCACCGACCCTTCGCGGACGATGCAGCCTTCGACCACCTCGGAGCGGGCGCCGATAAAGCAGTTGTCCTCGATGATCGTCGGACCCGCCTGCATCGGCTCCAGCACGCCGCCGATGCCGACGCCGCCCGACAGGTGCACGTTCTTGCCGATCTGCGCGCAGCTGCCCACGGTCGCCCAGGTGTCGACCATGGTGCCGCTGTCCACATAGGCGCCGAGGTTGACGAAGGACGGCATCAGCACCACGCCGGGCGCGATATAGGCCGACTTGCGCACCACGCAATTCGGGACGGCGCGAAAGCCCGCCTGTTTCCAGTCACTGTCGCCCCAGCCCAGGAACTTGCTGTCGACCTTGTCCCACCAGCCGCCGCCCTGCGGTCCGCCGGGCTGGGTTTCCATGTCCTTGATGCGAAAGCCCAGCAGTACCGCCTTCTTGGCCCATTGGTTGACGTGCCAGTCGCCGTTTTCCTGCCGTTCGGCGACGCGTAGCTGGCCGCTGTCGAGCGCGTTCAGCGTCGCCTCGATTGCTTCGCGGGTCTCGCCGCCGGTCTGCGGGGTGATCGTGTCGCGCGCCTCCCAGGCGGCTTCGATGGCGGTTTCAAGCTGTGCGTTGGACATCTGGACGTCTCCCCCGGGGTTATGGCGTTTGCAAGCCCTATAGCCTTGGCATCCCCGGCAGACAATGCGCAGATGGTCTGCGTCAGCGCAGCGGATCGGGCGCGATGTTGCCGCCGCAGACCAGCACCGCGACACTCTCGTCCGGCGCGGGCACATAGGCGCCGGTGATCAGGGCGGCGAGCGCGCAGGCGCCCGCCGGTTCCACGAGGATGCGGTGCGCCTGCCAGAGCGCCACCTGCGCCTGGGTGATCGCGGCGTCGGGGACCAGCACCGACTCCGCCAGGTGCGCCTGCGCCAGGTCGAAGCCCAGCCTGCCGATGCGCCGTGCCCCCAGCGCATTGGCGGCGACGCCGGACACCGCCACGTCCACCGGCGCGCCCGCGTCGCGGGCCGCGTGCAGGGCTGCGGCGGTTTCGGGCTCCACCGCGATGACGCGCCGCTGCCCCTGCCAATGCGCCAGCGCCCCGGCCAGCAGCCCGCCGCCGCCGACCGCGATCAGCACCGTATCGGCATCGAGCCCCTGCGCGTCCCATTCGGCAAAGCAGGTGCCCTGGCCCGCCACGGTCGCGGGCGCGTCATAGGCATGGACCTGCATCGCGCCGGTCGTTGCCTCGTGTTCCTGCGCCGCCGCCAGGGCGTTGGCATATTCACCCGGCACCACGGTCAGCGCGGCCCCGGTGCGTTCGATCAGCGATATCTTGGCCGCGCCGGCCATCTCGGGCACGAAGATCGCGGCCGGGTTCCCCAGCCGCGTCGCCGCCAGCGCCACCGCGGCGCCGTGATTGCCGCCGGATGCCGCCACCACACCCGCCTTCGGCACCGGCTGGCTCAACAGCGTGTTGAAGGCGCCGCGCGCCTTGAAGCTGCCGGTGTGCTGCATCTGTTCGAGCTTGAGCGCGACCGGGCGGGACCAGAGCGCGTCCGACATCATCACCGGCGTCCGCACGACATGCCCCGCGATCCGCGACGCCGCGGCGGCGATCTCTTGTTTCCAGTCCATGGCGGCTCCTGTCTCTGGCGCATGGCGCGCGAAGTCTTTACCCATGGTCTAAACCACGAAAGGCCCCGCCATGAAAGACGACCGCCGCAGCCCGTTCCGCGATGCCCACCTCGACCGCGACACCGCGGACCACGTGCCCGACACGCCGCAGACGCGGGCGCCCACCTATCGGCTGGCCTTCGCGGACGAGGATTTCCTCTGCCGCGAGGAACTGCGCCCGGTGCGACTGCAGCTGGAACTGCTGAAGCCGGAACTGGCGCTGGACGAGGCCGGGATCGAGTCCACCGTCGTGCTGTTCGGCGGCGCGCGCATCCCGGCGCCCGAGCACAAGGCGCGCGCGCGCACGGAGACCTTGGCCGAGCTCACGCGGTTCTACGACGAGGCGCGCCGCTTTGCCCGGCTGATGACCCGCAAGTCGATGGAGGCCGAGGGCCGGCAGTTCGTCATCGTCACCGGCGGCGGGCCCGGCGTGATGGAGGCGGGCAACCGCGGCGCCATGGAAGAGGGCGGGCAGTCCATCGGGCTCAACATCGTGCTGCCGCACGAACAGGCGCCGAACGAATACGTGACGCCCTCGCTGTGCTTCAACTTCCACTATTTCGCCATCCGCAAGATGCACTTCCTGATGCGCGCGCGGGCGGTCTGCGTCTTTCCCGGAGGCTTCGGCACGCTGGACGAGATGTTCGAGGCGCTGACGCTGATCCAGACCGGGCGGATGAACCGGGTGCCGTTCCTGCTGTTCGGGCGGGCGTTCTGGGAAAAGATCATCAACTGGGACGCACTGTCCGAAGCGGGTACGATCTCGCCGCAAGACCTCGATCTCTTCCGGTTCGTGGAGACGGCAGAAGAGGCCGCGGACATCATCGATAACTGGGATCCGGCGCCGCCGCGCAGCGACATTCCCGGTCGGTAAGGAGGGTCCGGTCGGAGAGGCCGGCGGTCCTGACGCCGTTCAGACGGCGCCTTCCCCCGAGATGACGGCGCTGTCGTGCCGTTCCACCCAGCGGTGCAGCACCGCCTGTGCCGCGTCGGCATCGAGTGTCGCGATGGCGCGGCGCAGGTCCTTGAGCGCGTTGGCCATCTCGATTTCCGACAGGTAGCTTTCCTGCGCGCGCAGGATCTTCGTATGCGGCGTGGTCAGCATGTCGGACGAGATCAGCAGTTCCTCGTGCAGCTTTTCGCCCGGACGCAGGCCTGTCACCTGGATTTCGATGTCACCATCGGGATGCTTGGCATCCTTGACCGTATAGCCCGCGCCTTCGATCATCTGGCGTGCCAGCTTGGCGATCGGCACCGGGTCGCCCATGTCGAGCACGAAGACATCGCCGCCGCGGGCAAAGGAGCCCGCCAGCAGTACCAGCCGCGCCGCTTCGGAAATGGTCATGAAGTAGCGGGTGACTTCGCCATGGGTGAGCGTCACCGGGCCGCCGCGAGCAATCTGCTCTTCGAAAAGGGGAATGACCGAACCGCTCGACCCCAGGACGTTGCCAAAGCGCACCATGGAAAACCGTGTGCCCGACGATCGCGTCGCCAGGTCCTGCACCACCAGCTCGGCCAGCCGCTTCGACGCGCCCATGACGTTGGTCGGGCGGACCGCCTTGTCCGACGACACGAGGATGAACCGTTCGACACCCGCTTCGCGCGCGGCATCGGCGATGACCTTGGTGCCGATGACGTTGTTGCGCAGACCCGCGATGCAATTGGACTGGACCAGTGTCAGGTGCTTGTAGGCGGCGGCATGCAGCACCACGTCGATGTCGTGGCGCGCCAGGATGTCGCGCATCATCGCTTCATCGCAGACCGATCCGAGCACCGGGATGACCGTCAGCCCATCCGCCAGTTCACGCATTTCCCGGTCGATCCGGAAAAGCGCCAGTTCCGAGTGATCGAGCAGGACAACGCAATCCGGCTTGCAGGCGATGATCTGGCGGCAGAGTTCCGACCCGATCGACCCGCCCGCGCCGGTGATCAGGATGCGGCGGTCGCTGTAGGCATGACTGACGCCGGGCAGTTCCTTTTCCAGCCGGTTGCGGCCCAGCAGATCATCGAGCGACACCGGCGAGGAGCGTTTGCGCAGGTCCCCGTCGCCCACCAGTTCGGCAAAGGACGGCAGCGCGTGAACTTCGCACCCGATCCCGCGCAGGCGGTGCGCGATGCGGGCTTGTTTCGACTGGCTGATCGACGGCATCGCCAGAACCACCCTGTCGATGGCCTTTTCGTGGATCAAGTCCTTGATCTTCGACGGCGCGTGAACCGGCAGACCGGCGACCACCAGGCTTTGCAGGGTCGGATTGTCATCGACGAAGGCCACCGGCACGATGGCATCGTCGGTGCGCAGGGCCGCAAGCAGCTGCTGCCCCGTCTGGCCCGCGCCATAGATGATGACCCGCATGCGCGACTGGCCGCGCCGATAGATCTGCAACAGGAACTGCCGCAGAAGAATCCGCCAGGCCGCTCCCGCGACGAGGTAGAAGAGCGAGAAGATCACGAACACTTCGACCGGGAGCCGTGGCGAAATCAGCCCGTTGAGCGCAGCGCCGGTGATCCCGACGGCGGCGGAAAAGATCGCGGTGCGGATGATGCCGCGCATCTCATAGGCATTGAGCTTGATCCGGGGCAGGCCGAGATAGACCGAATAGCCAAGGCCCGCGACCGTCATCACCGCGACCAGCGCGCCGAGTTCGACCATCAGGGACGGGCGCAGGGCGATCGACGAATTCAGGAGAATCGCGGCAGCCATGGCCACGCTCACCATGATGGCATCGAAGACCATGAAGAAGAGCTGTTTCTGCTTGCGCGTCAGAGTGGTCGCGATCTTGTAAAGTATCACACCCTGTCCCCTTCAATAGTCACACGAAATGCATCCCGACATCGGATCTAAAATCTCTGCGTCCCTGGAGCCCGGATCGACCGGTTCGGGGTTCCCCCGGCGGTCAGGGACGTCACCTGACTGTCGACGGTATTTAGGCGTTCGCACAAACATTAGACAAGCGTAAATGCTGCGTCTGCAAAAACCGGCGGGAATCCACCGAAACCGATGGAAATGGCCGATGAAAGCCTGATTTTCAAACAGTTTTTCGCTTTCCGCGGTGCCTTTCCGCTTTGCGCCGCGCCTTGATCGCACGCTGAAACATACCGAATCATTATGCAAATTTGCCTGATTTATAGGCGCCGCCGCTCGGTGCCTGTTCCAAGCTGGGCCTTTCGCATCCCCGTGGCCTGCGGTATGCAACGCGCCAACCGGGCCGGATGCGCCCGCCGATCCGAGAAAGGAGCCGATCATGGGCTACAAAGTCGTCGTCGCAGGCGCCACGGGCAATGTGGGCCGCGAAATGCTGAACATCCTTGCCGAGCGGGAATTTCCCGTCGACGAGATCGCCGTGCTGGCCTCGCGCCGGTCGCTGGGCACCGAGGTGAGCTTTGGCGACAAGACGCTGAAGACGCAGGATCTCGACACCTTCGATTTCACCGGCTGGGACATGGCGCTCTTTGCCATCGGATCGGATGCCACCAAGAAATACGCGCCTGTCGCGGCAAAGGCCGGCTGCGTGGTGATCGACAACTCGTCGCTCTACCGCTACGACCCGGACGTGCCGCTGATCGTTCCGGAAGTGAACGCGGACGCGATCACCGGCTATTCCAAGAAGAACATCATCGCCAATCCCAACTGCTCTACTGCGCAGATGGTCGTGGCGCTGAAGCCGCTGCACGACCGCGCACGGATCAAGCGGGTCGTGGTGTCGACCTACCAGTCTGTCTCCGGCGCGGGCAAGGAGGGCATGGACGAGCTCTGGGACCAGACCAAGGCGGTCTACAACCCCACGGACGATAAGCCGGCCAAGAAGTTCACCAAGCAGATCGCCTTCAACGTGATTCCGCATATCGACGTCTTCATGGAAGACGGCTCGACCAAGGAAGAGTGGAAGATGGTGGCCGAGACGAAGAAAATCGTCGATCCCAAGATCAAGGTGACCGCGACCTGCGTGCGCGTTCCGGTCTTCGTCGGCCATGCGGAGGCGATCAACATCGAATTCGAGGATCCGCTGGACGAGGACGAGGCCCGCGACATCCTGCGCGAGGCGCCGGGGATCATGGTGATCGACAAGCGCGAGGACGGCGGCTACGTCACGCCGGTCGAATGCGTCGGCGATTTCGCCACCTTCATCAGCCGCATCCGGCAGGACAGCACCATCGAGAACGGACTCAACCTCTGGTGCGTCTCGGACAACCTCCGCAAAGGCGCGGCGCTGAACGCGGTGCAGATCGCCGAAGTGCTGGGTCAACGGGTGCTCAAGAAGGGCTGATCGCGTTCGATCACGTCGAAATCTTCATCGGGGTCGCCTGCGGGCGGCCCCGTGTCGTTCGGGGGGCCGAAGAGCCGGTCGGCGAGATGCCGATGCGCGTGACCGGGGAAGGGCGCGCCGAAGCGGCGCATGAGGCTGCCGTAGGCGTGGCCGAGTTCCGACGCCTTGCACAGCCGCGTCCCGTCGGAATGCGCGTGCAGGGCAAGACCGCCCCCGGCTTCGCGCAGGGCGAAGCCTTTTGCCCGCAGTCGCGCCTGCAGTTCGGCCCAGCCCTGTGCCGCGCCGAAATCGACGGCGAGGAGGGCCCGCAAGGGACCAAGGAGCTGCTCATCCGCCCGGTTGGGCGTCTTCGCGTTGCGCGTCGCACGGCGGATTTCTTCCGCCAGGGCATGGCGCAGCAAGCTGCCGAGGCTGACATCGCGTTCGCGCGCGATTTGCCGCGCGGCGTCCAGCATCGGTTTCGGCAGGATCAAGGAGATTTCGCAGCTGTCCATGGCCGCATCGGACCAGATATCCGGTTAACGCGCGGTTACCACGCACGAGAAACCGGCAGCCGGCTCCTGAAAACGCGCCAAATCCATCACATCCTTGTAAGAATCTTCAAAAGGACCGATTCGGCCCTTTTTTTGCCACGTGGACAGGGCAATGTGGTTTTGTAACGATTAAGGAACGAAAGCGCATGCGCTATCAGTCAGACAGTTCCGCGGGATGGCGCGATGCCGCCGCCTCGGACGATGTCCTGCCCCCACCCCTGGATTGCGAAACGCTGGCGCTGCTGCGCAGCTTCCTGACTCCGCTGCTTGAAGCCGCGGGCAGCTGGGGCGACCTGGTCGAGCGGCTTGCCGCCAAGGGCTATGGCGTCGCCTTCCGCGATGGTCATCTGGTCGTGATCAACGCGGAGACCGACATGCCGGTCTGCACCGGGACCATGTTGGGTGTGCCGTTGCGGACGCTGGCCGCCCGGCTCGGCCGACCTTGCGTGAAATCGCATCGCGACGGCCACTCCGGCAACCTGGCCTGATTTCGGACCGCTTCAGACCGGGTAGAAGCCGCCTTTCGCCGGGTCGTAATACTCCAGCGCCCCGGCGCCGATCTCGGTCCAGAGACCGTGCAGCGACAGCGACTGCGCCTCGACCGCCTCGCGTACGAAGGGAAAATCCATGAGGTTGTTGAGCGAGGTCAGCACCGCTTCCTTTTCCAGCATACGCTGGCGCGTCTCCGGGTCGGGCTCGTCCTTCACCTTTTCGTAACCGGGTTTGAGGATATCCATCCAGCGCCCGACAAAGCTCGATTTTTCAAGCAGTTCCGGCGCATGGCCCGAGCACATCGCCATGCAGCCGGCCACGCCGCCGCAGCTCGAATGTCCCAGGACGATCAGATGAGCGACCTTGAGCGCCGTGACCGCGTATTCCACCGCCGCTGAGGTGCCGTGCTGTGCGCCGTCGGGTTCGTATCCCGGCACCAGGTTGGCGATGTTGCGGTGGATGAAGAATTCGCCCGTGTCGGCACCGAAGATCGAGGTCACATGCACGCGGCTGTCGCAGCAGGAAATCACCATCGCGCGGGGATGCTGGCCCTCGTTGGCCAGATGCTTGTACCAGGTCGAATTCTCGGAATACGTCGTCGCCTTCCATCCCTGGTAGCGCCGGACCAGATAAGGCGGGAGAGGTTTGGCGGCCTTCATGTCATCCTCCATGGGCGGGTGTGCTCCCGCGTAATTATGCTGAATTTGACGGGAATTCGAGAGAAAAGGCCGCTGCGCTTCAACCTTTTGGGAACCCCGATGCGCCAGTTTTTCCGGGCCATGGGGGCAAGGGTGAAGGACATAGGACGTGCAAGAGGTGGTAACTCTGGCACCCAGAGAGGGTGCGCGGCTGGATGCGGATCGGCTTGATTCGCTTTATTCTCAATTGGGGCCGCGCGGGGCCGAAAACGTGGTGTGCCGCGCGATGGAGGAGCTGGCCTACCGGCTGGGTCATATCGACCGGCTGTATTGCCAGGCGGATCTGGCCGAGATGCGGCGCAACACGCGCGCCCTGATGGCCATCGCCGACCAGATCGGCATGACCGGGCTGACGCATGTCGCAAAGCACGTGATCACCTGCATCGACGACACCGACGAAACCGCGTTGGCGGCCACGCTGGCACGGCTGGCACGCTACGGCGAACGGTCGCTGACGGCGATCTGGGAATTGCAGGACCTGTCGATCTGATCCCCCTTGCGGGTGCGGGTCACCGGGATAGGTTGGGCGCAGACCTTTGAAAGGACCGCCCATGCCCCTGACCTTTGCCGCTCCCGCTGACGCCGCGTTGCCGCTTCACGTGCTCGAACCGGATGCGGTCGAGGGCTGGGCGGCGCAGCAACCCACGCGGGTGCAGGCCTGGCTGTCGGCCAGCGGCTTTTCCGGCGGCCTGGGCAGCGCCCTGATGATCCCGGGCGACGACGGCGCGCCGGCGATGGCGCTGGCGGGTTACGGCACCGCCGCGGCGCGCGCGCGCCAGCGCTTCGCCCTCGCCGGGGCCGTGTCACAGCTGGCGCCGGGCCGCTACCGCATCGCATCCGGCCTTCCGGGCGAGGCGGCGGCGACCGAGTCTCTTGGCTGGCTGCTGACCGGCTATGCCTTCAGCCGCTACCGTGCGCAGGCCGCGAAGGCGCCCGGCCTCGTGGCACCCGAAGGCGTCGATGCCCCGCGCATCGAGGCGCTGGCCGCGGCAGAGGCGCTGACCCGGGACCTGATCAACACGCCGGCCTCGGACATGGGGCCGACCGCCCTCGAGGCGGCGGCGCGCGACCTCGCATCGGACTTCGGCGCAGAGGTCGAGGTCACGAGGGGCGAGACGCTCGAAACCGAATTCCCGATGATCCACGCCGTGGGCCGCGCCAGCGCCGATGCGCCGCGCCTGATCGACATGCGCTGGGGCGGCAGCGGTCCGGCTCTGACGCTGGTGGGCAAGGGCGTCTGCTTTGACACCGGCGGGCTCAACATCAAGCCCGGCAGCTCCATGGGCCTGATGAAAAAGGATATGGGCGGCGCCGCCAACGTTCTGGGTCTCGCGCGGATGATCATGGCGCTGGATCTGAACCTGCGGCTGCGGGTGCTGATCCCGGCGGTGGAGAACAGCATTTCGGGCAATAGCTTCCGCCCGCAGGACATCCTGACCTCGCGCAAGGGTCTGACGGTCGAAATCAACAACACCGATGCCGAAGGCCGGCTGGTCCTGGCGGATGCGCTGGCGCTGGCGGACGAGGAGAAACCCGACCTCATCGTCTCCATGGCAACCCTGACGGGGGCGGCTCGGGTGGCGGTAGGGCCGGACCTCGCGCCCTTTTTTACCGATGACGACCGCGTCGCCGCGGCTTTGCAAGAAGCAGGCCCACACATGGCCGACCCGGTCTGGCGCCTGCCATTCTGGGAACCCTACGAGGCGCTGATCGAGCCCGGCATCGCCGATCTCGACAATGCGCCGTCGGGCGGTTTCGGCGGTGCGATCACGGCGGCCCTTTTCCTGCGCCGCTTCGTCACCGACACGCCGCGTTACGCCCATTTCGACATCTATGGCTGGCAGCCCAGCCCCGCCCCCGGGCGCAGCAAAGGCGGGCTGGGGCAGGGCGCGCGGGCGATCTTCGGTGCGCTGCCGCAGGTGCTGGGTATCTGATGGACCGCCGCCGGTTCTGGTCGCAAGCCTCGGACGCCCAGATCGCCGAGGCCTGCCGCGCACAAGGCGTGCGGCCGGTCGAGGCATCGGTCGTGCGTCTGCCGCACCCGGTGACCGACCTTTGCGTCGCGCCAATGGGCGCCCGCGACCGGCAGATTTTGCGCGGTCAGGCGTTCTCGATCCGCGCGATCGACGATGGCACCGGCTGGGCCTGGGGCGACACTCTGGCCGACCGTTACTCGGGCTGGATCGACACTGCCGGGCTGGACGCATCCGGTCACGCAGACACCACTCACCGGATCGCTGCGGCGCAGAGCTATGCCAAGACCAGTCCCGGTCTGAAGGCACCGGGCGCGGTCACGCCGCTGTCGATGGGATCGGAACTGGCGGTGCTGGAGGTGGCGGACGGCTGGGCGCGGATGGCCTGGGCTCGGGATACCTCCAAGCGGGATCTTTTCGTGCCTGCACAGCACCTCGCGCCGCTCGATCAGCCGGAGGCCGACCCCGTGTCCGTGGCGGAACGGCTGATCGGGACGCCGTATCTCTGGGGCGGCAATTCCGCTTTCGGGATCGACTGCTCGGGCCTGGTCCAGATCGCCTGCACGGCCTGCGGCATCGGCTGCCCAGGCGACAGCGACCTGCAAGAGGCGGCGCTTGGCACGACCCTGCCCGACGGCACGCCGCCGCAACGGGGGGATCTGCTGTTCTGGAAAGGTCACGTAGCTTGGGTCGCAGGCCCCGATACGCTGGTCCATGCCAATGCCCATCACATGGCCGTCGCGCTTGAGGCGTTGCAGGGTGCGATCAATCGCATCGCGGCGCAGGGCGACGGGCCGGTCACCCGGCACGCGCGGCTCTGACGCGTCAGTCGACGGGGCGGATCAGCTTGCGGTCCAGCACCCGCAGCACCGTGCGCAGGTCGTTGCCGCGCTTGAGCACCTGCCCGTCCATCCCGACCACCGAATACTGGCCCTGCCGGTTGCGCAGCTTGGGGCGTTTCTCGACGCGGTAGAGCGGGTTTTCCGCGGTGCGCCGGAAGACCGAAAAGACCGCGAGGTCGCGCAGGTTGGAAATGCCGTAGTCGCGCCATTCGCCCGCCGCGACCATGCGACCGTAAAGCGCCAGGATCACGCTCAGCTCGGTGCGGTGAAAGGCCACGACCTCGGCGCTGCCCTGCGGTCCGGGAAAGGGGGTGAGCGAGTTCATGGATCAAGAGTTGCGCTGATCGCGCGCAAGATCAAGGGGTTTGGCCGGCTCAGGCAAAGGCGCCGTGGCAGAACCATCCCGAGGACAGCGCCGCGCCATGGGCATAGTAGAGCCACAGCCGGTCGCCCCGGTCGGTGTCCACCCGCCAGTAGTCGCGCTGGCCGCTGCGCCAGTCGGGATCGTCCAGCCACCATTCCGGCGCGATCCGTTCGGGGCCCTGCGCGCCGCGCAGGGTAAAGTCGCGTCCGCGCCAGCGAAAGGTGTCGGGTGGCGCGGGGTGGTCGGGCGCCTGCACCGGTTCCGGCGGCCAGAGCAGCAGCGGCCGCGGCGCGGGTGGTGCGGGCCAGTCGCCCGCGGGGTCGGACCAGGCGGCGGCGAGCGTCTGGCTCGACTTCTCCGGCAGGTGGCTGGCGCCGGGATGGCGGCGGGTGATCGCCTCGAGCCCGATACGCGCGCCCAGCCGTCCGATCAGGTCGTCGAGTGCTGTGTTCTGCGCCAGCCGGGCGGCGACGGCGGCGCCGGCCTCCAGGTGTCCGGTGCGGGTGCGGGCGTGCAGGGGTTCGTGCCGCACCGCCTCGAGCCGCAGCATGTCGATGCCGAAACCCGCGTCGATCTCGGACAGCTTCATCGCCAGCAGCGGGCGCAGCCGGTCGGGGGTGTCTGACGGCCGGGCGAGGCTCACCGTGACCCACTGCATGGTCTGGTCGGTGCGGTAGACCTCGAGCCGCAGGGTCCGCGCGCCGACGCCCTTCTGCGCCAGCCGCGCGCAAAGCGGGGCCAGCATCTTGTCCACGCCGGCGCGCAGATCGTCCTCGAGTCCGATGGGGTCGGGCAGGCTCAGCCGGGTGGCAAAGCGGTCGGGCGGGGCGGCGGGGCTCACCGGTTCCGGCGCGCTGCCGATGGCCTGGTCGAGCCGCAGCACCAGCCCGGTGCCGAAACGCCGCGCCAGCCCCGCCCGCGGCTGGCCCAGCAGATCGCCGATGCGGCGCAGGCCCAGCCGGGTCAGCGCCTCGACCGTGTCGTCGGGCAGGCGCAGCGCCGCCACCGGCAGCGGCGACAGGGCCGAATGCGCCTTGCCCGGGGCC
>NZ_QPMK01000001.1:147500-494387 GCF_003344785.1 Thalassococcus profundi | reverse complement strand
TATACCGGACCTCGTTCGCCCCCGGAGAGCGACCGCCGCAATCACACCATGTCTTGTGGGGGCCGTATGCGGCTGGAGCATCGCGCCACCGCAAGCCGTTACGATTTATGAAGATAATCCCACTCAACACGCGCCGATCATCAACGCGAGGCTTGCCATGGGACTTCGGGAAGTAGGGCTCCAGACGCGCCATCTGCGCATCGCTCAGCCAGAAGAGATCAGACATATCACCGCTCTGTTTTCGTGCGGTGAATCATGCCCTTCGGCTCAAATCAATAGGTCCTGAGCCTACCTTAACTTCTGCAACTTGCATTGCATATTGCAATATTCTTGCTCCAGAATCTTCCTTGCGTCAATCTTTTGGTCTGAATTCCTGCAAAACGGACCCGGAACGATGTGTTCGGCTGCACTTGCTCTTCCAACACGCGTACATGACGGCAGGGGCAGGATCACGCTTCGCGACCTCGATCAAAATGTAGCCGGGCAAAGCCGAAGCCGGCTGCATTCGGGAACGGGCGACCGGTTCGGCAGCGGACGGCCAGCTTCAGAGAAACCTTCCCCCTCGGGCTGAAGGCCTTCGGCACGCAGCGCTGACGATGTCCGTCGTCGATCCCCGCAAGAGCGGAGTGTTCAATGCCGGAACGGCTCTTGCCACCGACGCTTGCGACACGGGGGGTGCAACGCCGATAGGTCAGTTGAAGAGGCTTCCGCGGCACTTATCCGGTGCAACGAATCCGCCTGGACCGCGCGCCTGGTAGTCTTTAGCGCTCCGAAGCACGCGACCCCCTCTGGAAGCGAGGCGGCAATCGGCTGAAACGGCCGCAGAAATCGCGGCACCCGATGCGAGGCCTTACCGCCTGTGCGCCACCCGGCGCATGGCTCTCTGCCAGTCTGCAGAGGTTCTGAACAAAGTCGGTGCAGACGTCTGGCGCCACTGTCGTCTCACACTCCCGGGAGGATCGAGACCCGGGTCGGACGGAAGGTCCACGCGGCTTCATCTTGCCAATAAACCTCCCGCCGGAGGCATCCTGCCCCCTCCACCTGCGCGACGGCCGATCAGCCCGCGCAACGAAAACGCCCCGCGCAATGGCGGGGCGTTTCCGGTGTCTTCGGACGGTGAGGCTTACGCCATCCACCACCGTTCGGCCATGCGGCCGTTGTCCATACGGTAGAGGTTGCCCACCGCCTCGGGTGTCGCAACCGCATTGCTGAGCGCCTGCACCCAGTTGGCGAACATCGGGATGATCACGCCGCCTTCGTCGCGCAGGATGACCTGCATTTCGGTGTACATCTCGCGGCGCTTGTCGCTGTCGAGCTCGGCACGTGCTTCGATCAGCAGGTTCTGGAAGCGTTCGCTGTCCTCCGATCCCCACTGGCTGTCGTTCCACGGCACGCCTTCCTCGAAGGCGTTCGAGAACATCCAGTCCTCGGTGGCGCGGCCCGACCAGTAGGCGGCCGAGAACGGCTTTTTCAGCCAGACGTTCGACCAGTAGCCGTCCGCCGGTTCCTGCACCACGTTGAGGTTGATGCCCGCCGGTTTCGCCGAGGCCTGATACAGCTGCGCCGCGTCCAGCGCGCCGGCGAAGGCTGCCGAAGAGGCCGAGAGGTCGAGGTCGAGCGAGTCCATGCCCGCCTCTTTCAGGTAGAAGGCGGCCTTGTCCGGATCGTAGGTCAACTGCTCGATATCGTCGGCGAAATACTGGTTGGCCGGACCGATGGGCGTGTCGTTGCCGATGCGTCCGTGGCCCTGCAGGATCTTGTCGACCATTTCCTGGCGGTTGATCCCGTATTTGAGCGCCTTGCGGACGTTGACGTTGTCCAGCGGCGACACGTTCGTCAGCATCGGGAAGGTGAAGTGCTGGTTGCCGGTCAGCTCCTGGATGCGAAGCATCGGGTTGGCTTTCAAAAGCGCTTCGGTCTTGAAATCGACCCGGTCGATACTGTCGACCTGGCCGGTCATCAGCGCGTTCATCCGGGCAGTGGCATCGTTCACGGCGATGAATTCGACCTCGTCGAACCAGCCGGCGTTCCCGTCCTTGTAGTGGCTGTCGACGCGGCGGCCCACGAAACGCACACCCGGCTCGAAGCTGACGACCGAGTAGAGGCCGGTGCCGATGCCGTTGGCGATGGATTCCTCGATCTGGCCGGCGGGATAGATCAGCAGGTGGTAGTCCGACATCAGGTAGGGGAAATCGGCATTGCCGTTTTCCAGCGTGAACTGCACCTGGTGATCGGTGATCTTCTTCATCTCGGTGATCGCGGCGACCAGCGGCTGGGCGGCGGATTTCGACCCCTCGGCCACGTGCAGTTGCAGCGACTCGATCACGTCGTCGGCGCCGAAGGGCTTGCCGTTGTGGAAGGTCACGCCTTGGCGCAGGTTGAAGGTCCAGGTCTTGGCATCGGGCGTGGCTTCCCAATCGGTGGCAAGCTCTCCCACCAGCGACCCGTCGGCGGCCACTTCGGTCAGGCTGTCGAACACCCCGCCCTGGGCGGCGGCCTGCATGAAGATGTCGGAATGCGTCCGGCCGTCCCAGCTGTCGCTGGTGTTGGCGCCCGACAGGGCCACGCGCAGGCGCCCCCCGCGTTTGCCCTGCGCCCGCAGCGGCAGGCCGCTGGCGGCCAGAACACCGGCGGCGGCGCCGGTCTGAAGCAGTCCGCGTCTGCTGATATGTCTCATTGTCGTTCTCCCTGGTTTCGTCTTTTGCAGGTTGCCCCGCGTCTGTGACACCCGCGCGATACGGGGCCTAATCTAATCCATCTTCTGCACGGCGGCATCGCCGATGTTATCAACTCCGCGTTCCTTCAGCAGCGTGTTGAGCCAGTCCGGGTCCATCTCGGGCACCGAGCTGAGCAGCAGGTCGGTGTAGGGGTGGTGTGGCGGCTGGAACATCTCGACCTTGGGGCCCTGTTCGACCACCTCGCCGTCCTTCATCACCACCACCTCGTCGGCGATGGACCGTACCGTGGCAAGATCGTGGGTGATGAACATGTAACTCAGTTTCAGCTCGTCCTGCAATTTCGCAAGCAGCCGCAGGATGCCTTCTGCGACCAGCTGGTCGAGCGCCGAGGTCACCTCGTCGCAGATGATGAAGCGCGGCTCTGCCGCCAGGGCGCGGGCGATGCCGATGCGCTGTTTCTGGCCGCCCGACAGCTCGGAGGGCAGCCGGTCGATGTACCGATCGGCGGGCAGTTCGATCTGGTCCAGAAGCTCTTCGACCCGGCGGCGTTTGTCGCGGCCCTTGAGGCCCATGTAGAATTCCACCGGGCGACCGATGATCTCTCCGATGGTCTTGCGCGGGTTCAGCGCGGTGTCGGCCATCTGGTAGATCATCTGCACCTGCCGCAGCTGGTCCTTGCTGCGCTTGCGGTAATCCAGCGGCAGCGCCACACCATCGAATTCGATCACCCCCTTGCGCGGCGGCAGCAGCCCGGTGATGCAGCGCGCGGTCGTGGACTTTCCCGAGCCGCTTTCGCCCACCACCGCAACGGTGCGGCCCTCGTGGATGTCAAAGCTCACGTCATACAACACGTCGATCTTGCCGTAGCCCGCGGTGATCCCCTGCACCGACACAACCGGCGTGGCACGGTCGTGCACCGGCGGCTTCTGCGGGCGCTTGAACTCGCGCACCGCCCAAAGGCTCTTGGTATAGTCCTCCTTCGGATGGCTCAGCATGGCGCGGGTGTCTTGCGTTTCCACCTCGTCGCCGCGCAGCAGAACCTTGATGCGGTCGGCCATCTGCGCCACCACGGCAAGGTCGTGGGTGATGTAGATCGCCGCGGTGCCGAACTGGTCGACGATGTCGCGGATGCTGGCCAGCACCTCGATCTGCGTCGTCACGTCCAGCGCCGTGGTCGGTTCGTCGAAGATGATGAGGTCGGGACGGCAGGACATGGCCATCGCCGTCATCGCCCGCTGCAACTGCCCGCCGCTGACCTGATGCGGATAGCGGAAGCCGATCTCTTCGGGATGGGGCAGGCGCAGCTTGGCGTAAAGCTCCATCGCGTCGCGTTCGCTCTCGGACTTGCCCATGACGCCATGCTGGGTCGGTCCCTCGGTGTGCTGTTCGATGATCTTGTGCGCAGGATTGAAGGACGCCGCCGCCGACTGCGCCACGTAGGCGATGCGTTTGCCTAGTAGCCCGCGCTTGACCTCGGCGCTGGCTTTCACGAGGTCGATGCCATCGAAATTTACCGACCCCTTGGCGATCCGCACGCCGTCCCGGCAGAAGCCCATGGCGGCCAGGCCCATGGTGGATTTGCCGGCCCCGGATTCGCCGATCAGGCCCAGCACCTCACCTTTGTTAAGGTGCAGGTCGACGCCGTTGATGATCGGGTTCCAGACCTCGTCGGACCGGCCTTCGATCCAGATATCGGTCATTGTCAGCAGACGGCTCATTCCTTCAGCCCCGACGATCTGTGCAGCATCCAGTCCACCACGAAGTTCACCGCCACGGTCAGCAGCGCGATGGCCCCCGCCGCCAGCAGCGGTGCGCTCGCCACCTGCGGCGCGAACGCAGCGAAGTTGATGAACTGCGCTAGGTCGCGCACCATCGTGCCCCAATCCGCCAGCGGCGGCTGGATGCCGACGCCGAGGAACGACAGAGACGCGATGGTTAGGAACACAAAGCAGAAGCGCAGCCCGAATTCCGCCAGCAGCGGTGCGGTGGCATTGGGCAGGATTTCCTTGAAGATGAGATATCCCAGCCCCTCGCCGCGCAGCTTCGCGGCTTCGATGTAATCCATCACGACGATGTTCGCGCCCACGGCGCGGGCCAGCCGGAACACCCGCGTGCTGTCGATCACCGCGATGATGATGACCATGTAGAATGTCAAAAGCCCCTTCTCGGATCCGGCCCAGGCGCTGGCGATGGTCATCAGCAGCAGCGCAAAGATCAGCGACGGAATCGCCATCAGCACGTCGACCCCGCGGCTCAGCACCTGGTCGAGCCAGCCGCCCAGGGTCGCGGCCAGGAACCCGAGCGACCCGCCGATGAAGAAGGCAAGGCAGGTGGTGGCAAAGGCGATGCCCACGGTGTTTTGCGCGCCGTAGATCAGGCGGCTGAGGATGTCGCGGCCGATCTGGTCGGTGCCCAGCGGAAAGTCCCGGTTGCCGCCCATCGCCGGATTGCCGCCGGGCGGTATGTTGGCCGCGACGCCGGGCACGATCTGTTCCTGTCCGTAGGGCGCCAGCAGCCCGGCAAAGATCGCGAGAAAGGCGTAGATCAGGATCATCAGGATACCGAAACTCGCGGTCAACGGCATCTGCCGGAACAGCTTTTTCGTCGTGGAGGTGCCGACGCTCCGCCCCAGAAGGCGGAACAGCCAGGCGAACAGCGCGAAGATGATGAAACCTTCGATGGCAATGCGGAAGAAGAAGTACTTGTTGACCTCGGGCGCGGGCAGCGTCCGCGACAGGTAGTAGGACCAGACGATCCAGACCAGCAGCACCGCGCCCAGCACATAGCCGAAGGCCACGCTCAGCGGCATGTCACGGTAGAACGGTTTGCCATCGGTCGCCTTGATCCCGGCAAAGCGGAAGGCCCAGCCGCCGGCCAGACACAGGAGGAGTACGACGACGATCTGCATCCACAGGCTCATTTCGGATGCCTCAGCCGCGGGTTCGAGAGGATAGACATGATGTCGGCGGTGAGGTTCAGCAGGATGTAGGCGCCCGCGAAGATCAGGCAGCAGGCCTGCACTACCGGGATATCCCGAATCTTGACCGAATCGACGAAGAGCTGGCCGATGCCCGGATAGACGAAGACCACCTCGACCACGACGACGCCGGTGATGAGATAGGCGAGGTTCAGGGCGATGACGTTGATGATCGGCGCCAAAGCATTGGGCAGCGCGTGCTTCACGATCACCCGCAGCGGCGATATGCCCTTGAGCCGCGCCATCTCGATATAGGGCGACGCCAGAAGGTTGATGATCGCGGCACGGGTCATCCGCATCATGTGCGCGGTGACCACCAATGTCAGCGTCAGCGCCGGCAGCAGCGTCTTTTCCAGCCGCTCGCCCAGGCCCATGTCGGCATAGATGTTCGACAGGGACGGAAGCATCGGATTCAGCACCGCGAGGAACAGGATCAGGATATAGGCCAGGAAGAATTCCGGGCTGCTGATCGAGGTGAGCGTGAACATGTTGGCGAACTTGTCGAAGGCCGAATTGCGGTAGAGCGCCGCAAGGATGCCGAGGATCACCGCGAAGGGCACGGCAATCAGCGCCGTCACCCCCGCGAGGAACATGGTGTTCCAGAACCGCGGTCCGATCTGGTTGGCGACCGATGCCATGTTGGCGCTGCCCTCGGTTCCGACGAAGCTGGCGAAATTGGCCTGGGCGAAGGAATTGCCGAGGTCGCCCTGAACCGCACCGGCAAGCCACTGGAAATAGCGCGTCACCGGGTCCTGATCGAGCCCCAGGTCACGGCGGATCGCGGCGACCGCTTCGGGCGTGGCGCCCTGGCCCAGGATCGCCTCTGCGAAATCGCCGGGCAGCATGTTGACCGCGGTGAAGATCACGACCGAAACGATGAACAGCGTCAGCAGGCCGAGGGCCAGACGCTGGAGAATGATTTTGAAAACGGGATTCACGTAATCGCAGCCGCCCTGTTAGCGCTGGACACACGTTAACGTGTTCACGGCAACTGTAAAGGTTTGTCCAGAGGCCCGGTTCAGGCGGTTTCGGCGATCTGGTCCATGACCCGCACCAGTTCGGCGCTGATCCCCGGCTCGGACAGCGCATGCCCGGCATTGCGGATCATCCGCAAATCGGCATTGGGCCAGGCCTTTGCCAGTTGCCAGGCGCGGACCGGCGGGCAGATCATGTCGTAACGGCCCTGCACGATCACCCCCGGAATGTCGCGGATTCGTCCGACGTTCTGCAGGATCCAGCCGTCCTGTTCAAGGAAACCGGCATTCGCGAAGTAGTGGTTTTCCAGCCGCGCGAAGGCGCGGGCATATTCCCCCGGCGCCTCCCCGCCCTGACCGCTCGAATAGACCGAGGCCAGCGCGTTTTCCCAGGACGACCAGGCGCGGGCGTATTTCGTCTCGATCCGCAGGTCGCCGGAAAACAGCCGCCGATGATAGGCCGCGATCAGGTCGTCGCGTTCGTCTTCGGGAATGAGGTCGACGAACCGCGCCCAGGGTTCCGGCCAGAACTGCCCTGCGCCGCCACCGTAGAACCAGTCAAGCTCTGCCTGCGTCATCATGAAGACGCCGCGCAGCACCAGATGCGTCACCCGCTCGGGATGGCTGATGCCGTAGATCAGCGCCAGCGTCGCCCCCCAGCTGCCGCCGAAAACCACGAAGCGGTCGATGCCCAGCGTATGGCGGATGCGCTCGATATCCGCCACAAGGTCCCAGGTGGTGTTGTCGGTCACGCTCGCATGGGGCCGCGACCGGCCGCAGCCGCGCTGATCGAACAGCACGATGCGATAAACTTTCGGGTCGAAGTACCGCCGCATCGCCGGGCTGCACCCGCCGCCCGGCCCGCCATGCAGCACGATCACCGGACGTCCCTCGGGGTTGCCGCATTGTTCGACATAAACGGTATGCCCGTCCCCCACGTCCAGCATGCGCTGGTCGAACGGGTCGATCGGCGGATACAGGTATTGCACTGCGCGTTTTTGGCCCAAGTCCTTGTCCATGTCTGATCTATATTGGACTGTGCGGGCAAAAGACCATGGGAATTTCCAAGATGACCACCAACACCGTCGATCCGTCCGAAATCGCCAAGTTCGAGGCCATGGCCGCCGAATGGTGGGATCCGAATGGCAAGTTCAAGCCGCTGCACATGCTGAACCCGATCCGGCTGGACTACATCACCGCCCAGATCGCCGGAGAGTTCGACCGCGACCTTGGGACGCGGGCGCCGTTTGCCGGGCTGCGCATCCTCGATATCGGCTGCGGCGGCGGGCTCCTGTGCGAACCGATGGCGCGTCTCGGGGCCGAGGTCACCGGCGCCGACGCAGCCGAAGGCAACATTCCCGTCGCCCGCACCCATGCCGAACAGTCGGGGTTAAGGATCGACTACCGTCACACCACCGCCGAAGCGCTCGCCGATACCGCCGCAGAGTTCGACGTGGTGCTGACCATGGAGGTGATCGAACACGTGGCCGATCCGCTGGGCTTTCTCACTGCCTGCCGCCGGCTGCTGCGACCCGGCGGTCTGCACCTCTGTTCGACCCTTAACCGCAATCCGAAAAGCTTCGCCATGGCCATCGTCGGGGCCGAATACGTCATGCGCTGGCTGCCCAGGGGCACCCATGAATGGACCAAGTTCGTCACCCCGGAAGAGCTGTTCGACATGCTGCGGCGCGCCGGGCTCGACCCGGTGGACCGCAAGGGGTTCCAGTTCAACCCGGTGACCTGGACCTGGCGCATCTCGGCCCGCGACCTGTCGGTGAACTATGTGACGGCGGCGCTGAAACCCGCGTAAGCAGCGGCTACCCCTTCTCCAGCTTCAGCCGGATTTCGCGCAGGACCGGCAGTGCCGTGCGGACCTTGTGGTCGCCCAGTTCCGATACGATTTCCGAAATGAGCGGGGTGATCGCCGCCAGCGCCGCATCCCGCGCCCGCATCCCGGCCGGCGAGATCGCAACGAGCTTCTTGCGCGCATCGTCCCAGTCCGGGCGCACATGCACGAAGCCCGACGCCTCGAGCCGCGACAGCGTGTTGGTCATCGCGCCGCGGGTGACATGGAAACTGCGCGCCAACTGCGCCGGCGTCCGCTCTACGCTGCCGCGGGCGAGGTGGTTAAGCACCGAAAAATGCGAGATTTCCATGCGGTCGGGCAGCACCCGCGTCAGCCGGTTCCGCAGCAATTGATCGGCGGTCAGAAGCTCGCTGATCAGGGATATGGAAAGCGCGTCGATAGCGGACATCAGGGGCCCTCGAAACTGCGGTCGTGGGTCAGCGACGGGACCTTGCGCCGGGCGGCCTCGACCGCGCCAAGGTCGAGGTCGACGAAATGTGCCCCGACCTTTTCCCCGGCATCGAGAAGCACCTCTCCCCAGGGCGACACGGCCAGGGAATGACCGTAGGTGCGGCGGCTCTTGCCGGTCGAGGCCGGATGCAGGCCCACCTGCGCGGGCGCCAGCACGAAACAGCCGGTCTCTATGGCACGGGCGCGCAGCAGCGGTTCCCAGTGCATCGGCCCGGTTCCGGGTGAAAACGCCGAGGGCACGGTCAGGATCTCGGCCCCGGCATGGGCCAGCGCGCGGTAGAGATAGGCAAACCGCAGGTCATAGCAGACCGTCATCCCGATCCGTGCAAACGGCGTATCGGCCAACACCGCGCGATCCCCCGGCGCATAGCCGCTGGATTCGCAATACGTCTCTTCGGCGCTGACCTGTACGTCGAACATGTGCATCTTGTCGTACTGCGCGGCGATGGATCCGTCGGGCGCGATCAGGAAGGACCGGTTCACGAACCGCTCTTCCGGCGGATCGGCGCGAAGCGCCAGCGATCCGATCAGGATCCAGACGCCCAGCCGGGCGGCCTCTTCGCGCAACTTCGCCAGGCTCGGGTCGTCGGTCTGGTGCCGCAACATCGACGCCTGGTGAGCGCGATCCAGCGACACGCAGTTCGTCACCTCCGGCGTCAGGACGAACGTCGCGCCCTCCTTGACCGCGTGGCGCAGCATTTCAGAGACGATATTGAGGTTGTGCCCCGGGTTGTCCGAGGCCGTCATCTGGAGCAGCGCCGCGCGCATCAGGCGGCCAGCAGCGGGTCCAGCTTGCCCGCCCTGTCCAAGGCATAAAGCTCGTCGCAGCCGCCCACATGGGTGTCGCCGACAAAGATCTGCGGCACGGTGCGGGCGCCGCCTGCGCGGGTGATCATCTCGGGCTTGCGCGCGGGGTCGGCCAGCACATCGATCTCGTTGAACGACACGCCCTTCTGCGTCAGCAGGCGCTTGGCCGCGTGGCAAAAGCCGCAGAGCGGCGAGGTATAGATGTCGACGTTTTGCATATGGGTATCCTTTATCCCTTTGTCGGGGATTTAGGTGTCCTTTGCAACGCGTGCCAGTACCACCGTGACAACCCTGCTTGCACCGGACGCATGGCACGCCTCTGTCGCGGCGCCCAGCGTGGCACCCGAGGTCATCACGTCATCGACGATGACCACCGCACGGTCCTTCAGGACGCCGGCCTTTTTCGGATGCGGCTCTATCGCGCCCTGCAGGACGCCGAAGCGGTCGTCGCGGCTGCGCCCGTCCAGCGACGGCGTGCGCCGGGGCCGGATCAGCGCGTCGGGGCACCAGTCGCAGTCCAGCTCCGCCGCCAGCGCATTGGCCAGCAGCGCCGACTGGTTGTACCGCCGTGCCGCGAGCCGCCAGAAGTTCAGAGGCACCGGCACGAGCAACGGGTCTTCGGGCAGGATCGGCCGCAGCGCGCGGGCCATCCAGCGTGCGGCCGGCACGGCAATGTCGTGCCGGTCGCCGTGTTTCAGCGCCAGCACCAGCCGCCGCGCCGTGTCCCTGTAGAGCAGTGCCGCCCGGCCCTGCGCCCAGGGCCGGGCCACCGTCAGGCAGTCGTCGCAATGTTCGGCCTCGGTCGATTCGCCGGGCAGCGGTACGCCGCAGAGGTCGCAGACAAGGCCTGCGACGAAGGGCGTGTCGCGCCAACAGACACCACACAGGCCGAAATCCGTCTCGACCAGGCCGCCGCAGGACATACAGCGGGCCGGGTAGATCAGCGAAAGCGCCGTTTGAAACCCTCGTGTCAGCAGCTTATCTATCCCACATGTCCACACCGCCCGACCTGACCGACCGCCGCGCCCTTTCGCAGCACCGCGTCCGCGCCGCCCGCGCGCCCGCCCTGTTCCTGCACGAGGCCGCCGCCGAAGAGGTTCAGGATCGGCTCTCCATGGTTAACAAATCCTTTCACGCGCCGGCCGTGATCACGCCTTTTCCGCAGGCCTGGGACACGGTCCTGCCCGAGGCAAGGATCGTCCCCGACGAAGAGGTGCTGGCTTTGGACGAGGCCGCGCACGACCTGATCGTGCATGGTCTTGCGCTGCACTGGGCGAACGATCCGGTCGGCCAGTTGATCCAGTGCCGCCGCGCGCTGAAACCCGATGGTCTGCTGCTTGCCGTCACCTTCGGCGGTCGCACCCTGCAAGAGCTGCGCGCGGCCCTGGGCCAGGCCGAGATCGAATTGACCGGCGGGCTGTCTCCGCGCGTGGCCCCGATGGGCGAAATCCGGGACCTTGGCGGTCTGCTACAGCGCGCGGGCCTTGCCCTGCCGGTGGCCGATGGCGTGGCGCAGACCGTGAGCTACGCCACGCCTTTCGACCTGATGCGCGACCTGCGCGCCATGGGCGAGAGTAATGCCCTGCATGCGCGGCTGCGCAGCCCAACCCGCCGCGCCGTGCTGATGCGCGCGGCAGAACTTTATGCCCAGGGCTTTGCCGATGCCGATGGTCGCATCACCGCCACCTTCGAGACCATCGTGCTCACCGGCTGGGCGCCCGATGCCAGCCAGCCGCAGCCGCTGCGCCCGGGATCGGCCGGCGCACGGCTTGCCGACGCTCTGGGCACGCGCGAGACGCCCCTGAAAGATTGACCTTAGCGTCTCAGGCTATATGTCAGCGTGAACCGCAGACAGACCGGGACCACAGATGCTGGACGCCACCAAAGCCGCGCAGCGCCCTGCGCATGCCCCCGCCGATCATCCGAAAGTCGCCGCCGCCAAGGTCGGCATTCTTCTGGCCAACCTCGGCACGCCGGACAATTACGACTACTGGTCGATGCGCCGGTATCTCAACGAATTCCTGTCCGACCGCCGGGTGATCGACTATTCGCCGTGGCTCTGGCAGCCGTTGCTGCAGCTCGTGATCCTGACCAAGCGCCCGTTCAGCTCGGGCGAGGCCTACAAGTCGATCTGGAACGAAGACCAGGGCGAAAGCCCCCTGATGACCATCACGAAGGACCAGACCGCCGCGATTTCAAAGGCGATGAAAGACCGCTACGGCGACCAGGTCATGGTCGATTTCTGCATGCGCTACGGCAACCCGTCGACCAAATCCAAGGTGCGGGCGATGATCGATGCCGGCTGCCGAAAGATCCTGTTCTTCCCGCTGTACCCGCATTACGCCGGCGCCACCTCGGCCACGGCGAACGACCAGTTCTTCCGGGTTCTGATGGAAGAGAAGTGGCAGCCGACCGTGCGCACCGTCGATCCCTATTTCGAACATCCGCTCTACATCGAGGCGCTGGCCCAGTCGATCGAGGCCGCCTATGCCAAGATGGAGACGAAACCGGATATCCTGTGCTGTTCCTACCACGGTGTGCCGAAACGTTACCTGATGGAAGGCGATCCCTATCACTGCCAGTGCCAGAAGACGACGCGCCTGCTGAAGGAACGGCTGGGCTGGGCCGATACCGACATCAAGACCACCTTCCAGTCCAAGTTCGGCCCCGAGGAATGGCTCAAGCCCTACACCGTCGAAGAAGTGGCACGGCTGGCGTCGGAGGATGGCAAGAAGAACATCGCCGTCTGCGCGCCGGCCTTCTCGGCCGACTGCATCGAAACGCTCGAAGAGATCAACGAAGAGATCAAGGAAAGCTTTGAAGAGGCGGGCGGCGAGCATTTCACCTACATTCCCTGCCTCAACGACGATCCGGCGCACATCCGGGCGCTGTCGGCAGTGATCGAGGAAAACCTCGAAGGCTGGCTGCGCTAGGCGCGATGCTTTCGGATCACGGGACATGAAAAAAGGCGCCGCAATCGCGGCGCCTTTTCTCTGGTAAAGCTGTAGAGCTTAGTTGGCGGCAGCAGCTGCGACGACAGCCAGCAGCAGCAGCGGCACCAGGATCGCGGCCGAGGAAGAAGCCTGTTCGGTTTCTTCGACGACAACGACGGGCTCCATCATGACGTCGTCTTTTGCATACGAACCGGCATAAGCGGTCGATGCAGCAGCGGTCATGGCAGCGGCGAGAGCGAGATTCTTCATTACTATCCTCCAGATATACGCCTGATCGTCTTTCACAAAGGAAGACCGGCAGCAGGCACCCAAGACTTACCTCGTAAGAATTCTTAAGCAGCAATTCTGGGCGATTGCAATTGTATCCTATCAGGCGGCTCGGCGCTCCCGGAGAGATGTCGTCAAATTAGCAACACCTGCGTTCCCACCTTGGCAAGCTGGTACAGCTGCTCGATATGCTCGTTGTAGAGCCCGATGCAGCCGTTCGACGACCGGCGCCCGATCTTGCGAGTGTCATGGGTGCCGTGGATCCGGTAGTAGGTCCAGCTCAGGTGGAGCGACCGCGTGCCGAGCGGGTTGTCCGGCCCCGGCGGCACGTAATCCGGCCATTCCGGGTTGCGCTGCTTCATCGACGGCGTCGGACGCCAGTCGGGGTTCGGGTCCTTCAGGACCACGCTCGTCCGCCCGCGGCGGGTCAGGTCCTCGGTCAGCGGCACGGAGGTCGGATAAAGCTTGTAGGTGCTGCGGTCCTCGGACCAGTAGTGCAGCGCACGGCTTTGCGTGTCGACCAGGATCGCACCGTTGTTGAGATTCGAGAAATAGGGCTGCCAGTCCAGCGACCGGAAGCTCGAGATGTTGCGGCGCACGGAGGTGGAAATGTCGCGCTCCATCTCGACGGTACCGGCGCCGTTGACGTCCTGCGCCAGCGCTGGCGTTCCGATCACTGCAGCGGTCCCGGCGAGGAAACTGCGCCGGTCTAGCGTGTGTTTTGCCGATTTCGTCATGTCATCGACTCCTTAAGAAGACACAATATTGATCGGTATATTATTGCGGTAATGTCTCAGTCGCAAATCAAAGACCCGTCAACAGGCAGGCTCACGCCGATGTGGGTTTGATTAGCAACGTTTGCCGCGATAAGGCAGGGCAATCCCGTGAATAGGTGGCCCCATGATGATCCGCATACCCCTTCTTCTTTCCGCAGCAGCCCTGGCCTTGTCCGCATGTGCCGCACCGCCCCCCTCTGCGCCGACCCTCGGCCCGGATGGTCGGCCGCTGCCGCAAGTGTACCGAATCAACTCTGCGTCCGAAGGGCGGATCCAGTACCGCGTGCTCGATTCCGTGAATTCCCTGCGCCAGGCCGCAGGCGCGTCGCCGGTTGACCTGAATTCGTCGCTGAACGCCGCCGCCGCCACTCATTCGCGCGACATGTCGGTTCAGAACCGGCCGTGGCACTTCGGCTCTGACGGATCGTCGCCGATCGACCGCGTGCGCCGGGTCGGCTACACCGGCGAGATGCTGGGCGAAAATATCTCGGAAACCTACGAGACCGAGTTGGAAACCCTCGGCGCCTGGATGGAAGAATCGGCCACGCGCGACGTGATCCTCGACCCCGAAGCGCGTGAGATGGGCTTTTCCTGGTACCAGGAACCCAACGGCAAGATCTGGTGGACGATGATCATGGGCGGTTCCGGCGCGTCGCAGCCGGTCACACCGATCCCGACCGAAGCCTTCTGATACAGGGTCGGCCGAGATCGATCCGGCCCCGAAGATCAGGCCGGATCAGTCTCTGTTCCGTCACGGATTGATCGTGATCGGCGTGCCGTCCCGCACCATGGCATAGATGTCTTCAATCTCGCGGTCGGTGACCGCGATGCAGCCCCAGGTCCAGTCGCGCAGGTTGCTGCGGTAGGGCTTGGGCCGCCCGTGAATGAAGATGTCGCCGCCCGGGCTCTTGCCCAGTGCCTCGGCCATCGCCTTGTCGCGTTCGTTGGGATAATCCAGCCCGATCGACAGGTGGAACCGGCTGTTTGGGTTACGCCGGTCAATGGTATAGGTGCCTTCGGGGGTCCGACCGTCGCCTTCGACTTGCTTGTGGCCCGCCGGCGCGAATCCCAGACCGATGTCGAAATCGCGCAGTACCTTGGTGTGGTGCAGAAGGTACATGCGCCTGTCGGCCTTGTTGACCACCACATGGGTCACTTCGGGTCCGTTGTATGTCCTGAACTTGCTGCCGCCGCCGCAGCCTGCCAGCGCAAAGGCCAGCAGAAGCGCGGCCAGAACCGGTATCACTCTCATTGCTATGTCCGCTCGTTTTTTTTCGCACCATAGCGGTAAAAACGGCACCGCAACAGATGCAGAATGCGCGATCACGGCGGGTTTACCGCTTGTCCCGCGCCTCCAGCTGTTTCTCGATGGCGACAAGCCGCGCCAAAACCTCGTCGCGGTAGGTGCCGGTGGCGGCGTCGGCTTCCTCGGAATGCGCTTCCTGCATCGAATTGACGATCAGACCCACCAGAAGGTTCACCACGGCAAAGGTCGTGACCATGATGAACGGCACGAAGAAGGCCCAGGCGTAGGGATAGGCGTCCATCACCGGGCGGACGATTCCCATGGACCAGGATTCCAATGTCATGATCTGGAAAAGCGTATAGGCCGACCGGCCAAGGTCGCCGAACCACTCGGGAAAAAGCGCGCCGAACAGCTGCGTCGCCATGACCGCGCCGATGTAGAAGATGATCGCCATCAGCAGGAACACGCTGGCCATGCCCGGCAGCGCGCTGACGAAGCCTTCAACCACGCGGCGCAGGCGGGGTGCTATCGAGATGACCCGCAAGATCCGCAGGACGCGCAGCGCCCGCAGGACAGAGAAGGATTCCGTCCCCGGCGCCAGCGCGATGCCGACGATCAGGAAATCGAAGATGTTCCAGCCGTTGCGGAAGAAATTGCGCCCATGGGCAAAGAGCTTGGCCGCAAGTTCCGCCACGAAGATCGCAAGGCAGGCCCGGTCGAGCGCCTTGATGAGCGGCCCGGCCTCGGCCATGATCTCTTCGGAGGTTTCCATCCCCAGCAGAACCGCGTTGATCAGGATCACCGCGATGATCGCGTTCTGCACACTGGCCCGCGCCATGAAGGCGCCGACCCGTTCCCGAAGTTGCATCATGCCTGTCCCTCGACCCTAAGCTGCGCGGCCATCTCCACATGGGTGGACCAGCGGAACTGGTCAACCACCTGCACCCAGTCGATGCGATAGCCCGCCGACACCAGGGCGGCGCAATCCCGCGCAAAGGTCACCGGGTTGCACGACACATGCGCGACGCGCGGCACCTGTGCCTTGGCGATCTGCGCAATCTGCGCCTCGGCCCCGGCGCGCGGTGGGTCGATGACTACGGCGTCGTAGCGTGACAGTTCCTCGGCCAACAGCGGATTGCGGAAGAGGTCGCGCGTTTCGGTGCTCAGCGGCTTGAGACCCTGCGCGTTGCGCGCGCCGTGATCCAGCGCCGTCAACATCGGGGCACTGCCTTCGACGGCATGGACTCGGGCGGCATCGGCCAATGGCAGGGCGAAGGTGCCGCAACCGGCGAAGAGGTCGACGATCCGGCCAGCCTCGCCCACCGCTTCGCGCACCGCGTCCAGCAGCGCCGCCTCGCCCTCGGGTGTCGCCTGCAGGAAGGCCCCCGGCGGCACGACGACCTCGGCCCGGCCCATGATCTGCCGCGGCGGGCGGCGGGTAATGGCGAAATCCCCGTCCCAGCCTATGCGCGCGAGGTCGTACTTGCGCGCCAGATCCGCCAATGCCGCCGACAACGGTGCATCCAGCGGCTTGCCGCCCGTCACCGACAGGTCGAGCCCGTCGGCCGAACGGGTCATCAGCACCGAAAGCTCGCCTTTGCGGCTGGCCGCGAGCACGGCCAGCTCTTCGGCCAGCGGCAGGGCGGCTGCGATCTGCGGATGCACCAGCTGGCAGTCCGGCACCGACACGATCACGTCCGACGCTTTCATGTGAAACCCCGCCAGCCCGCCCTTCTTCGTGCGCCGCGCCGAAAATGTCGCGCGGCGGCGGCTTTGCGCGGGCGACACTGCGATGGGCCGGAACGGCGCCGAAAGGCCCTGTGCCGCCAGCGCCGTGCGCACCACCTCCACCTTCCAGTCGGCCAGGAATGCGTCGCTGGCATGCTGCAACTGGCAGCCGCCGCAGGACTTGGCATGACGGCAGGGCGGGCGCACGCGGTCGGACGACGGCGTGAGGATGCGCGGCGTCGCCATGACGCCGTCCGTAACGGCGCCTTCGACCTCTTCGCCGGGCAGGGCCCCCGGCACGTAAACCGGCCCGGCGGCAATGCCGTCTCCCTGGTGCCCAAGCCTGTCGATGATGAGATGTTCCATACCCGCCTTGTGCCCGGTCTCGGACGGCGCGTCGAGACCCGGCACCGCCTATTCGGCGGCGTGCCGTGCGCCGAGGAACCCGCCGGATTGCTTGCTCCAGTAACGCGCATAAAGCCCACGCTGCTTCAGCAACGCCTCGTGCGTGCCTTCCTCGACGACGCGACCACGGTCCAGCACGACGATCCGGTCCATGTCCGCGATGGTCGACAGCCGGTGCGCGATGGCCAGCACGGTCTTGCCCTCCATCACCGCCTCAAGCGCCGACTGAATCGATTCCTCGACCTCGGAGTCGAGCGCGCTGGTCGCTTCGTCCAGGATCAGGATCGGCGCGTCCTTCAGGATCGCACGGGCCAGGGCGATGCGCTGCCGCTGGCCGCCCGACAGTTTCACGCCCCGCTCGCCAAGGTGCGCGGCATAGCCCTTGCGCCCGAAATGATCTTCGAGATCCTTGATGAACTCGTGCGCCTCGGCCTTGCGGGCGGCGGCAAAGACTTCTTCCTCGGTGGCGTCGGGCTTGCCGTACCGGATGTTGTCGAGCGCCGAGCGGTTGAACATCGCGGTCTCCTGCGTGACCATCCCGATCTGCCGCCGCAGGCTTTCCTGGGTGACCTTGGAAATGTCCTGTCCGTCGATCAGAATCTTGCCCTTTTCGGCGTCATAGAGCCGCAACATCAACGCCACCAGCGTGGACTTTCCGGCCCCGGAGGCACCGACAATGCCAAGCTTTTCGCCCGGTTGAATGGTCAGCGCGATATGCTCGATCCCGCCGACATCGCGCCCGTAGGCAAAGCCCAGGTCGTCCAGTTGGATCCGGCCATCGGTGACGGTCAGGTCGGTGGCGTCCGTCGCATCGACCAGCCGATGCGGCGGGGTCAGGGTGCGCATGCCGTCCTCGACCTCGCCGACGTTGGCGTAAAGGCTCATCAACGTGAAGCTGACCCAGCCGGTCATCTGTGCCAGACGCAGGCTGATCGCACCGGTCGCGGCGATGTCCCCGGCCGAAATCACCCCCAGCGTCCAGTACCAAAGCGCCCCGCCCACCAGCAGCACCGGCAGGATGCCCGCCAGCGCCATCAGCCAGAACCGGAAGGCGACCGAGACATATCCGAACTCCAGGAACCGCTTGCGGTAGCTGTCCATCGAATTGAGCGCCGCGCGGTCCTCGTGGTCGTGATGGGCAAAGAGCTTCACCGTCTTGATGTTGGTCACCGTGTCCACCACCTGCCCGGTCACCATCGCCCGGGCCGAGGCACGCGCCTTGGACCGGGTGCGGATGCGCGGCATGTAGTGGCGGATCAGAAAACCATAGGCGATCATCCAGACCAGCAGGCCCGCGGCGATGCGCCAGTCCACCGTGCCCAGAAGCAGGATCGACCCGACGACCGACGCCACGGCGAACAGCACCGTCTGGATGATCTCGGTCACCGTGTCGTTCAGCGCGCGGGCGGTCTGCATTTCCTTCTGCGCGATCCGCCCGGCAAAATCGTCGTCGAAGAACGTGACCGACTGGCCCAGCGTGAACCGGTGCAACCGCGACAGGACGAGGTTCATCACCGCCGGCTGCATCAGGATCGTCTGCGCAAACGAACTCAGCCCCAGCACCGCGGGCCGCAGCCCGATGAAGAACACCAGCGCAAAGACGAAGAGCGCCGTGTTCTCGGCGAAAAGCCCGGTCACGCCGGTGTCCAGCGCCGCGTCGATCACCCAACCCAGCAGCAGCGCCGCGATCACCTCGGCCACGCCGGCAAGCACCGACAGGACGGCGGCAAAGGACATGACCCGGCCCGCCCCCTCCAGCGCCCAGCGGAAGAACGCGAACAGCGTGCGGGGCGGCGGGCCCTTGGCCGGTTGAAAGGGATCTATCCAGGTGTCCGGGTTCATTCTGCTGCGTCCGTGTCGATTTCGGGGTCGATGTCGAGAAAGCCGCCCGATTGGCGCTTCCAGAACTGGGCATATAGTCCGCTCACCGACAAAAGCGCGTCGTGAGTGCCCTCTTCGACGATCCGCCCCTGATCGAGCACGAGGATGCGGTCCATACGGGCAATCGTGCTCAGACGGTGAGCGATGGCGATCACCGTCTTGCCCTCCATCATGCCGTAGAGCGTGTCCTGGATCGCCGCCTCCACCTCGGAGTCGAGCGCGCTGGTCGCCTCGTCCAGCAGCAGGATCGGCGCGTCCTTGAGGATCACCCGCGCCAGCGTCACCCGCTGCCGCTGACCGCCCGACAGTTTCACGCCGCGTTCGCCCACATGGGCGTCATAGCCGCGGCGGCCCTGCGGGTCCTCTAGGTCGAGGATGAACTCATGCGCCTGCGCCTGCCGCGCGGCGGCGATCATCTGCTCTTCGGTGGCGTCGGGACGGCCATACAGGATGTTGTCGCGCACCGACCGATGCAGCAGCGCGCTGTCCTGCTGGACCATGCCGATGGCCAGCCGCAGGCTGTCCTGCGTGACGCGGGAAATGTCCTGTCCGTCGATCAGGATGTGGCCTGACTCGGCATCGTAGAATCGCAAAAGCAGCTTGACGAGGGTCGATTTGCCCGCGCCCGACCGCCCGATCAGGCCAACCTTTTCACCCGGCGCGATGGCCAGGTCGATCCCGTCGAGCCCGCCCGCCTCGCGCCCGTAATGATGCATGAGACCCTTCAGCTCGATCCGCCCTTCGCGCAGTTCAAGCGGCTGCGCATCCGGCGCATCGGTGAGCGTGACGGGCTGGGCGATGGTCTCCATCCCCTCGGCCACGACCCCCAGTTCGCGGAAGAACGAGGTCAGCGCCCACATCAGCCATCCGGTCATCGCGTTGAGCCGCAGCGTCAGCGCCGTCGCCGCCGCGACCACGCCGACGGTGGCCGATCCGGTCATCCAGAACGCCACCGCCAGACCGACAACGCCGACGATCAGCAGCCCGTTGAGCAGCACGAGGGTCACATCCATGATGGTAAAGAGCCGCATTTCGCGCTGGAAGGTGACACGCGTCCTGCTCATCGCCTCGCGCGCATAGTCCAGCTCGCGGTCGTGATGCGCGAACATCTTCACCGAATGGATGTTGGTATAGCTGTCGACGACGCGGCCCGTGACCTCGGACCGCGCGTCCGACGCGGCCTTGGACGCGGGCCCGATCCGGCGGACGGTCCAGCGCATGAGCAGACCGTACAGCACCAGCCAGCCCACCAGGGGCAGCATCAGCCAGGGATCGGCGCGCCCCAGCAGCAGCAAAGCGCCGATGGCATAGGCCACCGCGTAGGACAGGGCGTCGAATATCTGGAACACGGCTTCGCCCGCCGAAGAGGGCGTCTGCATGATCCGGTTGGCGATGCGGCCGGCGAAATCGTCCTCGAACCAGCCCACGGACTGCCGCAGAACATGCCGATGCGCGCGCCAGCGCACGAGGGTGCCGAAGTTCGGCAGGATTGCGTTGTTCAGCACCAGCACGTCCAGCGCCTGCACCACCGGGCGCAGCAGCAGGATCGCCAGCGCCAGCCAGATCAGCGCCGCCCCGTGATCGGCCCAGACCTGCGCCGGATCGCCGGAAAGGATGTCGACGATCCAGCCCATGGCCCAGATCAGCCCCAGCTCGACACCGGCCACGACGACGGACAACAGCGCCGCGATGACAAAGAGCCGCCGGAACGGTCCCACATATTGCAACATGAACGGCAACAGCCGCTGCGGCGGCGTGTCGTTTTGCGGATGGTCGACAAACGGATCGACACGCGATTCGAAAAAACGGAACATGGCAGGATTTCCAGGAAACAGGAGAAAGATGGATAGGGTGAGGCCGATGGCTCACCCGCGCGCGCAGGTTCGCTTTAGGCGAAGCTTGGGATGAGGCGCGCGTTTTCCATTAAGATCTCCATTCCGGTGGTCGTTTCTTACACCGGATGACGCAACCTGTCACCCCCTTGATGCGCGCTCCAGAAGTGCGGCGCGTGTCAGGGCAAACCCCGATGCGATCCAGAGCGCTTCGAGCCGGTCGAGTTCCGCGCCCAGCGCGGGGCCGGTCACCCCCGGCATCAGGTCACGTGCGGTGATCGGAAACTGCGCCTTGGCGCCCTCTTCGATCGCGTCGCGTAACCCGTCGGGGAGCGGCTGTTCCAGAAGCGCGCTCCGCAGCAATGCCGCGTCGATGGCGCGGTCCGCACCATGGCGATAGGCGACCTCGGCCAGGCTTGCGGTGCCATCGATCAGGCTCTGATACAGCGCAAGTCGCTTCTCCTGTGCCCGCGACAGACGCAGGTCCGCGCCGGTGAAGACGCCCAGCGCCGCCAGCCGGCGCAGCGGGTCCGGCGGGCAGTCCAGCGAGCCTTCCGAGTGCACCAGAGGAGCCAGAGCCTGCGTGTCGGCGCCGGGCAGGCACCGGGCCAGCACGCCGGTCTGCTGCATCACGGCCACCGCCGGCGCCGGGTCGGGCGCGGCCAGCAGCTTGATAAGCTCCGCCGTCACACGTTCGCGCGACAGCGCGTCCAGACCGTCTAGGTTGTCCGCGATCGCAGCCAGCGCATCGGCATCAAAGCCGCCGTCCGGGTCGGCATACCAGGCGCTGAACCGAAGGAAGCGCAAAATGCGCAGGTAATCCTCGCGGATGCGCGCCGCAGGATCCTCGATGAACCGCACGAGGCGCGCTTGCAGGTCCGGCAGGCCGCCCAGAGGGTCGATCACATGACCGGACGCATCGGCGTAAAGCGCGTTCATGGTGAAATCGCGGCGGCGGGCGTCCTCTTTCACGTCATCGGAGAATCGCACCGTCGCGTGCCGTCCATCCGTCTCTACATCGGCGCGAAAGGTGGTCACCTCATAACCCGTGCCATCGGCCACCACGGTCACGGTGCCATGGTCGATGCCGGTCGCCACCGGCTTCAGCCCCGCCGCTTCGGCCAAGGCCATGACGGTCCGAGGTCGCGCGTCGGTGGCGATGTCGACATCCTCCACCGCCTTTCCGATCAGCGCGTTGCGCACACATCCGCCCACCGCATAGGCCGCATGCCCGGCATCGGTCAGCATGCCCAGCACCGCTTGCGTCCCAAGTGCGGACAGCCACGCTCCGGACACGCGGGTCATCGGCCCATCCGGTCGGCGAGCCCGCGCAACACCCGCGCGGTTGCCCCCCATATGTAATAGGGGCCGAAAGGCACCGTGTAATAATGCCGCCGCGTGCCGCGCCAGCGCCGGAACTGCACGCTGAAGCGGTCCGGGTCGGTGACATGATCCAGAGGGACCAGGAACACTTCTTCGACCTCGCCGGGTTCGGGCACCGGGTCGAAGGCGCCGCGGACAAGTCCGACGACCGGAGTCATGGCAAAGCTGGTGACGGTCTCATGGCCCGGCAGCGTGCCGAGGATCTCGACCCTGTTGCGCGGCAATCCGATCTCTTCCTCGGCTTCGCGCAGGGCTGCAGCGATGGCGTCGGCGTCAACGTCATCCTGTTTGCCGCCCGGAAAGGCGATCTGTCCCGGATGATGCTTGAGCCGCGACGACCGTTTGGTCAGCACGATATTCAGGCCGTCCGCCCCATCGGTTAGCGCAAGCAGAACGCCCGCCGGACGCAGGATACGTCCGGCGGGCAGCACCACTTCGGGGTTCAGGTCGAAATCCGACGTGGCGCGCGTTTCGGCATCGAGAGCCCGGCGCAGGGCCGCGATCTGTTCAGCGGTCCTGCTCATCTGCGGCCTCGAACCCGACGGTCGCCGGGTCCAGATCGTAATGGGCGCCGCAGAACTGGCAATCGGCGGTCACGCGTCCCTCGTCCGTGGTCATCTTCTCGATGTCCTTGGCCGAGTAGATCGACAGGCTTTGCCGCACGCGATCCTCGGAACAGGTGCAGCCGAAACGGACCGGCTGCGGATCGAAGACGCGCGGCTGATCCTCGTGGAACAACCGGACCAGCAGGTCGGTCGGCGGCAGGCTTGGGCCGATCAATTCCATTTCCTCGACCGTATCGAGGTGGAAATTGGCCCGGTTCCAGTTGTCGCCCTCTTCGCCGTCGACGATATCACCCGCTTCCAGCAGCCCGCCTTCGCCGGACCCGCCGTCCTTGGCAAAGGGCGATGCCTTGGGCATGTGCTGCAGCATGATGCCACCAGCGCGCCAGTGTTCGGACCCGCCCTGTTCGGTGGACCGGCCAAAGCTCAGCTGGAACCGCGTCGGCAGCTGTTCGGATTGCGCAAAGTAGGTGCCCGCACAGGCCGCCAGCGAGTCGCCGGTCAGCGGCGTGATGCCCTGATACGGCTGCATGCCTTCGCCCTGGTCGATCAGGATCGCGAAATACCCCTCCCCCACCTGGTCGATCGGCGCACCGTCGGTCAGGCGGTCCCGGTCGAAGCTTGCATAGGCACGAATGCGCGCGGGTTCGCCGTCAGAGGCAGGCGCGAAGTAATCGGTCGCGATCATCCGCACCGGCCCTTTCGACTGCACCTGCAACGACAGTTTCCAGCGCAGCTTGATCGTCGGACCGATCAGCGCGGTGAGCAAGGCCATCTCGGCCACCAGCGCCTCGACCTGCGGCGGGTAGTCATGCTGCTTCAGAATCCCGCCAAGAACGCCGTCCAGCCGTGCGACACGGCCGCGGATATCCGAGCGGTCAAGCTGAAAGGGCAGGACGGTGTCGTCCCAGGCGAGTTTGGTTCCAAGCGTCATGGGGTTTCCTTATTTGCCGCGGATTGGCATACCGCGTCCATATAAGGGCAACAAGGCAGAGTCCAAGGGGGCGGGAATGACACGGCGATTCGGCACACCGCCCGAGGCGGGGCGCAGTTATACCCGCCGCCCGGGTGTCTACGCGATCCTGCCGCGCCGGGGTATGCTGCTGCTGACCCGGCAAGAGGCCCCCGCGCCGGAACTGCAATTGCCCGGCGGCGGCATCGACCCCGGCGAGTCGCCGTTGACGGCGCTGCACCGCGAGGTGTTCGAGGAAACCGGCTGGCGGATCGCGCAGCCGCGGCGCCTGGGCTGTTTCCGGCGCTTCACCTTCATGCCGGAATACGACCTCTGGGCCGAAAAGATCTGCACGATCTACCTCGCAACGCCGGTTCGGCCTCTCGCAGCCCCGACCGAACCCGATCACATGGCGCTGTGGATGGCCCCAGAGGATGCCGCCCGCAAGCTGGGCAATGCCGGCGACCGCAGCTTTGTCGCCCGTTTCGCGGTGCATTAGGGTCTAAAGAACGTCGAACTCCAGCAGCGTCGCCGATACGTCGTCCTGCAGGCCGGTCTCTGCATCCATGGCAAGGGTCAAGCGCCAGAAGAGATCGTCGAGGAATTCGGTGCCGCAGCCGTCTTGGGCCGTTTCCCGAACCAGCCGCAACAGCCCGACCTCGTCGAGCATGGCGCCGTCTTTCATCACCGCCTCGCTGAACCCGTCGGTGTAAAGCAAGAGGCGGTCGCCGCTGCCCAGCTGCAGCGACTGACGGTCGTAGCGTGCCTCGTCGACAAGCCCGATGGGCAATCCGCCGTCCCCCACGAATTCGGCGCTGCCGTCGGCCCGCAACAGCAGGGGCGGCGGATGGCCCGCCTGCACCATGTCGACCCGGCCACTGGAAAGATCGGCGCGGAAATAGAGCATGGTGAGGTATTCCGCCACGCCGGTATCGCCGGACAAGCGCTCGTTCAGCAGTGCCGCGACTTCTTCGGGCGGGCGCAGGCTCTGGCCCGGGCGCGCGGTACGGTCCAGCGCCAGGTTCTGGTCGGGAAAGCGGGCGCTGAGGTAATCCGCGACCCGCGCCGTCACCAGAGCCGAGGTGATGCCATGGCCCGACACGTCGATGCTGTAGGCCCCCAGCGCCCCCGGTTCGGGGCTGAACATGCCGACCAGATCGCCGCCCACATGGCCGCAGGGTTTCAGCAGCAGGCTCACCCGTGAGGTTCCGAAGACGGCACTTCGGTTCGGCACCAGCGCCTCTTGAATGCGGCGGGCCTGTTTCAGATCGTTGTCGATCGCGTCATAGACCGCCTGCAACTTGGCCAGCGTGTCCGAGATCACCCGGTTCTTGTCGCTGAGTTCGCGTTGCATCGACAGAACCCGCGCGCCGGCATTGATGCGCGCGCGCAATTCGTCCGCGTTGACCGGCTTGGTCAGGAAATCGTCGGCGCCCGCGTCGAGCCCGCGCACCACCTCGCCCTTTTCCGACTTGGAAGTCAAAAGGATGAAATAGCCGTAGGCGTCACGCGGCAGGGCCCGGAATCGGCGGCAGAACTCCAGCCCGTCCATGCCCGGCATCATCCAGTCCGACAGCACCATGTCCGGCGCCAATGTCGGGCACAGCGCCAGCGCCGCTTCGGCGCTTTCGACGCAATGCACCTCGATCCCCCATCGGCCCAGCATCGCCGACAGAATCCTGAGCTGCAGAGGGCTGTCGTCGACGACCAGCACCCGCTGCACCGGACCGGGCGCGGGCGATGTCCCGGACGATGAGAAGCCTGTGACCGTCAACTGAATCCCTTTTGCCGAACCTTCGCGTGACCGCAAAGCCCATACGCGCAGGGGTTTAACGCCGGATGAACCGTAAAATCCGCCAAATTCTTCCCGGACACGCTAACCACGTCTTCACCTCTCGGGTGCAGGGTGCCAGCGTCAAGGAGGTGGCGATGATCGACTGGGCGCGCGTGAGGGAACTTCGCGATGAAATCGGTGAAGAGGAATTTCGGGAGGTGGTGACGCTCTTTCTGGACGAGATGGAAACGTCTCTGTCGCGCCTCGAACCGGATGCCACGGCACAGCGGGCGGAATCCGACCTGCACTTTCTCAAGGGCAGCAGCCTGAACCTCGGGTTCTCCGACCTCGCGTCGTTGTGCCAGCGCGGCGAACGGGCGGCGGCAACCGGTGCGCCCGAAACCGTGACGCCAGAAGAGGTCCGGCGTCTTTACTCCGCGTCCAAAGCGGAATTCATGGCCCAGATGCCGGCTCAACTCGGGGTCTGACGCGACCGTTCGGATCAAACAATGCAGATCGGTGATGTCCCCGTCCGGCGCTCGTCTCCACCGCGGTCTTGCCGCCGAAGGCCATCAGATCACGAACTGCGCCAGCAATTCGTCGTCGGTGATGTCGTGATAGGCAAAGCCCTGATGCTCGAGCTTGGCGAAGAAGTGGTCGAAATTCGCGGCATCGGTGGTTTCGATCCCGATCAGCACCGACCCGAAGTTGCGCGCCGATTTCTTCAGGTATTCGAACCGGGCGATATCGTCCTCGGGCCCGAGAATGTTCAGGAAATCCTTCAGCGCGCCGGGCCGCTGCGGCAGGCGAAGGATGAAGTATTTCTTGACGCCGGAGTAGCGCTGCGCACGTTCCTTGACCTCGGGCAGCCGTTCGAAATCGAAATTCCCGCCCGAGGTCACGCAGACAACGCTGCGGCCCCGGATCGCCTGGCCCAGATCCTTGAGCGCATCGACCGCCAGCGCGCCCGCCGGTTCCAGCACGATGCCTTCGACGTTGAGCATGTCCAACATCGTGGTGCAGAGCCTGTCCTCGTCGATGGCCAGCACATTGGCAAGACCCACGCCCGAGAGCCGCGCAAAGGTGCGTTCGCCGATCTGCCCGACCGCGGCCCCATCGGCAAAGGTGTTGACCTTGGGCAGCTTGACCGGCTTGCCCGCCGCCAGCGCCGCCTGCAGGCAAGCGCCGCCCGAAGGCTCCACAAAGGTATACTGACAGCCGGTGCCGAAATAACTGATCGTCCCGGCGGATAACCCGCCGCCACCCACCGGCACCACGACGTGATCGGGCAAGCCGCCCATCTGATCCTCGATCTCGACCGCGACCGATGCCTGCCCCGCGATGACGTCGTCGTCGTCGAAGGGCGACAGGAAATGCCCGCCCGCCTCGGAACAGAAGCTTTGCGCGGCGTGCAGCGTGTCGTCGAAATAATCCCCGACCATACGGATTTCGATCGCATCACCGCCAAACATCCGCGTCTTCTGGATCTTCTGCTGGGGCGTCGTGACCGGCATGAAGATTACGCCGTGGGTGTCGAAATGCCGGCACATGAAAGCCACGCCCTGCGCATGGTTTCCGGCGCTGGCGCAGACGAAGAGCTTTGCCTCGCGCTGCTTGCGCATGGCATTGAACGCGCCGCGCAGCTTGTAGCTGCGCACCGGCGACAGGTCTTCGCGCTTGAGCCAGATATCGGCGCCGAACCGGTCCGACAGATGCGCGTTGCGCAAGAGCGGGGTCGCTGGAAACACCTCGCGCATCAGCTTTGCGGCGTCGCGGGCTTCGGTCTGGAAATCGGTCATACAGTGCCTTTCGGAACCTCGGCTCGGGGCATCGCGCGGGTCAGTCGATGGGCCGTTTTTCGATGAAATGGCCGTACAGCGTGGTCAGCAGCGAAATCCCGATCACCGTGGCGAACCAGTTCACCACCAGCGCGTAGACCAGGCTGATGAAAGAGGTCGCATCGCCGCTGAGCAGCGTCGGTAGCTGCACGACGATGCTGGCGGCGACGACGATGGCGGTCAGCGTCAGCAGAGTGCCGGTTTCGCCCTTGGTCGCATCCCAGGCCTCTCCCAGCCGCAGCTTTTCGCCCAACGCGGCGGCGGGCAACATCACCGAAAGCCGGAAGAAGAGGTACGCGCCGAACCCGATCATGAAGAACGGCACCATCGCCACGAGCGGCGGCGCGACCATGGCGATCAGGCTGATCGGGATCGACGCCGCGACCACGGCAAAGGCGATGAGCAGCCCCAGCAGGATCGACCGTCCCAGGTAGCTCAGCATGTTGGACCCGTGCCAGCGCGGCAGCCAGCCGGTTGGATATTCCTCGGCCAGGACGAACCGGTGCCAGGCGACGGCGATCCAGAGGCTGGCGATGACGGCGAGGATCGACAGTAGCAGGCTCGATCCGGCCGTGCCCGGGTCCATCACCGGAAATTCCGTCCCCGCCATTTCGGTCATTTCCGGCGGGTTGAGGTACAGGAAAATCGAATTGGCCGCCTGTACCAGGTACAGGACCAGCGACACCCGCAGGGCGTTTTCGAGGTTGGAGAACACCAAGCGCACCGAATGGGTGAAAATCTGCAAGCCCTTCATCGCGGCCCCCTGTCTGACATGTCGCGCCTTGGCTAACATGACCCGCGCCGGGCGGAAATGGGCAAACCTTGCCCCGACTTTGAAAACCGGGTAATCGCCGCGCCAAACCCGAGACAAAGGAACGCCTCATGTCCGCCGCCAAAACGCCCGCGCCCAAGAAAGTCGTCCTGGCCTATTCCGGCGGCCTCGACACCTCGATCATCCTGAAGTGGCTGCAAACCGAATACGGTTGCGAGGTCGTGACCTTCACCGCCGATCTGGGCCAGGGCGAAGAGCTGGAGCCCGCGCGCAAGAAGGCCGAGCTTCTGGGGATCGCACCCGAGAACATCTATATCGAGGATGTGCGCGAGGAATTCGTGCGCGACTTCGTCTTTCCGATGTTCCGCGCCAACGCGCTTTACGAGGGTCTTTATCTGCTTGGCACCTCGATCGCACGCCCGCTGATTTCCAAGAGGCTGGTCGAGATCGCGGCCGAAACCGGTGCCGACGCGGTGGCCCACGGCGCGACCGGCAAGGGCAACGACCAGGTGCGGTTCGAACTCAGCGCCTATGCGCTGAACCCAGATATCAAGGTGATCGCGCCCTGGCGGGAATGGGACCTTTCCAGCCGGACCAAGCTGCTGGCCTTCGCCGAGGAAAACCAGATCCCCATCGCCAAGGACAAGCGCGGCGAAGCGCCGTTCTCGGTTGACGCGAACCTCCTGCACACCTCGTCCGAAGGCAAGGTGCTGGAAGACCCGGCAGAGGCCGCGCCGGATTACGTCTACCAGCGCACCGTTGCACCCGAGGCGGCGCCCGACACGCCGGAATTCGTCGAGATCACCTTTGAAAAGGGCGATGCGGTCGCCATCGATGGCGAGGCTTTGTCGCCCGCGACGATCCTCACCCGGCTCAACGAACTGGGCGGCAAGCACGGCATCGGGCGGCTCGATTTCGTCGAGAACCGCTTCGTCGGCATGAAGTCCCGCGGCATCTACGAAACGCCGGGCGGCACCGTCCTGCTCGAGGCGCATCGCGGGATCGAGCAGATCACGCTCGACAGCGGCGCGGGCCACCTCAAGGATTCGCTGATGCCTCGGTATGCGGAACTGATCTACAACGGCTTCTGGTTCAGCCCCGAACGCGAGATGCTGCAGGCCGCCATCGACAAGAGCCAGGAGCATGTGTCGGGCACCGTCCGGCTCAAGCTCTACAAGGGGGCCGCCACCTGCGTCGGCCGCTGGTCGGACGCGTCGCTTTATTCCGAGGCGCATGTGACCTTCGAAGACGACGCCGGCGCCTATGACCAGAAGGACGCCGCCGGCTTCATCCAGCTCAACGCGCTGCGGCTGAAACTACTGGCCGCGCGCAAGCGGCGGCTCAAGGGCTGAGCGCCGTAACGTCGCGATTGCCACACCGAAAATGCGTCTCTACTTCTGCCCGGAAACGGGCAGGAGACTTCTGATGACCATGGATGAAATCGCGGCGCTGATGCAGCGCGGGCTGGACAGGCACCCGCTGGACGACAGCCTGAAATTCGATTGCGGGGACGATGGCGCGATCACGGTGACGGATGGCAAGGCGCTGCGTCAGGACCTGCCCGCGGATTGCACCATCCGCATCTCGCAGGCCAACCTCGTCAAGCTGATCGACGGCAAGCTGAACCCTATGACCGCCTTTGCCATGGGCAAGATCAAGGTGTCGGGCGACATGTCCGTCGCCCTGAAACTCGGAAAGATGCTGGGCTGAGCCCAAAAGAAAACCGCCGGGCACATGGACCCGGCGGTTTCCGAGCGCCGTCAACTCCGCAGTATCACCAGCGCTCTAACGGTTGTCCTCGAAGGACTACTCGGCAGTGACAACCGTCATCACGAGATTCTCTTCGACCCGGATCGGACCGTCTTCGGTGGC
The DNA here is from genome assembly GCF_003344785.1 of Thalassococcus profundi. Classification (GTDB taxonomy): domain Bacteria; phylum Pseudomonadota; class Alphaproteobacteria; order Rhodobacterales; family Rhodobacteraceae; genus Puniceibacterium; species Puniceibacterium profundi. The sequence continues at coordinate 464,391 of NZ_QPMK01000001.1, read as the reverse complement.
GCCCAGCGTATATTCGAACACGCCGGTCGACATGCCGCCGTCTTCGCCGTGGACCATCAGCATCAGCATGTCGCCCGAAGCCACGTCTTCCTGCAGGATCGCGGCCACGTCCATGTTCTCGCCTTCGCGCAGCGGCGCGTAGCCGACCACGGGGCCGGGCTTCATCTCGGAATCGGTGCGGTGTACCACGAGCCAGCCGTTGGCCGGGGCCACGACCTTGGTGGCGCTCACGACGCCGTTTTCGACCGACTGGTCGGACGCTTCGACGGAGGGTGCCATGCCGTGTGCTGCGGCAAAGGCCATGCCAGCGGATACGGTCAGGGCGGCGGTGGTCATCATAAGAGTCTTCATGTCGTCTCTCCTGTTTTCACATGAGGACAAGGGCGTTTGCCCTGTCTCAAATCGAACACACGGCGGATGCGACGGAGAGTTTCATCGGCGACAGAAATTTTTTCGACTGAATTTCCGAGCCCGTGTCGGCACCCTTAACGCAGGGCGGCGGCGGCCATCTTGTCGTAATACGGCAACGCGCGTGCGGCGAGCTCTGCCGCCGGACCGTCCAGATCGGGAAGCGGTCCCTCGGGCCCCGCAAACCCTGTGGACCGGTGCACCGAGGCGTACCAGACCTCTTTCCAAACGCCGTCCTGGCGGTGCCCGCCATTGGGCCAGGACAGCATGGCGGGATCGAAGGGCAGGCCGATGGCCGTGCAAAGCTTGCGCAGCATGTTTTCCGGATCCTGCCGGATGTCGGCGCTGTCGATCACCACCGGGTCCTGACCGGCGGCGCGCAGCGTCTCGAACAATTCGGCTTGTTGCACGAAACCGATATCCTCGAGCGTCGGGTTCTCGTATTTGGCGCCGAAACTGGCGACCACGCGGGCGGGGTGGCGGATCAGGAAGACATGCGTGCAGCCGCCGAACCAGTCGCGCGGCATCGCCGGGATCATGTGCTGCGCCATGTGCTTGTGATAGACATGCGGCTTGCCGTCCGGGATCGGGCCGAGCAAGGCCGCAGCCACCTCTTCGGCGCTGTCCGGCCGGTCGGCAATGATCTCTTCCCGCATTGGATGATCGAGGCCGGTTTCGCGCAGGTATGGCCCGTAAAACGGTTCATCCACCACGTGGAAGTCGGCGCGGTTGCCGAAACTGTACATCATCGCCGTGCTCAGGTTGCGCGGCCCGGACCACATCGCCAGTCGCATCGGCTATTCCATGATGACTGCGACATCGTCGCAGCGCGGCGGCATCACGCCCTCCCGCACCGCGTCATCGAGGCGCGGCGTGATCGTGTGTACCATTCTGCCATCCGTCAGGGTCAGCGACACGGTGCGATCATGCGCCTGGTACACGCTTTCAACCTGACACGCCTGGAACAGCTGCACCGCGTCGGGCCAAGGAATGTCCGATCCCTCTGGCGGCAACGGCACCAACGGCGCGCAGGCGGCTATTGTCAGAACGGCAGGCAGAAGGGCAAAGCGTGTCATCGGCAGGTCTCCGCGATCAGGGATTTGTAAAGCGCGCGGATGCGTTCGGTGACCGGACCCATCTGCCCCGTTCCGATCTGGCGCCCGTCGATCGACCCGACCGGCGTCTGTGCGCCGAAAGTGCCAGTGAGAAAGGCCTCGTCCGCGCCATAGGCATCGACCAGCGAATAGTTGCGCTCGAAACAGGGGATGCCGTTGGCATGGCAAATCTCGATGACCTTGGCCCGAGTGATCCCGTTCATGCAGTAATCCCCGGTACTGGTCCAGACCGCCCCCTTGCGCACGATGAAGAAGTTGCAGGCGTTGGTGGTGTTCACGAATCCATGCACGTCGAGCATCAGCGCCTCGTCCGCGCCGGCCTTTTCCGCGGCGATGCAGGCGAGGATGCAGTTGAGCTTGGAATGCGAGTTGAGCTTGGGGTCCTGCGTCATCGGCAGCCCGCGCATATGCGGAACGGTGGCCAGCCGGATCGGACGCGGGATCGACGGGCGCGAATGCTCCATAATGATCGCCACCGTCGGCCCCTGCCGCGACAGCGACGGGTGCTGGAACGGCCGGGTCTTGACGCCGCGGGTGACCATCAGCCGGGCATGGGCGTCGGTGGTCATGCCGTTGGCCTTTTGCGTCTCTGACAAGGCGGAAATCACCTGATCGCGGGTCATGCCGATGTCGAGATCGATAGCCTTCGCCGCCTCGAACAGACGGTCCATGTGATCGTCGAGGAACGTCCAGTGCCCGTCGTAAAGCCGCAGACCTTCCCACACGCCGTCGCCCAGCATGAAGCCGGAGTCGTAGACGCTGACCAACGCTTCGGCCCTGGGCTTCAGCGCGCCGTTGAGCCAGATCAGGATGGCGTCGTTGCGGGCATCCTCGGCGGCCTGGTGGGTTGTGACCTCGGTCATGTCGGCTCCTGCGTTGCGTCACGTGATGTCACCATGCCGTGACCGGGCGGGCGCGTCCATTGCCGGATGCGTTGTGCCCGTGCAGTCTGATCGCACAGAAGGAGTTTCATCATGCAGTTCCGCAAACCGCTCACCGCCCTTTCCTGCCTGGTGGCCGCCGCGCTGGCGCTGACCGCGCAGGCGCAGCGCGCGACAGCCGCCGATATCGTCGTCGCCGGCGGCTGTTTCTGGTGCGTCGAGGCCGATTTCGAGAAGGTCGCGGGCGTTGGCGACGTGGTGTCCGGCTACACCGGCGGCACGACCGACAACCCGACCTACAAGCAGGTGACAGGCGGCGACACCGGACATTACGAGGCCGTGAGAATCCCCTACGATCCCGCAAAGATCAATCTGGACCAGCTATACCGCCTGTTCTTCCGTTCGGTCGATCCGACGGATGCGGGCGGCCAGTTCTGCGACCGCGGCGACAGCTACCGCACGGCGATTTTCGTCTCTGATGAACGGCAAAGAGCGGCGGCCGAACAGGCCAAGGCCGAGGCGCAGCGCGCACTTGGGCAGGAGATCGTCACGCCGATCCTTGACGCGGACACCTTCTACAAGGCCGAGGACTATCACCAGGACTACTACAAGGGCACGAACAGGGTCCTGACCCGGTTTGGCTATATCGACCAGAAAGACGCGTACGAACGCTACCGCGAAGGCTGCCGCCGCGACCAGCGCGTGCGTGCACTGTGGGGCGACGACGCGCCATTTGTTGGCGGGTAAGAGGCGCCGCTTTCGCACAGAGGCGCATTTTCCTCGAGGGAAACGGACCGGAAATCTCGGGATTTCCGGCACCCTTCAGAAACGGCTGTCCTGCACGTCCTTGAGATCGGGAATGACATCTGCCGTCCCGTGGCGCGTCGTCATGATCGCCGCGGCACGGTTGGCTTGCGCCAGCGCCTGCGCCATCGGCATCCCACGATCCAGGCCGGCCACGAGAAATCCCGTGAATGTATCGCCGGCACCCGTGGTATCCACCGGCGTCACAGGCAGCGCCGGGATGTCCTGCGCGTGTCCCGTGTCGGTGTTGATCCAGCGGCAGCCATCTGCCCCGAGGGTGATCACCACGTCGCGGACCGGCAGAGCGTCCGGTGGCAGACCGGTCGCCGTCTCGAGCTGCGCCGCCTCGACCGCGTTCAATACGAGCAGGTCGAGCAGCGGCAAAACCTCGGCCACAGCCTCCGCGCCGAAGGGCGCAGCGGCATAGGCGATGCGCAGCCCCCGCGCCGACGCCATTCCGGCCCCTGCCCTTTGCGCATTCGTTTCGTTCTGGAACAAAAACGTGTCGCGCGCCGTCGACAGCTCGAGCGCGAGGTCGATTTCCGTCTCTGACAAGGCCCAATTGGCGCCCGGATGCAGAAGAATCGTGTTCTCGCCGGCATCGTCCACGGCGATGATCGCATGGCCCGTCGCCTCGGCGGCTACCGCGATGTGGCGGGTGTCGACGCCGTATTCCAGCAGCCGGTTGGAGGCCCATTGCCCGTCCTCGCCGACCGCGCCGATATGCACCACATGCGCCCCGGCCCGCGCCGCCGCGACGGACATGTTGGCACCCTTGCCGCCCAGCCCGCGCGACATTGATGTCGCCGCCAAAGTCTCCCCCGCGCCCGGCAGATGCGGCACACGGTAGACAAGGTCCGCGTTGATCGAGCCGAGGTTGAAGATGGTCACGACCGATCCTCCTTCATCTTGCCACCCGCGAAATTTGCGTCGCAAAATTCGCGGTCAAACTCCCGCCGGAGGCTCCGATCCCCGCCACACGCGCCGTCATCCGACCTTGCACGCCGCCAGCACCGCCATGTTGAGGATATCGTTCGCGGTCGAGACCGACGAGCAGATCTGGATCGACTTGTCGACACCGGCGAGGATCGGGCCGATCACCGTCGCACCCGCCATTTCCTGCATCAGCTTGACCGAGATTGACGCCGAGTGCCGCGCCGGGACGATCAGGATGTTGGCCGGCCCGCTGAGACGCGAGAACGGATAGGCCTCCATCGCGCGGGCATTGAGCGCCACGTCCACGGTCATCTCGCCCTCGTATTCGAAGGACACACCGCGCTGGTCCAGCACCTGCGGCGCAATGTGCATCTTGGCCGCGCGTTCCGACACGGGGTACCCGAACGTCGAGAAGGATACGAAGGCCACCCGCGGCTCCAGTCCAAGGTGCCGGGCGACGCCAGCCGCGCGTTCCGCGATGTTGGCCATGTCATGCTCGTCGGGCCATTCATGCACCAGCGTGTCGCCGATCAGCACGATCCGGCCCTTGTGCAGCAGCGCCGTGATGCCAGCGGCGCCGTGTTTCGCATCGGCGTCGAAGACATGGTTGATCCGCTGCATCACATGCGCCGATTTGCGCGTCGCACCGGTGATCAGACCGTCGCCATGGCCATGCGCCAGCATCAAGGCCGCAAAGACGTGCCGGTCGCGGGTCGCAAGCCGGTGGATGTCCTGCCGGTCGTGACCTTCGCGCTGCAACCGGTCGTAGAGGAAAGCCTTGTAGGTTTCGAGATACCGGGTGTTCGCGGCGTTCACCACTTCGATCTCGCGGTAGGCGTCTTCTAGGCCGGCCGCTTCGAGCTTGGCCTTCACATCCGCTTCGCGCCCGACGACCAGCGCGGTGCCGAGGCCGGACCGCTGGTACATGACCGCGGCGCGCAGTACGCGCGGATCGTCGCCTTCGGCAAAGATCATCCGCGCCTGGGCCGCCCGCGCCCGGGCGTTGATGCCGCGCAGGATGCTGGCGGTCGGGTCCATGCGGGATTTCAGCGACAGCTCGTAGGCATCCATGTCGATGATCGGCCGCCGGGCCACGCCGGTGTTCATGCCCGCGCGGGCCACCGCCGTGGGAATGCGGTGGATCAGCCGCGGATCAAAGGGCGTGGGAATGATATAGTCGCGCCCGAAACTGAGGTTCTTGCCATAGGCGAGCGCCACCTCGTCCGGCACGTCCTCGCGGGCGAGTTCCGCCAGCGCCTCGGCACAGGCGATCTTCATCTCGTCGTTGATCGCGCGGGCGTGGATGTCGAGCGCGCCGCGGAAGAGATAGGGAAAGCCCAGGACGTTGTTCACCTGGTTCGGATAATCGCTGCGCCCGGTGGCGACGATGGCGTCGGGCCGCACAGCATGGGCATCCTCGGGGGTGATCTCGGGGTCCGGGTTGGCCATGGCGAAGATCACCGGGTTGTCGGCCATGCTTTTGACCATGTCCTGCGTCACCGCGCCCTTGGCCGAAACGCCGAGGAAGACGTCGCAATCGACCATCGCCTCTTCGAGGCTGCGCGCGGGAGTATTGGCGGCATGGGCCGATTTCCACTGGTTCATGCCCTCGGTGCGGCCCTGGAAGATCACGCCCTTGGTGTCGCACATGATGCAGTTGTCGTGCCGCGCACCCATGGCCTTCAGCAGCTCGAGGCAGGCGATGCCGGCGGCGCCCGCGCCGTTCAGCACGATCTTGACGTCCTCGATGTTCTTGCTGCTCAGGTGCAGCGCATTGATGAGACCTGCCGCACAGATCACGGCGGTGCCGTGCTGGTCGTCGTGAAAGACCGGAATGTCCATCTGTTCCTTGAGCGTCTGCTCGATGATGAAGCACTCGGGCGCCTTGATGTCCTCTAGGTTGATTCCGCCGAAGGTCGGACCCATGAGCTTCACCGCATTGATGAAGGCGTCGGGGTCCTCGGTATCCAGTTCGATGTCGATGGAATTCACGTCGGCGAAACGCTTGAAGAGCACCGACTTGCCCTCCATCACCGGTTTCGACCCCAGCGCGCCGAGGTTGCCGAGGCCCAGCACCGCGGTGCCGTTGGAGATCACCGCCACCAGGTTGCCCTTGTTGGTGTAATCGTAGGCCAGTTCGGGGTTCTGAGCGATTTCCTCGCAGGGCACGGCAACGCCCGGCGAATAGGCGAGGCTCAGGTCCCGCTGCGTGGTCATGGGCACGGTGGCCTGCACCTCCCACTTGCCGGGGGTCGGTTCCAGGTGGAAGGCCAGCGCCTCTTCTCGGGTGTATTTCTGGTTGCTCATTCCGGCGCTCCTCCCAAAGCGGTCGGTTGCTCTTAGACCAGCGGCGGGGGCGGCTCAACCGCGTTGGTTTTGGCTTTCGGTCGGATGCCGGGATTTGTAGGGTTGCGGCGCAACCGAGGGGGTCACATGAACGCGGTCACGCCGATGATGGCGCAGTATCTGGAGATCAAGGCGCAGTACCCGGATGCGCTTCTGTTCTACCGGATGGGCGATTTCTACGAGATGTTCTTCGACGACGCGGCCGCGGCCGCGGCGGCGCTGGACATCGCCCTGACCAAGCGGGGCAAGCACGACGGTGACGACATCCCGATGTGCGGCGTCCCGGTGCATTCCGCGGAAGGTTACCTGCTGACCTTGATCCGCAAAGGCTTCCGCGTCGCGGTCTGCGAACAGATGGAAAGCCCGGCAGAGGCGAAGAAGCGCGGATCGAAATCGGTGGTCAAACGCGACGTGGTGCGGCTGGTCACCCCCGGCACGCTGACCGAGGAGTCGCTGCTCGAGGCGCGGCGGCACAACTACCTGGCCGCATTGGCCCGTGTCAGAGACGATTGGGCGCTGTCCTGGGCGGATATTTCGACCGGCATGTTTCACGTGATGCCGTTGAGCCGGCCCCGCATCGGCGCGGAACTGGCGCGTCTGGCGCCGAGCGAGATTCTGGTGTCGGACACGGTCGACGAGGAGATGCGCGAAGTCTTTGCCGACCTCGGACTCCTGCCCACGGTGCTGTCGCGCGGGTCTTTCGACTCCACCTCTGCCGAAGCGCGGGTCTGCGGGCTTTTTTCGGTCCAGACGCTGGAAGCTTTCGGACGCTTCGAACGGGCCGAGGTGGCGGCCATGGGGGCGCTGGTCGACTACCTCGACATCACCCAGAAAGGCCGGCTGCCGATCCTGCACCCGCCACGGCAGGACCAGGTGTCGCGGCTCTTGCAGATCGACGCGGCGACGCGGCGGAACCTCGAACTGACGCACAGCCTGCAGGGCGGTCGGTCCGGATCGTTGCTGTCGGTGATCGACCGGACGGTGACCGCGGCGGGTGCGCGTCTGCTGGAACGGCGGGTGTCGGCGCCGTCCCGCGAGCTGGCGGTGATCGGCGCCCGCCAAGAGGCTGTCACCTGGTGCCTGGAGAACCAGGAACAGGCTCTGTTTCTGCGCGATGCGCTGAAACGCGTGCCGGACCTGGACCGGGGCCTGTCGCGGCTTGGGCTGGATCGCGGCGGGCCTCGGGACCTGGCCGCCGTGCGCAATGCCCTGGAACAGGCCGAAACCCTGGCCCGTCAACTGGACGGTCTGGAGCTGCCCGAGCAGCTGACGGAGGCGCGGGACGATCTTGGCGGACACGACGCGCTGATCGCGCTTTTGGACGACGCCTTGATCGCCGAACCGCCGCTTTTGGCCAGGGACGGCGAGTTCATCGCGGCAGGCTACGATGCGGAACTGGACGAGGCGCGGACGCTGCGCGATGAAGGGCGCGGCGTGATCGCGCGGATGCAGGCGGACTACGCCGCGCAGACCGGCGTGAGCTCTCTGAAGATCAAGCACAACAATGTACTAGGCTATTTCATCGAGACGACGGCCACCCATGCGGAAAAGATGCTGTCACCGCCACTGTCCGACACCTTTATCCATCGGCAAACCACGGCGAACCAGGTGCGGTTCACCACCGTGGAGCTGTCCGAGCTGGAAACCAAGATCCTCAATGCGGGCGGGCGGGCCATCGAGATCGAAAAGCGGCTCTATGATAGCCTGAAAGGTGCGGTTCTGGATCGCGGGGCGGAGATTGCCCAGACGGGGCTCGCGCTGGCGGAATTCGATCTGGCCGCCGGTCTTGCAGACCTGGCCGCCGATCTGGACTGGTGCCGTCCGGTCGTGGACGACAACCGGGCCTTTGCCATCGAGGGCGGGCGGCATCCGGTGGTCGAACGGGCGCTGACGGCGCAAGGTGCGGGTCCGTTCATCGCCAACGACTGCGCGCTGGGACCGGAGGGCGACGGCGCAGCGGTTCAGCTTCTGACCGGCCCGAACATGGCGGGGAAATCGACCTATCTGCGGCAGAACGCGCTGATTGCGCTGCTGGCGCAGATCGGGGCCTATGTGCCCGCGCGATCCGCGCATATCGGGCTGGTGAGCCAGATCTTCAGCCGCGTGGGTGCCTCCGATGACCTGGCGCGGGGCCGGTCGACCTTCATGGTCGAGATGGTCGAAACCGCGGCGATCCTGAACCAGGCCGATGACCGGGCCCTGGTGATCCTGGACGAGATCGGGCGCGGCACCGCGACCTATGACGGGCTGAGCATCGCCTGGGCGACCTTGGAACATCTGCACGAGGTGAACCGGGTGCGCGGTCTCTTTGCCACGCATTACCACGAACTGACCGTCTTGGCCGGCAAACTGCCGGGGGTGCGCAATGCCACCGTGGCGGTGAAGGAATTCGAGGGCGAAGTGATCTTTCTGCACGAGGTCCGCGACGGAGCGGCGGACCGCAGCTATGGCGTTCAGGTGGCACAACTTGCGGGGCTACCTCCCGCGGTGATCAAGCGGGCGCGGGACGTGTTGAACCAGCTGGAAAAGGGCGAACGCGAAAAGGCCGCGCCGAAAGCGTTGATCGACGATTTGCCATTGTTTTCGGTGGCCGCGCAGTCCCCTGCCCCGTCGGCGTCGCAGGACCCGTCTGAAGTCGAAACTCGGCTGTCGGCTTTGTCACCGGACGAGATGTCGCCGCGGGAGGCTTTGCAGGCGCTTTACGATCTGAAGGAGTTGCTACGCGGGTAAGGTGGGTTGGAAACCCACCCTACGAGGGGCGCGATCAGGAGGCGGGCATCGAGCTGACGCCGACCTGCGCGGGGCGCAGAAGCCGGTCGTGCAGCATGAACCCTACGGCGGAGACCTGGATGATCTCGCCCGCCTTGGTGCCGGGCACCGGTGCTTCGAACATCGCTTCGTGCTGCTGCGGGTTGAAGCGCTCGCCGACCTCGGGGGTGATCGGCTGGATGCCGTGTTTCTTGAAGACCGAGGTGAGTTCGCGCAGTGTCAGCTCCACACCCTCGAGCAGGGCACCGGAGATCTGTTTCTGCTCTTCGTTGGCGGTGGCAAGTGCGCGCTGCATGTTGTCGTAGACCGGCAGCAGGTCGCGGGCCAGACGGGCGCCGCCGTAATTCTCTGCTTCGCGGCGGTCCTTGTCGGCGCGTTTGCGGGCGTTTTCCGCATCCGCGAGGGCGCGCATGAACCGGTCCTTGAGCTCGTCACGTTCTGCGCGCAGCGCATCGAGTTCGGCCGCTTCGCCGTCGATCTCTGCGATATCGTCCGCATATTCCTCGGCGGTCGCTTCGTCGATATCGTCGAGAAAGTCGTCTTTCTTCGGGTCTGCCATGTTTAACCTCTAACTCCGGTCGGAAATCAGCTTGCCGACCAGTTGTGCCGTGTAGTCCACGATCGGGACAATCCGTCCGTAATTCAGGCGCGTGGGTCCGATCACGCCGACCGCACCGATGATCTTACGATCCGCGTTCATATATGGAGAGACCACCAGAGAGGAACCCGAAAGTGAGAAAAGTTTGTTTTCGGAGCCGATAAATATCCGCACGCCTTCGCCGGATTCGGTCAGTTCCAGAAATTCGGCGATGTCGCGCTTGCGTTCGAGGTCGTCGAAGAGGCTGCGGATGCGGTCGAGCTCTTCCGCCTGCCCGTCGGACGCGAGCAGATTCGCCCGGCCGCGCACGATCAGGCGCTCTGGCTGGTTGGCGTCGTCGTCCCAGACCGCAAGACCCGATTCGACCAGCGCCTGGGCCAGACTGTCGATTTCCTGCCGGCGCTTGCTGATTTCGGCGGCGATGACGGTGCGCAGCTCGGACAGGGTCTTGCCTTCGATGAGCGCGTTGAGGAAATTCGCCGCCTCTCGCATGGAGCTGGGCGTCTGGCCGGGCGGCGGCGCAAAGAGCCGGTTTTCCACGTGGCCGTCGGCGAAGACCAACACCACCAGGGCCCGGTCATGGCCCAGGCTCACGAACTCGATATGCTTGATCGGCGCCTCGTGTTTCGGCGTGAGCACCAACGAGGCGCCCTGCGTCATGCCCGAGAGGGCCGATCCGACACGATCGAGCAGGCCGCCCACGTCCTCGGTGTTGCTGGCAAGGGTGGCGTCCAGCTTTTCGCGATCCGACAGGTCGAGGTCGCGCACTTCGAGCAGCCCGTCGACGAACATCCGCAGCCCCATCTGGGTCGGCACGCGGCCGGCGCTGATATGCGGGCTGTCCAGGAGGCCGAGGTATTCGAGATCCTGCATGACGTTCCGAACGGTCGCCGCCGAGACCTTTTCGCTGAGCGTCCGGGTCAGGCTGCGCGATCCCACCGGTTCGCCGCTTTCCAGATAGCCTTCGACGACCCGGCGAAAGACTTCGCGGGAGCGGGCGTTGAGCTGATCGAAGATATCGCCGCCTTTGGTCATGGTACTCCTTGGGCTGCGGCCATTAAAGGCGCTGGCGCGCAAAGGTCAATCGGGGTTGCGCTTGGGCTCCGTGCCCCTGTATCCCGACGCGGACACGCGAGGAAGGACAGAGCATGAGACCGTCGGGAAGAGATTTAAGCGAAATGCGCGCCGTTTCAATCGAGACGGGGGTGACGAAACATGCCGAGGGCTCCTGCATGATCCGCATCGGCGACACGCATGTGCTGTGTACCGCGACCATCGAGGATCGGGTGCCGCCGTTCATCAAGGGATCCGGGCTGGGCTGGGTGACGGCGGAATACGGCATGCTGCCGCGCTCCACCACCAGCCGGATGCGGCGCGAGGCGACCTCGGGCAAGCAGGGCGGCCGGACGGTCGAGATCCAGCGCCTCATCGGACGGTCGCTGCGCGCGGGCGTGGACCGGGTGGCCCTGGGCGAGCGGCAGATCACCGTCGATTGCGATGTGATCCAGGCCGATGGCGGCACCCGCTGCGCGTCGATTACCGGGGGTTGGGTCGCGCTGCGGCTGGCGGTGAACAAGCTGCTGAAGGCGCGGGAGATCACCACCGATCCGCTGATCTCGCCCGTGGCTGCGGTGAGCTGCGGTATCTATGCCGGTCAGCCGGTTCTGGACCTCGATTATCCCGAGGACAGCGAGGCCGGGGTCGACGGCAATTTCATTCTGCGCGGGGACGGACAGGTGATCGAAGTGCAGATGTCGGCCGAGGGTGCGACGTTTTCGCGGATGCAGATGGGACAGTTGATGGACTTGGCCGAGGCCGGTGCGGCGCAGCTGGTCGCGGCGCAGTTGGCAGCGGTGGCATGACGCGCAAGCTGTCCGAAACGCGACTTCTGGTGGCGACGCACAACCGGGGCAAGCTGGAGGAGATCGACGATTTGCTGGCGCCCTTCGGGGTCGAGGTCGTGGGCGCGGCCGAGATGGACCTGCCGGAGCCCGAAGAGACGGGCACGACGTTTGTGGAGAATGCCCGGATCAAGGCGCATGCGGCGGCGCAGGCGACAGGTCTGCCGGCGCTGTCGGACGACAGCGGGCTCGAGGTCGACGCTTTGGACAATGCACCGGGGGTCTATACGGCGGATTGGGCCGAAACAGGCTCTGGTCGCGATTTCGAGATGGCGATGCGGAAGGTGCACGATCTGCTTGAGGCCAAGGCGGCGCCGGAACCGCGGGTTGCGCGGTTCTGCTGCACCCTGGTACTGGCTTGGCCCGATGGACATGACGAGGTCTTTCCCGGCCAGATCGCGGGACGGCTGGTCTGGCCGATGCGCGGCGATCTGGGTCATGGCTACGATCCGGTTTTCGTGCCGGACGGGTACGAGCAGACCTTCGGTGAAATGGATCGTTGGGCGAAGAACCGCATGTCGCATCGCGCCGACGCCTTCGCGAAATTCGTGAAGGGCTGCTTTGACTGAGGATTGGCGGTTCGGCGGCTTTGGTCTGTATGTGCATTGGCCGTTTTGCGAGGCCAAGTGTCCCTATTGCGATTTCAACAGCCATGTCACCGCGCATGTGGACCAGACCCGCTGGGCCCGTGCACTGGTGTCCGAGGTCGACCGGGTAGCGCGGCTCACGCAGGGACGGGTCCTGAACTCGGTCTTTTTCGGCGGCGGGACACCCAGTCTGATGGCGCCGGAGACGGTTGCGGCGGTTCTCGAAGCTGTGCGGCGGAACTGGACGCTGGCGAATGACGTGGAGATCACCCTCGAAGCCAATCCGCGGTCTGTCGAGGCGGGCAAATTTCAGGGATTTTCCGATGCGGGGGTCAATCGCGTATCGCTTGGTATCCAATCTCTGCGTGACGACGATTTGAGACGCCTCGGGCGGTTGCACAGCGCAGGTGAGGCCCGGAAGGCGTTTGACGTGGCGCGATCGGTTTTCGACCGGGTCAGTTTCGACCTGATCTACGCGCGGCAGGGTCAAAGCCTGGAGGCGTGGGCGGCCGAGTTGCAGGAGGCCATGTCCATGACGGTCGATCACCTGTCGCTCTACCAGCTGACGATCGAGCCCGGGACGGCGTTCTGGGATCGGCAGCGGAGTGGCGGTTTGCGCGGATTGCCGGACACGGATCTGGCCGCGGATATGTACGACATGACGCAGGAGATGACGGCGCGCGCCGGGTTCGGCGCTTATGAAGTGTCAAACCACGCGGCCACCGGCGCCGAATCGCGGCACAACATGATCTATTGGCGCCAAGGCGACTATGCCGGGATTGGTCCCGGTGCGCACGGACGGCTGACCCTTGCGGGGACGCGGATGGCGACCGAGGCGCTTCATGCGCCGGGCGCGTGGTTGCATGCTGTGGAGAACGCTTCCGACTTTGAGACAGTGACCGTCTTGTCCCAGAAAGGTCAGCTTAGCGAACACATCATGATGGGTCTTAGGTTGACCGAGGGACTAGATATAGAAAGATTGGAGCGATTTCCCGACATTCCGCTCAACGAGCAGGCCGTCAGCGAGCTGGAAGCGCTCGGCATGCTCTGGCGACGGGAGGGACGGTTGGGGGCGACGATGCAGGGCCGTCTTGTCCTGAACTCCGTCATCGCCGAACTGATGCCGGATTAGCGACTTGTGCTGAGCAGCATGCAGAGCGCGTCGAGCTGTTCCAGTGTGTCGTAGGAGATGGTGACACGACCGGATTCGTGCCCCGGCTTGTGATCGACCGACACACGCATGCCTGTCGCCGCGGACAGATCGTTTTCAAGCGCCTTGGTGTCGGCGTCCTTTTCGAACGTGTAGCCGCTGGTCTTTTTCTTCTGAGCCGGGGTTTCTCCGGTTGCCGCTGTCTTGGCCAGCTTTTCCGCTTCTCTGACCGACAGGCTGTTCTTGACGATCTTTTTGGCCAGGCTTGCCGGATCCGGCGCGGTGATAAGCGCCCGTGCGTGGCCTGCGCTCAGCGTGCCGGTGCTGACCATGGACTGCACCTCTTCGGGAAGGTTGAGCAGACGCATCAGGTTTGCGATATGGCTGCGGCTTTTTCCCAAGGCTTCGGCGAGCTTTTCCTGGGTATGGCCGAACTTGAACATCAGCTGCCGGTAGCCTGCCGCTTCTTCGATGGCATTCAGATCGGCGCGCTGAATGTTCTCGATGATCGCGACTTCAAGGACCTCGGTGTCGTTGAAATCCCGGACAAGCACAGGCAGTTCGTGCAGCTTTGCCATCTGCGCGGCGCGCCACCTGCGTTCGCCGGCGACGATTTCGTAGGCGTCTTCGATGGTCGGGTGCACACGGACGATCAAGGGCTGAATAACACCCTTGGTGCGGATCGAATCCGCGAGTTCGGCCAGATGTTCTTCGGTAAAGCTTCGGCGCGGCTGATCGGGGTTCGGATGGATGCGTTCGACCGGAACTTGCCGGTCGGGACGTCGGGGCGCGGCTTGCGGGTCGTCGGTGCGGACCGACGGCTCCACATCGGCCATGAGTGCCGACAGGCCACGGCCCAGTCCACGGCGTGCGTCCTTTTTCTCTGCCATCTCGATCACCTCTTTGCTTATGCCGCGATTTTCGCGTTTTTCTTGACCAGTTCCCGAGCCAGTGCCCGGTAGGCCAAGGCTCCGCGCGATGTGGTATCATAGGTGAGGACCGGTTGCGCGTAGGACGGAGCTTCGCTGACCCGCACGTTGCGGGGAATGACCACGGAAAAGACCAGGTCTCCGAGGTTGTTGCGCGCATCAGCCTCTACCTGCTGGGACAGGTTGTTGCGGGCATCGTACATGGTGAGAACCACACCTTCGATGCGGAGTTTCGGATTGGCTGTCTGGCGCACTTCGCGGATGGTCAACATCAGTTGTGACAGACCTTCCAATGCGAAGAATTCGCTTTGCAGTGGAACGAGAATCGAATGCGCGGCGACCATGGCGTTGACGGTCAGCAGGTTCAGGGACGGCGGGCAATCGATCAGGATGAAATCCAGCGCAAAGCTGTCGATATCCGTCTGTCGCAACGCATCATGCAGAAGAAAGCTGCGTTTTTCGTTCGACATAAGCTCGATATCCGCTGAGCTCAGATCCACGGTGGCCGGGATGAGCGAGAGGTTCGGAACGGCGGTCGATTGGATCACATCGGCAAGGTCGATATCTTCAAGGAGAAGTTCATAGGTTGTGAACTCCCGATCGCCCGGTTCGATGCCAAGACCGGTGGAGGCATTGCCCTGGGGGTCGAGATCGACGATCAGGACGCGGTGACCCAATTCGGCCAAGGCGGCGCCAAGATTGATGGTTGTGGTGGTCTTGCCCACACCGCCTTTCTGATTTGCCACGGCGATGATTTTTGGCGTTTCGGGGCGCGTGGGATCAGACATATGAGAGATCTCCGATTTCCAGAACGACAGCGTTATCTTCGGTGATACTTTTATGCGACTTGCACGAAAAGGACCATTGGCCTTGCGCATCGGAAATCTCTTTTTTCCAGGTTTCGCCTTTCAGAAACAGCGCGGTTCCGTCGGGTGAGAGGTGCCGATGGGTCCATGTCAGAAGTTTGTCCAGATTTGCAACGGCGCGGGCACTGATAACGTCTGCATCAAGAGGTTCCAGAGCTTCGATACGCGCGTTCATAACCGACGCTTCGGCTTCCGTTTCCCGGATGATGCTGCGTAGAAAAGTCGCTTTCCGGGTATCGGATTCCACCAGGGTAACGTGGAGGTCAGGTGCCAGTTGCTTTGCGAGGATCGCGATCACCAAACCCGGAAAGCCCCCGCCGCTGCCCAGGTCCACCCAGTGCAAGGCGTTCCGGGGCATATGATGGAATAGCTGGGCGGAATCGATCAGGTGGCGCTCTCTCGCATCGGTCAGCGTCGATCTGGAGACCAGGTTGATTTTGGTGGTCCATTTCTCCAGCAACTTCTGGAAAAGCTCCAAACGCTCGATTGTTTCACGTGAAACACTCAGGCCAGCAAACTCCATCGTCAACCGGCTTTTCGCGCGTTGTGGCGCAGTCTGGCCAGGATCAAGGTCAATGCGGCCGGGGTCATCCCTTCGATCCTGCTCGCTTGTGCTACACTGTGCGGACGGACGTATTCAAGCTTCAACCGAAGTTCCGACGAGAGGCCGCTGAGCTCCGCATAGTCGAAATCGGATGGGATCGTCAGGGATTCATCCTTTTTCAGCGCCTCGACATCCCGTTTCTGCCGAGCGATGTAGTTGGCGTACAAAGCGTCTCGGCCCAGCTGCGCCTGAATATCTTGATCGATCTCAGCCAGACCCGGTCGCGCCTCCGCCAGCCGTTCAAAAGTCACGTCCGGAAAGGACAAAAGCTGGAACGCCGTTCGTTTTGCGCCATCCTTGCTGACCTGCACACCCATGTTCTGGACCTCACGCGGCGTAAACACAGCATGATCCAGCCTGCCCCTCGCCGTTTCAAGCCGCTCCGCCTTCTGTTCGAACAATCGCTTTCGCCTCTCGGAAACGCACCCGAGTTCGATGGCCAACGGGGTCAGTCTTTGATCGGCGTTGTCCGCTCGCAGGGACAATCGGAATTCAGCACGCGACGTGAACATACGATACGGCTCGCTGACACCACGGGCGGTCAAATCGTCGACCATGACGCCGATGTAACTGTCGGAGCGGCTGAAGGTCACCGATGGCCTATCCAAAGCAGCGCTGGCGGCGTTCAACCCGGCCACCAACCCTTGCGCCGCCGCTTCTTCGTACCCGGTTGTCCCGTTGATTTGTCCAGCCAGAAACAGGCCCGGGACAGATTTGACAGCCAGACGAAGATCCAGACTTCTGGGATCGATGTAATCGTATTCGATCGCGTAACCCGGTTGCAGAATGTCTGCCGACTCCAGTCCCGCAATGGAGCGAACGTACTCTTCCTGAACCGACTGAGGCAGAGAGGTCGATATCCCGTTCGGATAAATAGTCGAGTCGTCCAGTCCTTCCGGTTCGAGGAAGACTTGGTGTGACTCCTTTTCCGAGAAGCGTACGACCTTGTCCTCGATCGACGGGCAATAGCGCGGCCCGACTCCGTCGATCATACCTCCATACATCGCGGATTTTTCAAGGTTCTGGCGAATGATGTCATGCGTACGCGCGTTGGTATGAGTGATACCACAAGAGATTTGGCGCGCCGATGGCTGCGTGTTGAGAAATGAAAACATCACAGGGTCATCATCCCCCGGCTGCGAATCCAACGCAGACCAGTCGATTGTCCGTCCATCGAGCCGCGGCGGCGTGCCCGTCTTCAGACGTCCAAGACGGAAGCCAAAGTCGTCAATACGTTCCGCAAGCCGAACAGAAGGCCTGTCCCCCATGCGTCCGCCGGGAAATGACCTGTCGCCGATATGAATGAGACCTCGAAGGAATGTACCTGTGGTCAGGACCACTGACGCCGTGGTCAATTGATCGCAATCGTTCAGCACCACGCCGACAACCCGATCACCTTCCATCACGAGGTCGGTCACCTCACCCTCGACGATCTCGAGGTTTTCGCGCGCCTCTGTCAGGGCCAGCATTTCCCGGCGATAGATTTTGCGATCGGCTTGTGCTCTGGGGCCTTGGACAGCAGGTCCCTTACGCCGGTTCAGCAGCCGGAACTGTATCCCGGCGGCATCGGCCACAACGCCCATCGCCCCGTCCATGGCGTCAATTTCCCGAACCAGATGACCTTTTCCCAACCCGCCGATCGCCGGGTTACAGGACATCACACCAATTCCGGAGCGCGTCAAAGTAACCAAAGCCGTTTTTGCGCCCATGCGGGCCGCAGCATGCGCGGCTTCTGCGCCTGCATGACCGCCACCGACCACAACGACATCAAACATGCGATGTTTCACGTGAAACAATCCTATTTCCCGAGGCAAAAGTTGGAAAAGATCTCGTCCAACAAGGCTTCGACATCCATGTCGCCAATCAGGGCACTCATGCGGCGCGCTGCAGTCCGAATCTCCTCTGCCGTCATATCATAAAACTCCGGTCCTTGCGCAACCATATCCAAAGCCGCATCCAGGGCGTCTCGTCCTTCGAGAAGAGCTGCCCGATGCCGTTCGCGGGTCACGAGGCTGGCATTCAGGGTCATCTCCCCCAGCCGCTCGGTGATCTCCTGAATCAACCTGTCGATCCCGAAGCCGGTTCGGCCCGAAATGCCCAATCGGTGCGCGCCTGCATCATCTTTTGCAATCCTGAGGATGTCGATTTCCTCCCGACCTTCGGGCAGCGCGGCTTCGCTGGCGATAAGATGAACCCGCAAATCCGCGGTGCCTGCGCGCTCCCGCGCGCGTTTCACACCAATCGCCTCGACAGCGTCAGTGGTGTCCCGCAGACCGGCGGTATCAAGCAAGGTCACCGGCACTCCGCCAAGGTCCATGCGTACCTCGATGACATCCCGGGTTGTCCCCGCAACATCCGATGTGATCGCCGCTTCGCGTCCCGCCAGCGCGTTCAGCAAGGTCGACTTCCCGACATTCGGCGCGCCGATGATCGCAACTTCAAACCCCTCACGAATGCGTTCCGCACGCCGCATCCCCGTCAGTTCGTCCGAGATCCGGGTGCGGACGCGGGTCAGCAAGGCACCAACCTCCGGTGTCACATCCGTCGGCACCTCTTCGTCGGCGAAATCAATCACCGCCTCCAACAAGGAGGCGGCACGCACCAAATCCTGCCGCCATTCGCGAACGCGCGCACCCAGATCGCCGGACAGCACCCGCAGCGCCTGCTTCCTCTGAGATTCGGTCTCGGCCTCGATCAAGTCCGCAAGCCCTTCGACCTGCGTCAGGTCCAATCGCCCGTTTTCCAGTGCGCGCCGCGTGAATTCCCCCGGTGCGGCGGAACGCAAGTCGGACATGTCCGCCAGCTCACTCAGTACCGCACGAATGACGGCAATGCTTCCATGCAAATGCAGCTCGACCACGTCTTCGCCTGTGAAGCTGCTGCCGTCTTCAAACGTCAGAACCAGAGCTTCGTCCAGGAACACGCCCTCCGCGCTCTGCAAACGCCTCACGGATGCGCGCCGCGCATCGGGAACCGGCACATCGCTCAACCGTTGCAAAGCCGCCGTCGCCGACGGCCCGGAAATCCGGACCACCGCAACGCCGGATTTCCCCTGCGCCGTCGCCAGGGCAAAGATCGTTTCCATAGCTGCCCCTTTCAGGTCAGGTGTTCATGGAATCGAAGAATTCGGAATTCGTCTTGGTCTGCTTGAGTTTGGAAATCAGGAACTCGATCGCGTCGGTCGTGCCCATCGGGTTCAGAATCCGACGCAGCACAAAAGTCTTCTGCAGATCCCCCTTCTCGACCAGAAGCTCTTCCTTCCGCGTTCCGGACTTGAGGATATCCATCGCCGGGAACACGCGCTTGTCGGCCACCTTCCGGTCCAGCACGATCTCGGAGTTGCCGGTCCCCTTGAACTCTTCAAAGATGACCTCGTCCATGCGGCTGCCCGTATCGACAAGCGCCGTGGCGATGATCGTCAGCGACCCGCCTTCCTCGATATTCCGCGCAGCACCAAAGAATCGCTTCGGCCGCTGCAACGCGTTCGCATCGACGCCACCGGTCAGAACCTTTCCCGAAGACGGCACGACGGTGTTGAAAGCCCTACCAAGTCTTGTGATGGAATCCAACAAGATCACAACATCTCGCTTGTGCTCCACCAGGCGCTTCGCCTTCTCGATCACCATCTCCGACACCGCGACATGCCGCGTTGCCGGCTCGTCGAAGGTCGAGGACACAACCTCGCCTTTCACCGATCGCTGCATGTCCGTGACTTCCTCCGGCCGCTCGTCGATCAGCAGGACGATCAGATAGACGTCGGGATGGTTCTTCTCGATGCTCGCCGCGATGTTCTGCAAAAGAACGGTCTTGCCGGTTCTCGGCGGTGCCACGATCAGCGACCGCTGACCTTTACCAATCGGTGCCACCAGGTCGATGATCCGTGCCGACCGATCCTTGATCGTCGGATCTTCGATTTCCATCTGCAACCGCTCGTCCGGATAAAGCGGCGTCAGGTTGTCAAAGGCGATCTTGTGCCGCGCCTTCTCCGGATCCTCGAAATTGATCCCCGCCACGTCCGTCAGCGCGAAATAGCGCTCGTCATTCTCCGGCGCCCGCATCTCGCCCTCGATCGTGTCTCCGGTGCGCAGAGAAAACTTCCGGATCATCTCGGGAGAGACATAGATATCGTCCGGACCCGGAAGATAGTTGGCCTCGGGCGACCGCAGGAACCCGAATCCGTCCTGCAGGACCTCCAGGACACCGTCGCCGAAAATCTGCCAGCCTTCATCCGCCCGCTCACGCAGGATCTGGAACATCATCTCGCCCTTGCGCATGGTCGAGGCGTTCTCGATCTCCAGTTCCTCGGCCATGGACAAAAGGTCCTTGGGACTCTTCGCCTTGAGATCGGACAGGTTCAGCTTTTCAGTGGTCATCGCACATCCTTGCCGCCCCACTTGGGGAGCGCATCGTCGGTCTTCATCGGGAAACATCGCTTTCGGACGAAAGCCCTAGTCGTGTAGCCATCCCGGCCCGTCCTGTCAATCGCGCCGGCCATCCCGCCCGCAAGGCTCGGGGCCGGCTTAAAAAAAGAAGATAAAAATAAGAGATGATGAAGAGTCTGGGCGCCGGCTTCCTCGGGATAACTTTGCTGTCCCGTCCTTTTCCACACCCGACAGTCCTGTGGACGGATCGGTGCAGAAAAACCGGCACAGATCGCCGGGGTTTCCGCCAGGGTCTTGCAAATGCGCGATTTCCATCCCGAGATCGCTTATCCGAGGTCCGAGGATACTCATCTTGACAACCGGGCACACCAAAGGCTGTCCGCATCCCGCCGTTTATCCCAATGCACAGGCGAACGAATCCGGCGTGGTCCGGGACAAGTCCCGCTTTTGTCCCGTGGCTTGCAATGACGGGGCTTTTTCCTCAGAACGGTAGCCAGTCGGCCACCAGGCTTTTCAACGGGTTTTTCCACATGCCGCAAGAGCTCATTCTGGCCTCCGGCTCCGAGATCAGGGCGAAGTTGCTCACCCAGGCATGCATCCCGCACCGAATCGATCCGGCCCGAATCGATGAAGAGGCCGTACGCGCGGCGCTCGAGGCCGAGGAGGCCAAGCCCCGCGACATTGCCGACACCCTTGCCGAACTCAAGGCCCGCAAGATCAGCGACAAACACCCCGAGGCGACGGTGCTGGGCTGCGACCAGGTCCTGGCGCTCGGCAACACGGTCTTCGGAAAAGCCGCCGACCGCGAGGAGGCCTTCGAGCATCTTTCGCGGCTCAGCGGGCAAACCCACATGTTGCTATCCGCGGCGGTGATCGTCGAAGCGGGACAACCCACTTGGCGGCATGTCGGCGTGGTGCGCCTCACCATGCACAGCCTGTCCCGGGACTTCATCGAGGGCTATCTCGACCGAAACTGGCCGGACGTGCAAAGCTCCGTCGGCGGCTACAAGATCGAAGGCGAAGGAGTGCGTCTCTTCTCCCGCATCCAGGGCGACCATTTTTCCATCCTCGGCCTGCCCCTGCTCGAATTCATGAACCACCTCATCCTCAAGGGAGAGCTCGCCTCATGAGCCTGACCCGCATTCCCCTCGCCGGCGTGATCGGCTCTCCCATAGCGCATTCCAAATCGCCCCGGCTGCACGGACACTGGCTGCGGAAATACGGGCTCGCCGGTCACTACGTGCCGATGGATGTCGCGCCGGAAAAGCTCGGCCAGGCGCTCGCCATGCTGCCGGAACTTGGCTTCGTCGGCGTGAACATCACCATCCCCTACAAGGAAACGGTGATGGAGCTCGCCGATCTGGTCACCGACCGCGCCACGCTGATCGGCGCCGCGAACACGCTGATCTTCCGCAAGGACGGCAAGATCCATGCGGACAATACGGACGGCTATGGTTTCATCGAAAACCTGCGCCAGTCCGCCCCGCACTGGGCGCCCGCGTCCGGGCCGGCGGTCGTGCTGGGCGCCGGCGGTGCCGCGCGCGCCGTCATCGCCTCTCTGCTCGATGTCGGCGTGCCGCAGATCCTGCTCAGCAACCGGACCCGCATCCGAGCCGACAAGCTGCGCACCGATTTCGGCCACCGGGTCACGGTCGTCGAATGGGTCCAGGCCGGCAACGTGATGGAGGATGCCGCGACGGTCATCAACACCACTTCACTCGGCATGGTCGGCAAGCCGGAAATGCGCGTGCCGCTGGATGGCCTGCGCCCCGGCACGGTCGTGAACGACCTGGTCTATACCCCGCTCGAAACCCGCCTGCTCCGGGTTGCGGCGGAACAGGGATGCACCGTTGTCGACGGTCTGGGCATGCTGCTGCACCAGGCGGTTCCCGGCTTCGAACGCTGGTTCGGCCAGCGTCCGCAGGTCGACGAGGCTCTGCGCGCCGCCGTCCTGAGATGACGTTCCGTCTCGGTCTCACCGGCTCCATCGGCATGGGCAAATCGACCACGGCGGCCATGTTCGCAGACGCCGGATGCGCCGTCTGGGACGCGGATGCCGCGGTGCACCGGCTCTACACGCCGGGAGGCGCGGCTGTCGCGCCTTTGCGTGCCGCTTTCCCCGATGCCATCGACGCGACCGGCGCCGTGTCGCGGGACAGGCTGCGCCAGATCATTTCCGCCGACCCGACGGCGCTGCGCAGGATCGAAGAGATCGTGCATCCGCTGGTGCAGCAGGATCGCGCCGCCTTTGCCGCAGCCCATGCGGACGCGATCTGCGTTTTCGACATTCCCCTGCTCTTCGAGACCGGCGCAGAAACCGAGATGGATGCCGTCGCATGTGTCTCTGTTGCACCCGAAGTCCAGAGAAAACGCGTTCTCGCGCGCGGCACGATGTCGGAAGACCAATTTGGGCAGATCCTTGCCAAACAGATGCCGATCGCCGAAAAACGGGCCCGATCCGACTACGTTATCGAAACCGACACGCTTGAGCATGCCCGCGCCCGGGTGCAGGATGTGATGGCGGATATCGAAAGGCGGCTGGCCGATGCGTGAAATCGTTCTCGACACCGAAACCACCGGGTTCGATCCCGAATCCGGCGACCGGATCGTCGAAATCGGTGCGGTGGAGCTTTTCAACCACGTGTCCACGGGCCGCACCTATCACCAGTATATCAACCCCGAACGCACCATGCCGCAGGAAGCCTTCGAGGTGCACGGCCTCGGCGACGACTTCCTCCGCGACAAGCCGGTCTTCGCGAAGATTGCCGATGATTTTCTGGCGTTCGTGCAGGATTCGAAACTGGTGATCCACAATGCCAGCTTCGACATGAAGTTTCTCAACGCCGAACTCGGCTGGCTGAAAAAGCGCCAGTTGCCGATGGACCAGGCCGTCGACACACTCGCCATCGCGCGCAAGAAATTTCCCGGCTCGCCGGCCTCGCTCGACGCGCTCTGCCGGCGTTTCGGCATCGACAACGCTGCGCGGACCCTGCACGGCGCGCTTCTCGATTCCGAGATTCTGGCCGAGGTCTATCTTGAGTTGATCGGCGGCAAGCAGCCGGATTTCGGCCTGAATGTCGATCAGGGCCGCAGTTCTTCCGAGACAGGTGCAGCGGACTGGCGCCCGTACAAGAGGCCCGAACCGCTGCCGCCCCGGATCACGGAATCGGAAAAGGCGGCGCATGCCGCCTTTGTCAAAAAGCTCGGGGAAAAATCCCTATGGAAAGCCTGACCGGTCAGGCGCTTGCGGAATCGTCCGCGGGCACCGTGGCCGCCTGACGACGCATCATCTCGTTGCGGTACAGCGACACGAAATCGATCGTCTCGAGGTTCAGCGGCGGGAAGCCGCCGTCCCGCGTCACGTCGGCGACGATCCGGCGCACAAAGGGAAACAGCATGCGCGGGCATTCGATCAGCAGGAACGGATGAATCTGCTCGTCCGGCACGTTCTCGATGTGGAAGACACCACCGTATTCCAGTTCCATCAGGAACAGCTGATCGCCGCTGCCCTTGGCCTTGCTGTCCACCTTGAGCTTCATCACCACTTCGAACTGGTGATCCGGCGTCCGCTTGCGCGCATCCAGATTGACCTGGACCTGGACGTCCGGCTGCGTCTCGCCGCCGGTGCCCTTCTGGGCCAGGATATTTTCGAACGACATATCGCGGATGAATTGCGCCAGGACGTTCATCTTGATCTGCGGCGCCTGGGCTGCGTCGGCTGCCCCGTTCGTGGTGGTATCGGACATTGGGTCACTCCCTTGGGATCACGGTCGCAAAACTGTTAGCAGCATGATCTTCAGGCCTCAATGCTTGGTCCAGCCGGAACCGGGGTGCGTCGGTCGCTTTTCTGGCGGCAGTTCCTCGAATTCGCCTTCGATCACGTCGCCGTCCCGCGGATGAACGGGACCGCGGCGCGGCCCGCGCGGTCCCTGCGACGACGGGCCGCTGCCCATCTCGAACCGCTGCACCTTCACATGCTTCCGCAGGTAGCGGAACACCGCGACCCGCACAGGCGGCATCAGCAAGGCAAAACCCAGCGCATCGGTGAAAAAGCCCGGCGTCAGCAGAAGCACCCCGGCAATCAGGATCATCGCCCCATGTGCCAGAGGTTCCGTCGGATCGCTCAATTCTCCGAATGTTCTGCGGATGTTGTTAATCGCCATGGCACCCTGCGTCCGGACCAGCCAGGTGCCGATGATGGCGGTCAGCACCACGACAAGGAGCGTGGGCCAAAGCCCGATCAGGCCGCCCACCTGGATGAAGAGCGCGATTTCGATCAGCGGTACCGCCAGGAACGCTACAAACAACCACATTTTTTCTCTCCTTCATCCTGGGGCGTATCACGCCGGCCTAGGTGGACTCGTCCATTCCTAGCACCTACATAAGAACGTAAGCGCAAGAATGAAACGCATGCCCCCAACGTGAGGTCCCGATGAACTCCCCGATTTTGCAACTGCTGGTCCTGGCCGGGATCGCCGTTTTCCTGATCCTGCGTCTGAAAAGCGTCCTCGGCACGCGCGACGGGTACGAAAAACCGCCCGCCCCCGCCCCCGGTCCCGCCAACGCACCGCGCCGCGACTTCGAGGTGATCGAGGGGGGGCCGGATCACGACATCAACGACCACGTGCCCGCCGGAAGTCCCGAGGCCGAGGCGCTGGCCAAGATGAAACGGGCCG
This sequence comes from Thalassococcus profundi, assembly GCF_003344785.1. Taxonomy (GTDB): domain Bacteria; phylum Pseudomonadota; class Alphaproteobacteria; order Rhodobacterales; family Rhodobacteraceae; genus Puniceibacterium; species Puniceibacterium profundi. The sequence goes on along the minus strand of NZ_QPMK01000001.1, from coordinate 439,439 downwards.
AACCCAGCTTTGGCGTGGCGGATTTTCTAGGCGGCGCACGCGGCGCCTACGAGATGATCCTGATGGGGTTCGAGCGTGGCGAACTGGCCGAGATCAAGCCCTTCCTGAGCGAGGATGTCTACGAAACCTTCGCCGAGGTGGTCGAGGCCCGCGAAGCGCAGGGCCTCACCATCGAAGCGGAGTTTGTCGGCATCCGCGAGATGTCGCTCCATGATGCCACCTTCGACGACGACACCCGGCTGGCAGAGTTGACCGTCAAGTTCGTCGGCGAACTGACGTCCGTGGTCCGCGACCGGTCCGGCGAGGTGATCGAGGGCAGCCCGACGTCGCCCAAGAAACAGAAAGATGTCTGGACCTTCGCGCGTCACATGGGCAGCGACGACCCGAACTGGCAGCTCGTCGCCACCGGCGAATGATCGGACGGCTCGGTGTTGCGCTGACTGCGGGGATTCTGGCCATGACCGGAGCCGCCGCCGATGCCAACACCGGCCCGTCTTTTGCCATTCTGGGCTTCGAGGACCTCGACGGCTGGGCCATGGACGATCACGCCGCTGCCCTCGACGTCTTTCGCAACACATGCGGCGACATGCCCGATCCCGACTGGGTCACGCTATGCGCCGTCGCGGCGGATGCCAGGGATGCCCGCCAGTTCTTCGAGCTGTTTTTCCGTCCGGTCATGATCACCGATGGCGAAGCGGGTCTGTTCACCGGCTACTACGAACCCGAACTCGACGGCTCGCCAGTGCCGACGGCGCGGTATCGCCATCCGATCTATGCCATGCCGCCCGAAGCGCGCGCCGCCACCCCGTGGCTCAGCCGCCGCGATATCCTGGCCGGCGGCGCCCTGTCGGGCCGCGGGCTGGAGATTGCCTGGGTCGACGACCCGGTGGAACTGTTCTTCCTGCAGATCCAGGGGTCCGGGCGGGTGCGCTATCCCGACGGGCGATACATCCGCGTCGGCTATGGCGGCGCCAATGGGCACCCCTACCGGTCCATCGGGCAGGAAATGGTGCGCCGCGGCATCTACCAGCCGCACCAGGTCTCGGCCGAGGTGATCAAGAACTGGGTACGCCGCAATCCGGCCGACGGCGAAGAGCTGCTGTTCCACAACCCGTCCTACGTTTTCTTCCGCGAGGTGAGCCAGGTGCCCGCGGACAAGGGTCCGCTGGGCGCCATGAACCGCTCGATCACCGCGATGCGCACCATTGCCGTCGATCCCGCCTACACGCCGCTTGGCGCGCCGGTCTGGATCGAAAAGGACGGCGCCGATCCGATGCGTCGCCTGATGATCGCGCAGGACACCGGTTCGGCGATCAAGGGCGCGCAACGCGCCGACGTCTTCATCGGCAGCGGCGACGACGCCGGGCGGATCGCCGGAACCCTGCGCGATCCCGGTCGCATGGTCGTCCTCATGCCGATCCAACGCGCCTATGCGCTCTTGCCGGAAAGTGAACAATGACCCGGCGCAAGATTCGCCCGGACGAGCTCGATCTCTGGCGGCAGGTGGCGAAGACGACGCAAAAGCTCGACAAGCGCCCCGATCCGTTCGCCGCAAAATCCGAAAAACCCGTCACTGATACGGCACGAACTGGCAAAACGGCACCCGATACCCTGCCCCGCTTCGATATCGGCGCAAAATCTCCGCGCAGCGAAACCCTGCCCACGCCACGCAGCACTTCGCAACGTCTTGCACAGGACCCGGTGCGCATGGACAAGAAGGCGCACACCCGCCTCAAGCGGGGCAAGCTGGCGCCGGAGGCGCGGATCGACCTGCACGGCATGACGCTGGATCAGGCGCACCCGGCGCTGATCCGCTTCGTGCTGACCTCCTACACCCGCGGTCTGCGGCTGGTTCTGGTCATCACCGGCAAGGGTCAGCGTGAAGACCCCTATGATCCGATGCCGATGCGCCGCGGCGTGCTCAAGCAGCAGGTGCCGGTGTGGTTGCGGATGCCGCCGGTCGCTCAGGCCGTGTTGCAGGTGACCGAAGCGCATATCCGCCACGGCGGCAGCGGCGCCTATTACGTCTACCTGCGCCGCGACCGGTAGGCGCGGATCACAGCAGCCGCGCCGCGCGCCGCACGCCGATCTGCATCATCACCGTGGTGAAGACGAAATAGGCGGCAATGCCGATGTATTGCGCCTCGATCCCGACCTGCCAGTCGATCAGCACGCCGGTCAACCCCGGTCCCAGCGCCGTGCCAAAGACCATGACGGCCGCCCCCATCGCCTTGATCGAGCCCAGGTAGCGGGTGCCGAAGAATTCGGCCCAGAAGGCATTCGGCAGCGTTTGCTGCATGCCCTGGGTCATGCCCAGAAAGACGAAGCCAAGCGCCAGCGTCCAAAGCGACCCGGCTGCCGAAAACAGCAGGAAGGCCGCGACCAGTGGCAGCTGGAACCACGGCAGCACCCGCGCCGTGCCGAACCGGTCCAGCGCCATGCCCGACAACACCATCGACAGCACGCCGACGCCGGTGAAGATCGGGATCATCGCGACGAAAGACAACAGTGCCCAGCCCTTCACCTCGGTGTAATGCACCTGGTGAAAGAAGAACGCCGTGGCAAAGGCCGGCGGTCCCAGCAGAGCCGGCACCATGAACCAGAACAGCCAGTGCCGGAACACCTCGGGTCGCCGCCAGTGCCGGTCCGACATGCCGGCGGACTGGTCCATCTCGGCCATGCTTTGCGGGGTGCGTTCCTCGCGCAGCAGGCGCCAGAGAACCGGGATGCCCGCCAAAGCCACCAGTGCTGCGATCACCCAGAGCATCCGCCAGTCGAAGATCAGCAGCAGCGACACGAACGTGACGGGCATCAGCGCCTCGCCCACGGCGATGCCCAGACCGGCGATCGACAGCGCCTTGCCGCGCGTGGCGATGAACCAGCGCGACATCGACACCACCGCGATGTGGCTGGTCATTCCCTGCCCGCCGAAGCGCAGGGCGAAGATCGCCAGCGGAAGGAGCCAGGCGCTGGTGTTGAACGCCATGAAGAGGCATGCAGCCGCGAGGAAGGTCAGCACGAAAGCGCCCAGTGCCCGCGACCGGTATCGGTCGGTCAGACCCCCGGCCCAGACCATCGCGACCGCCGATGCGGTCGTGCCCAGGGAATAGATTCCGCCCCAGTCGCCATGGCTCAGCGCGAAGGCATCCTGGATCTTGCCCGCGAAGATCGAGATGAAAAAGGTTTGGCCGAAGCTCGACAGGAAGCTCAGAAGCGCGCCGGCGGCGAGCCATTGAGCATTGGACCGAAGAAACTGAAAAACCTGCATGCCGGTTGTTTCTGCCTGTGCCGGGGCGGCTTCAAGCGGAATCGCAACAGCTTAGGCGTTGGATGCGCTTTTCAGCCAATCCACGATCCGCGCCGCGATGACATCGGGTGCTTCCTCGTGCATCAGGTGACCGTAGTCGTCGAGGCTTTGCACCTCGGCACGTGGCATGCGCCGCGCGGCGTCGACCGCGATCACAGGCGGTATCGTGGCGTCGTTGCTGCCGGTCAGGAACAGGCAGGGCGTGTCCACATGCGGCAGGTCGGCGAGCAGCCCGTCAAGCTTCCATTGCGCCATCATCAGCATGACCCCGTCGACGTGGTCACGGTCGCGAAACAGTCTCGCATAAAGCGCGATGCCTTCGGGTTCGAGCCGCGACCCCGTCCCGCGCAAGAGCCGCGACACGCGTTCGGGCGTCGCCATCTGCTTCAGCGCCAGGTCGACGATGAAGGGTGTCATCGCCACCATCCGCGCCACGACCGGAAAGGTCAGGCCGGCGAGGCCGCGAAACGGCTCCAGCGCCGGATTCAGGCTGACGATCCTCGGCCGAAGCTCTTGCAAGAGCGCCAGCCGCAGCGCCACCGCCGCCCCGGCAGAATGCCCGACGACGGCGGCGGGCAACCAGCCTTCGTGGCTGCACAGTGCGGCAAGATCCTGTGCCATCGTGTCCAGCGCCGACCGGTGGCGGGTGCCCAGACGGGTGAATCCGTGCCCCGGCAGATCGACCGCCACCACGCGGAACCTCTGCGCCAGAAGCGGGATCAGGTCGCGATAGCTGTGGCTCGACCCGCCAGCGCCGTGGATCAGCAGAACCACCGGCCCGCTACCGGTTTCCTGTACGTGCCAGTCGTGCGGGCGCACCCGGATCATCCGGGACAGGTCGCTGTTCGGCCAGTCCGCCAGGTCGCGGGCGGGGTCCATCCTATCCCTCCAGCGCGGTGCCGATCGCGCGGGACAAGCCTTGCGCATCGGCCCGAGGCAGGGGGACATAGGCCGCGCGCAAGGTCTGCGCCAGCTTCGCGAGGTCCGGCTGCGGGCGCATGGCGGTGTCGATCACCGCACCCGGCATGTTCATCGCCGCCACCAGCCCGGCCATCAGATAGGCATCCTCGGCCGCCGCAGCGCGGCCTGTGCGCCCCGGCAGAGGGACGTTCGCGCGCCCGTCGGTCAGCAAAGCCAAAGCCGGCGAGAGCCCCTGCCCCTGTGCGCGTTGCGCGAGGTCGGCCACCATCCGCAAACCCGCCGCCAGCGGCGTCCCGCCACCGCCGGCAAGCCCGGCAAGCTGGCGTTTGGTCTGCACCAGCGACCGGGTTGGCGGCAGCGCAAGTTCGGCGCCGTCGCCGCGGAAGGTGATCAGCGCCACATGGTCCCGGCGCGCATAGGCTTCGGCGAGCATGAGCTCGATCGCGCCCTTGGCCTCGGCCAGCCGAGCCATGGCGGCAGAGCCCGAGGCGTCGACGGCAAAGATCACCAGCCGGTCGGACAGCTCCTGGTATCGTTTCACGTGAATATCCGACGGACGGATCAACAGACCGGTGGCGTCGGGTTGCGCCTTTCGCCGCAGCGGTTGCCAAGGCGCCGCGGCGCGCAGCGTCGCGATGAGGTCGATACGGTTCTGGCCATCGGCCCGGCCTTTGCGCGACGGCAAGGGGCGGCCGCGCCGGTTGCCCTTGCGTTTCTGCCCGGCGCCGCCCGATCCCTTGCCCGCCGGTGCCGTCCGCGGCACGGACAAGGCGGCCAGCACCTCGGGCGGCAGGAGCGCCTTGACCGCGTCGATCAGCATGTCCTGTGGCAGCCGAAGATCGTCGGATATGTCTCTGTCCTGCCCGGAGTCGCCATCGTGTTCCGGTTCCGGCGGGGTTGCCGCATCCTCGTCGCCTTGCGGGATGACTGTGGCGCGATGGGCAAAGACAAGCTGCGCGGCGATCTGGATATCGTCCTCGCCCACCTTGTTGCGGTGCGACACCGCCGCATGCGCGCGTGCGGCGCAACAGGCGAGCCAGGGCGCCCGCAACGACCCGATGCCGAACCGCGCCGCGGTTTCGGTGAGAAGGATCATGGCCTCGTCTGGAAGGGTCACAGAGGAGAGCCGCGTCCGGGCCGCGTCGATCTCCGGATCGCCCAGGGCCAGTTCCGCCAGATCCTGAGCGCGCAGCCCGTCGAGATCGACCCGAAAGGCCAGCCGCTCGGTCAGTGTTGAAGGCGCGCGCTCATCCGCGTCGGCACCTTCATCCAGCAGGATCAGAGACTGTTCTGCCCCGCTGTCCAACGCCTGCGCGAGCCGTGCCGCCAGCCCCGGTCCGCAGCGTTCGGCCATCGTCAGCATCAGCGTGCCGGGACGAGACAAAAGGCCGGTAGAGCGGATCACCCTGCCCGCCGCAAGCGTCGCGGCGATATCGACACCGCCGAACAGTGCCGTGTCGTCGATATCGGGCGTGATCCTTCGCGGTGCCAGCGCCGGGGGCATCCGCGACAGGAAGGCGTCGCGCACCGGACCGGCGCGGGCGCGCAGGTGCAGACCGCCCAGACCGACGGGATCGACCGCAAGCAGGGTCAGGGCGAGATGCCCGGTGATCCATGCCTCCAGCCGGTCCTGCATCATGCAAACACGTCCTCGACGGTGCGCAGAACCCGCGATGCCGACCCCGCTTCGTCCAGCGGATCGCGGCGCAGCCGGTGGCTGAGCGACATCGGCGCCACGCGCCGCAGGTGGTCGCGGGTCACGGCATCGCTGCCCTCGTAGGCAGCAAGGGCGCGGGCGGTGCGCAGCAGCGTCAATTCTCCGCGCAGCCCGTCGGAGCCCAGCGCCACGCACAACTCCGCGCAGTCGCGCAAGGCGGCATCGGAGGCTTCGACCGAACCTAGTGCCGCGCGTCCCGAAAGGATTGCCTTGCGGATTTTCGTGTCCTTGGCGCGCCATTTCTTGAGAAACGCTTCGGGCTGGGTGTCGAAGGCGGCGCGGCGGCGGATGACCTCGACCCGTTCGTCGATGTCCGTCGGCGAACGCACCTCGACCGACAGGCCGAACCGGTCCAGCAGCTGCGGCCGCAGCTCGCCTTCCTCGGGGTTCCCGGAGCCGACAAGTACGAAGCGCGCGTCATGGCGGATCGACAGACCTTCGCGTTCGATCACGTTCTCTCCCGACTGCGCCACGTCAAGCAGCAAGTCGACGATGTGATCCTCGAGCAGGTTCACCTCGTCGATATAGAGATAGCCGCGGTTTGCGCGCGCCAAGAGCCCCGGTTCGAACGCCTTTTCCCCGCGCGTCAGCGCCCGTTCGATGTCGAGCGCACCGACCACGCGATCCTCGGTCGCACCCAGCGGCAGGTCGATCACCGGCGTCGGCACGTCATGGGATTTGCCCGACACCGGTTCCGCCCAGTCCGGGTGATCCTCCGCCGTGGCGGCGTTGGTCGGGCTGCCCACCAGCGCCCGAATCGGCGGCAGTAGCGCGGCCAGCGCGCGGACAGCGGTGGATTTGCCGGTCCCGCGGTCGCCGAAAACGAGCACCCCGCCGATGCCGGGGTCGACGGCGGTCAGGATCATCGCCTGCTTCATCTCGGTCTGGCCGACGATGGCGGAAAACGGAAAGGGCTGTCTCATGCGGCTGTGTCCTTGAGAATGCGTGGGCTGAGGCCGTCCCAAGCCCCCTCTTCGCTGTGCAGGCGGAAGCGGGCGTAAAGCTCTTCGCGGAACCAATCGCCGGAGCGCACCGCCTGTATGGCGCGGGCGTGGGGGCCGTCGCGGCGGGCGAATTGTGCCATGCTGCCGCTGTCGGGCCAGATCGAAAAGGTGATCTGGTGCATCAGGGGGACTTCTCCGATGCCGATCTTGAACAGCACGTTGGGGTCGGTGCCGATCACCTCGCTGATATCCGGCACCCTGCCCCAGAAGCTCAGCGCCGTGCGTGGCCTGATCGTCGCGCGGGTCAAGGCGGCGATCGGGCCGGTCCTTGGGTCGTCCTGCGGATCGAAGGGCGTGCGTGCTGACCACGCGCCCCGCGCCGAGATCGGCGTGAGGTAAAGCGTCCAGTGTTCGTCGGCGCGATGACGATACCTTTGAAACAGCCGCGTCCCGGCGATCCGATCCTTCGCTGTCTGCGCATCGGGCCATGTGGCAAGGATCGCGTAGACGGTGGTGTTGGGCACGGGCGTGAAACCTTCGCCAGTGCCGGAGCCGCAGAGCTTCCAGAACCCGATTCCGGGAATCCGGGCCATGTCGATTCGCCCAGCACCCATCATCGCAAGCGCCCAGAGCCGCGATAGCGGAGCATCGAAACGAAAGAAGGACAGGCTGACGATCTGCATGTGACCTCGGCGAAGTGTAAACTTAGTCTGACACGGAGCTCGCGCGATGAAAAGTGTCGCGTGTCGTATCGGAGCTTCCGGTTTGCATTGTCAGATTAAGTTGACACCTGTAGCGTGGAGGTATGATGACAAAATTCGACACGCGGCTGAGCGGCCTTGCCGGTCAGAAAGACGCGCCCCACGCGCTGGTGGTCGGGGCCGGCCTCGGGGGTCTTGCCTCTGCCATGCGGCTGGGTGCGCGCGGATATCGGGTGACGGTGATCGACCGGCTGGATGTGCCGGGCGGGCGCGGCTCCTGCCTCTGGAAGGACGGCCACCGGTTCGACCTCGGTCCGACCATCGTCACCGTGCCGCAGACCTTCCGCGAGCTGTGGCGGGCCTGCGGACGGGATTTCGACGCCGACGTGGACCTGCGCGCGCTCGACCCGTTTTACGAGATTCGCTGGCCGGATGGATCGACCTTTACCGCGCGGCAAGACACCGATGCCATGCGGGCCGAAGTGGCGCGCCTGTCGCCCAACGATTTGCCCGGCTACGAGAAATTCCTGAAAGATAGCGAACGCCGCTACTGGTTCGGGTTCGAGGATCTGGGCCGCCGGTCGCTGCACCGGCTGCGCGACCTGATCGCGGTCCTGCCGACATTTGCCTGGCTGCGCGCCGACAAGTCGGTCTATGCCCATGCCGCCAGCCGCGTGAAGGACGAACGCCTGCGCATGGCGCTGTCCTTCCATCCGCTCTTCATCGGCGGCGATCCGTTCAACGTCACTTCGATGTATATCCTCGTCAGCCACCTCGAAAAGGAATTCGGGGTGCATTACGCCATGGGCGGGGTCGCCGCGATTGCCAAGGCAATGGCGGACGTGATCGCCGACCAGGGCGGCGTGCTGCGCTATGAAACCGAGGTGGATGAAATCCTCGTCCGTGACGGCCGCGCCAAGGGTGTGAAGCTGACCACCGGAGAGATCGTAACCGCCGACGTCGTGGTGTCCAACGCCGACGCGGGCTTTACCTACGATCACCTGCTGCGCAACACGCCGCGCCGCCGCTGGACTCCGAAGAAGCTGGCAAAGGCGCGGTGGTCGATGGGCCTTTTCGTCTGGTACTTCGGCACCAAGGGCACGGCGGGAATGTGGAAGGATGTGGGCCACCACACCATTCTCAACGGCCCACGCTACAAGGGCCTCGTCCGCGACATCTTCATCAACGGCACCCTGTCCGACGACATGTCGCTCTATGTCCACCGGCCCAGCGTCACCGACCCGACCGTGGCGCCCGAGGGCGACGATACCTTCTATGTCCTGAGCCCCGTGCCGCACCTCGGTCACAAGAATCCCGTGGATTGGGAGAGCGAAAGAGCCGCTTACCTCGACAAGATGAGCGACGTGCTTGACGCCCAGCTTCTGCCGGGATTTCGCAACCGCATCACCGCGCAAGAGGTGTTCACGCCAGAGGAGTTCCGGTCCCGGTATCTCTCGCCGCACGGCACCGGCTTTTCCATCGAACCGCGCATCCTGCAAAGCGCGTATTTCCGCCCGCACAACGTGTCGGAAGAGGTGAAGGGCCTGTACCTCACCGGTGCAGGCACCCATCCCGGCGCGGGCCTGCCCGGCGTGATCTCTTCGGCGGAAGTGTTGAGCCAGCTTGTCCCCGATCCGGAGACCGTGGCATGACCCTGCGCGACGCCGATATCGAGGCCTGCGCCGAGGCCATCCGCCACGGGTCGCTGTCCTTTCACGCGGCGTCGAAGTTGCTGCCGGCCAAGGTCCGCAATCCGGCGCTGGCGCTCTATGCCTTTTGCCGCCTCGCCGATGACGCCGTGGATCTGCAGGCGCAGAAGGCGGCCGCCGTTCTGTCGTTGCAGGAGCGTCTGGATCTCGTCTATCGCGGGCAGCCCCGCGACACCGCCCCCGACCGGGCCTTTGCCGCCGTGGTCGAGGACTTCGACATGCCGCGCGCCCTGCCCGAAGCCCTGCTCGAAGGTCTCGCCTGGGACGCGATGGGGCGGCGCTATGCGACCTTGCCGGAGCTTTACGGGTATTGCGCCCGCGTCGCCTCTGCCGTGGGGGCGATGATGTGCGTGCTGATGCGGGTGCGCGATGCCGATGCGCTGGCGCGGGCCTGCGACCTTGGCGTGGCGATGCAGCTGACCAACATTTCGCGGGATGTGGGCGAGGATGCGCTGGAACGGCGGCTCTATCTGCCGACCGACTGGCTGGACGAGGCCGGGATCGACGTCGATACATTCCTCGCCAATCCGAAACCCACCCGCGCCATCCGCAAGATGACCAAGCAGCTGGTGATGGAGGCGAACCGGCTCTACATCCGCTCCGAAGCCGGGATCGCAGCGCTGCCGATCTCCTGCCGTCCGGGCATCTTCGCCGCGCGGCACATCTATGCCGGGATCGGCCGCGAGGTGCAGCAAGTGGGCTACGATTCGATCTCGACCCGCGCGCATACTTCGAAGGCGCAAAAAATCGGCTGGCTGATGCTGGCCGCGACGCGCACGGCGACGACGGCGGTGATGCCCCGGTCCGCGGTGCTCTATGCCCGACCCATTGACGAGGTGGCGTTCCTTGTCGATGCCGCCGCGACGCGTGAACCGAGGCGCTGGACGCGGCAGGACGGCCTTATCGACGCTCTTGGGCGCCTTGCGGAAATGGATCGGGAAAGACGCGAGGCCTTGATGACACCACAGGCGCGCTCTAACTGATATCCATGTTCTGGATCCTGTTCCTCATCTTCCTCGGCGCCTGTTTCGCGGCCGGGTCTACCGGCGGGCTGTTCCCGCCCGGGGAGTGGTATCGTAAGCTGGACAAGCCGTCCTGGACGCCACCCGACTGGGTGTTCCCGGTCACCTGGACAACGCTCTACATCTGCATGGCGACGGCGGGAGCGCGCGCCGCGCTGGCGCCGGACAGTAGCATCGCCATGGCGCTCTGGTCGTTGCAGATCGCGCTCAACGGATTGTGGACGCCGGTCTTCTTCGGCCTGAAACGTCTGAAACTGGGTCTGATCGTGCTGTCGGCGCTGTGGCTGTCCGTGGCCGCCACACTGCTTGCGTTGTGGCAGGTGGACTGGATCGCCGGTGCGCTCTTCGTGCCCTACCTTGTGTGGGTCAGCATTGCCGGCGCGCTCAACGCCTCGGTCCTCCGGCGCAACCCGGACAAAGCCTAGAACGTCCACCGCGCCCGCCGGGGCACCCGCACCGCCAGCATCGGCTTCAGCAGGGGCGAGGCGAAGCGGCGCAGGTCCAGCGCTTCGAACACGCCCGTTGTTTTTTCCCCGTCCAGCGTCGTTTCCACCATCGCGCGGGAATAGAACGGCGCATCCAGCATGCTCATCACCTGCCGCGGTTGTGTGCCCGGATCGCCGCGCGTCACGCGCCGCACGGTCCAGAGCGACCGGGGCAGGGGGCGTTTGTCGGGCAGGGGAGTTTCTTCTGCCGTGCCATCCGCGCCGAAGTGTATGCCCGCGCCCAGTTCGGTGCCGTCACGCCGCACGGCATCGTAGAAACAGGTGCTGCCGCCGCGCGCCGGGTAGCGTCCCCAGGTCCAATAGGCGAAATCCTCTTCCAGCGCCCGGGTGCCGAAATTGGCGTCGAAATACCCGTGGCCGTCCCATTGCCAGCCGGGTGCCGCGAGATCGACCGAAATCGACGACACCGGTGCGAAGGGCCGCCAGACATGCGCGCCGTCGGGTGTCAGCAACAGTTCGCGGTCGGTCACGGCGCTGGGCGTCACGCGAATCTGGCCGCGGACGCGGGAAATGATCGGCGGGGCCGACACCTCGTCGATGTCGATCACCAGTTGTCTTCCGTCCCAGTGCAGGCCCGACGGCCCGACTGTCATGCTGTCCTGCGTCTGGCGCAAGGCAGATCGGCCACGGTCGGTCATGGTGAACCGTCCGCCGGGTCCGTAGGTGGCGACGTTGATGCAGACGTGGTTCTCCGGGTCGCGCCGCCCGGACCAGCGATACCAGGGCGAAAACACCGACCCGATGAAGGCGATCACCGAGACGGCGCGCTTTCCGTCTGCACTGATCCCGTCGATGTACCACCAGGCATAGCCGTTGGGCGGGACGGCGAGGGCGAAGTTCGGCCCGCCAAAATCGCCGCGGCCGCGTGCCTGCCGGAAAGCGCCGCCATCGGCACCCCCGCGCCCGGATGCACCCCGCCGCCCGCCAGCACCAGGCCCGGAATGGCCGTTTCCGCCACCGGTCGGGCCAGTGCGGCGGTCATCCCGTGCGGGCTCTGCCCGTAAAGCGATCCGGCGCTCGCCGGAAACAGCGCCTCGAACATCTCCGGCGTCGTGAGCGTGCCGGCCGCCGGCGAGGGGTCGAAGTGCAGCCCGAAACGGGCCAGCGTCCGAAAGGTCTGACGGTGGCATCTGTCTGTCTCCTCGGCGGTTTGCCGATGTCGGGTGAGGGGAGGCGCGTTGGCGATGATCTCGAATCTCTCCGCGCCGGGCGGCGACTGCGGTTTGCCGCGATCTTCCGCGCAGAGGTAGAGCGTCGGATCGGCGGGCAGGCGGCCCCTGGCAATGGCGTCGAATTCGGCTCTCGGGTCGGCGCAGAAAAACACGTTGTGATGCGCCAGTTCCGGCCCGGTCGGCCGGGCGGCGAAGGCCCAGACATTGGCCGAGAGGCTGCGCGGCAGGCGCACGGTCTGTGGCGCGACCGAAGCCACTTCGCGCCCGAGCAGACCTTTGGCCAGTGCACGCGGATCGCCGTTGAAGATCACGTGGCGGGCAGAAAGGACGGCGCCATCGGCCAGGGTCACACCGGCGATGCCGTGACCGTCGGTGAGAATATTTTCGACCTGCGCGTTCAGCCGTATACGCCCGCCGCGCGCCTGGATCAGCGTGGCGATGGCACGGGGCAGCGCCTGCATCCCGCACTCGACACACCAGACACCGGCAGCCTCGGCCTGCCAGATCAGCGCCAGCAGCGCCGGTGATCGGTAGGGCGACCCTCCGACATAGGTGGCGTAACGCCCGAAAAGCTGCCGCAGGCGCGGGTCGGAAAAGCTGTGATCGAGTAGCCCCGCGAGGCTGCGCATCGGCGCCATCGCGCGCAGCAGTCTCGGCGCGCGCAGGACCTGCGCGGCAAGGCCGCTGAAAGCCGGGCGCGGGTTGTGCATCACCGGATCGCGGAACCCGTCGAACAGTGTCTCCGCCTGTTTGCAGAAGGCCGCAAAGGCGCGGGCGTCATGCGGGCCTGACAGTTTCCCGATGGCCTCGGCATTGACGGCCCGATCGGCGCAGAGATCGAGCGTGCCGCCATCCGGCCACCAGTGCCGCGCCAGGATATCCTGCCGAAACAGGGTCACATGCGCCTCGAGCCTTGTGCCTGCCACGGCAAAGAGGTCGTCGAAGACGTCGCGCATGGTCAGAACCGTCGGTCCCGCGTCGACGCCGTTCACCTGGCGCATCTTGCCGCCGACATGCCCGTGCCGGTCCAGCACCGTGACGTCATAGCCGGCATGGGCCAGCGGAAGCGCAGCGCACAAACCTCCGATGCCCGCGCCGATCACTACGATCGGCCCGGCGGGACGGTCTCGGTCGGATGCCGTCGGCGTTGCCATGTCTGGATTGTTGACTCGCGAAGGCAACCTGTCCAGTATGATTTACACTTAGCTGTCTAACAATACTTACATTGCGCCAGGCCCGGCGTGAAGGAGCGACCACATGGATATGCACAAGCGGATCAATGCGGCGGTCGCCCGCGCGGTGGCGTTGGGCCAGACCGGCAAGGCGCCGTCGCAGCTTTCGACCGCGCTGGGATATGCGACCACGCCCGGCGGCGCGCGCATCCGCCCGACAATTCTCATGTCGGTCGCCCTGGCTTGTGGCGACGACCGGCCGGAGCTGTCAGACGCGGCTGCCGCGGCGCTCGAGCTCATCCACTGCGCCAGCCTCGTGCATGACGATCTGCCGTGTTTCGACGATGCCGATTTGCGGCGCGGTAAACCGTCGGTGCACCGCGCCTATTCCGAACCGCTTGCTGTTCTGACCGGCGATTCGCTGATCGTCCTCGCATTTGAAGTGCTCGCCCGCGCCGCACCCCATGCGCCGGATCGCGCCATGCAGCTGGTGCTGACGCTCGCCCGCCAGACCGGGATGCCCAACGGCATCTGCGCCGGGCAGGGGTGGGAAAGCGAAGCGCGGATCGACCTGTCGGCCTATCACCAGTCCAAGACCGGCGCGCTTTTCATCGCGGCGACCCAGATGGGCGCCGTGGCTGCCGGGCAGGAGGCCGAGCCCTGGCACGAGTTGGGTGCCCGCATCGGCGAGGCGTTCCAGGTGGCCGACGACCTGCGCGATGCGCTTTACGATATCGAAACGCTGGGCAAGCCCGCCGGACAGGACGACCTTCACGGGCGTCCCAATGCCGTGGCGTCGCTGGGTGTCGACGGTGCGATCCGGCGGCTCAAGGACATCCTGTCCGGCGCCATCGCCTCGATTCCGTCCTGTCCCGGAGAGGCGAAGCTGGCCGAGATGGTGCGGTTGCAGGCCGAACGTCTGACCCCGGTTGTCGAGCCTGTTCAGGCCAAGGCCTGATCCTATGACCGTGACGGCCGATCCGCCCCCCGTCCCGCGCGCCAAGGCGCCGGGCCTGGGCACGCGGATCGCGCGACTGATCGCCCGGCCCGGATTTCAAAGCTGGGCGGCGCGCAATATTCTCACCCGCCGTATCGCGCGCCGCGAAGGCGCAGAGCTTTTCGATCTCGTGCAGGGCTTCGTCAAATCGCAGGTTCTGTACGCGCTGGTCGAACTGCGGGTGCTGCATCGTCTGATGTCGGGACCACAGACCACGGGCGCGCTCGCCCAGGGCACCGGTATCACCCCCGACCGCATGCTCCGCCTGTTGCAAGCAGGTGCGGCGCTGGGCCTGCTCAAACGCCGGCGCGGCGGAGATTTTGCCATAGCTCGGAAAGGCGCGGCACTTCTCGGTGTGCCGGGTCTCGAGCAGATGATCCGCCATCACGACGTTCTGTATCGAGACATGGCCGATCCCGTGGCGCTTTTGCGCGGCGAGGTCGAGACCGAGCTGGCGGAATTCTGGCCTTATGTCTTCGGTGCGCAGGGTGCCAACGATCCGGACGTGACCTCCACATATTCCGACCTGATGGCGCAAAGTCAGGGACTGGTCGCGCAGGACACGCTGAGGGCCGTGTCGCTTTCAGGCGTGCGCCACCTGCTGGATATCGGCGGCGGCTTTGGCGCCTTCGCGACGGCCGCGGCCCGCGCGGAACCCGGGATGAAGGTGACGCTCTTCGACCTGCCGCACGTTGTCGACGCTGCGCGGCCACGGCTGGTTGAGGCCGGGCTTTCGGACCGGATCATCACGGCAGCAGGATCCTTTCGGGACGACCCGCTGCCCTTGGGCGCCGATGCCGTTTCGCTGATTCGCGTTCTTTACGACCACGAGGACGACACCGTCTCGGCCCTGTTGTCCAAAACCTTTGACGCACTGCCCGACGGCGGGCGGTTGATCGTCTCGGAACCGATGTCGGGAGGAGCGATGCCGGAGCCGGCGGGCGACGTCTATTTCGCCTTCTATACGCTCGCCATGCGGACCGGAACGGTGCGCTCTGCCAGTCGTATCGCCGAGATGTGCAAGGCTGCGGGTTTTGACCAGATCGCGTCGCCACGGCCCGCGCGGCCCTATGTGACCTCCACCCTCACGGCCCGCAAAACTGTCCGCTCCGCATGATCCAGACTGTCCATTTATGTTGACACATAGGTGTGTAAGCTTAAACTGACAGAAGGACAAACCGCCGCGTACAAGGGGAATCGCCCCGTAAACCAACGCTGCGCTCGAACCGGGGGAGGGTCGAAATGCAAACCAAAGCTGTCCTTCTCAATGGACCAAAGGATCTGGCGGTCGCGGATCTTGCGCTGACCGACCCGGCGCAGACCGATCTCGTGATCGAGGTGCGCCACTCCGGCATCTCCACCGGCACGGAAAAGCTGTTCTGGTCCGGTGACATGCCGCCGTTCCCCGGCATGGGGTATCCGCTGGTTCCCGGCTACGAAGCCGCGGGCGAGGTGATCGAGGCGGGCGCGCAGACCGGGTTCAGCCCGGGCGATCATGTCTTCGTTCCCGGCGCCAATTGCTACGATGGCGCCTTCGGACTTTTCGGCGGGGCGGCAAGCCACATCGTGACCGGAAGCGACCGGGTGTGCCGAATCGATTCGGGTCTCGGCGCGCAGGGTGCCTTGCTGGCGCTGGCCGCCACGGCGCGCCATGCAATGGCCGGGTTCAACAAGACCGTGCCGGACCTGATCGTCGGACACGGGGTCCTGGGCCGATTGCTGGCCCGGCTGACCCTGGTCGCGGGTGCGCCCGCGCCGACGGTCTGGGAAATCGACCCGGCGCGCCGCTCCGGGGCCGATGGATATGACGTCATCGACCCCGAAACCGACACGCGCCGCGATTACCAAAGCGTCTATGACGCCTCGGGCAACGGCGCGCTGCTCAACGACCTGATCGGCCGCATCGCCAAGGGCGGCGAGATCGTGCTGGCGGGGTTCTACGCCCAGCCGCTGCAATTCGCCTTTCCGCCCGCCTTCATGAAGGAGGCGCGGTTCCGCGTCGCCGCCGAATGGACGCCCGCGGACCTGACCGCCACCCGGGCCCTGATCGACCAGGGCGCGCTGAGCCTGGCGGGGCTGATCACACATGACGCACGGGCCATCGATGCCCCGGAGGCGTATCGAACCGCCTTCGAGGATCCGGCCTGCCTGAAGATGATACTCAACTGGAAGGACGCCGCGTGAAGGACGATGTACCGAACCTCAAGGATTTCGACCAGCGCCTGCGGGACGAAGCAGGCGAGGATCTGGCCGACGTGATCCCGACCGAGGCCACGAAGAAAACCCAGATCATCGCGATCTACGGCAAGGGCGGGATCGGCAAGTCCTTCACCCTCGCCAATCTCAGCCACATGATGGCCGAACAGGGCAAGCGCGTTCTGCTGATCGGCTGTGACCCGAAATCCGACACGACCTCGCTGCTGTTCGGCGGCAAGGCGTGCCCGACGATCATCGAAACCTCGACTCGCAAGAAACTCGCCGGCGAAGAGGTTGCCATCGGCGACGTCTGTTTCAAGCGCGGCGGCGTCTTTGCCATGGAGCTTGGCGGGCCGGAAGTCGGCCGCGGCTGCGGCGGGCGCGGGATCATCCACGGCTTCGAGCTGCTGGAAAAGCTGGGCTTCCACGACTGGGACTTCGACTACGTGCTGCTGGACTTCCTGGGCGACGTGGTCTGCGGCGGCTTCGGCCTGCCGATCGCGCGGGACATGGCGCAGAAGGTGATCCTGGTTGCGTCAAACGACCTGCAGTCGCTGTATGTCGCGAACAACGTCTGCTCTGCCGTGGAGTATTTCCGCAAGCTGGGCGGCAACGTCGGCGTCGCGGGTCTTGTCGTGAACAAGGACGACCTGTCGGGCGAGGCGCAGGCCTTTGCCAAGGCGGTCGACATCCCCATCCTGGCCGCGATCCCGCAGGACGACGACCTGCGCAAGAAATCCGCCAACTACCAGATCGTCGGCACGGCGAAATCCCCCTGGGGGAGCCTGTTTGCCGAACTGGCCGATGCCGTGAGCCTCGCTCCGCCGGTACGGCCGACGCCGCTGGACCAGGACGGGCTGCTGGGTCTCTTCGACGCCAAGGATACCGGCGGCGATTACCAGCTGGTGCCCGCGACCGATGCCGACATGCGCGGCAAGCATGCCAAGCCGAAAGCCTCTCTTGAGGTGGTCTACGACGACGCCTGAGGGAACGCCGGAGCGGGGGCCAGCCCCCGCACCCCCGAGGGTTATTTTGAACCAGAGAAGAAGACAGGACCGACTTGACTGATGAAGTGACATACGACGCCGCCGCTCAGGCAGAAGTGACCCAGGGCCATCCGCGCGATGCGGAGGTGCCGCAGGATGCCATGTCCGCCGACGGTCTGGGCTGCCATTCCGGGGCGGAGATGCAGAAGGCCGCGCGCCTCGCCGGCAATGCCGAGATGCTGGACAAGTTTGCCGCCGATTACCCGCAAGGCCCGCATGACAAGCCGCAGAGCATGTGCCCGGCCTTCGGCAGCCTGCGCGTCGGCCTGCGGATGAAACGGGTGGCGACGGTGCTCTCGGGATCCGCCTGCTGCGTCTATGGCCTGACCTTCGTGTCGCATTTCTACGGCGCGCGCCGGTCGGTGGGCTATGTGCCGTTCAATTCCGAAACGCTGGTGACCGGCAAGCTCTTCGAGGACATCCGCGAGTCCGTGCACGAGATGGCCGACCCGGATCGGTTCGACGCCATCGTGGTCACCAACCTGTGCGTTCCGACCGCCAGCGGCGTGCCGCTGCGATTGCTGCCCGAGGAAATCAACGGCGTGCGCATCGTCGGGATCGACGTGCCGGGGTTCGGCGTGCCGACCCATGCCGAGGCCAAGGACGTGCTGGCCGGGGCGATGCTGAATTACGCCCGGAAAGAGATCGAGGCCGGGCCGGTGGCGCGTCCCGAAAACGGCCAGTCCGACCGCCCGACCGTGAGCCTGCTGGGCGAGATGTTCCCGGCCGATCCGATGATGATCGGCGCGATGCTGGCGCCCCTGGGCCTGGCCGCTGGTCCGGTCGTGCCGTGCCGCGAGTGGCGCGAGCTTTATGCGGCGCTCGATTGCGGCGCAGTGGCGGCAATCCATCCCTTCTACACCGCTGCCGTGCGCGAATTCGAAGCTGCCGGGCGGACCATTGTCGGATCGGCTCCCGTGGGACATGACGGCACCGCGGCCTGGCTCGCGGCTATCGGCGAAGCCTTTGGCATCTCGAAAGAGCAGGTGGCGGCGGCGCAGAACGCGTTTCTGCCCGCGATCAAGGGTGCGCTGGCCAATGCGCCGATCAACGGCACGATCACCCTCTCGGGCTACGAGGGTTCCGAGCTCCTGGTGGCGCGGCTGCTGGTCGAAAGCGGCGCGGATCTGCGCTATGTCGGCACGGCCTGCGCGAAGTCGCCCTGGTCCGCCGACGATGCCGCCTGGCTCGAGGCGAAGGGCATCAAGGTCAAGTACCGGGCCTCGCTGGAAGACGATTGCGCCGCGATGGAAGCGGTACAGCCGGACCTCGCCATCGGCACGACGCCGGTGGTGCAGAAGGCCAAGCAGCTGGGCATTCCGGCGCTCTACTACACCAACCTCATTTCCGCGCGGCCCCTGATGGGACCGGCGGGGGCCGGGTCGCTGGCCGAAGTCATCAACGCCGCCATCGCCGGGAAAGAGCGGATGGGCAAGATGAAGGCCTTTTTCGAGGGCGTCGGCACAGGTGACACCGCCGGCGTCTGGGAAGGTGCACCGAACCTGCGCCCCGATTTCCGCGCCCAGAACCTCAAGAAGCTCGAACGCGCCGAAAAGGCCCGGGTCGCGGCCAACGGGGGTGTGAAATGCTGATCCAGGACCACGATCGCGCGGGCGGATACTGGGGGGCGGTCTATGCCTTCTGCGCCGTCAAGGGATTGCAGGTGGTGATCGACGGCCCCGTCGGCTGCGAGAACCTGCCGGTCACCTCTGTGCTGCACTATACCGACGCGCTCCCCCCGCATGAATTGCCCATCGTCGTCACCGGCCTTGCTGAGGACGAGATGGGCAAGGGGACCGAAGAGGCGATGGAGCGGGCGTGGAAAGTGCTCGACCCGGCGCTGCCCGCGGTGGTCGTCACCGGGTCCATTGCCGAGATGATCGGCGGGGGCGTCACGCCGCAGGGCACCAACATCCAGCGCTTCCTGCCGCGAACCATCGACGAGGACCAGTGGCAGAGCGCCGACCGCGCGATGACCTGGATCTTTACCGAATTCGGCATGACCAAGGGCCGGATGCCGCCCGAAAAGAAGCGCGAAGAGGGCGCCGCCCCCCGCGTCAATATCCTTGGCCCGATGTACGGCACGTTCAACATGCCCTCGGACCTCGCCGAGATCCGCAGGCTGGTCGAGGGCATCGGCGCCGAGGTCAACATGGTGATGCCGCTGGGCGCGCACCTGGCCGAGATGCGCAACCTGGTGAATGCCGACGTCAACATCTGCATGTACCGCGAATTCGGCCGCGGCCTTTGCGAATGCCTGGGCAAGCCGTACCTGCAAGCGCCCATCGGGGTGGAGAGCACGACCAAGTTCCTGCGCACCTTGGGCGAGATGTTGGACCTCGATCCCGAGCCGTTCATCCAGCGCGAGAAACATTCGACGCTGAAGCCGGTCTGGGACCTTTGGCGGTCGGTGACTCAGGATTTCTTCGCCACCGCGAATTTCGCCATCGTTGCAAACGAGACCTACGCGCGCGGCATCCGCAACTACCTCGAGAACGACCTTGGTCTGCCCTGCGCCTTCGCCGTCGCGCGGACCGCCGGAAAGAAGACCAACAACGAAGAGGTCCGGGCCATGCTGCACAGCAAACGCCCGCTCGTCGTCATGGGGTCGATCAACGAAAAGATGTACCTCGCCGAGATGAAGGCGGGCCACGGGCCGCAGCCGACGTTCATCCCGGCCAGCTTTCCGGGCGCCGCGATCCGGCGGCATACCGGCACGCCGATGATGGGCTACGCGGGTGCCACCTACCTGCTGCAAGAGGTGTGCAACGGGCTGTTCGATGCGCTGTTCCACATCCTGCCGCTGGGCACGGAAATGGACAAGACCGACGCCACGCTCACGCCGCTGCGCCGGGATTTCCCGTGGGACGCGGATGCCCAGGCCGAGCTGGATCGCATCGTCGCCACCCATCCGGTGCTGACCAGGATTTCAGCCGCCAAGAACCTGCGCGACGCAGCAGAGGCGGCGGCACTGAAACAAGGGGACGAACGGGTCGTGATCGAAACCGTTCGCCAGCTTTCGACGTCAACAGGAGGACCGACATCATGACGGACTTTACCTCGAACGGGCCGCGCACCAGTGGCCACCGGACCACGCAGAAGCGCGGCACCGAATTCCTTTTCTACTTCACGCTCATCTTCCTCGTGGCGATCCCCTTCGCCACGGCGTTCTGGGCGCTGGAGGTGTTCCAGAAGCAGACGCTCAACCTGCACGGCCCGCTGGCCCGGGCCTGGGCCGAAGCCGACCGGATCACACCGCTCATTTTCCAGGCCTGACCGCCTGGAATCCGAAACTGACTGTTCGGGGGGCGACCCCCGCGCAGACAGGCCCGAGGGGGCGCGCCTCCGAAGGACCCAGCCGCAGGGGTTGCGGCGTCAGCAATAACATTCCGGAGGAAAGTTCATGGCTGATAATTCCGACCTGTCCTTCACAGGTCTTACCGACGAGCAGGCCCAGGAGCTGCATTCCGTCTACATGAGCGGCCTTTGGCTGTTCTCGGCGGTTGCAGTGGTCGCACACCTTGCGACCTTCATCTGGCGTCCGTGGTTCTGAGGGAGAGATAGAAAATGGCAAAGTTCTACAAGATCTGGCTCGTCTTCGACCCCCGCCGCGTGTTCGTGGCACAGGGTGTCTTTCTCTTCCTGCTGGCAGCAATGATCCACATGGTCGTGCTCGCCAATGGTGTGAACTGGTTCGAAACCGCCGCATCAGCAGGCATGTAAACCGACCCTGCAAGGGGAGGTTCGACATGACCCAAGAGCATCGCTGCGGGCAGCTGACGGCATTCGCCGGTTGCCCGCGGCAAACCAAGCAAAAGTAATTGAAATGACGGTCGCTGTCTCGACAGGACGCACCGCCAAACGCGGAGATCAAGAAGATGGCCTTGCTCAGCTTCGAGAAAAAATATCGCGTCCGCGGAGGGACGCTGATCGGCGGCGATCTGTTCGACTTCTGGGTTGGGCCCTTTTTCGTGGGCTTCTTCGGAGTCACGACCGCCTTCTTCGCCTTGTTGGGAACCATCCTCATCTTCTGGGGCGCGGCTCATCAGGGCACATTCAATCCCTGGCTCATCAATATCGCGCCGCCTGACCTGAGCTATGGTCTGGGTGCGGCCCCGCTGATGGAGGGCGGCCTTTGGCAGATCATCACGATCTGTGCCACCGGCGCGTTCATCTCGTGGGCGCTGCGCGAGGTCGAGATCTGCCGCAAGCTGGGCATCGGGTATCACGTACCCTTCGCCTTTGCCTTCGCGATCCTGGCCTACGTCACGCTGGTGATCTTCCGCCCGCTACTGATGGGCGCCTGGGGGCATGGCTTTCCCTACGGCATTTTCAGCCACCTCGACTGGGTCAGCAACACCGGCTACGCCTATCTGCACTTCCATTACAACCCGGCCCACATGCTGGCGGTGACGCTTTTCTTCACCACCACCCTGGCGCTGGCGCTGCATGGCGGTCTGATCCTGAGCGCGGCCAATCCCGAAAAGGGCGAGGAGATGAAGACGCCGGATCACGAGGATACGTTCTTCCGCGATTTCATCGGCTATTCCATCGGGACGCTGGGCATTCACCGCCTGGGCTTCCTGCTCGCAATCAACGCCGTCTTCTTCTCGGCGGTCTGCATCATCATCTCGGGCCCGGTCTGGACCAAGGGCTGGCCGGAATGGTGGAACTGGTGGCTGGAGCTTCCGCTCTGGGGCACGAACGTGGGGATGTAAGACATGATCGAATATCAGAACATATTCACGCAGGTCCAGGTGCAGGGCGCCCCGGAATGGGGCATGGACGACAGCGGCAATGCCAAGCGCGAGCGTGGCACCTGGGCGCGGTTCTCCACCCTCGCCGGCTGGATCGGCAACGCGCAGCTGGGCCCGGTGTACCTGGGATGGACAGGGCTTATCTCGATCCTCACCGGCATTCTTGCGCTCAACATCATCGGCATCAACATGCTGGCCCAGGTCGACTGGTCGCTGCCGGAGTTCCTGCGCCAGGGTTTCTGGCTGGCGCTGGAGCCGCCCAGCCCCGAATACGGGCTGACCATCCCGCCGCTCTATGACGGCGGCTGGTACATCATCGCCAGCTTCTTCCTGCTGGTGTCGGTGATGACCTGGCTCCTGCGCAGCTACCTGCTGGCGGCAGAGCACAAGATGGGCAAGCACGTCTTCTGGGCCTTCGCCTCTGCGGTCTGGCTGTTCCTGGTGCTGGGTCTCTTCCGGCCGATCCTGATGGGATCCTGGTCCGAGGCGGTGCCCTACGGGATCTTCCCGCACCTCGACTGGACCACGGCGTTTTCCATCCGCTACGGCAACCTCTACTACAACCCGTTCCACTGCCTCTCGATCGTCTTCCTTTATGGCTCCGTCCTGCTCTTCGCGATGCACGGTGCGACGATCCTCGCCGTGACCCGCTACGGTGGCGACCGCGAGCTCGAGCAGATCGTCGACCGCGGCACCGCCTCGGAACGTGCGGCCCTGTTCTGGCGCTGGACCATGGGCTTCAACGCCACGATGGAAGGCATTCACCGCTGGGCGTGGTGGTTTGCGGTACTGACCCCGATCACGGGCGGTATCGGCATCCTGCTGACCGGCACGGTCGTGGACAACTGGTTCATCTGGGCCCAGGAGCATCACTTCGCTCCGATGTATGACGGCAGCTACGGCTACGATGCATACGGCTCCTATGAAGCCTTCATTGGACAGGAGAACTGATATGCTTCCCCAATGGTTCAACAAGTGGAACTCGGAGAACAAGACCGACATCTACGGTCCTGCGATCCTGGTGGGGGCCTGTGGCGCGGCCGTGATCGTGGTGGTGGGTCTGATCAGCTTCGGTCAGCCCTACGCCACCGACAGCCTGCAGACCGGCCCGCGCGGCATCGGGATGTCGGTGCCCGAGTTCAAGGTCGACCTCGCCACCCCCGATCCCACGATCGAGGCGATGTATACCGAAGAACCCTATGTTCCCGAAGGCGGCGAGACCCTCGCCAGCGAAGCCTACGAGAACGTGCAGGTGCTGGGTGACCTGACCGAGGACAACTTCAACCGGGTGATGGCCGCCATCACCCAGTGGGTCGCCCCCGAACAGGGCTGCGCCTATTGCCACGGCGACGTGGGCATCGAGGAATACGGCAACGACGATCTTTATACAAAGGTCGTGTCGCGCCGGATGATCCAGATGACCCAGAACCTCAACGAGGCCTGGGCCGGGCACGTCAACGCCAACAAGGAAGTCGGTGTGACCTGTTACACCTGCCACCGTGGCGAGAACGTGCCGTCTGACATCTGGTTCAAGCTGGGTGAAGTTAGCGCGCCGATGACCGGCTGGGGCGGCGTGCAGAACAAGGTGACGGTGCAAAGCTCCTACACCTCGCTGCCCTCCGACGCGCTCGAGGCCTACCTGCTGAACGGCGAGTCGATCAAGGTGCACGACCTCGAGGCGCATGTTGACGTCAAGCCGACCGCGGTCGACTACCCGGCCTGGCAGGATGCCGAACGCACCTTCTCGCTGATGAACTACGTCAGCAACTCGCTGGGTGTGAACTGCGTCTTCTGTCACAACAGCCGCGCCTTCTACGACGCGGGCCAGGTGACGCCGCAATGGGCGACCGAACTGCTTGGCATCGACATGGTGGTCGAGATGAACACCGAATACCTCGTGCCGCTGCAGGACGTCTATCCGCCGGAACGGCTGGGTCCGGTCTTTGCCGACGCGCCCAAGGCCGCCTGCCGGACCTGCCACAAGGGCTACCAGCAGCCGTTGCAGGGCACCAACGTGATCGGAAACTATCCCGAACTCGCAACGACGGGCGCGCCCGTTTACGAATGACCGGTCGGGGCGGTCTGTCTGCCCCCACCCTCGCCGGATCCGCTGCGTTGTTCCCAAAATCGTGCAGCGGATGTCGGGATCGCATGATCCCGGTTCCCTTCCTGTTGGCTACAGGAGACCGGCGCCACGTTCAGGGCACCCCGCTTATGAACGTGGCGCCAAATCTCCCCTTTGATGGAGGCTCCACATGACCACGACACCGCAAACCCCGACCCTCGACCGCGTCGCCGGTCCCGCCGATCTGCGCCGGATGGACGATCGCACACTCGCGACCCTTGCCGACGAATTGCGGACCGAGGTGATCTCGGCGGTGTCGGAAACCGGCGGGCATCTCGGGTCGTCGCTGGGCGTGGTGGAACTCGCCGTGGCGATCCACGCGGTGTTCAACACGCCGATGGACAAGCTTGTCTGGGACGTGGGCCACCAGTGCTACCCGCACAAGATCCTCACCGGCCGCCGCGACCGCATCCGCACCCTGCGCCAGAAGGACGGCCTGTCGGGCTTCACCAAGCGCAGCGAAAGCGAATACGATCCCTTCGGCGCCGCCCATTCCTCGACCTCGATCTCCGCGGCGCTCGGCTTTACCGTCGGGCGCGACATGGGCCGGCCAACCGGCGACGCCATCGCGGTGATCGGCGACGGGTCGATCAGCGCCGGCATGGCCTACGAGGCGATGAACAACGCCGGCGCCGAGGGGCGGCGGATGTTCGTGATCCTCAACGACAACGAGATGAGCATCGCTCCGCCGGTGGGCGCCATGTCCTCCTACCTCAGCCGGCTTTACGCGAACGAACCGCTGGCCCGGATGAAATCTCTGGCGGAAGGGTTCGAATCCGCGCTTCCCGCGCCGATGCGCGACGGCGCGAAACGCGCCCGCCAGCTGGTGACCGGGGCCCTGTCGGGGTCGGGTACGCTCTTCGAAGAGCTGGGGTTCGACTACATCGGGCCGATCAACGGTCACGACATGGACCAGCTCTTGCCGGTGCTGCGCGCGGCACGGACCCGCGCCACCGGGCCGGTGCTGATCCACGTCTGCACGGTCAAGGGCAAGGGATTTGCCCCCGCCGAGACCAGCGCCGACCGCGGCCACGGCGTTTCGAAATTCGACCCTGTCACGGGCGCACAGGCAAAATCCAAGCCCAACGCACCGAGCTATACCAAGGTCTTCGGCCAGGCGCTGACCGATGCCGCGGCGCGCGATCCGAACATCGTTGCGGTGACCGCCGCCATGCCCTCGGGCACCGGGCTCGATATCCTCGCCGACCGGTTCCCGGCGCGAGTCTTCGACGTCGGCATTGCCGAACAGCACGGCGTCACCTTCGCCGCCGGGATGGCGGCCTCGGGACTGAAACCCTTCTGCGCGATCTACTCGACCTTCCTTCAGCGTGGATACGATCAGGTGGTGCACGACGTGGCCCTGCAGGGGCTGCCGGTGCGCTTTGCCATCGACCGGGCCGGGCTGGTGGGGGCCGATGGCGCGACCCATGCGGGGGCCTTCGATGTGGCCTATCTGAGCAATCTACCGGGCTTCACGGTCATGGCCGCGTCGGACGAAGCGGAGCTGATGCACATGGTCGAAACCGCCGCCGCCCATGACGCGGGGCCCATCGCCTTCCGCTATCCGCGCGGCAACGGCACCGGCGTGACCCTGCCCGAACGGGGCCAGGTCCTGCAGATCGGCAAGGGCCGGGTGCTGCAGGAAGGCGCGGATGTGGCGCTGTTGTCCTTCGGTGCGCATCTCGACGAGGCGCAGGCAGCGGCCCGGCTGCTCGAGGCCGAGGGGTTGAGCGTCACCATCGCGGATGCGCGGTTCGCCAAGCCGCTGGACATGGAACTGATCGGGCAGTTGGCCCGTCACCACGCCGCGCTCATCACCATCGAACAAGGGGCCCGCGGCGGCTTCGGGGCGCATGTGTTGCAGGAACTGGCGGCGCGCGGCGCGCTGGACCGGGGGCTTGCCATCCGCACCATGACGCTGCCGGACCGCTTCATCGACCAGGCGAGCCCGGATCAGATGTATGCCGATGCGGGTCTGACACGGCAGGATATCGCCGCTGTGGCGCTGCAGGCGCTGGGGCGCGAGCAGAAGGTCGTGCCGTTGCGGATGGGATGAGAGCTTTCCGGGGGCTCTGCCCCCGGACCCCCGAGAGTTATTGAAAACCGGAGAAGGGCAGGGCGCCGGGACCGGATCCCGGGCTTTCGTTTTGGATTGCGGGAGTTTCAGGCCTGCGCAAGCATCTCGGGTGTGAAGATCCGCTCGGCATAGGTGTCGAGGTAGATGCGCAGCCAGGGGGTGAAGCGGGACGGGGCCGCCTTCACTTCGGAGAGCAGCGCCGGATAGGCGATCCAGCGTGTCTCCATTACCTCGTCCGGGTCGGCGCGCAGGCGTAGGGCCTCAGGCGCCTCGGCGACGAAAATGTCCACGACTTCGTGCTCGACCAGCCCGCCGCCCACGTCGGCGCGATATTCGACCCGGTCGCGATAGGCCGGGGTCAGGCCGGTGATTCCAAGCTCTTCGTCAAGCCGCCGCACGGCGCAATCGAGGCTGGACTCCTCCCATTCCGGATGGGTGCAGCAGGTGTTCGCCCAAAGCCCCGGCGTGTGATACTTGTCCATCGCCCGGCGCTGGATCAGCACGTCGCGGCCCCGGATGACGAAGACCGACACCGCCTTGTGGCGCAGGCCCTGCACATGTGCTTCGAGCTTGTCCACCGGTGTCAGCGTGCCGTTCACCCATGCCGGAATTTCAATGCTCATACATACGTCTCCCGCACGAGGCCGGTCAGGTGGCCCAGGTTCTTGATGCCAATCCTGATGTGCGCCATCGGCCGCGCCTTGACGAGCTTCTTGTTCATGTAGGCCTCGAAGGTCAAGCGCTGCACGTCGATGTCGTGGCAGAGCGAGACAAAGCGTTCGCGGCGGCTGTCGCTGCGGTAATAGGCGTTCTGCATCGAGGCGAGCACGCGGAACACGGTCTTGTGCTCGCGCATGAAGAGCTTGCGCGCCAGCATCAGGTTCTTTGCCTTGCCGGTGGCCAGTGTCGCGGCGGCGGCGGTGGCAGCGACGCGGCCACCGACCATTGCGTAGTAGATCCCCTCTCCGGAGGAAGGCGCCACAACGCCGGCGGCGTCGCCCGCGAGCACCACGTCGCGGCCATTGTCCCAGCGGTCCAGCGGTTTCAGCGGGATCGGCGCACCCTCGCGGCGCAGGGTTTCGCAGTCGGTAAGCCCCGAGGCCGCGCGCAGGGCGGCGGTGGCGGTCTTGAGGTCGACCGAGCCGACCTCGGTGCCCATGCCCACGGAACAGCTGTCGCCATGCGGGAACACCCAGCCGTAGAAATCCGGGCTGATCTTGCCGTCGTAGATCACATCGCAGCGCATCGGATCATAGGTCGCGTTCGCGGGCGGGGCCTTGATGATCTCGTGATAGGCCAGAACGTATGGAATGGTGTCGCCGCCAGGCACTTCGGCCCGTCCGACGCGCGACCGCGCGCCGTCGGCGCCGATGATCAGCTTGGTCTCGAGGCTGCGTTCCTCGCCGCTGGCCTTGTCGCGATAGACGACGCGGGTGCCGTTCTCGCGGTCGATGCGGATGAAGGTGCCGGTGAAGGGTGTGGCGCCGGCAGCCACGGCGCGGGCGCGCAGGAACGGATCGAAATCCTTGCGGTCGACCATGCCAACAAAGCCGTTCTCGATCGGGATGTCGACCTGGCGCCCGGTGGGCGAGATCATCCGCGCGGTGCTGACCTTGGCGACGAGCTGATCCTCGGTCACGTGGAAGTCGGCCATCAGCCGGGGCGGGATCGCGCCGCCGCAGGGCTTGATCCGGCCTTCGCGGTCCAGCAGCGCGACCTTGTGACCCGAGCGGGCCAGATCTTCGGCGGCTGTGGCACCCGAGGGGCCTCCGCCCACGACGACGACATCGAACATGGTCATTCTCCCGGTACCATCTGGGCCATGGGCGCACGGCCCTGCATGATCCGCATCGCCATCAGGGCGGCGGCTAGAAAGAGCGCGGCTTCGAACAGGAACACCGCGCCGAAGGCGGGGGCGTCGGGCAAGGACCCGCGCATCACATCGACCGCGGCGGCGCCGACAAGTCCGCCAAACCCGGCGGCGATGGCCTGCGCCGCGCCCCAAAGGCCCATCCGTGTGCCTTCGCGGGCATCGCGCCCCTCGCCGGCCAGCGCCATCATCGAGCCGATGGCGGCGACGGCGAACATGCCGTTGAAGAACCCGAGCGCGACGGTGGCGGGCATTAGCGGCGCGCCAGCGCCGAGGCTGCCGAGGTTCGCGATGGCCACGAGGCTGGCGGCGGAGCCGATGCAGCCCGCGACGACCCAGTTGCGCAACGATCCGAAGCGCAGGCCGGTGGCGGCGATGCCGACGGTCAGCATGCCGAGGAAGACGCCGCCGTTCTGCGCGCCGGAAAGGGTCGTGGATTCGCCGGGCGTGAAGGCGAAGACGAGGCCGGCGTAAGGCTCTAGGATCAGTTCCTGCATGAAATAGGCGGTCATCGAGAGGAAGACGAAGAGGGTGAAGTTGCGCGCCTTGGGTTCGGCCCAGATCTCTGCCAGCCCTTGGCGGAAGGGCATCTTTTCGGCCTCGGGCTGGGCGTCGACGCCGCGTTCGATGCCCCAGACGGCAAGCACGGTCAGGACCAGCGCCGTACCGGTGACGATGCCGACGATGCGCAACAGCAGCGCGGGCGTGTAAGGATCAAGGAAACTGCCAACGACGCCGGCGGTCATTGCGATGCCGAAGATCATCATCAGCCAGGTGATTGTCGCGGCGGCGGCGCGCCGGTGCGGCGCCGTGGCTGTGGCGAGCAGGGCCAGAAGAGAGGTGCCCGAGGCACCGACGCCGAGGCCGATCAATGCGTAGGCCAGCACGGAAATCGCGAGCCCGGCGCCGAAGGACGATTGCAGTACAACGACGCCCAGCGCTGCCAGCATCCCGCCCAGCGCAAGCGCCGCCATGCCGCCGATGATCCAGACCGTGCGGTTGCCGCCGGTATCGGACCGGAAGCCCCAGTTCGGCCGGGTGATCTGGATGCCGTAATGCAGCGCCACCAGCAGACCGGGCAGGACGGCGGGCAGGGCAAGTTCGACCACCATCAGGCGGTTCAGGGTCGATGTGGTCAGCACCACGACCGCGCCCAGGGCCATCTGCACGAGGCCAAGACGGACGATCGACAGCCAGGACAGGGTCATCAGAGCACCTCCAGCGAACGCAGGGCAAAGGCGGCGATCATCATGCCGCTGATGTACATCAGCACGCCGGTGCCGTTGTACCAGGGCGCCTTGGCGCGTGGGTCCTGCAGCATCACCGACATGGCCCAGACCTGCGCCAGCACCAGCGCCGCGATGCCGCCCGCATGCCATGGTTGCGCCCAGGCGATCAGCAGCGCGACGACACCCAGTTGCGGCACCAGCATCACCGCGCAGGCAACGCGCGCCGCCTTTTCGGGGCCGAGCGTCACCGGCAGGGAATCGACGCCCATCTGCGCATCGCCTTCGAGCGCCTTGAAATCGTTGAGTGTCATGATGCCGTGCGCGCCGATCCCGTAGAGTATGGCGACCAGGATCACCGGGGTCGCTGGCAACGTCTGCGCCAGCACCGCGGCACCGGTGAACCACGGCAGGGTTTCATAGCTGAGGCCCACCAGCCCCGGCCCCCACCATCCCGACCGCTTGAGCCGCACAGGTTCCGCCGAATAGGCCCAGGCCGCGGCCACGCCGACGCAGGTGGCGATGAATCCCCAAGTGCCGAGAAGCGACCCGACGGCCAGCGACAGCAGCGACATGGCCAGCGCGATCCACAGGCCCCAGCGACCGGGAATCCGGCCCGAGGGAATGGGCCGGTCCGGTTCGTTGATTGCATCGACATGGCGGTCGCACCAGTCGTTGGCGGCCTGGCTCATGCCGCAGACGATGGGGCCGGCCAGGATCACGCCCAGAACCACCAGTGCCGCCTGGTCCGCCAGCGCCGCACCCGAGGAGACGACGCCGCAGAGATAGGCCCACATCGGCGGAAACCACGTCACGGGCTTGATCAGCCGGAGCATCGCTGCGGGTTCGGGAAGGCGCCTGGATTGTAAACTTGTGCTGACACTCATATGTCAACTAGACACGACTAAACGAGTCGTGGCAAGAGCAGCGCCGCTCAATCGGAGCTGTCGGCGTCCTTGTTCAGCAGCCCATACTTGCGCAGCTTAACGTACAGGCTCTGCCGCGAGAGGCCCAGCATTTCGGCTGCCGCGACGCGGTTGTTGCGGGTCAGGGCGACCGCCGTTTCGATGCACATCTTTTCCACCACATCCGTGGTTTCCGACACGATCTCTTTCAGAGACGCCGACCCGACCAACTCCATCACGTTGCGGTTGCTGTCGTCTCCTGCCTGCGCCGGTGCCGGCTTGCGCACTGCGTCGACCCGGCTGGCATCGCGAATGACGAAACCCAGCTCCGGCTCCGACCGGTCGTTGAGATAGGTCGCCGACATCTCGACCGCGGTCTTGGCACCGAAATCGTTCATCATCTTGGTGGCATACATGCGCATCTGCCCGGACCGCCGGGCGTTCTCGATCAGTACCGACATGTCGATCTGTCCGCGACCGAGGTACTCGGCAAGGTTGCGGCCCTTGACGTCGCCCAGATGCGCAGCGTCGACAAGGTCGAGAAAGCTGTCGTTGCAGGTCAGAACGGTGCCGTCGATGCTGGTAAAGACCATGGCATCGGCGCCCTTGTCGAACAGCACGCTCAGGTTCAGGCTCAGACCGTCGTATTTGACCGACGTGCCATCGTCGCCGGACAGGCGGCAGATCAGCACCCGCTCTCCAGCGGCGCGGAATATATGCGGCGTCACGGTCACGCGGCTGCGGCTGCGGCGGGTCTGAACCTCGAGCCCCGCGGCATTTTCAGAGATAGCGGCGTTGACCAGCCCCTCGATGAACTCCTCGCCGCGCCGGTCGCGGAACTCCTGGAAAAACGACGACCCCACCAGATCTTCGCGCGTCGTCCCGAGCAAGGCCGCCGCCGGTTCGTTGATATCCCGGACCCGGCCGTCGCCGACCGATACAAAGGCGATAGGATCGTGCACCGTGCGCAACAGCAACCGGTAACGCGCGTCGAATTCCCGACGCGCCTCGTAGCCCTGTTCCAGCGACATCTGCGCCTGCACAAGCTGTTGCTGGGTCTCGGCGATAGGGCGCAGGTCGCGGCCCAGCATCAGCAGCGACTTGTCGTTGCCGAAGGGATGAAAGCTGTAGCGAATCGGGAATTCCCAGATCGCGTTGTCGGAATGGTTCAGCTCGACCGCCTTCCTCGGGGCATCTCCACGCGCAAAGGCCGCCAGAACCGCATTGAGCTTGGGAATGCTTTCGGTCGTGAGAAAGTTGCGGATCGACCTGCCTTCCCAGTGATCGAGCTTGCCGAAAGAGGTGTCCTGCTGGTTTATCAGCACCGACAGAATGTCGCCATCCTGGGTGATCACCAGCGCGATGTCGGAAGCGACGGCGATGATGCTCGACAGGAATTCCGGCTCGATCAGCGGGACCGATCCGTTACTCCAGAAGCTTGATCCGCCTGATTTCATTACCCTGCCAACGATCTCGTTTTCTGTTTTTCGCGCTCGCACAACCTGAGCGCCGCCCTGACATCCGTCGTTACGAGATCGACGCCCGTTCGCTCCTGAACTTTCTCGGCCAGATCCTGCACCAGCCCGCCCAGAACCACCGGCGGCACCCGTGACAATTCAGCGCGCATGCGTTTAACCATCTGAGCGATGGGCGCAAGGGCTTCGGTGCGGGATGTGGAGAAAAGAATTAGATCAAAGCAGTCTTCTTGCAACATTCGCAGGACAATTTTTGCGTCCTGATTGAAAAGAATGCGCACTCCAACACCCAGGCGCCGCATCTGCGATGCGGCCACATGCGGGCCCAGCGTGTGCGCGTCGTCGCCCTGAAGGACAAGAAGCGCCTCGATCCTCGACCGTGTGCCGGACGTTCCTGCGGACCAGGGCGCGGCCAGCAGCGCAAGCAAGCCCTGCAAGCGCGCCGAGCCGATGGTGACGCGGGCGAAACTCAGGTCGTCGGCAACCCACATCGCGCCCATTCGCCGCGCTGCTTCGGGAATGTAGATATCGACGATCTCTTCCGCGCCAAGCCGCCCCCGAGCCAGCGCATCGAGCACCAGCTTGCCGTCGAACTGACCCGGAGCGAGCGTGGCGTCGATGAGCGCATCGACCATGCTGGATCGTACCTGTCTGCAGCCCTGATCGCCCTTGTCGCCGAGCACCGATAAGACCGTCGTGGCCAATACGCTGATATCCGGCCGCTCCCGCTCGTGATGCGGGGCACGACCATGGAATGGTGGGTCGCTGTCCATCGGTTACCTCGCTGCCTAGCAGCACCCGGAGGGACTCGGGATGTCCGGGACGTGAAAAACAGACACAGTCTCTGAAACCCATCGGAAAATGTCAAAGAGAATTGACACAGACATTGGTTTCGGCCCGGCGTCATCCACCTTGAACTCGAAAACCGTCAATTTTCTCTGAGAAATCGTCAACCCACCGGCACGCTCCGCCCGTGTCAGTTTTCAATATGGTGTCAGATTGCAATGTGTAAGTTTGGATTGACACTTTTGAAGGCCAAGCGTTACGCTTCCAGACATGCATTTACGGAATCGCCCATGACGTTCGCTGCCCATACCGCGACCCCGGCCGGTGCGCTCTACACGCCCGAGCAACGCCAGCGCCGTGACGCGACTGTCTGGACGCTGGTCCAGGGCGTGCTCGCGCCGGTCCAGTTTCTGGTGTTCCTGATCTCGCTCGCGCTGGTGCTGCGCTTCCTTCTGACGGGCAGCGGCTACGAAGCCGCGACGCTGTCGATCCTGATCAAGACCGGCTGTCTCTACCTGATCATGGTCACCGGCGCGATCTGGGAGAAAATCGTGTTCGGACAGTACCTTTTCGCGCCGGCCTTTTTCTGGGAGGACGTGTTTTCCTTCGGGGTCATCGCGCTGCACACCGCCTATCTCTGGGCGCTCTTCAGCAGCGCGCTCAGCCCCGCCGGGCTGATGGTTCTCGCCCTGGCGGCCTATGCCGCCTACGTCATCAATGCGGGCCAATTCCTCTACAAGCTGCGGCAGGCGCGCCTGCAGGCCGGGGGTGCGGCATGACCGGCCATTTCCCCCCGCCACCCGCGCGCGGCTGCTCTGATACGCCCGTGCTGAAAGAGCGCGGCCAGCACGAGGTCTTCTGCGGGCTGACCGGAATCATCTGGCTGCACCGCAAGATGCAGGATGCCTTCTTCCTCGTCGTTGGGTCGCGCACCTGCGCGCACCTTCTGCAATCCGCCGCCGGGGTGATGATCTTCGCCGAGCCGCGCTTCGCCACGGCGATTCTCGAAGAGACCGACCTCGCCGGCATGGCCGACGCGCAGGAAGAGCTCGACCGCGTGGTCACGCAACTTCTGGAACGGCGCCCGGACATCCGCCAGCTGTTCCTTGTCGGCTCCTGCCCGTCCGAGGTGATCAAGCTCGACTTGGGCCGCGCTGCCGAGCGGATGAGCGCGCAATTCGCCCCGCGCGTGCGGGTGCTGAACTATTCGGGTTCCGGGATCGAGACAACCTTCACGCAAGGCGAAGATGCCTGCCTCGCCGCCATGGTCCCGGTGCTGCCGGACACCGATTCGCGCGAACTGCTGCTCGTCGGCGCGCTGCCGGATGTGGTCGAACAGCAGGCGCTGGACCTGCTCGAAGCGATGGGAATCGGCCCGGTTCGGGTCCTGCCCGCGCAGAGCGTCGAGGACGACTACGGTATCGGTCCGAACACTGTCTTCGCCCTGACCCAACCCTTCCTCTCGGACACCCACGCTGCCCTGACCCGCCGCGGCGCGCGTCACATCGCGGCGCCCTTCCCGTTCGGGGAGGAAGGCACCACCGCCTGGCTGTCGGCCGTGGCCGCCGAATTCGACGTGCCGCAAGACCTCTTCGAGAGTGTCACCGCCGCCCCGCGCGCCCGTGCCCGCAAGGCGGTGAGCCAGGCGTCCGAGGGGTTGCGCGACCGGTCGGTGTTCTTCTTCCCCGACAGCCAGCTGGAGATTCCGCTGGCCCGCTTCCTGACCCGCGAATGCGGTATGGCGGCGGTCGAGGTCGGCGTGCCCTTCCTGCACCGCGCGATCATGTCGCCCGATCTCGACCTGCTGGCCGAGGGCCCGACCCTCGCCGAAGGTCAGGACGTCGACAAGCAGCTCGCCCGCTGCCGCGCCGCCCGGCCCGACCTCACGGTCTGCGGCCTCGGCCTTGCCAACCCGCTCGAAGCCGAGGGCATGGCGACCAAGTGGGCCATCGAGCTGGTCTTCACCCCGGTGCATTTCTACGAACAGGCGGGCGACCTCGCCGGCCTCTTCTCGCGCCCGCTGCGCCGCCGCGGCCTGCTCAAGCTGGAGGCGGCGGAATGAGCGCTCGATCCTTCCTTCATCTTGCCCCTAAACCTCCGGGGGTGCGGGGGCTGGCCCCCGCTTTGAAGAATGTGCCGGGGCTCGTCCCCGCTCCGGCGCAACAGGATCGATCATCCGTCCGCGCATCTCATGAGGTGGCCTCATGAAACTGACGGTCTGGACATACGAAGGCCCGCCGCATGTCGGCGCTATGCGCGTCGCCACCGGCATGAAGGGTCTGCACTACGTACTGCACGCGCCGCAGGGCGACACCTATGCGGACCTGCTCTTCACCATGATCGAGCGGCGCGATCACCGTCCGCCGGTGACCTACACCACCTTCCAGGCGCGTGACCTCGGTGCCGACACGGCGGACCTGTTCAAGACCGCCTGTCTCGACGCCTACGACCGCTTCCAGCCCGAGGCGATCATCGTCGGCGCCTCCTGCACGGCAGAACTGATCCAGGACGATCCCGGCGGCATGTCCGAAACGCTGGGCCTGCCGGTGCCGGTCATTCCGCTGGAGCTGCCGAGCTATCAGCGCAAGGAGAATTTCGGCGCCGACGAGACGTTCTTCCAGATCTGCCGCCACCTCGCTCGGCCCGTCGAGAAGACCGCCCGCATCACCTGCAACCTGATCGGGCCGACGGCGCTGGGCTTCCGTCACCGTGACGACATCACCGAACTCACCGGCCTGCTGCTGGAGATGGGGATCGAAGTGAACGTCGTGGCGCCGATGACCGCGCGCCCGTCCGACATCGCCCGTCTGGGGGCGGCGCATTTCAACGTGCTGATGTATCCCGAAACCGGCGAAAGCGCCTGCCGCTGGATGGAACGCGAATTGGGCCTGCCGTTCACGAAGACCGTGCCGATCGGCGTCGGCGCGACCCGCGATTTCGTCGCCGAGGTGGCGGCGCTGACAGGTGTCGCGGCGACTTTGGACGACACGCGCCTGCGTCTGCCCTGGTACTCGGCCTCGGTCGATTCCACCTACCTCACCGGCAAGCGGGTCTTCCTGTTCGGCGACGGCACGCATGTCGCCGCCGCGGCCCGCATTGCCCGCGACGAGATGGGGTTCGAGGTGGTGGGCATGGGCTGCTACAACCGTGAACAGGCGCGGCTGATCCGGAGCCTCGCGAAGGACTACGGCGTCGAGGCGCTGATCACCGACGACTATCTCGAAGTCGAGCGCCGGATCGAGGACCTCGCGCCCGAGATGATCCTCGGCACGCAGATGGAGCGCCATATCGGCAAGCGCCTGGGCATCCCCTGCGCTGTGATCTCGGCGCCCGTGCACGTTCAGGATTTCCCGGCGCGCTACTCCCCGCAGATGGGGATCGAGGGCGCGAACGTGATCTTCGACACCTGGGTGCACCCGCTGGTCATGGGGCTCGAGGAACACCTGCTGCACATGTTCCGCGCGGATTTCGAATTCCACGACGACGCGGGGGCCTCGCACCACGGTGGCAAGGCAACGGAACTTGCGGATACGGAGACTGGGGGGCCAGCCCCCCAAACCCCCCGGAGGTTTAACGGCAAGATGAAGGAGGATCGGGCTGCGTCGTCGGTCGAGGTGGTCTGGCTGCCTGCCGCCGAGAAGGAACTGAAGAAAATTCCGTTCTTCGTGCGCGGCAAGGCGCGGCGCAACACCGAGGTCTTCGCCGCCGAGCGCGGCGTGGAAGAGATCAGCGTCGACACGCTTTACGAGGCAAAGGCCCATTATGCGCGATGACTTCGGCATAACCGGCCCTGCGCCCTACCGGATCGTCATCCTGACGCTGGATTCCCATGCGGCGGGCCCCATCGACCGCGCCCGTGACCGGCTGGCCCGGGATTTTCCGGGGCTGGTCATCACCGTAC
Organism: Thalassococcus profundi; assembly: GCF_003344785.1. Lineage (GTDB taxonomy): Bacteria > Pseudomonadota > Alphaproteobacteria > Rhodobacterales > Rhodobacteraceae > Puniceibacterium > Puniceibacterium profundi. The sequence goes on along the minus strand of NZ_QPMK01000001.1, from coordinate 402,907 downwards.
ATGCCGCCGCCGAATGGGGCGAAAACCCGGCGGCGCTAAGCATGGCGCGGGCCGATATCGCCTCGGCCGACATGATCCTCGCCAACCTGCTGTTCCTTGAAGAGCATGTGCGCCCGATCCTGCCGGACCTCGCGGCGGCGCGGGACCGCGTGGACGGGATGATCGGCATCATCGCCGATGCCGAAATCGTCAAGCTGACCAAGCTCGGCAACCTCGACATGTCGGCACCGCAGTCGGGCATGATGCAGCTGATGAAGCGGCTGCGCGGGTCGTCAAAGCCCTCGACCGAGAGCGGCGAGAAGAAGATGCAGATGCTGCGCCGCCTGCCGCGCATCCTGCGCTTCATTCCCGGCAAGGCGCAAGACCTGCGGTCTTGGTTCCTGGTCATGCAGTACTGGCTGGGCGGGTCGGACGACAATATCGAGGCGATGATCCGTTATCTGCTGGGCCGCTATGCCAGCCGCACCGAATGGCGCGGCGGGTCGGCGCCCGCACCGCTGGAATACCCCGATGCGGGGCTTTATCACCCCGACCTGCCGGGGCGGATCGTTACCGATATCGACGCGTTGCCTGGACCGAAGAACCCGGTGGCCACCGTCGGCCTGTTGCTGATGCGCTCTTACGTCCTGAGCTCGGACACGGCGCATTACGATGCGGTCATCCGGTCGTTCGAGGCGCGCGGGATGCGGGTCATCCCCGCCTTTGCCGGCGGTCTCGATTCGCGGCCCGCCATCGACGGGTTCTTTCATGATGCCAGGGGCGTGAAGATCGACGCGATGGTGTCCCTGACAGGCTTCAGCCTTGTGGGCGGGCCGGCCTACAACGACAACGGCGCGGCGATCGAGGTTCTGAAAGGGCTCGATATCCCCTATCTCGGCGCGCACCCTCTGGAGTTCCAGACGCTTGGGCAGTGGGCCGCGTCGCCGCAGGGGTTGGGCCCGATCGAGACGACGATGCTGATCGCGCTGCCGGAGCTGGACGGCGCCACCAATCCCACCGTCTTTGCCGGGCGTCACGGCGAGGACGGCTGCGACGGGTGCCGCCTTGCCTGTCGCGCGGGCGACGCGCAGAAGGCCATGGCGCCCTGCCCCGAACGCATCGAGAAGTTGGCGGAAAAGACCCTGCGGCTGGCCCGCCTGCGCCGGATGCAGAACGCCGAGCGCAAGGTCGCCATCGTGCTCTTCGGTTTTCCGCCCAACGCAGGCGCCGTCGGCACCGCCGCCTACCTGTCGGTCTTCGAATCGCTGCACAACACGCTCAAGCGCCTGCAGTCCGAGGGCTACGCGGTCGAGGTGCCCGAAACCGTGGTGGAACTGCGCGCCGCGGTACTGGAAGGCAATGCCGCGCGCTATGGGCAGGAGGCCAATGTCGCCGCACGGGTCGACGCCGAAACCATGGTGCGCGACACGCAGTACCTCGAAGAGATCGAGGCGGTCTGGGGTCCGGCGCCGGGCCGCGTGCAGTCCGACGGGCGCAGCGTCTTCGTGCTGGGCCGGCAGTTCGGCAACGTCATGGTCGGCGTGCAGCCCGCCTTCGGCTACGAGGGCGATCCGATGCGGCTCTTGTTCGAGCGCGGTTTTGCCCCGACCCACGCCTTTGCCGCATTCTACCGCTGGCTGCGCAACGACTTCGCCGCCGACGTGGTGCTGCACTTCGGCATGCACGGTGCGCTGGAGTTCATGCCGGGCAAGCAGGCCGGGCCGGGACCCGCGGACTGGCCAGACCGTTTGATCGGCGAGATGCCGAACGTCTATCTTTACGCATCGAACAACCCGTCCGAAGCGACGCTGGCCAAGCGCCGGTCGGGCGCTGTGACCGTGACGCATCTGACGCCGCCGCTGGCGCAATCGGGACTCTACAAGGGCCTCGCCGAACTCAAGGACAGCCTGACGCGCTGGCGCGAGGCTGATGCCGATGACGACAGCCGCAGCGATCTGGAAGCGCTCATCGCCGAGCAGGCCGAAGCGGTGGACATGGGCGGCACACCTCCGCAGGCGCTGTGGCTGAAGCTGCTCGAGACCGAGGAGGCGCTGATCCCGGACGGTCTGCACGTTTTGGGCCGCTGCTATTCCGACGCCGAGCGCGCCGATTACCTGGCGCTGATCGACGGCGCGGATGACGACACGCGCACCCGCGTCGATGCGATCCTGCGGCAGGAGACCGAGCTGCCGGCGCTGATGAGGGCGCTGGGCGGGCATTACATCGAACCGGTGCCGGGCGGCGATCTGATCCGCTCCACCGATGTGCTGCCCACCGGTCGCAACATCCATGCCTTCGATCCGTTCCGTATGCCCACCGCCTTTGCCTGCCGAGAAGGCGCGCGCCAGGCGCAACTTCTGATCGACATCCATCCGAGCCTGCCGCGTACCGTGGCGCTGGTGCTCTGGGGATCCGACAACATAAAGTCCGACGGCGCGCCGCTGGCGCAGGCACTGGCGCTGATCGGGGCCAAGCCGCGGTTCGACAGTTTCGGGCGGCTCTCCGGCGCCGACCTCATCCCGCTGTCGGAACTGGGCCGTCCGCGCATCGACGTGGTGATGACCCTGTCCGGCATCTTCCGCGACCTGCTGCCGCTTCAGACCCGGATGCTGGCGCAGGCGGCACTGGCGGCCGCGACCGCTGACGAGCCGGTGGAGATGAATTTCATTCGCGCCCATGCGCTGGAGTACGCGGCGCAGATGGGCTGCGACATGGAGATGGCGGCGCTGCGGGTCTTTTCCAACGCCGAAGGGGCCTATGGCTCCAACGTCAACGGGCTGGTGGACAGCAGCGCCTTCGGCGACGAGGACGAGCTGGCCGATGCCTACGAGGCGCGCAAGTCCTTTGCCTACGGCGTGTCCGGCAAGGCGAGCGCCAATCCGGCGCTGCTGCAGCGGGCGCTGCGGGACGTGGACCTGGCCTACCAGAACCTCGAATCGGTCGAGCTGGGCGTGACCACGGTGGATCATTACTTCGACACGCTGGGCGGGATTTCCCGCGCAGTGAAGCGCGCGCGCGGCGGTCAGGAGGCGGCGGTCTATATCTCCGACACCACGCGCGGGGCCGGAAAGGTGCGTACGCTGAAGGACCAGGTGGCGCTGGAAACGCGGTCGCGGTCGCTGAACCCCAAGTGGTTCGAGGGCATGCTGAAGCACGGCTCCGAGGGCGTGCGCCAGATCGAGGCGCAGGTCACCAACACCATGGGCTGGTCGGCCACCACCGGCCAGGTCGATCCCTGGGTCTACCAGAAGATTTCCGAGACCTTCGTGCTGGACGCGGCGATGCGTGCGCGGCTGGCCGATCTCAACCCGACCGCGTCGTCGCGCATGGCGAACCGGCTGCTGGAGGCGCATGACCGCGCCTACTGGCAGCCCGACGCGGCGACCCTGGCGGCGTTGCAGGACGCGGCCGATGCGCTCGAGGACCGGGTGGAAGGGGTGGCCGCGGAATGAGCACGCGTCGCGATACACCGATCGCCGGACCGGGGCTCTGCCCCGGACCCCGGAGGTTTACTGGCAAGATGAAGCAGGGGCGCAGCGCCCGTGCCGAAAGGAGTCTCTCATGAGCCCGCTCGATACGAAGCAACCGCCCAGCCACCGCGCCAATCTGCGCGAAGCCGCCGGGCTGGAGGCGCGCCGGGTCTCGGCGCCGCCGGTCCTCAGGGGCCAGGACGGCGAGGGATCGGTGCAGGTGCACCAGGACGAGTCGATGAAGATCGAGGGCGCGCAGGTCTTCGCGATCTACGGCAAGGGCGGCATCGGCAAGTCGACCACGTCGAGCAACCTGTCGGCGGCCTTTTCGACCCTGGGCAAGCGGGTGCTGCAGATCGGTTGCGACCCGAAGCACGACTCGACCTTCACCCTGACCGGGCAGTTGCAGCCGACGGTGATCGATATCCTCAAGGACGTGGATTTTCACGCGGAGGAGCTGCGCCCCGAGGATTTCGTGACCGAAGGTTTCAACGGTGTGAAATGCGTGGAAGCCGGCGGCCCGCCGGCGGGCACCGGCTGCGGCGGCTATGTCGTGGGGCAGACCGTGAAGCTTTTGAAGCAGCACCACATGCTGGAGGACACCGACGTGGTGATCTTCGACGTGCTGGGCGATGTGGTCTGCGGCGGATTTGCAGCGCCCTTGCAGCATGCGGACCGCGCGGTGATCGTCACCGCCAACGATTTCGACAGCATCTACGCGATGAACCGGATCATCCAGGCGGTGGGTGCCAAGTCGAAGAACTACAACGTGCGGCTGGCCGGCTGCATCGCCAACCGGTCGCGCGAGACAGACGAGGTGGATCGCTACTGCGACGTGGTGGGGTTCAACCGCATCGCGCATATGCCCGATATCGACGCCATCCGCCGGTCGCGGCTGAAGAAGAAGACGTTGTTCGAGATGCCGGACGAAGAGGACATCGTGCTGGCCCGCGCCGAATACGTGCGCCTGGCGCAGCTGCTTTTCGCCGGGACCGAGGGGCTGGCGCCCGAGTCGCTGCCGGACCGCGAGATCTTCGAGCTTTTGGGATTCGATTGATGCAGACCTATGACGCCACACGCCAGCGGGTCGAGCACTACTTCGACCGCACCGCGACCCGGGCCTGGGAGCGTCTGACCTCGGACGCGCCGGTGAGCCGGATTCGCGAGACCGTGCGGCAGGGGCGGGACCGGATGCGGAGCGTGCTGATGGACGCGCTGCCGACGGATCTGACCGGGCTGCGGGTGCTGGACGCCGGCTGCGGCACGGGGTTGGCGACGCAGGCTTTGGCCGAACGTGGCGCGCAGGTGACGGCGGTGGACATCTCTCCGGCGCTGATCGGGATCGCCGAGGCGCGCCTGCCCGAGCGGCTGCGCGACCGGGTGACCTTTGCCAGTGGCGACATGCTGTCGGCCTTCCTGGGCGAGTTCGATCATGTCTTCGCCATGGACAGCCTGATCTACTACAACGCATCGGATATCCGCGCATCCCTGCAGGCGCTGCGGGATCGCACCAGCGGGTCGATCGTCTTTACCGTGGCGCCGCGCACGCCGCTGCTGATGAGCATGTGGTACGCGGGCAAGCTCTTTCCGCGCTCCGACCGGTCGCCGGTGATGATCCCGCATGCGCCCGTGACGCTGGCGCGGCAGGTGGCGGATGTGGGCCAGTTGCGCGACCTGGGCCGGGTCAATTCCGGGTTCTACATCAGCCAGGCGCTGGAGGTCATGCCATGACGCAGCGCGCCGGCCTCAAGCAGATGACGTTGAAGATGCTGCCGTTCTCGGACGCGGCGTCGGACGAACTGCCGCTGGGGCAGCTGCTGCGGCTGGCGCTCTTCCAGATCTCGGTCGGCATGGCCGGGGTGATGCTGCTGGGTACCCTTAACCGGGTGATGATCGTCGAACTCAGCGTGCCCGCGACGCTGGTGGCGCTGATGGTGGCGCTGCCGGTACTGATCGCGCCGTTCCGGGCGCTCTTGGGCTTCAAGTCAGACAACTACCGCAGCGCCATCGGCTGGAAGCGCATCCCGTACCTGTGGTTCGGCACGCTGTGGCAGATGGGCGGCCTCGCGATCATGCCGTCCTGCCTGCTGGTGCTGGGCGGCGACGTGGTGCACGACGTGCCCTTCGCCGGAGAGGTGCTGGCGGCGCTGGCCTTCATCATGACCGGGTTCGGCATGCACATGACCCAGACCGCGGGTCTGGCGCTGGCCGCCGACCGGGCGAACGACGAGACGCGGCCGCGGGTCGTGGCGCTGCTTTACGTGATGTACCTGGTGGGCATGGGCGTGTCGGCTATCGTCATCGGGTGGCTCTTGCGCGATTTCACCGGTCTGCTGCTGATCCAGGTGGTGCAGGGCACCGCCGTGGCGACCGTGGTGCTGAACGTGCTGGCACTGTGGAAGCAGGAGCGGGTGCGCGCCATGACCAAGGCCGAGCGCGAGGCGCCGCAGCCGTCCTTTGCAGATGCCTGGGCCGACCTGATGGCGGGTGGCACCGCGGGGCGTCTGCTGGCGGTGGTGTTCCTCGGAACCATGGCCTTCAACATGCAGGATGTGCTGCTCGAACCCTATGGCGGCGAGATCCTGGGCCTGTCGGTGTCGGCGACGACCTTGCTGACGGCAAGCTGGGCGGCGGGCGCATTGGTTGGTTTCGCGCTTGCGGCGCGCTGGCTGGCGCGCGGCATCAACCCCTATCGCATGGCCGGGCGCGGCATCCTTGCCGGGATCGCGGCCTTTTGCATGGTGATCTTCGCCGATCCGATGGGGTCGACCGCGCTCTTCTTCGCCGGCGCCACCAGCATCGGCTTCGGCGGCGGGCTCTTTGCCGTGTCGACCCTGACGGCGGCGATGACCATGCCGGCGCAGGGACTCGCGGGCCGCGGCTTGGCGCTGGGCGCCTGGGGTGCGGCGCAGGCGACGGCGGCGGGGGTGTCCACGCTGATCGGCGGGGCCACGCGTGACGCCGCCAACGCGGCGGCGACCAGCGGCGCCTGGGGGCCCGCGCTCAACGATCCGGCCACCGGCTACAGCCTCGTCTACCATGTCGAGGTCGGGCTGCTTTTCGTCACGCTCATCGCCTTGGGTCCGCTCGTGACCATGGCGCGGCGTCTGTCCCATTCTCAGCAGAAACCGACAGGGCTGGGCCTTGCCGATTTCCCAACATGACCAAGGCCCATAGGAGGAACGTACAATGACCGAAGACTATATCCTGGGTAATCTCGACATCGCGAGCATAGCGCTCTGGCTGTTTTTCTTCTTCTTCGTCGCACTCGTCGTCTGGATCCAGCGCGAGAACCAGCGCGAGGGCTATCCGCTGGTGGACGAGGACGGCAGCCAGGCCGATGCGGGCAGCGTCTTTCCGAACCCCGCCGACAAGACCTTTGTCCTGCCGCACGGGCGCGGCGAGGTGACCGTGCCGTCGGGCCAGAACCCCGAGCGCGCCGATATCGCGATGAAGGCCACCGCCGGTTCTGGAGGTTTTCCGTTCGAACCGACGGGTAACCCGATGGCCGACGGCGTCGGTCCGGCCTCTTGGGCCAATCGGCAGGACGTGCCGGAACTGGACGGCAAAGGCCATCCCAAGATCGTGCCGATGTCGGCCATCGAGGGCTTCGGCGTCTCGGCGGGACGCGATCCGCGCGGGTTGCCGGTGGTCGCGGGCGACGGTGCCATCGTCGGCATGATCTCTGACATGTGGGTGGACGAGCCGGAACAGCTGGTGCGCTATCTCGAGGTCAAGCTCGAGGGCGGCGGCGGATCGCGGCTCATCCCGATGACGTTGGCGCGGATCTGGGGCGAGAAGGTCCTGGTGAAGTCGATCTTCGGCGAGCATTTCGCCGGTGTGCCAAAGCACGCGGCACCGCGCCAGGTTACCAAGCTCGAAGAGGACAAGATCAGCGCCTACTTCGGCGGCGGTCACCTCTATGCGGGCAAGCGTCAGGAAAACCTGATCTGACGCAGGCGACGACAAACGAGGGGAACAGCGATGTCACATGACGACTTTCAGATCGAACCGGTGCCGGGCCTGCCCGAACGCCCGCCCGAGGGCGAGGTGATCCTCTGGCAGGGCAGGCCGGACTGGCTGGCGCTCAGCTGGGACGCGCTGAGCCTGCCGTGGGTCGCCGGGTACTTCCTGTTCCTTGCGGGCTGGCGCTTTGTCGCTGTGTCGGACCTGATGCCCTTCGGCCAGGCGGTGGGGGCGTCGGTGCCGTTCCTGATCCTGGGCGGGCTGGTGATCGCGATGCTGCTGATCGTCGGCTACGTGCAGGCGCGGGCGACGCTTTACACCGTCACCAACCGCCGCATCGCCATGCGGATCGGGGCGGCGCTGACGGTGACGCTGAACCTGCCCTACACGCAACTGGGCAGCGCCGATCTTGCGCTGCGCCGCCGTGGGACCGGCACCATCGCGCTGTCGCTCCTCGGCGACACGCGGCTGGGCTATCTGGTCTGCTGGCCGCATGTGCGCCCGTGGCGCATGCGCAAGACCGAACCGTCCCTGCGCTGTATCCCGGAGCCGCAGAAAGTGGCGGAGCTGATCGCGGATGCTGCACGGGCGCGCATCACGACCCCGCAGGTCGCGCGGACGGCGCCACACTCCGCTGCCGTCGCCGCGGAATAGGAGCACCGCCATGACCCAGACAGCCACCCCACGTATCCACGCAACGCCGCGCGACCTCGTGCCGCGCCGGATGGTACGGGCAATGTTCGGCCTCGTGGCGCTCTGCCTCGTGCTCGTGTCGATCGCGGTCTGGAGCGGACGGCCGGTGACCTCGGTGCCGCCCGACTCCGAGGTGGTGCGGGAACGCTTCGTCTACCTCTCCGGCGATCTGGCCGGTGCCGCGATGGTGCTTGATGCCACCGGCTCCGTGATCGCCGACCTCAGCCCCGAACAGGGGGGATTCATCGCCGGGATCGCCCGTGTGCTCGACCGCGAGCGCACCAAGGCCCGGCAACCGCTGGACGGTCCCGTGAGGATCGTCCGCACCGCGAACGGACGGCTGGCGATCTTCGATCCCAGCACCGGCTGGCGCGCGGACCTCATGGGGTTCGGCGCCGACAACGCAGCGGCCTTCGCCAGGCTGCTGGACTAGCAACAGGGAACCGGAACCATGGGACTACTGACGAAAGATATCGAGAGGGCGCCTTGCACGGTCGAGGTCAGCCACTGTTTCGAAAGTCTGCACGCGCATGTGCGCTTCAACAACGGTGCGGTCATCTACCCCGGAGACGAGGTCAAGGTGCACGGCCCCGAGATCATGGCCCCCTTCGGTCAGGTCGTGTCCGAGGACCGCGAGGCGACGATCTTCCGCGCCTCAAAGCTCGAACAGCTCTGGACCCGCCTCACCGGCGATTTCGAGGTGATGGAGCTCTGCGAGTTCTCCTTTTCCGAGGAGGTCACGCTATGAATATGCAAACCAAGCACACCGCCGACATCACCAATGCCGAGGAAAGCCTCGCCGTCCAGCAGGCGCAGTCGAAATTCGACAGCCAGGCGGCCACCGACCTTGCCATGCAGAACACGCTGCTGACGCCGCGGTTCTACACCACCGATTTCGACGAGCTCGACGCCATCGACGTCAGCCCCGTGCGCGCCGACTGGGATCAGCTCATCGCCGAGATGGAAGCCGACCCCAACAAGGGTCATTTCAAGAAGAACGCAGATTGGGACACCGTCGACTGGGATGGGATGGAGCCGGAACTGAAGAAGGAATTCATCGACTTCCTGATTTCCTCCTGCACGGCCGAATTCTCGGGCTGCGTGCTCTACAAGGAAATGAAGCGACGCGGCAGCAATGCCGACATCACCAAGCTCTTTCAGCTGATGGCGCGGGACGAGGCACGGCACGCGGGGTTCATCAACGATGCCCTGCGCGAGGCGGGCGTGGCGGTGAACCTCGGCTTTCTGACGCAGAAGAAGAAATACACCTACTTCCGGCCCAAGTTCATCTATTACGCCACCTACCTGTCGGAAAAGATCGGCTACGCCCGGTACATCACCATCTTCCGTCATCTCGAGGCGCATCCCGAACATCGGTTCCACCCGATCTTCAAATGGTTCGAGGAATGGTGCGGCGACGAGTTCCGCCACGGCGAGGCCTTCGCGCTGCTGATGAAGACCGACCCCAAGCTGACGGCGGGAAAGAACGTGCTGTGGATCAAGTTCTTCCTCACGGCGGTCTATGCCACGATGTACGTGCGCGACCACCAGCGCCCGGCCTTCCACAAGGCGCTGGGCGTCGATCCGGACTGGTATGCCCACGAGGTCTTTACCAAGACTTCGAAACTGACCGAGCAGATCTTTCCGATCACGCTGGATATCGAGCATCCGCGTTGGCAGCCGACGCTCGAGGCGCTGCAGGCGGCCAACGTCCAGATCGCGGCAGGCAAGAAAGCCGGCGGTTTCGGCGGCAAGCTGACCGAGCTTGGCGGGTCGCTGAAGGCGGCGCTGGCCTTCGTGAAGCTCTATACCATCCCGACGGTGAAACACCGGGTGCCCGAAAGCACGCGGCTGGAACCGGCCTACTGACACCGGTTCGGGGGTCAAGGCCCCCGACCCGACCGACCCATTTGGGGGGCCAGCCCCCCAAACCCCCCGAGGGTTATTTTGAACCAGAGAAGACAAGGACCCGGGACGTGCTGACAGACCCATGGATCGCTGCGCTGGTCGCGCTGTTTGCCTGGTGGTTCTCCACCGGGGCGATCCTGTGCCTTGTCCGCTTTGCCGATCACCGGGGGCCGGGCGCGGCGCGGGTCGCGGTGATCCTGTGCCTGCCGTTTCTGGCGCTCGGCGTCTGGGGGGCGGTGGCGGAGACGGGCCTGTCCGGCGCGGTCGCGCCCTACGTCGGGTTCGGATCGGCGCTGCTGATCTGGGGCTGGATCGAACTGGCCTTCCTCACAGGGATCATCACCGGGCCCAACGTCCATCGTTGCCCGGATCGTGTGCCCGAATGGGAACGCTTCCTGCGCGCCTGGGGCACCATCGCCTATCACGAGATGCTGCTGGCGGGCACGCTGGCGGCGCTCTGGCTGTTGACGCGGAGCGAGGGGCTGTCCTTTGCCTTCTGGACCTTTGCGGTGCTGTTCTTCGCCCGCATCTCGGCCAAGCTGAACCTGTTCCTGGGGGTGCGGAAGGTGAATACCGAATTCCTGCCCTCGGCGCTGGCGCATCTGCCCAGCCATTTCCGCATCGCCGCGATGAACTGGCTCTTTCCGATGTCGATCACCGCGCTCAGCTTTGCTGTCGCCTGCTGGCTGGAACGCCTGGCAGGCGCGGCCAATCCCGCGGAGGTGGCGGGTTTCGCGCTGCTTGCCGCGATCACCGCCCTTGCTCTTCTGGAGCACTGGTTCATGGTCCTGCCTTTGCCGGACGAAAAGCTCTGGCGCTGGATGCTTCCGGCGCCCAAGAACATAACCCAGAAAAATACACGACCGGAGGACGCCCATGGACTTTGACACGCTGTTCAACGCCCAGCTCGACACCCTGAAAAAAGAGGGGAACTATCGCATTTTCGCGGAGCTGGAACGCAACTGCGGCGCCTTTCCGCGCGCCCGGTGCCATGACGTCGACACGCCGGACGAGGTGACGGTCTGGTGCTCCAACGACTACCTCGGCATGGGCCAGCATCCCAAGGTGATCGCGGCCATGAAGACGGCCATCGACAGCTGCGGCGTTGGCGCCGGCGGCACGCGCAACATCTCGGGCACCAACCACGAGCACAAGCTGCTGGAGCGGGAACTCGCGGACCTGCACGGCAAGGACGATGCGCTGCTGTTCACCAGCGGCTACGTGTCGAACTGGGCCGCCCTGTCGACGCTGGGCAGCCGACTGCCCGATGCGGTGATCCTGTCGGACGAGCTGAACCACGCCAGCATGATCGAGGGCATCCGCCATTCGCGCGCCGACAAGGTGATCTGGCGCCACAACGATCCCGAGGACCTGGACCGGCGGCTGGCCGCGCTGCCGTCCAACGCGACCAAGATCGTGGCGTTCGAGTCGGTCTATTCGATGGATGGCGACATCTGCCCGATGAAAGAGATCGTCGAGGTGGCGGAAAAGCACGGCGCGATGACCTACCTCGACGAGGTACACGCGGTGGGCTTGTACGGTCCGCGCGGCGGCGGCATCAGCGAACGCGAGGGGCTGGCTGACCGGATCACCCTGATCGAGGGCACGCTGGGCAAGGCCTACGGCGTCGTCGGCGGCTATGTCTCAGGCTCGCGCGCCATGTGCGATTTCATTCGCTCCTTCGCCAGCGGCTTCATCTTCACCACGGCGCTGCCGCCCGCGGTGGCTGCCGCGGCGCGCACATCGATCGCGCATCTGAAGGATAGCCAGGCCGAGCGTCTGCGCCAGCGCGACCGGGTCGCGACGCTGCGGCAGCGGCTCGATCAGCTGGGCATCCCGCATCTGCACAACGACAGCCACATCATCCCGGTGATGATCAAGGATCCGGTCAAGTGCCGGCAGCTGGCGGATATCCTGATGCAGGATTACGGAATCTACGTGCAGCCGATCAATTATCCGACAGTACCGAAGGGAACGGAGCGGCTGCGCTTCACCCCCGGTCCGCTGCATTCGGATGCGGATATCGAGCACTTGGCGCAGGCCCTGTCGACCCTGTGGCGGCGCTGCGCGATTTCCCACGCGGTTGCCTGACGTACACTCGATCGGCCAACATGAAAAAGCGCCCCACGGGGCGCTTTTTCATGTGCAACGAAGAGCGTCAGTTGCTGACAGCGGTCACTTGCCGGGTCAGACCGAACGTGCTTCCGACAAGGCCAAAGATCGTCTGCGCCTTGGTGACTGGCGATTCCGTGGCGAGGACAGTGTCGTCCGGGTTGATCTGGAACTGCTTGGCGGCAAAGAGGCCGTCCGCCGAGGTCAGGTCGAAGGCAAAGATCACCTGCGGCAGATTCGGGCCGCTGCCGTCCAGCCGCACATGGCGATGATCGTATTCACGCAGCACGAGAACGCCCTTGGGATCGGCGCGGCTGTCCGACAGCCCACCCATGAGCGAGATCGCCTCAAGCGCTGTGACATGCTGCTTGGGGAAATAGATCAGGTCTTCGGTGCCCGAGGCCCCGAGCGCGATGAAGCTGCGGTCGTCCTCTTCGACGACGACGGTGTCGCGCGGCTGAAGCGTGGTGTTGCGGGCGCCGGATTCATAAAGGTCGGCGGCGGGAATTTCATAGGACGCGCCGCCGCGGTTCAGCCGCACCACCGGATTGCGCAGACTGGGAGACACACCGCCGCCTGCGGCCAGCAGAGACATGATCGAGTAGTTGCGCGACGGCAGCGGAAAATTTCCGGGGCTGGCGACACCGGCGACGAGGTCGACGGAGTTTTCCAGCCCTTGCACAAGGCTAAGCTGCACCTGCGCGGATGGCGCGATGGATTCGAGCTGCGACTGGATTCGCGCGCGGGCGCTCGCGGGCGTCAGTCCACGCACGAAAACCTCGTTGACGTAGGGTAGAAAGATTGCACCGTTGGGGCCGACCTCGACGCCGCTGATCGTGGTGGCCTTTTCGGAGGTGCTGGTCAGAAGCGAATTCTCCTGGCTGTCCCAGATCACCACATCAACCTTGTCGCCCGCCTGAATGACCGAAGAGGATGACCCGCCGGTGGCGTTCAGCCAGCGGAAATTCCTGTGATTCCCCGTAGTTGGCCAGCGTGACACCGCGGGCATGTTGGCACGGGTGACCGCGACGACCTGGATTGTCGGAGTGTCGGACCGTGCTTCCTGCAGGACTTCCGATTGCAACGCCGCACCGCGGGGCAGGCTGCAGGCTGCAACAAAAAGCAAAACGGCGCAGAACGCGCCAAAGCGGGTCCGGTAATTCATGGCTCTCCCCCAGAGAAAGACACTCGACTTCAGCTTTCTAGCCTGCGGCCGCGATGATAGACAGGGCAGAAGCAAATTTTTTCGGTAGGGATACCTGGCACGTGGCTCAGAAACCGCACCCTGTCCGCGCTTTGGTTCTGGGGGCAAACGGCAAACTTGGCAACATGATTTGCGCGGTGTTCGGGGCGCAGGCGGCGCCCCGCTTAGAACTCCATCCGGTCAGCCGGGACGGCAGCATCGGTTTGGGTTGGTCCGTGGGACAGTCGCCAGACCTGCTGCCGCGGGTCGATGCGGTTGTGGCGCTTTGGGGTGTCACTCCGGCGCATGGCGCGCCCTTATCGGACAATTCCGGGCTTGCCTTGGCAGCGATGGATCTTGGCCGCAGATTGGGGGCGGATCGGGTGTTGCACTGTTCCAGCGCGGCGATCTACGGCTCGAGCGACCGGCCGCTGCATGAAGAGGATACGCCGGCGCCCGCGTCGGCCTATGGCGCCGCAAAGGCCGATATGGAAACGGTGTTGCGCACGCCGCAATCGGGTGACGGGCCGGTGCCGGTGATCCTGCGCATCGGCAATGTCGCCGGCGCGGAAAGCCTGTTCGCGGCACTGGGCCGGGACGGGCCGGTGACGCTGGACCGGTTTTCCGACGGTCACGGGCCCGACCGCAGCTATATCGCGCCAGGCGACCTGGCGAAGGTACTGGAGGTGTTGTGCACCCTGCCGCGGAACCGGTTGCACCGCGTCTACAACGTCGCGGCGCCGCGGGTCACGGCGATGGCCGATATCGTGAGGGCTGCGGGGCGGGACCTGCACTGGCGTCCGGCGCCCGATGGCGCCTTGCGGCGCGTGGCGCTGGACACCGCCCGGCTGGCGGAGGTATGCGCGATGCCGGACCGCAGCTCGGACGCATCCTGGCTGGTGGCGGATTGGCAAAGATGGAGCGGACGCGGGTGACACCGTCAAAACGGATCTTCGATGTGCTCGTTGCCATCGGTCTCACGGTCCTTCTGGCACCGCTGATCGCCGGGGTGGCGCTGGCGATCCTCCTGCGGGACGGACGGCCGGTCCTCTACCGGGCCGAGAGGATGAAAACACCGGATCAGGGCTTTTTGCTGTGGAAATTCCGTACCATGAAACCCGCGGGCGTCGACAGCGGCGTTTCGGGCGGCGACAAGGCCGACCGGGTGACCCGCACGGGCCGCGTTCTGCGGCGGTACCGGCTGGACGAGCTGCCGCAGCTTTGGAATATCCTGCGGGGCGACATCAGCTTTGTCGGACCGCGCCCGCCGCTGCGCCGGTATGTCGAGATGTTTCCCGAGCTCTATGCACAGGTCCTGAAGGCGCGACCGGGCATCACCGGCATGGCGACGCTGGCCTTTCACCGCCGCGAAGAGGCGCTGCTTGCACCCTGCAAGACGGCAGCCCAGACCGAGGCGGTCTATTGCCGCCGCTGCGTGCCCCGCAAGGCGCGGCTCGACCTGATCTATGCGCCGAAGCGGACGCTGTGCAGCGATGTGAAGCTGATGTTCGCGACGATCTTCAAGCGCATCTCGCTGCACTGACCGCACGGCGCGGGCGCGCTATCTCCGCAGCATCTGGATCGATACCCGGCCCAGAAAATCCCCAAGGTACTGCGTTGCCTTGAGAATTTGGCCGGACCGGTCGATCACGAAGGTGTTCTCGAACGACGGTCCGGTTCCGGTGCAGACCACGGCCAGTTTCCGCCCCTGAATGTCGATCACCCCGCCCGCCACGCGCTCGGTTCCGGCGTCGCGAACCGAACAGGTGTAGCGGAAGACCTCGGTCTGGTCGTCGCCGGTCAGGTAGCGCGTCACGTAGGGCACAGTCCCGCCGCGGCCCGCCTGGATCAGCGCCAGCAGCGGCTCGGCCTCGGACGACATCAGGTCGCCGCCCAGTCCGCGCGTCGCGGTGATCATGCCGCCCCGAACGGTGAGGCTTTGCCGGGACGACGTGGCGAAGGTCTCGTAGGGGCCATTGGATTCGATGCGCAGCACCAGCGCCTGGTTTGTCCTGTCGAGCAGCGACACCAGCGCAATCGGCTCGGTCGTGGAACCAAGCGCCGTGGCGATCTGCTGCGTCGTGATCGGCTGAACCTCGGGCCCGCCCGAGATTGCGGCCTGCAGCGTCTGGCTCAGGATCTCCGTCGGGTTTCTTTCGCCCGTGTTGCTGCCGCAGGCGGCAAGCAGGGGAAGGGCGCCGACCAGCGCGGCGGCCATCGCACGTTTGCGCAGGCTCATCTCCAGAATCTCCCCCAGGTTTTCGCCATTTCCGGGCGGTGACTGTTGCGGACCTGGTCATAGAGCCGCCCGTCGACATCCAGCCGCGCGCCGCCGTCCCTTGTCAGGGACTTGATGCTGACGGAGTTCACCCGCTTGGTCGCGGTGCCCAGGGCCCAGCCCAGCGGCACGCTGACGCGGATGCCCTTGTCGAAGGACCCTTCGCCGAAATCCTCGAACGGCACGTCGGTGACGGTGGCATAGGCCCCGACTTTCCAGCCGTTGGCGAATTCGCGGTCGACCGTGATCGTGGCGCCGTAATCACCGGCCAGGTAGCGGCCCACGTCCAGCTGACCGTGGAAGCCGTTGCCGAAGTCGTAATAGGCCGACAGGTGACCGTTGAGGTTGGGAATCTCGCGCTGCACACCCGAAACCGGGTCGGTGGTGACCATGCTCTGCACGCCGAAAAGCTGGTCGTAATCGCGCAGCTGCACGTAGTTGAGCTCTGCCCCGAGGGCGAGCCGGCTGTTCACCGGTTTCCACAGCAGCTCGGCCGAGGCGCCGGCGTACATCTTTTCAAGATAACCGACGGTCAGGCGCGAGTAGAAATCCTTGGCCGGCCGACCGTAGGCCGCGAGGGTCAGGTGCTCGATCGCGGGATCGCCCTGGCGGCTGAACTCGGCATACTGGGTGCGCACCAGCGGCAGGCTCGATTCGTCCTCGCGTTCGACTGAATCGAGGTTGCCGGTCAGTTTCTTGGTGACCGAGCCGGACACGATGATCCCCGGGCTCAGCCGCAGGTTGCCGCGCAGGCGCAGGCCGCCATCGGCGCGCAGCGGATTGTCGGGGTCGAAGACGCTGAGCGCCACGTAGGGCGACAGCGACCAGGTGAAATCCGGATAGAGGCCGGGCTCGACCGGTGGAACCGCGGCGATGCCGTCGGTGAACCGCGTCCGCGCGAACATCTCCGTCGCCGCCTCGTTCTCCAGCGCCTCCAGATCGCTGCGCCGCATCGTCACGGCCGACAGGGCCATGCCGTTTTCCGTCGGGACGATCACGAACTCCTCGACCGAGGCGGGCAGGTTTCGTGTCATCGCGCGGGCGGCGCGGCCCACGGCCTGCGACACGGCATAGTAGCGGTTGTTCTTCAGGCGCAGCGTTGCCCGTTGTGCCGTGAGGTCCAGGCCTTCGAGCTTGAGCCCTTCCTGCTCCAGCGCCTCCGACAGCGCGACCTTCGACGACGGCACGGCGGTCGGGTCTGTGGTCCAGCCCAGGTCCGCCGCGCTGCCGCGGGGGCGCACGTCGACTGGCAGCGGCGCCGGGTCCAGCCCGCCCGGTACGGCCGCCTTGCGCGGGTTCAGGACCAGCGTGAGCTGCGCCCCGACCTCGGTTCCGTAAGCCGAATACAGCGACAGCTGCGACCCGTTCTCGAAATGATAATCGAGCCCGAAATTCCAGGGCGAGGTGCCGTCGAACTCGCCGATCCGCCGTTCCTGGTCGTAATTGTCCGAGGAATACTCGGCCTTGAAGGTCCAGCGGTCGTTGGGCGAATAGCTGACCCCGCCAAAGGCCGCGACGTCGCCGCGGAACCAGCGGTCATAGGTCGGCAGACCCCCTTCGCCCAGCAGTTCCTCGGGGCGGGTTCCGGTCGATGCAAAGGCGTTGCGGCTGGCGAGCCGGCCCCAGCCCAGACCACCGGTGACCGTGAGGCCCGGCGCAACGGTCTTGGTGGCCACGAGGTATTCGCCGCCGTAAAGCCCGGTGCCGATGAAATCCTGAAAGCCGACGACCAGTGACGGGCGGTACAGCCCTTCGGTCAGAAGCTGGAAACGCATATCGAAGCTGCGGTCGTAGTAGACGCCATCGACCGATGCCACGGTGTCGAAATTGTCGATGGCCGAATATCGGAAGCTGCCAGACAGCCGGGGCGTGATCTGGAAGGTCAGCGTCGTGCGTGTGTTGTTGCCGAAGCGAGAGATGGTCGTGCCGATCTCGGAATCGGGGGCGACCCCTGCCGAAGGCATGTCGATCAGGCCGGGCACGCCGTAGAGGTTGTAATTCGTCTGGCTTTGCGCCTCGGCGCGGTGCGGCATGGCCACCAGCGCCCCGGTGGCGAACAGTCCGAGCAGGCAGGCAC
Organism: Thalassococcus profundi; assembly: GCF_003344785.1. Taxonomy (GTDB): domain Bacteria; phylum Pseudomonadota; class Alphaproteobacteria; order Rhodobacterales; family Rhodobacteraceae; genus Puniceibacterium; species Puniceibacterium profundi. The sequence goes on along the minus strand of NZ_QPMK01000001.1, from coordinate 385,241 downwards.
GGGCAACCGATCCTTTGGCGCCACGGATCACGGAGGGTCTGGCGGGCATCTTTAGCGGTTCCACAAGGTCATCGAGCTTCTACACCGTGCTACGCACTTTGACGCGGCCTGTCCATCATGACGCGGCATGGCCGCCACCGATGTGGGATATTTTGACCACGTTTCCGTCCGGGGAACTCTATCCCGGCAATGACCGGGCCGATCGCGGATTTTTACGGAACATTTTGAATCGTTAAGGCAACGGTAACGCCGCAACTGCTATCGCTCGTCCCGGGTGGGAAAATGAGGTGGTGAATATGAAGGCCGACAGCAATGTCGCGCCAGTCATCATCAAACGGAAAAAGGTCGCTGGCGGTGACGGACATCACGGCGGCGCGTGGAAAGTCGCCTATGCCGACTTTGTCACGGCCATGATGGCCTTTTTCATGTTGATGTGGCTGCTGAACGCGACGACGGAAAAACAGCGCAAGGGTATTGCGGATTATTTCAGCCCCACGATCGCGATCAGTCGCGTGTCGGGCGGCGGTGACGGCAGCTTTGGTGGCGACAGCGTGTTGGCCGAAAATACCCTGCCCAGGGTCGGAACCGGCGCCACGAGCCTGCGCCCGACCGAAGCGGACCGGTCGCGCGGCACCGAAACCACCGGTCCCGAGACGGCCGAGGCGGGCAGCGAGCAGGAATCCTTCGAAAAGGTCGAGGATCTGCTCATGGGGCGCGGCGGTGAAAGCATGGTCGCGGACGATCTGATGGTGCACATCATCACCAGGGTCACGGACGAGGGCCTTGTGATCGAACTGTCCGACGCACAGGGCGCGCCGCTTTTCGACGCCGCCGACCGCCCGACCCGCACGCTGGAGCGGCTGGCGGGCGTGATCGAACGGGTGTCGGATCTCGTGACGAATTCCGTCGCCATAGAAGGCCATGTCCGCTCTGCGCCCATCGTGCTCGCCAGCGACCGCAGCTGGGATGTGTCCGCTCGCCGGGCCGGCACCATGCGCGACCTGCTGATGTCGGAGGGCATGGCCACCCAGAGGGTGACCCGCGTCGCCGCCCATGCGGACCGCGAACCGGTGCGGGACAACCGCATGGACCTGCGCAACAACCGGATCGAGGTGATCTATCTGCGCGACAACTGAACCTTGGCGGCAGGCAATTCTGTCAGATTTTATCTGTTAGCCTGCCGTTAAACCGACGCGCGTAACTGTTGCCTCGAAACGGGTTCGATACAGCAGAAAGGCGTGTCCATGACAATTTCCTCTTCCCTCAATGCCGGTGTCGCGGGGCTTGCGTCCAATGCCAGCAGGCTGGCGACGATTTCGGACAATATCGCAAACTCCGCGACCTTCGGATACAAACGGGTCGAGACGGATTTCGAGGCGATGGTCATGTCCTCCACGGGCGGGACCTATTCGGCCGGTGGCGTGCGGGTGACCACCCAGCGCCTCATCGACCAGAGCGGTTCGCTGGTGGCCACCACCAACGCCACCGACCTCGCCGTACGCGGCCGCGGCTTCCTGCCCGTCGCCCGCGCCACCGAGGTCGAGAACAACAACGGCGACCCGCAGATGCTGCTGACGACGACAGGATCGTTCCGCACCGATTCGGATGGCTACCTGCGGACCGAATCCGGATTGATGCTGCTGGGCTGGCCGGCCACCGCCGACGGCACCATTCCGTCGATGCCGCGCGACACCGACGACGGGCTGGAACCGGTGCGTATCAACGTCAACCAGTTCTCCGGCGAACCGACCACCAGCATGACGCTGGGTGTCAATCTGCCCGCGACAGAGACGTATTTCGATTCACAAGGCACGCCGCTCGATTTGTCGGTGGAATATTACGACAACCTCGGCGTGTCCGAGAATGTGCAGGTGACCTTTACCCCGACGATCCCGGCGACAGGCACCTCGAACACCTGGACCATGACGCTGATGGATACGGCGACGCCTGGCACGGTCATCGGCGAATACGAACTGACCTTCGACGATTCGCGCACCAGCGGCGGCACGCTCAATTCCGTGACCACGCTCTCCGGCGGCACCTATGATGCCACCACCGGATCGATCATCGTCAACGTCGCCGGCGGCCCGATCGAGATCAACATCGGTGTGCCGGGTGAAAGCGATGGTTTGACCCAGCTGTCCGACAGTTTCGCGCCGCTCAACATCTCCAAGGACGGATCGCCGGTCGGCAACATGACCTCGGTCGAGGTCGATGAAAACGGCATGGTCCACGCCTTCTTCGACACCGGCATCACGCGCACGATCTTCCAGGTGCCGCTGGTCGACCTGCCCAATCCCAATGGCATGGTCGCGCTCGACCGGCAGGTCTACATGCCGTCGCCCGAAAGCGGCAGCTTCTTCCTGTGGGATGCGGCGGACGGGCCGACGGGCGACATCGTGGCCTATGCGCGCGAGGAATCCGCAACCGACGTGGCGAGCGAGCTGACCGACCTGATCCAGACCCAGCGCGCCTATTCCTCGAACGCGAAGGTTATCCAGACCGTCGACGAGATGCTGCAGGAAACCACCAACATCAAGCGCTGATCCCGTCATCTGAAATCGACATTCTGAAGGAGCCGCGCCATGTCTCTGACCGGAGCCCTGTCCAATGCGCTGAGCGGATTGACCGCCAATACCCGTGCCGCCGGTATCGTCTCGGCCAATATCTCGAACGCGCTGACCGAAGGTTACGGGCGTCGGTCGCTGGAGATTTCGCCCAATCGCATCGGCACCCACGGCGGCGTCTGGGTGGATGGCGTGATCCGCCATGGCGACCCGGCGATCCTGTCGGACCGGCGCCTTGCCGACGCCGGACTTGGGCTGGCCGACGCACTGCAATCCCATGCCGCGAGGACCGAACGGCTGCTCGGCCCCGGCGACGATCCTTCCTCTCTGACCGGGCGCATTACCGCGCTTGAAAACGCCTTGGTTACCGCCGCCAGCAATCCGGCGTCGGATCAGCGCCTGGCAGCGGTTTCGCGGTCGGCCGGCGCCATTGCGACCAAGCTGAACGCGCTTTCGGGCGCGGTGCAGGAGGCGCGGTCGGACGCGGACCGGACCATCACCCGCCAGGTCGGAACGATCAACCAGGCGCTGGCAGACGTGGCACAACTCAACGATCAGATCGAAAGGGCGGTTCGGCTTGGCCGCGACGCCTCCACGCTCATGGACACACGCCAGCGGGCCGTGGACGAAATCGCGTCGCTGGTGCCGCTGCGCAGCGTCGCCCGGGACAACGGCGTCGTCGCACTTTTCTCGACCGGCGGCACCGTTCTGCTCGACGGGTCACCGGTTACTTTGGACTACACGCCCAACGCGATCATCGCGCCGCACATGACACAGGACAACGGCTTGCTGTCCGGCATCACCATTCGCGGCCGCGCCGTGGATACCTCGCCCGACGGTCCGCTGGCCGGCGGCGCCCTGGCCGCGCAGTTCCAGATTCGCGACGAAGAGACGGTGATCCTGCAGGCGCAACTCGACGGGCTTGCCCGGGACCTGATCGAACGCTTCGGTGCTGGCGGGCCCGACATGACCGTCACCGCTGGGCAACCGGGGCTCTTCACCGATGGCGGCCTGGATTTCGCCCCCGCCGACGAGGTGGGTCTGTCCGGCCGCATCGCGCTCAACGCCCTGGTCGATGCGGACAGCGGCACGCCTGCGCTGCTGCGGGACGGGCTCTATGCGGCGACGCCGGGCGATGTCGGCGACGCGCGTCTGTTGCAGGGGCATTTCGACCGGTTGGGCGCCGCTCTGCCCGCCGCCTCTGCCGCGCTCGGAACGACAGCCCGAAGCGTCGTCGGTCACGGCGCCGAACTCGGCTCGATCGCCGCGTCCCGGCGGGTACGCGCCGACACCGAACTCAGCTTTGCCCAGTCACAGACCCTTGCGCTGAAGGAACTCGAACTGTCCCAGGGTGTCGATACCGACCGGGAACTGCAACTGCTCTTGCAGATCGAACAGAACTACGCCGCGAATGCCCGGGTCATGTCCGTAGTCGACGACATGATGCAGGCGATCCTCGCGATATAAGGAGGTCCCATGCGATCCATCGGCGATATGGCGCAGGCCCTTGTCCTGCGAAACCGCAACGTGCAAATCCGCCAGCAGATCGACAGGCTTGGTCTCGAGTTGTCCACCGGCGTGGTGGCGGACAAGGCCCGGCACCTGTCCGGCGATCTCACCGCCCTGGCGGCGATGGACCGGAGCCTGTCGGTGCTCGACGGATTTCGCATCGCCACCACCGAGGCGGCGCAGACCACAGGCGTGATGCAGACGACGCTGGGGGCCATCCAGACGCGCACGGAAGATGTCTCTGTCACGCTCCTGCAAACCGACATCATGGTCTCCGAAAGTCTTCGGTCCACCGTCGCGAAGGACGCTTTATCCGCACTGACATCCGTCATGTCCGATCTCAACCGGACAACGTCCGGGCGCAGTCTCTTCGGAGGCACGGCCACCGATCGCGCGCCGCTGGGGACCAGCGACACGCTGATTGCGGACTTGCGCGGCCTGCTGGCCGGGGAAACGACGCTTGCGGACATCGAGGCGCAGCTCGACGCCTGGTTCGACACACCCGGCGGCGGGTTCGAGACCCAGACATACCAGGGGTCCACAACCAATCTGGCCCCCCTCCAGCTCGGCCCGTCCGAACGCGCAGCACTTGACGTGCGTGCCGACGACCAGGTGTTTCGCGACATGATCCGCGGCCTTGCACTGGCCGCGATGTCCGACGACGACATCCTGGATTTCGATCAGGGTCTCAGGGCCGAAATGCTTGCCTCCGCGGGCAACCAGCTGTTGCAGACCCAGGTGCCGCTGACCGAACTCCGTGCGGGCCTCGGCGCGCTCGAGGCCCGGATCGAGGAAACCGTGACCCGCAACGCCGCCGAAACCACCGCAACGCGTCTGGCCCGTCTCGACCTCATTGCCGTCGATCCCTACGAGACTGCGACCCAGCTTGAAAATGCCCAGCTGCAACTCGAAAGCCTCTACACCGTGACCGCCCGGGCGGCGCGCCTCTCCTTCACGGAGTACATGAGATGAACCGTCTGATGATCTTCTGCACGGTTTTGGGCATGATGATCGCGGCACAGCTTCAGCCGGCCGCCGCGCAAAGCGTCCGCATCAAGGACCTTGTGGAATTCGATGGGGTCCGGTCCAACGACCTGGTCGGATACGGCCTTGTCGTCGGTCTGGATGGCACCGGCGACGGGTTGCGCAACGCGCCTTTCACCGAAGAGATCATGACCAATATCCTCGAACGGCTGGGCGTCAACGTGACGGGCGAACAGTTCCGGCCCAAGAATGTCGCGGCGGTGTTCGTCACCGGGCGATTGCCGCCCTTTGCACGCAGCGGCGGCCAGATCGACGTCACGGTCTCCGCCATCGGCGACGCCAAGAGCCTGCTGGGCGGCACGCTCATCATGACACCGCTGAACGCCGCGGACGGCCAGATATATGCCGTGGCCCAGGGCACGGTGATCGCCGGCGGCGCCGCGGCCGAAGGTGACGCGGCCCGCGTCGTCCAGGGTGTACCGACCTCTGGCATGATCCCGGCCGGCGCGCGGATCGAGCGCGAGGTCGACTTCGACTTTTCCGAACTCTCCAGCCTGCGCCTGGCGCTGCGGGAGCCGGATTTCACCACCGCCGCTCGGATCGAGCAGGTGATCAACCGCGCCTTTCCCGGCCGGATCGCGCGCATGTCCGACTCCGGCACGATCAGCGTCGACCTTTTCAACGCCGGTACGCGGTCTCCGGCCCACGCGGTGGCGCAGATCGAGAACCTGGCCGTTGAACCCGAACGTCGCGCCCGGGTCGTCGTCGATCAGCGCTCCGGCACCATCGTGATGGGGCGCGACGTGCGCATTTCGCGCGTGGCCGTGTCGCAGGGAAACCTGACCCTGCGCATCGAGGAGGCGCCGATCGCCGTCCAGCCCAACCCGTTTTCCGAGGGCGAAACGGTGGTGATCCCCCGTACCGAAGCCGAAGTCGCGGAAGAGCCGGGCATCGGACTGGCCGAAGTACCGGGCGGAACCTCTCTGTCAGAGGTGATCGCGGGTCTGAACGCGCTCGGCGTCAGCCCGCGTGACATGATCGATATCCTGAAAAGCATCAAGGCCGCCGGGGCGTTGCATGCCGAATTCGTCGTCATGTGATCGCGCGCCAGGCGTGGGTTTCAACTCTCTGGCCCGGATCAGAAACAAGGTTTTTTAAGATCTGAGTGGCACGGTCCACAGGTCAGGAAAAGGAGTGCCGAATGTTCGGGCTTATCGGGATTGCCGTGATTTTCGGAATGGTCTTTGGCGGCTACCTGCTGGCGGGTGGCAAGATGGGAATCATTCTCAAGAGCCTGCCGTTCGAAATGATGATGATCGGCGGCGCCGCCGCAGGGGCCTTCCTGATCGGCAATGACATGAGCGTCGTCAAACATACGCTCAAGGATGTGGGCAAGGTTTTCAAGGGAGCGAAGTGGAAACCGCAGGACTACCGTGACCTTCTGTGCCTGCTCTTCGAACTGGTGCGCCTGGCCCGTCAGAACCCCGTCGCCATCGAAGAACACGTTGAGTCGCCTCAGGAGTCGTCGATTTTCGGCAAATATCCGAAGATCCAGAGTGATCGAGAGGCGGTGGAACTCATCTGCGATACGCTCAGGTCGATTTCCATGAACTACGACGATCCGCACCAGGTCGAGGAAGTGCTGGAAAAACGCATGGAGGCGACGCTTCATGAACGCATGCATTCCAGCCATGCCCTACAGACGGTCGCGGACGGACTTCCGGCGCTGGGCATCGTTGCGGCGGTGCTGGGTGTGATCAAGACGATGGGGTCGATCGACCAGCCGCCCGAAGTGCTGGGCAAGCTGATCGGCGGCGCGTTGGTGGGAACGTTTCTGGGCGTGTTCCTGGCATACGGTCTGGTTGGGCCCTTCTCTGCCAAGGTCAAGGCGGTGGTCGAGGAGGACAGCCATTTCTACCAGTTGATCCGCGAGGTCCTGGTGGCGAACCTGCATAACCATTCCACCAACATCTGCATCGAGGTTGGACGCCAGAACACGCCTCTGCATTACCGGCCCAGCTTTGTCGAACTGGAAGAGGCTCTGAAGGCCGTCAAGCAGGACGCGGCGTGATGCGGCATCTCTGGCCTGTCGCATGTCTTTGGATACTGGCCTCCGGTGCCTTGGCGCAGACCTTGCCCGTGCGCTCCGGCGAGCATGGCGGCTTTACCCGCCTGGTGGTCGATCTGCCTGGCGAGGTTGCGTGGCAGCTCGATCCGCAAAAAGAGGCCGCAGGCTACCTTTTGCGCTTCCCTGACCGCGGCTTCGGCTTTGACACTGGGACGGTCTTTGACAGGATCGGCACCGGCCGCGTTGCCGCGGTGACGTCGCCGACCCCAGGCACGCTTGCGATCGACCTTGCGTGCGATTGCGTGATCGCGGCGCAGTTGGTCGGACAGCGCATGCTGGCGATGGATATCTCCGCCGCCGACCAGCCAGAAGACACCGAGGCTGCAACGGCAATGCCTCCACAACCGGATTGGGCCAGCCTGCCAAGGCGCCCCGATCCGTTCGAGCGGTTGTTGGTGCAAGAGCTCGAGGCTGCCCTGCCGACCGAGGAGGAACGCGCAATCGAACAAGCCTTTGCCGAGGAGATCGCCTCGGCCGCGACATACGGGCTTTTGTCGCTGAACCGCCGGCCCGCCCCTGCACCTGCGCCGGCCGCGCCTGTCGGCTCTTCCGATGCAACGGTCGCGCCGCAAATGCACGAGACGACCATGGAGGATGTCGCCAGGATGTTCCTGGACCGCGGCGGCGCAGACCGGCGCATCCGGCTCAACGGCGACAGATGCCTACCGGAAACGAGTCTGTCCATCGGCGACTGGGGAGGTGAAGGCTCCTATCCGCAGCAGATCGGCGCCCTTCGCACGCGACTGACCGGCGAATTCGACCGCCCGCACCCCGAGACTGTCGCGGCGTTGGCCCGGCTGTACCTGCACGTCGGCTTCGGTGCCGAAGCCCGGTCGGTCCTCGACATGGCTGACGTGCCCGAGGCCGCGACACTGTCGTCACTGGCGCGGATCATCGACGACGAAGATGCGGGGTCCGGCGTCTTTGCCGGTCAAGCCCATTGCGACACGCCCGCTGCCATGTGGGCCGTTCTCGGCGCCGAACCCGGGGCTGTTCCGGATGAGGTCAACGAAAACGCGATCCTCAACGCCTTCGAGTCGCTTCCCCCGCATCTGAAACAGCTTCTGGCTGCGCGCCTGTCGGACGGTTTGCACGCCGCCGGCGCGACAAAGGCGGCGCGCAGCGTGCTTGCACGGGTCAAACGCGGGATCGATGCGCTGCCCCCCGACATCAAGCTGGCCGAAGCGCAGATCGACGCGCCCGAAAAGGACGTGACGGAAACGATGGCGCAGCTGGAGGAGATCGCGGAAACCGCCGGACCTGAAACCTCTGCGGCGGCAGTGGAATCGCTGATCTCGCTGGCCGCGCGCGAGGACCGGCCGGTCGCGCCCGGCATGACCGAATTGGCCTCGGCATATGTCACGGAATACCGCGGCACGGAAGAAGCGGCCAAGCTCTGGCGTGCGCATATCCGCGCCTTGCTGAGCCAGGTGAGAATAGGCGAGGCGCTGTCTGAAATCGCGACGTCCGCGGATATCGACGCACAGACGCGGGATGACATGCGCAGCGAGGTCTTCAGGGCGCTGGTCACGCGGGCGGACGACGTGACCTTCCTGCGCCATGTGGTCACCGATCTGCGCCCCGGCACGGCCGACAGCAGCGACCAGGTGCTCGCGGCTGCCATTGACAGGCTGTTGACCCTCGGACTTGCCGACGAGGCAATGGCGGCGATTACGCAACTGGACATGCCGGCCTCCGACCGTATGCGCCAGCTTCTGACCGCGCGGGCACATCTGGGGCTGGCCCAGCCGGAGGAGGCGGAACTGACCCTGTTGGGATTGCAGGGGGACGAGGCGCAGGCGCTTCGGATCGAGGCTCGCTTGCAGATGGGTGACTACGCCTATGCCGCTGACGTCTACTCCGCCGAAGGCCAGGCCGACGATTTGCGCCAAGCCGCCTGGATCGCCGGAGATTGGCAGCGATTGCCCGCGGACGGCGAAGACGATCCGCTGAGCGAAGCTGCGCAGCTTGCCGTTCAGCCGACGGTGGTTCCCGACAACACCCTGTCCGCAACAGGTGCCTTGGCGGACGAAGCCGCGCAATCGCGAAAGACTCTCCGCGCGCTTCTGGACAGCACCGCGCTTTCTCCGGAGGCGGCGAATTGACCGGTGCTCATGGAATCGTAACGGCCTTGGCTTAACCCTGCGCGGCAGACAGAAACGAGGGAGGGGCAGGATGCTCCGTTTTAGGATCCGGTCCGGCGCCGTCACCCGGCGGGGATGGTCCGCGTGATTTCCGGCTGGACGGTTCGGGGGCTTTTCCGCCCAACGGTGCTTTTGGCGGTCGCGTTGATGGCGGTGATCGTCATGATGATCCTGCCCGTGCCCTCCTGGGTTCTGGATATCGGTCTTGCCGCGTCCTTCGCGCTGGCGATCCTGATTTTCACGGTCACGCTGTTCATCGAACGACCGCTCGATTTCTCGGCGTTTCCGACAATCCTTCTGGCGTCCCTGATGCTGCGTCTGTCGCTGAACGTCAGCTCGACCAAGCTGATCATCGGTGAGGGTCACACCGGGCCCCAGGCGGCGGGCGACGTGATCCAGGGCTTCGCCAGCTTCGTCATGGGCGGCAGCGTTTTCATGGGGCTCGTGGTGTTCGGCGTGCTCTTGATCGTGAACTTCATGGTCATCACCAAGGGGGCCGCGCGCATGGCCGAAGTCGGGGCGAGGTTCGCTCTCGACGGCATGCCGGGCAAGCAGCTGGCCATCGACAGCGACATGTCCGCCGGCGCCATCGACCATGCCGAAGCCAAGCGCCGCCGCGAACAGGAACTGCAGGAAACCACCTTTTTCGGTTCTCTCGACGGCGCCTCGAAATTCGTCAAGGGCGATGCCGTGGCGGGTCTGCTGATCACGCTTCTGAACCTGGTGATGGGCATGATCATGGGCGTGCTGGTGCATGGTATGGCCATGGGCGACGCGTTCGAAACCTATGCGATCCTCACCGTCGGGGACGGGCTCGTCAGCCAGATCCCGGCGGTCATCATTTCCATCGCCTCGGCGCTGCTGCTGGCCCGCGGCGGTGCCACCGGCTCCACCGATCTCGCAATCCTCGGGCAATTGGGCCGGCATCCCGCGGCGCTGGGCACGGTGGCCGTTCTGATGGCCCTCTTCGCACTGGTGCCGGGGCTGCCGTTCGCGCCTTTCATGGCCGGGGCGCTGGTGCTGGGGGCGGCGGCTCTGTTCATGCTGCGCAAGCGGTTGACAGAGAGCGCGCCCGCTGCCGCAGAGGTGACGGACCCGGTGCCGCGGGAGAAACCCATCGGAGACGTTCTGGACATCGACGACATCCACGTGGAATTCGCCCCCGACTTGGTGAACATGGTGCTGGACCCGGGCACCGGGCTGGACGTGCGCATCGCCAACATGCGCCGCCACATCGCCTCGACATTCGGCCTGATCATGGCCGAGATCCGGTTGACCGACGCGGCCGACCTGCCCACTGGCACCTACGTCATCCGCATCCACGGGGTGGAGCTTGCGCGGGGCGAGCTGAACCCCGACCTGGTGCTGGCGCTGCTGCCCGACGGCCAGTCGCGCATGCCCGAAGGCAAGGATGTCACCGAACCGGTCTACGGCGCCCCGGCCCGCTGGATCAAACCCGAAGACCAGGACCGCGCGGCGCTGTCGGGCGTCACGATCGTCACGCCGACCGAGGTGCTCGCGACGCATCTGCTCGAGGTGATCAAGCGCAATTTCGGCCGCCTGCTCAGCCTGCGCGCTCTACGCCGTCTCCTGGACGAGATGGTGACCCTGTCCAATACGGACCGGGCGGAGGCGAACCGGCGGCTGCTGGACGAGCTGATCCCCGACAAGGTGCAGATCGACACCCTGCATGCCGTGCTGCGACTGCTGCTCGAGGAACAGGTGTCGATCCGCAACCTGCCGCTGATCCTCGAAGCCATCGCCGAAACCCGCGGCCAGGGCGCCCGGCCCGAGGCGATCTGCGAACACGTGCGCCAGCGGCTGGGGTTCCAGATGGTCGCCAACATGCGCCGCAACGATGGAACGATCCCGCTGATCCAGCTCGACCCGGAATGGGAGACGATCTTTACCACCTACCAGGTCGACGGCGACCGCGGCGGCGTCGACGTGGCACTGCCCCCCGAGGCGTTCGAGACGCTGACCAACGGTGTCTCCAGGGAAGTCAGCGACGCCGGATCGCGCGGCGTCTTTCCCGCCGTGGTGACCTCGGCCCGCCGCCGCCGGTTTTTGCGCACCATCCTGTCGGCCAAGGGCATCAGCAACCCGGTCCTGTCCTTCGAGGAAATCGGCCTCGAGGCACGGCCCTCTCTGGTCGGGACGGTGGCGGCATGAGCCCGCTGACCGCCCTGACCGAGCTTTTGCCGCCCCTGGCCTGGTTGACGCTGGGGGTGTTGCTGCGCGTCGGTGCGGCCATGGCGGTCCTGCCCGGCCTTGGTGAACGGTCGGTGCCGGTGCGCGTGCGGCTTTTGGCCAGCCTCGCGCTCACCGCCGTGATCGCGCCGGCTGCCGCGCCGCTGATCGAGATGCCGGAACCTACTTTGGCCAGCCTTGCCTGGATAACGGCAACCGAAACCGTGGCGGGGCTTGCCATCGGCATCGGGCTGCGGCTCTTCATGCTGGCGCTGCAGACCGCGGGCACCATGGCTGCGCAGGCGACCTCGCTGTCGCAGCTTGCCGGCAACTCCGCCGCCGATCCAATGCCCGCGATCGGCAACCTGCTGGTGATTTCGGCATTGGCCCTGTTGATGATCACCGGTCTGCACGTGAAGGTCGCGGCGCTTTTCATTCTGTCTTACGATATCCTGCCGCTGGGGGTGTTTCCCGACAGCGGCGTGATCGCCGACTGGGGCCGTGGCCATGTCGCCCGGGCCTTCGCGCTGGCCTTTACCCTGGCCGCGCCCTTCGTGATCCTGTCGGTGCTCTACAACCTCACGCTCGGCGTCATCAACCGCGCCATGCCGCAACTGATGGTCGCCTTTGTCGGGGCGCCGGTCATCACCTTCGGGTCCATCGCGATGCTTCTGGTCGCGGCGCCGCTGATCCTGTCGGTCTGGCTGGGCGCGATGGACGGGTTTCTGTCGAACCCCTTCGCGGTGCCCTGATGTCGGAAAGTGACGACACCGAAAAGACCCACGAGCCGTCGCCGCACAAGCTCGAAGAGGCGCGAAAGAAAGGCGAAATCGCGCGCAGCCCGGACACGCTGGTCGCGGTCGGCTACGCCGGGATGGCGATGATTGCGCTGATGCTCGGGAAGGCGTCTCTGACCGCATTCGGCGACGCGCTGCTGCCGCTGATCGACCATCCGGAGCGGCTGGTTGCCGATTTCTTCGACGGCCCGTCCGACGGGCCGACCGCGGCGCTGGCCGGGGGCGTTCTGACCGCGGTTCTGCCCTGGTTTCTGGTGCCGGGCATCCTTGTCCTCGCGACCCTGCTGGCCACCCGCGGACTGCTCTTCACCCCGTCCAAACTGGCATTCAAGGGATCGCGCCTGTCGCTGATCCAGAACGCCAAGAACAAGTTCGGGCGGGGCGGTTTGTTCGAATTCGCCAAGAGCTTTACCAAGCTCGCGGTCTACTCCGCCGCATTGGCGCTCTTTCTCACGGCGTACATGTCCGAAATCGTCGGCAGCCCGCAGGCCGGCCCCGGTCCGGTACTGGCGCTCTTCGGTCACCTGACCCTGCAGTTTTTGGCGGTCGTTGTGGTCATCGCGGCGGCGATCGGGACCATTGATTTCGTCTGGCAGCGGCACGAGCACCTGCGCAAGAACCGCATGTCCCACAAGGAACTGCGCGACGAGTTCAAGAACACCGAAGGCGATCCGGAGATGAAGCACGAACGCCGGCAACGCGGACAGGAAATCGCGATGAACCGCATGATGGCGGATGTACCCAAGGCCAGCGTGATCATCGTCAATCCGACACACTACGCCGTCGCCCTGAAATGGGATCGCGGACAGGGCGGGGCGCCGGTTTGTCTGGCCAAGGGCGTCGATGCGGTGGCCGTGCGCATTCGCGAAGCGGCGCAGGAGGCCGGCATTCCGATCCACGAGGATCCGCCGACGGCGCGGTCGCTCTACGCGTCGGTCGACATCGGCCAGCAGATCGCGCCGGACCTCTACCGCCCCGTTGCCGCGGCCATCCGGTTTGCCGAGGACATGCGCCAGAAGGCCAAGCGGGGCGTCTGGAGGTGAGCCGGGCATTCTGCCAGTTGACTCAGGTCACCGAGATGCTCGAGGAGCGCGCCTTGCAGCACTACCGCGACGTCCTGGCCGAGGAAGGGCGCCTTCACCGCGAACTCGACGCTCTGGCCGACCTGCAGCGCGGCGCGGTGCAGGATGACGTCGGTATTCACGCGCGACGGATCTCCGGTGCAGAGGATCAGTGGAGCGCCTGGCTAGCGCAACGTCGGCTGAGCCTGAATCAGGCGTTGGTCAGCCTGCGGCTCCGCAAGGAACAGCTTCGGGACGCGGCGCGGCTCGCCCATGCGCGGCAGACTGTTACCCGGGAGTTGTCGGACAAGGCTGCAGCGAAAGAGGCCGCGCACCGTCGCGCCCGGACCGAAGAGGCGCTGCGCGCGCTGACACTGCTTCAGCGGGCAGACCGCTAGGTCTTCAAGCGTCCTGCCGCGCGATTTCGGTGATCAGCACGTCGCTCACGTCGTTTCCCAACGTCTTGCGGGCGGTTTCCAGAAGCGCCCGGCGCAGGATCGCCATTGTGTTGGCATCGGTGAAAGCGCCCTTGAAACCGCCGATATTGGCGTGATCGAACAACACCTGAAGGAACCCGTCCCGCAGCTTCGGCTCGTGGCGATAGGCAATCTCTGTCTGACCCGCAGACACTTCGAGACTGAGAGACAGCACGACAAGGCTGGATATCCGTTCGTCGCCCACGATCGGCACCACGAACTGGTTGCTCATCTTGACGTATTCTTTCGTGCTGTCTTCGGCATCGTGGGCGTCATCGGCGTGGTTGGGCAGGTCGTGCTCTGCCGCATTTTCGGGCGGGACGCAGCCTTCGGCCAGATCCGCCGGCGGCTCCGGCTCCGCGGGCTTGAGAAGAAATCCAGCGCCGACGCCGCCGCCGATGCCGACCAGAGCCAATAGAACGGGAAGAAGCTTGCGCATGGCGGGGTCCTTCAGAAAGGCAGAACGACGTCGAGGATCTGCTGACCGTATCGCGGCTGCTGCACATCGGTGATCTGCCCGCGCCCGCCGTAGGATATCCGGGCCGAGGCGATCTTGTCATAGGTGATCTCGTTCTGGCGCGAGATGTCGGCGGGCCGCACGAAGCCGCTGACCAGCAGCTCGCGCAGCTCGAAATTCACCCGCACCTCTTGGCTGCCCTGGATGGCGAGTACCCCGTTGGGCAGGACGTCCGTCACGGTCGCAGCCACGCGCAGGGTCAGTTTCTCGTTTCGGCGGACCGATCCGTTGCCGCCCGAAGAACTGGAGCTGTCCAGCGACACCGCTTCGTCCATGCTGGCGCCGGGCGGCAAATCCTCGTTGATCTGCTGCGGCAAACCGAAGAGCTGCGGCATCCCCAGTGCTTCGGAGCCGTTGCGCGATCGCGATGTGGCGTTGGAAATCTCCGCCCGCTCGTCGATCTCGATCACCACGGTCATGATGTCGCCCCGGGTCAACGCGCGGCGATCCCCCAGCAATGACTGCCGGCCGCCGTCCCAAAGCGACGCCCGGTCGACGTCGCCTTCGGACGGCAGCACCGTCGGCAGGCTGGCATAGACCATGGCATCGTGTTCACGGGTCTCTTCTTTCGGGGTAAAGGTCGGCGGCCGCCCAAGGTGGTCGAGCCGCGAACAGGCCGGGAGCGTCAGGCACAGGCAGGCGGCGGCGGTCAGGGGAAATCGGATCATGGCAGTCTCACTGTGACACGCGGATCGACCCGTCCGGCTGGACGGTGCCGAACAGGGTTGTTCGGGACGACAGGTTCATCACGCGCAGACGCTCGCCAACGGCGGCGCGCCCGAGCGCGCGACCTTCGGATGTGATGCGCAGCCCGGCTTGTTCGAAGACCAGTTCGACGACCTGGTTGCGTTCGACGGCGGCGGGGGGGCCGACATGCCCGAAGAGGATGGGCCGCCCCGGATAAAGCGCAACGCGCGCTTCCTGGCCGATGACCTCCGTCACGTCGGCATAGGCACCCTCGACTTGGCCGGGATCGAGCGACAGGGCGTCGGCGCCGATCACTTCGTGCGCGCGGATGGTTCGGAGCGCGACGACCGTGTCGGCCGGGCTTGCGCCCGGCAGCAGGATCACCGCGCAGAGCAGCCATAGGCGCATCAGCGTACCTGCGTCGTCGCGCCAAGCATCTGGTCGGCGGCGGAAATCACCTTGGAATTCAGTTCGTAGCCGCGCTGTGCCTCGATCAGTTCGGTGATCTCGCGCACCGGATCGACGGAACTGTCTTCGAGATATCCCTGCCGCAGGGTGCCCAGACCGTTCTGACCCGGTGTCGTGACCAGCGCCGGGCCGGAGGCTTCGGTCTCTGTGAAGAGGTTGCCGCCGATCGCCTCCAGCCCCTTGGCATTGCTGAAGCCGGTGAGCGAGAATTGCCCCAGAAGCTGCGCCTCGGTTGCCAGCGCGAAATAGGCGTAGACCTCGCCGTCGGCATTGATGGAAATGCTGCGCGCATCTTCGGGAATGACGATTTCCGGCGATACCGGAAATCCGTCCGAGGTGACGATCAGCCCTTCGCCGGTGCGTTTCAGCCCGCCGTCGCGGGTATAGGCGGTCTGGCCCGACGGCAGCGTGACCTCCAGATATCCCGACCCCTCGATCGCGAGGTCGAGATCGCCGCCAGTGGCCGAGAGCGAGCCCTGCTGTGGCTGCATCGACACCGCGGCGGGTCGGGCACCGAGGCCCAGCTGGATACCGGTCGGCAGCACCGTGCCGTCTGCGGCGTTGACCGTGCCGGCGCGTGCTAGCTGCTGGTAGTGCAGATCGGCGAATTCGGCCCGGCGGGCGTTGTAGCCGGTGGTGCTCATGTTGGCGAGGTTGTTGGAAATGACCTCCACCCGCATCTGCTGGGCGCTCATGCCGGTGGCGGCGATTTTCAGGGCACGCATGGGCGGCCTCCTTGGTTAGCGTATGAAAGTCTTGAGTGCATTGCGCACCCGGTCGTTCTCGGCATCGAGAAAGCTTTGGCCCATCTCGTAGGCGCGCTGGACCTCGATCATTCGGGCGATCTGGCCCACCGGATCGACGTTGGAGCCTTCGAGGAAACCCTGCCGCACGCGCGGCGCCTCGACCGGGTCGAACCCGGCGGGCGCCTGGAACATCACGCCGGCCTGCCGTTCAAGGTCGAGCGGGTCGAGCGGCTGCACCACGGCAATCTGTGCCAGCGGGCGGCCTTCGGTGCTGAGAGTGCCGTCCTGCGACACGGCAAGGTCGCTGGCGTCCGGCGGGATGAAGATCGGTGCGCCGCCCTGGTCCAGCACCGGGTAGCCGTCCAGGGTCACCAGATCGCCGTTGGCGGAGGGGCTGAAGGCGCCGTTGCGGGTCAGGGCTGGACCCTCCGGCGACTGCACGAGGAAAAACCCGCCGCCTTCGATGGCTAGGTCGAACTGGCCGCGAGTCTGCGTCATCGCGCCCTGCAGTTGCGACGTGTTCTGGATTCGCGCCGTGGCCATGGAGATGCTTTCGCCTTGGTCGACCGGCATGACGAATTCCGAGAAGATCAGAGCCTCTTGCCGGTATCCTGTGGTGGCGGCATTGGCGATGTTGTTGGCGATCACGCGCATCTCGCGCATCAGGCCGGACTGGCGGGTCAACGTGGTATATCCCGTGCTTTCCATCTCAGCCCCCCTGGATCATCGGAATCAGCCGGTCCTGAAAAAACGCCACCAGCGTCTGCGTCATGAAATTCATCGACATCCAGAAGGCGACGACGATGCATCCCAGCTTCGGCACGAAGGTCAGGGTCATTTCCTGGATCGAGGTCAGCGCCTGGAACAGCCCCACGGCGACACCCGCCACCAGCGCCGCCGCAAGAATCGGCACCGAGGTGATCGTGGCGACCCAAAGGCCCTGCCGCAGCGTGTCGAAAAAAATCGTCTCGGTGAGCATGATCAGACCGGCATCCGCAGGATTTCCTGGTAGGCCTCGACCACCTTGTTGCGCACGGCGACGACCGCTTCGACAGCCAGTTCGGACTGCGCCAGCGCCTGCACGAGAGCGTGCGGATCGGCGTCGCCCGTCATTGCGGCGCCGGACAGATCTTCGGCCTCCTGCAAGGTCTGGGCAAAGTCCCGGGTCGCCTTCACAGCCGGGTTGGCGGCCGTTCCCGTGCCCGGGGCGGGTTCCATGCCGGGCAGGGAGGCGGCGTATTTCTGCGCGGCGAAAAGCGAACGGACATCCATTCTGAATTCCTTTCCGTAGGGGTTAGCGGCGCAGCAGGTCCATCAGGCTCGATGACATCTGCCGGGTCTGGTCGAACATCTTGAGGTTGGCCTCGTAGCTGCGCTGGGCTTCGCGGGCGTCGGCAATCTCGACGATCAGGTTGACGTTTGAGCCTTCGTAAGTGCCGGCCTCGTCGGCCAGCGGATGCGAAGGATCGAAAATCCGGTCGAGATCGGCTTTGTCCAGGTTCACCCGCCCGGTTTCGACCAGGGGCGCCTCTGCGGCGCGGGGGCGCGCGACCTCGAACGGGATGGTCTTGCGGCGATAGCCGGGCGTATCGGCATTGGCGATGTTCTCGGACAGGATGCGAAGGCGCATCGACTGCGCCTTGAGCCCGCTTGCGGTGACGGAGAGCGCCTGGGAAAAATCGGTCATCTGGTCCTCTTCGATCGGTGGTCTTGGCTCGGCGGTTTTCAGCTGCGCCCGATACTGGCGCGCAGAA
Organism: Thalassococcus profundi; assembly: GCF_003344785.1. Taxonomy (GTDB): domain Bacteria; phylum Pseudomonadota; class Alphaproteobacteria; order Rhodobacterales; family Rhodobacteraceae; genus Puniceibacterium; species Puniceibacterium profundi. Next base: position 367,213 of record NZ_QPMK01000001.1, on the reverse strand, counting down.
TCGTCAGGCCCGACCGGTAGATGGCCAGCGCCCGGTCGCTTTGCCGCTTGGCCGCGACCGCCTCGACCATCTCGGTCTCGAGGGACACGGAATTGCCATTGGGCTCCGACAGGCTGCGGTCGTTGCGCAAGTCCACGCCCGCGGGCCCTTCGCGACCGTGCAGATGCCGCGCCCGGGTGGCGCGCTGGGTGCAGAAGCCGTCGGTGCCGCGCATCAGTTCTGCGAAATCGACGACCCGACGGGCCCGGTATCCCGGCGTGTCGGCATTGGCGATGTTCTGGGCCACTGCGGCCTGTTTGACCCCGGCGTGCCGGGCCATGGCCATGGCGGATTTGAAGATGGTCAGGTTCTGGAACATCGGGGCTTCTCCCTCGGACGACTTCAACAAGGCTTAACCCTGATTCCTTTAGAAACGGTTTGCATGGATCTGAGGGAGCATCGGATGGAGCATTCGGAACTGGACGGATTGCGCGCGCGGATCGCGGGGTTGCATCCGGTGCGCGCCGTGGGCCGCGTAAGGTCCGTCGACGGTGCGGTGATCTGGGTCGGCGGGCTGACGCACGGGGCCTGTATCGGCGATCGCCTGCGGCTCTTGCGTCAGCGACGCGGCCCGCTCGACGGGGAGGTCTTGCGCCTGACCGAGGACGCAGTGGCGATGTTGCCCGACGACGGTTTCGACGGCGTGTCGCGCGGCGACCGGGTGATGGTCCTTGGCCCGCCGACCCTCGCACCCTGGGACGGCTGGATCGGTCGGGTGATCGACCCCTATGGCCAGCCGCTGGACGGTGAGCCGCTGACCCAGGGCAGCCAGTCCCGCGCCTTTTCGGCGCCGCCGCCCCCGGCCGCGCGGCGGCACGGGTTGGGGCCGCGCCTGGAAACGGGGGTGGCAGCTTTCAACACGTTGCTGCCAATCGTGCAGGGCCAGCGGATCGGCCTGTTCGCGGGTTCCGGGATCGGCAAATCGCGTCTTCTGGCCCGGTTGGCGCGCGGGGTGCAGGCGGATGTGGTTGTCCTGGCTTTGATCGGGGAACGCGGCCGGGAAGTGCGCGACTTCGTCGCCAATGTCCTGGGACCCGAAGGGATGAAGCGGTCGGTGGTCGTCGCGGCGACCTCTGACCGCTCACCGGTGGAACGGCGCCGCTGCCCGCTGGCCGCCATGACCATTGCCGAGCATTTCCGCGACCGGGGGGCGCATGTGCTCTTTCTCGCCGATTCCATTACCCGCTTTGCCGAAGCGCATCGCGAGGTCGCCATCGCCAGCGGCGAATTGCCGGCGCTGCGCGGGTTCCCGGCTTCGATGGCGCACCAGATCATGCAACTGGCCGAACGCGCCGGGCCGGGGGTGGGCGACAGCGGCGATATCACCGGAATCTTCAGCGTGCTTGTCGCCGCCTCCGACATGGACGAACCCGTGGCCGACGTGCTGCGGGGCGTTCTGGACGGTCATGTGGTTCTCGACCGCCAGATTGCAGAGCGGGGGAGGTTCCCCGCGATCGACATTCTGCGGTCTGTATCCCGCAGCCTGCCCGAAGCGGCCAGTACCGACGAAAATGCCCTCATCAGCCAGACCAGGCAGCTTCTGGGCGCGTATTCCGGCGCGGAAACGATGATCCGCGCCGGGCTGTATCGCGAAGGCAGCGATCCTCTGATCGACCAGGCCATCCGGGCGTGGCCAGAGATCGAAGGCTTTATCGGTGAGGACGCCCATGCCGACATTGCCACGTGTTTTTCGCGGTTGCGGCTGATCCTGCGACGGGTCAGCGCCAGTCCGGGACGCGCCGCCGGACCCCGATCAAACGGTCAAAGCAGCCAGGTCGCCACACGGGCCCGGTCGTAATCGCAGATATTCCGGGCGAGGCCGGGCGTCCGATGCGGGAAACAGGTGCTCGCGGCGGATCCGGTCAGGACGCCGAAGCTGTCCGGCAGTGACACTGCCACGGCGCCGCGCGAAACGGGTCGGGTGGTTGTTCGAGAAATCGAGACGAGGAAAGTCGACCTGATCGCGGACGTCTACTTTTGCGCTGCGGCGAACAGGCGGTCTTCTCGGGGTATGAGACTGCGCAAGGCTTTGAGACATTGATAGAACTGGTCCTGCAAAAGCGCTTGGGTCGCGGTTGCCAGGAGCGCGCGGCTGTCGGGGTCGGTGAGGATGCGGCTCAGCTCCTCTATCCGCGTCAAGAGGTGTTGGCGTGTCTCTTCGGCGGCGGCGTCGCCGGTCAGCACGAGCTGCGCGGCATAGCAGACCCGGCGGACCGGGGTGACCGCTTCTTCGGGGTGGATCGCATCCTTGAGCCGCAGGATGTTTGCGTTCGGCGAGACGATCGAGAGCTTGCTGCGGCGGTCGCCGTTTTCGATGACCGCGCCGTTGATCAGCACGCGTTCCTTGGGGCTGAGCTTGAGAACCAGGCCGCTCATGTCGCCGCTCCTTGCGGGTTCAATCCCTTGAGAATCGCCATATTGACTTCGATGATGGGCTTGACGCCGGCCTTGCCGGCCAGAATCCGGCTTGTATGCGCCTGCGTGAACTCGGCCAGGTAGAAAATCTGCGCGCGCAATCCATCGGGAAGCCGGTTCTGCGAATCGCTGATATCGACCGCGAAGGCGGTCCAGAGACGCCGGTTGTCGTAGAGCGCCTCGACAAGCTGCGGGAAGCCCGGCTTGCCCTTCACCGCCGCCTTGCGCAAACGGTGCGTCACGCGGGCGATCATCTCGTATTCCTTCCGACGGTCCGTTTTGGTCGTCGTCGCGGTTTGTGAATAGGCGCGGTGCGCCATGGTGTGCGCGTTCACGTCACATCCTTCCAGGGTCTGAACTTCGTTTCAAAAGCTGCCGGTGGGTTCGGGGGGCCGCCCGCGGACGGCCCCCCGAGATCCGGTCTTAGCGGAAGAGCGACAGCAGGGACTGCGGCGCCTGGTTGGCAATCGACAGCGCCTGGACACCCAGCTGCTGCTGCACCTGGAGCGCCTGCAGACGGGCCGAAGCCTCTTCCATGTCGGCATCGACCAGCGTTCCGATCCCGGACTTCAGCGAATCGCTGAGGCTGGTGATGAAATCGGATTGCGTTTCGATCCGGCCCTGGGCGGAACCGAAGGCCGCGGCCGAGTCGATTGAGGTCTGGATCAGGGATTCGATCCCCGCCAGCGCCGCAGCCGCACCGTTGTCGGTGGTCACGTCAATGCCTTCGACCAGTTCGAGCCCGCCGCCCACAACGCCGTCCGCTTCATCGATGAACGCAGTGGAATCCGACTGGTTCACCTGGGCGGAATCGAGGTCGATCGCGCTGCTGGTGTTGTTGGTGATGTCGATCTGGCCTTCGGTATCCTCGTTGGCGGAGAAGGTCAGATCCAGTCCGGCATCGGCCGCGGCCACGTTGAGGCGGGCCACCACCTGCGCGGTCACATCCGACAGGGTGTCGCCGTCGCGCGCAACGTAGCCTCCGGCCGAGTCGAAATCGAGCGCATTGCCGTCGGCATCAAGCATACCAGCCGCCGCAAAGGCAAAGGAGTTGCCGGCCAGGATCGTGTTGCCGCCGTCGGTGAAGGTCGCGAAGGTTGCGGTCGCACCGATGGCGATGCCGGTTGCGGCGCCACCGACCTCTTCGCCGGTCGTGCCGACCGTCGATGCGCCATAGCCGAGGTCCTGTTTGGCGACGCTGATGCTGCTGGCCGCAACACCCGTCCCGGACCGGTCGAGCGACGACAGGATGTCCACGTTTCTCGAACCGGCGCTGGCCACCGCCGTCGCAGCGTTGGAGTCGGATTCGGTGTTGGACAGCAGATTCAGGCCATTGAACTGAGCGGCGCCAACCACGGATCCGATCTGGTCCTTGAGCGCATCGATATCGGTCTGGATCTTGTCGCGATCGACGTTCGATTCCTGCGCCGCGACGATCTTGCCCTTCATCTGGGTCAAAAGGTCGGCCACGGTTTCGGACGCCGAACGGGCAACCGCCACGGTCGATTCGCCCAGGTTGAGGCTGTCGGAGATGCCCTTGAAGCCTTTCACGTCCGATTCCATCACCTTGGAAATCGCCCAGACGGCGGCATTGTCCTTGGCGTTTGCCACGTTCTTGCCGGTCGAGATCTGGGTCTGGATCGTTCCGAGGTTCTTGTTGATGGATTTCAGGGTTTGCAGCGCCACCATGGCGCCGTTGTTTGTCAGAATGCTTGACATGTCTTGGTGATCCTTAAGGTCTTCTGGCGCTTTGCGCCGGGTTTCAAGATCGCCGCGTTGCAGCGGCAAAGGGTCATTCTGACATTTGCAGGTACGGGCCTTCCGCCACCGCGCCGCCCTTATCGGACGCACCGTCACCTTGAACCAACCGGTCCTAACGGAATGCTAATTTCGCCCGGTCCCGTACGTGGCATTTGACATAAATCGCATCAGGCGCGGCGCTCCAGCCGTTGCGCGGGCGGTTCCGCGATATCGGTCTTGCGGCCCATGCTGTCGTAGGTTTCCAGCGTCTTGCGCAACCGCCGCAGCGCGCTGAGCCGGGTCGAGACGCTGCGGATTCCCTCGAGCGCCCGGTCGTAAAGCTGCTGGTTTCGGCTCAGGCTGGCGTGCAATTGTTCAAGCGCGGGGCGGTCGTGCAGATCCTGCGCCGCCAGCGCGTCGATCAGCCGTTCCTTGCGCTCCAGGATGTCTGCGACGTCCTCGAGCGCGCCGGAAAGCAGCGCGTTGCGTTCCTCCTCCAGGAGGCTGGAAAGGGAATCGAGAAGGTTTTGCGGGTCGGTATCAGTCATTTTCGCGTTCCTTCAGCGAGTTAAACAGCGATTCGGCCAGCCCGATGCCGCCACGGTCGACCAGCGCGCGGGCGTGCTGGTCGACGAGAAAGGACGCAAATTGCTCTTCCCCGATACCGCCGCCGAAACTGCCCGACGGCTTGCCGAGCCCGGAAGCCTTCAGCATTTCCGACAGGAAACTGGCTTCAAGCTCCTTGGCAGCATCGAAAAGCGCGTGATCGCGCGGCGTCGCCGGAGTGCCGGGTTGGACCGGCAGGGAAATGGTCATCGAGTCGCTCCAATTCGAGTCACTTTCCGAAAGGTGCCATTCAGACGGTAAAGAACCGGTAAGGATCGGCGGGTTAGACAAGGCCAACGGAAGAATTCCCGGAGGCACCATGATCGAACAGCTTGGATCCGTCGTTCGCACACCACAGGCCCCCCGCCTGACGGTCGGCACCACGGACGCCCCGCGCACGGATTTTTCGGCGGTGATTGCATCGCTCGAGCCGAAGCGTGGGGCCGATTCAGACGGAACCGGCACGCATGACGCGGAGTCCGAGGCATCCCAAACCGAGACGTCGGGCCGTTCCACGAACACGGAAGCACACCCGCACCGCACCGAAGAGTCCGATCTGCCTGACGAAAAAACACCGTTCACGCACCGACCCGATGGCCCGTCTCCGAACATCGACGGATCGTCGGAGGACGCGATCGCTGTGATCTCTCGGCGTATACCGGAGCGCTCCGGCAATCAAAGCATGATACCGCCGGTTGCGGACGAAGCGGCCGGTCGGGCCGACACGTCTTTCGCCCCGTCGGCAGGGCAAGGCGAGCGGATATCGGCGGCGTTTGCCGAACCGGACCATGCATCGAAAACGCGCCGACCGGCGTCACCCGATGCCAAGCCACCTCTGCCAAGTGCGAGGACGCGCCAGGACGTGCCGAACAGGGCGGAGGCGTCAAGCCGCTCGCGTCCGCCCTCCATCCGGACGGACGATGATGCCGCTCTCCCGGTGCGACCGGAAACACCGGACTTTGCTGGCGGTGTCGCGCCTGTCGCGGAACGGTCGCACGGTCTGGATACAAAAGCCGAAGACGACAGGGCGGCCGGATCGTCGCGCACTGCGTCGGGTGCGACCGAAACGCCGCCGCTTGCCGCGCCTCCTGGACAGGCGACACGGCATGGCACTTCGGCTTTGCAGGAGTCGGCCGTCGTTGTCCGAAACCACCCGGCACCCAAGCCGCGCTTGGACGCAGCTACTGCCGCGCGTCTCGGCTCCGCAGCCGATCTGGAACCGCAGCGTGCTGTGCCCGGTACCCCCGGCGTTTCGGAGCCAATACCGGAATCCGGGCACCGCGAGGAAACGCCCGTTGAACTGCGTGTGGGCGCGGAATTCGTCGCGCCAACGGGCGAAACAGAGGCAAGATATCCCGAACCTACTGTCACCCGTAAAAACGGCACGTTCGGCGTTGAGGTCCAGGCGGGTAAGGCGTTCGAGACCTCCTTGCATGCAAAAGTTTCGGATTTTCCCGGGCAGCAGGAGCGGCAAAGCCGCAAAGTCACCGGTAACCACGATCCATCCGGCGACAGCGTCACAGACCCTGTCGTCGGTTCAAGGACCGCCCACACGATGGCGGCCGCGTACCCTGCGCGCGTGAGCAACCCGGACGTTCGTGACACATCCATCGGAAAACAGAGTGCGGTGTTTTTTTCAGTCGCGCGGCACGCATCAATCGCCCCTGCAACAGGCCCGGTGCATCCATCGCACGTTCAATCATCCGTTCCGGCACTGGCGGATCAACACTCCGGAGCGACCTTGAGCGCCGAAGGTGCGACGCGCGCTCCACGTAAGATCGCCGGCGACCGCGCGCCGGCAGGGCCCGGAGCGCAACAAATGTCCGCGATGCGGAGGGTGGAAAAGCGCAGCGACCCGCCGGAGATGCCGTTGCCCGCCGGACGGTCGTTGGTCACCGAAACGGTGACGACCGCACCAGTGCCTGACCTTCCGAAAGCGCAAGGACCGGCCGCCGGTTCGGGTCCGTCCGCCGGTGCGGAAATGCACCGCTGGCCCCCCTTGCCCCAAGCGCAACCGGCCAAGCCATCCGCAACGGCAAGCGATGCGCGTCCCGTGGCCGAACCGTCTCCTTCGACGACGCCCGGTGTGGTGAGTCGAGCGGAAGACTCGCGGATGCTTGTCCCGTCCGGTCGGCTTTTTGCACAGTCCGAAAATGGTAGAGCCGCACAGTCACTTCGGCCGCGTCCGGATCGGTCTGCCTCGGCGCCGCCTGTGCCCGGTGCCGCGCCGACACACGGTATAGACCCCCCGGATGCAGGGCCGGCGCGGCGGCGGGAGTCCGGTGTATACCCCTCGGCCCGGCGGGACGGTCCAACATCGCCAACAACACCCAGCGACCCGATGCGCGCTGTGCATCCGGGCGGTACAGAGAAGTTTCAACCTGGCTCCGCATCGGCCAAGGCGATCTCCGCGCCGTTGACCGTCTCCGGCCTGCCGGGCTCGGGTCATTCCGCCGCTCCGCCGGCCGAGGCGTTTTCCACCCCGCACACCCTGCGCGATCTGATCGAGCCGCGTCGTCCCGAGGCCGCGGATGCGGCACGCGCCACCGGTTTTCAAGGCCCAAAGATGTCGAGCCCGGTGCCGACACTCGGTGCCAAGAGGTTCGCCTCGGCCCAAACCGTGCCGGTTTCCTCGGACGTTCGCACATCGGAATCTGACCTCGATCCCGGGCCTTTTGCCGTCGCCGAATCGCGCAGCGCCGCCGCGCCGCCGATGCCGGTCCAGCAGGCCAGCGCGGCAGGCCCCCATGCCGGGGCAGTGATCCGGCAAGTGATGGACGTGATCGTGCAGGCTCGCGACGGGCAGATGGAGCTGCGTCTCAACCCCGAAGAGCTGGGCCGCGTGCGCCTGCATTTTCAACCGTCAGAGCAGGGGGCGATGATCCTCACCATTTCGGCAGAGCGGCCGGAAACGCTCGATCTGCTCCGCCGCAACATCGATCAGCTTGGCCGCGAGCTTGCGGCGATGGGCTACGAAAACACCAGCTTCAACTTCGGTGAAAACCGGCGTGGCACCGGACAATCGGTCGCCGACAGTCATGCCGACACCGTGGAAACCTCACCGGGCCCGGCCGCCGACATGCCGGCCGGCGATACACCGATATCCAGGCCGCAGGACGGCCTGGACCTGCGACTGTAAAGGACGCCGATGGACATCACCCAAGCCCCCCCGCCCGCCTTTGGCGCCGAGACAACCGTCGCCGCCGGCAAGCAAGCCGATCCGCTCAGTTCCGACTTCGAAACCTTCTTGCGGATGCTGACAGTACAGATGCAGAATCAGGATCCGTTGAACCCTGTGGACTCCGCCGATTACGCGGTCCAACTGGCGACCTTTTCTTCGGTCGAGCAGCAGGTCACGACAAATGACCTGCTGCGGGCTCTGACCGAACAGATCGGCGGCGGCTCCGTGCAGCAGCTGGCGGGATGGATCGGGATGGACGCGCTGGTGCGTGCCCCGGTGGCTTTCGACGGAACGCCCGTGGAACTGCGGCCTGAATTCGCCCCGACCTCCGATGCCGGCGTGCTGGTGGTCAGGGACGCCTCCGGTGCCGTGGTCCGCAAGGACACGCTAACGCCCGACGCCGACGCGGTGTCCTGGGCCGGTGTCGATGCAAACGGGTCGCCCCTGCCGACCGGCGCCTACCGGTTCGAGTTGGAAAGCTACCGGAACGGCACGCTGATCGATACGAAACTGGCACCCGCCTATAGCCGCATCTCTGAAGCGCGCATCGATGACGGTTCGATTCTCTTGCGTCTTTCGGATGGCAGCGAAATCGTTTCGACCCTGGTGACAGGCCTGCGTGCCCCGGATTGATTGCTGTCGATGGGGACGCAACCGGATCGACATCAGTCGGGCCGGCCAGTGTGATCGGCCTTTGCGCGGATATTGCGCGAAAATGGGGCGCTGGTCGTTTCGCGGCCTGTCAAAAATGACAGGTACTTGAAGTTATTTAATTAAAACAACAATATAAGGCCTCACGAAAGCATGCCTGCGACTGGCGCCCCAGGCTGAAAAGATAGGCGAAACGCGAATTTGTTGCCATTATGCCGCGCCTGCAAACAGGATATGCCGACGTCCCGGGCTTTGCCGAAATTGCCGTTTGATGGCCAGTGCCGGCTTCTATATGATGCCGTTGCAGAGGCACATTTGTGCCCGAGCCTGTACAGTCTGGAGAATATTATGAAAAAGCTTTCGATCATTGTTGCAGCAGCAGCAGTCGCAGCGTCGGCAGCCCTTCCTGTCGCAGCCGAAAAGGCAAGCAACGATCCGTTCGTGTCCACCCAGGGCGCAACGATCCCGCCGCTTGTCATCATCGGTGGCGCAGCGCTCGTGGTCGGTATCGCGGCAGCTTCTGAGGGCGATTCGTCCTCGGGCACCGATTGATTTCCGCCTGACGGCAAGAAATAGGAAAGCGGCGGCCTTCGGGTCGCCGTTTTTCATTTTAGGGGCCCCGCGTGGAACGGGGTGGCGTTTGACCGAGCTTTGAGCATTTGTCCCGGTCGGCAACCCCGGGAGGATGCAAGGATGAAAGAGCGCAGGCCCGATGCCGCGGTGGCCCGCATTGCCGGAACGGCCTCGGACACCGACTGAACAGAACAGCCCGAAACCGGCAGTCTGCGTGACCGCCAAATGGCCTGAAATCAGTTCAGAAGAAACGGCAACAATCCGGCCAGCACACCGATGGCCAGACCTCCGGCCATCCATGACAGGCGACCGATCCAAGGGTTGCGGCTGTCGCTTGGTGGCGGCTCTGCCTGCCGGATCAGCGCCGCCTCCACCAGTTGCGGCAGACGCGGACCGAAGCGGGACACCACCAGCGCGGTCTTGCTCAGATCGCGGAGCACGGCGCGGGGGCCGATGCTCTTCTTGATGTAGTCCTCGACCACCGGCTGCGCGACTTTCCAGATGTTCATGCGCGGGTTCAGCGACCGCGCCACGCCTTCAACGACGACCATCGTGCGTTGCAGCAGGATCAGCTCGGTCCGCGTTTCCATGCCGAAGCGTTCGGTGACTTCAAAGAGATAGGCCAGCAGGCGCCCCATCGAGATGCGCGTGGCATCCATGCCGAAAATCGGCTCGCCGACGGCGCGTAAAGCACGGGCGAACTCGTCCACATCGCGGTCCGAGGGCACGTAGCCCGCTTCGAAATGCACCTCCGCCACGCGCTTGTAGTCACGGCGGATGAAGCCGAATAGGATCTCGGCATAGACCCGCCGGGTGTATTCGTCGATGTGCCCCATGATGCCGAAATCGAAAGCGATGATATCGCCGTTGGGCGCAACCTTGAGGTTGCCCTGATGCATATCGGCGTGAAAGAACCCATCGCGCAGCGCATGGTTCAGGAACAGCTGCAGCACCCGTTCGCTCAGCGCGACGCGGTCATGGCCCGCCGCATCCAGCGCCGCGTTGTCGCCCAGCGCCGTACCCTCGGCCCAGCCCAGTGTCATGACACGGCGGCCGGAATGCATCCACTTGACCTCGGGCAGCTGGAACCCGGCATCGTCCTTTGTGTTGGCGGCGAATTCCGATGCGGAGGCGGATTCGAGCCGCAGGTCCAGTTCACCCGACACCACCCCTTCGAAATGGGTGATGACATCCATCGGCCGCAGGCGGCGGGACGACGGCGACAGCAATTCCGCCATGCGTGCAGCGAGATAGAAGGCGTCGATATCCTTGCGGAAGGCTTTTTCGACCCCGGGGCGCAGCACCTTGACCGCGACGACCTCGCCGGTGTCGCGCAGCCGGGCCTTGTGCACCTGCGCGATCGAGGCGGCAGCCACCGGTTCGCTGAACTCGCTGAAGAGATCGTCGGCGGGCACGTCCAACTCGCGCTCCACCGTTTCTTTCGCCAGCTCGATCGAGAACGGCGGCAGCTTGTCCTGCAGGATGCGCAGCTGCGCGGCCATCTCCTCGCCCACCACGTCGGGACGGGTGGACAGGACCTGACCGAACTTGATGTAGGCCGGGCCCAGCGCCGTCAGCGCCCGCGTCGCCGGCGGCACGTTCGGATCGCCCTCGTAGCCCAGCCACTTGAACGGCCAGCCCAGCACCCGCGCCGCCACGCGCAAGGGCGCCGGCGCGTCGAAGGCGTCAAGCACCGCGGCCATGGCGCCGGTCCGCTCCAGCGTCGCCCCGGTGCGCACCAGCCGCCAGATGTTGTGCGGTCCGCGCATGTCAGAGCTTCCAACCGGAATGCAGGCAGGCAATCCCCATGCTCAGGTTGCGGTACTTGGCGTTGCCGAATCCGGCGGCGCGCACCATGCCCAGGAACGTCTCCTGATCGGGGAACCTGCGAATCGATTCCACCAGATACTGATAGCTGTCGCGGTCGTTGGCGATCATCTGCCCCATGGTCGGAATGACCTTGAAGGAATACTGGTCATAGGCCCATTGCATCGCGGGGTTGGGGATCTGGCTGAACTCCAGCACCATCAGCCGCCCGCCGGGGCGCAGAACGCGATAGGCCTCGTTCAGCGCCTCTTGCGGGCGCGTCACGTTCCGGATGCCGAAGCTGATCGTATAGACGTCAAAGCTGTTGTCGGGGAACGGCAGCGCCATGGCGTCACCCACCACCCAGTCGAGGCTGTCCGCCATCGCTTCGGCCTCGGCACGTTTGCGGCCTTCGATCAGCATGGGCTCGGTCAAATCCAGCACCGTGGCGTGGCCCTGTCCGGCGCGCTTGAGGAACCGGAAGGCGATATCGCCGGTGCCGCCCGCCACATCGAGCAGCCGTTGCCCGGGCCGCGGCGCCAGCCAGTCCATCATCGCGTCTTTCCAGATGCGGTGGATCCCGAGGCTCATGGCGTCGTTCATCACGTCGTATTTCGACGCGACCGACCCGAAGACCCCGCGCACGCGACCTGCCTTTTCGCTTTCCGGGACGTCCTGAAAGCCGAAATGCGTTGTTTTTTCGTTGTCTTCCGTCATGGGTCTTGCCGTTCCTTGCGCTTGATCCTTCTTATAGGGTCCCGCCCCGCCGATACAATGCGCCCGCGCAAGAGGATAGCGCCCGATGCCCGAATTGCCCGAAGTCGAGACAGTCCGTCGCGGGCTTGCCCCGGTGATGGAGGGGCAGGTGATCGCCCGCGCCGACGTCAACCGCCCCGATCTGCGCTGGCCGTTTCCTCCGGACATGGCGGCGCGGCTGTCAGGACAACGCGTCGAACGGCTGCGACGACGGTCGAAATACATCCTCTGCGACCTGGGCAGCGGAGAGACCCTTCTGATCCACCTCGGCATGTCGGGCCGGATGCTGATCTCGGGCGATCCGCTGGGGCGGTTCGTGCACGATCACCCCGCGCCCGAGAAACACGACCATGTCGTGCTGCACATGGCCTCGGGCGCGCGGGTCACCTTCAACGATCCGCGCCGGTTCGGGGCGATGGACCTGTTGCCGACCGACGAGGCCGAGGCGCACCCGCTGCTGGCGGCCATCGGGCCGGAACCGCTGGGCAACGATTTCCATGAACAGCACCTCGTCTCCGCGTTGCGCGGGCGGGCCATGCCGATCAAGTCGGCGCTGCTCGACCAAAGGATCGTCGCTGGATTGGGCAATATCTACGTCTGCGAGTCGCTTTTCCGGGCAGGAATTCATCCCGCACGCAAGGCGGACCGTATCTCTGCCGTGCGCATCGCGTCGCTGGTGCCGATTATCCGCCAGGTGCTCCGAGACGCCATCGAGGCGGGCGGATCGTCCCTGCGCGACTTCCGCCAAGCCGATGGAGAGCTTGGATATTTCCAGCATGCCTTCGACGTCTACGGCCGCGAAGGCGCGCCCTGCCGCACCCCCGGCTGCAGCGGGAAAGTGCGCCGGATCGTGCAATCAGGACGGTCATCCTTCTACTGCCGACTATGTCAAAGATAACTTGAACCAAGCGCCGCAAATGGTAAGGCTCAGGCTCTGAGCGAAACAACCGAAGGCATGTTACATGGCCTATGAGACGATCATCGTCGAAGTAGAAGACCACGTCGCCACCATCAAACTCAACCGCCCCGACGCCCTGAACGCCCTGAACTCCCAGTTGATGAGAGAGCTGAGCGATGCGCTGCGCGATGCGGACGGGAACGAAAAGGTGCGCTGCATCATCCTGACCGGTTCGGCCAAGGCCTTTGCCGCGGGCGCCGACATCAAGGAAATGTCGGACAAGAGCTTTGTCGACATGTTCCTGTCGGATTACTTCGGCAAGGAGCATGACGCGGTGACCCGTGTGCGCAAGCCGATCATCGCCGCGGTCGCGGGCTACGCGCTGGGCGGGGGATGCGAACTGGCGATGATGTGCGATTTCATCATCGCCGCCGACAATGCCAAGTTCGGCCAGCCCGAGATCAACCTCGGCGTCGTGGCCGGCATCGGTGGCACGCAGCGGCTGACGCGGTTCGTCGGCAAGTCCAAGGCGATGGACATGCACCTGACCGGGCGCTTCATGGATGCCGAAGAGGCCGAGCGCTCCGGGCTGGTAAGCCGCGTCGTACCGGCGAAACAGCTCATGGCCGAGGCCGAGGCGGCGGCCAACAAGATCGCCGAGAAATCCCGCATGACCGCGATGGCGGTCAAGGAATCGGTCAATCGCGCCTTCGAGACGACGATGAGCGAAGGCATCCTGTTCGAACGACGGATGTTCCACGCCATGTTCGCCACCGAGGACCAGAACGAAGGCATGGAGGCCTTTCTGGAAAAGCGGACGGCGCAATTCCGCGACAAGTAGCGCATCCGGCGTTTTGGGTTTGCATCCGCACGTCAGTTTGCCTAAGAGGACTCCCTACATGCGCGTGATGCCCGCTCTGGCAAGAATCGATCCGGCCGTTTGGCTCCGGTCGTGTGGACGTTACGCTGCGCACAATTTGGAACCGAAGAACCGGGATAGATCACATGGCAAACACGCCGCAGTCCAAGAAACGCGCCCGTCAGAACGAGACGCGTTTCACCATCAACAAGGCGCGTCGGTCGCGAATCCGCACCTTCCTGCGCAAGGTCGAAGAGGCGATCGCCTCGGGCGACAAGGACGCCGCCACGACGGCCCTGCGCGCGGCTCAGCCCGAGCTGATGCGCGGTGTCTCCAAGGGTGTTTTCCACAAGAACACCGCATCGCGGAAGATTTCCCGCCTGGCCTCGCGGGTCAAGGCTCTGGGTTAAGTCTTCGTAATATATGGTATAAATCTAAAAAGGCACCACAATGTGTGGTGCCTTTTTTTGTGCGCTCGAATCCTCAATGTGGATTTTGTGGCACTTCCGTAGCGGAAACAGATTCTTTTCCACAGAATGCGAGTCAAGCTTTAAGAGTAGTTGATGCCGTTCGCGCGGGGCTGGTAACTTTAGCCTGCGAGTCACTCGCTGGGGGGACAGGCTGGAAGACGGCACACATCTTGGGACCGTGCCGAATTCCGACTCTCTGATACGGGGTCAACCCGAGCAGGAAACAAAGGCTCTGCCTTTGGCCAGTCCGTATATATGCGCGGTTGCGTAACAGTATCATGACCGGACTTGGGTAGCCGGGCATAACGTCTGTGTGCGCAAGCCGCCGGAATACCGCAAGGGTTCCGCACTCGTCCGGCTTTGCCGGGCCGAGAACGGTACATTTGTGTCTTGGCGTCGATGATTCCCACGGTGCGTTTCGGCAGGTGCGCACCGATGACAGGCTGCTAATTATGGGAATGGATCAGGGACCGATGACACAGGAACAATGGGGCGCGTTGCAGGATGGATTGTGCAAGACAGTGGGTCGCAACAACTATACGACTTGGATCAAACCCTTGAAGTACAAGGGATCGGACGACGGCGTCGCCGTGTTCAACGTTCCCAGCCACTTCATGGGCACCTATGTGTCGCAGAACTTTGGGGAGTTGCTGCTGTCCCAGGTGTCCTCGGTCAATTCCAACGTCCGCCGCATTCAGTTCAAGGTCGACGAAACCCCTGCCAAGGCGCCCGCCGCGCCCAAGGCGCAACCGGCGGCGTCCAACACCGATCTGCTGTCGAGCGCGCCGCTGGACAGCCGGTTCACCTTTGATAACTTCGTCGTCGGCAAACCAAACGAACTGGCCCACGCCGCGGCGCGCCGCGTGTCCGAAGGCGGGCCGGTGATCTTCAACCCGCTGTTCCTGCATGGCGGCGTCGGCCTCGGCAAGACCCACCTCATGCACGCGATTTCCTGGGAGCTGCGCCAGCGCAATCCCGAGATGAACGTGCTCTACCTCTCGGCCGAGCAATTCATGTACCGCTTCGTGCAGGCTCTGCGCGAGCGCAAGATGATGGACTTCAAAGAGATGTTCCGCTCGGTCGACGTGCTGATGGTCGATGACGTGCAGTTCATCGCTGGCAAGGACAGCACGCAGGAAGAGTTCTTTCACACCTTCAACGCGCTGGTGGACCAGAACAAGCAGATCATCATTTCCGCGGACCGCGCACCCGACGAGATCAAGGATCTCGAGAACCGCATCCGGTCGCGCCTTCAGTCCGGCCTTGTCGTCGACCTGCATCCGACCGACTACGAGCTGCGACTCGGCATCCTGCAGGCCAAGCTCGAACTGCATTCGGTGCATTACCCGGGTCTCGAGATCGACCATGGCATCCTGGAATTCCTCGCGCACCGCATCTCGACCAACGTCCGCGTGCTCGAAGGCGCGCTGACCCGGCTTTTTGCCTTCGCCTCCCTGATCGGAAAGCCGATCACCATGGAGTTGACGCAGGATTGTCTATCCGACGTGCTGCGCGCCTCCGAGCGCAAGGTCAGCATCGAGGAGATTCAGCGCAAGGTGGCGGATCACTACAACATCCGGCTGTCGGACCTGATCGGTCCGAAGCGCGTCCGGAATTTCGCGCGGCCCCGGCAGGTCGCGATGTACCTCTGCAAGCAGCTGACCAGCCGCTCGCTGCCCGAGATCGGGCGCCGCTTCGGCGGGCGCGACCACACCACGGTGATGCACGGCGTGAAGCGCATCGAGGAACTTCAGGTGCAGGACGGCCAGATCGCCGAGGACATCGAAATGCTGCGCCGGATGCTCGAAGCCTGAGGCATTTGCGGCACCTTTCTTGCAGCAGGGGCGCACGGGCGGGGTCGCGCCCTTGACGCCCCACGAAAACCGTCCGACAAAACGCATAAAACAGGTTGGAGGTGCGCGTGGCAAAGGCTACCGTGCCCCTCCGGCGTCGGAGGGATAGGCGATGAAATTCAGTATAGAACGCGGCGCGCTGCTCAAGGCCGTCAGCCAGGCACAATCCGTGGTCGAGCGCCGCAACACCATCCCGATCCTGGCGAACGTGCTGATCGAAGCCGAAGGCGACAGCGTCCAGTTCCGCGCCACCGACCTCGACATCGAGGTGCTCGACAAGGCCCCGGCCCAGGTCGAGCGCGCCGGTGCGACGACCGTATCCGCTGTGACCCTGCACGAGATCGTGAGAAAACTTCCCGACGGCGCTCTGGTCGCACTGTCCGAAGACGGTGCGTCGGGCCGGCTGACCGTGGCCGCGGGCCGGTCGAACTTTTCGCTGGCGACCCTGCCAAAGGAAGATTTCCCGGTCATGGCATCGTCGGAATATTCCGCCAATTTCTCGGCGCCCGCCCACGTGCTGCGCCGCCTGTTCGACAAGTCGAAATTCGCCATCTCGACCGAAGAGACGCGCTATTACCTCAATGGCGTCTACATGCATGTCTCCGAAGCCGACGGCGGCAAGGTCCTGCGCTGTGTCGCGACCGACGGCCACCGACTGGCGCGCATCGATGCCGATCTGCCGTCAGGCGCCGAGGACATGCCGGGCGTGATCGTCCCGCGCAAGACCGTGGGTGAGCTGCGCAAGCTGCTGGACGACGACGACATGTCCATCGCCGTGTCGGTGTCGGAAACCAAAGTGCGCTTCGCCACGCCCGACATCACCCTCATCTCCAAGGTGATCGACGGCACCTTCCCCGACTACACCCGCGTCATTCCGCAGGGCAACACCCGCCGGCTCGAGGTCGATGCCTCGGAATTCGCCAAGGCCGTGGACCGCGTGGCCACCGTGAGCTCCGAACGCTCGCGCGCGGTGAAACTGTCGCTCGACGAAGACCGCCTGGTGCTGAGCGTCAACGCGCCCGACTCAGGTGCCGCAGAGGAAGAGCTGGCCGTCGCCTACAACGACGAACGGCTCGATATCGGCTTCAACGCCAAGTACCTGCTTGAAATCGCGAGCCAGGTGGATCGCGAGAATGCGGTCTTCATGTTCAATTCCAGCGGCGATCCGACCCTGATGCGCGAAGGCAACGATACGACCGCGGTCTACGTGGTCATGCCGATGCGCGTGTGATCGGCGGCAGGAGCCTCCGGCGGGAGTTTACAGGGCAAGATGAAGCGGGGCGCGCGGCGGCATGTATCTGACGCAGCTGAGCCTTTCGCATTTCCGGTCGCATAAGCGCGCGCGTCTTGGCGTCGATGCGCGGCCCGTGGCGATCTACGGTCCCAATGGCGCGGGCAAGACCAACTTGATCGAGGCGGTGTCGCTGTTTTCGCCGGGGCGGGGGATGCGCCGTGCCTCGGCGCAGGACATGACCCGGCGGCCCGAGGCGCTGGGCTGGAAGGTCGGCGGCGCGCTGGTGTCGCCCGACGGCGCGCACGAGATCAGCTTCCTGTCCGAGGCGGGCGGCCCGCGGCAGGTGCGCATCGACGACAAGGCGGCGGCGCAGACGGCGCTGGGGCGGATCGCGCGGGTGCTCTGGCTTGTGCCCAGCATGGACCGGCTCTGGATCGAAGGCGCCGAGGGGCGGCGGCGGTTTCTGGACCGCATGACGCTGAGCTTTTTTCCCGGCCATGGCGACCTGTCGCTGGACTACGAAAAGGCCATGCGCGACCGCAACCGTCTGCTGAAGGACCAGGTGCGCGACGCGCATTGGTACGCGGCGCTGGAGGCGCAGATGGCCCGCGCCGGTGCAGCGATCCATGCGTCGCGGCAAAAGGCTCTGGAGTTGCTTGCCGCGGCGCAAGAGGGCGCGGAAACCGCCTTTCCTGCGGCCCGTCTGACGCTCGAGACGGCCGAGGGCGAGATGCCCGAGACAGAGGCCGACCTGCGCGCCGCGCTGGCCGAAAGCCGATCCCGCGACCTGATGGCGGGGCGCAGTCTGATCGGGCCGCACCGCGCCGACCTCGGCGCGATCTATGCCGCCAAGGACGTGCCGGCGCGCGATTGTTCCACCGGGGAACAGAAGGCGTTGCTGATTTCGCTGATCCTCGCCAACGCCCGGGCGCTCGCACCGCAGTTCGGCGCGCCGCCGCTCTTGCTGCTGGACGAGGTCGCGGCGCATCTGGATGCGGGCCGGCGGGCTGCGCTCTATGACGAGATCTGTGCGCTGGGGGCGCAGGCCTGGATGACCGGCACCGGGCCCGAGCTCTTTTCGGATCTGGGGAAGCGCGCGCAATATGTCGAAGTCACTGAAACCGACGCTGTGTCCGAGGTCCGACGAATCTAGAGTGCGTTACGCGTTTCACTGGAAACGAGACGCTTCACTTGCCGTGAAACGCTTCAGCTGTAGGCGTAGATCAGCAGGATCACGCCCAGGATCACCCGGTAGATCACGTAGGGCGTAAAGCTGACCGACCGCAGCAGCCGCATCATCAGGGAGAGCGCCAGCAGGGCAGAGACAAACGCCAGCGCGGCCGCGATTGCGCCGTCGCGCGCCGCTTGCAGGTCTGCGCTGCCCACCACTTCGGCGCCCAGCAGGACGCCGGAGGCCGCGATCGTCGGGATCGACATCAGCATCGCAAGCTTCGCCGCATCCGTCCGCTTGTAGCCCAGCTGCCGGGCGGCGGTGATGGTGATGCCGGACCGAGAGGTGCCCGGGATCAGCGCCACCGCCTGCCACAGCCCCATCACCAGCGCGTTGCGCAGCGTCCAGTCGGACGCCTCGCGGACCTCGGCCCCGGTGCGGTCGGCCCAGTACAGCACGAGCCCGAAGATCAGCATCGTCCATCCGATCACCGCAACCGAGCGCAGCATGTCATCAAGGCCGCTTAATTTCAGGGCAAGTCCCGCAAGAATGACTGGAAGCGTCGCGATGGCGAGGCAGAGCGCAAGGAACGCCCCTTGCGTATCGACGCGGCCCTGCATCAACCTGAGTGTCCCGGCGGCGGCAATCCGCACGTCGGTCCAGAAGTAGAGGATCACCGCCAGCAGCGTTCCGACATGCACGGCGACGTCGATGACCTGTCCCTGATCCTGCATGCCGGTCAGAGTCGGCAGAAGGATCAGGTGGCCGGAGGACGACACCGGCAGGAATTCGGTGAGACCCTGAACGAGTGCGAGAATAAAGAGGTGGAAGAGACTCATGCCGGGTGCATCTGGCTGTTACGTGACGCCGGTATAAGCCTTTGTATTCAAATAGACAGGGAAAATTTAGGTCCGCTTTGATGCCTAAAAATGCTGTGATGCAGCAAAGTTCGCGGCCGCGACCTCCAAAATAACACATTAAAGGTCAGTACTTTTGACTTTTCTTTGATCCTGTCTTTGCGTAAAGAGACGCAACCACGGAATATGCGGAGTTGAGCGCGCTATGGCGAACCAGCCGATGTTGAAGTTTGTGAAGGTCATGCGGGACATGCCCGAAAAGCGGGATGCCAATGTCCGTGCGAAGGACTTTCAGGAAATCTACGCCGAATATGCCGACGCCAAGGCCAAGGAGCAGTCGAGCCGCTGTTCGCAATGCGGCGTGCCCTATTGCCAGAGCCATTGCCCGCTCCACAACAACATTCCCGACTGGCTGCGACTGACCGCCGAAGGCCGTCTGCAAGAGGCCTACGAGGTCAGCCAGGCCACCAACACCTTCCCTGAGATCTGCGGCCGCATCTGTCCGCAGGACCGCCTGTGCGAGGGAAACTGCGTGATCGAACAGTCGGGCCACGGCACCGTGACAATCGGCGCGGTCGAGAAATACATCACCGACACCGCCTGGGACGAAGGCTGGGTGCAGCCGATCAAGCCGCATGCGGAACGCACCGAATCCGTCGGTATCATCGGTGCCGGCCCCGGCGGGCTCGCCGCGGCGGACGTGCTGCGCCGTCAGGGAATCCAGGTCACGATCTATGACCGGTACGACCGCGCGGGCGGGCTGCTGACCTATGGCATTCCGGGATTCAAGCTGGAAAAACCGGTGGTCATGCGCCGCAACGACCAACTCGAAGCGGGCGGCGTGCGGTTCAAGCTGAACTGCGATGTGGGCGGCGACATGTCGTTCCAGGAGATTCGCGACCAGCACGACGCGGTGATCATCGCAACCGGCGTCTACAAGACCCGCGACCTGCAGGGTCCCGGCTCGGGCGCCGAGGGCATCGTGCGCGCCATCGACTACCTGACCGCGTCGAACCGCAAGAGCTTTGGCGACGCCGTGCCGGAGTTCGAAAGCGGCGCGCTCAATGCGGAAGGCAAGAAGGTCGTCGTGATCGGCGGCGGCGACACGGCGATGGACTGCGTGCGCACGGCGATCCGGCAGGGCGCCACCTCGGTCAAGTGCCTCTACCGCCGCGACCGGGCGAACATGCCGGGCTCCCAGCGCGAGGTCCAGAACGCCGAGGAAGAGGGCGTCAAATTCGAATGGCTGACCGCGCCCAAGGGTTTCAAGGGCGATCCCGTCACCGGCGTCATCGTCGAGAAGATGCGCCTGGGCCTGCCCGACGCGACCGGCCGCCAAAGCCCCGAGGTGATCGAGGGTTCGGATTACGTCGAAGACGCCGACATCGTCATCAAGGCGCTGGGATTCGAGCCCGAGGATTTGCCGACGCTCTGGGGCCAGCCCGAGCTTCCGGTGACCCGCTGGGGCACGGTCAAGGCGGAATTCACCACCGGGGCCACAGACCTCGACGGCGTCTATGCGGTGGGCGACATCGTGCGCGGCGCGAGCCTCGTGGTCTGGGCGATCCGCGACGGGCGCGACTGTGCCGAGGCGATCCTCGACCGGTTCAACGGCGCGAAATCCGTGGCGGCGGAGTAGCGTGGCGATGGGTGCGATCACGGGACAGTGCCTCTGCGGCGCCGTCACGGTGACGGTGAACGATCCACCCGGCTGGGTCGGCATCTGTCATTGCGACATGTGCAAGCGCTGGTCGGGCGCGGTCTTTGCCGTCTTTCCGTCCCGCGACTTTGCGTTCAGCGGGCCGGTGGTCGAGCATGCCTCGTCGCCCGCGTCCTTTCGCGCCTTCTGCGGCACCTGCGGAAGCCACCTGTACATGCGCGATACGGATCGCGAGGAGCGCGACCTGATGCCGGGCCTGTTCCAAGAGACGCAGGACTGGCCGGTGGCCTCCGAGATCTATACCGACCGGGCGCTCTGCTGGGTGCAGCCGGCCGGCGACCACAAACGGGCGACCGAGGCGGAATACGAAGAAAATAACCCGTCGCCGATAGGACAACCGACATGACGGCGCGTGTCTTCCTCCGCGGCGTGGCGTTCGGCACGGCCCTGAGCCTTTCCGGTTCGGCGGCGATGGCCGAGGTGACCTATGGCCCGTTGCGCTGCGCATCCAAGGACGCCCGGCCCGATCTCCTGGTGATGGTGGTGTACCGGCTTGACGCGGCCACGGTGCCGACCTGGGCCGTTCAGGCAAAGGCGGACGGTGCGGATCAACCCGTGCTGCCCTTTCTGGCGATCACGCCCGAGGCGCTGGACGGCTGCCGTCCGGACACCTTCCCGGCCTTTGTCGATGGCGAGACGTTTCTGGCCAGCGAACTAGAATTCAACAGACTCGTCGGCGCGGGTCCGATCGCGGGCCTACCCGGCCCGATTGCCGAAACCTACTGGACCCTCGTGGACTGAAGCCGCTTTAGGAGAGAATGCATGACCCACTACTTTACCGAATGGGAACGTGAACAGGTCGAAGCGCGCAACCGCATGGCGCAGACCAGCCTCTATCACGAAGAGTCCGAACATTCCTCCTGCGGCGTCGGCCTTGTCGTCAGCCTTGATGGCA
This sequence comes from Thalassococcus profundi, assembly GCF_003344785.1. Taxonomy (GTDB): domain Bacteria; phylum Pseudomonadota; class Alphaproteobacteria; order Rhodobacterales; family Rhodobacteraceae; genus Puniceibacterium; species Puniceibacterium profundi. The sequence continues at coordinate 345,489 of NZ_QPMK01000001.1, read as the reverse complement.
AGCCCAGCCGCAAGGTGGTGGAATCCGGTATCAACGCGCTGAAGGCGATCTGGCACCGCGGCGCGGTGGACGCCGACGGCAAGACTGGCGACGGCGCGGGTATTCACGTGCAGATCCCGGTCAGCTTTTTCTACGACCAGATCGACCGCACCGGCCACACGCCGCGGAAGAACGAATTCATCGCCGTGGGCCAGGTGTTCCTGCCGCGCACCAACTTCGGCGCGCAGGAAACCTGCCGGACCATCGTCGAGACCGAAGTGCTTCGCATGGGGCATTACATTTATGGCTGGCGCCACGTGCCGGTGAATGTCGAGTGCCTTGGCGAAAAGGCCAACTCGACGCGCCCCGAGATCGAGCAGATCCTGATTTCCAATGCCAAGGGCGTGGACGAGGAAACCTTTGAACGCGAGCTCTACGTCATTCGCCGCCGCATCGAAAAAGCCGCCGCCGGCGCCGGGATCAGCGGGCTCTACATCGCGTCGCTGTCCTGCCGGTCGATCATCTACAAGGGCATGATGCTGGCCGAGCAGGTGGCGGATTTCTATCCGGACCTGCAGGACGAACGGTTCGAGTCCGCCTTCGCGATCTATCACCAGCGCTATTCCACCAACACCTTCCCGCAGTGGTGGCTGGCGCAGCCGTTCCGCATGCTGGCGCATAACGGGGAGATCAACACGCTCAAGGGCAACGTCAACTGGATGAAGAGCCACGAGATCCGCATGGCCTCGGCGACCTTCGGGGACATGGCCGAAGACATCAAACCGATCATCGCAAACGGCGCGTCGGACTCTGCCGCGCTGGATGGCGTGTTCGAGGTGTTGGTGCGCGCAGGACGCTCGGCGCCCATGGCCAAGACCATGCTGGTGCCCGAATCGTGGTCGAAGCAGGCGATTGAGCTGCCGGAATCCTGGCGCGACATGTATTCCTACTGCAACTCGGTGATGGAGCCCTGGGACGGTCCTGCCGCGCTGGCCATGACCGACGGACGCTGGGTTTGCGGCGGGCTCGACCGCAACGGCCTGCGCCCGATGCGCTATGTGGTGACCGGCGACGGCCTGCTGATCGCGGGGTCCGAGGCCGGCATGGTTCCGGTGAACGAGGGATCGGTGCGCGAAAAGGGCGCGCTGGGTCCGGGCCAGATGATCGCCGTCGACATGAAAGAGGGCAAGCTCTACCACGATGTCGAGATCAAGGACCGGCTCGCCAGCGGCCAGCCCTTCGGCGAATGGGTCGGCAAGATCAACGAGCTGGACGAGGCGTTGTCCAAGGTGACCGAAAAGGCGATCTTCTCGGGGGCCGAGCTGCGCCGCCGCCAGATCGCGGCCGGTTACACCATCGAGGAACTCGAAGGCATCCTTGCGCCGATGGCCGAGGACGGCAAGGAAACGCTGGCATCGATGGGCGACGACACGCCGTCGGCGGTGCTTTCGAAGAAGTACCGCCCGCTGTCGCACTATTTCCGCCAGAACTTCAGCCAGGTGACCAACCCGCCGATCGACAGCTTGCGCGAATTCCGGGTGATGAGCCTCAAGACCCGGTTCGGCAACCTCAAGAACGTGCTGGACGAATCCAGCGCGCAGACCGAAATCCTCGTGCTCGACAGTCCCTTTGTCGGCAGTGCCCAGTTCGACGAGCTGTCCCGGCACTTCAACGCGGGTCTGGTGGAGATCGACTGCACCTTCCCCGTGGGCGCGGGCAAGGACGCGCTGCGCCAGGGCCTTGAGCGCATCCGCGCCGAGGCCGAGGATGCGGTGCGCTCGGGTGCCGGACATCTGACGCTGACCGACCAGCACCAGTCCGAGGACAAGGTTGCGATGCCGATGATCTTGGCCACGAGCGCCGTGCACAGCCACCTGACGCGCAAGGGCCTGCGGACCTTCACCTCGATCAACGTGCGGTCGGCCGAATGTATCGACCCGCATTACTTTGCCGTGCTGATCGGCGCCGGTGCGACGGTCGTGAACGCCTACCTGGCCGAGGACAGCCTCGCCGACCGCATCAATCGCGGCCTGCTGGACATGACCCTGACCGAAGCCGTGGCCAAGTACCGCGAGGCGGTGGACCAGGGCCTGCTCAAGATCATGTCCAAGATGGGCATTTCGGTGATCTCGTCCTATCGCGGCGGTCTCAACTTCGAGGCCGTGGGCCTCAGCCGTGCCATGTGTGCCGAGTATTTCCCCGGCATGATCTCCCGCATCAGCGGCATCGGCGTCAGCGGCATCCAGACCAAGGCGGAAGAGATCCACGAGCTGGGCTTCCGCGGCGGGCGCGACGTGCTGCCCATCGGCGGCTTCTACAAGGCCCGCAAGTCCGGAGAGACCCACGCCTGGGGTGCGCAGACCATGCACCTGATGCAGGCGGCCTGTAACAAGGCCTCTTACGAGATGTGGAAGAACTACTCCAAGGCGATGCAGGCCAACCCGCCGATCCACCTGCGCGACCTGCTGGCGATGAAGCCCATCGGCCCGGCGATTCCGCTGGAGGAGGTCGAATCGATCACCTCGATCCGCAAGCGCTTCGTCACGCCGGGGATGAGCCTTGGCGCCCTGTCGCCCGAGGCGCACAAGACGCTGAACGTCGCGATGAACCGCATCGGCGCCAAGTCCGACAGCGGCGAGGGCGGCGAGGATCCGGCACACTTCGTGCCCGAGGCCAACGGCGACAACCCGTCGGCCAAGATCAAGCAGGTGGCGTCGGGCCGCTTCGGCGTCACCGCCGAATACCTGAACCAGTGCGAAGAGCTTGAGATCAAGGTCGCTCAGGGCGCCAAGCCCGGCGAGGGCGGCCAGCTGCCGGGCATGAAGGTGACCGACCTCATCGCGCGGCTGCGTCATTCCACGAAGGGCGTGACGCTGATCTCGCCGCCGCCGCACCACGACATCTACTCGATCGAGGATCTGGCGCAGCTGATCTACGACCTCAAGCAGATCAACCCGCGCTGCAAGGTGACGGTCAAGCTGGTGGCGTCTTCGGGCGTCGGCACCATCGCGGCAGGCGTGGCCAAGGCCAAGGCGGACGTGATCCTGATCTCGGGTCACAACGGCGGCACGGGCGCGAGCCCTGCGACCTCGATCAAGTACGCCGGCCTTCCGTGGGAAATGGGCCTGACCGAGGCGCACCAGGTGCTGTCGATGAACAACCTGAGGTCGCGCGTGACCCTGCGCACCGATGGCGGCCTGCGCACCGGGCGCGACATCGTCATGGCGGCGATGATGGGGGCTGAGGAATACGGCATCGGCACGGCCGCGCTGATCGCGATGGGCTGCATCATGGTGCGCCAGTGCCAGTCCAACACCTGCCCGGTGGGGGTCTGCACACAGGACGAGGAGCTGCGCGCCAAGTTCACCGGCAATGCCGACAAGGTGGTCAACCTCATCACCTTCTACGCCACCGAAGTGCGCGAGATCCTCGCCTCCATCGGTGCGCGCAGCCTCGAGGACGTGATCGGCCGCGCCGACCTTCTGCGGCAGGTGAGCCGCGGGTCGGATCACCTCGACGATCTCGACCTGAACCCGCTGCTTATCAAGGTCGATGGGTCGGACGACGTGGTCTACAACCGCGACAAGCCGCGCAACGAGGTGCTGGACACGCTGGATGCGGAAATCGTGCGCGACGCCGCGCGGTTCCTAGAGGATGGCGAGAAGATGCAGCTCAGCTACGCGGTGCTGAACACGCACCGGTCGGTGGGCACCCGCACCTCGAGCCATATCGTGCGCAAGTTCGGCATGCGCAACGCGCTGCAGCCGAACCACCTGACCGTGAAGCTCACCGGATCGGCGGGCCAGTCGCTGGGCGCCTTCGCGGCACCGGGCCTGAAGCTCGAAGTGTCGGGCGATGCCAACGACTATGTCGGCAAGGGCCTGTCGGGGGGCACGATCGTGGTGCGTCCGCCGATGCACAGCCCGCTGACCGCGTCCGAGAACACGATCATCGGCAACACCGTTCTTTATGGTGCGACCGAAGGGTACCTGTTCGCCGCCGGCCGCGCGGGCGAACGCTTCGCCGTGCGCAACTCGGGCGCCAAGGTCGTGGTCGAAGGCTGCGGATCGAACGGCTGCGAATACATGACCGGCGGGGTTGCAGTCATCCTCGGATCGGTCGGCGCCAACTTCGGCGCCGGCATGACCGGCGGCATGGCCTACCTCTACGATCCCGAGGACAAGGCGCGCGACCTGCTCAACCTCGAAAGCATCGTGACCTGCCCGGTTTCCGAAGCGCACTGGTTGGCCGAGTTGAAAGGGCTGATCGAACGTCACGTGGCTGAAACCGGCAGCCGCAAGGCGCAGGACATCCTGCAGCACTGGGACCTCGAGCGCGGGCATTTCGTGCAGGTCTGCCCGAAAGAGATGCTGGACAAGATCCCGCATCCGCTGGGCATCGAGGACAAGGCGATCCCGGCAGAATGATCCCTGCATGATCGCCGCCACCGCGCAACCATACAGGGGCCGCCCGCAGGGGCGGCCCTTTTGCTTAACCGCGGCGTGCGGACCCTTGTCAGAGGCACGACACCGGAAGGGCGCCACGGGGTGCCAAAAGTCATCGTGTTGCCACGATTGATGCCCAATTCGGTCCAAATCCCGCGTTATGTCTGGATTGTTCGCAAAATGGCAATGATCCGCAGTGAGTTGCACACCTCATGTCGCATACGCTTCGCTGGACGAAGCGACGCCGGACCGGGACCGTTCCTGCCCAAGCGGAACGCCCGGCCCGGCCCGACATGCGGCTTTCTTGTCCTCTGACCGACCGCTATAGCTAGCAGATGGCCCGCGCCCGCAAATCCTCCTCCGCTCCGAAGAAAGCCGCGGCGCAGCCCGCGCGGCGGCGCATCCGGCCCCTGCGCTGGCTGCTGAAATGGGTGCTGCGCGCGGTCATGCTGGTGGCGGCGCTGACCGTGCTCTGGGTGCTGCTCTACAAGGTGGTGAACCCGCCCACGACGATCTTCATGATGCAGGAGGGCCGGCGTCTCGGCGAACCTGTCGAGCATAACTGGGTCCCTGCCGATAACATCGCGCCGGTGATGCTGCGGTCCGTGGTGGCAGCAGAGGATGCCAATTTCTGCACCCACTGGGGCTTTGACATGGATGCCATCCGCGACGCCATAGAAGACGGCGGCACACGCGGCGCCAGCACGATCAGCCAGCAGGTGGTCAAGAACACCTTCCTCTGGCACGGGCGCACCTACACCCGCAAGGCGATGGAGGCTCTGATTACCCCGGTGATGGAGGCGCTCTGGTCCAAGCGGCGGATCGTCGAGGTCTATCTCAACGTAGCTGAGTTCGACGAAGGCGTGTTCGGCGTGGACGCGGCGGCGCGGCACTATTTTGGCGTGGGGCCGGATCAGCTGAGCGCGACGCAGGCCGCGCGTCTGGCGGCGATCCTGCCCGATCCCAAGGACCGTTCGGCATCCCAGCCCACCCGCTTTGTCCAGCGCCGGGCAAACAGTATCCGCGACGGCGCCGCGACGATCCAGCGCGACGGCCGCGCCGCCTGTTTCGAGGCGGATTGACCGGAGCGCATGGGGTGGCGGGCCGCGATCAGCCGCGTGACAGCGCCGACCGGATCAGCCCGAAACCGGCAAGTGCGAAGAGTCCTGCCGCCGCCGCGTCGATCCAGCGGCGCGCCCGCTGGTATCCCGCGCGGACGCCGCCCACCGAAAAGGCCAGTCCGTAGACGGCATAGATTGCGCAGCCTGCGCCACTGCACAGGGAGGTGACGATGATCACCTGCGCGACGCCGCCCTGTGCGTCTAGCCCCAGCGACAGGGTTGCCATCCAGGCTAGAACGGCCTTGGGGTTCGACAGGTTCAGCAGCAAGCCCTGCCGGAACCAGGCGCTGCGTCCTGTCTGCGCCGCGCCACCGTCCGCCTCCTTCCAGGCGCTGCGGGCAGCCCCGACGGCAAGCCAGAGCAAATAGGCGCCGCCAAGAAGCTTCAGCATTGTGAGCGCCTGCGCCGAGGACTGGAGCAGCGCGCCCAGTCCCGCCGCCGCCACCAGCCCCCAGAACGCCAGGCCCGCCGACAGGCCCAGACCGAACCGCAGACCCGGGCCACGTCCGGTGCGCATCGCGACCGTGGCCAGCGCCAGTGTCGCCGGACCGGGGGCCGCAGCGACGACCACGAAGGCCGCGAGGGCGGCCCAGATGCTGATCATGTCCACCATTCCGCTCTTCCTCGTCCTGCCGCGTTCCGGGTGCGTCCGACTGTTCCGGCAGAGGCGGCGCAGGTCAAGCGGTCGGGCGCTGGCACCCGGCGCTTTCGGGCCGGACCCATGCGCGACCAGTTGAACTACCAGCCAATTCGCGGCAAGTAGGGTGGATACGCCGCAACCCCGGATATCCTCCACCATGGCCAAGCTCTACCACGTGCCGCTCTCCCCCTTCTGCCGCAAGGTGCGGTTGAGCCTCGCGGAGAAGAAGATCGAATGCGAGCTGGTGGAGGAGCGTTACTGGGAGAAGGACGCCGATTTCCTGCGCCGCAACCCGGCCGCCAAGGTCCCGGTGCTCAAGATCGACGGCAAAACCATGGCCGAGTCCTTTGCCATCTGCGAATACCTCGAAGAGGTGCATCCCGAACCGCCGCTGATGCCGCGCAATGCGGAAAACCGCTACGAGGTACGGCGGCTGGTGGGCTGGTTCGACGACAAGTTCCACAACGAGGTGACGTCGAAGCTGCTCTACGAGCGGGTGAACAAGAAGGTCATGGGCCAGGGCTACCCCGACAGTTCGAACGTCAAGGCCGGGGCCAAGGCGATCAAGTATCACCTCGATTACATGGCCTGGCTGCTGGATCACCGTCGCTGGCTGGCGGGGGATTCCATGAGCCTTGCCGATTTCGCCGCCGCGGCGCATCTGTCGGCGCTCGACTATATCTCGGACGTGGACTGGAACCGCAGCGACACGGTCAAGGACTGGTATGCCAAGATCAAGTCGCGCCCGGCCTTCCGCAGCATCCTTGCCGACCAGGTGCCGGGGTTCCCGCCGCCGGCGCATTATGCCGACCTCGATTTCTGAGTCCGACCGAGGGCAGGGGGCTCTGCCCCCGTCGCGGCAAGCCGCGACTCCCCCGGAGATTTATGGGCAAGATGAAGAATGGATCGTCTGACCGAGCTGTTGCGCGCTGAGGCCGGGGCGGTGGGGTTCGACCTGTGTCGCATCTGCCGGCCCTGGGATGTGGGGCATGTGCCGGCGCGGTTGGCGGCGTTTCTCGACCGTGGCTATCACGGGCAGATGTCGTGGCTTGAGGATCGCGCCGAATGGCGCGGCGCGCCCGACAGGCTCTGGCCCGAAGCGCGGTCGGTGATCGTGCTGGGCGAAAGCTATACGCCGGAGCATGATCCGCTGGCGGTATTGGAGCATCCCGAGCAGGCGGCGATCTCGGTCTATGCACAGAACCGCGACTATCACGACACGGTCAAGAAGCGGCTCAAGCGGCTGGCGCGCTGGCTGATCGCAGAGGCGGGGCCGGACACCGAGGTTAAGGTTTTCGTCGACACCGCCCCGGTGCCGGAAAAGCCGCTGGGGCAGGCGGCGGGTCTGGGCTGGCAGGGCAAGCACACCAACCTCGTGAGCCGCGACCTGGGATCGTGGTTCTTTATCGGCTCGATCTTCACCACGCTCGACCTGCCGGTGGACGCGGCCGAGACCGATCACTGCGGATCCTGCCGCGCCTGCCTCGACATCTGCCCGACCGACGCCTTTCCGGCGCCCTACCAGCTCGATGCGCGGCGCTGCATTTCCTACCTCACGATCGAGCACAAGGGTCCGGTGGACGAAGAGCTGCGCGCCAGGATGGGCAACCGTATCTACGGCTGCGACGATTGCCTGGCCGCCTGCCCCTGGAACAAGTTCGCCCGCGAGGCGCGCGAGGTGAAGTACCACGCCCGGCCGGACCTGGTGTCGCCGGACCTCGCGGAACTGGCACGGCTCGACGATGCGGGCTTTCGCGCGCGCTTTTCCGGCTCTCCGATCAAGCGGATCGGGCGTGACCGTTTCGTGCGCAACGTGCTCTATGCCATCGGCAATTCCGGCGCCGCGCGGTTGCGTCCGGTGGCGCAGGGGCTCTGCGAGGATGCGGACGAGACGGTGCGCGACGCGGCGCGCTGGGCGGTCTTGCGGTTGGAGGATGCGACGTGACGGCGATCCTGTTGGGTGTGGACACGGGCGGGACCTATACCGACGCGGTGCTGATCCGCGGCGAGGCGGTGCTGGCGAAGGCCAAGGCGCTGACCACGCGGCACGACCTGGCGGATGGCATCGGTGCGGCGGTGGCGCGGGTGCTGGAGGTGGCGAAGGTGTCGGCGGATCGGGTGGCGATGGCGTCGCTGTCGACGACGCTTGCGACCAACGCGCTGGTCGAAGGACAGGGCGGGCGCATCGGGCTGGTCTACATCGGCTTTGCCGCCGCCGATCTGGAGACACACGGCATTTCCGCCGCATTGGGCGGCGACCCGGTGCTGGTGCTGGGCGGCGGGCACACGCATGCCGGCGCCGAGGCGGCGCCGCTCGACCTCGATGCGCTGGAAGGCTGGGCGAAGAAGCAGGACGTGTCGGCCTTTGCCGTGGCGTCCAGTTTCGCGGTGCGCAACCCGGCGCATGAGTTGGCGGCGAAGGAGATGTTGCGACAGGTCACCGGACGCCCGGTGACCGCCAGCCATGAATTGTCGGCCAAGCTGGGCGGGCCGAAGCGGGCGCTGACCGCGCTTCTGAACGCGCGGCTGGTGGGGCTCACGCATCACCTGATTGCGCGGGCGGAGGAGACCCTGCGGGCGCAAGGCATCGACGCGCCGATGATGGTGGTGCGCGGCGATGGCGCGCTGATTTCCGCGGCACAGGCGATGGAGCGGCCGATCGAGACGATCCTCAGCGGACCCGCCGCAAGCATCGTCGGCGCGCGCTGGATGACCGGGGCGCGGGACGCGCTGGTGTCAGACATCGGCGGCACCACGACGGACATCGCTCTCCTGCGCGACGGCGTGCCGCAGATCGACCCCGAAGGCGCGCGGGTCGGCCCCTACCGCACGATGGTCGAGGCGGTGGCGATGCGCACCCACGGGCTGGGCGGCGATTCCGAGGTGCGAGTCATCACCGAGGGGCTCGCGGGCGGCGTCAGCCTCGGGCCGCGCCGGGTCGTTCCGGTGTCGCTGATCGCCATGGGCGCGCCGCAGGTCACCGAGGCGCTGGAGCGGCAGTTGCGCGCGCCGGTGGCCGGGGATCACGATGCGCAGTTCGTGCGCGCAGTGCCCGGGCAGGACGGCGCCGGGCTCGGCCCCCGGGATGCGGCGCTGCTGGGGCGGCTGGGGCCGGAGGCGCAGCCGCTGGACACGGTGCTGCGGAACCGGATCGAGACGCAGAGCCTGCAGCGGCTGGTGAGCCGCGGGCTGGTGCAGGTGGCGGGGGTGACGCCCACCGATGCGGTGCATGTCCTGGGGCGATTGACCGACTGGGATGCGGAGGCGGCACGGCTGGCGCTGGCGCTCGTGGCGCGCAAACGTCTGGGATCGGGCAACCGATTGGCCCCGGACGCCGAGACGCTGGCGGGGATCATCCTCGACCGGCTGACACTCCAGACCGGCCATGCACTGCTGGAAACCGCCTTTGCCGAAGAAGGCTGGGACCTGCCGCCGGGCGAACTCGCGCGGCATCCGCTGATGCAGGCGGGGTTGCAGCGGCGCGAAGGCATCCTCGGGTTTTCCGCCGGGCTGCGGCTGCCGGTGGTGGGTCTGGGGGCCTCGGCCCGCTGCCATTATCCGGCGGTGGGCGCGATGCTGAACGCCGAGGTGATCCTGCCCGACCATGCCGACGTGGCCAATGCCATCGGCGCGGTGGTGGGGCAGGTGACCATGCGCCGGCAGGGCACCGTGACGGCCCCGTCCGAAGGCGTGTTCCGCGTGCATCTCGACAGTGGCCCGCAGGACTTCGGTGCGTCCGAGGCCGCGATGGCGGCCATCGAGGCTGCGCTGGAGGCACGGGTGCGTGAAGACGCGGTCGCCGCAGGTGCGCAGGACCTGTCAGTCACGCGCGACCGCGCGGTCAAGACAGTGACCGCCGAGGCGCGCGAGGTCTTCATCGAGGCCGTGGTGACGGTGACCGCCTCGGGCCGACCGCGGATCGCGGTCTGACCCGACCTTTGAAAATCAGCCCCCGTTGCACGCCGTCCAACACCGCTCACGGGGTCCTGATCCGGCTGTAACAGGGCTTTGCATTTGCCCGCGTGGCCCCATCTAATGGGGCAGAGACACCGAAAGGGGACCGAATGACCCAGTATCGAAAAAATCCCGACGTGATCGCCACCCTGACGCCGGAACAGTTCCGCGTGACGCAGGAAAACGGCACCGAACGTCCCGGCACCGGCGCATACCTCGGCAACAAGGAACCCGGCATCTACGTCGACATCGTCAGCGGCGAGCCGCTCTTTGCCAGCGCCGACAAGTACGAGTCGGGCTGCGGCTGGCCCAGCTTCACCAAGCCCATCGAACCCGCGCACGTGAACGAGCTGCGCGACACGACGCATGGCATGATCCGCACCGAGGTTCGTTCGGCGCATGGCGACAGCCACCTGGGCCACGTCTTTCCGGACGGGCCGACCGACCGCGGCGGCCTGCGCTATTGCATCAATTCCGCCAGCCTTCGGTTCGTCCATCGCGACGACATGGAAGACGAAGGCTACGGCGCTTACCTGGATCAAGTGGAGGATGTGGCATGACGGAACGCGCTGTACTCGCCGGAGGATGTTTCTGGGGTATGCAGGACCTGATCCGCAAGCTGCCGGGCGTCGAAGGCACCCGCGTCGGTTACACCGGCGGCGACGTGCCCAATGCGACCTATCGCAACCACGGTACCCATGCCGAGGGCATCGAGATCCTGTTCGACCCGGAGCGCATCAGCTACCGGCAGATCCTCGAGGTCTTCTTTCAGATCCACGACCCGACCACGAAGAACCGCCAGGGCAACGACATCGGCCTGAGCTACCGGTCGGCGATCTACTACGTCGACGAGGATCAGAAGGCCGTCGCCGAAGACACCATCGCGGATGTGAACGCCAGCGGCCTCTGGCCCGGCAAGGTGGTGACCGAGGTGGAGCCCGTGGGCGATTTCTGGGAGGCCGAGGAAGAGCATCAGAACTACCTGGAAAAATTTCCCAACGGCTATACCTGCCACTTCCCGCGTCCGAACTGGGTCCTGCCCAAGCGTGACGCGGCCGAGTGATCTGACCTTCAACGCCCCGCCCGACCGGCGGGGCGTTTTCGCATGACCGCGCTGCGGCGCGTCCCGTGGCGCGGCATTGCGCTGGGCGCGCTGATCCTGCTGGCTGCGCCCTTTGCGTTCTACGCCTTTCGTTTCGGTCTGGAGGGCGCGGGCTTTGGCGCCCTGCGCGAGACCTACCTCATCCAGCCCGCCGCGCCTTTCGGCAATGGCGCGATTTCCCTACACATGATCCTCGGCGGCGCGCTGACGGTGCTTGTGCCGCTGCAACTCAGCCCGGGCCTGCGGCGCCGCTTTCCGCACTGGCACCGTGGCGCGGGCCGTCTGCTGGTCGCCGGGGCGCTGCTTACCGGGGCTGCGGGCTGCGCCTTCATTCTGATGCGCGGCACCATCGGGGGCATGTGGATGGACGCCGGGTTCCTGCTCTACGGCGCGCTGATGATGCTGGCGGCGGCGCAAGCATGGCGTTTTGCCCGCGCCGGGCGGTTCGTGCCGCACCGGGCCTGGGCGCTGCGGCTTTTCGTGCTGGTGCTCGGGTCGTGGCTCTACCGCGTGCATTACGGGCTGTGGTATCTGGCCACCGACGGGTTGGCCTCCAACCCGGAGTTCACCGGCACTTTCGATAGTGTCCAGAATTTCGCGTTCTACCTGCCCTACCTCGTCCTGCTCGAGATCTGGCTGCGCACCCGCCCCGTGCCGCCCGAGTTGCGCACGACGGCATGCGAAAAGGGGTAGCGCGCGCTACCCGACCTCAGGTCATGGCGGCTATTCGGCATTGTCCGTTCTCTGCGGCGCAGAAACAGCCATATTTGCTGCAATGCAGAAACGGCGCGGACGTCGCCGTTCTACCGACATCAGATTACGGAAAGAGAGACAGACATGACCTTTGCCGCAAAAATCGCCGCTCCCGTCCTTGCCGCCCTCAGCCTTGCCACGGTCGCGCAGGCCGAAGAGGTCGTCCTCGCTGCACCCGGCGCCGGTGCCACCTTGCACGAAGGCGGCATCGACATGAGCGTCTACACCCGCGAAACCGACGACAGCGCGCTCGAGCTGACAGCGATCTACACGCCGCGCATCAGCGCCTATGCCCCCGCCCACCTGCGTATGGCGCTGAACGAGGGCGACGCCGTGTCCTTCGGCCTGCCGGGCGCGCCGGGCGTCACCTACAGCTTTGCCCGCAGTGCCCAAGGCGTGACCGTCCGCGCCGATGAAACCGCGGTGCAACTGGCCAGCAACTAAGAGCTTCTTCCCCGCGCACTCCTCCTCCCTTGCGCGGGTCCTGCCCCGCCGCGGTCCTCCCCCGCGGCGGGTTTTTTCATGCGCAAAGGTCATGACGTGACGTAGACGATGACAGCGCCGCCGGAATCCTGTGTGCTGCGCGAAATTTCCGGGGAGGCTCCACATGACCGACTATCCGCACCTTCTGGCCCCGCTCGATCTGGGCTTCACCACGCTCAAGAACCGCGTGCTGATGGGGTCGATGCACACCAACCTCGAGGAAACCGGCGACTGGAACCGCGTGGCGGAATTCTACGCGACCCGGGCGCGGGCGGATGTGGCGCTGATGGTGACGGGCGGCATGGCGCCGAACCGCGAGGGCGGGGTGTTTCCCGGCGCGGCGGGGCTCTTCACCGAAAAGGACATCGCCAATCACCGCATGGTCACGGACCGCGTGCATGACGGCGGCGGCAAGATCGCCATGCAGATCTTGCACGCCGGACGCTATGCCTACGGGCCGGAATGCGTCTCGGCCAGCGTGGTGAAATCGCCGATCTCGCCCTTCGCGCCGAAGGAGCTGGACGAAGCGGGCATCGAAAAGCAGATCGCCGACATCGCCGAGGCCGCCCGCCGGGCGCAGGAGGCGGGCTATGACGGGGTCGAGGTCATGGGCTCCGAGGGATATTTCATCAACCAGTTTCTCGTCACCCATGTGAACAAGCGCACCGATCGCTGGGGCGGCTCCTACGAGAACCGGATGCGCCTGCCGATCGAGGTGGTCAAGCGAGTGCGCGACGCGGTGGGGCCGGAGTGCATCGTGATCTACCGCCTGTCGATGATCGACCTGGTGCCCAATGGTTCGACCCACGACGAGGTGGTGGAACTGGCGCAGCGGATCGAGGCGGCGGGGGCCACCATTCTCAACACCGGCATCGGCTGGCACGAGGCACGGGTGCCGACCATCGCCACGTCCGTGCCGCGCGCCGCCTTTGCCTGGGTTACGAAAAAGCTCATGGGCAAGGTCGGCATCCCGATCATCACCTCGAACCGGATCAACACGCCCGAGGTGGCGGAGCAGGTGCTGGCGGAAGGCTGCGCGGACATGGTCAGCATGGCGCGGCCCTTCCTCGCCGATCCCGAATTCGTGTCCAAGGCCGCATCGGGCCGGTCCGCGCAGATCGCGCCCTGCATTGCCTGCAACCAGGCCTGCCTCGACCATACTTTCCAGGGCAAGATCTCGTCCTGCCTCGTCAACCCGCGCGCCTGTTTCGAGACGGAACTGGTGGTGGAAAAGACCGACATGCCCAAGACCGTGGCGGTGGTCGGGGCAGGGCCCGCCGGTCTGTCGGCGGCGATCACGGCGGCAGAGCGCGGCCATGACGTCACGCTGTTCGACGCCGATAAAGAGATCGGCGGCCAGCTCAATATGGCCAAGCAGGTGCCGGGCAAGGAGGAATTTCACGGCCTCGTCGACTGGTTCCGCACGATGGTCGACCTGCACGGGATAGAGACGCGTCTGGGCCAGCGCGCCGGGGTCGACGACCTGCGCGGCTTCGATGCCGTGATTGTCGCCACGGGTGTGCTGCCGCGCGATCCGCAGATCCCCGGCCAGGATGGGCCGAATGTGCTGGGCTATGTGGACGTGCTGCGCGGTCGGGCCAAGCCTGGCAAACGCGTGGCGGTCGTGGGCGCAGGCGGCATCGGTTTCGACGTTTCGGAATTCCTGGTGCACGAGGGCGAAAGCCCGACCGAGAACTTGCCGGAATGGATGCGCGAATGGGGCGTCACCGATCCGGCCGAGGCGCGCGCGGGTCTCGCGCCCGACGGCCCGCAACCCGGGGTGCCGGCGCGCGAGGTGGTGCTCTTGCAGCGCAAGGCGGAAAAGCCGGGCAAGCGCCTGGGCAAGACGACCGGATGGATCCACCGCGCCGGGCTGCAGATGAAGGGCGTGAAAATGCAGGCGGGGGTCAATTACGAAGGCATCGACGCCGAGGGGCTGCATGTCTCCTACGGCGAGGCGCGCGAACGTCCGGGCGTCATCGCCTGCGACACGGTCGTGCTCTGCGCGGGGCAGGTGTCGGAACGGTCGCTGGCCGATGCGCTCGACGCCGAGGGCATCGCCTGCCACGTCATCGGCGGGGCGGATGTGGCGGCGGAACTGGATGCGAAGCGCGCCATCGACCAAGGGACGCGGCTGGCGGCGACTTTGTAGTTCGACGTTTCCGCGGTTCGATGCGTCGGAGCGAGGGGCCAGCCCCTCGCGCTCCCCGGAGGTTTATTGGCAAGATGAAGCTCGGGGCCGGTCTGGAACAGTCGGCGGCGGTGCGCGTTCTATCGGGGAAGACGCCGGTATGATCCGGCGCCACACTGAAAGGAGGACGTGATGCCGCGCATTACCGAATCGAAAATCCTGATCCTGGCCACCCATGGCTTTGAACAATCCGAGCTGGAAGTGCCGCGCGACAAGCTGCGCGACGCGGGCGCCACGGTGCATGTGGCCAGCCTCGACGGCAAGGCGATCAAGGGCTGGGACGGCGACGACTGGGGCCGCGAGGCCGAAGCCGATCTGTCTCTTGATGGCGTGAGCGTCGGTGACTACGACGCGCTGGTGCTGCCGGGCGGTCAGATCAACCCCGACCTCTTGCGCGTCGAGAAAACGGCGATCGACGTCATCACCGCGTTCCACGATCAGGGCAAGACGCTGGCCGCGATTTGCCACGCCCCGTGGCTGCTGGTCGAAGCTGGTGTCCTCAAGGGTCGCGACGCGACGTCCTACCCGTCGATCAAGACCGACGTGATCAATGCCGGTGCGCACTGGAGCGACGTCGAAGTCATCGCGGACAAGGGTATTGTCACAAGCCGCAACCCCGGCGACCTCGACGCCTTCGTCGGCAAGATCATCGAAGAGATCGAGGAAGGCACGCATACCCGCGCCGCCGCCTGATCGACCTGAATACCGAAAGGAAGGGCCGCAGTTTCCTGCGGCCCTTTTTTCATTCCACCGTCACCGTGATCTGGTCGGACGTGACCGGCGGATCGTGCGGGACGTGGTTGGCGTCGCCAAGCACCAGCTGCAGCGTGTGCGCGCCCGGTTCGAGCTCGACCGAGGTCTCGGTCTGGCCGCCGCCGAAGTGCCGGTGATTGTCGTCCGAGGGCAGCGCCGAGGTGAGTTCTTCCTCGCCCATCTCGCCCTGGCCCAGGGGCGCGCGGTCGATGAGAAGGTGATGGTGGCCGGTCATCTCCTTTTCGGTGCCGGCGGGGGCGACGCCCATGCCCGACAGGCCGAAGCGAACGATCACAGGCGAGCTGACCGTGTCGCCGTCTTCGAGACCGATGAAATAAAGCTGTGCATCGGCGGGGGCTTCGGTGCCCTGGGCGAAAGCGGTGGTTGCGAAGGCGGCAAACGTCAGTGCCGCGGCGGTTCTGAGATACATGAGATCCTCCCTTGATCGCGGCCGGGCGCGCGGTTCTGCGCCGTCCCGGCTCAATTTTCAAATAGCATCGTGTGGATGCCTCTCAAGGGGCGGGGTTGTTTCCCGGCACCGAACACTTGTGCGAATACCCTTGTATTGTCCGTCTCATGCCACGGTTGTGCCTGAATTGACCGTCATACCCGGCGTCGAACAGGATTACTTTGGGAGCGACGGATGGATCGTCTGACGGAAATGGAGGCTTTTGCCATGGTTGTGGACCAGGGCGGCTTTACCGATGCCGCTAAGAAAATGGGCATCTCGAAATCCGCCGTGTCGAAACACGTCTCCTCGCTCGAGGCGCGACTGGGCGCGCGGCTGTTGAACCGCACCACCCGCCGCGTCAGCCCGACCGAGATCGGTCTGGCCTATTACGACCGCGCCCGGCGCGTTCTGAACGACGCCGGCGAGGCCGACGCTCTGGTCACGTCGATGCAATCGGCGCCCTCGGGGCTTTTGCGGATCAGCGTCGCCACCGATTTCGGCGTCAATCATCTGAGCCCGGTGCTGGGCGAGTTCCTGGCCGAGTTCCCTGACATCACCGTCAACATGGTGCTGAACAACCGCTACGTGGAACTGATCTCCGAAGGCTTCGACATGGCCGTGCGCATCGGAGAGCTCGAGGACAGCACCCTGCGCGCCCGCAAGCTGACCGAGACCACCAAGCGGATGATCGCCTCGCCCGGCTATTTCGAGAAATTCGGCCGTCCGCAGAAGATCGACGATCTGAACGAACACAAGCTGCTGCACTATTCCAACCAGGCCAGCGGCAACGTCTGGAAGGTGACCGCGCCGTCCGGTGAAAAGCGCCAGGTGCGCACTGCCGGCTGGCTGTCTGTCAATGACGGTCAATCGCTGCTCAACGCCTGCGTCGCCGGGCTGGGCATCGCCTACCTGCCGTCCTTCCTTTATGCCGATGCGATGGAAAAGGGCCTGGTCGAGGATGCGATCCCCGATCTGCCGGCCGAAACGCAGGGCATCTACGCGGTCTATCCGCCGGGCCGTTTTACCCAACCGAAAGTCCGCGCCTTTATCGATTTCCTGGTCCATGCCTTTGCCGACAAAGGCCCGATCGACTGGTAACCGTTCATTCCCTGGCCTCTGCGGGCACACCTGCGCCCCGGCATCGTCCGGGGCGCTTTTTCTTTGGGCCGCTGATGCGCAGCGTCATTCGGTCGAGGACAGCACCGCCTCGATGCGGCGATTGCGGCGGCGGCCCTCGTCGCTGAGGTTGCTGGCCAGCGGTGCGAGGTAGCCGACGCCTTCGGCAGAGACACGTGACCCGTCCAGCCCGTGGCGCCGATCCAGATAACGCACCGCGGCTTCGGCACGGCGTCGTGACAGCGCGATGTTTGCATCCAGCGACCCGGTGGCATCGGTGTGCCCGACAAAGACGATCTGCCGTTGCGGATTGGCCTGCAGGTAGTCGGCGATCCGGTCGAGTGACGGCACCGCGCCGTCGCCCAGATCGGACGACCCGCTGGCGAAGTCGAGGTCGGGCAGAACCACGTGGCCCGCGCGTTCCAGTTCCCGCGCCAAGCTGCCGGGCTCCGGCGCGGGGTCGGTCGGCAGGGTGGCGGTGACCGGGTCGGGTGGCTCCTCACCCGTGCCGACGCGGATGATCTGGACGAAGCCCGCAGAGGATGTGCGGCTGACCAGCAGGCTGACCGCCTCGGCGTCCGCGCCGGTGCGGCGGGCCGACAGGAAGCGGTAGTCGGTGAGGTTCACGTACATCGCCGGGCCGGGCAGCACCTCGGTCTCGAAACGGAAATCGAAACCGCCACAGACCGACGCGGCGCATTCGAACACCACCTCGAAACCATCGGACAGCAGCTGTGCCCGCAGCGGCGCCAGCAGTTGCAGCGTCGTGGCGCTTTGTCCGTCGATGCGCCAGGCCTGCCGTGTCACGGCACCTTCGACGCGGGCTGAGGGAATGCCGCCCTCGTCCTGCCATGGGCCGGTGGGCAGGCGATAGCTGGACTGTTCCGACGTTGTTTCGGTCAGCATCCGCGCGCCCTGCGGCAGCTCCAGCGCCGCCGCGGGCCAGGCCAGGCACAGGATCAGCCCGGCGCTAGCGCGCCTGTGCGTGATAGTCGTCATTGGGGCGCATGTCGGTGGCGCTGGCAACGCGGTTGGTCATGTTGAAAAAACCCGCCACGTTGGCGATGTCCCAGATGTCGCGGTCGCCGAAGCCTGCGTCGCGCAGGGCGGCACGGTCGGCCTCGACGATCTCGGCAGAGGCCTTGGTGATTTTCTCTGCAAAGGTCAGCATCGCGGTCTGGCGGGCATCGAGGTCAGCGACACGCCAGTTCATCACCATCATCTCGCCCAGCTGAGGATCGCCCGACAGCTGCCGGACGGCGGCGCCATGGGCGGTGAGGCAGTAGAAGCACTTGTTTACCGACGAAACCACCACCGCGATCATCTCGCGCTCAAGCTTGCTCAGGCCCGACTCGGCCAGCATCAGGTCGTTGTAGAGCGCTGTGAAGGCATTCAGCTTGTCGATGTCGAAGGCATGGGCGCGCAGGACGTTGGGCACCATGCCAAGCTTCTCCTGGCAGATGTCGAAGTATTTCTGCGTCTCGGGCGGTAGCGGGTCCACCATCGGCAGGTTCAGCGCGGTCGGCAGGTCTTTGGTCACGGGTCAGTCGCCTTCGGAGTTGGGCAGCATGCGGTAGTGATACTGTCCCACAGCCTGCATCCCGAGGGAAGCATAGAGACCGTTGGCCGCGGCATTGGCATCGGTGCAGAGCGCGGTCATGTAGTCGGCGCCGTTCTCCGCCGCCCAGAAACTCGCGCAGCGCATCATCCACTTGCCCAGGCCCTTGCCGCGATGCGCGGCGGCGATTTCCAGCGCATGCACCATGGCGATGCCGTCATGAACGGCGCAGAAGCCGGTGCCGGCCGGTTTGTCGGTGACCCGGCCGAAGATCGCCGTCTTTGGACCTGCCGCCCGGTGCATCACGCGCAGGCGCGCGGGGCCGATGCCGCCCGCGTCCCAGATCTCGGTCATGATCGCCAGCGGTTCCCAGATGGCGAAGGCGGTGACGCGGGGCAGAGGCTGATCGGTGAGGTGCGCCACGGGGCAGAGCCACAAGGTCACGGGGTCGACCACCTCGTAGCCGCGCGCGGCCAGGGCTGCGTCCAACTCCGTTTCGCCTGCCCGCACCATGAACAGGGGCGTCTGCTGGAAGAGACGCATCGCCTGCTCCGCCGCCGGAAGGTCGTCTTCGGTCCATTCGGCTTCGGCGGTGGCGCAGGACACCCGCTTGCCGCCCCCCGCGCCGTCGCGCAGCATCCACGGCCCGGCCAGGGTGCGCGAGGCGGGCGGCCACGTGGCCTCGATCGCCGCGTAAAGCCTGTGCGCCTCGGGACTCATTCCGAGAAGATCCCGTGCAGCCGCGACATTGCCGCGTCGATCTGCGCGCCGTCGGTGCCGCGGATCACGATGTTCGCACCGAACGCGCCGTTCTTCTGGAACGGATAGGATCCGATGGAGAGGTCGGGATAGTCCGCGGCCAGCTCGGCCAGCGGTCCGGCAATGTCGCCCTCGCCCCGGTCGATGCGCAGCGTCTGGCTCAGCAGCGGCGCGCCGCCGACGAACGTAGGCAGCACCGAGGCCACCATCGCCTGGAAGACCGATGGCACCCCGGCCATCACGTGCACGTTGCCGATGATAAAGCCGGGCGCAACCGACACAGGGTTGTCGATCAGCGTGGCCCCCTCGGGGATGCGCGCCATGCGCAGCCGTGCGGCGTTCAATTCGGACCCTTGCCGGTCGTAATGGGCCTGCAACAGGTCCCGCGCGTCGTCGCGCACGTCGATGCCCACGCCAAAGGCCGCGGCGATGCAATCGGCGGTGATGTCGTCATGGGTCGGGCCGATCCCGCCCGAGGTCACCACGTAGTCATGCGCCGCGCGCAGGTCGTTCACCGCGGCGATGATGGCGTCGCGGTCGTCGGAGACGATCCGCACTTCGCGCAGGTCGACGCCGTGCTTGGTCAGCTCGCCGGCGAGGAAATGCATGTTGGCATCGCGGGTGCGGCCCGACAGGATCTCGTCTCCGATGACCAGCATCGCGGCAGTGGGGTTGGGCATCGAAGCGCTCCTTGCCTGACAGTGACCAGAGGTATAGGCGCGCCCCATGCGCTTTCAAACCCCCCTTGTCCCGGCCGTGCTGATCCGGCGATACAAACGCTTCCTGGCCGATGTGCGGCTGGACGACGGCCGCGAGGTGACGGCGCATTGCGCGAACCCCGGGTCGATGATGGGCCTTGCCGAGCCGGGGATGCGGGTCTGGCTGGAACCCAACGACGATCCGAAGAAGAAGCTGAAATTCGGCTGGCGGCTGGTCGAGGTGCAGGGCGGCATGGTCGGCGTCGACACGAGCCTGCCGAACCGGATGCTGCGCGCTTCGCTGGAGGCCGGGGCGGTCGCTGGTCTGGACGGTTACGACACCGTGCGGCCCGAACAGAAATACGGCACCGGCAGCCGCATCGACTTTCTGTTGCAAGGCGCAGGCCGCGCCGCTGCCTATGTCGAGGTCAAATCCGTCACCTTGTCGCGCGTATCCGGCCTTGCGGAGTTTCCCGACAGCGTCACCGCGCGCGGCGCCAAGCATCTGGCCGAACTGGCGCAGGTCGCGCAGGGCGGCGCGCGGGCAGTGATGCTCTACCTCGTGCAGCGCACCGATTGCGACCGCGTGAGCCTTGGCGGGGACATCGACCCCGCCTACCTCGCCGCGTTTGCCAAGGCCCGCGCCGCCGGGGTCGAGGTGCTGTGTTTCGGCTGCCGGATCACCCCCGAGGGTGTCTGGCTGGATGCGCCGCTGCCCTTCGCATCGCCCGCGCCGACTATCGGTTGACGCGGCTTGGCGTCGGGTCAGCGTGACGCGGCCTAACCACTGGTAAAATCCCGACATTCGGCTTAAATTGGGACCTGTGACATCATGGAGCCGCAGCCTGTGAACGAGGAAACGCGCGGCCGTCTGACGCGAGACGGCATCCGCCTGTATGAAAAAGCCGATTTCGTCGGCATGAAAGCCGCCGGCGAACTGGCTGCGCGCATCCTCGACGAGGTTGCCGAGCACATCGTCGTGGGCCAGACCACCGGCGCCATCGACGCGTTCATCGAACGCCGCGTGACCGAGGAAAACGCGATCTCGGCCACCATCGGCTACAAGGGCTACCAGCACGCCAGCTGCATCAGCGTCAATCACGTGGTCTGCCACGGCATCCCCGGCGACAAGAAGCTCAAGGATGGCGATATCCTGAATATCGACGTGACCGTGATCCTCGACGGCTGGTACGGCGACACCAGCCGCATGTATGTAGCCGGAAAGTTGCCGCGCAAGGCGGAACGGCTGATCCAGGTCACCCACGACAGCCTGATGAAGGGCATCGAGGCGGTGAAGCCCGGTAAAACCTTCGGCGACATCGGCCACGCCATCCAGAGCTTCGTCGAAAGCCACCGCATGTCCGTGGTGCGCGATTTTTGCGGGCACGGGCTGGGCCGCGTGTTCCACGCGCCGCCCAATGTCCTGCATTACGGGCGCCCCGGCACCGGCGCGATCCTCGAGGAAGGCATGTTTTTCACCATCGAACCGATGGTGAACCTCGGCCGTCCCGAGACCAAGGTGCTGGCCGACGACTGGACTGCCGTGACTCGCGACAAGTCGCTGTCGGCGCAGTTCGAGCATTCGGTCGGCGTGACCGCAGACGGCTGCGAGATCTTCACGCTGTCCCCCGGCGGCAAGTTCCACCCCACCTACTGACCCAATTGTGCGCCGGTGCACGGGCCGCTGCGCGCGCATGGCGTTTCGCCCTCCGCCGGTCGCAGGCTATGTAGACACGAAACCAAACCGGGGCGCGCGTCATGGCCGACGAAAACCGATTCCTGATTACCGTTCTCTCGGCCTGCAATTTCGTCATCGGCATGGGCGCCTTCGTCGTCATCGGGCTGCTGGCTCCGGTGGGCGAAGCGCTGGGCGTGACCACGGCGCAGGCCGGGTACCTGATGACGATCTACGCCATCGCCTACGCGATCCTGTCGCCGGTGCTCGTGTCCTGGACCGGCGGGCTGGGACGGCGCCGGGTTTTGGCGATCGGCATGGGACTGTTCGGTTTCGGCGCTTTATGCTCGGCGCTCGCGCCGGGGATAGGCTGGCTCTACGCCGCGCGGGTCGTGATGGCCGCCGGTGCGGGCATGTTCACACCCGTTTCCGCGGCGGTGGCCGCGGGCCTCAGCGCGCCGCAGGAGCGGGGGCGGGTTCTGGCGGCCGTCGTCTTCGGCCTGACGCTGGCGCAGGTCTTCGGCGTGCCGACGGGGTCCTGGGTCGCCTATACCTTCGGCTGGCGTTTCGCCTTTTGGCTGGTGCTGGCGCTGGCGGCCGTCGCGGGCTGGCTGGTCTGGACGCGGGTGCCGAAAGGGCTGCGGTTCCAGCCGGTCAGCCTGGGCGATCTGGGCGTGGTGCTGCGCGACGGCCTGGTGATGGGCGCGGTCCTCTTCACCGCTTCGTTCCTTGGCGCGATCTACGTGCTTTTCACCTTCTTCCAGCCGCTGCTGTCAGCGACCATGGGCTTCGAGCGCGACGGCATCACCCTGGCGCTGCTGGTCTTCGGCATCGGCGCGGTCGCAGGCAATATCCTCGGCGGTTTCCTGGCCGACCGGATCGGGCCGGTGCGCACGCTGGTGATCCTGAGCCTGTCGCAGATCGTGATTTTACCGTTCTTCTCGATCCTGCCGCTGCCGGTCTGGCTGCTGTTCGCGGTGATCTTCTTCTGGTCGGTCTTCGGCTGGTCCTTCATGGCGGCGCAGCAGTTGCGCCTGTTGAGCCTCGCGCCCGACAGCGCCTCGGTCGTGCTGGCGCTGAATGCGGCGGCGATCTACGTGGGCACCGCCGCAGGCTCTGCCGTGGGCGCGCAGGTACTGGCGGTCGGCGGGCTGAACCTGCTGGGCGTGGCCGCCAGTGTCGCCGCCTTGGGGACGCTGGGGCACATCCTCTGGTCGCACCGCGCCGCGACCCTGCGCACGACGGCTGTCTAGTCGTCGAAGCGCCAGAGCGCCGGGATGAAGCGGTAGGCCTCTCCCTCGCGCATCACATGGCCAACGCCGGGGAAGGGGAAGTGATAGCCGATCACCGCCATCCGGTCCGTCGCCGCCATGTCCAGCAGCCGCTGCCGCGTCGCCACGGTCTGCTCGCCGTCCATGTCGAATTCGTTGTACCAGCCCGGCTTGGCAAAGCTGATGTAGGCGTGGCTGAGCGCATCCCCCAATGCCACGATCTGCTGCCCGTCGCTTTCCACCACCACGGACATATGCCCCGGCGTGTGGCCCGGAGAGTCGATCACCCGGATGCCCGGTGCAATCTCGTCGCCATCGGCCACGGTCGTCCACTCGGCGCCATCGACCTCGATCGAATTGACCGCGCCGACGACGAATTGCTGCATTTCCGCGGGAACCGATGTGGCCAGCCCGTCCTGCATCCAGAATTCCCGCTCCGCTGCGCCGATGAACTTCTGCGCGTCGGGAAGGATGGCCTCGTCGAAGTCATCCCGGATGCCCCAGATGTGATCCGGATGGGCATGGGTGATGACGACGTGGGTGATGCTGGCAGGGTCGATGCCCGCTGAGTCGAGGTTGTCCATAAGTCGCCCGGCGGTGGGCAGGAACCGGTTGCCCGAACCCACGTCGACCAGCACCTTGGCCTCGCCCAGCTCGATCAGCAGGTGGTTGGTATGGGCATAGTTGGTCTCGGGCGACAGGAAATGCGCGGTGAGGAACGCCTGAACCTCGGCGGGGTCGGCGTTGACGCCCAGCCCCGAGGCCGGCAGCGACAGCGACCCGTCCGAGACCACGGTGAACTGCGCCTGCCCCAGCGAAAACCGGAAATGCGCGGGATTCGCGGCGACGGGTGCCGCCAGTTGCGCCGGCACGCGGGTGGCCGACAGCGTCAGCGCAGGCATGGCCGCGGCCATGGACAGCAACGCGCGGCGTGAAGGTTTGAAAACGGGCATCGGGCGGCTCCTTCTTATTCACAAAGCTGAATTTGAGGATAGGCGGTTTGCGCCTGAAAACCAGCGGATTCTTTGCGCGCCCGACGGTGGGGAGATCTGCCTTTGAATTCCCCGCCATTCGCCGAACACGCAGGGGTACGGGGCGGTTAAGCACAAAGTCTGTGCCGCGGCATTTGCGACCCGTTTGCAAGACGGCGCAAACCCGCCTAGCTATGTCATGTGCTGCGCCGCAGTACCTAGAGCCACGATCCTAACGGAGACTGCCGCGATGACGCTCGTGAAATCCGCAGCCCTCGCCGCCCTTCTGGGCCTGACCGCAACCGCTTCCCTCGCGCAGGAGGTCACGCTGCGCTTTCAGCATTTCGTGTCGCCCAATTCCGCGAACCCGAAGTATTTCATCGAACCCTGGGCCGAAAAGGTCGAGGAAGAGTCGAACGGACGCATCAAGGTCGAGATCTATCCCTTCATGCAGCTGGGCGGCAAGGCGCCCTCGCAATACGACCTGATCCGCGACGGCGCCATCGACGGCGGCTGGGTCATCCCCGGCTACCAGCCCGGACGCTTCCCCGAGGCCGAAGCGCTGGAACTGCCCTTCATGGTGCCCAAGTCGGGCGAACAGGCCAGCCGCGCCGCATGGATGTTCACCCAGGACCACCTGATGGACGATTTCGAGGATGTGCACCTTATTGCCGCGCACATGCACGGGCCGGGGCTGGTGCACAAGAAAGGCGCATCGATCAAGGACATCAGCGATTTCGCCGGTCTCAAGCTGCGCGGCCCGTCGCGGCCCGCGACGCTGCTGCTCAACAAGCTGGGCGCGGTGCCCATCGGCATGGCCGTCCCGGCCTTTCCCGAGGCGCTGTCCAAGGGTGTCGTCGACGGTGGCGTGATCACTTGGGAAATGGCCCCGTCCCTCAAGCTCGACGAGCTCACCGACAGCCACACGGACGTGGCCGGCGACATGTCTTTGTACAACCTCTATTTCATCTGGGCGATGAACAAGGACACCTACGAGGGCCTGCCTGACGACCTGCGCGCGATCATCGACGCCAATTCCGGGCTTGAAACCTCGGCCTGGGCCGGGCGTGCCCATGACACCGGCGACCAGGACGGTATCGCGGTGATGCGGGACGCGGGCAACGAGATCGCCGAGATCAGCCCCGAGGTCACCGAAGAGATCAAGGCGCTGGGCGCCGAGGTGACGGAGGAGTGGATCGCGGAGATGACCGCAAAAGGGCTGGATGCGCAGACGCTGGTGGACGACGCACGCGCAGCGGTCGCCGAGGCCCGCAACGCTCAGTCCTCGGGCGGCTGATCGTCCCAGCGGCGCCAGAGCGCGCAGAGAAGCGTGGTGTGATCGGCGGCGGTCGAACAGTCGCCGATGAACACCGGACCAGGGGTCGGACGCGCGGGGATCGTGCGTTCGGCCTTTTTCGTGCGGGGGGCCGGGGCGAAGAGGCGCTGGGTCAGGGAAAAGGCGGTCATCGGGCAAAGATAGCACTTTCGACCCAAAGTGCGAGGTTCGCCGGGTCGGGCCGGTGGCAGCCAGCGGGGTGCCGCTCCGACGTTGGGCCTAAGCACTTTATGTCGGCCACCTCCGAAAGACCTCGCGACTGTGCACCAAGCTTCGCCAAAGCGGCAGCCCGGGGGCTGACTGCCGCTGGCCCGGCACCTTCGGTGCTGTTCGGGCCGGCAACTGGTAAACCCTCAGTCCACCTTCTCCAAAAGCGTCACATGCGTGTCGCCGTACCGCCGCGTATCGAGCAGGTCGAACCCCGCGACCGCAGATTGCGGCGTGCTTTCCTCCCAGACCACCAGCGCGCCTTCCGCGATCCAGCCCTGCGCCAACGCCGCCTCCAGCGCCCGCGCACCGAGCGCCTTGCCATAGGGCGGGTCGAGGAACACCAACGCGCAGGGCGCCTCCGCCTGCGGCAGCCGCGTCGCATCGCAGCCCAGCAGCCGCGTGCGGTCGCCAGCCCCCAACAGGCCGATGTTCTTGCGGATCAGCGCCTGCGCCTTGCGCCCGTCGTCCACCAGCGTCACATGCGCCGCCCCGCGCGACAGCGCCTCGAGCCCAAGCGCGCCGGTCCCGGCGAAAAGGTCCAGCACCCGCGTGCCGTCGAAGGGGTCGCCGAACCTGCCGCCCGCGAGCATGTTGAACAGCGCTTCGCGCACGCGGTCGGTGGTGGGCCGCAGATGCGCGGCCGGATCGCCCTTTCCGACCGAGGCCAGCGGCCGCCCGCGGAACTCTCCGGCGACGATCCTCATGTTCGGGCGATGCCGGATGCGGCAGATGGCATGGCGGGCCTTGCGCTTTGCGATTGGTCTTTGCCGGACCGAGCCTATATGCCGGTGATCGGAAAACGCAAATCAAAGGAGGCTGCCGCATGGCCATTTCCAAGGGCACGACGCTGCCCGACGCAACGCTGGTCCGCATCGGGGACGAGGGACCGGAACAGGTGTCGCTGTCCGACACGCTCAAGGGCCGCAAGGTCGCGATCTTTGCGGTGCCGGGCGCCTACACGCCAACCTGTCACTCTGCCCATATGCCAAGCTTTGTCCGCAACATGGACGCCCTAGCAGCCAAGGGCGTGGACGAGGTTATCTGCATCGCCGTCAATGATCCCTTCGTCATGCAGGCTTGGGGCAACGACACCGGCGCCACCGCGGCGGGGATCACCTTGCTGTCGGATGCGGATGCGTCCTTCACCAAGGCGATCGGCATGGAGTTCAGCGTCGATGCGATCGGGCTTATCTCGCGGTCCATGCGCTACGCGATGCTGGTCGAGGACGGCGTGGTGACAGTCTGGCTGCCCGAGGAAGGCCGCGGCGTCTGCGAGACCTCGGCGGGAGAATCGCTGCTCGCCGCCATGTAATCCGGCAGCGGCACGGGGCTGGACCCCGCGCCGCGCCAAACATCAAAGGCTGTCGAGCTTGCGCGCCATCTTGGCGTCGAGCGACGACACGCCGCCCACGTCGTGGGTTGTCAGCGTCACCTCGACGGTCTTGTAGACGTTGAACCATTCGGGATGGTGGTCCCACTTCTCCGCCCAGATCGCGGCGCGGGTCATCCAGCTGAAAGCCTCGATGAAATTGCCGAATTCGAATGTCTTGTGGATCGCATCGCGGCCTTCGACCATCTCCCAGCCGCTGTCGAACAGCGGTTGCAGAACGGTTTTCCGGGCGGTGTCTGAGAGCAGCTCGGTCATTGGTGTTCCTCTCGATTGGCTTTTCTGAACGGGCCGAAGGCGGTCAGGATCTCGATGTCCTCATCGACCGCAGCACGCTCGGCTTCAAGATAACGCGCCACGGCGTCGGCGAAACCGGTGTCGGCGATCCAGTGCAGCGAATGGGTCTGCACCGGCAGGTATCCGCGGGCGAGCTTGTGTTCACCCTGCGCCCCGGCCTCGACCTGCGCCAGACCCATCTCTATGGCAAGGTCGATGGCCTGATAGTAACACGCCTCGAAGTGCAGGCAGGGGTGGTCCTCGATGCAGCCCCAGTAGCGACCGTAGAGCGTGTCTCGTCCGATGAAGTTGAGCGCGCCCGCGACGTAATCGCCCTCGCGCTCTGCCATGACCAACGCGATATCGTCGCGCAGGGTTTCCTGCGCGATCTCGAAAAACGCGCGGCGCAGGTAGGGGGTGCCCCATTTGCGCGCGCCGGTGTCCTGGTAGAAGGTCCAGAAGGCGTCCCAGTGTTCGGGCCGGATATCGTCGCCGCGCAGCATCCGGATCGTGCCGCCGAAGCCCTGTGCGACCCGACGCTCCTTGCGGATCGCCTTGCGCTTGCGCGAACTGAGCGTGGCGAGGAAGGCATCGAAATCCGCGTAGGCGCGATTGATCCAGTGGAACTGTTGCGTGGCGCGCCGCAGAAGACCCATCTTCTCGCCCGCGATGGCCTCCGCCTCGGTGCAGAAGGTCACATGCGCCGAAGAGAGGCCGTTGTCGGCGCCCAGCTGCACCATGCCCTGCACCAGCGCCGACATGCCGATGCTTTCGAACCCCGGCCGGGTCAGGAACCGGCGGCCCGTGGCGGGGGTGAAGGGCACGGCGATCTGCAGCTTGGGGTAATAACGCCCGCCCGCGTTTTCCAGCGCATGGGCCCAGTTGTGGTCGAAGATGTACTCGCCCTGGCTGTGGCTCTTGCCGTAAAGCGGTGCGCAGGCGATGGTCTCGCCGCCGATTTCAGCGATCAGGTAGCGCGGATCCCAACCGCTGCGCCCGCCGACCGAGCCGGACTCTTCCAGCGCGCTCAGGAAACGGTGAGTGGTGAACGGATCGTGCGGACGCCCACCATCGGCGGTTTCGGGACAGGCGCAGGCATCCCAGGCCGCCGCAGGGATCTGCGACAGCGAGGTCAGAACGGTGATGGCTATGGTCTGGTCCGGGCTTTGGTCGGTCATCTGCGCCCCCTTACCCTGCCCTATCTGTGGCCCGCGCGGGTGGGTTCAAGCGTCGTAGCCTTCGAAGGTGACGTTCTGCGCGATCCGCCTTGCCTGCGCCTCTGCCGCGGCGCTGCGGATGGTCCAGCACAGGATCGCGGCACCGGCATTCTTCAGCTCCGTGACGCGGGGATTGTCCAGGTCGTCGGCGGCATGGCTGATGAAGCTGGCGCCGACGTGGTGGTAATCGGGAAAATCGCGCAGCCGGTCGCGGGTGGCCGCGGGGATGGTCGGCCAGTCTTCGGCGGTGAAGGCGTCGGTGGTCAGGCCGCGGGCGATCTGCGGCGCGGCCCCGGCAAAATGCGCGACGCTGTGCGGATTGAAGGACATGACCGCCACCGGCCCGGAATAGCTTTCGAGATCGGCGGCGACGGCGTCTTCCAGCGGGCCGACGCGCGGGCCCAGCGTGCCGTCCTGATCCTTGACCTCGATCAGCAGCGGCACGGCGCCCGCCACCTGCGCCAGGACCTCGCGCAGGGTCGGGATGGCTGCCTCGGTGCCCAGCAGGCGCAGGTCCGCCAGAGCGGCGGCACTACGTTGCTGGACGGCTCCCTTGGTGCCGGTAAGCCGTTGCAGGTCGTAGTCGTGAAAGACCATCGCGCGCCCATCGGACGAGAGCTGCACATCAATTTCGATGCCGTAACCCGCCGCGATGGCGCGGGCGATGGCCGGGCCGGAGTTTTCCGGCGCGCCAGGACCGTGCAGGGCGCGGTGCGCGATCGGGCGGCCCAGGAAAGCCTCGGGCAGGGCGGGCATGTCAGGAAATCTCGAAAATGCCTTCGATCTCGACCGCGACGCCCATCGGCAGGGATGCGGCGGAGACGGCGGACCGGGCATGCCGCCCGGCATCGCCCGCGACCTCGACGAGGAAGTCAGAGGCACCGTTGACGACCTTGGGCTGGTCGGTGAATTCGGCGGTGGAATTGACGAAGGCGGTCAGCTTGACGACGCGCGTCAGGCGGCTGAGATCACCGCCGCAGGCCGCCTTGACCTGCGCGAGCAGGCTGATGGCGCAGCTTTTCGCGGCTTCGGCGCCGGCTTCGACCGACATGTCGTCACCGAGCTTGCCCTTGATGAGCCCGTCCGGGCCGTTGGAGATCTGGCCGGAGACATAGACCGTGTTGCCGGTGATGACGTAGGGCACGTAGTTCGCCGCCGGCGCGGGGGCGTCCGGGAGCGTGATGCCAAGCTCTGTCAGGCGGGTTTCGATGTCATGGGTCATGGCGCAGCCTTTCTGGATGACGGGTTTGCCGCCACGCTAGGCGCAGCGAAGAGGCCCCGCAAGGGGCCGACGCGATGCTCCTCCGCCCTTTTCGGGCGTCCTCGCCTCAGCTTTCGCGAAACGCCTTGGAGAAATAATCCGACAGCGGCTTGACCAGATAGGCCAGCGGCGTGCGGTCGGCGGTGCGGATGAAGGCCTCCACCGGCATACCGGGGATCAGGGTGCTGCCCTCGGGCAGGCGGTTGACTTCGCCCTCCGACAACACGATCTCGGCACGGTAATAGCTCACTTGAGAGCTTTCGTCCTGGAAGGCATCCGCCGAGATCTGCACCACCTGTCCGAAAAGCTCGGGCGTCTGCCGCTGGTCCAGCGCCGGAAAGCGCAGCGACACGCTCTGGTCGAGGAACAGCTGGTCGATGTGGATCGGCAGCACCTGTGCCGCGATGATCAGCGGCCGGTCCTGCGGCACCAGGTACATCACCGGGTCCGCCGCGCGGATCACCGACCGCGGCGTGTAGACCGAGAGGCCGTAGACCACGCCCGACACCGGCGCGGTGATCTCCATCCGGCCCAGCCGTTCGGTCAGGGCGCGGCGCTGTTCCGCCAGCTCGCGCTCGCGGTACTGCAGGTCGCGCAGGGTGGTGATCGCTTCTTCGCGGCGCCGGGTTTCCAGCTTGAGGATCTCGATCTCGATCTCGGTGATCCGGCCCTCGGCCTGCGCCTTCTGCGCGGTGAGATCGCCGACGCTGCCCAGAAGCCGCGCCTGTTCGCGCTGCAACGCCGAGACTCGGCTCGCCTGCGCCAGCCCGCGGTCGAGCAGCGACTGCTGATCGGCCAGTTCATCCTCGATCAGCGCCAGCTGCTGGCGCAGCGCGGTCTGCTGCGCCTCGATGCCGGAAATCTGGTCGGCGATCTGGTCAGACCGTTTGCCCAGCTGGTCGATTTCTCGGCCCACGCTTTCCTTGCGTGCCTCGAAAAGATTGCGCTGACCCTCGACCAGCTCGTCCACCTCGGCATCGGTTTCGGCGCGTTCCAGCAGGTCGTCGTCGAAGCGGATCGTGTCGGTCCCGTCGCGTTCCGCTGCCAGCCGGGCGCGCCGGGCGCGCAGTTCGAAATACTGGCCCTCGACGATGGTCAGTTCGGACTGCACCAGATTCGGATCGAGCCGCAGCAGAGGCTGGCCCGCGCTGACCAGGTCGCCCTCGTCGATGAGGATCTCGGCGACCACGCCGCCGTCTGGATGCTGGACGACCTGGCGGTTCTGATCGACCTCGATCTGCCCCGAGGCGATGATCGCGCCCGAGATGTTCGTGGTCGCCGCCCAGGTCCCGAACCCGCCGACCAGCAGGCCCAGCGTCAGCAGCCCGAGCACCATCGGGCCGCGCAGGGGAAATTCGGGTTTGCCGCTCATCGCACACCTCCTTGGCCGACGGCCGTCTGGATCTGCTGGTGGTTCTGCGTCACCTGGCGCAGCACCTCGTCCTTGGGTCCGAACGCCGTGCGGCTGCCGCCGTCGAGCATCAGCAGCATGTCGCATTCCTTGATGGCCGCGGGGCGGTGGGCCATGATCAGCACCGACCGGCCTTCGGATTTCATCGTCCGGATCGCGGCATTGACCGCCTCGGAGCCCTCGTTGTCGAGGTTCGAATTGGGTTCGTCCAGCACCAGGATCATCGGATCGTCGTACATGGCGCGGGCCAGTCCGATGCGTTGCATCTGTCCACCCGACAGGCGACCGCCGGCGGCTGTGACGCGGGTGTCGTAGCCGTCGGGCAGTTTCAGGATCATCTCGTGCGCCGCGGCCTTTTTCGCCGCCGCCACGATCTTGGCATCGTCCGGCGCGGCGGACAGCCGCGCGATGTTCTCGGCAATCGTTCCGTCGAACAGGGTGACACGCTGCGGCAGATAGCCGATGTACTTGCCCAGGACGTCCGGCGCGTATTGGTCCAGCGACGCCCCGTCGAGCCGGATCTTGCCCCCCGCGGGTGCCCAGACACCGGTGAGCGCACGCGCCAAGGTCGACTTGCCGGCGCCCGACGGGCCGATCACGCCGATGGCCTGGCCGGGCTGCACGGCAAAGCTCACCAGACGCAGCGCCGCCTGCTGTTCGCCGGGCGGCACCACGGTCAGTTGCATGACATCGAGCTTGGCGCGCGGTTTCGGCAGGTCGGTGCGCGGCGACTCGGGCGGGGTTTCGGACAGGAGTTGTGCGAGGTTGCTCCAGCCCTTGCGCGCGCGCTGCACCAGTGCCCACTGGCCGATGGCCAGTTCGATCGGCGCCAGCGCCCGGCCCATCAAAATCGACCCGGCGATCATCGCCCCGGGCGTCAGTTCGCCCTGCAGGACCAGATAGGCCCCGAGGCCCAGCATCGCCGATTGCAGCAGCAGCCGCAGGGTTTTGGTCAGCGTGGTGAAACTGCCCAGCAGGTCCGAGCTGGAAATCTGACCGCGCAGCGCGTCGCGCCGGGCGCCTTCCCACCGGCGGAAGGCATCGCCGCGCATGCCCATGGCCGACACCATCTCGGCCTCGCCCCGGATCTGGTCCGAGATCTTCTCGGCCTTGAAGGTGGCGATGTTGGAGTTCAGCCCAGGATTGCGGGTCACGACCTGGTTGATCAGGGCGATCACGATCAGCACCGCGCCGCCCGTCACGGCAAGATACCCCAGCCAGGGGTGGAACAACGCGATTCCGACCAGGAACACCGGCGTCCACGGGATGTCGAAGAACGCCATCAGCACCGGCGAGGCCATCAGCCGCTGCACCGATTCGAGGTCGCGCAACCCGGTGGCCGACAGCTCGTCCGGGCGGGTGGTCGACCGGCGCACCACGGCGTCGAACACGCGGAGATCCAGCCGCGACTGGAACCGCGCGGCGACCCGGCCCATGACCCGGCCGCGGACATAGTCCAGTAGGCCCATCATCCCGTAGAGGAACACCACGATCGCCGAGAGCGCGATCAGCGTGGCGACGGACCGCGACCCCAGCACCCGGTCGTAGACCTGAAGCATGTAAAGCGGCCCTGTCAGCATCAGCAGGTTCACGAAAAAACTGAAGATGCCGACGAACCAGAAATAGGGGCGGCTTTCTCGGCGGGCGGCTTTCAGTTCTTCGAGGCCGGTCTTGGGGCGCTGCTGGGTCATGTGGCTCGGCTATCAGTTTGCGTGTGAAATACGGGGTTCAAATGAGAGGTCGGTGGAGTGATAGCGCACCGTGGGGCGTGGCGCCAAACCTTTTCCACGCCCTCTGGTCCGCCGCGTCGTGTCATGGCTCAATTGCCCCCGAGAAGGTCGCGCAGAAGCTGGTTCACCAGACCTTCGATCGGGTCTTCGCGGCGCTGCTGGCGTTGCTGTGGCTGCGGCGCCGGTTGCGGGGCCGGCTGCACGACCGGCTGCGGCGGCTGTGGCACCACCATCGGCAAGGGATTTGCCGGGAGGCCGTCGTGCACCCGCGCCATGACCTGCTGCCACATCTCGGCCGGAAGCCCGCCGCCGGCCACGCCCGACAGCGGCGTGTTGTCGTCGTAGCCCATCCAGATGCCGGTGACGTAATCGGCGGTGAAGCCGATGAACCAAGCGTCGCGCGCCTCCTGGCTGGTGCCGGTCTTGCCGGCGGCCTGACGGTCGGGCAGGCGGGCACGGGTGCCGGTGCCTTCGGAGACGACCTTTTCCAGCATGAAAACCAGTTGCCCGGCGGCGTCGGGCTGGATGACCAGTTCGCGCACGCCGGTGCCTTCGGTTCCGGTGATGCCGTAGGGTTCGATCCGGTGCCCCTGCGCCAGGAACCCGGCATAGGCGGCGGTCATTTCCAGAAGCGACGCCTCGGAGGCGCCCAGAGCCAGGGACGGCGTGTCGATCAGAGAACTTTCCACGCCGAATTGCGTCGCCACCTGTTGCACGACCGGGCGGCCGACACCTTCGGAGATCTTCACCGCCGGGATGTTCAGGCTGCGCTTGAGTGCGTCGATCAGGGTCACCCGGCCGCTGAAGTTCTTGGTGTAGTTCTCGGGGCACCACTGGCCCGAACCGGGAATGTTCATGCAGAACGGCTCGTCCACCACCGTGTCATAGGGCGAATAGCCGAAATCCATCGCCGCGGCGTAGATGAACGGCTTGAATGCCGATCCGGTCTGCCGCCGCGCCTGGGTGGCGCGGTTGAACCCGCCCGAGGCGGTGGCGTCGCGGCCGCCGACCATGCCGCGCACGGCGCCGTCGGCGGACATCACGACGATGGCCGCCTGCGCCTTGGACCCTTCCTTGAGACCGGCGATGGTCTCTTCCATCACGTCTTCGGCGATGGACTGGATGCGCGGGTCCAGCGTGGTCTGGATCACCTTGTCGCGTTCGGCCTGCTCCAGCGCGCGCATGATGTCGTCGGCCATGCTGGTGCGGCTGTCGTTGTCGGGGCTGTCGCCGTCCTGCGTCGGGTCGCCCGGCAGCAGGCTGCGGATCACCCAGTCTGCGAAATAGCCGCCCGACGGGCTTTCGGCATCGCGGCCCAGCGTTGCAGGGTTGTCCTGGTAGCGCTGCGTTTCCGCGTCCGACAGCATGCCCTGTTCGTTCATCAGCCGCAGGGCCGTCGCCGCGCGCGCTTGCGACCGACCCAGGTTCGACGTGGGTGCCAGCGACGACGGTGCGGTCAGCAGGCCCGCGATCATCGCGGATTCCGCCGGGTTCAGCTCGACCGCAGACTTGGAGAAATAGCGCTGCGCCGCCGCCTCGGCCCCGTAGGCGCCGCCGCCCATGTAGGCGCGGTTGAGATAGATCGAGAGGATCTCGTCCTTGGTGTACTTGACCTCCATCGCCAGCGCATAGATCGCCTCCTTGAGCTTGCGCGTCAGCGATCCGCGGCGACAGTCGGAGACGTAATCGCTTTCGCTCTCCCATTCGCCGGGATCGTATTCGACGCCGAGGCAAAGCAGTTTCGCGGTCTGCTGGGTGATCGTCGACCCGCCGTGACCCGAGAGCGGCCCGCGGCCCTCGCTCAGGTTGATGCGGATGGCCGAGGCGATGCCGCGCGGGCTCACGCCCAGGTGGTAGTAGAAGCGCTTGTCCTCGGTGGCGACAATGGCGTCGACCAGATGCGGCGACACGCTGTCGGCGGTCACCGCACCGCCGAACTGGTCGCCGCGCCGGGCAAAGACCGCTCCCGATTGGTCGAGCAGGGTCACGGACCCCCGGGCGCGCCCGTCGAGCAGCGCCGTCGCCTCGGGCAACTTGGTGTATTCGTACCCCACCGCCAGGGCCAGGAGCAGAAGCGCCACGGCGGTGATCCGCCAGGTCAGGCGCCAGATCAGGCGGAAAATCCAGGAGAACATCCCGAGGATGAAGCCGGTGATGCCGCCGCGCCGGGGCTTGCGTGCCTTGGCCTTGCGGCGGGTGGATTTCGCCGGCGTCCGTTTCGGTTTCGCGGTCTGCGCGGTGGATTTTTTGGGATAGCGTCGATCGGCGACGAGCCGACCTTTTCCACGACCTGAATCACTCATGTTCTCTGCCCGGCTTTCTGCCCATTGCGCCCAGAATAGACTGTCCGAACGGGGAAGTAGACCGCTTGCAGCAGTTTTTCCGTTTTTTTATTGCGCCTAATTTTTAGACACAAACATCAAATTGTGCAAAATTTGTGCATTTTGCCGCAATCAATGGACTGTACCTCTGGCCTTTGCCCTTTCCCGAACGCCGCGCGGCGGCTCTTTCTGCATTTGCAGAACGCAGGCCCCGACCTGCCAAACCGAAAGGGACCAAGGTGAAACTCATCATTGCGACGATCAAGCCGTTCAAGCTGGAGGAGGTCCGCGAGGCGCTGACCTCCATCGGCGTCCGCGGCATGATGGTGACAGAAATCAAGGGCTTCGGCTCGCAATCGGGTCACACGGAAATCTATCGCGGTGCCGAATACGCCGTGAATTTCGTGCCCAAGATCAAGCTTGAAATCGTGGTTGCCGCGTCGATGGCCGACCAGGTGGTCGAAACCATTTCGAAGACGGCCCAGACCGGCAAGATCGGCGACGGCAAGATTTTCGTTCTGGACGTGTTGCAGGCGGTGCGGGTGCGCACCGGCGAAACCGACGCAGACGCGCTTTGAACGCAGCAATAAGAGTTAGGGAAACGGAACCAATGAAACTTTTCAAGACACTCGCTCCGGCTGTTGCGCTCGTCGCGCTGCCCAGCCTTGGCTTCGCGCAGGACGCGACCGAGGCGGCGCCGGACATCAACCCGTACATCTTTACGACGCTGCTGTTCCTGATCGGCGGCTTCCTCGTGTTCTGGATGGCCGCGGGCTTTGCCATGCTCGAGGCCGGCCTGGTGCGCTCCAAGAACGTGACCATGCAGCTGACCAAGAACATCGCGCTCTTCTCGATCGCTGCGATCATGTACTGGTTCGTCGGCTTCAACCTGATGTACCCGGGCGACGGCTGGACCGTGGCGGGCTACGTCGGCATCCTGTTCTCGCCGACCGTGCTCGAGCCCGTGGGCCTCGATGCCTCTGCCGCGGCGCTTGATTACGCCTCGGTCGGATCGGACTTCTTCTTCCAGCTGATGTTCTGCGCCACCACAGCGTCGATCGTGTCGGGCACCCTGGCCGAGCGTATCAAGCTCTGGCCGTTCCTGATCTTCGTCGTCGTTCTGACCGGCTTCATCTACCCGATCGAAGCCTCCTGGCAGTGGGGTGGCGGCTGGCTCTCCGAGGCGGGCTTCTCCGACTTCGCCGGTTCGACCCTCGTGCATGCCGCAGGCGGTTTCGCAGCCCTCGCCGGTGCGCTCATTCTCGGTCCGCGGATCGGCAAGTACAAGGATGGCCGCACCGTGCCGATGCCGGGTTCCAACCTCGCCCTCGCCACCCTGGGCACGTTCATCCTGTGGCTCGGCTGGTTCGGCTTCAATGGCGGTTCGCAGCTCGCAGCCGGCACCGTGGGTGACGTGACCGACGTGTCCCGCATCTTTGCCAACACCAACATGGCCGCCGCGGCCGGTGCGGTTGCCGCGCTGATCCTCACGCAGGTGATGTACAAGAAGCCCGACCTCACGATGACGCTCAACGGTGCGCTGGCGGGCCTGGTGTCGATCACCGCAGGTCCGCTCGATCCCACGCTCTTCGGCGCGCTCTGGATCGGCGCCATCGGCGGCATCATCGTGGTCTTCACCGTGCCGATGCTGGACAAGATGAAGATCGACGACGTCGTCGGCGCCATCCCGGTCCACCTGATCGCCGGTATCTGGGGCACCATGGCCGTGCCGTTCTACACCGACGGCACCTCCTTCGCGGTGCAGGCGCTCGGTGTGATCTCGATCGGCATTTTCGTCTTCGTGGTCTCCGCCGTGGTGTGGTTCATCCTCAAGGCGGTCATGGGAATCCGCGTCAGCGAAGAGGCCGAGATCAACGGTCTCGACATGTCCGAGCTGGGCATGGAAGCCTATCCCGATTTCTCCAAGGGCTGATCTTCTCCTTCCTGTCAGTCCAAGGAAAACCTGCCCGGGCGTTCGCGCCCGGGCTTTTTCGTTCGTCGGCAATCCGCGCGGGGCGCGGATACGAGAGACGCTGTCTCTCGTGCTCTCTGGAGTTTATTGGCAAGATGAAGGGGCGCGCGGGTTCAGGGCGTGACGCGTTTGGGGGCGCCGCTGGCCATGTTGGTGCCGATGTAGGGCAGCCTGGCCTCCTTCCATTTCGCGAAGCCGCCGCCGAGATGCGCGAGGCGGTCGAAGCCCGCTTCGAAAGCCATGCGCGCCATCTTTTCCGAGCGCAGGCCGGAACCGCAGTGCAGAACGATGCGCTTGTCGCTTTGTCCCGGCAGGTTGGCCGGGTCGAAGAAGGCCATCGGCATCAGCAGCGCGCCGGGGATGTGTTCGAACATGTATTCCTGCGGGGTGCGCACGTCGATCAGGACGACCTCATGCGCGTCGAGCGCCTTGGCGACCTCTTCCGGGGTCCAGGTCTCGAGCGTGGCGGTGCCGATGGTTTCGGTCTGCATCAGGTGTCCTTTCCGAAGTGGTTTGCGGGGATCTTGAAGTAGCTGCGGCCGTCGGCCTCCGGATCCGGCAGGCGTCCGCCGCGCAAGTTGACCTGCAACGCATGCAGCATCCTGTCGGGCAGCGACAGGGTTGCGTCACGGTCGTCGCGCAGCTTGCAGTATGCGGCTTCGGACACGCCGCCGCCCACGTGCGGATTGTGCGCGCGGTGATCGGCGACCGAGGCTTCCCACGCCGGATCGGCGCGGTCGCCGACTGGCGGGTAGTCGTGGCCGACGAAGAGCCGCGTGTCGTCCGGCAGGCTCAGGAGCCGTTGCAGGGAGGCGTAGAGCTGTTTCGACGATCCGCCGGGGAAGTCGGCGCGGGTGGTGCCGGCGTCGACATGCATGAAGGTGTCATGAACGAAGGCCGCGTCGCCGATGACGTAGGTGACCGAGCCCAGCGTGTGGCCGGGGGACAGGATCACCTGCACCTCGAGCGATCCGAGCGCGAAGCGGTCGCCATCGGCAAAGAGCCGGTCGAAGTCGCGGTCGGGGTCGAAGGTGTCCGGCAGGTGGTAGATGTCTGCCCACAGCGCCGCGATCTCCCGGACCTTTTCTCCGATGCCGGTCGTGGCGCCGGTCCGCTCCTTGAGCCAGGCCTGCGCCATCAGGTGATCCGCGTGGGGGTGGGTGTCGAGGATCCACTGAACGCTCAGCCCCTCGTGGACGACGAAGTCCAGCGCCGTCTGCGCGCTGTGCGTGGAGGTCGTGGCGCTGCGCGGGTCGAAATCCAGCACCGTGTCGATCAGCGCCGCCTGGCCGGTAGCGGGATCGCTGGCGACGTACTGGACCGATCCGGTGGCCGGAT
This sequence comes from Thalassococcus profundi, assembly GCF_003344785.1. Classification (GTDB taxonomy): domain Bacteria; phylum Pseudomonadota; class Alphaproteobacteria; order Rhodobacterales; family Rhodobacteraceae; genus Puniceibacterium; species Puniceibacterium profundi. Next base: position 307,110 of record NZ_QPMK01000001.1, on the reverse strand, counting down.
CGTGGAACCCGTCGACCCGGGGCGAGCCGGGGCCGCGGGACGGGCTGGTGCGGGTGAACATGGCGGCCTCCGTTTCCGTTTCAGTCAAATTCAGATAATGGAATATAATGAGAGGTCAAGGGTCCGCCGCGGCGATGGCCTCGCGGCAGCGCGCGACCATGAAATCCGAGAAGACCTGGACCTTGGGATCGCGCAGCCGCCGCGACGGGGTCAGGCAGGCCAGTTGCGCAGGGTAGGGCGGGGTCGCCGCGGCCACCGGCACCAGCGCGCCGCTGCGCAGGTGCTCGGCCACTTCGAAACGGGGCTTGAGCACGATGCCGCAACCGGCCACCGCCCAGTCGGTCAGCACCTCGCTGTTGTCGGTCTCCAGCGATCCGGCGATTTCATAGCGTCGCGGGCCGCCGTCGGTCTGCAAGGTCCACTGGAATTCCCGCGCGCCGGGGAACCGCAGGTTGAGGCAGTCGTGCCCCTCTTCGACCAGCGCCGCGCCGCTTTCCGGATTGCCGCGCCGCGCGATGTAGGATGGCGCCGCCAGCAGCAGGCGGGGGCAATCCGAGATCATCCGGACCTTGAGATCCGAATCGACCAGCGGTCCGAGGTGGAAGGCCATGTCGAGCCCCTCGGCGGTCACGTCCACCACCCGGTCCGAGAGCCGCAGTCGAAGGTTGATCTCGGGGTATTCGGCGCGGAAGGCGGGCAGGGCCGGGGCGATGATCCGGCGTCCGATGAACAGCGGCGCCGAAACGAAGAGCGTGCCCTTGGGCGATTGCGTCGCCTCCATCACCGTGCCCTCGGCGGCCTCGATCGCGTCGAGAATGCCGCGCGCGCCGTCGTAGAACATCTGCCCGTGCTCGGTGGGGTGCAGCGCCCGCGTGGTGCGGTTGAAGAGCCGCACGCCAAGGTGCTTTTCCAGCTCCGCAACCCGGCTCGACGCGACTGCGGGCGAGGTCCGCTGGTCCCGGGCCGCGGCCGACATGCTGCCCAATTCGTAGACACGCAGGAACATGCGGATGTTGTTTACATAGGCCATTTCGACTTTCGCATGATTTTTGAAACTGCTTGGTGATTTCAATGATTAACAAACAAGTCCTCGCCCGTATAGCGTGACGGCATCACGGGACAGGAGCAGACAATGTACGATCTGGCAGCAATGGGCGCATGGTTGGAATTCGCCATAAGATGGCTGCATGTCATCACCGCGATCGCCTGGATCGGGTCGTCCTTCTACTTCATCGCGCTGGACCTGGGCCTGCACCGCGACCGTAATCTGCCGTCGGGCGCCGATGGCGAGGAATGGCAGGTGCATGGCGGCGGGTTCTACCACATCCAGAAATATCTGGTGGCGCCGGATCACATGCCGGGCGGGCTGATCTGGCACAAATGGCAAAGCTATTCGACCTGGCTGTCGGGCTTCGCGCTGCTGGCGCTGGTCTATTATCTCGGCGCGGAATTCTATCTGATCGACCCCGCCGTGATGGATCTGACGCGCTGGCAGGCGGTGGGCATCTCGCTCGCTTCGCTGGGGTTGGGCTGGGTCGCCTATGACCTGATCTGCAAGAGCCGCTTTGGCGAGGACAACACGCGGCTGATGATCCTGCTCTACGTCATCCTCGTCGGGATGGCCTATTTCTACACCAGCGTGTTCTCAGGCCGTGCGGCGCTGCTCCACCTAGGCGCCTTTACCGCCACGATCATGAGCGGCAACGTCTTCTTCACCATCATCCCGAACCAGAAGATCGTCGTCGACGACCTGATCGCGGGCCGCACGCCGGATGCGAAATACGGCAAGATCGCCAAGCAGCGCAGCACCCACAACAACTACCTCACCCTGCCGGTGATCTTCCTGATGCTGAGCAATCACTATCCGCTGGCTTTCGCATCCGAATACAACTGGCTGATCGCGTCGCTGGTGTTCCTGATGGGGGTGACGATCCGGCACTATTTCAACTCGATGCACGCACGTACGGGCCAACCAACCTGGACCTGGGCGGTCACGGCGATCCTGTTCATTCTCATCATGTGGCTGAGTACCGCGCCGATGTTCCGCGCCGATGCCGATATGGCCGGGTCGCCGGAACAACGGTTCGCGCAGGCCCAGGGATTCGATCACGTGCAGGATATCGTTCTTGGCCGCTGCTCCATGTGCCACGCGGCAGAGCCGTTCTGGGACGGGATCCTGTGGCCGCCAAAAGGTGTCCGTCTGGACGATGCCGCGCAGATCGCCGGAAATGCGCGGGCCATCTATCTGCAATCCGGTCTCAGCCACGCGATGCCGCCGGGCAACGTCAGCTACATGGAAGAGACCGAGCGCGCGGCGATCCGCGCGTGGTACGACGCCGCGACGGGCGGGTGAGCGTCAGCGCCCGGCGATCAGAGAGACCGGTGTAAACCAGGTGCGGGCGAAATCGTCGCCGTAGACGGCGGCGATGGTGTCGAAGGTGATACGCGGAACGAGCATGAGAGCCTCCTGCATGTCGATTGAACTGCGTCAATAACTATAGCAATAATCTTAAAGTTCCATTGCGACCAATGAACTATTGTTGCGTTAATAAATTTCCGTGATCTGGCGGCAATTCGGCCACGGGTCAAGAGCCGGGATCGGAACGCGACAAGGCAATTCCGTCGTTCCAGAATCGTCCCGAGCCTGCTAGGTCTTGTGGCATGAACACCCATGTCCCCAATATGCGCCCTGTCATACGACAGCTGGACGATGCGGCCGTCAACCGCATCGCCGCTGGAGAAGTGGTCGAGCGCCCGGCCTCGGCGGTCAAGGAGCTGATCGAGAACGCCATCGACGCCGGCGCGCGCCGCGTCACGGTCGAGATCGCCGATGGCGGAAAGACCCTGATCCGGGTCACGGACGACGGCTGCGGCATGACACCGGACGACTTGCCGCTGGCCCTGTCGCGGCACGCCACCTCCAAGATAGACGGCTCCGACCTGCTCGACATCCAGTCCTTCGGCTTCCGCGGCGAGGCGTTGCCGTCGCTGGCCGCGGTCGGGCGGCTCACCATCACCAGCCGCGCCGCCGGGTCCGAGGCCTGCGAGATCACGGTGAGCGGCGGCGAGGCGGGCAAGGTGCGGCCCTCGGCGCTGAACGGCGGCACGGTGGTCACCCTGCGCGATCTCTTCTACGCGACGCCGGCGCGGCTCAAGTTCCTGCGCAGCGACCGGGCCGAGACCCAGGCCGTGGGCGAGGTTCTGCGACGTCTGGCCATGGCCGAACCGGCGGTCGGGTTCACCCTGCGCGACGTGTCGGGCGGTGGCGACGGGCGCGTGACCTTCCGCGCCGACCCGCTGACCGGCGACCTTTTCGATGCGCTGCGCGGGCGCCTGGGGCAGGTCATGGGGCGCGAGTTCACCGAGAACGCGCTCGCCATCGACGCCGAGCGCGAAGGGTTGAGGCTGACCGGCTTTGCCGCCCTGCCGACCTATTCGCGGGGCTCTGCCGTGGCGCAGCATCTTTTCGTCAATGGCCGACCGGTCCGCGACAAGCTGCTGATCGGCGCCCTGCGCGGGGCCTATGCCGATTTCCTCAGCCGCGACCGGCACCCGGCGGTGGCGCTTTTCGTCGATTGCGACCCGCACAAGGTCGACGTGAACGTGCACCCGGCAAAGTCCGAGGTGCGGTTCCGCGATCCGGGCCTTGTGCGCGGCCTGATCATCTCGGCCCTGCGTCACGCGCTGGCCGAGGCCGGACATCGCGCCTCGTCGACCGTCGCGAACATGACCCTTGGCGCGATGCGGCCCGAACCGGCCGGGCCGCGAGTCTACCAGATGGACCGCCCCAGCCTTGGCGCGCGGCAGGCGGCCCACGTGGCCCAGGCCCCCGGCTTTGCCGAAATGGAGACGGCCTACAGCGGCCGCACCGTGGCCCCGGTCGAGGAAAGCCCGCAAGGGCTTGAGGAGACGGCGCAGCCGCTGGGCGCCGCCCGCGGGCAGGTGCACGAGAACTACATCATCGCCCAGACCCCTGACGGCATGGTCATCGTCGATCAACACGCCGCCCACGAACGGCTGGTCTACGAAAAACTCAAACGCCAGATGGCCGGAACCGGCGTCGCTGCGCAGGCGCTGCTGATCCCCGAAATCGTCGAGCTATCCTCCGACGACGCCGCCCGGTTGCTCGACATCTCGGACGATCTATACCGCATGGGTCTTGGCATCGAACCTTTCGGCGGCGGGGCCGTCGCCGTGCGCGAAACCCCCGCGATCCTGGGCGAGGTCAATGCCGAGGCGCTGTTGCGCGATGTGCTGGACGAACTGGCCGACACCGGATCGAGCGCGCTGGTGCAGGAAAAGATCGAAGCGATCCTGAGCCGCGTCGCCTGCCACGGCTCCATCCGCTCGGGCCGCGTCATGCGCGCCGAAGAGATGAACGCGCTCCTGCGCGAGATGGAGGCGACGCCGCATTCCGGCCAGTGCAATCACGGCCGGCCCACATACGTGGAACTCAAGCTGGCCGATATCGAGCGGCTGTTCGGGCGCACATGATCACCTTCGGCGACACCACCTTCGACCTGAACGATCCCTTTGTCCTGCTGGCGCTTGCGGGTTTTGCCGCGCTGTGCCTGATCGCCGTGCTGCTGATCCTCGCCCTGCGCGCGGCAGGACGTTCGGCGCGTCTGACCGAGCCGCTGGCGGCGCAGATCGGCCATATGGGCCAGACGGTGAAGGGCTTGGGCGACGGGCAGGAACGGCTGGCGGGCGGGCTTCACCACGTCAGCGAGGCGCAGGCCAAAAGCCAGACCGCGATGCTGCAACTGATGGAGCAGCGGCTCGCGCAGGTGCAAAGCCAGATGACCGAGAACCTGCATGGCTCGGCCCGCCGCACGGCGCAATCCTTGGGCGATCTGCAACAACGGCTGGAAAGCATCGACAAGGCGCAGGCCAACATCACCAAGCTGTCGGGCGACGTGCTGTCGTTGCAGGATATCCTCAGCAACAAGCAGACGCGCGGGGCGTTCGGGGAAATCCAGCTGACCGACATCGTCGGCAAGGCGCTGCCCAAAGACAGCTACACGCTGCAGGCGACGCTGTCGAACAGCCGCCGGGCCGATTGCCTCATTCACCTGCCGAATCCGCCGGGGCCGATCTGCATCGACAGCAAGTTCCCGCTGGAGGCTTACGAACAGCTGCGCCGGGCCGAGACGCAGGAACAGCTGACCCGCGCCGCGCAGGCGCTGCGGCTGGCGGTGCGCAAGCACATCAAGGACATTTCCGAACGCTACATCATCGAAGGCGAGACCGCCGACGGCGCGCTGATGTTCCTGCCCTCCGAAGCGGTCTATGCCGAGCTGCACGCCAACTTTCCCGAGATCGTGCGCGACGGTTTCGCCGCCCGGGTCTGGATCGTCTCGCCCACCACCTGCATGGCGACGCTCAACACCATGCGCGCGATCCTCAAGGATGCGCGGATGCAGGAACAGGCGGGCGCGATTCGCCGTGAACTGGGGCTGCTTTACGCCGATGTGGATCGTCTGGGCAGCCGGGTGGAGAACCTGGATCGACATTTCGGGCAGGCGTCCAAGGACATCGCCGAGATCAAGATCAGCGCCGATAAGGCCGGGCGGCGCGCGCGCAGGCTCGACAATTTCGACTTCGAAGAGCTTGAGGCCGAAGCGCAAAGCCGTGTCGTGCCGCTGGAAAAACCCTTCCGCTGACGCCGCGCTGCAGCGCGATTTCCCTGTCAAATTCGCCCTTTACTTGCATTTTGTGCGCGACACATGGTCTGCTGCCTGAAAAGGGAGGAATCTGTGCCGCCAATGCGCCCACAGACAAGATCGTTCAACGTTAAGCGTTTTTGCCATGCACCAGACGCATCAATGCTATGCATCTGCGGAACTGCCCTTGGGGAAAGACCTGTGCTAGGGACGACGCGACCGCGGAAAACCGTGAAAATCAATATTCTTCGGCGTATGCGGTGGAACGTTTAACGCTGAACGAATTCCTCGCCGCAACGGCGGCGCGACACGAAGGGAGAGGTCGATGAAAGACAGCCAGAACGATATCGATCCGATTGAATCCGGCGAATGGCGGGAAGCGATCGAAGACGTGATCATGCGCGACGGTCCCGACCGCGCGCATTTCCTGCTCGACAAGGCCGTGCAGCAGGCGCGCGCCGCCGGTGCGACCCTGCCGTTTTCAGCCACGACGCCGTATCAGAACACCATCTCGCCAGATGACGAAGTCGACATGCCCGGCGATTACGAAACCGAATGGCGCATCCGCACGATCAACCGCTGGAACGCCATGGCGACGGTCGTCCGCCGCAACAAGGAAAGCAGCGAATACGGCGGTCACATCGCCTCCTTCGCCTCCTCCGCGGCGCTGTACGACGTCGGTCTGAACCATTTCTGGCGCGCGAGATCCGCCATGCATGGCGGCGACCTGGTGTTCTTCCAGGGTCACGTCGTCCCCGGCATCTATGCCCGGTCCTTCATGGAGGGCCGGATCAGCCAGGATCAGCTGGAATCCTTCCGCTCCGAAGTGTCGGGCAGCGGGCTGTCCTCCTATCCACACCCTTGGCTGATGCCGGATTACTGGCAGTTCCCGACGGTCAGCATGGGCCTCGGCCCTCTGATGGCGATCTACCAGGCGCGGTTCATGAAATACATGCACAACCGCGGCCATATCGACATGGGCGACCGCAAGGTCTGGTGCTTCCTCGGCGACGGCGAGATGGACGAGCCCGAAAGCCTGGGCGCCATCAACCTCGCCGCGCGCGAGGGGCTCGACAACCTCATCTTCGTGGTGAACTGCAACCTGCAACGGCTCGACGGTCCGGTGCGCGGCAACTCCAAGATCGTGCAAGAACTCGAAGGCGCCTTCCGCGGCGCCGGCTGGGACGTGATCAAGCTGCTCTGGGGCCGCGGTTGGGACGAATTGCTGGAAAAGGACACCTCGGGCAAGCTGCGCCAGCTGATGGATGAAACCATCGACGGCGACTACCAGACGTTCAAATCCAAGGACGGCGCCTATATCCGCGAGCATTTCTTCGGCAAGTATCCCGAAACCGCCGAACTGGTGGCCGACTGGTCCGACGACCAGATCTGGGGCCTGCGCCGCGGCGGACACGACCCGAAAAAGGTCTACAACGCCTTCCTGCGCGCCACCAAGACCGAAGGCCAGCCGACCTGTCTGCTGGTCAAGACGGTCAAGGGCTACGGCATGGGCACCGCCGGTGAGGGGCAGAACACCACCCACCAGCAGAAGAAGATGCAGGACGAGCAGCTGCGCGCCATGCGCGACCGCTTCAAGATCCCGGTGGACGATGCCGACATCAAGAACGCGCCCTTCGTCAGCCTGAACAACGCGCAAAAGGCCTACATGACCGAACGTCGCCGCGAACTGGGCGGTGAGTTCCCGAAACGCGACTGGCGGGACGCGCCCAAGCTCGAGGTGCCGCAGCTGTCGGCCTTCAAGGGCCAGCTGGAATCCACCGGCGACCGCGAGATTTCCACCACAATGGCCTTTGTCCGCATCCTGACCACGCTTCTGCGCGACAAGAAGGTGGGCAAGAACGTCGTGCCGATCGTGCCGGACGAATCCCGCACCTTCGGCATGGAAGGGCTGTTCCGGTCCGTGGGCATCTACAATCCGCTGGGGCAGAACTACACGCCCCAGGATGCCGACCAGATGATGTTCTACAAGGAAAGCAAGGACGGCCAGGTCCTGCAGGAAGGCATCAACGAAGCCGGCGCCATGGCGGACTGGATCGCCGCGGCGACGTCCTACAGCACCCACGGCGTGCCGATGATCCCGTTCTACATCTACTACTCGATGTTCGGCTTCCAGCGCATCGGCGATCTGGCCTGGGCCGCCGGCGACAGCCGCGCGCGCGGCTTCATGCTGGGCGGCACGGCGGGCCGGACCACGCTGAACGGCGAGGGCCTGCAACACGAGGACGGGCACAGCCACATCCTCGCGGGCACCATCCCGAACTGCATCAGCTACGATCCGACCTTCAGCTACGAGGTCGCGGTGATCGTGCAGCACGGGTTGCAGCGCATGTTCGTCGATCAGGAGGACGTGTTCTTCTATCTCACCCTGATGAACGAGAACTACCACCATCCCGAGATGCCGATGGGCGCCGAGGAGGGCATCATCAAGGGCCTTTACCGGATGCAGAAGACCGCGAAGCCCGCGAAGAAGCATGTGAACCTCATGGGATCGGGCACGATCCTGGTGCAGGCGATCAAGGCGGCCGAGATGCTCAAGGAGGACTTCGGTGTCACCTCGGACATCTGGTCCGCGACCAGCTTCAACGAACTGGCGCGCGACGGCCAGGATTGCCTGCGCCACAACCGTCTGAACCCGCTGGCGGAAGAGCGCGTGCCCTACGTCACCCAGGTGATGGACGGCCTCAAGGGTCCGGTGATCTGCGCCACCGACTACATCAAGAACTACGGCGAACAGATCCGCGCTTTTGTCCCGAACCGGTTCACGGTGCTGGGCACCGACGGTTTCGGCCGATCCGACAGCCGGGTGAACCTGCGCAAGTTCTTCGAGGTGGACGCCAACCACATCGCCGCGGCGGCGATGGTGGACCTCTACCGCGACGGGGCCGTGTCCGAGAAGGACCTCGAGAAAGCCCTGAGCAAATATGACATCGACGGCGGCAAGCCGAACCCGCGCCTGGTCTGAGACGGCGGAACGAGGAGACAAGACTATGACGACAGACGTAAAAGTCCCCGATATCGGCGATTTCAGCGATGTGCCGGTGGTGAGCATCCTGGTTTCGGTCGGCGACACCGTGGCCAAGGAAGACGCGCTGATCGAGCTCGAGAGCGACAAGGCGACGATGGAAGTGCCGTCGCCCGCTGCCGGCAAGGTCAAGGAGATCAAGGTCTCCGAGGGTGACAAGGTGTCCGAAGGCACGGTCATCATGATCTTCGAAGAAACCTCGGGCGGCGACTCGCCGGCCAAGGAAGAGAAAAAGGAAGAGCCAAAGAAGGACGCGCCGAAGCAGGAAGCACCGGCAGCATCCTCCGCACCGGCGCCCGCTTCGGCTCCGGTCACCGACGCCGGCTTTTCCAAGGTCCACGCCTCGCCGTCGGTTCGCGCCTTTGCGCGCCGGGTCGAGATCGACCTCAACAAGGTCAACGGCAGCGGTCGCAAGGGTCGCATCCTGCGCGAAGATGTCGAAAAGGCGATGAAGAGCCAGGTCGCCCCCTCCGCCGGTGGCGGCGCTGTCGCGGGCGGCATGGGCATCCCGCCGATCCCGGCGGTGGATTTCTCCAAGTTCGGGCCCATCGAAGAGGTGGAAATGTCCCGGATCAAGAAGATCTCGGGCCCCGCGCTGCACCGCTCCTGGCTCAACATCCCGCATGTCACCCACAACGACGAGGCGGACATCACCGAACTCGACAAGTACCGCAAGGAGATGGACACCCAGGCCAAGGAAGACGGCTACCGCGTGACACTGCTGTCCTTCGTCATCAAGGCCAGCGTCTCGGCGCTCAAGCAGCACTGGGAGTTCAACAGCTCGATCCACCCCGACGGCGACAAGCTGATCAAGAAGGATTTCTACAACATCGGGTTTGCCGCCGATACGCCCAACGGCCTGATGGTTCCGGTCATCAAGGATGCCGACCGCAAGGGGCTGGTGGAGATTTCCAAGGAACTGATGACCCTGTCGAAAGCCGCCCGCGACGGCGAGCTCAAGTCCAAGGACATGCAGGGCGCCACCTTTACCATCTCGTCGCTGGGCGGGATCGGGGGCACGTCCTTCACGCCCATCGTCAACGCGCCCGAGGTGGCGATCCTGGGCCTCACCCGGTCCAAGATGGCGCCGGTCTGGAACGGGTCCGAGTTCGAGCCGCGCCTGATGCAGCCTCTGTCGCTCAGCTACGATCACCGCGCGGTGGACGGCGCGCTTGCCGCACGCTTCTGCGTGACGCTCAAGACGCTGCTCGGCGACATGCGCAAGTTGATGTGGTGAGGGGGTAGAGATGGATATCAAAGTACCCGATATCGGTGATTTCAAGGACGTGCCGGTGGTCTCGATCCTCGTCTCCGTCGGCGACACCGTCGCCAAGGAAGACGCTCTGATCGAGCTGGAGAGCGACAAGGCGACGATGGAAGTCCCGTCGCCCGCCGCCGGCACGGTCAAGGAAATCAAGGTCAGCGAAGGCGACAAGGTGTCCGAGGGATCGGTCATCATGGTCTTCGAAGGCGCCGACGCCGATGACGGCAAGGCCGAGGAGGCGCCGAAAGGGGCCGAGGAGGCCCCCAAGGAAGCACCGAAATCCGTCGCCGCCTCGGGCACCGCGTCCGGCAAGGGCGACATGCACGCCGAGGTGGTCGTCCTTGGCTCCGGCCCCGGCGGCTACTCCGCGGCCTTCCGTGCCGCGGACCTGGGCAAGAGCGTCATCCTGATCGAACGCTATCCGACCTTGGGCGGTGTCTGCCTCAACGTCGGCTGCATTCCGTCCAAGGCGCTGCTGCACGTGGCCAAGGTCATCACCGAGGCCGAGGAAATGGGCAGCCACGGCGTCAGCTTCGGCAAGCCCAAGATCAAGCTCGACGACCTGCGCGACTTCAAGGACGGCGTGGTCAAGCAGCTCACCGGCGGCCTTTCGGGTCTGTCCAAGGCGCGCAAGGTGCAGGTGGTGCAGGGCTACGGCAAGTTCACCGGACCCAACATGATCGAAGTCGAGGGCGACGACGGCACCAAGACCGTCAGTTTCGACCAGTGCATCATCGCTGCCGGGTCCGAGGCGGTGAGACTGCCCTTCATCCCGCATGACGACGAGCGGGTGATCGACAGCACCGGTGCGCTGGAGCTCAAGGACATCCCCAAGCGAATGCTGGTTCTGGGCGGCGGCATCATCGGTCTGGAGATGGCCTGTGTCTACGACGCGCTCGGCTCCAAGATCACGGTCGTGGAACTGATGGACCAGATCATCCCCGGCGCCGACAAGGACATCGTGAAGCCCCTGCACACCCGCATCAAGGGCCGCTACGAGAACATCCTGCTCAAGACCAAGGTCAAGAACGTCGAGGCGCAGAAGGGTGGCCTCAAGGTGACCTTCGAGGATGAGAAGGGCGAGGAATCCACCGATACCTTCGACAAGGTGCTGGTCGCCGTGGGCCGCAAACCCAACGGCAAGCTGATCGACGCCGAAGCGGCGGGCGTCGCGGTGGACGATCGCGGCTTCATCGCCGTCGACAACCAGCAGCGCACCGGCGTGCCGCACATCTTCGCCATCGGCGACGTTGTGGGCCAGCCGATGCTGGCGCACAAGGCGGTGCATGAAGGCAAGGTCGCGGCAGAGGTCTGTGCCGGCGAAAAGCGGTTCTTCGACGCGAAGCTCATCCCCTCGGTGGCCTATACCGACCCCGAGGTCGCCTGGTGCGGCCTCACGGAAACCGAGGCCAAGGCCAAGGGCGTGAAGTTCGAAAAAGGCGTCTTTCCTTGGGCCGCCTCGGGCCGGTCGCTGTCGAACGGCCGCAGCGAGGGCGTGACCAAGCTCCTGTTCGACCCCGAGGACCAGCGCGTCATCGGTTGCTGCATCGTCGGCACCAATGCCGGTGATCTGATTTCCGAAGCGGCGCTGGCCATCGAGATGGGGGCGGATGCGGTCGACCTCGGCCACACCATCCACCCGCACCCGACCCTGTCGGAAACGGTGAACTTCGCCGCCGAGATGTTCGAGGGCACGATCACCGACCTGATGCCGCCGAAGAAGAAAAAGCACTGAGCGGTATAGACGAACCAAACCGGAAAGCGGGCCAGCGATGGCCCGCTCTTTGCATTTCGTGGTGCAACTTGTGTTTAAGCTCCTTTCGGGCCTGACGCTATGTCCGGCAAAGCCTCCCCAAGACATCTTCGGAAGGCCTCCGCGCCGGAGGTCGGCTTGCCACATGTCAGCCAGATGGGGTTGGCCTTGCGCAGGGCGCTTCCGGTCGCTTCTCTGCCATGGATCGCCGAAAAAGCGTCACCCACGCGATATCGCCTGCGACACTGGCTCGCCCCGATGACCCTATGCACGCACAAGGTGCAAAGTGACGGCCCACGCCTCTGAACGCCGCAAAGAGGTCCTGCGCCCTCACCGATCGGCGCGCGCCAAAATCACCTCTTTCTAATCATCGAAATGGGAGCGCAGCCGTTCATGGGTCTGGCACCCCTCGGGCTGAGGCTTTTGATTGTACCTGCCCCCAAGATTGCAGCTCAGATTTATGACTTTCTGAAGGTCTCTGCTTTGAATGGACCCTTCATCAGCATACTGACGAATAAACTCGATATAATCGAGGTAGTTTCTGCCGTGGTGATCGGGTGTATTGATTATGCCAGCAAGGTCATCAACCCTGCCCGCCTCGATGTATTTGTCAGCAATCTTTTTGAGATAGAAACTTGAATTTGGGATGTAGTGGGAAATCAGCGGAATAAGGCGAATACTATCCCTATATGGATCGCCCTCCTTAAAATTGTTATTTCTGCACTCGACGTTGCGAAGGGCCGCATGAATGGCGTCCAGTTCTTTGTCCCCACAGTCAGTAAAGAAGTTCATGATATCATCATCAAAATTCTCAACATCATCCATTCTGCTGCAAAGGCTGTGAATGCTGGCAATCGGTCGGCAATAAGAATTGATATAATCAGTCACCCTCGTGACGGATTCAGACCCCATCAAAGCTGGTCCGCAATTGATGCAGTCATTTTCGGACCAGGCAGATCTTGGTGTGGTCATGACAATGGTCATGCACCCGATCATCAACGATACTCTCAGCGCTTTGATCATAATCAATCTTTTCCTTCCTGTCGGGCGTCGTGTCGGGCGGTTGGCGCTTGCCGGCGCTGTCCGGGGGGTCAGGCTATCGCGTCATGAGGTGCAGTCAATTGTCCTATCCCGGAGCGGTGGGGTGAGGGTTTTCCACTCGCCACTTTCAAGACTGCACCGTCGGGGCCTCGCGGCGCTGTCACTCCGGGTTCGGAGTGGATAGAGCGCTCCGAGCCCTTGGCCCAACTTGCACAACGACATGCAAAGGGCTGGCAGCGATGGCCTGTTTCCTTTTTCGACGGCCAAGTCGGGGACCCGCGGCGGACCCTTGCCACGCGCCGCGGCGCGCCCTATGCCTGAGGCAATCACCTGACAGGGGGAACGCATGGCGCAAGACGATCCCAAGACTCTGGTTTCGACCGACTGGCTGGCCCGGCATCTCAAGGATCCGGACCTGCGGATCCTCGACGGCAGCATGTACCTGCCCGGGTCGGATCGCGATGCGCGGGCCGAATACGATGCGGCCCATATCCCCGGCGCGCGGTTCTTCGACATCGACGACATCAGCGACCACCGGTCGGACCTGCCGCATATGGCGCCGCCGGTCGAAAAGTTCATGTCGCGCCTGCGTGCGCTCGGGGTCGGCGACGGGCATCAGGTCGTGGTCTACGACGGGTCGGGCCTGTTTTCCGCCGCCCGCGTCTGGTGGCTGTTCCGGCTGATGGGGCAGGACAACATCGCCGTGCTCGACGGCGGTTTCCCGAAATGGCAGGCCGAAGAGCGCGAGGTCGAGGATCTGCCGCCCGTCGTGCGTGACCGGCACATGACCGTGCGCCGCCAGAACGGGCTGGTGAAGGACGTGACGCAGGTCAGCGCAGCCGCCAAGCTCGGCGATACCGAGATCATCGACGCCCGGTCCGCCGCGCGCTTCCGTGGGGAAGCGCCGGAACCCCGTCCGGGCCTGCGCGCGGGTCATATCCCGGGGTCGAAGAACGTGCCCTATACCTCGCTGCTGAACGACGACGGCACGATGAAGGACATGGACGCCCTGCGCGCCGCCTTCGAGACCGGCGGCGTCGATCTGGCTAAACCCGCCATCACCACCTGCGGCTCTGGCGTGACGGCGGCCGTGCTGTCGCTGGCGCTGGAACGCCTCGGCAAAACCAACCATTCGCTTTACGACGGGTCCTGGTCCGAATGGGGCATGTCCCCGACCCTGCCCGTCGCCACCGGAGACACCTGATGTTCGAAACGCTGAAAGAGCAACCCGCCGACAAGATCCTGATGCTGATGCAGGCCTACAAGGAGGATCCGCGCGACACCAAGATCGACCTTGGCGTGGGCGTCTACAAGGACACCAGCGGCAACACCCCCATCATGCGCGCCATCAAGGCCGCCGAAGGCAAGCTGCTCGAGACCGAGACCACAAAGGCCTATACCGGCCTTGCCGGCGATCCCGGCTTTTCCGACGCCATGGTCAATCTGGTGCTGGGCGATGCCGTCCCCCGCGACACCGTCGCCGCGGCGGCCACTCCCGGCGGCACGGGTGCCGTGCGCCAGGGCTTCGACATGATCCGGTCCGCCAATCCGCAGGCGCGTGTCTTCGTCAGCGACCCGACCTGGCCCAACCACCTGTCGATCCTCAAGCACATGGGGATCGAGATGGTCCCTTACCGCTATTTCGACGACGAGACCCGCGGCGTCGCTTTCGACGCCATGCTCGAGGATATCGGCAAGGCGAAAAAGGGTGACGTGGTGCTGCTGCACGGCTGCTGCCACAATCCCACCGGCGCCAACCTCAACATGAGCCAGTGGAAAGAGGTCGTCGCCAGCCTGCAAAAGACCGGCGCCACCCCGATGATCGACATCGCCTACCAGGGCTTCGGCGACGGGCTGGATGCGGATGCGGCAGCGACCCGGCTGGTGGCCTCGTCGGTGCCGGAATGCCTGATCGCGGCCAGCTGTTCGAAGAATTTCGGCATCTACCGCGAACGCACCGGCCTGCTTATGGCGGTGTCGCAGGATGCCTCGGCCAGGAAACTGAACCAGGGCACGCTGAACTACCTCAACCGGCAGAACTTCAGCTTTCCTCCCGATCACGGCGCGCGGCTGGTGACTATGATCCTGAGCGACGACTCCCTGCGCGCCGACTGGATGGCCGAGCTCGAGGAGATGCGGACCCTCATGCTGTCGTTGCGCGAACAGCTGGCATCGGAATTGCAGCGGCTGTCGGGGTCGGACCGCTTCGGCTTCATCGCCCAGCACCGCGGCATGTTCTCGCGCCTCGGCACCACGCCCGAGATGGTGGAAAAACTGCGCGCCGATCACGGCATCTACATGGTCGGGGATTCACGGCTGAACATCGCGGGTCTGAACAAGAATACCGTGCCGATCCTCGCCAAGGCCATCGTCGACGTCGGCATCTGATCCGGGTCTGTCCCGATTCCCCAAAGCGAGGCCCCCGGTATCGACCGGGGGTCTTTTCGTGTCGTGCTCCGAGGGGGTCAGCCGTCGTGGGCGGCAAGGCTGTCCTTCGGTGCTTCGGCGCGGTCGAACATGCCGTAGTCGCGCAGCACGTGGCAGACCTTGAGCCGGTAGTCCGAGAACACGCCCTTGCGCCCGCGCGACTGCGCGCCGCGATGCGCGGCCAGTTGCCGCCAGCGCTGTACTGCGTCCTCGTCCTCGAAAAAGCTGATCGACAGCAGCTTGCCCGGGTTGGTCAGGCTCTGGAACCGCTCGACCGAGAGGAAGCCTTCGACCTCTTCGACCATCGGCCGCATGGTGGCGGCGATATCGAGGTATTCGTCCTTCTTGCCCTCGGCGGGGATGACTTCGAAGATGATGGCGATCATGGCGGTCCTCCTGTGGCGCGCATCCTGCACAGGCGGCGGATGGGTGCAATGGGGTGGGCTATGCCGCGGCACGGAAAAAGGGCCGCCTTGGTGGCCGCCGTGCCAGCGTCATGCCGAAGGTGAGGAGGCACGCGGATCTTATCAGCGCGGAATCAAGACGGCCAGAGGCCGCCGCCGCGCATCGCCGGGCCGCCCCTCGGCACGGCGATTTGGCGAAGCTGGGGACGAGGCTGAGCCGGAAGATGTTCTTGGCCGGCATAAAGTACGTGAGCGGTGGCTTCGGATCGCCGTACCGCGGCCCGACGATGCGCGGCACGTCGCGCTGACCCGGTCCTTGATCCCACGGCTGCTTGTGTCTTGTTTGCCCGGCCATGCCCCCTCACCGCCAGACGCTGCCCTCGGGCGTCAGGATATGCCGCAAGAGGGCGACCGGATGGCGGCGCAGCGTGAGGCGCATGGCGACGTAATCCTCGACCACCTCTTCGCCCTCGGTCATCTGGGGCAGCAGCGCCGCCGGTTCGTCGATATGTTCGCCGTCGATATCCCCGGCGAAAAGCGGCAGCGGGCGATCCGCGGTCAGCGCCTTCGCTTCCCAAAGTGCGGCGCGGCGCGAAAGCCCGATGTCGGCGAAGACATCCGCCTCGGCCAGCCGCGACAACACCGGCGGCGCCAGCCCCGCGCGCCGCCAGACGTCGCGCACCGTCAGATACCCGTTGCCGCGTGCCGCGCAAAGCCAGGCGGCATCCTCTTCGCGCAGCCCCTTGATCTGGCGGAATCCCAACCGCAAGGCCAGCCCGCCGCGGCCGTCGGGCTCCATCACGTTGTCCCAGTAGCTGGCGTTGATGCAGATGGGGCGCACCTCGACCCCGTGCTGGCGCGCGTCGCGGACGATCTGCGCGGGCGCGTAGAACCCCATCGGCTGCGCATTGAGCAACGCGCAGGCAAAGATGCCGGGATGGTGGCACTTGATCCAGGCCGAGGCATAGACCAGCAGCGCGAAGCTGGCGGCGTGGCTTTCGGGGAAACCGTAGGAGCCGAAGCCCTCGATCTGGCTGAAACAGCGTTCGGCGAATTCGGCGTCATAGCCGTTGGCCCGCATCCCGCGCAGGAACCGGCTGCGGAATTCGCTGACGTTGCCGTGTTTCTTGAAGGTGGCAAGCGCGCGGCGCAAACGGTCGGCCTCGGTCGGGGTAAAGCCCGCGCCGATGATGGCGATCTGCATCGCCTGTTCCTGGAACAGCGGCACGCCCAGCGTCTTGCCCAGCACCTGCCCCAGTTCGTCCGAGGGAAAGCTCACCTCTTCCTCGCCGTTGCGGCGGCGGATGTAGGGATGCACCATGTCGCCCTGGATCGGGCCGGGACGGATGATCGCCACCTCGATCACCAGGTCGTAGAAGTTGCGCGGCCGCATCCGCGGCAGGAAATTCATCTGCGCCCGGCTTTCGACCTGGAACACCCCGATGGAATCCGCCGCACAGAGCATATCGTAGACCTTGGGGTCCTCGGGCGGCAGGGTGGCCAGGCTCAGGTCCTTGCCGTGGTGCAGCGCCAGCAGGTCGAAGGCCTTGCGGATGCAGGTCAGCATCCCGAGGCTGAGGACGTCGACCTTGAGGATGCCCAGGGAGTCGATGTCGTCCTTGTCCCAGCAGATGACGGTGCGGTCCTCCATGCTGGCATTCTCGATCGGCACCAGCTCGTCCAGCCGGCCCTCGGTGATGACGAAACCGCCGACATGCTGGCTCAGGTGCCGGGGAA
Source organism: Thalassococcus profundi (assembly GCF_003344785.1). Classification (GTDB taxonomy): domain Bacteria; phylum Pseudomonadota; class Alphaproteobacteria; order Rhodobacterales; family Rhodobacteraceae; genus Puniceibacterium; species Puniceibacterium profundi. Next base: position 289,778 of record NZ_QPMK01000001.1, on the reverse strand, counting down.
AGCCGATGATCTCGTGGATCAGCGCCATGGTCAGCTTCAGCCGCCGGTCGTCGGGGTCGAGCCCGATCTCGCGCATCCGTGCCTCTTCCAGCCCGTTGGTCGAGAAGAACCCCCAAAGCTGCGAAGACAGCGCGCCGATGGTGTCCCGGCTCAGGCCCATGGCGGCGCCCACTTCGCGGATGGCGCGCTTGCCGCGATAATGGATCACCGTGGCGCAAAGCCCGGCGCGGTGACGGCCGTAGGTGTCGTAGATGTGCTGGATCACCTCTTCGCGCCGCTCGTGTTCGAAATCGACGTCGATGTCAGGCGGTTCGTCCCGCGCCTCCGACACGAAGCGTTCAAAGACCATGGTGCCGATCTCGGGGGAGACGCTGGTCACGCCCAGGCAGTAGCAGACCACCGAATTCGCCGCCGACCCGCGTCCCTGGCAAAGGATGTCCCGGTCGCGGGCAAAGGCGACGATGTCGCGGACAGTCAGGAAATAGGGCTCGTACTTCAGCTTGCCGATCAGGTCGAGCTCGTGTTCGAGCATCGCGCGGACCTTCTCGGACGCGCCGTGGGGAAAGCGCCAGTTCAGCCCGGCACGCGCCAGCCGCGCCAGCCGTTGGCTTGGGGTTTCGTTCTCGGTCACCTCGCTGGGATATTCGTAACGCAGGCTGCCCAGGTCGAAGGTACAGCGCTTTGCCAGATCGGCCGCGCGGTCCACGGCCTCCGCATGGGGGCCAAGCAGGCGGCGCATCTCGGCCCCGCTGCGCAGGCGCTGTTCGCCGTTGGCCAGCGCCGCGCGCCCCAGCGCATCGACCCGGCAGCCCAGGCGCACGGCGCTCAGCACATCCGCCAGCTTGCGGCGGCGCCCGTGGTGCATCATCGGGCAGGCCGAGGCGACGGTGGGCAGGCCCAGTCCGGCGGCAAGTGCGGCCAGCCGGTCAAAGCGTTCCGCATCCTGCCCGTCATAGCGCGGCGACAGCACCAGGTGCATCTGCCCGCCCAGGCGGCGCGTCAACCGTTGCGCCTGTGGCCACCATCCGTCCGCGCCGCGCGTCCCCGGCAGCGCACCCGCCGGGCCATGCAATAGCAGCTCCAGCCCCTCGGCGCCCTGCTCGAGCAGATCGCCCAGTCGCAGGTCGCAGGATCCTTTCTCGGCCCGCAGCCGACCCTTCGAGATCAACCGGCAGAGCCGCGCCCAGCCCGCGCGCGTGGCGGCCAGCGCCGTCACCTCCAGCCCTTCGGCAAAGCGCAGCCGCGCCGCGGGAACGAGCCGCGGGACGTTGCACACCGGGGCCGAGGGCGGGGCCGGGATGTGCTCGGGCCGGGGCGGGCCGATGATCCCGTGGGCGGCCTCGAGCGCCTCTCGCTCGGCCACCTGCCGGGCGATCTGCTTGGCCGCCGTATAGGCGCGCACGATGCCGGCCACCGAATTGTCGTCGGCGATGGCGATGGCTTCGATCCCCAGCAGCGCCGCACGCTCCATGTACTCCTCGGGGTGGGACGCCCCGGTGAGGAAGGTGAAATTCGACGTGATGGACAGCTCTGCGAACATGGCGAGTCGCAGTATGTTCCATTTTTGTTCTCGTGTGGAGTCCTTGCGATGCGGTCTCTAGCCGCGCCGGTGCGGCCCGACCAGCGCCGCCACCGCAAGAATGACACCCGACACCGTGGCGATCATCCCCGCCGCCGACACCGCGTTCTGTGCGCCCAGCCACAGCGGGCCGTAGCCCGCGAGCACGTAGCCCAGCACCGCCGACAGCGCGGCGAAGGCGACGCTCCAGCCGATCTGTGCGCCCAGCCGGTTGGTCATCATCCGCGCCGCGGCGGGCGGGCAGATGAACATGGCGATGACGATGATCGACCCCACCGCGTCGAAGGCCGCCACCGCCGCCACTGCCGCGGAAATCACCAGCCCGAGGCCCAGGGCGGTTACCGGCAGGCCCAGGGTGCGGGCATAGTCCTCGTCGAAGGTGGTGAGCTTGAGGGGGCGGTAGAACAGCCAGAGCAGGACACCGATCACCGCAAGCGTCACCGCCATCCGCGTCAGCTCTGCCGGCAGGGTGGCCAGCGCCGCGGGGTCGAGCAGCGAGGACCAGCCGGTCGCCTCGAGCCAGATCAGGCTTTCGAGGTTGCCATAGAGCGCATGCTCCACGTCGAGATGCACCGACGAGGTGTCCGATTGCTCCAGAAGCAGCACGCCGCCCGCGAACATGGCGGTAAAGACCACGCCCATCGCGGCCCCTGCCTCGATCCGCCCCAGTCGCCGGATCGCCTCGATCAGCACCACGGCGACCAGCGCCGCCGCCGCGGCCCCCAGCATCATCGGCCAGGCCGCGACCCTCCCGGTGAGCAGGAAGGCCACGACGATGCCCGGCAGCACCACGTGGCTGATCGCGTCGCCGATCAGCGATTGCTTGCGCAGCACGAGAAAATTTCCCGGAAGCGCGCAGGCCACGGCGGCGAAGAGGCCGATCAGCAGCGGCGGCAGCGACAGGGCGACGAATTCCATGCCCATCACGCGCCGACCTCGCGCGGGCCGCGCAGCCGTGCGTCGAGCTGCGCGATCTGGTCGGCGGTCAGCACCTCGGCCACCGCCGTCAGCCCGTCGTCTCGCACCGCGAGATCCGACAACTCGGTCGAGGCCCGCAGCGCCTGCCAGCGCGCCTCGTCCCGCAGGGTCGCTGCGGCCTCGGCCCGGCCAGCCTCCGTCGCGACGCCATCGGCGCGCATCCAGCCGCGCCGGCGCAACATCTGGCAGGTCAGGCGCTCATAGACCGGCTGCCCCATGGCCATGGAGAGCAGCCCCTGCCGCAGGTGAACCCGCCGTTGCAGCGCCAAGTGGCGCAGGCCCGAGGCCAGCACGCCGCGTCCCGGCGCGCAGAACAGCGACAGCGCGAACAGCGCAAAGCTCACCAGCACAACGATCGGTCCGGTGGGCAGGTTCGGTGCGGTGGCCGACACGGCGGCGCCGACATAGCCCGAGAGCCCGCCGAAGGCCCCGGCCAGCAGCACCACGCGGTCGGCCTTGTCGGTCCAGAACCGCGCGGTGACGGCGGGGATGATCAGCAGTGCCACGATCAGGATCAGCCCGACGATCTTGAGCCCGACGACGGTGATCGCCATCACCAGCGCCATGATCGCAAGGTCGATCCGCGCCACCGCGATGCCCTGCGTTTCGGCATAGCCCGGATCGAAGGCCACCATCAGCATCGGCCGCCGCAGCGCCAGCGCGCAGGCCAGGACCGCAACGCCGCCCAGCGTGATGAGCATGGCATCGGCAAAGAGCATGCCCGCGGTCGAGCCCAGCAGGAAACTTTCCAGCCCCGCCTGCCGCCCCGCCGACATGGTCTGCACCACGGTCAGCAGCACGATGCCGAGGCCGAAGAACACCGACAGAACTGCGCCGATCGCCGCATCCTCGGCCAGACGCGTCGCGCGGGTCAGCCAGCTGACCGCCAGCAGCCCCACCAACGCCGATGCCGCTGCGCCCAGCATCAGCCCCGCCAGCGCGCGTCCGTCGCCGCCCAGCGACACCATGAGAATGAAAGCCAGGACCAGTCCGGGCAGGGTCGCATGGCTGATCGCATCCGACACCAGCGCGCGCTTGCGCAGGAACAGGAACGTACCGGTCGCTCCTGCTGCCAGCCCCAGCGCCGCGGCACCCAACGTCACCAGCGTGGCGTTGTAGCCGAGGTTCAGCAGCAACGCGTCGGTCAGCATGGCTCAGGCATCCAGCGCAAGCTGGGCGATCTGACCCTCTGCGAGCCGGCCTCCATAGGTGGCCTGCAACGCGGCGGCGGTGAACGCCTGGGCCACGGTGCCCTCGCCCATTCGGCGGCGGTTGATCAGGAACACCCGGTCGAAATAGGCCTGCACGGTCGACAGGTCGTGATGCACGGCGACCACGGTCTTGCCCTCGGATTTCAGGTCCTTCAGCACGTCGATGATCGCCTTTTCGGTGGCGGCATCGACCCCGGCAAAGGGTTCGTCCAGCAGGTAGAGATCCGCGCCCTGCGCCAGCGCGCGGGCAAGGAACACCCGCTGCTGCTGTCCGCCCGAGAGCTGCCCGATCTGGCGGTCCGCGAAATCCTGCATGCCGACGCGCGCCAGGCACTCCATCGCGCGGGCGACGTGGCGCGGCCGCACCCGGCGCAAGAGGCCAAGCTCGCGGTAAAGCCCCATCATCACCACGTCCAGCACCTCGGTCGGGAAATCCCAGTCGACGCTGGCACGCTGCGGCACGTAGGCGATGCGGTCCCGCGCCTGCGCCAGCGGCTGGCCGTAAACCGTCGCCCGCCCCGCCAGCGGCGTGACGATGCCAAGCGCGGCCTTGAGCAGTGTCGACTTGCCCGCACCGTTGGGGCCGATGATCGCGGTCATGGCGCCCTCCTGCACGGTCATGTCGACGGAAAACACCACCGGCTGGTCGCCGTAGGATACGGTCATCCCGCGCAGCGCCAGCGGGCTGGCCTCGGCACCGTCACGCGCCGTGCGTCCGTCTTGGGTGGCAAGCTCCAGTGTCCCGTGCATGCTCAAAGCCCCGCCGCCAGCTTGCCGGACATGCCGGTCGCCGGCACGTCGGCCCCCAGCGCGCGGGCGATCACCGTCACGTTGTGGTCGATCATGCCGATATATGTGCCCTCGTAGGTGCCGGGCGCGCCCATCGCGTCGGAGAAGAGCCCGCCGCCGATGCGGACATCGTGGCCCTGCGCCTGCGCGCCCTCGACCAGCGCGCGGACGTTGCGGTCCGACACCGAGCTTTCGACGAAGACCGCGCCGATGTCGCGGGCGACCAGCAGGTCGACCAGTTCGCCGATGCGCTGCAAGCCGGCCTCGCTTTCGGTTGAAATGCCCTGGATGCCCATGACCTCGAACCCGAAGGCGCGGCCGAAATAGCCGAAGGCGTCGTGGGCGGTGACCAGCACCCGCGCAGGTTCCGGCACCTTGGCAAGCGTGTCTTCCGCGTAGGTTTGCAGCGCGTCCAGCTCTGCGAGGTAGGCCTCTGTCCGGTCGCGAAAGGCCGTCTCGCGGTCCGGCTGCACGGCAATCAGCGCATCGCGCGTGGCGGTGACGGCGTGTTGCCAGAGCGCCGGCACCATCCAGATGTGCGGATCGGCGCGGCCGGCGTACTCGGCGTGGCGCAAGAGCGCGTCGTCGGGCACCGCGTCGCCCACGGCGACCACGGGCTTCTGCGCGCCGAGACGCAGCAGGAACTCCTCCATCTGCGCTTCGAGGTAGAGCCCGTTCCAGAGCACGAGGTCGGCACGCGACAGCGCCACGATATCCGTCCGGGTCTGCCGGTAGCTGTGCGGGTCGATCCCCGGACCCATCAGCGCCCGCAGGTCGATGGCATCGCCGCCAATGGCGCGGGCCGCATCGGCGATCATACCAGTGGTTGCGACGACGGCAGGCACGTCCTGTGCCCGCACGGGCAGAGGGGCGGAGAAGGCGAGGGCGGCGGCACTGACCAGAAAGGCACGTCTTTGCGGGGGCATGAAAAACTCCATCAGTATGCAGGTGAATATGCGAGTCATTCGCAAGTCGTCAAGTATTTTGCGAATAATTCGCAATTGCAGGTCTGCGCTTGCCCAAGATTCGGTCAGCGCCGTGCCGCCGGGTTGCGTGGCGTTCCGCTTGAACTTGACACGAACGCTTGCCACAGTCTGGAAGACACGAGGTTCCAGAACGGAGGATGACATGCCGGACCATGGGGCCAGCCTTTCCCAGACACATCTTTCCCGGACGCCTCTCTCCCAGACGCACCAGGTGCCGCAGACGGTCGAGCCGCGCAATCCCGGCACGGCTCTGGACATGGACTGGGTGCTGCGGGCGCGGGCGAACCGGTCGGCCATCGAACGCCGGGCCGCGACGCTGCCCGGGCGGCGGTCGGTCAAGAAGGATTTCCAGGCGGCCTGGCTGGCGCGGGCGGTGTCCTGCATAGACCTCACCACGCTCGCGGGCGACGACACGCGAGGCCGCGTCGCACGGCTTTGCGCCAAGGCGCGGCAGCCGGTGCGCGCCGACCTGCTCGATGCGCTGGGCCTGCCGCATCTGACCACCGGCGCGGTCTGCGTCTACCACGACATGATCGCCCCCGCCGTCGCGGCGCTGCATGGCTCGGGCATCCCCGTCGCCGCGGTCAGCACCGGGTTCCCGGCGGGCCTGTCGCCCTTCCACCTGCGCGTGGCCGAGATCGGAGACTCGGTGGCCGCCGGGGCCGCGGAGATCGACATCGTGATCTCGCGCCGCCACGTGCTGACCGGCGACTGGCAGGCCCTCTACGACGAGATGCGCGCCTTCCGCGAGGCTTGCGGGCCGGCGCATGTGAAGGCGATCCTCGCCACGGGCGAGTTGGGCACCTTGCAGAACGTCGCCCGCGCCTCGCTGGTCTGCATGATGGCGGGGGCGGATTTCATCAAGACCTCGACCGGCAAGGAGTCGGTCAACGCGACGTTGCCGGTGACGCTGGTGATGCTGCGGGCGATCCGAGAATACCACGACGCCACCGGATTTCGCGTCGGCTACAAGCCCGCGGGCGGGATTTCCAAGGCCAAGGATGCGCTGCTTTATCTCGCGCTGATCAAGGACGAACTTGGCGACCGCTGGCTGCGGCCCGACCTGTTCCGGTTCGGCGCGTCCAGCCTTCTGGGCGATATCGAACGACAGCTGGAACACCACGTGACCGGCGCCTATTCCGCCTCCTGGCGGCATGCGATGAGTTGACGGGCGCGGACTTCGTGAGAAGTCCGATCCGTTTTCCGGGAGGAAAACGCGCCCAAGAGGAGACGGCAGGACAATGACAGTCAGCGAGATTTTCGAGACCATGGACTACGGCCCCGCCCCCGAAAGCGCCGCCGAGGCGCTGGCCTGGATCACCGACCAGGGCGCGCGCTTCGGGCATTTCATCGACGGCGCCTTCACCGCCCCCGGTGACGGGTTCGAGAGCCGCAATCCGGCCACCGGCGAGGTGCTGGCAACGCTGACCCAGGCCACCGAGGCCGAAGTGGAGGCCGCCGTCGCCGCCGCCCGCCGCGCGCAGGGCAAGTGGGCTGCCTTGGGCGGGCCGGGGCGGGCGCGGTATCTTTACGCGCTGGCCCGGCTCTTGCAGAAGCACGCGCGGCTTTTCGCGGTGCTCGAAACGCTCGATAACGGCAAGCCGATCCGCGAAAGCCGCGACATCGACATTCCGCTTGCGCAACGGCATTTCTACTATCACGCGGGCATGGCGCAGCTGATGGAGAGCGAACTGCCCGACCGCGAGGCGCTGGGTGTCTGCGGGCAGATCGTGCCGTGGAACTTCCCCCTGCTGATGCTGGCGTGGAAGATCGCGCCGGCGCTGGCCATGGGCAACACCGTGGTGCTGAAGCCCGCCGAGTGGACCTCGCTCACCGCGCTGCTTTTTGCCGACATCTGCCGCGAGGCGGGGCTGCCCAGGGGCGTCGTCAACATCGTCACTGGCGATGGCGCCGTGGGCGAAAGGATCGTTGGCGCGAAGGTCGACAAGATCGCCTTCACCGGGTCGACCGAGGTGGGCCGCCGCATCCGTGCGGCCGCCGCCGGATCGGGCAAGGCGCTGACGCTCGAACTTGGCGGCAAGTCGCCTTACATCGTCTTCGAGGATACCGATATCGACAGCGCCGTCGAAGGGCTGGTCGACGCGATCTGGTTCAACCAGGGCCAGGTCTGCTGCGCCGGGTCGCGGCTGCTGGTGCAGGAAGGCATCGCCGAGGCATTCCACACCCGCCTGCGCCGCCGCATGGACGGGCTGCGCATCGGCAATCCGCTCGACAAGTGCATCGACGTCGGCGCCATCGTCGATCCGGTGCAGTTGGACCGCATCCGCACGCTGGTAGACGGCGCAAGCGAGGGCGAGACCTACCGCGCGGCCACGCCGCTGCCCGAAGGCTGCTACTACCCGCCGACGCTGATCACCGGCCTCAGCCCCGCCTCGCCGCTGATGCAGGAGGAGATCTTTGGCCCGGTGCTGACCGGCACCACCTTCCGCACGCCCGCCGAGGCCGTGGAGATCGCCAACAACACACGCTACGGCCTGGCGGCGACTCTGTGGTCCGAGAACATCAACGTGGCTCTGGATATCGCGCCGAAACTGGCCGCCGGCGTGGTCTGGATCAACGGCACCAACATGTTCGATGCCGCCGCGGGCTTCGGCGGTGTGCGCGAGTCGGGGTTTGGCCGCGAGGGCGGCTGGGAAGGGCTGATGGCCTATACACGCGCAAAAGGTACGGCCAAGGCGCTGAAGCCGGTCGCGGCCTTTGCCGGAGACGACGCCGAGCCGCAGCCGGTGGACCGCACCGCCAAGCTCTATATCGGCGGCAAGCAGGCGCGGCCCGACGGTGGCTATGCCCGGCGCGTCTACGACAAGGGCGGCAAGCTGATCGGGCAGGCGCCGCTGGCCAACCGCAAGGACATCCGCAACGCCGTCGAGGCGGCGCGCGGTGCCGTGGCATGGTCGTCCAGCAGCGCGCATCTGCGGGCGCAGATCCTCTACTACACCGCCGAGAACCTCGCCGCCCGCGCCGACGACTTCGCCGCGCTGGTCGACCGGCTGACCGGCAAACGCGGCGGAGCGAAAGAGGTCGAGGCCGCGGTGAACCGTCTCTTCACCTACGCCGCCTGGGCCGACAAGTTCGACGGACAGGTGCGGTCGGTGCCGATGCGCGGCGTGGCGTTGGCGATGCGCGAACCCTGCGGCGTGATCGGCGCACTCTGCCCCGACGAGGCGCCGCTGCTGGGGCTGGTGTCGGTCATGGCGCCGGCCATCGCGATGGGCAACCGCGTGGTGCTGGTGGCGTCAGAGCCGTTGCCGCTGGCGGCGACGGAGTTTTACCAGGTGCTCGACACCTCCGACATGCCGGGCGGCGTGGTCAACATCCTGACTGGCCGCCATGCGGAGCTTGCGCCGACGCTGGCCGGGCATCTGGACGTGGACTCGGTCTGGAGCTTTTCCTCGGCAGACCTCTCGGCAGAGATCGAGCGAGGGGCGGCGGGCAACCTCAAGCGCACTTGGGTCAACCACGGCACGGCCCGCGACTGGTTCGGGGCCGAGGGCGCCGGGCGCGCATTCCTCGACGCCGCCACCGAGGTCAAGACGGTCTGGGTGCCCTACGGCGCGTGAGGGCGCCGATTTTCTCGAGAAAATCGGTCCGTTTTCCTCGAGGAAAACGGCGTCCTGCCCTCCGCGCCGTTGGCCTCCACGGCAATTCGGTGCGCGATCGACGCGGGATGGCAGCCGTCGACGCGTGCACAGCCCTGCCGCCGGAAAAGGCAACAATGGCGATCAACCCACGCCTTGGTGTCCCACGACATTGAGATTTTACATTGGCGATGATATTTATGATCTACGCCCGGCGCCGGGGTGGATGGCGGCGCGTGACCCGAAGGAGGACAATGTCCTGTCAGCAACGGCAAATGCGGCCGCAGCCGCGCAAACGGGACTGCCCGTCATGGGTGTGACCGAACTGGATGTGACCAGCGAAAAGATCCTCGCGGCAATCCTCAAATCCCTCGACGACAACAAGGCCGAAGAACTCGTGCAGATCGACCTGCGCGGCAAGACCGCCATGGGCGACTACATGGTGATCTGTTCGGGCCGTTCCTCGCGCCAGGTGGCGGCGCTGGCGGAAAAGCTCGTCGACGATCTCAAGCAGGAGTACGGCGTGGCCTCGAAGATCGAGGGCAAGGACACCGGCGACTGGGTGCTCATCGACACCGGTGACGTCATTGTCCATGTCTTCCGCCCCGAGGTGCGCGAATTCTACCAGCTTGAAAAGATGTGGCTCCCGGCGGGCAGCGCGGTCAAAGCCAAACCGCAGTAATGCGGGTCCATCTCTGCGTCGTGGGCCGGCTGCGGGCCGGTCCCGAACGCGCGCTGATCGACGATTACCTGACCCGGTTCGACCGCACCGGGCGTGGTCTGGGCCTTGGTCCGGCGCAGGTCATCGAGGTCGAGGATCGAAAGGGCGGCGGCATGGCGGCCGAGGCGGTCCTTTTGCGCAAGGCGCTGCCTCAGAACGCGGTGCTCTGTGCGCTCGACGAACGCGGGCAAGTCCTGTCCTCTCCCGACTTTTCGCAGAAACTCGCAGGGTGGCGCGACGGCGGCACCTCGGATCTGGCCTTCGTCATCGGCGGCGCGGACGGCATCGACCCCGGCCTCCGCGACGATGCCGCGTTCCTGCTGTCCTTCGGCCAAATGGTCTGGCCGCATATGCTGGCGCGGGTGATGCTGAGCGAACAGCTCTACCGCGCCGCGTCGATCCTCGCCGGCAGCCCCTACCACCGCGTCTGAGCCGTCCGTTCCCGAATGTCGCTACGCGGGCTTGCGTCGCCCGACGCGCTCTGTCTTGAGTGGCCGCACCTGCGCGGAGGGCGGAACATGACCATCGGGCTTTGGGAAATGGCGGCCTATGCGGGCGCGCTCCTGATCCTTTTTCTCACGCCCGGACCGGTCTGGGTGGCACTGACCGCGCGGGCGCTGTCGGGCGGGTTCCACGCTGCCTGGCCGCTGGCGCTGGGGGTGGTGGTTGGCGACGTGCTCTGGCCCTTCCTCGCGATCCTCGGCGTGACCTGGATCGTCAGCGTCTTCGCCGGGTTCATGACCTTTCTGCGCTGGGTCGCCTGCGCCACCTTCGTCATCATGGGTGTGCTGATCATCCGCAACGCGGACGCCAGCATCGCAAAGGATTCCCGCCTCACACGTCCCGGCATGTGGGCCGGGTTCGCTGCCGGTCTGGCGGTTATCCTCGGCAACCCCAAGGCGATCCTGTTCTACATGGGCGTGCTGCCCGGGTTCTTCGATCTCACACAGTTGCGCTGGCCCGACATGCTGGCCATCGCCGCCCTGTCGGCCATCGTGCCGTTGTTCGGCAACCTGTGTCTCGCGCTTTTCATAGACCGGGCCAAGCGGCTCCTGTCCTCGCCCAAAGCGCTGCGACGGACCAATGTCACCGCCGGGATCCTGCTGATCCTCGTGGGGCTGGTGATCCCCTTCACCTGACCGCCCGCTCGGCCCGGCAAAAAGCCTGCAAAATATGGGCCAATCGCGTGACAATGCCCCCCGGGGGTCGTATAAACGGCCAACTAAAAACAAGGACGTTCCGCATGGCCGATACCGAGCAGGCACCCGAAGAATACGGCGCCAATTCCATCAAGGTTCTCAAGGGGTTGGAGGCTGTGCGCAAGCGGCCCGGAATGTATATCGGTGACACCGACGACGGGTCGGGCCTGCATCACATGGTCTACGAGGTCGTCGACAACGGCATCGACGAGGCGCTGGCCGGTCACGCCGACGCCGTGACGGTGAAGATCCACGCCGATTCCAGCGTGTCCGTCAGCGACAACGGCCGCGGCATTCCCGTGGACATGCACGAGGGCGAAGGCGTCTCGGCCGCCGAGGTCATCATGACCCAGTTGCACGCGGGCGGGAAGTTCGACCAGAACAGCTACAAGGTCTCGGGCGGTCTGCACGGGGTCGGCGTGTCGGTCGTCAATGCGCTGTCCGACTGGCTGGAACTGCGCATCTGGCGCAACGGCAAGGAGCACGTGGCGCGGTTCGAAGGCGGCTTTACCACCAAATCGCTCGAGATCGTGGGCGATGCCAATGGCCGCAAGGGCACCGAGGTCCGGTTCCTCGCCTCGACCGACACCTTCTCGAACCTCGATTACGATTTCCACACGCTGGAAAAGCGCCTGCGCGAACTGGCCTTCCTGAATTCCGGCGTGCGCATCATTCTCGAAGACGAACGCCCTGCGGAACCGTTGAAGTCGGAGCTGTTCTACGAGGGCGGCGTGCGCGAATTCGTCAAGTACCTCGATCGGTCCAAGACCGGCGTGATGTCGGAACCGATCTACATGGTCGGCGAAAAGGACGACATCGGCGTCGAGGTGGCGATGTGGTGGAACGACAGTTACCACGAGACAGTCCTGCCCTTTACCAACAACATCCCGCAGCGCGACGGCGGCACCCACATGGCCGGGTTCCGCGGGGCTCTGACCCGGACCATCAACAACTATGCCCAGACCAGCGGCATCGCCAAGCGTGAGAAGGTCAACTTCACCGGTGACGATGCCCGCGAGGGCCTGACTTGCGTGCTGTCGGTCAAGGTGCCGGACCCGAAATTTTCCAGCCAGACCAAGGACAAGCTGGTGAGCTCCGAAGTGCGCCCCGCGGTCGAGAGCCTGATGAACGAGAAACTGGCCGAGTGGTTCGAGGAGAACCCCAACGAGGCCAAGGTCATCGTCGGCAAGATCGTCGAGGCGGCGCTGGCCCGCGAGGCGGCGCGCAAGGCGCGCGAACTCACCCGCCGCAAGAACCCGATGGATGTGAATTTCCTGGCTGGAAAGCTCAAGGACTGCTCGGAAAAGGATCCCAGCAAGACCGAGCTGTTCCTGGTCGAGGGCGACAGCGCCGGCGGATCGGCGCAGACGGGTCGTGACCGGGGCACGCAGGCGATCCTGCCGCTCAAGGGAAAAATTCTCAACGTCGAGCGGGCGCGCTTCGACCGGATGCTGGGCAGCCAGGAAATCGGCAACCTCGTCATGGCGCTGGGCACCGGCATCGGGCGCGACGAGTTCAACCTGTCCAAGCTGCGCTACCACAAGATCGTCATCATGACCGACGCCGACGTGGACGGCGCGCATATCCGCACGCTGCTGCTGACCTTCTTCTATCGCCAGATGCCCGAGCTGATCGAGAACGGCCATCTCTACATCGCCCAGCCGCCGCTTTACAAGGTGAGCCGGGGCAAGTCCGAGGTCTACCTCAAGGACCAGGCGGCGATGGACGATTACCTGATCCAGCAGGGATCGGACAACACGCTGCTTCGGCAGGGCAACGGCGAGGAAATCAGCGGCCAGGATCTCAAGCGCGTGGTCGACGAGGCGCGGCAACTGAAGCGCGTGCTCGACGCCTTCCCGACCCATTACCCGCATCACATCCTCGAACAGGCGGCCATCGCCGGGGCCTTCGTACCGGGCGCGGTGGATGCGGACCTGCAGGGCGTGGCCGACAAGGTCGCGCAGCGGCTCGACCTGATCGCGCTGGAATACGAACGTGGCTGGCGCGGCCGCATCACCCAGGATCACGGCATCCGGCTCGCGCGTATCCTGCGCGGCGTCGAAGAGGTGCGCACGCTCGACGGTCCGATGCTGCGCTCGGGCGAGGCGCGCAAGACCGGCAGCTTCACCGAAAGCCTGCAGGCGGTCTACGACCAGCCCGCCGTGCTGGAGCGCAAGGACCGCAAGCAGATGATTCACGGTCCGCTGGGGCTGCTGGCGGCGATCCTCGAGGAAGGCGAAAAGGGCAACGCCCTGCAGCGCTACAAGGGCCTTGGCGAGATGAACCCCGACCAGCTTTGGGAAACCACGCTGGACCCCGACGCGCGCACCCTCTTGCAGGTCAAGGTCGACGACATGGCCGAGGCGGACGATCTGTTCACCAAGCTGATGGGCGACGTGGTGGAGCCGCGCCGCGAATTCATCCAGCAGAACGCGCTGAGCGTCGAAAACCTCGACTTCTGATCCGGTTGTAGGGAAGCAGACATTTTTTCGTGGCGCGCATATTTTTTCGCGTCACGGGCGCCCGCAAATGAGAAAAGTTTCATTTTTCTCAAAGGCTTAGCGGAGAAGCCGTAATGGCGGAGGGATTGGGCGATATTCGATTCGCACTTCCGTTGGACCACCACGTCGGTCCCCCTCTCAATCGTTGTCCAGCGTCGCAATGCCCATTGCCCATCAATGATCCGCTGGCGGGCCGGACCGCGCGCACTTTCTGGATGTCACGCGATCTGCCTTAGCTTGGCTTTGCCATCACAGTCACTTCCGCAGCGGCGTCCTCGCTCGATCGCCCTGCAGCAATCGCGATCCAGAACACCGCCAAATCCTCGCGGGTCGCAACCGGCGGTCTTCCGGGTGATGATAACTTCTTCCGTCCCGCCCGATCCGAGCGCCGTTTCTTCGTCGTCATTGCAACCTCCTGTTTCAGAGCGTTGCGACGACCGGTTGAGACCGCCCAATACTGCTCTCACGATTACCAGAAGATCCTGCGCCAGCACGGCTTCAAGGTGTCGATGAGCGGGACGGGAAATTGCTACGACAATGCGGCCGTTTTACGTCGGGGCCGACAGTCCACCGGACTGTCGTCTTTTTCCCTCCTCACCTTCTTCAAGACGATCAAGGCCGAGTTGCTGTGGCAGCGATCCTGGCCATCGCGGCGGACGGCAGAGCTGGCCATCTTCGAATACATCAACGGCTTCTACAATCCACGCCGCAGACACTCAGCCCTGGGCTGGAAAAGCCCCTTGGCCTTCGAGGCGCAGGCAGCATAAATGAAAACCTGGAGCGGCACCAAAGCGTGACAGGTCCAGTCCATCACCGGGGACCGCGGTGCGCGGTTATCCGACAAGTCCCGTGGCGCCACTATGCTCTTTGGTTCTCGAAGGCGCCTGTTAGTTACCGTACACCACTTTGATCGCCAGCATGCCAAGGCCGCTTGCAAGGCAAGGGATACCACCACCAGAGCGCCTTGCAAGGATTTTTAGCCTCGTTCCAACACTCCTAACCAATTGACTCATATAAATTTATTGCAGTGAGTGCGGGCGCGCAGAAACAAATACGGCACGGCGGAAACGTTCTTTAACTGGAGGCTGTCCAGCTCCGGCTGCTTGACGGTTACGAACCTAATTCGACTTCACACTGATCATACCTGTTGACAAGGTGCCATCTCCATCGCAGCCTTCCAGCGCAAGCACGGCACGAGAAGCCATTCGCTTGAAAGGGAGGATAGTATGACGCAGACCCGCCGCACCGTATTCGGTGCTTTTGCAACCGGCATCGCACTCTTCGCTACCGGGTTTTCGGCCATGGCGCAGGATAATGGCCTGATGGCGATCATTACGCCAAGCCATGACAACCCGTTCTTCAAAGCCGAAGCCGACGGGGCCGAGAAGCGCGCACAAGAATTGGGTTACGAAACGCTCGTGCTCGTCCACGACGATGACCCGAACAAGCAGTCCCAGATGTTCGATACCGCCATCGCGCGAAATGCCAAGGCGATCATACTCGACAACGCAGGAGCCGACGCAACGGTCGAACCCGTACGTCGCGCGAAAGAGGCGGGCATTCCATCGTTTCTGATTGATCGTGAGATCAAGGAGACAGGTATCGCCGTGAGCCAGATCGTCTCCAACAACTATCAGGGCGCACAGCTGGGCGCCGAGGAGTTTGTGCGTCTGATGGATGAAGAAGGTCCCTACGTGGAGCTTCTGGGGCGTGAGGCAGACACCAACGCCGGGATCCGGAGCGCCGGCTACCACGACGTGATCGACCAGTATCCGGACATGGAAATGGTGGCGCAGCAGTCGGCCAACTGGTCGCAAACCGAAGCCTTCGAAAAAATGGAGACCATTCTTCAGGCGAATCCGGACATCAAGGGTGTGATCTCCGGCAACGACACCATGGCGATGGGCGCTTGGGCCGCGCTCGAGGCTGCAGGCCGAGAGGACGTGATCGTCGTTGGGCTCGATGGCTCGAATGACGTGCGCGACTCCATTCTCGCCGGTGGAATCAAGGCTACGGTCATGCAACCGGCCTACAGGCAGGCTCAAATCGCTGTGGAGCAAGCGCACAAGTATCTGACCGAGGGTGAGACCGGTCAGGAGGAGAAGCAGCTCATGGACATGGTGCTGATCACTCCGGAGAACGCCGACCGGCTCGAGACGTTCTCGCTCGCTGAAGAGTGAAGCAGCCGTCCCGGGGGTATCCCCGGGACCACTCCCCTTTTTCCACGCGAGGTACCGATGATCGGATCCAGATCGGCCGCGGCGGTGCTGGCGACGTTATGCGCGCTTGCGGCATGCAAGATCGAGGACACGACCACTCCCACGGCTGAAGACGGCGGCAGCAGTGCACCCGCGACCGACGCCGACCGAATGGCCGCGCTTGTCGAGGAGTCATGGCAGGCTCAAGTCCTTCCCGCTGTCGAAGAACACGCGGTAGATGTCGCGACCCTGCGGCAAATTTTGGCCGACGGCCTCGGCGCTGCCGGAGATGCGCACGGGCTGCGTCCCGACGGAGAAGCAAATTCCTGGAACTTCGTGATATCCGGAACTGGCACGGCGATCGAGGCGGATTTCGAGAGCCGCGCCGCAACGATGAGCCTCGACACTGACGGCGACGGCGCAGGCGATGTCGAACTGATGCTTGGGCCGGTGATTCGCGGCACGGCAATCCGCGATGCGATGCCGTTCTACGCGTTTTCGGATTTCCGCGACCAGATCGAATTCGCAAAACTTGGCCGCGCACTGAACGACCGCGCGGCGCAAGATATCGCACGGCCCGAAAACGACCCTATAGGAAAAAGCTACACATTCACCGCGGTGATGACGCTGAAAGCTGCAGACGACGACTGGACGGCGGTTCCGATCACGCTGGAGCCCGCACCATGAGCCAGCGCGAGCTTGCAGAACGAGCGCCGGTCGGCCTGAAGATCCGGAACGGAACCAAGGTCTACCCGGGCACAGTGGCGCTCGATGCTGTGGATTTCGACCTTCGCATGGGTGCGGTCAATGTGCTTGTAGGCGAGAACGGGGCCGGCAAGTCGACAATGATGAAGGTCATCGCCGGGGTCGAACGGCTGACCTCGGGCGAGATCCTCATGAAGGACGAGCCGGTCGATTTCCATTCCACCGACGACGCCACGAAGCGCGGCATCGGCATCGTGCACCAGGAACTCAACCTCTTTCCAGACCTGTCGGTGTCCGACAATATCTTCATGGGGCGTGAGTGCCGCCGCTTCGGCATCGACATCGATCGCGCGGAACAGCGTGAACAGACGCGCGTGCTGATGCAGCGCCTGGAACACGACATCGATCCCGACACGATGGTCTCTGAATTGCGTGTCGGTCAGCAGCAGATCGTGGAGATCGCCAAGAGCCTGGCGCAGGACGCGCGCATTCTGATCCTCGACGAGCCGACCTCGGCTCTTTCGGCGGCGGAGGTGGAGATCCTCTTTCGGGTGATAGACGAACTCCGCCGCGACGGCGTGGGCATCGTCTATATCTCGCACCGGTTAGAGGAACTGATCCGCATCGGCGACTATATTACCGTATTGCGCGACGGGAAGATCACCGGTGCGCAATCGATGCAGGGTGTCGACGTGTCGTGGATCGTGAGGAACATGATCGGCGACGCAAGCAAAAGCTATGCCAAGGCAGAGCCGCACGCGCTCGGTTCGCCCGTCCTGCACTTGGAAGACGTCGTCTTGCTGCGCGCGGGCGGCGGGTTTGCTGTCGACAACGTGTCGCTTACCGTGCGCGCTGGCGAGATCCTCGGGATCTATGGCCTTATGGGGGCAGGGCGCTCCGAGCTTCTGGAGTGCATTATCGGACGCCACTCGCATGCGCGTGGCCGCATCGAGATCGATGGAAACCGGATCGACGGGCGCTCGATATCGGCGCGGATCAGGCGCGGCATCGCTCTCATTCCCGAGGATCGCAAGACCGACGGGCTTATCCAGATCGCGTCGATCCGAGAGAATATGACGCTTTCTTCGCTGCGTGACTTCACGCGCGGCTTCCACATGGATCTCAAGGCGGAACGTGGGCGCGTGGCCGACTTCGTTAGACGCATGACGATCAAGATCGCGAGCCCGGAGAATCCGGTCGCGAGCCTTTCGGGTGGCAATCAGCAGAAGGTCGTGATCGCGAAGGCGCTGATGACCGAACCCAAAGTGCTCCTGATGGATGAACCCAGCCGCGGCATCGACATCGGCGCCAAGGCCGAGGTTTTTCGCGTCATGCGAGAGCTGGCGAAGGAGGGGCTGGCCATCGTTTTCGTCACCTCCGACCTCGAAGAAGTTCTGTCGCTGTCCGATCGCATCCTCGTCATGGCCGATGGCCGCGTGACCGGCGAATTCGACCGCGGTGATGCGAACGAGACCGCAGTGATCCGTGCCTCCGCGCCGGCCTCCGCCGAGCGTCATCTGACCCATTCCGAGGAGAAAACCGCATGAGCAGTCAGGCCACCGACGCACCCAAGCGCGAGGCCGTTTCTGGCAGCACGCTGCTGTTGATACTGAAAGCTCGCACATTCATCGCGTTGATCGTTGTGTTCGTCTTCTTTGCAGTGATGGCGCCGAATTTCTTGTCGGCGGCGAACATGGTGATCATGTCGAAGCACGTCGCGTTGAATGCCATCCTCGCGATTGGAATGACCTTCGTCATTATTTCAGGCGGGATTGACCTGTCTGTCGGCTCTGTCGTCGGGCTGACTGGGATGGTCGCAGGGTACCTCGTGCTGAACGGAATCGACCTGGGAATGGGATGGGCGATCCGGTTCAACACATTCGAGATCTGTCTGATTGTCTGCCTTGTCGGTATCATCGCAGGAGCGATCAACGGATTCCTGATCACCAAACTCAACGTGGCGCCATTCATCGCCACCCTTGGGACCCTCTACGTCGCGCGTGGTCTTGCTCTTCTGAGTTCGGACGGCCGCACCTTCCCTAATCTTGGCGGTAGCGAAGAATGGGGCACGGATACGTTTCGTGCCATCGGGTCTGGTGATTTCATCGGTATCCCTATCTCGATCTGGATGCTGATCGGGACCGGCCTTGTCGCGGCCTACATCGCGCGGCGCACGCCGCTGGGCCGATACATCTACGCAGTCGGAGGCAACGAACGCGGCGCGGCCCTTTCTGGCGTGAAAGTCGACCGTATCAAGTTCTTCGTCTACATGTTCTCCGGGTTGTGCGCTGCGCTCGTCGGCCTGATCATCACGTCGCAACTGGTCGCGGCGCACCCCGCTACGGGCGAAACTTTCGAGCTGAACGCCATCGCCGCTGCAGTTCTCGGCGGCACTTCCATGTCGGGTGGCCGTGGGCGGATCGGCGGAACGATTATCGGCGCCTTCGTGATCGGCGTGCTTTCGGATGGATTGGTGATGATGGGCGTCTCGGCCTTCTGGCAGACCGTGATCAAAGGTCTCGTGATCATCGCGGCGGTCGTGGTCGATCAGGCGCAACAGCGGCTTCAGGCGCGCGTGGCGCTTCAGGCCCAGGGCGCGCTCGGGAAGTGATCCTGGGAGGATGCGTATTCTGGGTCGAGACCAGGACGACTGCGGCGCTCGCAGATCATGGTCTCGGCCTGGATGGCCGCCGAAGATAGCCGGGATAGCCGTCAACCGGTGGCGAAAATAGGTCGTTACCGGCCCTCGCCCTCGGTGATATCATGACGACTGACTGGCGGACGTAAAGCGGCGGCGGCTTGGACGAGCAGGCGCACAGCCCGAGCGCAGGAGGGATCATTCCCTACCTGCGCTCGGGCTCTCCCGCAGCCAGTATTCTGCATCTGATGATCTCATCAGAGGGCGTTTAGTAGGCGCTCACTCGGAAGCGATTGTCGTCGCCTACTTCCGTTTGAATGCGGTCAGCGCCGACAACAACTCCGGCCTTTCCGTGGCATGCGACTCGACGGTGCGACCCAGCCGGTAGGCTTCAGCAGCTTGCCGCAAGGAGCGGATGCCGGCAGCGGGGCCGTCCGGATGGCTCATGATCCCCCCGCCCGCACAAAACAGGAAGTCCTCGTTCCCGAGGGCTTCGGCGGAGGGTGCGACTTGCCAAGCCGTCTGGCCGGAGGAAAAGACAGGGAGCGCGGTGAATGCAGGCCCCTCGTCAGAGACCCGCGTCTGGACCGCGCGTGCCGCCTCAGCCACGATTTCGTCGCTTTCGGTGAACTTGTTGCCGATACCGTTGACGTGAAGATGGTCCGCTCCTGCGAGCCTCCAGAGCTTTTGCATCGCCGGGAAGGAAATCCCGATATGAGGGGACCGCGACAGAAGACCCCAACCGTTGCGATGACCGTGCACCGGCAACGGGCTGCGTTCACGCAGCGCACGCAGGCCCACGAGTCCGAGAGACTGAAGAGAGACCATTGCGCAGGTCGCGCCAAGCTCTTCGAGCAGATCGAGTCTGCGGGACATCTCGTCGATCTCGCCCGTAATGTTGAAGGCGTACATCACCTTCTTCCCCGTTCGGTCCGCATGCGCGTTAAGGACGGCCATTACCTCATTTGCCCGGTCCTCCAGAGGGCAGGCTGGGCCGTTCGACTGAAGTTCGTCGTCCTTGATGAAATCGATACCTGCCTCGGCGAGATCGCGTACGAGGCTCGCGGTTTCAGCGGCGGAGAGACCAACGCTCGGCTTTATGATCGTGCCAATCATGGGGCCTTCGGGTACGCCCATCAGGTCCCGCGTGCCGGCTATTCCGAAGCGGGGTCCCGGATTGGCCTCGATGACCTCTCGTGGCAGGTGAAGGTCGAGCAACCGGATGGCCGAAAGTTCCGCCAACTCGAACAGGTTGCCGGCAACCGTCGCCAGGATATTCGGAAGCGATGGCCCCATTGTTGCGATCGGCCAGGAGATGGTGACCTGGCCACGCTCGTACCGGTCAGCCGTTATCCTGCAGGGCAGCGAAGGTGTCGGGCTCTCTCCGGTCACCACGCAGTGCTCGATCCGGGCGGCCGAACGATCGCGCAACTCATCCGTTTCGGCAGCGAGGCGGACAAACGTACCTGTCGATTGCTCTCCCGCCAGCACTTCTGCGGCTTGCTGCACGCCGACAGGGGACTCGATCTCGTATGTGGCCCTAATCCGATTTGTCATGTTGCTCTCACGCCTCCGCCGTCTCGAACCCAGTTGAAGTAATCGGTGCTGCCCATCTGCCCCCCCTTCAGTGCCAACTGGAGGCCATCCATCGGTCCTTCGGCATGAGCGCGGCAGATTGATGCGCCCGGGATCGTTGGTGCCAGGGCGGAGAGTGCATAAATGCCCAGTTCGGTACAGACATGCCCGGACGTGTCGCCCCCGGATACAACAACCCGCCGCAGGTTTCGCGCCTCGACCAGGTGACGCAGGATGCGACCGAGCGCCTGACCGATCTTGGCATTCACGTCGGCTGCATTCCGTTCCGCGAGCGCAGCCTCAAGCTGCTTCACCCCTGGATCATCCGGGCCGGCGGCGCTGTAAATGAGGGGTACGGATCCCTTGTCGAGTACGTTTAAAGCGGCGTCGAGCGCCGCGTTCTCGGCTGCGCCGAGATCGTCCGGCGAACCGCAGGCTGCCATGGCGTCGAACCTTACCGACGTAAACCCGTCTTTGATGGACCATGCGATCTGATCTGCCGCAACCGGAGAAACGGAGCCCGACACGACGGCCATCTCCTCCACGCGACCGATGCCACGGATTGGCTGCGGCGGTTCGACAAGGCCTTCGTGGCGCCAATGCCTTACGAGGGCGTACTCGACGCCCTGAGAGCCTATGACGAAGCGGTTTTCCGCCCTGCCTTGCCAGAGCAATGCGCCCGCGGCGGCCTCCTCGGCTGGGCCTATCTGATCGAGGGTATAGGCTGCGGGACCGTCTGCCGCGGAGAGCCTCGCTGCCGCGCCTTTCCTGTCTGCCAGTGCTTCGATGTCCAGGCAGTCGACTGACAGATCAGTCTGGGTGCCGATATGGCGGGCGACATCCGCTTCTGTCATCGGTGTCACCGGATGGCGGGACATCACGGGGTGTCGGTCGAGACGAAAGACGCCCTGCAAGGTTCCGGCGAAGAGATTGCCAAAAGCCTGGTAGCGTCGCATTTCGGGTGCCGCCACGATGATCGGTACCGAGCGCGGCGCGAAAGCCTCGACGCCGATGTTCAGCGCCCGGCCGATGGACCCGGTCGAAACAGACGAATCCAGTGTAGAGCAGACCTTGTAGTGCACGAGTTCCGCACCACTAGCAGCCAGCGCGCGAAACATGCGCGGCAGGTGCTCGTCCATCCATTCGGGCGCTCGGGTTCGGGCCATTGTCGCAATGCCCAGTCCCGAGACGTCCTTGAACTGCGCCAACTGAGAGGCCGTGGGCTCGGCCAGAAAGAGCACCGACTTTAGTCCGGCAAAGGCCAAGACCTCCATCGTCGCCGCCGCACCGGTGAAATCGTCGCCGATCCAGGCGACGAGGGGCCGTCCCTCAGGCAAAGAGGAAGGTGCGTTTGCGTTGACCTCATGCTGCATATATTATCTCGTTATACCAGTCGCGGGCGATGTTGGCCGCAAGCATTTCGGTGGATGCTACCTTCAAACTCAACGGAGATACCGACTCGTGATGGACACGCCCCAAGTCGCCCGTGACCGAATTGTCAGGCGTAAACTTTCCGATGAGGTCTTCGACCGGCTCCGCAACATGATCCTGAACGGCGAGCTCAAGCCAGGTGACCCGGTACCGGCCGAGCGCGATCTCATGACGCGCTTCGGCGTCGGACGACCCGCAGTCCGGGAAGCCCTGCAGACGATGCATACAATTGGCTTGATCACCGTATCTCATGGAGAGCGCAGCCGAGTGAATGAGATCAGCCCGACCACGGCGTTCACCCAAGTCGATGCTATCGCCCAATTCCTGATTACGGCCGCACCGGAAAATCTCAATCACCTCAAGGAGGCTCGAAAACTGTTCGAGATAGGGCTCATCAAGATCGCGGCCAACAAGCGCAATGAGCAAGATCTCGATGACCTGCGCAGGCTCCTCGCGGAGCAACGCAAGGAACTCGGCAATGCGCACGATTTCATTCGCGGCGACATCGCCTTCCACAGCAAGCTTGCATCGATCGCCGGCAACCCGATCATCACAGCCATGGCCGAGGCGATGCTGAAGTGGATCTTCCACTATCACACCTCGCTCTTGCACTGGTCGGGCCGCGAGGAAGTCACGCTCGACGAGCACGAACGGATCATCGAGGCGATTGCGGCAGGGGATTCCTCTGCTGCCGCAGGCATGATGGAAGTTCACCTGGATCGCTCTGCAGCCAACTACCGTCATCATTCCTGAGGACCGGAAAGCGGGTGTTCGGCGATAGCATAGGGCCCAAGCCGCACCTCGCCTCCATTCTCGATGACCATCCTGATCGGGCCATCAGTAAAGTTGGCCAACAGCAGGGTTTTCTCGGTCGCGAGCGCCGCCGCCTTTTCAGGCTCGGAAACTGAGACATTGCGGACCGGCTGCCCGGCCAAGCGCGACAGACGCGACAAGAGATCGCCAAGCGGCGTCAGATTTCCGTCCTTGCAAACGCCTCGCGGCCCCGATCCCGCCGCAGGGGTCCAGACCTCGATCCCGAACGGCGCAATTTGCGCAAGATACCCAAGCGTGAATGCCGCGCCGAATTGCGCAAAGTGCCGAGGATCGGAGTTTCCCATGCAGACTCGTTGATTCTCGGGGTTGTCGATTGTCCGGGAACCGTAGGGGTTCTGCCTCATGGGAATCGAGGACAGCCCCAACCGATAGGGCTTGCCATCGGCGATCGCTTGGCCGGATCTGAGGATCCATGGCAACGCGGTCAGGGTCTGCATGACGCTTCTGTCATCGGCAGCGTGCACAATCGGATTGGTTCCATGCGCCACGAAGTCGAGCATCCCGACCGGCGGCCGCTTCCGATTGAACTCGGTAAAATACGACAGCATCCCGCCGCCACGAGGAATGTTGGGGAAAGCTCGTGCAGCCGCAGCATGAACATCCTCAAGCGGCGGGCAATCCGGCCAGGAACTGCCGGGCGGCGTCGATTGCCGGTCAACCGAAGGACAGACGAATAGGGAGGAGATCGGAAGGTTCGCCGCCTGGATCTGTTCGGCCAGCCCCGTAAATTCTGAGTCGAGGTCTCCGTCGCATCGCGCAGCGTATTCCAGGTCGACAGCGAGCGGTAACCGGGCTCGCAACTGCGCGAATGGCGCGAGGTCGGTATCATCCGTCTCCGGGTCGACATGGGCAGTGATCCGCTGCGGACCGATGCGTTCGAGGGGCGCTACATCGCTCAGCAACTCCCGGGCCTCGGCAGGTGTCACCACCAGTGCGAGTTCCGGGATCCGGCATCCATTCAGGGCACCGACCGAAAGCGTGACATTGTCCTGGGCGTAAGCCCGCTGGCCTTCTCCGGTGAAACTAAGCGACACGCTCTGCTGCAATGTCTCGCCATCACGGAGGCGATAGGGCCAAGGCCACGCCAGCGGCCGGTTATAGGTCTTGAACGAGGCATCGGACCATTGCCGCTGGTCCTCCATTTCGAAGACATCGCCCCTCAACTGGCACCTGGTGACGACGCCGGACTGCGTGTGGGTCAGTGTGCGGATATCCATGAACGGCTGCCATGGTTCGATCCGATCGGGCAGATGGCTGTCCTCGGCCGTCCCGTCGGAATGCTCGACCGTCAGCGGGCAGGCCGACGCAGCGATCGGATGCAGAACGGTGAAACCGGCCCGGTTGGTTTCGAAATCGCCATCGGATCGGGCTGTCGCGTGTACCTCAAGGTGATTGCCCGAGGCCGTGACCACCAGACTCGTCCGCAGCCGGGCACCGCCGTTCACGAACTCGGCGTTCCAGGCAAGGGTCAGGCCGGTAGCGGTTTCTTCGATCTTTGCCGCATCCAGCCGAGGTCCGATGGTGCCCCAGTCCCGATCGCGAACCGGGAAGGTCACGGCGCGGATTACCTCGATGTTGTCGAAACGAATGTCATGCAGTCCGCCATCGAGCAGTTCGAAACTCAACCGACCCGTGTTGAAACGCTGTGCCGACGGCCGAGCCGCGTCGGTGCCGAAAAGCGTGATCGGGTCGCCCATCGCTCAAAGCTCCTCGGGTTTGATGGTCCGTGCCTCGGCTGCGGAGAAATAGGCTCCTTCGACAAGCGCGAGTGTCCGCAGATTGTCGTCCCCCGAAGTTTCCGGAGACCGGCCCTGGCGAAGGCATTCCGCGAAATGCCGCTGGATCGTCGCAACGCTCTCTTGGATGTTGTGCCACGGCTTTTCTGCCCAGGGATAAAGACGCGGGGAGACGTCAATGACGTCTTCGCCTCCGGCGGTCTGGATCGTCAGACGGTAGCCCGCGTCAAGGCGCAGCGTGCCCGTCTCGCCGTCGATCTCGAGCAGCGTCTCTGGGAAGGTCTCAGGCTGCTGACGCGTGGCATAGGAGCAGTCGACCACGCTTGTGGCACCGCTGTCATGCTTCAGAAGGATGGTAGCCACATCCTCACCTCGGATCTTCGGGTTCACGCGCTGGATCGACGCCGAAAGGGTACTTACTTCACCCATGATGGCCCGTGTCACGTCGAGCACGTGGATTCCGAGGTCTTGAATGATGAAACGTTCATCCGTTGCCAGGTAGGGCTGGCCCGAATAGACATCGTAGCCGGAACGAAAGCTCGCCCGGCAGAAAAACGGCTCACCGATCTTGCCCGCCCGCACGGCATCGATTGCGGCGCGAAGCCCGGATTGCCAGCGAAAGTTCTCGTGCACCATGAAGACGCGACCCGCGTCCGCGACAGCGGCGTTCATTGCGCGGGCATCTTCCATCGTTTCGGCAAGAGGCTTCTGGCAGATGACGTGAAGCCCGTGCCGGGCCGCGAGTTCCACGAGCGCGCGATGGGATTCCACCGTCGTGGCGATGTCCACAAAGTCCAGCTTCTCCGCGGCAAGCATCTCGGCTGCATCGGAATAGCGTGCGTCAACGTCGAACTTGTCGCCTATCTCGGTCAAGCGAGCCCGGTCGCGATCGCAGATGGCGACAATCTCCACGCCTTCGATCTCTTGCCAGCCGTGCATCTGGTTTACGGCGAAAAAGCCGCAACCGATCAGTCCGCCTTTCAGCACTTCACTCGTCAAGGTATCTCTCCCGTCTCATGCAAAACGTACGTCCTTTTGCTGTTCATCGCGCGCCGCGCGAACGACCCATTCGGATCCGAGCAACGCCGTGGGACCGCGGTTGCTGTTCGAAACGCGATCCGCACATCAGGGGACCTCAGATTTGGTCGGCCCGAGACGGCCGCCGCACGTGGTTCGGGTCTGGTACCGGCGTCGATGGTCCGAGCGCAGGCTGCAAGCTGGCGGTTTGGCTCAGCGGTTGGGCGCGTGTCAGGTGATCCGCTGGATGCTTGCCGCGATTTCCTCGGGCTCGAACACCCGCTTCCAGTCCTCTTTCATCAGGGCGGGCTTTCCGAACTCGATCGCCTTGTTGCAAGCGTCCGAAAAAACACCGTCGATCTCGTCGAAGATGACCGCGCCCAGAATGTTCAGGTGGCCAAGCAGAAAGTCGCGCGCGGCCTCTTTCGGGACGCCACGGGCGACGACTTCGTCCATTGCTTCCCGCATAACATCGAGAAGCGATGCGCAGACCGTTTCCGAAAGACCAGGTTCGAGCATCGCCATTTGCTCGACTGTGACCCGATGAGACCGGAAGACCGGGGCATAAATGGCTCGACCGACCTTGTCGCCCAGATCGTAATGCTCTTCGGGGCCTTGCATCAGTGCGTTCACGATGGCCTGTTTCGCCGCAACCCCGCCGAAATGGTCACGCCTGCCCTCCGCGGTGCCTTCGTCGTTGAAAATCGGAGGATGGCAGGGATGGGACACGAAATAGGTCACGTCCTCGCGGTTCGGCAAGTGTCCGGCGAAGGGGCCCGCGGCGTCGAGGCAGACGACTATCGCACCGCTTTCCACCTTGTCTATAATCTCGCGAGACACCGCCTTTATGGCGGTGTCCGGCACCGCAAGGACCACGACCTCAGCTCCGACGAGGGCATCTTCGGTAGATACGCAGTCTGCCCCGACGGCGTCTCTCAGCCGTTGCTGCCCCTCCTGCGAGATCTCGACATGCGCCACATCGAAATCGGTCTTCGCAAGGTTGCGAGACAGCCGGACACCCATTTTCCCGCCTGCTCCGAACAAAGCCAGCTTAGTCACCTCGCGTCCTCCATCACTCTCTCATTAACTGGTATGACCTCATAACGTTATAAGCACTATGTCAAGCGGCGATCGCGGCGAACGCCGTTTGACACGGGCTCCGGGAAGTCTGGACGGTCGTGGCAGCGGGACGTGAAACCCCTTGGCGCCCGAGATGACACGCTGTGTTGCGGCTCGCCAAACCAGATGGGGGTGGATGGCTTCCACTTCCGGCGTCGCGCTGCGCCATACTGCAGGTGTCACAGTCTGAGACTAAGACGAGCCACACAGCGCAGGTTGCCCTGCATCGCGTACTCAAGCCGGCCGAGCTCTCAAGCCGGTCCGTTCTGGCCCAATTCGACAATTCGAATGTTGTTTGTCTGGCCGGACGATCCGAAAGGGATCCCCGCAATCACAACCACGCGCTCGTTGCGATCCTGGACAAGCAGTTGCTCGCATTTTCCGCGAGCGAAGCGGACCATGCTTTCGTACTCGACGACATCCTCGTCGAGTACGGCTCGCGTGCCCTAGGTCAAGGCCATGCGCCTTGCTACTGCGAGGTCGGGAGTAATTACGATGATCGGCTGGGCAGGGCGAGCTGCGGCAACACGCCATGCGGTGCTGCCGCTCAAGGAGTAGGCGACAATCGCCGGGGACGACAATTCGTCGGCGACCCTCGCTGCCATCCTTGCAATCGTGTTTTCGGGGCTCGCACCATTCGCGGTCTTCTCGTCCAGATTGGCGCAGCCGCCCGCAGGCCTTTCGGTGCGGACGGCGATCCTGTCCATGACGGTCACCGCCTCCACAGGGTAGTTCCCCGTCGCGCTTTCGGCCGAGAGCATGACCGCATCCGCGCCGTCGTAGATGGCCGTCGCCACGTCGGACGCTTCTGCCCGTGTCGGTCCGGGTGCGTCGACCATGGATTCGAGCATCTGCGTGGCGACGATGACGGGCCGACAGGCTCGGCGGCAGGTCTGGATGATCTTTTTCTGATGGCCGGGCACGTCTTCTGGCGGAATCTCTACCCCAAGATCGCCGCGTGCGATCATCACACCGTCCGACGTGTCTACGATGCGATCGATGTCGGTCAATGCGGACGGTTTTTCGATCTTCGCGATGAGGCCGCAGCGATCGCCGACGAGCGTACGAAGTTTTTCGATGTCCTCTGCCTGTTGCACGAAGGAAAGAGCCACCCAGTCCACACCGGCCTCGAGACCCAACAGCAGGTCGGCATGGTCCTTTTCGGTCAGCCCGGGCAAGTCGATCCGCGTATCCGGAAGATTGACGCCCTTTTTGTCCTTGACCGACCCGCCATGGGTGACCTTTGCGGTGATGCGCTCCGATCCTGCTTCGACAACGCGCAACCGAATACGGCCGTCATCGATCAGAAGGCGGTCGCCCGCGCCGATCGCCTCGAATACCTCGGGGTGCGGCAGCGGCCACGCATTGCCCGTTTCGTTCGTGTCCCGGCAGACGATCGGAACCAGGTCTCCGCCCCGAAGCCGTTTTTCGCCCCTGTTCAAGCGGCCCAGGCGGATCTTGGGCCCCTGCAGGTCCTGCAAAACCCCGATCGGAGTGCCCTTCTTTTGTTCGAGGGCGCGGATCGCCCGGATCACGGCCAGGTGGTCCTGGTGCGTTCCGTGGCTGAAGTTCAATCGAAAGGTATCCGCGCCAGCCTCGAAAAGCGTCTCCAGCATCTCGGGCGTGTTGCTGGCAGGTCCGACCGTGGCCACAATCTTGGCACGTCTGTTTCTGATCATTGGCGTACATCCCTTTGATGGCAGGTCAGATCAAACGATGAGCACCGCACGGATATCGTTCACGTTGGTCAACGTCGGTCCGGTCCGGATCAAATCGCCGATCGCGTCGAACAGAGCATAACTGTCGTGCCCTGAGAGATCGGCATGGGGATCGCGGCCCGCCGCGAGCGCCCGGCCAAGGGTGGTGGGATCGACGACTGCGCCCGCCGCGTCCTCGGTTCCATCGATGCCGTCGGTATCGATCGCTGCGGCAAATATGCCCGGCTCCCTCTCCAGCGCGACTGCAAGGCCCAAGAGGAACTCGGTATTCCGGCCTCCGCGACCGGGTTTCCGATCACCGATTGTCACGGTCGTCTCGCCGCCGGACAGCAGGACGGCCGGCCGTGGCGCGGGTTTGCCGTGCTTTGCGACCGAGCGCGCCATCCCAGCCATGACGGTGCCCACGTCGCGCGCTTCGCCTTCCAGCGCGTCACCCAGCAGAACCGGCGTAATCCCGGCTGTCTCGGCCACCTTGGACGCGGCCAGCAGCGAAGCCCATGGCGTGGCGATCAATCGATAGTCCGTTTCCAGCGTAGGGTCCGTCTGCGAAGCACTGCGCAAGGCCTGCGCGATGTGCTCGGGCAGATCCGCTCCAAGGCGTTCGACAAGGTGCGAGATGTCGCGGTCTGCCGGGGCCGTCTCCGTCGGGCCGGACGCGATGGCAAGCGGGTCGTCGCCCGGCACGTCCGATATCGCCAACGTCACCACGCGCGCGGGCGCCGCTGCGCGGGTCAGCCTACCGCCCTTGACCAGGGAAAGCCGCCGGCGAATGCGGTTCATGTCCGCGATCGCAAGACCCGATCCAAGCAGCCGCCGGTTGACCTCGATCTTGTCCGCGAGAGTCAGCGGGGGAACCGGCGCCGTCAGCAACGCCGACCCGCCCCCGGACACGAGGAACAGGACCAGGTCGTCGGGGCCGGCCGCATGCGCGATGTCCAGGATCTCCTGCGTCGCGGCAAGCCCCGCTTCGTCCGGAACCGGGTGCGCGGCCTCCCGAACCGTTATCCGGTCCGTCGGGGCCGAATGACCGTAGCGGGTCACGACCAGGCCCGACAGCTCAACATCCGGCCACGCTTTTTCGACCGCGCGGGCCATTGCTGCAGCCGATTTCCCGGCCCCGAGGGCAATGCAGCGGCCGGTCGGCTTCTCCGGCAAATGACGGGCCAACACAGTCGCAGGATCGGCCGCGGAAACCGCGGCGTCCATCATCTGCCGAAGCAGAGTTGCCGCCTCTGTCGACATGATCCGCCTTAGATGTTTTCGGCTCGGATCGCTTCGCAAACGGCGTCGGTGACCTCTTGCGTCGTGGCGGTGCCGCCGACATCCGGCGTCATGATGCCGTCTGCGCAGACCTTCTCGACCGCTCGCATCAGCCTCGCCGAGGCGTTGGTTTCGCCCAGGTGGTCGAGCATCTGGCTTGCCGTCCAGAAGGTGGCGACGGGGTTCGCGATGCCCTTGCCGGTGATATCGAAGGCCGAGCCGTGGATCGGCTCGAACATCGACGGGTAGCGACGCTCGGGATCGATATTCGCCGTCGGCGCGACGCCAAGGCTGCCCGCGAGCGCGCCGGCGAGGTCCGACAGAATGTCGGCGTGCAGGTTCGTCGCCACGATGGTGTCGAGGCTCTTGGGGTCCTTGACCATGCGCACGGTCATCGCGTCCACCAGCATCTTGTCCCATGTCACGTCCGGAAACTCTTGCGCGACCTCGGCGGCGATCTCGTCCCACATGACCATGCCGAAACGCTGCGCGTTCGACTTCGTCACCACGGTCAGAAACTTGCGCGGCCGCGAGCGCGCCAGTTCAAACGCGTAACGCATGATCCGCGTGACGCCGGTGCGGGTGAAGATCGAGACCTCTGTGCCGACCTCCTCGGGCATCCCCTGGTGCGTGCGCCCGCCGTTGCCGGAATACTCGCCTTCGGAGTTTTCGCGCACGATCACCCAGTCGAGATCGCCGGGCCCGACGCCCGCCAGCGGTGAAGTGATGCCCGGCAAGATCTTCGTCGGGCGGACGTTGGCGTACTGGTCGAAGCCTTGGCAGATCGGCAGGCGCAGCCCCCAGAGCGTCACATGATCGGGCACGTCCGGCGCGCCGACGGCGCCGAAGAAGATCGCGTCGAAATCCTTGATCTGGTCACGGCCATCCGCGGGCATCAGCGCGCCGGTCTTCTTGAAGCGGTCAGAGCCCCAGTCGAATTCCGTCACGTCGAAGGTGAACCCGCCATCACGCCGCGCAAGCGCGTCAAGTGCCTGAAGACCGGCGGCGATGACCTCGGGCCCGATCCCATCGGCGGGAATCGACGCGATCCTATAGGTCTTGACCGCACCATCTGCCGGGGAGGCGCGGGTTCCGGATGCGGTCTCGGCGCCGTGGTCTTGCAGGATCGTCATGCAGTCTCCTCCTCGCGTCACATGATTTATCGACAAGCGTACAGGCCGCCGGAGGAGCTTCTCAATTCCGGCGTGATTATATACAGTGATGAAATAATAATTTGGGCCGAATGATGAACATCACGCAGGTTAAGTGCTTTCTGGCGGCCGCGGACAGCCTTCATTTCGGGCGTGCCGCACAATCGCTTGGCATTCTTCCCGCGACGCTTGGCCGCCATATCCGTCAGCTTGAGGATCATCTTGGCGTCACGCTGTTCATTCGGACAACCCGGTCGGTTTCGCTGACCGAAGCCGGTTCGCAGGTGGTCGCGGACGCGCGCACGCTTCTGGAGCAGGCGGAGGCCCTCGAGACCAAGGCACGTGCCGCGCGCAGTAGCCGGGCTCATGTTCTCAGGGTCGGTGCGATCGACAGTGCGGCGGCCGGTCTGATCCCGCAGATCCTGCAGCCGATGCACGAGACGCATCCCGATCTCGAGATCCAGATCGTCGAACAGAAGACGATCCACCTGCTCCCAAAGCTGCTGAGTGGCGGGCTCGACATCGCCTTTTGCAGACCGCCCGATGTACGTGACCCGCGGCTTGTATTTCGAACCCTGTTCTACGAAACGGCCGTAGTGGCGGTCCCCCAATCGCACCCGCTTTGCGGACGCGAAAAGATCGAGATCGCCGACCTTTCGGAAGAACCGCTCATCGTTCCGGACCGACGATCGCGGCCCCACTCGCACGACCTGACAATGTCACTGTTCATGCGCGCAGGGCTTGCCGCCCGCGTTGCACAGGTCGCCGAGGAAAAGCAGACGATCGTCAATCTCGTGGCGGCGGGGACGGGCCTGGCGATCGTGCCGCGATGGACCTCGCGGCTGCGGGTGAAGGGCGTGCGGTTCATTCCGATCAAGACGCCAGGCGCAACGGCCCAAGCCAAGCTGATCCTGGCGGCAGCTTGGCCGCGCGGTACTCGGGACCCGTTGCGCGACGCGTTCATGTCTGTCCTCGACGCAGAGATCGAGGCGCTGGAAGCATCTGCCTGATTATATCATAAAAGAATATAATCTTCGGTCAGTTGGCCGATGGCGATCCTTCACCCACTCTGGATTTCGGAGAACGCACCGAAGCAAATGCGGTGCGTTTCTGGGAGAAAACGGAGGAGGAAACAATGAAGTTCACAGCATTCCTGACAGCCGCCGCTTGCGTGGCCGCACTTCCTGTTGCGGCACAGGACAATGCCGACTGGCCGGCCAGCATCACCATCGGTACCGGCAGCCAGGGCGGCACCTATTTCGGCTATGGCAGCGGATTCGGCGCAATGATCAGTGAAGAGCTGGGCGTCAACGCGGGCGTCGAGATCACCGGCGGCCCGGTCCAGAACGTGACCCTGGTGGAAACCGGCGAGCACCAGCTTGGCTTCGTCACGCTTGGCCCCGCCGACGAGGCGCGGCGCGGTGAAAGCCCCCTGATGCCGACTCCGCACGAAGGCGTGCGCGCGCTGTTCCCGATGTACCAGACGCCGCTGCAGGCCGCGGTCCTCGCGTCTTCGGACATCGAAAGCTTCGAGGATCTGCAAGGCAAGCGCGTCGGCGTCGGCCCGGCCGGCGGGACCTCGGCCACTTATTGGACGCGGTTCTTCGAGAACGCCGAAGGCTATGACAACGTCACAATCTCGAACGCGGGCGGTTCGGACACGGCCGGCCAGCTCAAGGACGGGTTGATCGATGCCTTCGTCTACGCGGCCGGCCTTCCGACCGGCGCCTATTCGCAGCTCGCGGTCGAGAACGACGTCCGGTTCCTGTCGATGGACGACGAGACCCGCGGCACGATGAAGGACATCGTACCGGCCATGTCCGACTTCACGATCCCGGCGAACACCTACGAGGACCAGCCCGAGCCCCTCGAGACCACTTCGCTGTGGAACTTCGCCATCGCCCATGAGGACATGTCCGAAAGCCTCGCCTACGAGATCACCGCGCTGGCGATGGAAAACCACGACCGCATGATGACGAACCACGCCGCGGCACGCGAAACGCTGCCGGAGAACGTGGGCAAGAACACCGTGATCCCGTTCCATCCGGGCGCCGCCCGCTGGTTCGAGGAAAACGGCTATGACGTGCCGTCGGTCGAGTAATTCGGCACCCTCCCTGTCGAAAACCTGACCATTCCGGGCGACGCTTGTGCGGCCGCCCGGATCACTCCCTGTGTGCCGAGGGGTCCGAACGATGAGCCAAGCGCAGCAAACGACGCCCGGTGACAGCCGGGAAGATGGCAAGACCGCGATCGAGCAGGAACTGGCCCGGGCCAACGTGGACAACGACCCCGTGGCCGCGAACCAGAGACTATTCACGGGCGGCCGCAACGCCCTTATCGCGATCCTTTGCGTCGCCTACACGGTCTTCCACCTCCTGGTGATGAACGTCTATCCGCTCGAGACTTGGGCGTATCGCCTCACCCACGTTGGCGGCGGCCTGCTTCTGGGCTTTCTGCTGTTCGGCTCGACCGCGTTTCCGGACGGTACGGACGCAACTCAGCGAGAGAGCATCGCATCGAAAATTCTGCTGGCGCTCTCCGGTGCCGGTATCCTCTACGGGCTGCTTGGCGTCGCGGCGATCTGGATCAACGGCACGATCCTCGGAGAGCGCATGCCGCCGCAATGGGCCATGTCGACGTTCGGCATACCGCTGACGCTGGGAACCGCGCTGGCCATCGTGCACGGGTGGATCTTCCCGCATCACGGCCGGATGCGTTTCGCGCCGGGTGACGTGCTGCTCGCGCTGGCTGCCATGGCGTTCACGGGTTACCTCATTT
Source organism: Thalassococcus profundi (assembly GCF_003344785.1). Taxonomy (GTDB): domain Bacteria; phylum Pseudomonadota; class Alphaproteobacteria; order Rhodobacterales; family Rhodobacteraceae; genus Puniceibacterium; species Puniceibacterium profundi. The sequence continues at coordinate 256,055 of NZ_QPMK01000001.1, read as the reverse complement.
TCTTTGCCCGACAGCTGCAGCTCCGCGCCGGGATGCCCATGGCGCTGCCCGGCGACATGTGGTCGGCCATCACGGGCGTGTTGCTGATCATCGAACTGACGCGCCGCCTCGCGGGCCTGGCACTTGTCATCATCGCATCGGTTTTCGTTGCTTACGCCTTTGCCGGGCCTTGGCTTCCGGGGATATTCGAACACCGCGGTTACGACGTGAAGCGGTTCTTCTCGTACATCTTTACCGACAACGGCGTGCTGGGCGCGCCGATCGCTATCTCGTCGACCTACATCATCCTGTTCGTCGTCTTCGCGGCCTTCCTTCAGACCACCCGCGTGGGAGAGTACTTCGTGAACTTGGCGTTCGCCGCAGCAGGGCATCGGCGCGGCGGGCCGGCCAAGGTGGCGATCTTCGCCTCTGGCCTGATGGGCATGATCAACGGGACCTCGGCGGGCAATGTCGTGGCGACTGGCTCGCTGACCATCCCGATGATGAAGAAGGTCGGCTACCGCAAGCAGACCTCCGCAGCCGTCGAGGCGGCAGCCAGCACCGGCGGGCAGATCATGCCGCCGATCATGGGGGCGGGCGCTTTCATCATGGCCGAGATCACCGGCATTCCCTACATGGACATCGTCTATGCCGCGATCATCCCAGCGGTCATCTACTTCGTGTCGGTCTACTTCATGGTCGATCTGGCCGCGAAGAAGGCGAACATGAAAGGCTTGCCGCGCGACGAACTGCCTAAGCTCGCGAAGCTGGCCAAGCAAATCTACCTCTTCCTGCCGATCGTGGTGCTGATCTACGCGCTGTTCGCGGGCTACTCGGTCATCCGTTGCGGGACGCTGGCTATGATCACGGCGGCCGTGGTGTCGTGGCTCACGCCGCACCGCATGGGACCGCGGCAGTTGTTCCAGGCGCTCGACAACGGCGCGCGCATGGTGCTGCAACTGGTCGCCGTCTGTGCGACGGCCGGCATCATCGTCGGTGTCATTGCGTTGACCGGCATCGGGTCGCGCTTCTCGACCGTGCTGCTGGCGCTTGCGGATCAAAGCCAGATCCTCGCGCTGTTCTTCGCCATGGTCGTATCGATCATCCTTGGCATGGGTATGCCCACGACGGCTGCCTATGCCGTTGCAGCAAGCGTGATCGCGCCGGGCGTCATCAATCTTGGCGTGGCACCCCTGACTGCGCATCTCTTCATATTCTATTTCGCAGTGATGTCTGCGATCACACCGCCAGTGGCTCTCGCCGCCTATGCAGGCTCTGCCCTCGCAGGGTCCGACCCGATCCGGACCAGCGTCGAAAGCTTCAAGATCGGCCTGGCGGCTTTCGTCGTACCCTACATGTTTTTCTATTCACCAGCGATGCTCCTGAACGGAACCTGGTTCGAGATCGGCCATATAGCCGTCACCGCCATCATCGGCGTGTACCTTCTGTCATGCGCCGTTCAGGGCTGGTTTTTCGGACATGCAAACCCCGCGGTGCGGATCGCTCTTGCAGCAGGTGGGCTCACGATGATCGCCGGCGGCTGGATCACGGACGGGATCGGGCTGGCCATTGCGATTGCGTTGATCGCTGTTCAAAGGGGGCGAGTCGGCGCATCAGAATTCGCGCATGGCTCCGATTAAATCCGGAAGGTCTGAGACTGCACGCCTTGATCTCTTGCGGGCCTTCCAAGGGCTCTCACGATCAGTCTCGATAGCCACACCCACGGGATAGGAATTTTGGATATAGGGTAGGCTCCTGCGTAGTATCATGACCGAATGATGCCGTCTGCAGCAATGAGCTGCTCTGGCATTGGGAAAAAGGATGCAAACTGCCGAAGCCAATTTCTACTCGGCGTGATCGATTAGCCGGAACTTAGAGCAATCTCGCAGCATCATTTAATGTCCGGTTTCGACTGATCGGCTTGCTCTTCTCGCACTCTTGGCGAACTTCCGGTTTCCGCCCAATCTTCGTGCATTGGATCACTGATAGGCAATGGGCTTGCCGATGCGCGACATCGGTCGACAGCGATGTTTGGTCGGGTTCCCGCGATGCGAAAAATATGGGCGAACACGACGAAAAAATGTGGTCACGCTTCTGCGGCTAACCGTCTAATTTCATTGAATTCCCTACGAAGAAATATTCGCGCCCCTACACCGGTGACGGCGCGCCGTGGGTTTCACGGCGCGGCGTTTTGCAAGGGCGCTATTCAGGACGTTTGACAGTGTGCGGTCCGGGCTGAATCCGCGTTCAGACGCAGGAAACAATACCGGACGCGCTTTCCTCGATCACACAATTAGTGGCGGGCCGCGATCCGGCGCCTGACGGGCAGAGGTGGGATGGCGTCCTGATGCTCGGCCCGCCGCCCGAAAAACGCGGATGTGACCGCGCCGCGTGGCGCCGGGGCGTTGCAAAGGTCCGTGCAACTCTTCATCAATCGTCGGGAAAGGACCTGCCATGAGACCGATCCCTCTGACGCTCGTCGCCGCTTCGCTCGCCACGGGAGCCGTCGCACAGGACAGCCGCGAAATCGACGCGCATGTGCACGGCGTTTCCACCGCGGAAATCGCCATCGAGGACGGCACGGTACATGTCGGCATCCTGGCCCCCGGCATGGACATCGTCGGCTTCGAATACGAGTCCAGTTCTGCCGAGGACAGGGATGCGGTCGAGGCCGCCATCCGCCAGATGCTGATGCCCGAGAATGTGGTGACCCTGCCCGCCGCCGCCGGTTGTCACCTGACAAAGGTCCTGGCCGAACTGCACTCCGGCGATCGCGACCATGACGATGCGGAAGATCACATGGCGGAGGATCACGAGCAAGAAGAACACGCCGGGGACAACCATGACGGCAATCACGCCGACGAGGCCCAGCACAGCGCGTTCCATTTGACCTATGCCTTCGACTGCGAGGACCAGGGTGCGCTGACCACCATCGGCTTCCCGTTCTTCGACACCTTCGAAAACGCGCAGGAAATCGCGGCGCAATTCGGCACCGAATCCGGCGCCGGTCGGGCCGAGATCGGCCGCGCCGCGCCTGAATTGAAGCTGGAGTGACCATGACGGACCCGGCACTGGCCCTGGACGACGTCCGCTTCCGCTGGCCGGGGCGGTCATCGTTCGCGCTGTCCGTGCCGGAGTTCCGCATGGCGCAGAGCGAAAGCGTTTTGCTTCTGGGTGAAAGCGGGTCGGGCAAGTCGACGCTGCTGTCGCTGATTTGCGGCATCGTCACCGCCGACAGCGGCTGTGTCGCGGTCGGAGGCACCGATATTGCGACCCTGCGCGCCGGAGCGCGGGACCGGTTCCGGGCCGAACGGATCGGCGTGATCTTCCAGCATTTCAACCTGCTGCCCTATGCCAGCGTATCGGACAATATCCTGCTGCCGCTGCGTTTTGCCCCGGAGCGGCGCAAGCGCGCGGCACCGGACGAGGCCGCGGGTCTCTGTTCGGCCCTCGGCTTGCCCGACGGGATCACCGGCACCACAGCCGGTCGCCTGTCGGTCGGTCAGCAGCAGCGGGTCGCCGTCGCGCGCGCCCTGATCGGACAGCCGCCGCTGATCGTCGCCGACGAACCGACCTCGGCCCTGGATGCCGCGACGCAGGACAGCTTTCTCGGGCTGCTCTTCGACCGCATCGCCGCCACCGGATCGTCGCTGCTGATGGTCAGCCACGACGAACGCCTGGGCGCGCGGTTCGACCGGGTCGTGCGCCTCGCAGACATCGCGCGAACCGAACGGAGGACGGCATGATCCTGCGCCTCGCCCTTGGCTCGCTCATGGCGCGGGCTCTGACGGTCGGGATGACGATCCTCGCCATCGCCCTGTCGGTCGCGCTGTTCCTCGGTGTCGAAAAGGTTCGCACCGGTGCGCGGGCCAGTTTCGCCGACACGATCTCGGGGACCGACCTGATCGTCGGCGCGCGGTCCGGGTCGGTCCAGCTGCTTCTGTATTCGGTGTTCCGGATCGGCAATGCGACGAACAACGTGACCTGGGAAAGCTACCAGGACATCGCCGCCCGGCCCGAAGTCGACTGGATCGTGCCCATCTCCCTCGGCGACAGCCACCGGCAGTTCCGGGTGATGGGCACGACGCAGGCGTTCTTCGACCACTACAAATATCGCGGCGGTCGGTCTCTCGAGATCGGGCAGGGCCACGGTCTGGACGACCTTTACGATGCGGTGATCGGCGCCGAGGTCGCGGCGACGCTGGGTTACGAGGTCGGCGACCCCGTCGTGGTGTCGCACGGGCTGGCCAGTTTCACCGACCACGACGATCAACCCTTCCGCATCGCCGGGATCATCGACCGCACCGGCACGCCGGTCGACCGGACGGTGATCGTCAGTCTCGAAGCCATCGAGGCGATCCACGTCGACTGGCGTTCGGGCGCGCAGGTCCCCGGCCAGACGACGCCGGTAGAGCGGATCCGGGAGATGGACCTGACACCTTCCGCCATCACCGCCGCCCTTGTCGGCGTCGAGTCTCGTCTGCAGATCTTCGGCCTGCAACGCGCGATCAACGAATACCCCGAAGAACCGCTGCTCGCGATCCTTCCCGGCGTCGCGTTGCAGGAGCTCTGGCAGATCGTCGGCGTGGCCGAAACCGCGCTCATCGGCGTCTCTGCCATGGTGGTGATAACCGCGTTGCTGGGCATGATGGCGATGATCTTCTCCTCTCTGAACGAACGGCGCCGGGAAATGGCGATCTGGCGGGCCATGGGGGCGCGGCCCGCGACGATCCTCGGCCTGCTGGTGCTCGAAGCGGCGCTGATGGCCGCCATCGGCGCGGTTCTGGGGCTGGTTCTGCTCTACGTCGGACTGACCGTCGCGCAGCCGCTGGTCGACAGCGCTTTCGGCCTCTGGCTGCCGATCGCCCCACCGTCGGCGCGGGAACTGTCGGCTCTCGCAGCTGTGATCGGTGCGGCGGCGCTGACGAGCCTGCTGCCCGCGCTTCGGGCCTATCGCCTGTCGCTGGCCGATGGCATGATGATCCGGATATGACCCAGATGCCCCTGTCCCGACGCACCGTCCTTGCCTGCGCCGCAGCGAGCCTCGTGCCCGGTCGTGCCTTGGCCAACCCGTTCCGGGAAATCACCTGGGACGATCTGATCCCCTCCGGCGTCCCCTATGGCGAGATCGTCGGCCCCGGCCAGATCGACGAGGTGAACGACACCTGGGTTCCCGAGTTCGACGCGAATGCGCGCAAGGTGAACACCCGGCTGGACGGCAAGCCGGTCAAGCTGCCCGGCTACATCATCCCCTTCGACGTGACCTCGGCCGGTGTCACCAGCTTCATGCTCGTGCCTTACGTAGGGGCCTGTATCCATGTGCCGCCACCGCCGCCGAACCAGCTTGTCTTCGTAACCACGCAGACCCCCTGGCCCAACGAATCCCTCTGGGATCCTGTCTGGGTCTACGGACGTCTGTCGGCCAAGGCGATGTCGACCCAGATCGCCGATGTCGGCTACCAGCTCGAGGCCAAGACGATCGAGGCCTACCAATGGCAATAGCCGTGCCGTCGCGCCGTACCCTGCTGCTCGGCCTCGCAGCCGCGGGCCTCGCCCGCGCCGGTTTCGCCGATACCGTGATCGACATCGAATGGCGCGACCTCTTGCCCGAAGACGATTTTTCGCTTCCCGGCAACCTTGCAGGCATCCTGCCGCATGACGAAAGCAGTCTTGCCGCGCGCCAGCCCGCGTCGACGGGCGTGCGCACCGACTGGACGGGCCGGATCGTCAGGTTGTCGGGCTTCATCGTTCCGATCGACCAGAGAGCGACCGGCGTCACCGCATTTATCCTGGTGCCCTATGTCGGTGCCTGCGTGCACGTGCAGCCGCCCCCGGCCAACCAGCTTGTCTTTGTCACCACCGAAACGCCCTATGAAAGCTCTGGCATGTTCGAACCGGTGACCGTGACCGGCATGTTCGGAACGGCGTCGATGTCGACCCAGCTGGCCGATATCGGATATGCACTCTCCGCCGAGGATATCCGCGCGTACTAGGACAGCGTCGGAACGGCTATGCCCGTGCCCTCGCTCTGAATACCCGTCCGGACCGCTTTGCCATGGCGGCCGCGGTGAAGGCGCTGCACCGACCGACGGACAGATCGTGCGAAAAGCCATGCCAGTATCGCGGCTTCGGAGCGCGCCGACACGGCGGCGCGGAACAACTGCGCTTCCATGCAGGCAGCGAAAGCAGTAGGAGACGGATCAGGTCGCGCACCGCCGGTGCCGCTGACCCTGGAAACCGACGGCGAACATCCCTGCGCGCCGTCCGCGACATGTGTCCGGCGCGGCGTATCGGCATCGGAAACCATCGGGCCCGCGCATGACGCGCCCCGGCACACGACGGCGAAGCGCAGGAAGGAGGAGGACCATGGCCTATCTGGGAATTGATCTCGGCACGTCCGGGTTGCGGGCGCTGCTTGTCGATGCGGACGGCGTGCCGCTGGCCTCGGCCGAGCGGCATTACGACGTTGCGCACCCCCATTCCGGCTGGTCCGAACAGGATCCGGCCGACTGGATCGCCGCGCTGGACGGTGCGGTCGAGGAGTTGCGCGCCAATTGCCCGGAGTTCGCAGGCCTGCGCGGCATCGGCGTCGCCGGTCACATGCACGGTGCGACCCTGCTGGATGCCTCCGACGCGGTTCTGCGGCCCTGCATCCTCTGGAACGACACCCGGTCCCATGCCGAGGCCGCCCGGCTCGACGTCGCCGACGACGTCCGCGCGCTGTCGGGCAACATCGTCTTTCCGGGCTTCACCGCGCCCAAGCTGGACTGGGTCCGCGCCCATGAACCCGAGGTTTTCGACCGCGTCGCCAAGGTGCTTCTGCCGGCTGCCTACCTGAATCTCTACCTCACCGGCGATCACGTCGCGGACATGTCCGACAGCGCCGGGACCTCGTGGCTCGACGTCGGCGCGCGGGACTGGTCCGACCGGCTGCTCGACGCAGGCCACATGCGCCGCGACCAGATGCCGAGGCTTGTGGAGGGGGCGGCCGAGGCGGGCCGTCTACGCGAGTCGCTTTGCAGCAAGTGGGGCCTGAAAGGTCCGGTCAGCGTCGCCGGCGGGGCCGGGGACAACGCCGCCGCGGCCTGCGGCATCGGCGCGCTGGCCGAAGGCGACGGCTTTGTCTCGCTGGGCACCTCGGGTGTGCTGCTGGCGGCGCGGGACGGCTACCGCCCGGCGCCCGACACCGCGCTGCACACCTTCTGCCACGCGGTGCCGGGGCAATGGTACCAGATGGGCGTGATGCTTTCGGCCACCGACAGCCTGAACTGGCTGGCGCGGATCGCCGGGTGCAAACCCGCCGACCTGACCGCTGGGCTCGGCCCGGATCTGCAAACGCCCGGCCCGGTGCGGTTCCTGCCGTACCTTTCGGGCGAACGCACGCCGCATAACGATGCGGAGATCCGCGGCGCCTTTACCGGCCTTGCCGCGGGCAGCGACCGCGACGACCTGACCCGCGCCGTGCTCGAGGGCGTGGCCTTTGGCCTGCGCGACAGTTTCGAGGCGCTGCGGGCGACCGGCGCGCGGCTCGACAGCCTCATCGCCATCGGCGGCGGGACGGCCTCGGCCTATTGGCTACGGCTGATCGCGACGGTGCTGGGCGTGCCGCTGAGGCGTCCCGAGGGCGGCGAATTCGGCGCGGCGCTGGGTGCCGCGCGGCTGGGCATGGTGGCCGCGACGGGCACCGATGCGGGCGAGGTGATGACCCGGCCTGCGCTGGGCGACGCCATCGACCCCGACCCCGGAATGCGCGATGCGTTCGACGACGCCTATGCGGCGTTCCGCGCCGCTTATCCGGCGATCAAGGCGGTGCAATAGCGCGGTGCGACAGCCGTTGACATCGGCGGCGCAAAACACATAAAAATTAATGAATATGATGTGGGGCATGTGACGACTGCGCCGCCCATCACGCCTTGCCTTCGGGAGGACTTCATGACCGCATATCCCATCGACCTCACCGTGCAGCCCGAGGTCACCGCGCATTTCGACGCGGCGACCAACACCATCAGCTATATCGTCAAGGACCCGGGCTCCGACGCATGCGCCATTGTCGATTCGGTGATGGACATCGACTATGCCGCCGGGCGCATTACCTACGACCACGCCGACGCGCTGATCGCCGAGATCGAAGAGCGGGGCCTGACGCTCGAATGGATCATAGAAACCCATGTCCATGCCGACCACCTGTCGGCGGCGCCGTACCTGCAGCAGCGGCTGGGCGGCAAGATCGGCATCGGGTCGAAGATCATGGAGGTGCAGGACACCTTCGGCAAGATCTTCAACGAAGGCACCGAATTCCAGCGCGACGGGTCGCAGTTTGACGCGCTCTTTGAAGATGGCGACACCTACCGGATCGGCGGCATGACGGCGGTGGCGCTCTACACCCCCGGTCACACGCCCGCCTGCATGGTGCATGTGCTGGGCAACGCTGCCTTTGTGGGTGACACGCTCTTCATGCCCGACGGCGGATCGGCCCGCGCGGATTTCCCCGGCGGCGATGCCGGGCAGCTCTACGATTCGATTCAGAAGGTGCTGAGCCTGCCGGACGAGATGCGGCTTTTCATGTGCCACGATTACGGCCCCGGCGGGCGCGACATCCAGTGGGAGACCTCGGTGGCCGAGGAGAAGGCCAACAACATCCACGTCGGCGGCGGCAAGACCCGCGAGGAGTTCATCCGTTTTCGTACCGAGCGCGACGCGCAGCTGGCCATGCCCAAGCTCATCATCCCGTCGCTGCAGGTGAACATGCGCGCCGGCACCGTGCCGACCGACAAGGACGGCCGCCCGATGCTCAAGGTGCCGCTGAACGGACTCTGAGACCTTCGCGCCCGTCGATAGAAAGACAAAGTCATGCCTCCGCGCCTGCGCAGCTACTTGCCGATCCTCGACTGGGGCGCGCGCTATGACCACGCGGCGCTGTCGAACGACCTGATCGCCGCCGTCATCGTCACCATCATGCTGATCCCGCAGTCGCTGGCCTACGCGCTGCTGGCCGGGCTGCCGCCAGAGGCGGGCCTCTACGCCTCCATCGCGCCCATCGTCCTCTACGCGATCTTCGGCACCAGCCGGGCGCTGGCGGTTGGGCCGGTGGCGGTGGTGTCGCTGCTCACCGCCTCGGCCATCGGGCAGGTCGCGGAACAGGGCACGGCGGGCTACGCGGTGGCGGCGCTGACGCTGGCGTTCCTGTCGGGCGGCTTCCTGGTGCTGCTGGGTGTGTTGCGGCTGGGCTTCCTGGCCAATTTCCTCAGCCACCCGGTGATCGCGGGCTTCATCACCGCCTCGGGCATCCTGATCGCCACCAGCCAGCTCAGGCATATCCTCGGTGTCGATGGCTCGGGCCATACGCTGCCCGAGATGCTGCACGGTCTCTGGTCGCATCTGGGACAGATCAACGTCATCACCGGCCTGATCGGGCTGGCCGCCACGGCGTTTCTATATTGGGCGCGCAAGGGTCTGAAACCGGCGCTGCGCCGCGCGGGCCTTGGCGCCAGGGCGGCGGACGTGGCGACCAAGGCCGGGCCGGTAGCGGCGGTGGTGCTGACGACGCTGGCGGTCTGGGTGCTGGACCTCGACGCGCTAGGCGTGCGGATCGTCGGCGCGGTGCCGCAAAGCCTGCCGCCGCTGACTCTGCCCGGCCTCACGCCCGACTTGCTGGCCCAACTTCTGCTGCCCGCGATCCTGATTTCGGTGATCGGATTCGTCGAATCCGTCTCGGTCGCCCAGACGCTCGCCGCGAAGAAGCGCCAGCGTATCGATCCGGATCAGGAGCTGATCGGCCTCGGCGCCGCCAACCTTGGCGCCGCTTTCACCGGAGGCTTTCCGGTCACGGGCGGGTTTTCCCGCTCGGTGGTGAATTTCGACGCCGGCGCCGAAACACCCGCCGCAGGTGCCTTTACCGCCGCAGGTCTTGCCATCGCGGCGGTGGCGCTCACGCCGCTGGTCTATTACCTGCCCAACGCCACGCTCGCGGCGACGATCATCGTCGCGGTTCTCAGCCTCGTGGACGTCACCATCCTGCAGAAGACCTGGGCGTACAGCCGCGCCGATTTCACCGCCGTCGCCGCGACCATGGCGCTGACCCTGCTGGCGGGGGTCGAGGTCGGAGTCGGTGCGGGCGTCGGCCTGTCGATCCTGCTGCACCTTTTCAAGACCTCGCGCCCGCATGTGGCCGAGGTGGGCCGCGTTCCGGGGACCGAGCATTTCCGCAACATCCACCGGCACGAGGTCATCACCCAGGACGACCTTGTGACGCTGCGGGTGGACGAGAGCCTTTATTTCGCCAATGCGCGCTTTCTCGAGGACCTGCTGCAGGCGCGGGTCAGCGACGGCTGCGACGTGCGCAACGTGGTGCTGATGTTCTCGGCGGTGAACGCAGTGGATTACTCGGCGCTGGAAAGCCTCGAGGCGATCAACAGCCGACTGTCGGACATGGGCGTCGGTCTTCACCTGTCCGAGGTCAAGGGGCCGGTGATGGATCGGCTGCGGGCGACGCATTTCCTCGACCATCTGAACGGCAAGGTCTTCCTGTCGCAATTTCACGCATGGCAAGCCTTGGCCCGGCCCGAAACCGACCCGGCGCTGGCAACGCAATGATCAGGCGCGACGCCGCATGAACAGGCGCCAGACGCGCAGATCAGCCAGCACCTTGGCGGTGGCGGCAAGCGCGAGTGCGCAGAGCATCCATTTCGACACCGTGCCCATCGTCCCGTCGATCAGCGCGGCGTGGACGACGGTGGTGAGGACGACCACGGCGACCAGCGCGCTGTGACCGAGGCGGAAGCGCCGGGGCGACAGGCGCGGGCGCAGGGCCGCTACCAGCGCCGCCGCAAAGGTGGCCCACATGGCGATCACGCCCCAGGCGGAGAACGATGTGGCCGAGGTGAAGGTCAGCGCATCCACCACGTCCGGCGGACTTGTGATCCAGAGGCCGCCCACATGCACAAGGACGGCGACCAAAAGACCAACGCCGATGAACCGGTGCACATACCGACTGCGCCGCATGCCAAGGCCGGGCAGGAGCCCGCCCGCCAGCAAAGGTTGCAGCAACAGACAAGAAAGGCCGATCACACCGGCAAGACCCGCCGCGATATAGACCGGCTGGCGCCATTCCAGCAGCGGGCTGGTGGCGGCCACGGCGACAGGTCCGCCAAGGGCCGCCGCCAGACCGCCCCAGAGCAATGCGGATTTGATCCGGGGCGTCACGCTCAGGCGGGTTGCAGGACGAAATCGGCCTGCAGCGACGTGTCGCGCGCGCTGGCCATCACCGGGCGCAGGAACACGGTCTGAAAATCGCCGCTGTCATAGGCGAGATGCCCGTGCGCCTGTCCGAAGGCCGGCACGATCTGCGGCATGTCCATCTGGAACTGCCCATTGGCGTCGGTCAGCGTGGCGCCATGGCTCTGCGGGTCGCGCTCGTGGCCTTCGGTCGTATGCGCCCAGATCTGGATGCGCTGGTTCGGCAGCGGTGCGCCGTCGCCGGCGCGGCGCACGGTGCCGGTCATCAGGAACCCGCCGCCGCCGATGCTTTCGACGATGGGTGCGCCGGGACGGTAGTTGTTGGCCCCGCCGCGCATCGACGGCGTGGGCGCCACGCCCTGCGCGCGGGCAGGCACGATCAGGCCGTTTGCCGCGGTGAGGATCATCGCACCGGCTCCGGCGAGGACGGTACGGCGATTGGGGTGATCAAATGTCATGTCGGTCCTCCGTCTCTGGACGCGTGTTGCAGGCGTTACGGGTTTGATTGCTTCATAACATAGACACGCACGGATCGTTGGCGAACCGGTTGCACAGCATCGTGAAGACCGCCGTGCGGAGACGGGTCGGAGTGTGAGACTAGCGAACCATGGGACTTCTTTGGGGCGGTTTCCGCCAGCTTGAAGTCACGTAGCCCGATCTTGAGACGGCAAAGAGAGCGCCCAGTTTCCAAGCGCGGCTTGTCCGAAACGAGCGCAGCCCCAGAGCAACGTTGCGGACGAAGCGGACGTTGCCAAGCCGCGCATCGACGGGCCGCGGTGCGGCGATGCAACGTATCTGTGGCAGAGCTTTATGCCCGCAGATCCGAAAGAGATCGGATCGGTGCGATTGTGGCAGACACATCGCCGTGCCGGGGGGCGGCCCGGCGATGCGCGGCGGCCTTCGGCCTTGATTCCGCGCGGGCGAGAGTTGCGAAAGGCTCGTCGCCGATCCTCAGGGCGTCATGAATCGGCGCGTCCGCAACGCGCGCAAAGGACATGACTGGCACGCCGACCAAGGCCACAGCGCCATCCGAAGTCCATTGCCGGACCCGACAGGGCGGAGGCGTCGATCATTCATCAAGGGAAACTGGTCGGAGTGAGAGGATTCGAACCTCCGACCCCCTGCTCCCGAAGCAGGTGCGCTACCAGGCTGCGCTACACTCCGACCGTGCGGGCGGGATAGTGCGTAACGCGCGGTTTGGCAAGGGGTCAGTCGCGCCGCGCGGTTCGACGTGCAAAGAGCTGCAAGAGCGTGCTGATCCGCGGCAGGATCGCGGTATCGTAGCGGCTGCGATTGCGCAGCACCGGCGTGTTCTCGGAGGCGCCGCCGCCGCCTTCGCGCAGCACGATGTAGACGCCGCTGGCGATGATGATCGCCGCACCGAAGAGCGTCACGCCATCGGGCCATTCGTCGAAGAAGGCCGCGCCGAAGACCACCGCCCAGAGGATCTGAGAATACTGCATGGGCGCCACGATCACCGCCTCGGCCGCCTTGTAGGCGTAGATGATGACGACCGAGGCGACAAAGCCCAGCACCGCCATGGTCGCGTTGAGCGCCAGGTGTTCCAGCGGCATCGGCACGTAGACGAAGGCCGTAAGCGCGCCCATCACAACAAAATTCGTCAGCATCGGGTAGAGCACCAGCACCTCGGCGCGTTCGTCGTTGCCGATCTTGCGCACGATGATCGAGGCAAGCGCCGATCCGACGGCGGCCACCAGCCCGGCAAGGTGCGCGGGCGTCAGGGCGGTGACCCCGGGGCGCAGCACCACGATCACGCCGCAAAGGCCGACGATCACCGCGATCCAGCGGCGCAGGCGCACGCGCTCGCCCAGGATCGGGATCGACAGGATGGTGATGATCAGCGGCGCCGCGAAGATCAGCGCGTAAACCTGCGCCAGCGGCAGGTTCGAAAAGGCATAGAAGGCGGCACCGCCGGTGATCACCGCGGCCGCGGTGCGGATCGCGGTCCACCAGGGATGCACCGGGCGCAGGTGGCCGGGCTGCGAATCGCGGATCAGCATGACCACCACCAGCGGAAAGCTGAACAGCACGCTGAAGAACACGATCTGGAACGGGCTGTAGGTCGCGCCCAGCCCCTTCACGATCAGGTCGTGCGTGGCGTAGAGGGCAAAGGACAAAAGCGACAGCAGCGCGCCCCTGGCATTGGGTCCCATGACGGCTCCGCGGAAATGGTGGCGTTAACATCGCCTCCTTAGAACGGGGCGCGGGCAAGGGGAAACACAAAAGCCGCGACAGGCGGGCTTCAGCGCAGTTCGATCTGCACCCGCGCCGCGCGACCGGCGCTGTCGATCACCGAAAGGGTGGAAAAGCCGGGTTCGGTCAGCGGCACGGTAAAGGCCGGTTGGCGGAGGTTGGCGGCGATCACCGCGCCGTTGGCCAGCACCGTGTAGGGCGGGGCGCCGTCGCGCAAGCGCATCGGCACGCCGTCGCCGCCTGCCATCCGCGCGCCGTCGGGGGGGAAGGCGAGGGTCAGCGGCGGCACGTTCGGTTCGGTTCCCGCGCCGAAGCGGCGCAGCGGCAGCGGCAACTCGGCGTTCGCGACCAGCAGCGCGTCGGGAGGCGGCGGCGGCAGCGGTTCGTGCCGCACCTGACCCAGCACCTCGAACAGCAGCGGCGCGGCGAGGTCGCCGCCGAAGGCGCCCGGCACCGGCGTGCCGTCGGGCCGGCCCATCCAGACGCCGGCCACGTGCCGCCCGTCGAAGCCGATGGCCAGCGCGTCGCGGTGGCCGTAGGACGTCCCTGTCTTGAAGGCCACGCGCCCCGGTTGGCCGGCACCGGGCGGCGGCGCGATCCCGGCCAGCACATGCCCGACCGACCAGGCAGCGCGGGCGCTCATCACCCGTTCGGCCTCTGCCGTGGCGGCGTCCATCCGCCAGCGCAGGGGCCGCGCATCGCCCTGCTGCGCCAGCATCGCGTAGACCTGCACGAGGTCTTCGAGCGCGAGGCCCAGCCCGCCAAGGCTGATCGCCAGCCCGGCCTGTCCGCCGGGCAGGGCGGGCGTGGCGCCGCTGCGGCGCAAAGCGGCCATCACATGCGCCGGTCCCAGCGCCTCGGTCAGCCGCACCACGGGAATGTTGAGCGACAGCTGCAGCGCCCGCGCCACCGACAGCTCGCCGCGGAACACGCCGTCGAAATTCTGCGGCGCGTATCGGCCGAACTGCACGGGCGTGTCCGAGATCAGCGTTTCGGGATGCGCCAGCCCGCGGTCGAAGGCCAGCCCGTAGACCAGCGGTTTCAGCGTCGAGCCGGGCGAGCGCAGCGCCCGGGTCATGTCGACGAAGCCCTGCCCGGCGCCGGTGTCGTATCCCGGCGATCCGACCGAGGCGAGGATGTCTCCGGTCTCGTGATCCGCCAGGACGATGGCCAGCGACAGCCGCGGGTCGCGGCGCGCCATGGCGCGTGTCGCCAGCTGTTCCAGACGCGCCTGCAGGCGGGCGTCCACGGTCAAGGGATGCCGCCCCGGTCCGATTGCCACGGCCCGGTCGGCCAGGTGCGGCGCCAGCATCGGCATCGGCAGGCGCCTGTCCGGCGACGGGTCGCGCCGGGCTGCCGCAGCCGCCTCCGCGCTCAGCACGCCGGCGTCGGCCATTCGCGCCAGCACCCGATCGCGGGCTGCATGGGCTGCGTCGGGAAAGCGGTCCGGGCGGCGGGCCTCGGGCGCCTGCGGCAGGGCCACCAGCAGCGCCGCCTCGGCCGGGGTCAGGCGCAGCGGTTCCTTGCCGAAGTACGACAGCGTCGCGGCGCGCAGCCCCTCGATATTGCCGCCGTAGGGCGCCAGGTGCAGGTAGAGCGACAGGATCTGCGTCTTGTCCAGCCGCCGCTCCAGCGCCAGCGCCACACGCACCTGCCGCAGCTTGCCGCGCCAGTCGCCGGTCGGCCCGTCCTCGAGCAGACGCGCCACCTGCATCGTCAGCGTCGAGCCGCCCGAGACCACGCGCCCCGCACGTATCGTCTGGCTGGTCGCGCGCAGCATCGCCCAGGCATCGACCCCACCGTGCCCGTGGAACCGCTTGTCCTCGTAGGCCAGCAGCATCCGCAGGAACAGCGGATCGACCCGGTCGGCGGACACCGCCATGCGCCAGAAATCTCCCGGCACCGTGTAGGCGCGCAGCAGCGTGCCATCGCGCGCCCGCACCTCGGCCGAGGTGTCGTGCACCAGCGGCGGCAGCACCGTGTCGGCGATCCACAGGTCCAGACGGTCCCGTGCCAGCGCCCCGGACCAGAGCACCAGCACCAGCGCCAGCAGCCAGCGTTCAGGGCGCATGATTCGCTTCCCAGAGGTCCGGGTAGAGCGTGACGAACCCGTGCTCGTTCACCTTGAGCTGGGTCTGGTAGCCGGTCTGCGCGGCGGTGTAATGCACAAGGCCGCCGCGGGCGCGGGTATAGGTCTGGTCCAGCGGCTCCAGCGGCAGGTCGGGACTGCGCAGCCAGGCCGCGCGCACCGTCATGCGGCCGATGTCGGGCAGGCGCCGCAGCGGCATCAGGTTGGTGGCGGGGGTGAAGCCCAGGTCGATGTCCACCGCGCCCGCGAGCTGCGGCTGTGGCGCGTCGTTGACAGTCCAGTCGTTTCCCAGATGCAGCACGTGTAGCGCGATCTTGTCGCCGCCGTGCAGGCCGGAGATATCGGCGCTCGTGGTGTGCCAGTCGGTATCGCAGCGCACGACGTAATCGAGCGCCGACCAGTCGCCGTCGATGCCGAAGCGTGCATGGCCCACCAGCATCCAGCCGCTGGGCAGCTGGCTCAGCCGGCAGCTGTCCTCACCCGAGCGGTCGAGGGCGCGCCAGTGCAGGGTGGCGACGGTGCGTGCGGTCATGGCGCGATGCTGACCTGCCCGGTCTCGGTGCGGGCACGGTATTGCGGGCGGTACATGTCCTCGACCGAGGCGGCGGGATGATGGAACGTGCCGGGGCTCACGGCCCGGACGATATAGGCCAGCCGCAAGGGCCGGTCGCTGCGCCAGTTCACCGCCGCGAGGAACCGGTCGGCGCGGAATTCGGCATGTTCGGCCTCGGCCGTTTCGAGCCATTCCAATGCCGCGATATCTCCTCCGCGCAGCAGGTTGGGGTTGTCGATCTCGAACCCCGCGGGCAGCGGATCGTCGATCATCAGCCGTGCGCCGGTCTCTTCGGCCGGGCGCACGGTCAGCACCGTCACCAGCCGGTCGCCCTGCGCCACGGGGCTGTCCAGCGGCGTGCCATCCATGCGGAAATAGGCGCGTTCTATGGCATAGCCGTATCCGCCCGCCGGGGCCGGAACCTCGGGCACGCCGAGGGTCGTCAGCGTGATGTCGGTGGGTCCGGTGCCGGTGTTGGCGATTTCCTGCGCGGTCAGCGCATCGCCCTCCAGCCGCCGCACGAAGGGCCCGGTGACCGGCGTGCCGTCGACCGTCAGGCCTGACACCGTCGGGTCTTGCACCAGCGCATGGGCGGCCAGCAGCGCCCAGCTTTGCTCCTGCGTGGACAGGGTGCGGCCGGCGGCGGCGACCCGCGTCACCAGGGCCTCGCGGTCCACGGCGGTCGACCCGTTCTCCGCCGCCAGCGTCAGCAGCCCCGCCGCGTCGCGCAGCGCTGTGCCGTAATCCTCGCGCCAGACCGGCGCATCGTCCTGCGGCGCAGCAGAGAGTCGCGCGGCAGCCTTGGCGAACATCGCATCGGCGCGGGTCTGGTCGCCGTATTGCGCCAGCGCGGCGCCCAGCTGCGCCAAGGCCAGGGGCGTGGCAAAGCTGTCGGACTTGGTGTCGGCATAGTAGCGCAGGTCGCCCATCGCCGCCTGTCCTTCGCGCGCCAAGACCATCAGCGCATAGGCGATGTCGGCGCCGCCGCCGTTGCTGTCGGCATCGAAATCCGGCGCATAGGAAATCCGGTTGCGCAGATTGTCGAGGGCCGCGTCGAAGGCGCGCTGCGGCACGTCATGTCCGGCGGCGCGGGCGCGGCCCAGGAAATCCGTGACGTACCCATCGAGCCAGAAATCCCCCGAATCCGCCCGCCAGAGGCCGAAGGCGCCGCCTGCCGTCTGCCGGGTCAGGATTCGCGTCACCGCCTCGTCGATGCGGGTTTCCATCCGGTCCCGGTCGCCCAGCCCCATCGCCTCGGTCACGGACGACAGGTACAGCAGCGGCATCGCCTGCGATGCCACCTGTTCGGTGCAGCCATAGGGATAGCGGTCGAGCGATGCGATCAGCCCGGGCGCGTCGAGCCGCGCCAACGGTCCGGCCGAGAGGTACGCCGACGCCGTGTCGGGCCGCAACCCGTCGAACACCGCGCCGTCCAGCGTGAAGGTCTGCCCGGGCGCGAGGCTGAAGCGCCGCGTGGCCGAGACCGGCGGATCGTTGGCCCGAATGCCCAGCGTCAGAGTCTTGTCCAGCCGCGTGCCGTCCGGCGTGGTCAGGGCCACGCGCAGCGTCGGGTCGCCGGGCTGACCGGCGGTCAGCGGCACCGTGATACGCTGCGTGGCGCCTGCCGCAAGGTCAAACTCGGACGGCAGGGCGGAGGTGTCGAGTTGCAGCCCCGCATCGGAGACGACCTCGATCCCCATGCGGCCTGCCGGACCCGAGGCGTGCACGATGTCCAGCTGCAGCCGGGTGCTGTCGCCGGGGGCGAGGAACCGAGGCAGGGCGGCACTCACCACCACCGGGTCTCGCACCAGCACATCCGCTTCGGCCTCTCCGACGCCGTTTGCCGTCCAGGCCACGGCCATCAGCCGCACGGTGCCGTTGAATTCGGGAATGTCGAAGGAGAGGGCGGCGGTGCCATCCGGCCCGACAGTGATCGGTCCCGAGAACAGCGCCACCAGCTCTTCGGTCGGCGGCGGGGATTGCAGGCGCATGTCCGACAGCGCATCGCCGCCCGACCGAACCTGCCCCATGGCGCCGTTCATGCCGTCGATGAGGCGGCCATAGACATCGCGGATCTCGACTCCCAGCCGCCGTTGCCCGAAGTAATGCGCGGACGGATCGGGGCTGTCGAACCCGGTGAGGTTGAGGATGCCCAGGTCAACCGCGGCGACGGTGGCATAGGCGGTGTCGCCCTCTGCCGCGCCGTCGACGCGCAGCGTGGCCTCCAGCGGTCCGCGCGGCTGCGACTCTGCCGGCGCGTCGAGGCTGACCGACAGCCGCTTGTCGCCGGGGTCGATGCCGGCATGGGCGAGGCCAAGGCTCCGTGCCGGGTTCTGGCCCGCCGCCACGTCCATCGGGCGGATCACCTGCGCGGTGACGTAAGCGCCTGCGCCCCAGTCGTCCGTCACCTCGAGCGGGATCACCGTCTCGCCTTCGCCGACCTCGACCGCCTGCATGGAGATCACCCGGTCGGCCAGCACGGTGACCAGCGCCGTGCCCGCGTAGCGCGGCACGATGCGCAGCTCTGCCGTGTCGCCGGGGCGATAGGCTTCGGCATCGAGCGACAGCTCCAGCGTGTCGGGCGTGGCGGAAGTGTTGGCGGGCGCGTACCAGCCCGCGTAGAGCTCGACCGACGACGCGACATAGGCGCCGTCGCTGCGTTCCACGACCAGCTCGTACCGGCCCCATTCCACCGGCGCCTCGACCGTCACAGGGTCCACGCCCAGTGTCGCGTCGCCGGTCGCGACGCTGCTGCGGGTGGTGACCGGTTCCCAGTCCCAGTTGCCGTAAAGCTCGTACCACTGGTAGCGCGTGGTGATCCGGTTGAGCGTCCAGCGGACCTCCATCTCGGCCGGTTCAAGCTCAGGGCTCACCGCACGCAGTTCGAACCCGGCGCGGGTGTTCTCGGCCACCACTCCATCGAAGAGCGGCCTGATGCCGATCATCGGCGCGGCGGGGGCAACGGGGCGGGTGATGCGGCGTTCGACCGGGCGGCCCGATCCTTCGGACAGGCGCAGGGTCGCTGTCATCTCGAACGGCGTGCCATCGGTTTCCGGCTCCGGCAGCGTCAGCGCGATGCTGGCACTGCCCCCGGCGTCGGTGCGCAGATCGCCGGGCAGGCTGCGGGCGGTGCGTCCCGTCTCGGCGTCGAAGCGGCCGAAGAGGTAGCCGGGATAGGCGTCGAGGCTGCGCTGCGGCGCCAGAGACACCTCGCCCTCGATTGGCAGGTCGGCCCCCGGCGCGCCAAAGAGGTAACGGGCGTAGACGTCGAGCCTTGGCGGTTCGGAGACCCGGATCGGCCCCTCGGGCAGGGTCAGGTCGAAGTCGATCTTCTCGGGCACGAAATCCTCGACCAGCAGGGTGCGGTCGGCGAGCGGCGGGGCCTCGGGGTCGGCGAAAAGCGCCAGCCGCCAGGTACCGCGCGGCACCGAAGGCGCCAGCGGCAGGTCGAAGACATGACCGCCGGCGCGATCCTCGGTCGACACGAGGCGCGCATGTTCCACCCCGTCGGGCCGGGTCAGCACCGCCGTCACCGGCAGGTCCGGCAAGGCGGCGGCCTGCGCATCGCGCATCAGCGCGGTGGCATGGATCACCTCTCCGGCGCGATAGGCCCCGCGGTCGGTGGCGAGGAAGGCGTCGATGGCGCCGGCGGGCGCGCGCCCCTCGACGCCCCGGTCCGACAGGTCGAAGGCCGGATCGGTGAGCGACAGGAAGGCCATGTCGTCATCGCCTCGCGTCGCCATGACCAGCGCCGGGGCCGCCCCGCCGGTGCCCCGCATCAGACCCGCGCCGAAGCGTGCGACGCCCTCCGCGTCGGTCTGCGCCGTGTCGAGCACCCGGTTCGATGCGGAGAGCAGCGTGACCTCCAGCCCCTCGAGCGCCGCGGCATCGCCCAGACCGCGGGCAAAGACCGTGAGCCCGTCGGTGCCTGCGAGCGTGGTCAGGCCGATGTCCGACAGGATGAACCATTGCGTCGCGCCCGGGTCGTCGTAGACATCGACCCCCGGCACCGCCGCGGACAATGTGTAAACCCCGGCGGGCAGGTCGCCCAGCACATCGCCCATCGGCAGGCGGGTCAGCACGTCGGCGTTCAGCCGGTTCTCGACCGTGCCTTTGCCGGTCCAGATCTCCTCGGCGATCTGGTCGTCGAAGCGCTGCTTCTGGTACTGCGACAGGGGGCGTCCGAAGTAATCGTCCTGCATGGTGCGCAGCAGGTTGCGGTCGCTGACCCGACGCAGGGTCAGATCGACTTCGGAGAGGTTCACCGTCTCGATCGGGATGCCCGCATCGGCGCTGCGCGGCAGCACGTAGGCGCGGCCGGGGAACCGAAGGTCGGGTTGACGGTCGCGGACGTAGAGGTCGAGGCTCACGTCCTTCACCGTCTCTTCGCCGCTGGCGGCGGGCAGACCGGCGCGGAAGGTGATGCGGTAGCGGCTGCCGTGGGTCACGCCCTCGACACAGACGCGGCGGTCCTCGGCCTGCACGGCGAGGCGCGGATCGGGCAGGCCGACGAAAGGTGTGTAATCGAGACCGGCCCGAACCAGCGGTTCCGAGAATTCGGCGCAGATGCGCGGGCTGGCGAGGTCCGATTCCACCGTGTGCTCGACGATGCGGAAGCCGTATTTGCCGATGGCCTCGTCGAGCAAAGCGGTGATCTCGGGCCGCGGCGCCAGTGCGTCGGCCAGCCGCAGCGCCGGGATCGTCTCGGACCCGCGGTTGTCGTCTTCCAACGCGCGGGCCAGGGTCAGCAACGCCTCGGCGCGCAGCGGCGCGGGACCGGCGCGCAGGTAGGCGTTGATCGCGGCAAGCCGCACGCGGTCGCGGAAATTCCGGGCCTCGGAGCCGTTCAGCGTCGCGGCAAAGCGCTCCGACAGCCGCGCGTAATCCAGCCAGCCCGCCGCCGCGTCGGTCTGCGCGAGCGCCGCCCCGGTCCAGTGCACGGCGCTGCGCAGGTTGCCTGCGGCCTCCTGCTCGCGCGCGGTCTGGGTCAGCTGGTCCACCGTCCACTGCCCGCCGCCGTGGCGCACGGCGAGCGCTTCGGCCTCGTCCCGCGCCGCGGCAAGGTCGCCGCGTTCGAGAAAGCCAAGGTCGGTGGCGCGGGCGGGGGCGAGGCTCAGCGTGTCGGGGTCGGTGGGCAGCACCTGCGCCGAGATCGCACCTTCGTAGGGCTGCCGGTCGCTGATCGTGCTTTTCGGGAAACAGGCATTGGATCGGCTGTTGAAGGTGAAGGCCCGGCAGGCGGAATTGTTGAGGCAGGCGGCCTGGCAGGCGTCGAGCGTGGTGTCGAACAGCGCCTGAAGATCGGCGCCGTAGAAATCCACGTCGCGGGTGACCACAAGCCGCCGGTCGGGCACCGGGGTCCCGTCCGTGGCCTGCGCCAGCGCCGGACCGGCCAGCAACAGCATAAAGGCGAGGGCGGACAGGATGGGGCGCATGACAAATCTCCCGATGCGGAAATATCTTATCGTGGCATGCCGGGTGCCGCACTGGCAACGATTCCCCCACCCCATCCAAAGCTCGGCGGTTAAACGGATATTCACCACCATCCGCCAAGACGGTTCCCGGCGGGACGGAGGGCGGCATGGACATCGCCAAGAAGCTGGCAGAGGAACGGCGCGCGCGGCTGGCGGCGGAGCGCCTGCTCGAACTCAAGCAGGCAGAGCTTTTTGCGGCGAACCGCAAGCTGGGCCTGCATGCCAAGCAGCTGGGCCACGAGATCGTCGAAACCAGGGCCGAAGTCGCCACCGTCCGGACCGAGAACCAGCGGGTGAAATCCGCGCTCGGCGTGGCGCAGCAAAAGATCGTCGTGGTCGAAAGTCAGCTCTGGAAAGCGCTTGAGACGGTGCGCGACGGCTTTGCCATGTTCAATGCCGACCGGCTGCTGGAACTGGCCAACCCGTCCTACCTGCGCATCTTCGATGGGCTCGACACGATCCGCCCCGGCGCGAGCTTTGCCCATGTGGTCGACATGATGGTCGAAGAAGGCATCGTCGACCTGCAGGGCGAAGCGCCGGAGACATGGAAACTGCGCATGCTGTCGCGCTGGGACGAAACCCCGATCCCGCCCGAAACCATCCGCCTCTGGACCGGGCAATTCATCAAGATTCAGGACCGCCGCACCCCGGACGGCGGCATCGTGAGCCTTGCCGTCGACATGACCGATCTCATGCGGATGTGGTCGGCGATGCATGAGATCCCCGACGGTTTCGTACTCTATGATGCCGAGGACCGGCTGCTGGTCTGCAACGAGCCCTGCCGCCGACTTTACGCGCAAAGCGCCGATGCCATCGTCCCGGGCGCCACCTTCGAAGAGATCCTGCGCGCCGGTCTGGCCAGGGGTCAGTACCTCGATGCCATCGGTCGCGAGGAGGACTGGCTCGAGGAACGGCTGGCCCATCATCGCCGCCCGATGACCGAGCTGGAACAGCGCCTGCCCGACGGCAGATGGATCAGGGTCTTCGAAAAGCAAACCTCGGACGGCGGGCGGGTCGGGCTGCGCATCGACATCTCCTCGCTCAAGGCGACCGAGGCCGACCTCAAGGCGGCGCGCGAACGCGCCGAGGCGGCCAACCGGGCGAAATCGACCTTCCTCGCCAACATGAGCCACGAGATCCGCACGCCCATGAACGGCGTCGTCGGTATGGCCGACCTGCTGCTCGAGGCCGATCTGAGCGAGGAACAACGGCTCTATGCCGAAACGATCCGCAATTCCGGCGAGTCGCTTCTGGTGATCATCAACGACGTGCTGGATTATTCCAAGATCGAGGCCGACAAGCTGATCCTGCACCCCGAGCCCTTCGATCTGGAAAAGGCCGTGCACGAGGTGATGATGCTGCTGCAGCCGATCGCGCGCGACAAGGGCCTGGCGCTGCTGGTGGATTACGACATGTTCCTGCCGACGCGGTTCATCGGCGATCCGGGGCGGCTGCGGCAGGTGCTGACCAACCTTCTGGGCAACGCGGTGAAATTCACCGTTCAGGGCCATGTGCTGGTGCGGCTTCTGGGCGTGCCGCAGGACGACGGCCGGATCGCCCTGACCCTCACCGTGGAGGACACCGGCATCGGCATTCCACACGACAAGATCGAGCACGTCTTCGGCGAATTCAACCAGGTCGAGGACGACCGCAACCGCCAGTTCGAAGGCACCGGCCTGGGCCTGGCGATCACCCGCCGGCTGGTCACCCTCATGGACGGCGAGATCTGGGTCGAGTCGGAGCTTGGCCGCGGGTCGTGCTTCGGATTCCGCGTGACCTTGCCGGTGGACGAACCCGTCGAGGTGCCGGGTATCGCCCTGCCTGCCCAGATGCGCCGCGCGCTGGTGGTCGACGATCTTGGCCCCAATCGCAGCATCCTGGCCCGACAGCTCGAATTTCTTGGCCTGCAGGTCGATTTCTGCCAGACCGGCGGAGACGCGCTGGATGCCATGACCGATCCTGCCGACCTCGTGGTGATCGAACAGGATCTGCCCGATACCGACGGCCTGACTCTGGCCGCAAAGCTGCGACATCAGGGCCGTGCCTGTCCGATCCTCGTGATGAGCGGCTCACCCGCCGCCCTCAACGGCGATCCGGCGCGCACCGCGGTGCAGGCGGTCCTGCAAAAGCCGGTGCAGCGCCGGACGCTGTTCACCGCGCTTGCCGCGTTGAACACCGGGGCTGCGGCGCCGCCCCAGGCAGCGCCCGCAAAGGCACATCCGGGCGGGTCGCTGCGGGTCTTGCTGGCCGAAGACAACAAGACCAATCAGATGGTCTTCCGCAAGATGGTCAAGGCGCTCGACCTCGACCTGCGCATCGCCAACGATGGGTTCGAGGCGGTCGCGGCCTTTCAGGAGGCGCGGCCCCACCTTGTCTTCATGGACATTTCCATGCCCGGCATGGACGGCAAACAGGCGACCCGCGAAATCCGCGGGCTGGAAGGCGCGGGGCCGCATGTGCCGATCGTGGCGGTGACCGCCCATGCGATGGACGGCGACCGCGCGGCGATCCTTGCGGCGGGATTGGACGACTACCTCACGAAACCGCTGCGCAAGGCCGATCTTGTCGCGATGATCGCGAAATACGGCACCCTCACAGCGACGGCGGCGCGGGCGTGATGCGCCGGCTCAGGCTTCTGCCGGCCGCACAAAGACCGGCTGGTCCGGGCTGCTCAGATCGGCGCGGTAGGCATAGCCGCCGGTGTCGAAGTCCCGCAAGGAGTCGGGGTCGGTCAGGCGGTTCTGCACGATGAACCGCGCCATCGCGCCACGCGCGCGCTTTGCATAGAAACTGACGATCTTCGGCACGCCGGTCTTGTCTTCCATGAACTGCGGCGTGACGATCCTGAGGCCCAGTTTCCCTTGCGGCACCGCGCCGAAATATTCCTGACTGGCGCAGTTGACCAGCACATTCGTCCCCAGCGCCTCGGCCTGCGCGCGCAAGCCCTTCGCCAGCGTGTCGCCCCAGTAATCGTAAAGCGACGTGCCACGGCGGGTCTTGAGGCGGCTGCCCATCTCCAGCCGATAGGGCTGGATCGCGTCGCGCGGGCGCAGAAGACCGTAAAGCCCCGACAGGATGCGCAGGTGATCCTGTGCCCAGTCCATGTCCTCGGGATCGAAGGATGTGGCCTCGAGCCCCTGGTAGGTGTCGCCGGCAAAGGCCAGCGCCGCGGGGCGGGTGGCGTCGGTGCCGGGATCGGTGGCGAAGGCGCGGAACCGGTCGCGGTTGAGCCTGGCCAGGTCGTCCGACAGGTCCATCAGCGCCTTGAGCCCGCCCAGCGTAAGGTTACGCGCGGTTTTGGCAAGCCGGACGGCGTCCTCCGCATAGTGCGGCGCGGTCTGCGCCATGTCCCGTTCGCTCCAGTTCAGCCGCTTGGCCGGAGAGATCACCACCAGCATCCGTCGCTCCCGTCGTCGTCGTTCGGGGGCTATCTAGTCCAGCCGGACGGAGCGGGAAAGCCGTTCGGCATGGGATTCGGTCGGGATGTGGCTTTTGGCCGCTTCGGGGGGGGGGCGCCCGTGCCGGACGGTACGATAGACGTCGTCCGATGCGCTTGGGCCTCAGCGCATAAGTATCGCCCCAAGGGGCGATACGAGAGACCAGTCTCTCGTGCTCTCTGAGGGTTATTGTAAACCGAAGAAGGAGCGAGACTTGCGCACCGGGAACAGAGAGGTCAGTCGCGCGTGGCGAGGATGTCGAGGAAGGCGGCGCCGAAGCGGTCCATACGCCTGTCGCCCAGCAGGCGCGCCAAGGGGGCGGAGCCGTCGCTGCGCAGCTCAGCCACCTTGGCCAGCAGGGAGGCAGAGCAGCTCAGCGGCTTCTCGGTGCCGTCGGCACCGCGGGCGAGATCGGCCTGGGCCTGCATCAGCCGGTCGTAGACCGCGCCTTCGCGGCGGCCGGCAAGACGGCGCCGGGTCGGGTGCATCTCTTCGCCGGCGCCGGTGATGACCGACAGGAAATCGGCGCCGTATCGTTCGAGCTTCTTGGCGCCGACACCGCTGATCCGGGCCATGGCATCAAGGCTGTCGGGCCGGGTTTCTGCCATTTCGATCAGGGTCTTGTCGGGAAAGATCACGTAAGCGGGCACATGCGCGGCCTCGGCCAAGGCGCGTCGCCTGGCCTTGAGCGCCGAAAGCAGCGGCGCGTCCTCGTCGCTGACCATGGCGCGGACGGCGGGGCGGCGCTCGGCCGCCTGCATCGTGTCGCGGCGCAGGTCGATCGTCTCTTCGCCGCGCAGGAGCGGGCGGGCGGATTCGGTCATCACCAGCGCGCCGTGGCGGCTGGCGTCGGGACGCATCAGGTCGCGGCCCATCATCTGCCGGAACACCGATTGCCACTGCAGGCGGCTGAGGTCGCGGCCGACGCCGAAGGTCGGCAGGCCGTCGTGTCCGCGCTGGCGGATCTTGTCCGTCTCGTTGCCGGTCAGGATGTCGATCAGGTGCCCGGCGCCGAAGCTTTCGCCGGTGCGCAAGGCTGCCGACAGGGCCTTGCGCACCGCCTCGGTGCCGTCGAAGGATTCGGGCGGGCTGTCGCAGAGGTCGCAGTTGCCGCAGGGGTCATGGCTTTCGCCGAAATAACGCAGCAGCTGTTGACGCCGGCAGCCCAGGGCCTCGGCCAGACCGAGCAGCGCATTCAGGCGGCCATGATCGGCGGCCTGACGCTCTGCCGGGGCCAGACCTTCGTCGATCTGCGCGCGGCGCAGGCGGATGTCGTCGGCGCCGTAGAGCGTCAGCGTTTCGGCCGGGGCGCCGTCGCGCCCGGCGCGGCCGATTTCCTGGTAGTAGCTTTCGATGCTTTTCGGCAGGTCCGCGTGCGCGACCCAGCGGATGTCGGGCTTGTCGACGCCCATGCCGAAGGCGACCGTGGCCACGACGATCAGCCCGTCCTCTGTGGCGAAACGTTCCTCGACATGGCGGCGTGCCTCGGCCTCCATCCCGCCGTGGTAGGCACAGGCGAGGTGGCCGGCCTCGGTGAGCGCCCGCGACAGGGTCTCGGTCTTGGCCCGGGTGCCGCAGTAGACGATGCCCGACTGGCCCTTGCGCGCCGCGGCGAAACTCAGGATCTGGTTGCGGGGATTGTTCTTGGCGGCGAAGGCCAGGTGAATGTTCGGCCGGTCGAAGCCGCGCAGGAAGGTCTGCGGTGCCGTGCCGTCGAAGAGCCGGGTGACGATCTCGATCTGCGTTTCCGCATCCGCGGTGGCGGTGAAGGCGGCCAGCGGCACGTCGAGCGCCCGGCGCAATTCGCCGATGCGCAGGTAGTCGGGGCGGAAATCGTGGCCCCATTGGCTGACGCAATGCGCCTCGTCGACGGCGATGAGCGACACGCCCGCCTGCGAGAGCATCCGCTGAGTGCCGGCGTTCGCCAGCCGTTCGGGCGCGAGATAGAGCAGTTTCAGCGTACCGGCGTGCAACTGGACCCAGACCGCGTCGGTTTCCTCTTCTGTGTTGCCCGAGGTCAGGGCGCCCGCGGCGACGCCCGCTTCGCGCAGTCCGCGGACCTGGTCGCGCATCAGGGCAATGAGCGGCGAAATCACCACGGTCACGCCGGGACGCATCAACGCGGGCAACTGGAAACACAGGGATTTGCCGCCGCCCGTGGGCATGATCGCCAGCACGTTTTCGCCCTGCGCCACGGCCTCGACGATTTCGCCTTGGCCGGGACGGAAGGCATCGAATCCAAAGACGTCACGCAGCAGCGTGTCGGCGCCGGAAAGATCGCGGGGCATCGGGCAACCTGTCGGTTTTGTCTATATCTGCTCTTATTGCGACAGTCGCATACTAAGAATCGGTTAACAAGACAGGGACGCCCGCCACGGCTTCATCTTGCCAATAAACCTCCGGGGGTGTCGCGGCTAGCCGCGACGGGGGCAGAGCCCCCTCCTGCATCAGTAGCTGTAGAAATATCCGGCGTTGTTGGCGAGGATGATGCGCAGCGCATAGACGCCGATCAGGGCCACCAGCGGCGCGAGGTCGATGCCGCCCATGGCCGGCAGGATGCGGCGGATGCGGGAATAGATCGGCTCCAGCAGGCGGTTCAGGCCGTCCCAGATCTGTGCCACCAGAGGCTGACGCAGGTTCAGCACCTGGAAATTGATCAGCCACGACATGATCACGTGGGCGATGATGAAGAACCACACCACGTCGAGCAGCAGCATCAGGATCTGGAAAAGCGATTGCATCTGGCCGGGCCTCTTGCGTTGAACCGCCCCAGACCTAAGCGCCGCCTGACCAAAGGGCAAGAGTGCCGCGAGGTCGCGGTTGACGCGGCGCGGCCGGTGGCGGACTCCGGGGTCTGAAAGGAGCCTGCCCATGTATCCCTTCCTGCGCCTGGCCAAGGATCTCTGGATCACCCGCAACGCGCCGCCTCTGGAGCCGTTCGAGACCCATGTGTCGCAGCACATCTGCTGGCCCTGGGATCTCGATTTCTGGAACGAGCTCAACAACGGCCGGACGCTGACGCTGTATGATCTGGGGCGCATCCCGATGGCACGGCGGGCCGGGCTGATCGCGGCGATGAAGCGCGAGCGCTGGGGGCTGGCCATCGCTGGGGCGTCAGTGCGCTACCGCCGGCGGGTGCACGGGATGGAGCGGATCGAGATGCGCTCGCGCCTGCTGTGCTGGGATGCGCGGTTCATGTATATTGAGCAGAGCATGTGGAAACGGACCGGCGACTGTGCCAGCCACGCGCTGTATCGCGCGGCGGTCACCGACCGGAACGGCATCGTCGGGACGGACCGCGTGCGCGCGGCGATCGGTGTCGAGGGCGAGGCGCCCGAGGTTCCGACCTGGGTGCGGGCCTGGATCGACGCCGAGGACGCCCGGCCTTGGCCGCCGATGCAGGACTGAAGGCAGGTTTCGGTCGCAAGATCGGTCGGAGCCTGCCTCGGAATGCTTGCCCAACCGGCGGCCAGCCCCCGAACGCCGGGAAAACCGGGGGCCAGCCCCCGGACCCCCGGAGGTTTATAGGCAAGATGAAGGCCCGGACGGCAGCGCGCTCTTGCGCCGTGGCGCGCGGGCGGGTCATATCGCGGCAAACGGGGGGCGACATGGCACAACCTTCACCGCGCAAGCGCATCTGGGGCTGGTTCTTTTTCGACTGGGCGAGCCAGCCCTACAACACGCTTTTGCTGACCTTCATTTTCGGGCCCTACGTGACCCAGGTGCTGGGCGACGGGACGGCGGCGCAGACGGCCTGGGGCTTTGGCATCGGGGCGGCGGGCGTCGTCATCGCGGTGCTGGCGCCGGTTCTGGGAGCGCTCGCGGATACCGGCGGCAACCGGCTGCGCTGGATCTGGGGGTTCTCGGCGCTTTTCGTGATCGGGTCTGGGATGCTCTGGTTCGCCGAGCCCAATGATTTCGATCTCTACCGGACCCTGTTCTTCTTCGCGCTGGGCCTCATCGGCATGGAGTTCGCGACGATCTTCACCAATGCCATGCTGCCCGACCTCGGCCCGCGCGACCAGATCGGCAAGCTGTCGGGCAACGGCTGGGCCTTCGGCTATGTCGGCGGGCTGGTGACGCTGGTGATCATGCTGACGCTCTTTGCCGAAAGCGGCGACAGCGGGCGCACGATGATCGGTCTCCCGCCGATCCTGGGCCTCGATCCGGCGCAGCTCGAGGGGACGCGGTTCGTCGGGCCGCTGACGGCGCTCTGGTACGCGGTCTTCATGATCCCGTTCTTTCTCTGGGTGCGCGATCCGCGGCCCGTGAAAGCGCCGCAGGGGGCTCTGGGCTTGGCGCTGCGCGATCTTCGCGGCACGCTGAAAGGACTGCCGCGGACACCGTCGCTTTTCGCCTATCTCGCCAGTTCGATGTTCTACCGCGACGGGCTGAACGGCATGTATGCCTTCGGCGGCATCTACGCGGCCGGCGTGCTGGGCTGGTCGGTGGTCGACGTGGGCATCTTCGGAATCAGCGCGATCATCGCCGGCGCGGTTTTTGCCGTCATCGGTGGCCGCGCCGACAGCGCCTTCGGTCCCAAGCCGGTGATCACCGCCTGTATCCTGCTGCTGACGCTTGTGGCGGTGGGCATCGTGCTTGTCAGCCCGACCTCGGTCTTTGGCGTCGCGGTGCCGGAAGGTTCGCCCGCGCCCGACGTCGCCTTCTACGTCTTCGGCGCCACCATCGGAGCGGCGGGCGGGGCGCTGCAATCCGCGAGCCGCACGATGATGGTGCGCCAGGCGGATCCGGCGCGCATGACCGAAGCGTTCGGGCTTTATGCGCTGGCGGGCAAGGCGACGTCGTTCCTGGCGCCGACGCTGATCGGCTTTGCCACCTGGGTCAGCGGATCGCAGCAAATCGGTGTTGCCCCCCTGATCGGGCTTTTCGTGATCGGGCTTTTTCTGCTAGTCTGGGTCAAACCCGACGGAGATCGAGCAGCATGAGATACCCCCTGATCCTGGCGAGCCTTGTCCTTGCCCTGACCGCCTGCGGCGGCGGCAACGACGCGCCCGAGCGCAGCGGCCCGGCCGTCCCCCTGCCCACCGTCGGCGACAGCGCCGGGGTGCTGTCGAGCAAAGAGGCCAAGCAGCTTTTCGGTTACAAGCGCTCCGGTTCGCAACAGGCGCCCGCACCCTACGGCAGCTATGCCAAGGGGTGCGTCGCGGGGGGCGTGGAACTGCCCGAGACCGGCCCGACCTGGCAGGCCATGCGGCTGTCGCGCAATCGCAACTGGGGCCATCCGGAGGTCGTCGATTTCGTCCAGGACCTGTCGCGCAAAGCGGCGCAGCAGCCGGGTTGGAACGGGCTTTACATCGGCGATATCAGCCAGCCGCGGGGCGGGCCGATGCTGTCGGGCCACGCCAGCCACCAGATCGGCCTCGATGCGGATATCTGGATGCTGCCGGCGCAGAACCTGACGCTCAGCCGCCAGCAACGCGAGGAGATCTCGTCGGTGTCGCTGCGCCGGGCCAACGGTGCCTATACCAACGATCAATGGACGCGGCAGCATCACGAGATCATCAAGGCCGCCGCATCCGACCCTCGCACGGCGCGGATCTTCGTTTTTCCCGGCGCCAAGGTGCGGATGTGCAACGACGAGACCGGCGATCGGGCCTACCTGCGCAAGATCCGTCCCTGGTACGGGCATCACTACCATTTCCACGTGCGGCTCAACTGTCCGGCGGGAGCCTCGGGCTGCGTCGACCAGACACCGCCGCCAGCGGGAGACGGCTGCGCCGATGCGCAGGCCTGGGTGAACAACATCCTGAACCCGCCGCCGCCGAAACCGCGCGATCCCAACGCCAAGCCTCCGGCACCGAAGCGGCCTATCACCCTGGCCGATCTGCCGCGGCAATGCGCCGACGTGCTGGCTGCGCAATAACCTCTGCGCATGGCCCGCTCTGTCCTGCTCGGCTTCGCCGCCGTGATGCTTGTTGCCGAGTGCGCGCAGCCTGCCATGGCGCAGCAGGTCGGATATCTGGACCGCATCGAATTGCCCGCTACCTTGCCGGGCGGCCTTTCGGGGCTCGAGATTACCGAAACCGGAAACCGGCTCTTTGCCATCGGGGACCGTGGCCAGATCGTGACTGCACGGGTGGAACGCGATGCCGAAGGGATGCTCGGTCTGTCCGACCTTCGTGTGTGGCCTCTGCGCAACCCCGACGGCAAGGAGGTGCATGGCCTCAGCGCCGATGCCGAAGGGCTGGCTCTGGCGGAGGACGGAACGCTCTTCGTCTCGTTCGAGGGACGCGGCCGGGTCTGGCGCTATGCCGAGCCGGGCGGGCCCGCCACTTATCTGCCGAGGCATCCCGATTTCGACCGCCTTCAGACCAATTCCGGCCTCGAAGCTCTGGCGGTGGACGCGCGCGGGCGGCTTTACACGCTTCCTGAACGGTCGGGTGCGCTGACTCGGCCCTTTCCGGTCTACCGCCTGGCAGGCGGCACCTGGGATCAACCCTTCAGCGTTCCCCGACGCGGCGGGTTCCTTCCGGTCGGTGCCGACATCGGACCGGACGGGCGGTTCTATCTGCTGGAGCGCGCGTTCAATGGGTTTTCCTTCCGGTCCCGTGTTCGACGTTTCGACCTGGGCGAAACGCACCTGTCGGGCGAAGTGACACTGCTCGAGACACCACTCTTTGCCCGCGGCAATCTCGAAGGCCTGTCGGTCTGGCGCGACGGCAGCGGCGTCCTGCGCCTGACCATGGTGGCCGACGACAACGACAACGCGCTGCAACGCCGCGAACTGGTCGAGTATCGCGTGACGGAGTGACTTGCGCCGCCGCCTAGCACGGTTTATGCGCACGCCCGTCCCCACGACGTGGGGGCCAAGTCCCCGCAACCTTGGAAAAACGGGTCCATACACCATGACACGTCACCACCTTCCCGGCATTCTTGCCATGGCCGCCATCGTGCTGGCCTCGAATATCCTCGTGCAGTTCCTCTTCGGCAATTGGCTGACCTGGGGCGCCTTCACCTATCCGCTGGCGTTCCTCGTCACCGACGTGATGAACCGCATCTACGGCGCGCAGGCCGCCCGCCGCGTCGTCTTTGCGGGCTTCGTCACCGGCATCCTGTGCTCTCTGATCGGCACCCAGATCATGTTGCAGGGCGACGGCTACACCTATCCGGCAGTGACCCTTCGCATCGCGCTGGGGTCCGGGATCGCTTTCCTGACCGCGCAGCTGCTGGACGTGGCGATCTTCGACCGGCTGCGGCAGGGCGCCTGGTGGCGCGCACCGCTGGCCTCGACGTTGGTGGGCAGCAGCGTGGACACGGCGCTGTTCTTCACCATCGCCTTTTCCGGCGCGCTGGCGTTCCTCGAACCCGGCAACGACGTCGCCTGGGCCGGAGACATGCTGCCGCTCCTAGGCGCAGGCCCAGAGGCGCCGCTCTGGGTGTCGCTCGCGGTGGCCGACTGGAGCGTGAAGCTGGCGCTGGCGCTCATCGCGCTCATCCCCTTCCGGCTGATCGTTTCCTGGGCACTGTCGCAAAAATCTTTGGCCTGAATCAAAAAACGCTTTGCGATTCAAACATCCCGTGCGACTCTTTCAGTGAGTTCAACAAAACTGAAAGGAGGTGATCCAGTGTCGAGAGAAACATTGGAGAGAGGTGTCGGAACAGTTCGGAGGATCGCGCCCTAGGGCAGCCCCGCGGGTCAAGCGACCCCCGAATTGGTGAGCGCCTAACCGGCCCCACCTCCTTAATTCTCGAAGGGCCGTCCGACATCGGGCGGCCCTTTTTGAACGGATGAACGCCCATGCTGCGGATCAACGATCGGATCGCCATAGAGGACTGGGAGCTGACCGAACAGTTCATCCGCGCCTCGGGTCCCGGCGGTCAGAACGTCAACAAGGTGTCGAGCGCGGTGGAACTGCGGTTCGAGGCGGAACGCTCGCCGAACCTGCCGCCGCCGGTCAAGACCCGGCTGCGCAAGCTCGCCGGGCGCCGCTGGACCAAGGACGGCGCCCTGGTGCTGCAGGTCGACGAGACCCGGAGCCAGGCGCGCAACCGCGACATCGCAAGGGACAGGCTGGCGGAACTGATCGCCAAGGCCTGCGAAAAACCCAAGCGCCGGGTGCCGACGCGGCCCACGCTGGGCTCCAAGAAACGCCGGCTCAAGGCCAAGAAGGTGCGCGGTGAAGTGAAGGCGCTGCGTGGCAAGGTCGATCCGGACTGAACCGTCGCCGGGACTTCGCCCTGCCCGCGCGAAGGCGTGGACTCCCCGGAGGTGTCCCGCGAGTTTTGCATCGTAAAACTTCCGGTCCAAGATGAAGTCGGAGCGCTGCGCCCGAGATTCATCTTGCCCATAAACCTCCCGCCGGAGGCTCCGGCGATTGCATCGCGCGCGAGATCAGAACCGTTCGAGCAGACGCTCCAGATATTCCAGCTCTTCGTCGGGCCGTTCGCCATCGCCCGAGCGGCGGCGGATTTCGTCGAGCAACTCGCGCGCGCGGCGGTAGACGTCTTCGCTGCCCAGCATGTTTTCGTCCGATCCGATCTGGCCGTTCGATCCGGCGTTTCGCCCCAGCGGATCGCGTTGCGCGCCGGGCTCCGTGCCTTCGGCCATGCCCTGCTGGCCGGGGTTTTCGCCCTGCTGCTGCGCCATGGCCTCGCCGAGGTTCCGCATGCCTTCGCGCAGGGCTTCCATCGCTTCGGATTGCTGGTCCATCGCTCCGGCAAGATCGTTGCCGCGCAGCGCCTCTTCGGCGCCTTCCATGGCGCCTTCGGCGCGGCCGAGCGACTCGCGCGCCGCGTCGCCTTCCTCGGTGCCGGCGCCGGGCAGGTTGCCGCGCTGGCGATTCAACTCGTCGCGCAGGGCGCGCTGCCGGTCGGCGAGGCTTTCTTCCAGCGATTGCTGACCCTGGCCCTGACCCTGTTGCTGGCCTTGCCCCTGGCCTTGGCCCTGACCCTGCTGCTGGCCTTGCTGGCCCTGTCCGCGCTGACCCTGCTGGCCCTGGCCCTGTTGGCCCTGCTGTTGCCCCTGCTGCTGCCCGGGCTGTTCGCCCTGGCGCTGCTGGCCGGGGTTGAACTGCTCCTGCATGTCGCGGAAGGCCTGATCGGACAGCTCCTGCTGTTCGCGCAGCGTCTCGGCCAGATCGTCCATCGCCTGCTGACCCGGAGAGGGCTGCCCCTGGCCCTGGCCCTGAGTGACCTGCATGTTCTCCATCATCTCGCGCAGCTCTTCCAGCGCCTGCTGCGCTTCGGCCATGCGGCCCTGTTCCATCAGTTCCTGGATGCGGTCCATCATGCGCTGCAGGTCGTTCTGGCTCATCTCCATGCCCTGCTGGTTCTCGCCCATCTGCTCGCCGTTCTGTTCGGCGTCGCGCTGGGCCTGCTGAGCCAGCTGGCGCATGTAGTCGTCCGTGGCCTCGCGCAGCTCCTGCATGAGCTCGGCGATCTCCTGGTCGGAGGCGCCGTTCTTCATCGCCTCGGACAGCCGGTCCTGCGCCCGTTGCAGGCGTTGCAGCGCGTCTTCGAGGTTGCCTTCCTCGAGAAGCAGGGCGAAGTCCCACATCGCCTCGGCCAGTTCGGCCTGCTGGTCGTCGGTGATGCCGTGGTCGTCGAAGGCTTCGAGCCGCCGCAGGATGGTCTTGAGCCGCAGGTAATGCACCGCAGACCGGAACGCGTCGTCGGGGCGGTTGGAAATGGCCCGCAGGATCTGGCTGATGTCGCCGGCATTGTCGCGGTTCCAGAGCAGCGCCTGCCGCTGTTCGATCACCGCCGCCGCCATCGGATCGAAGAACCGGCGGCCGGGCAGGGTCAGAACCTCGTCCACGGAGGTGCCGGTCTGGCCGGCCGCATCGGTGACCTCGAGCGAGATCGTCACCGGCAGGTTGGCCCAGGGATGTTCGGAGAAGTTGTCGATCATCGCCTCGGTGAACTCGGACCGGTCGCCGGCGATGGGCATCGGCAGCGGCACCTCGATGGTGCTGCGCGGCTCCGGCTCGCGCGCCAGGCCGTAGCGGCGGGTGACATCCTCCACTGCCAGCTCGATCCGGGCGACACCGGCAGTCACGGCATAATCGTCGCTGGCGACGAAGGGCAGCGAGGCTTCGCCGTCGTAGGTCACTTCGAAATCGCCGTCGCGGGCCACGGTGGGCGCGGCGTCGGGCGCCATCACCACATCCCAGACGCGGCCGCCGTCGCCTTCGATCGCCACCTGGCCGGATTGCACGACAGTGAAATCCTGCGCGGTCTCGGCCGCGGCCTCTTCGTTCGGCAGGGGGACGCCGGACACCGATTCGGCGACCGTCAGCGCCCCGGCCTCACCATACAGCCGCAGCGTGATGCGGGCGCCTTCGGGGGCGGTCAGTTCAGCGGCGGAAATGTCGTTGAGGTAGACCGAGGGCAGGCGGGTGTAGGCGGGCGGCTCCATCCAGCCTTCCCAGGTCGGGCCGGAGGCGAGCCCGCTGTTGCCGGGGCCCATGCCGGTCACCGATTGCACCCGCAGCACCGACCCGAAAAGCAGCGCCGCACAAAGCGCCGTCAGCGCCACGTAGCGCAGGGCGAAGGGATCGTTGCGGGCGACGCGCAGGTCCGGTTCCACCGCGCGCGCCTCGGCCAGCCGGGCGCGCATCCGCGCCTGGTGCGCCTGCCACACTGCCAGCGATGCGGCATCGCTGCCGCCGATGGCCTGCGTGTCGCGCACGGTCTGGATCGGCCGCCCGGCCATGGTCGCATCGAGCCGGTCCAACGCCTCCTGATACGCGGGCAGGCGGAATCGCCGCACGCCCCAAGCCAGAGCGACAAGGGCAGCGATCAGCGTCACGGCACCTGCGGCCCAGACGACCTCGGTGCGGACCATGTCCTGCAGGCCCAGCATCAGCGCTGCCAGCACCACGATGAGCACCGACCACAGCGGCCAGAAGGCGCGCACGACGCGTTCGGCCAGCATGCCGAGCCGGGTCAGACGCAGCGGCCAGCGCAGGGTGGAAAGGATGGGCTTGGGCAGCGGCGGTTGCGATGCCATGGACGCTCCTGCGGGTTCGGTCGCAGGAAGGATGCCCTACAACCACGCAGGAATGGTATCGCGGGATATGATTTCGTCAAAGGTCGGGCGCGCCCGGATGACCGCAAAGTGATCGTCTTTCACCAAAACTTCCGGAATCAGCGGCCGGGTGTTGTATTCCGAAGACATCACCGCGCCGTAGGCGCCCGCCGAACGGAAGGCGACCAGATCGCCTGCCTGAATTTGCGGCAGCATGCGGCCCTTGGCAAAGGTGTCGCCGGATTCGCAGACGGGCCCGACCACGTCATAGGCCATCTGTTCGGCGCCCGGCGCGGGTTCGATGACCGGCACGATGTCGTGCCAGGCGTCGTACATTGCGGGCCGGATCAGGTCGTTCATCGCCGCGTCGAGGATCAGGAACTGCCGGTCCTCGCCTTCCTTGACGTAGATCGCCTCGCTCACCAGAAGCCCTGCGTTGCCGACGATCAGCCGTCCCGGCTCGATCTCGATCTCGCAGCCCAGATGCCCAACCGTGCGCTTGATGAGCGCGCCGAAATCGGTGGGCAGCGGCGGGGCCTCGTTCGAACGGGTGTAGGGAATGCCAAGGCCTCCGCCCAGGTCCAGCCGCCGGATGTCGTGGCCGTCGGCGCGCAGCGTCTCGGTCAGCTCCGCAACCTTCAGGAAGGCCGCCTCGAACGGCGCGAGGTCGGTGAGCTGGCTGCCGATGTGCACATCGATGCCGATCACCTCGATCCCCGGCAGCGCCGCGGCCTCGGCATAGACGGCGCGGGCGCGGCTGATCGGGATACCGAACTTGTTCTCCGACTTCCCGGTCGAAATCTTGGCGTGGGTCTTGGCGTCGACATCCGGGTTGACCCGGATCGTCACCGGCACGACCTGGCCCATGGCGCTGGCGATCTCGCTCAGCAACCGCATCTCGGGCTCGCTTTCCAGGTTGAACTGGCGGATGCCTCCGGTCAGCGCCTGCGCGATTTCGGCCCGCGTCTTGCCGACGCCGGAAAACACGATGCGGTCGCCGGGCACGCCAGCGGCGCGCGCACGAGCGTATTCGCCGCCCGACACCACGTCCATGCCCGCGCCGAGCGCCGCGAGGGTCCGCAGGATGGCCTGGTTGCTGGCCGCCTTCATGGCATAGCAGACCAGGTGTTCGGTGCCCGACAGCGCCTCGTCGAAGAGCCGGAAGTGGCGTTCGAGCGTGGCGGTGGAATAGACGTAGAAGGGCGTGCCGACCGCGGCGGCGATATCGGCGATCGCCACGTCCTCGGCGTAAAGCGCGCCGTCGCGGTAGAGGAAATGATCCATGCCAGGCCTCTCGGGTACAGTTGCCGCCCCATACCCCAGCGCAGCCGGCAGGGCCAGACCCCAGCGCATTGCCAAAAGAACTTGGATGCCTCCGGCGGAAAAATTTTTTTCAACCGGAGAAAGGCTGGTGGTCTTCTTCGGTTTTCAAATMCCTCGGGGGGTGKGGGGGGCTGGCCCCCCACTCTTCGCCGGTGCCGGATCAGAGCCGTTCGATGGCCAGCGCGATGCCCTGGCCGCCGCCGATGCACATGGTGATGAGCGCACGGGTGCCGCCCGTGCGCTCCAGTTCGTAAAGCGCCTTGACCGTGAGGATCGCGCCGGTGGCGCCGACCGGGTGGCCCAGGGCGATGGCGCCGCCGCTGGGGTTCACCTTGGCCGCGTCCAGCCCCAGCTCCTTGTTGACCGCCAGCGCCTGCGCGGCGAAGGCCTCGTTGCTTTCGATGACGTCGAAATCTCCGGCGCTCAGCCCGGTCTTTTCCATCAGTTTGCGCACCGCCGGGACCGGCCCGATGCCCATGACCTCGGGCCGCACGCCGGCATGGGCGTAGCCCAGCACGCGCGCGCGAGGTTTCAGACCGGCGGAGTCGGCCGCCGACGCCCGGGCAAAGACCAAAGCCGCGGCGCCGTCGTTGATGCCGCTGGCATTGCCCGCCGTGACCGTGCCGTCTTTCTTGAAGACCGGTTTCAGCCCGGCGAGTTTTTCGAGGCTGGTCTGCTTGGGATGTTCGTCGGTGTCGAAGGCCACGGTGTCGCGCTTGACCTTCACCTCGACCGGCACGATCTGCTCGGCGAACCGGCCTTCGGCGATGGCTTTTGCCGCGCGCTCCTGGCTTTCCATGGCAAAGGCGTCCTGCGCTTCGCGGCTGATGTCATGCTCGCCCGAGACATTCTCGGCCGTGACGCCCATGTGGCCGGTGCCGAAGGGGCAGTTGAGCGCGCCCAGCATCATGTCGAGCGTGCGGATGTCGCCCATCTTGGCGCCCCAGCGCTGGTCCGGGATGATGAAGGGCGAGCGCGACATGTTCTCGGCGCCGCCCGCCAGCGCGAAATCGGCGTCGCCCAGCATCAGGGATTGCACCGCCGAGACGATGGCCTGCGCGCCGGACCCGCAGAGCCGGTTGACGTTCATCGCGGGGGTGGTATCGGGAATGCCCGCCTCCATCGCGGCGACCCGGCTCAGGTACATGTCGCGCGGTTCTGTGTTGATGACGTGGCCAAAGACCACGTGGCCGATCTGGCCTCCCTCGACGCCCGCGCGCTCCAGCGCGGCTTTGGCGACAACGGCGCCCAGCGCGATGGGCGGGGTGCCGGCGAGACGGCCGCCGAAAGTGCCGATGGCGGTGCGCGCGGCGCTCAGGATGACGATATCGTCGGACATGGGGGTCTCCTCTCTGGTCTGGCTGGACTATGCGCGCGGGCAAGCGAGTTGTCAGCCGCGACGTGCCGTCAGGGTGCGGCTCTTCAAGCCCTGGCGGGCTTTCTTCGCCGCGTCCCGCCCGCGGCGCATTGACAGGATGCGGGTGGGCGGGCATCACATCCCATATGACGGACGATGCCGACGATATCCTGCAACGCTTGCCCGCGCGGCTCAAGGAAGCGCGGCGCGCGCAGGGGCTG
Organism: Thalassococcus profundi; assembly: GCF_003344785.1. Taxonomy (GTDB): domain Bacteria; phylum Pseudomonadota; class Alphaproteobacteria; order Rhodobacterales; family Rhodobacteraceae; genus Puniceibacterium; species Puniceibacterium profundi. The sequence continues at coordinate 217,183 of NZ_QPMK01000001.1, read as the reverse complement.
TCGCTGGACGCGGTGGCCAAGCTGTCGGGTGTGTCGCGGTCGATGGTGAGCCAGATCGAGCGCGGATCGTCCTCGCCCACCATCGCCACGCTCTGGAACCTCACCCGCGCGCTGCAGGTTGATTTCGCAGGGCTGCTGGACGGTGCGGCGGGGGCCTCGCAGATCGAGGTGCTGCGCGGTGCCGAAGTGCCAACCATCGACAACCGCGGCACCGCCTGCCGCCTGCGCATCCTGTCGCCGCCGGAAGAGGCCGGGCGACACGAGGTCTACGAGCTTGTTCTCGGCCCCGGTGGCGCGCTGGTCAGCGACCCGCACCGGCGCGGCGCGCGCGAGCATCTGACGGTGATCGAGGGGCATCTTTCGGTGCAATCCGGCGAGAATACCGTTGTGCTGTGCGCAGGAGACACGGCGCGGTACGCGGCGGACGTGGCGCATGGTATCCGCACCGAGGACGGCACGGCGCGGGCATTCCTTGTGGTGCAGGACGCCTGAAGGTTTCGCGGGTGTTGGCATTTGGCAGCGAGGGGCCAGCCCCTCGCGCTCCCTGGAGATTTATTGGCAAGATGAAGATGATACGTTCCGTAATAATGGAAAATTTCCGCTTTAGTGAATTTCCGGCATTTCGGAGTGCTATCTGCTATGCTAGAAACTCTGCAACTGAGGACCGACTCGGAGGATGAGATGACACAGGCATTCCTGACCCAGGTGACCGAGACCCTACGGGAGATCGAGGGCGACGGGCTATGGAAGACCGAACGGCCGCTGACCTCTCCGCAAGGCGCGCGGATCACCGTGGATGGCAAGGGGATGCTGAACCTCTGCGCCAACAATTACCTTGGTCTTGCCGATCATCCACGGCTGATCGCGGCGGCCAAGGATGCGATGGACAACCTTGGCTACGGCATGGCCAGCGTCCGGTTCATCTGCGGCACGCAGGAGCTGCACCGGGACCTGGAGCGGAAGCTGGCGGCGTTCCTGGGCAAGGATGACGGCATCCTGTTCGCCGCCTGTTTCGACGCCAACGCCGCCGTGTTCGAGCCGCTGCTGGGGCCGGAGGATGCCATCGTCAGCGACAGCCTCAATCACGCCTCGATCATCGACGGCGTGCGGCTCTGCAAAGCCAAGCGCTACCGCTATGCCAATGCCGACATGGACGATCTCGAGGCGCAACTGAAACAGGCGCGCGCGGACGGGGCGCGGCACGTGATGATTGCCACCGACGGGGTGTTCTCGATGGATGGATACCTGGCGCCGCTGCCGGAGATCGTGGCGCTGGCAGAGAAATACGAGGCGCTGACCATGGTGGACGACTGCCATGCCACCGGCTTCATGGGCCACACCGGCGCAGGCATGCCGCAGCATTTTGGCGTCGACGTGGATATCCTGACCGGGACGCTGGGCAAGGCGCTGGGCGGGGCCATCGGCGGCTATATCGCCGGGCCGCAGCCGGTGATCGACCTGCTGCGCCAACGCGCGCGACCCTACCTTTTCTCGAATGCGCTGCCGCCCGCGGTGGTCGCGGCGGGGATCGAGGTGCTGGACCTGATCGCGGAGGGCGACACCCTGCGCGCGCGGCTCTTCGAGAATACCGCTTACTGGCGTGCCGGCCTGGAGGCGCTTGGGTTCGAGCTGCTGCCGGGGGAGCACCCGATCATCCCGGTCATGACCCATGACGCGCAGCGCGCGCAGGCGATGGCCAACGGTCTGTTCGACAAGGGTATCTACGTCTCGGGTTTCTTCTACCCGGTCGTGCCCAAGGGCCGCGCGCGCATCCGCACGCAGATGAATGCGGCGCTGGGCCGCGACGACCTCGACACCGCCCTTGCCGCCTTCGAGGCGGTCGGCAAAGACACCGGAGTGATCTGATGCGCAACGACATGAAAGCCCTGGTGAAGGCCGAGCCGCGCGAAGGGCTTTGGATGCAGCGCGCGCCGGTGCCCGAGATCGGGCCCGAGGACGTGCTGATCAAGGTCAACAGGACCGGGATCTGCGGCACCGATGTGCATATCTGGAACTGGGACGACTGGGCGCAGCGCACCGTGCCTGTGCCGCTGATCACGGGGCACGAATTCGCCGGGGAGATCGTCGAACTGGGCCGCGCGGTCGAGGGGCTGGAACTGGGGCAACGCTGTTCCGGCGAGGGGCACCTGATCGGCAAGACCTCGCGGCAGAGCCGGGCGGGCAAGTTCCACCTCGACCCGGCGACGCGCGGCATCGGGGTCAACGAACAGGGTGCCTTTGCGCAGTACCTGCGGCTGCCCGCCTTCAACGTGGTGCCGCTGCCCGACGCCATCGACGACGAGATCGGTGCCATTCTGGACCCGCTGGGCAATGCCGTGCACACGGCGCTCAGTTTCGATCTGGTGGGAGAGGACGTGCTGATCACCGGCGCCGGGCCGATCGGCATCATGGCGGCCGCCGTGGCGCGTCATGTGGGCGCGCGGCATGTCGTCATCACCGACGTGAATCCCGAGCGGCTGGAACTGGCGGCCCGGGTTGTGGACGTGGTGCCGGTGAACGTCGCCGAAGAGGAACTGGCCGAGGTCATTCCTCGGCTGAAGATGAAGCAGGGCTTCGACGTGGGCCTCGAGATGTCCGGCAACCAGCGTGCGCTCGACCAGATGGTCGAGGCGCTGGTCATGGGCGGACGGATCGCGCTTCTGGGTATCCCGCCGGGCAAGTCGCCGGTGGACTGGAGCCGCATCGTCTTCAAGGCGATCACGCTCAAGGGTGTCTATGGCCGCGAAATCTTCGAGACCTGGTACAAGATGATCGCCATGCTGGAAAACGGGCTGGACGTGCGCGGGGTCATCACCCATCGGTTCGCCGTGGATCGCTTCGCCGAAGGGTTCGCGGCGATGCGGTCGGGACAGTCCGGAAAGGTCGTGCTGGACTGGACCGGGGCCTGAGCGCCGGCGCTGCGTGATCGCTGCCAAGGGCCGAGCACCCGCGGCGCTTGAGCGCGGCCAAAGCCGGGGCGCGGAGGGGGCGTAATCGCCGCCAAGGGGTCCGTCGCCCCAAAAGACGCCGCGCGGCCAAGGTTGGGCGCAGGAAGGGTGGGACCGCCCTCAACCACGCTGCGACCGGCCGGAGGCATTGAAGGCGCCGCCGGGAAGGTGGCGCAGGGTGATCATCGCAACAAGCCGCCGCAAACGCGGCCAGGGCCTGGGCCGGGGGCCCGGCGGCGGGGTGGCGTCGCGCCGCGAGGCCACATGCGGTCCGCAATCCACGAAATCCGGGATCGGGCTGAAGTCCTTGGGCTGGTAGATCGGTGTCTGGCGCATGACCCGACACTGGACCGGGAAACTTTAGAAACCGTGAACGCCGCCGATCAATCGAGCGCCTTCGCGGTCTCGAGCCGCGAGCCTTCGAGCACCTTGACCTCGCGCTGCGGGAAGGGGATCGAAATACCGTTTTCCTGGAACGCATCCCACAGCGCGAGATAGACATTGCCGCGGATGTTGGTGAGCCCGCCGGTCGGGTCGCGGATCCAGAAGCGCAGGATGTAGTCGACCGAGGAATCTCCGAAGCCGACGATGTGGCAGACCGGGGGTTTGTCCCGCAGCACCCTTGGCGTGTCGGCGGCGGCGGCGATGGCGATCTTGCGCACCTTGTGCGGATCGTCGCCGTAGGCGGTGCCGAAATAGATGTCGAGCCGGACGAAATCGTTGGAATGAGACCAGTTGACCACCTGTCCGGTGATCAGGTCCTCGTTGGGGATGAGGTATTCCTTGCCGTCGCGGGTGGTGATCGACACGTAGCGCGCGCCAAGCGAGTTGATCCAGCCGAAGGTTTCGCCCAGCGAGATCACGTCGCCCGGCTTGATCGACTTGTCGAGCAGGATGATGATGCCCGACACGAGGTTCGACACAACCTTCTGCAAGCCGAACCCGAGGCCCACGCCGATGGCACCGGACAGCACCGCGAGGCCGGTCAGGTCGACGCCCACCAGCTTGAGCCCGATGAAGAGCGCCGCACCGTATAGCGCCACCTGCAGGAACTTGACCGCCAGCACCTGCATCGAGGGGCTGATGTCCTCGTTGCTTCGGATCCGCGCGGAACTGGTCACGGCCAGGAACCGCGCGACGATGATCAGCACCGCCACGGTGATCACCGCCTGCACCGCCAGCCACATTGTCAGCCGCGTGTCGCCGATGTTGACGGCCATGTTCTCGAGCAGGTTCTGGGCCTCGCCGGTGAGGTGCAGGATGTGCAGCGTGACCCAGGTCCAGGCACCGTAACGCACCACCGAGCGCAGCAGCGGATTGCCGATCAGCCGGGTCGAAAAGGCGATGAAGAGCCAGGCGGTGGCGAGGTTCGCGATGACGCTGAGCAAATAGGAGCGCGACGGCCAGGTCACTTCGCGCATGATCCAGACGGCGATCCAGATCAGCACCACGAAAAGCACCATGCGCAGCCGCCGGTGCAGGATCAGCAGAACCCGCAGGCGCCACTTGGGCCAGCCTTCGCGGGCGCGCATCCAGTCGTGCAGCCGCGGGCGCAGAACCACCGCCAGCCCCCAGGCCAAGAGGAATACGCAAAGCGCGATTCCGATCTGGTAGGCGTTCCAGGGCCGCATCAATCCGCTGGCAAAGACCTCGGCGCGCGCGAGCAGGCCGAATGCGATCTCCTGCAACTGTTCCAGCGGCGGAATGTCGGCGTCTTCGGGGTTCATCCAGGTCTCGCGTCAGGGCTGTGCCAAAGCGTTGCACCCGCCGCCGCGCTGCGCAAGCCCCAAGGCCGGATCAGGGCAGGGCCGCCATGCGCTCCGGCGCGGGTTCGGCCAGCCCGCCGACGGCGCCCGCGTCACCGGTCACGATCGACAGGGTCGCCGCCACGAGGACGGAGATCAGGACGATGTTGAGCACGTTGAGTGGGCTTTGCATGGACAATCCCCGGTGAAGCGTTTGGATACAACCCTTGGTAACTGGGCCGCCTCTCGCCCGATTTCAAAGCGGAGCGCCCAGATGTCGCAGGTCCCCGCCGACCGGCTGGCGGCGCACCGGCGCGCAGCGGGCCTTGATAGACTCGGGCCAAAGCTGTATCTCGACCGGCATGACACCGGTTTTCGACATCGACGACCGCGCGCGCCTGAGCGAGCGCTTTTTCGGAGCCACGCACACCGTGCTGGCGCGCCTATAAGGCTGCCTTTCCCGCCGCCCAATGCGGCTTCGGACTCGATGAATTTCACCAAGACAGCTTGAACAAGGGAGAGGACGGATGTCCCCCAAGACACTCTATGACAAGATCTGGGATGCACATGTCGCGCATGAAGCCGACGACGGCACCACGCTTCTTTATATCGACCGCCATCTCGTGCACGAGGTGACCAGCCCGCAGGCCTTCGAAGGGCTGCGCATGGCGGGGCGCACCGTGCGCGCACCGGACAAGACCATCGCCGTGCCGGATCACAACGTGCCTACGACCGAGGGCCGCGAAAAGGGCATCGAGAACGAGGAAAGCCGGATCCAGGTCGAGGCGCTCGACAAGAACGCCAAGGATTTCGGCATCCACTATTACCCCGTATCCGACGTCCGCCAGGGCATCGTGCACATCGTCGGGCCCGAACAGGGCTGGACCCTGCCCGGCATGACCGTGGTCTGCGGCGACAGCCACACGGCGACCCACGGCGCTTTCGGTGCGCTGGCGCACGGCATCGGCACGTCCGAGGTCGAGCATGTGCTCGCCACCCAGACGCTGATCCAGAAGAAATCCAAGAACATGAAGGTCGAGATCACCGGCAAACTCGCGCCGGGCGTCACCGCCAAGGACATCACCCTGTCGGTGATCGGCGCCACCGGCACGGCGGGCGGGACCGGCTACGTGATCGAATACTGCGGCGAGGCGATCCGCGACCTGTCGATGGAAGGCCGCATGACCGTCTGCAACATGGCCATCGAGGGCGGCGCCCGCGCCGGCCTGATCGCGCCGGACGAAAAGACCTTCGCATACGTGAAGGGCCGGCCCCACGCGCCGAAAGGCGCGCAGTGGGAAGCGGCGATGGACTGGTGGAAGACGCTCTATTCCGACGATGACGCGCAGTGGGACAAGGTCGTCACGATCAAGGGCGAGGACATCGCACCGGTTGTGACCTGGGGCACCTCGCCCGAGGACGTGCTGCCGATCACCGCGAGCGTGCCCGCGCCCGACAGCTTCAAGGGCGGCAAGGTCGACGCGGCCAAGCGCGCGCTCGACTACATGGGGCTGTCGGCGGGCACGCCGCTCAACGAGATCGCCATCGACACGGTCTTCATCGGTTCCTGTACCAACGGCCGGATCGAGGATCTGCGCGCGGCGGCCGAGATACTCAAAGGCAAGAAGATCGCGGTGAAGCGCGCCATGGTCGTGCCGGGCTCCGGCCTCGTCCGGGCGCAGGCCGAGGAAGAAGGGCTGGCGGACATCTTCAAGGAGGCCGGGTTCGAATGGCGCATGGCGGGCTGTTCGATGTGCCTGGCGATGAACCCCGACCAGCTGAGTCCCGGCGAGCGCTGCGCGGCGACGTCGAACCGCAACTTCGAGGGCCGTCAGGGCCGTGGCGGACGCACGCATCTGATGTCGCCCGCCATGGCGGCGGCGGCGGCCGTGACCGGGCATCTCACCGACGTGCGTGACATGATGTAACCGGCGCGCTCCTCAAGCCCTAGCGGGCTTTCCTCGCGAGGAGGCCCGCGCGGGCCGGGGAGCCGCCGCGACAGGAGACGAAAATGGAAAAGTTCGACAAACTCAGCGGCATCGCCGCGCCCCTGCCGATCATCAATGTCGATACCGACATGATCATCCCCAAGCAGTTTCTGAAGACCATCAAGCGGTCCGGCCTCGGCGTGAACCTCTTCGACGAGATGCGCTACGACGACGACCGCAACGAGATCCCTGGTTTCGTGCTCAACAAGCCGCAGTACCGCGACGCGCAGATCCTGGTCGCGGGCGACAACTTTGGCTGCGGCTCGTCCCGCGAACACGCGCCGTGGGCGATCAAGGATTTCGGCATTTCCTGCGTCATCGCGCCCAGCTTTGCCGATATCTTCTTCAACAACTGCTTCAAGAACGGCATCCTGCCGATCGCCCTGCCGCAAGAGCAGGTGGACGTCCTGATGAAGGATGCCGAGAAAGGGGCAAATGCCCGGATCGAGATCGACCTCGAGGCGCAGACCATCACCTCCTCCGATGGCGAGGTTTTCACCTTCGACGTCGACCCGTTCAAGAAGCACTGCCTGATGAACGGTCTCGACGACATCGGCCTGACGATGGAAAAGGCACCGTCGATCGACGCTTTCGAGGCGCAGGCCGCTCAGGCGCGCCCCTGGGTCTGACAGCAGAGCGCCGCGCCACCGCGCGCGGCGCATCCCGGCTCAGGAGGCGGAGCGCAATTCACTGTCGCCCTTGAGCACCTCGTCGCCGTCCTTTTGTTCGATCCGGTAGGCCGGATCGTCTTCGGAGGCATCGCGCGTCACCTCCGATCCCTTGATCTTGAGCGTGATCTTCTGCGTGTAGACCTTTTTGACCGTGCCGGTTCCGGTGCCGTTGCCCCAGTCCCATTCGACCGTGTCGCCTGTCTTGAATGCCATCTGTGGTCTCCTGCCGATGCGCGTGTCAACGCCGGTCAGGTTGCATGGTTCCGCCGGGCTGTCGGTATAGCCGTGCCATTGGCGCATCCGAAGGATGCCCGGTTTGGCTGTTCGCGCCGCAATTACCGCGTGACCTGATCGGCATCGGGCGCGCGTGTGTCGATTCATGGCGACTCTTGGTGGCCCGAGGCTTGCAGTTGTTTCCAAGCAACTTGGGGCAGCCGTGGCCTGGTCCACAAGATATTGTTATTGCTCACAACTGCGCCGCATTTCCGAGCCCAAGTTGATGCATTCCGGCACCAGCTTTTCCACGATCGCGCCATAAATCTTAGGGATTGTTTTCCTTGTTGTTGTTCCGACCTGAGAAAGAAGGCAAGAATTGGGCAAGAATGAGGCACGGCGCCACAATCGGCGCGATATGACCGAAAGCAGGGCACGGCAAAGCACCGTGGCCGCTCGGTCCGAGAGGGCAGGTAACCGGTGATCATCCGCATGATCAGCGCAGGCGTTCGCGCCTTTCTCGTGGCGATGCTGATTGCATTGCCCGCGCTGATGCTGCCCGGCGTGTCGGCAGACACGACGCAGATGATCGCCCTGCTGGCGCTTCTCGCGGCGATGCTGACATTCGTGGAATATGTCAGCGTGTTTCCAAGCTTCGTCGAATTCCGGGACGCCCCGCCGTTCAACCGGATGCGGTTCCTGACGCTGTTTCTGACAATCGTGACCTTGACGCTCGTGAGCCGCGGTCAAGGTGAACCAAACGGGCTGTCGGCGCTTCTGACCGCCGTGGGCGGGCAGTTGGGCCTGTTGCTGGATTTCCCGTTCTCCCCGGTGCGGCTGATGCTGCTGACCCTGCCGGCCGACGCGCCCGAGACGCTCCAGCAATCCCTGCGCACCCATGCGGGACTGGCTTACGTGATCTCGGTCCTGTCCACGATGCTGGTCTGGGGACTGGTTCACGCGATGCAATGGCCGCTGCGCAACGGCGCCTTCAACTTCTGGGTCAACCTGCCGCTTTTCGATCCGACCGCCGGTGGCGACGTGCTCTACCGCCTGAAACGGGATTCGCACGTTAACGTTGCATTAGGGTTTCTGCTGCCATTCTTGATCCCGGCGGTGCTCAAGGCCGCAAGCGCAATGATGGATCCGATCTCTTTCGATGATCCGCAGACGATGATCTGGACGATGACAGCATGGGCGTTCCTGCCTGCAAGCATGATCATGCGCGGCGTGGCGCTGATGCGCATCGCCGAACTCATCGAGGAAAAGCGCCGCCGCGCCTATGCCCAGGCCGAACTTCTGGTCGCCTGACCGGCGCCTTTCTTTCCCTCTGTCTGTTGCTTTTTCCCTCCGTCTTGTCAGCCGACATGCTGCGGATCGCGACCTGGCACGCCCCGCTCAGCCGCAAGGGCCCCGGCTTGCTGCTGCGCGACCTGCAAAGAGCTGAAGGCGGCGAACTGGCGCAGATCATGGCGACCATCGCCGAGGTGAATGCGGATGTGCTGCTGCTCACGCAGATCGACTACGACGCCGGTCGTGTGGCGCTCGAGACGTTGCGCGACGCTCTGGCGGAGCGTGGCGCGTCCTACCCGCACCTCTTTGCGCTTAGGCCCAACACCGGGCGCGAGACCGGGCGGGACCTCGACGGCGACGAGCGGCTGGGACAGCCGCGGGATGCACAGGGGTTCGGGTATTTCAACGGGCAGGGCGGCATGGCGCTGCTGTCGCGGCTGGCCGTCGACCGGGAGGCGGTGCAGGATTTCTCGGCGCTCCTGTGGCGCGACCTGCTCGGCAGCCTGATCGCCGCGGACGACCCCGGGCACGATGTGCAGCGGCTGTCTTCCGCCGGCCACTGGACCGTGCCGCTGATCCGGGAGACCGGCGCGCGGCTCACCGTCACCGCCTTCCACGCCACGCCGCCGGTTTTCGACGGACCCGAAGACCGCAACGGCCGCCGCAACGCCGACGAGGTGCGGTTCTGGTCGCTTTACCTCGACGGGGCCTTCGGGCCGGTGCCCGATCCCCTGGTGATCCTTGGCAATGCCAACCTCGACCCGGCGGCGGGCGATGGACGGCGTGACGCGGTTGCAGACCTGTTGGCCAGGCCGCAGGTGCAGGACCCGTTGCCCGGCCAGACCACCGCGTACTGGCCCGATCCCGGCCCCGGCGCCCTGAGGGTCAGCTACGTGCTTCCATCGGCCGACCTGACAGTGACAGCGGCGGGCGTGACAGACCCGGTCGGTGCGCACCGGATGGTCTGGGTCGACCTCGACCTCCCCGACTAGCCGCGGCGCTTTCTTGACGCCGCCCGCGGCGCGCAGTACCCGATGGCCGACCCAATGGTGACCAAAGGACAACCGCACATGAGCACCCCTTCCCTTCTTATCCTGCCGGGTGACGGCATCGGCCCCGAGGTGATGACCGAGGTGCGCAAGGTCATCGACTGGTTCGGCGCCAAGCGCGACCTGTCCTTCGACGTGAGCGAGGATCTGGTGGGCGGCGCGGCCTACGATGCGCATGGCACACCGCTGACGGACGCCACGATGGCCCGCGCGCAAGAGGTGGACGCGGTTCTTCTGGGCGCCGTGGGCGGACCGAAGTACGACGTGCTCGATTTCAGCGTGAAGCCCGAACGCGGCCTGCTGCGCCTGCGCAAGGAGATGGACCTCTATGCCAACCTGCGTCCGGCGCAGTGCTTCGACGCCTTGGCGGATTTCTCCTCGCTCAAGAAAGACGTGGTGGCGGGTCTCGACATCATGATCATCCGGGAACTGACGAGCGGCGTGTATTTCGGCGAACCGCGCGGGATCATCAACGAAGGCAACGAACGCGTCGGCATCAACACCCAGCGCTACACCGAGAGCGAGATCGAGCGCGTGGCGCGGTCGGGCTTCGAGATGGCGCGCAAGCGCGGCAACAAGCTCTGCTCGATGGAAAAGGCCAACGTGATGGAATCGGGCGTGCTCTGGCGCGAGGTGGTGCAGAAGATCGGCGACACCGAATACCCGGACGTGGAGCTGTCGCACATGTACGCCGACGCGGGCGCCATGCAGCTGACCCGATGGCCCAAGCAGTTCGACGTGATCGTCACCGACAACCTCTTCGGCGACCTGCTGTCCGACCTTGCAGCGATGCTCACCGGGTCGCTGGGAATGCTGCCCTCGGCGAGCCTCGGCGCGCCGATGGCCAATGGCCGGCCCAAGGCGCTCTACGAGCCGGTGCACGGCTCCGCGCCCGACATCGCCGGGCAGGGCAAGGCCAACCCCATCGCCTGCATCCTCAGCTTCGCCATGGCGCTGCGCTATTCCTTCGACAAGGGCGACGAGGCGACGCGGCTCGAAGAGGCGGTGAACGCGGTTCTGGCGCAGGGCTACCGCACCGCCGACCTGTTGGGCGAAGAGGGCCGCAGCCCGGTGTCGACGTCCGAAATGGGCGACGCCATCGTCGCGGCGCTCGACGCGTCTCTGTAACATCGATGCCCGGCACCTTTGCGGTGCCGGGCGACGCTCAGGCCACCGGTTTCGAGCGGAAGTAGAGATAAAGTGGCAGGCCGCAGCTGACCCCGATGCAGAAGATCGCCGGAATCGCCAGCAAAGCGATCCAGTTCCGCCGCACCGCCACTTCGGACAGGATCCAGAGAGTCAGAGCAATGGCCGCGATGGTCAGGTCCCAGACCAGCCCGGTGGTCGAGGCATTGACATACCAGGCGTCGATCAGGGCCGACAGGCTCCAGCCGTTCTGGGACATGTAGGTCATGAACCAGTACATCGGGTGAACGGCGCCCCAGAGCGCCAGCGCCAGCCAGAGATACCGCAGCATCCTCAGAACCCCACGCCCAAGGTGAACCAGCCCTTGCGCAGCGCCACGCCACCGCCCAGATGCGCGCCGCTGTTCGACAGCGTGACATCGGCGCGGGCGCTGGGAACGATCGGCACCGGCTCCCGCCTGTCATCCGGCGCGACGCAGGCCGCGAGGCTCAGCAGCGCGAGGGCGCAGAGCATCCTCATCCGGAAATGCCCATCTCTGCCTTGCCGGTGACGCTGACCGATACGCCGGGGCCGCTGTTGCGCGGTTCGGGCTCCGGCGTGACCGGTTCGCCATCCGCGCCGCAGGCCGCCAGGGCCAGAAGCGACATCACAAGAATTTTTCTCATCCAAGGTTCTCCTTCCACCGCGCCACCTGTTCGCGGACGCGTTCCGGGGACGTGCCGCCATAGCTCGTGCGGCTCGCCACCGAATTATGCACACCCAGCACGTCGAAAACATCCCCGGTGATGCCATTGTGAACGCCCTGCATCTGCTCCAGCGTGAGGTCCGGCAGGTCGCAGCCCTGCTTTTCGGCCAGCGCCACGAGGCTCCCAGTGACGTGATGCGCCTCGCGGAACGGCAGGTCCAGCACCCGCACCAGCCAGTCGGCAAGGTCCGTCGCGGTGGAAAACCCGCTTGCGGCCGCGGCTTCGAGCGCCGGGCGGTTGGCGGTCATGTCGCGCACCATCCCCTCCATCGCGGCCAGGGCCAGCATCAGGTTGTCGGCGGCGTCGAAAACCTGCTCCTTGTCCTCCTGCATGTCCTTGGAATAGGCCAGCGGCAGGCCCTTCATCACCATCATCAGCGCCACGTTGGCGCCGAAGATGCGGCCGACCTTGGCGCGGATGAGCTCTGCCGCATCGGGGTTCTTCTTCTGCGGCATGATGCTCGACCCGGTGCTGAACCGATCCGACAGGGTGACGAAGCGGAACTGTGCGCTGGACCATATCACCAGCTCTTCGGCGAACCGGCTGAGATGCATAGCGCAGATCGACGCGCAGCCCAGGAATTCCAGCGCGAAGTCGCGGTCGCTGACGGCATCCAGCGAATTGGCCATGGGCCGGTCGAACCCCAGCGCCTCGGCCGTCATCTGCCGGTCGACGGGAAAGGAGGTGCCCGCCAGCGCCGCAGCCCCCAGCGGCGATTCGTTCATCCGGGCGCGTGCATCGCGGACGCGAGAGAGGTCCCGCGCGAACATCTCGACGTACGCCATCATGTGATGGCCCCAGGTCACCGGCTGCGCCGTCTGCAGGTGGGTGAAACCCGGCATCACCCAATCCGCGCCGGACTCCGCCTGACCGACAAGCGCGCGCATCAGCGCCAGCAGCCCCGTTTCTGCCGCGTCCAGCTGATCGCGCACCCAGAGCCGGAAATCCGTCGCCACCTGGTCGTTGCGCGACCGGCCCGTGTGCAGCCGGCCCGCCGGCGCGCCGATCACCTCTTTCAGCCGCGCCTCGACGTTCATGTGGATGTCTTCCAGCGCTGCCGAAAAGGCGAAATCGCCGCTTTCGATCTCTGACAAAACGGTGAGAAGGCCTTTCCGAATGGCCTCCACGTCGCTAGCTTCCACGATGCCCGTGGCGCCCAGCATCGCGGCATGGGCCCTTGATCCGGCGATATCCTGCGCCGCCAACCGCTTGTCGAACCCGATCGAGGCGTTGATCGCCTCCATGATCGCATCCGGCCCGGCGGCAAAGCGGCCGCCCCACATCTGGTTCGAGGTTGTGTCAGACATCTTGATCGGCCCTTCGGAGGCAAAATGAAACGCAGTTTTCTCGCGCTCGTCTATACCGCCCTTGTCGGCCTTGCAAACCCGGGCGCGGCCGATCCCGCCACCGCGGAGGCGCTGCGCGACGGCGACATGAAAAAGCTCGTCTTCTCCGACCCGCAGCCTGCCGGCAGTTCGGATTTCCAGAGTTTCGAAGGGGAGCCGCTGAATCTGTCGGACTACCGGGGCAAATGGGTGCTGGTGAACTTCTGGGCCACCTGGTGCGCGCCCTGCCGCCACGAGATGCCGATGCTGTCCGAGTTGCAGCGCGAGCTGGGTGGCGACAGCTTCGAGGTGGTGACCATCGCCACCGGGCGCAACGCGCCGCAGGGCATGAAAAGTTTCTTCGAGGAGGTCGGCGTCGACAACCTGCCGCTGCACCGCGACCCGAAATCCGAGCTTGCCCGCGAAATGTCGGTGCTCGGCCTGCCGATCACGGTGATCCTCAACCCCGAGGGTCAGGAAATCGCCCGTCTGCGGGGCGATGCGGACTGGGCCTCGGACAATGCCAAGGCGGTCCTGGCGGCCCTCATCGGCACCAGCTGAGGCGCCGCTCAGACGACGCGCAGATCACGCAAAAGGATGCGCTCCGCCGGCGGATCCTGAAAGAGGTCCTCGGCCTGGATGCCGGTGCCTTCGGGAACACCGCAAGCCGCGGGGGCGGCCTGCGGTGCAAGGGTGTCCCCGGATCGGGACGCGCCGATCCACTCGGCTCCGGGCAGGAAGAGCGCGGATACAAGCAGACACAGGTAGAAGACGCGCATGGGCCGGCTCCGGGGTCGTGGGCCCCCACCCACGCGTCGTTCCTGACGCGAACCGCCCGCCAAGTCCAGCGTTTCGCCATAATTCTGCCACAATGTCGCCATTGCCTTGCCAATATTCGGCAGGCGGCGCCAGTGTTTCCGCATCCGACTGGTCAAAGGTGACGCAACGCCGCTTTTGACAGCGCGCCGACTTGGCGGGCACACTCGGCGCACCATTCGGCCAAGCGCAATAGGGGAGGAGACCATGCCGCTGCCGGTCCTTCTGGCGCTGGTCGTGCTGGGCATCGGCGGCATTGCCGTGGCGCTGCACCTGCTGGGCCTCTCCGCCCCGCGGCGGCTGGACGAAGCCGGCGCCCGCGCCGCCTGGCTGCGCGAGTTTCCCGGCGACACCGTCACGGCGGCCACGGTCTGCGCCGACGGCTCCGCCGCACTGATCGCGGCGCACAGCGGACCCGGCGTGGTCTGGACGATGGGGGCCGACACCACCGCGCGGCCTCTGCAAGGGGCTCGCACCGCTGCGCATGAAACCGGCCTGACGCTCCACCTGCCCGATTTCACCGCCCCGCGCCTGCAGCTGCGTCTCACGCCGCAGGAGGCCGACCTTTGGACCCGTACCCTGAAAGACACCGCATGACCGACCAGATCGCCTTTCCCGATGTCGTCCAGCTCGCCGTGCCGCTGTTCATCGCGGCGATCCTCGCGGAACTCGCCTGGATCGTGCTCAGGAAGCGCGGCGGCCGCTACGAGACCCGCGATGCCCTGACCTCGCTGATCATGGGGGCCGGCAACGTCGCCTCGGGCATCCTGCTGGGCTTCATCGCCTACGGCTTCTTCATGCTGCTCTGGCAGATCACGCCGCTCGACCTCGGCACCTCGCTGCCGGTGATCCTGCTGTGTTTCGTGCTGGACGACCTGCGCTACTACTGGGTGCACCGTTTCGGGCACCGCATCCGCTGGGTCTGGGCCAGCCATGTGAACCACCATTCAAGCCAGCACTACAACCTCACCACCGCGCTGCGGCAGACCTGGACCGGCACCTTCACCTTCATGATGCTGGTGCGCGCGCCGCTGATCCTAGCAGGCTTCCACCCGGCGCTGGTGCTGTTCTGCGGCGGGCTCAACCTGATCTACCAGTTCTGGATCCACACAGAAGCCATCGGCCGCCTGCCCCGCTGGGTCGAATCCGTCATGAACACCCCCTCGCATCACCGCGTGCACCACGGCCGCAATGCGCGCTACCTCGATGCCAATTACGCCGGGGTCTTCATCGTCTGGGACAAGCTCTTCGGCACCTTCGTGCCCGAACAGCAAAGCGAAAAGGTCGACTACGGGTTGGTGCGCAACCTCGGCACCTTCAATCCGCTGCGTGTCGCCTTTCACGAATGGGTGGGCATCTTCCGCGACGTGACGCAACCCGGCATCACCTGGCGCGACCGCTGGATGTACATGGTCGCGCCGCCGGGCTGGAGCCACGACGGCAGCCGCGCCGACACCGCCCGGATCAAGGCCGATCACCTCGCCCGCCACCCCGAGGACCGCGGCACCCCCGGTTTCAGCTGACGCGAAACGCAGGCAAAGGCCGCTCCTTCATCTTGCCGATAAACCTCCAGAGAGCACGAGAGACAGCGTCTCTCGTATCGCCCCGGAGGGGCGATCCTCCGCCTCAGCGGCAGTAGGATCCGTTGCGGTGGCGCGCCGTGTCGAAGTGGAAGTGATCCTGGTGGAACCGGTCCGACTCCGGCCCGAGCACCGTCCCGAAGATGCCGCACGCGCGGCCGTGCATCTGCCGCAGCGCTTGGCCGTCGCGGGCGGTGTTCCAGCCCTGCAACACCGTGATCTCGCTGCCGTCGCGCAGGATGATGCCCGAAATGTCGATCGCGCGGCCCTTGCCATGCTCGGACACCTTCGCGCCGGGCTGGTTGTTGCGCGTCCGGCAGGCGTAATGTGCCGCCACCCGCAGCCGTGCGACGCCGCCGCCGCGCGACCCGATGGCGGGCTTGACGCCGCGATTGACCCATTGCTTGAACGCCTTGGCGGTGCGGCAGTCGATCATCGGCTGCTGGGTCAGCGCGATGCCGTCCACCGACCGCACCCGCACCGCGTCGTCGATGCCGCAGGCGGAAATCCGGCCGGGCACGAAACCGACCCGTTCGCCCTGGATCGCCGGATCGCCGCAGACCGACCCGCGGACCTCCTGCTGGCGCTGCGCCATCACCCGCTGCACCAGCGATTGCGACCGCCGCTCGGGCCGCAGCGTCCGCGCCACCGCCTGCGGCGTGGCCGTGGCGAAGGCCAGGAGCGGCTCCATGAACGGCAGCGGCTCGGCGCGCTCGACCGGTTCGAGCCGGGTCATGCGGCGAAGGAGCTGCGCCGCCAGCGCCGCTTCGAACACCTCTGGCCGGGCGGATGGGCGGAAGCCCGCCAAACCCGCGCGCTCCGGCGTCGTGTTACTTGCGGCGACGACCGGCGCGGCGGTGGCGTCCATGCGGGCGACCGGGGTCAGGGAGGTGACGGGCGCCTTGGCCAAAACCGGGCCGGACAGACAGAAAGCTGCAAGAAAACCAAAAAGATACCGCATCAACGCTCCACTTTCTTGCGCCCGAAGTCGGGCGCGTCGGTGTCCTGACCGGCCTGGATGATACCACGGCGGATCGCCCGGGTTCGAGTGAAATAGGCGTGAAGATGGTCGCCGTCCCCTGTGCGGATGGCGCGCTGCAAGGCAAAAAGCTCCTCGGTGAACCGCCCGAGGATTTCCAGTGTCGCCTCCTTGTTGTTGAGGAAGACGTCGCGCCACATCGTCGGGTCCGAGGCCGCGATCCGGGTGAAGTCCCGAAAGCCCGCGGCGGAATACTTGATCACCTCGCTGTCGGTCACCCGGCGCAGGTCGTCCGCCACACCCACCATCGTGTAGGCGATGAGGTGCGGTGCGTGGCTGGTGACCGCCAGCACCAGGTCGTGATGCTCGGCATCCATCTCCTCGACGAAAGACCCCAGCCCCTCCCAGTAGAGCCGCAGCCGGGCCACGGCCTCGGGGTCGGCGCCCGGCGGCGGCACCAGCAGGCACCAGCGGTCGTCGAAGAGCGTGGCAAAGCCCGACTCGGGCCCCGAATGCTCGGTCCCGGCCAGCGGATGGCCCGGAACGAAATGCACGCCCTCGGGAATATGCGGCCCGACCGTGTCGATCACGGTCTTCTTGACCGATCCCACATCGGTCACCGTGGCGCCGGGCTTGAGATGCGGCGCGATCTCTTCGGCGACGGCACCCATCGCACCGACCGGCACGGCCAGCACCACGAGGTCCGCATCCGCCACCGCCTCTGCCGCGCTGTCGCAGACCGTATCGCAGAGCCCGATCCGCCGCGCGGTGTCACGTGTCTCCCGCGACCTGGCAAAGCCCGATACCGTGCCCGCCAGCCCGCGGCGGCGCATCGCCCAGAACATCGACGAGGCGATCAGCCCCAGCCCGATCAGCGCGACCTTTCCGTAAACCTGGGTCATCGCTGGCCTGCCTTGAACTGCCCCACCGCATGGGCGACCCGGCGGCAGGAGGATTCGTCGCCCACCGTGATGCGCAGCGCCGCCGGCAGCTGGTAGCCCGCCACCCGGCGCACGATCAGCCCCTGGCTTTGCAGGTAGGCGTCGCAGGCCTCTGCCTCTTCGGGCGAGGCAAAGCGCGCGAGGATGAAATTTGCCATCGAGGTGTCCGAGGGCACGCCGTGTTCGGCCAGCGCCTCGGCCAGCCAGGTGCGCATACGGGCATTCTCGGCCAGGCATTTCTCGACGAAGGCGCGGTCCTGCACCGCCGCCTCTGCCGCTGCCAGCGCCGTGCCCGACAGGTTGAAGGGGCCGCGGATGCGGTTCAGCACGTCGATGATCTCCTGCGGGCCGTAGCCCCAGCCGACGCGCAGACCGCCCAACCCGTAGAGCTTGGAGAAGGTCCGCGTCATCACCACGTTGTTCCGCGCCTCGACCAGCCTGGCGCCGCCGTCGTAGCCGCCGACATATTCCGCATAGGCGCCGTCCAGCACGAGGATCGCTTGGCTTGGAATGCCGGCGGCCAGCCGTTCGATCTCGGCCATGCCGATCATTGTGCCGGTGGGGTTGTTCGGGTTGGCGAGGAAGACCAGCTTCGTGCGGTCCGTACAGCCGGCGAGGAAGGCATCCACGTCCGTGACCCGCTCGCGTTCGGGCACCTCGACCGGCGTCGCCCCGGCGGCCATCGCGCTGATCCGGTACATGCCGAAGCCGTGCACGGAATGCACCACCTCGTCACCCGGCCCGGCATAGCACTGGCAGAGGAAATGGATGATCTCGTCGCTGCCGACGCCGCAGATGATGCGCGCGGCATCCAGCCCGTGCACCTCGGCGATGGCGCGGCGCAGGCTCGCGTGATCCGTGTTCGGGTAGCGGTGCAGCTCGTGGACCGACCGGCGCACGGCCTCCTGCGCTGCCGGAGAGGGGCCGAAGGGGTTCTCGTTCGAGCTGAGCTTGACCACGTTGCTCACACCCTCCACCGCGGCCTTGCCGCCCTGGTAAAGCGCGATATCCATGATCCCGGGCTGCGGGGTTATGCTGTTCATCGGGGTACTCCTTGGACCCGTCTTTAGCGGGCGTGAGGGTCCAAGAAAAGCGGCAAACCGGCGGGACGGGAGATCAAGGATGTCCGGCGCGGAACAAAGGCGGCCAAGGGCCGCCGCCGCGCCATCGCCGGGCCGCCCCCCGGCACGGCGATTTGGCAGTTCTTGGACCCAAGCYCGTACCCTGCGCGGACTTGGCCGGGATAAAGTGCCCCGCTCCGGCGAAGGATCGCCGCACCGCGGCCCGGCGATGGCGCGGCCCCGCCGCTGGGCCGGGATCGCGCTCTTGAGGCTGCCGCAACAGACCTAGAGCCCGTGCCGGGAGAGGTGTTCAGGCGAAGTGCGCGTTTCCTCAGGTCGCCAGCACGTTGCGGAACAGCCAGGGATCGGATTCGTCGATATCCTCGGGAAAATGTTCCCAGCGGTCCTGCAGCGGCGTCCAGTCGGTGTAGTGCGCCTCGACCGGACCGAGATAGGGGCGCTGAACCTCGAGACAGCGGGCGTGGTCCATCTCGTCGGTCTCGACGATGCCGGCCTCGGGGTTCTCGAGCGCCCAGACCATGCCCGCCAGCACGGCAGAGCTGACCTGCAACCCGGTGGCGTTCTGGTAGGGGGCCAAGTCGCGGGTTTCCTCGTTCGACAGGCGCGAGCCGAACCAGAGCGCGTTCTTCTCGTGGCCGAAGATCAGCACGCCCAGCTCGTCGATGCCCTCGACGATCTCGTCCTCGGTGAGGATGTGATGCTTGGTCTGCTGTTTGCCCGACCCGAACATCTCGTGCAGCGACAGCACCGCGTCGTCGGACGGGTGATAGGCATAGTGGCAGGTGGGCCGGAACTCCGGGCTGCCGGGATCGCCGACGGTGTAATAATCCGAGATCGAGATCGCCTCGTTATGGGTCACGAGAAAGCCGAACTGCGGCCCCGGCGTCGGGCACCAGGTGTGCACACGTGTGATCGCGCCCGGGCGTTCGAGCCAGATCGCCGCTTGGCAGCCTTCGTCGTAGGAGTGGCCGTTCTCGGGGAACCAGGTTTCGTGCGTGCCCCATCCCAGCTCTGCCGGTTGGAAACCCTCGGCGATGAAACCCTCGACCGACCAGGTGTTGACGAAGACATTCCGCGGACGCGGGACACGGCGCGCCTGGGTGTCGCGCTCGGCGATATGCACGCCCTTGACGCCCAGATCCTGCATCAGCCTGGCCCAGCCGTCGCGGTCGGCGGGTACCTTGGCATCCCGGCCCAGGTCGCGGGCGAGGGTGAGCAGCCCCTCTTTCACGAACCAGCTGACCATGCCGGGATTGGCGCCGCAGCAGCTGACCGCTGTCGGCCCGCCCGGGTGTGCGGCCTTTTCGTTGCGCACCTTCTGGCGCAACGCATAGTTGGTGCGTTGCGCGTTGTCGCTGGTGTCGAAATAAAATCCCGCCCAGGGTTCGACCACCGTGTCGATATAAAGCACGCCCAGGTCGCGGCAGTATTTCATCAGGTCGAGAGAGGAAGTGTCGACCGACAGGTTCACGCAGAACCCCTTGCCCTCCTTGAACAGATCGCCCAGCACGTCGCGGTAGTTCTCGGGTGTCAGCGCCACCTGCAGGTGGTTCAGGCCGTGCTGTCGAAGGAAGTTCGCCTGCGCCTTGTCCGGCTCGATCACCGTCAGCTTGTCGGCATCGTAGTCGAAATGCCGTTCGATCAGCGGCCATGTGCCTTTGCCGATCGACCCGAAACCGATCATCACGATGGGGCCGTCGATGCGACCGTGGACGGGATATTCCTGAGCCATGCGGGGACCTCCTGTTTCCGTTCAGCCCCTACCTAACCCGTGTGACAATGAAGGGAAATGCGCAAGCCGCCATTTCCGGACCACAAAGGGCGGCTTCTCCGGTTGGTCGCTGCCTCGGGATTCGGGCAGAGCCTCAGGGTCGCAAGGCCAGCCTCAGACCAGCACCTCGAAGCTTTTCTGCGCGCCCACGTCGAAGACTGACTTGTACCGCGCGATCTGATCTTCGGGGCCCATCGCTTTTTTCGGATTGTCCGACAGCTTGACCGTGGGCTGGCCGTTCGCCGACACCGCCTTGCAGACCAGACTGAAGGGCGCCAGCCGGTCGTCGGGAGTGAGACCGCGGAAATCGTTGGTGAGCAAGGTGCCCCAGCCAAAGCTGACGCGCACCCGGTCCTTGAACTGGGCGTGCAACTCCAGGATCTTCTCGGCATCCAGCCCGTCGGAGAAGATCACCAGCTTCTTCTTCGGGTCTTCGCCGCGATCCTGCCACCAGCGGATCGCCACCTCGGCGCCGGTGGCCGGGTCGCCGCTGTCGATGCGGATGCCGGTCCAGCCCGCCAGCCAGTCGGGCGCGCGGCTCAGGAAACCTTCGGTGCCGTAGGTGTCGGGCAGGATGATGCGCAGGTTGCCTTCGTGCTCTTCGTGCCAGTCGGCCAGAACGTCATAGGGCGCGCGGGCCAGGGCGGCGTCGTCTTCGGCCAGGGCCGCATAGACCATCGGCATTTCGTGGGCGTTGGTGCCGATCGCCTCGAGATCGCGGTTCTTGGCGATCAGGCAGTTCGACGTACCGGCAAAGCAGTCCCCGAGCCCTTCGGTCATCGCCTGCACGCACCAGTCCTGCCAGAGGAACGAATGCCGCCGCCGGGTGCCGAAATCGGCGATGCGCAGGCCGGGATGGCCGCGCAGCCTTTCGACCTTTTCCCAGAGCTTGGTCATCGCGCGGGCATAAAGCACTTGCAATTCGAAACGCCCCATCTCGTTCAGGACGGCGCGGCCGCGCAATTCCATCAGAACGGCGAGCGCGGGGATTTCCCACAGCATCACCTCGGGCCAGGCGCCTTCGAAGGTCAGCTCGTACTGGTCGCCGACGCGTTCCAAATGGTACGGCGGCAGGGACAGATTCTCGAACCAATCCATGAAGTCGGGGCGGAACATCTGCCGCTTGCCGTAGAAGGTGTTGCCGCGCATCCAGGTCGATTCGCCGCGGCGCAGCGACAGCGACCGGATGTGGTCCAGCTGTTCGCGCAATTCGCCTTCGTCGATGAGCCGGGCCAGCGGGACGTGGGTAGACCGGTTGATCAGAGAGAAAGTGACCTGCGTCTCGCGCTTGTTGCGGAACACCGACTGGCACATCAGCAGCTTGTAGAAATCGGTGTCGATCAGGGACCGGACGATGGGGTCGATCTTCCACTTGTGGTTCCAGACTCGGGTGGCGATGTCCAATTCGGGGCCTCTTTCGCTGTTGGGTCCCCTGATACGCGATGCGCGCCGGAGGGTCCAAGCGTTTTACCCATGGCCGCCGCGCGGGCCAGCGCTCGCAGCAATTCCGCCTTGCGGACGGGCTTGGCGAGGAAGTCGTTCATCCCCGCGGCAAGGCAGGCGGCCTTGTCCGAGGCAAAGGCATTGGCCGTCAGCGCGATGATCTGCGGCTGCGCGATGGGGGCCGCGCGGATCGCGCGGGTGGCGGCGATGCCGTCGAGTTCCGGCATCGACATGTCCATCAGCACCATGTCGGGCGGCTGGTCCAGGCAGGCTTCCACCGCGGCGCGGCCGTCCTTGACGAACCGCAGTTGCAGACCCGCGTCCGACAGAAACCGCGCGATCAGGGTGCGGTTGGTGGCGTTGTCGTCCGCCACCAACAGGCTGCGGCCGGCAAGGTCGGGCGGCCGGACCTCTTCGGCCCCGGCGTCCGAAGGCATGGCCTCGCCGCAGCCGAGGCGCAGCGTCAGCTTGAAGCAGGCCCCGTGTCTGCCCGGCTCTGTCGTCAGCAGCACCAGGTCGCCGCCCATGCCGCGCGCCAGATGCCGCGAGATGGCGAGGCCCAGGCCGGTGCCGCCGTATTTGCGGGTAATATCCGCATCCGCCTGTTCGAACTGGTCGAAGATACGGGCGGCCCGGTCCGGCGGGATGCCGATGCCGGTATCGCGCACGGTGATCTCGATCCGGTGATGTGCGGGACCGTCCGGCCTGGCGCTGACGCGCATCGTGACGCCGCCGGTGTCGGTGAACTTGATCGCGTTGCCGATCAGGTTCAGCACGATCTGCCGCAGCCGTCCAGCATCGCCCGTCACCGTTTCGGGCAGCGCCGTGTCGTGGCAGATGTCCAGCGTCAGACCCTTGTCCAGCGCTTGCGGACGCAGCAGTTGCGTGGCGGAGCGCAGGCAGGCGGCCAAGGCAAAGGGTTCCTGCACAACGGTCAGCTTGTTCGCTTCGAGCCGTGAATAGTCGAGGATGTCGTTGATGATCTTCAACAACGCCTCGGCGGAATCGCGGATGGTTTCGACATTCGCCTTGTGGCGATCGTCCAGGGCCGACTCCGCCAGCAGGTTGGCCATGCCGATAATCCCGTTCATGGGCGTGCGGATCTCGTGGCTCATGGTTGCAAGGAACGCGGCCTTGGCGCGGGCGGCCTCCTCGGCGCGGCGCTTGGCCTCGGCCAGCTGGCGGGCGTGATCCTTGGTCTCGGTGATATTACGTTCGATGGCGATGACCACGTCGGTGGCGCCGGCATCGTCGAGCAGCGGCACGAGGTTCGTCTCGATCCAGATTTCCTGCCCCGATTTCGTGTAGTTGAGAATTTCGGTCCGGTAGGGTCGACCCTTGCGGATTTCCGTTCCGATCCGGGCTGAAACCGCCATGTCGGTCCCGGGTCCGTTCAGAAGCCGCCCCGGAGATTTCCCCAGCGCCTCTTGCAGGGAGTAGCCCGTGGTGCGGGTGAACGCGTCATTGACCCAGAGGATGCCGTGGTCCGGTTTCGAGATCACAACGCTGTCATTGGCATGCCGCGCCACCAGCGACAGCTGCCGCGCCTCGCGCTGCGACTCTTCAAGTTCGCGATTGGCGGTCGACAGCGCCTTGGCCCCCAGCAGAAGCTCGCGCCGTTCACTTTGGGCGCGGCGGTGATAGCGGGTCACATAGGTCAGGAAGACCTTGACCATGTAGGCAAGCATCACCGCGCCCAGAAGGTCGAACCCGTGTTTGGCCGCGACCTGCGGCGCCGACAGCAGCTCGACGATCAGGAAGACCGCGCAGGTCGCGGCGTAGACCGACAGCCGCAGGGTTGCAGCGGCGCGGTGGAATGGCATGACGAGGCCCGCGTTGATCGCGGCGCCGGTTAGGAACGCGAGGGCGAAGAAGGACGCCGCCCCCGACGGCGCCCAAACCTGCGCGAGCAGCACGCAGAGCCCGATGGTCAGCGCCTGCAGCCAGGCGGTGAAGGCGGTCACGGCGCGAACCCGGTCGATGTCCTGCCCCGCGGCGCGCCACGGCGCGACCCGCCGCAAGGTCAGGCAATCGATTGCCTCGCCAAACAGGGCCAGCGCCATCGCGATCAGCCCGTGCAGGGGCGAGGCCAGCCAGAACAGCGACCAGGCGCCGGCGACGGTCAGGATCTGCCGGCTGAGGAAATGCGCGATTCGGCCCGAGGCATAGCGTTCCAGCAGGCCCCAGGGACTGTTCTGCCGGTCGAATTCGGCAAGGGCCCGGTCGGGCGCGAGGGGCGGATCGGCCATGGCGTCAGGGTCCGGAACATATGCGTTCCCCGACACCTAGCGCTGCAAGGTTAAGAAAAGGGCAAACCGCGCGGGCGCGCGTTCAGGCGATGCGGACCCCGGCGGTGCGCATCGCCGTCATCGCGGCGTCCAGCGACCCGTCCACGTCGATGCCGCGGCACAGATCGGCGCGCAGCGTCACGTCGAACCCGGCGCGGGCCGCGTCCACGGCAGAGAAATGGACGCAGAAATCCGTGGCGAGCCCAACCAGCGTCAGCGCGGTGATGCCGCGGCTGCGCAGGTAGCCGTCGAGCCCGGTGGGCGTCTCGTGGTCATTCTCGTACAGCGCCGAATAGCTGTCGATGGCCGGGTTGAAACCTTTGCGGATTACCAGATCGGCGCGGTCGGTGTCGAGGTCGGGGTGAAAGGCGGCGCCCTCCGACCCTTGGATGCAGTGATCGGGCCAGAGCACCTGCGGGCCATACGGCATCTCGATCATCTCCATAGGCGCCTTGCCGGGGTGCTGGCTGGCAAAGGAGGAATGGCCCGCCGGGTGCCAGTCCTGGGTCAGGATCACCGCGTCGAACTCGGCCATCAGCGCGTTGATCGGCGCGACGATCCGGTCGCCTTCGGCTACCGCCAGCGCGCCGCCGGGGCAGAAATCGTTCTGGACGTCGATGACGAGAAGGGCGTGCATGGGGTCCTCCGGCTTTGCTGCGGTCGCGGAGAGTCTTAAAGGTGCTGTGCCTCGGTGCAAGGGGCGCGCACTTGATCCGCGCGCGCACTGGGCGTAAAGCGCGCGCCATGTTCACCATCGCCGCGCTCTATCACTTCAGCCGCTTCGACGACCCCGCTTCGCTGCGGGGGCCGCTGCTGGCGCTGTGCCGGGAGCAGGCGATCACCGGCACACTGCTGCTGGCGGGCGAGGGCGTCAACGGGACGATTGCCGGACCGGAGGCGGGCATCCTGCAGGTGCTGGAGCATATCCGCGGGCTGCCGGGCTGCGCCGGGCTGGAGTGGAAGCGGGCTGAGGCGGCGGAGCGGCCGTTCGCGCGGATGAAGGTGCGGCTCAAGAAAGAGATCGTGACCATGGGCCAGCCCGATGTCGATCCGCGCGCCCGGGTCGGGCATTACGTCCCGCCCGCCGAGTGGAACGCGCTGATCGCGGCGCCGGACGTGGCGGTGATCGACACCCGCAACGATTACGAGGTGGCCATCGGCAGTTTTGAGGGCGCCATCGACCCCGGCACCCGCAGCTTCGGCGAGTTTCCCGCCTGGTGGGTCGCCAACAGGCACCGGTTCGAAGGCAAGCGCATCGCGATGTTCTGCACCGGCGGCATCCGCTGCGAGAAATCCACCAATTACCTGCTGGGGCAGGGGGTGGAAGAGGTCTATCACCTGCAGGGCGGCATCCTGAAGTACCTCGAAGAGGTGCCCGAGGCGCAGAGCGCCTGGCGCGGCGACTGCTTCGTCTTCGACGGGCGCGTGTCGGTGGGGCACGGGTTGATCGAAGGTCCCCATGCGCTCTGCCACGCCTGCCGCCGTCCGATCCTGCCCGAAGATCGGGCGCGGCACGCGTTCGAGGAGGGCGTGTCCTGCCATCACTGCATGGACGAGACCTCGGACGCCGACAAGGCGCGGTTCCGCGAGCGTCAGAAGCAGATCACGCTGGCCCGGGCGCGGGGCGAGCGGCACCTGGCGGTGGATATGCGCGACGAGAGCTGAGGCGGGAATGCCTGCGGCATACGAGAGACGCTGTCTCTCGTGCTCTCTGGAGTTTATCGGCAAGATGAAGGGACTAGGCAGGTGCCGCGCCGGGCGCAGGTCCGGCGCGTTGTCCGCGCAGCAGGATCACGATCATGATCGCGATGTTGAGCCCGTTCCAGACGATCCCGTTGAGGAAGGCCCACTGGTAGCTGCCGGTCAGGTCGTAGATCAGTCCCGACAGCCAGCCGCCGAGCGCCATGCCGGCGATGGTCAGCATCATGACGAAGCCGACGCGTGCGCCGGCCTCGCGAGCGGGCAAGTATTCGCGCACGATGACCGCGTAGCTGGGGACAATACCGCCCTGGCTCAGGCCGAAGATCAGGCTTACCGCGTAAAGCGACACCAGCCCGCCCGCGGGCAGGTAGAGAAACAGCGCCAGGGCCTGCAGGGTCGAGCCGATGAGCAGGGTGCGTACACCGCCCAGCCGGTCGGCCAGCGCGCCGGAGGCCAGCCGCGAGACCACACCGCCCAGCAGCATCAGCGACAGCATCTCGGCCCCGACGGCGGCGCCGAAGCCCATGTCGACGCAGAGCGAGACGATATGCACCTGCGGCATCGACATGGCGACGCAGCAGCCCACCCCCGCGAACCCCAGCAGCCATTGCAGCTGTCGCGGGCTGAACCCGGTGGCGCGGCGGTGCAGCCGGCTCTGGGTTTCGGCCTGCTGCAAGGCCTCTGACGGAACGCTTGGCCGCAGAAGCTGCGCCAGCGGCAGGATGATCGCCAGGGTCAGCAGCGCCAGCGCCGTGTAGATCCAGCGCCAGTCCGCATCCGCCGCGAACCATCCCAGCAGCGCCGGCCAGATCGCGCCGGAGAGATAGTTGCCCGAGGCGGCGACGGCCACGGCGATGCCCCGTCGGCGCAGGAACCATTGCGAGATGTCGGCGATCAGCGGCCCGAAACACGAGGCGGTGCCGAAGCCGATGGCGAACTGTACGAGGCTCAGCACCGCGATCGAGGGCGCGAGGGCCGCCAGCCCGTACCCCGCCGCGATCAGCAGCGCCGCGCCGGTCAGCGACGCGGTGATGCCGAAACGGTCGACGGCGCGGCCGATGAGCATGTTGCCCAGGGCGAAGCCGAGCATCGTCGTGGTATAGGGCAGCGCGGTTGCGGCGCGGCCCGCGTCGAATTCCGTCCCGACCTCGGGCATCACAACGACGATTGCCCACATGCCGACATTGCCCATCACCGCCACCGTCAGCGTGATGGCGAGCCGGAGCCAGGAATAGCGGGTGTCGAAGGGGCTGGTGTCGTCGCGCATGGCCGCACCCTAGCGCCGCGCAGGGCGGGCCGGTATCCCCAATGCGACAATCGCGGGCGCGAAAGGCGATTGTCGCGCAAGCCGGGCTGCGGTCTTTGCATCCCCGGGGCCTCTGCCTATAGTCGGCCCAGACTTGCAAGGACCGACCCGATGCCCGACGCCGCCACCGTGACGCTTTCCGATATCATGTCCGCTGCGCGGGTGATCCGGGGGGTGGCCGATGCCACGCCGCTGGTGCCGTCGCCCTTCATGGAATCCCGGTCCGGGCAACCGTTCTGGCTCAAGCTAGAAAACATGCAACCGATCGGCGCCTTCAAGCTGCGCGGCGCGCTCAACGCCGTTGCCTCGCTGCCGGAGGGCTGCGCCGGCGTGACCTGCTGTTCGACCGGCAACCACGGCCGCGGGGTGGCTTACGCGGCGCGCGAAAGAGGCCTGCGCGCGGTGATCTGCATGTCGGAACTGGTGCCGCAGACCAAGGTCGACGGCATCCGTGCGCTGGGCGCGGAGGTCTGCATCGTGGGGCGGTCGCAGGACGATGCGCTGGCCGAAAGCCGGCGGCTGGTGGCCGAGGAGGGGCTGACGGAAATCTCGCCCTTCGACGATCCCTTCGTGATCGCCGGGCAGGGAACCATCGGGCTCGAGATCATGGCGGCGCGGCCTGAGGTCGGCACGCTGCTGCTGCCGCTGTCGGGCGGCGGGCTTGCGGCGGGCATCGCGCGGGCGGCGCGCGCCATCCGGCCGGACATCCGCATCGTCGGCATCAGCATGGACCGGGGCGCGGCCATGGCCGAAAGCCTCAAGGCGGGGCGCCCGGTCCCGGTCGAGGAGGTGGCGAGCCTTGCGGATTCGCTGGGCGGTGGCATCGGAGTCGACAACCGGCTGACCTTGGCCATGTGCCGCGAGCTTCTGGACGAGGTGGTGACGGTGACCGAAGAGGAAATCTACGGCGCCATGCAGGTGCTGTATCACGAGGACCGGATCGTGGCCGAAGGGGCCTGCGTCGTCGGCTTGGCGGCGGTGCTCGCCGGGAAGGTCACGCTCGACCGGCCCGCGGCGACGGTGATTACCGGGCGCAACGTGGACATGAAGATGTTCACCGACGTGATTTCGGGCCGCGACGTGGTGCTGGGCGACCTGACGGTGAAGGGGACGCCCTATGGTCGATGACACCCGCGTCGTGACCGAGGCGCATCTGCGCCGGATCGTCACGCTGGACACGCAACTTGTGGACATGGTCGAGGGGGCCTTCGTGGCATTGGCCGAAGGCCGGGTCATGATGCCGCCGATCATGTCGGTCGAACTGCACGAACGCAATGCCGAGATCGACGCGAAGACTGCCTATGTCTCGGGCCTGGACAGCGTCGCGCTGAAGGTCAGCACAGGGTTCTTCGACAATCCGAAGCAGGGGCTGCCCAGCCTCGGCGGCATGGTCACGGTGCTGTCGGCGCTGGACGGGTCGGTGCGGGCGGTGCTTCTCGACCGCGGCTACCTCACCGACCTGCGCACAGCTGCCGCGGGCGCGGTCGCGGCGCGGCACCTGGCGCCCGAGTCGGTGAGCACGGCCGGGGTGATCGGCACCGGGTTGCAGGCGCGGCTTCAGATGCAGGCGGCGCATCTGGTGCGGCCCTTCGAACGGGTGCTGGTCTGGGGGCGCGATCTGGAAAAGGCCGCCGCCTGTGCCGCCGACCTCGCCCGCGACATCGGCTGCGAGGCCGAGGTCTGCAGCGATCCCAACATCCTGGTGAAGCGCAGCCAGCTGGTGGTGACCACGACGCCGTCCTTCCGCCCGCTGTTCGCAGCGGAGAGCCTGCATCCCGAGCTGCACATCACCGCGATGGGGTCGGACGCGCCGGACAAGCAGGAGCTGGCCGGCGCCTGTCTTGCTCGGGCTGATCTCTACGTGGCCGACAGCGCGCCGCAGGTGGCGCTGCGCGGCGAATTGCGCGCCGCACTTGCGTCGGGCGACTGGACCGGGGGCGACCCGGTGGAACTGGGCCAGGTCATCACCGGCCAGCACCCCGGCCGCCGCCACCCGCGCGACATCACCATCGCGGACCTGACCGGCACCGGCGCGCAGGACACGGTGATCGCGCAGCACGTGATGGACCTGCTGGATCGCGGTACGGCGGCTGCATGATCAAGCTCGACGCCCGCGACCTGGAAATCCTGCGCGTGCTGAGCGCGGAGGGACGCATCACCAAGGCGGAACTGGCCGACCGCGTGGGCCTGTCGCCGACCCCCTGCTGGGAGCGGCTGAAAAAGCTGGAGACGGCCGGCATCATCGAAGGGTATGGCGCGCGCCTGGCGCTGCGGGCCTTCGGACCGCACGTGGTGGTGTTCGTCGCCTGCGAACTCGAAGGCCACAAGACCGAGCATTTCCAGGCCTTCGAACGCGCCGTCGCCCAATACGAGGAAATCACCTGGGCCTGGGCACTGGGCGGCGGGTTCGATTACCTCATTCAGGTGGTGACCCGTGACATCGACGCCTATCAACGGCTGATCGACGCGCTGCTCGAGGCCCGCGTGGGGTTGGCACGCTATTACACCTATATCGTGACCAAACGGGTGAAATCCTCGTACGGCCTGCCGCTGGGGCTCCTGTCTGATGAGTGACCGCCGCCGCCGGAGGTATCCTCTGCCCGGCGGCTGCCCTGGCAGAGGAATCCTCTGCCACTGAGCGTATCTTTGGTCTCGCTCTCTGCCGGTCCTGCCGTAGGCATGGGACACTTCAGTCAGAGGAGACACCCCATGACCGTTCATCAGACCCTTCCGAAATCGCCGCTGGCCGAGGCCGACGACCCGCGCCTGGTGCGCAGCTTTTCCTATATCGGCGGCAAGTGGAACCAGGGCGCCGAGGGTGCCTCCTTTGCGGTGACCAACCCGGCTGATGGCGAATGGCTGGGCGAGGTGGCCAAACTGACCGGCGCCGATTCCACCCGCGCGGTGGATGCAGCCGAGGCGGCCTTCGAACCGTGGTCCAACACCCTGCCGCAGGACCGCGCGCGGCTGCTGCGCCGCTGGTACGAGCTGATGATCGAACACCGCGAGGACCTCGCCCGGATCATGGTGCTGGAGCAGGGCAAGCCGATTTCCGAAGCGCGCGGCGAGATCACCTATGCCGCCGATTTCATCGAATTCTACGCCGAGGAATGCCGCCGTCCGAACATCGAGGGCGTGACCTCGCACCTGCCCGATGCCGAGGTCGAGCTGTGGCGCGAACCGATGGGTGTCGCCGCGCTCATCACGCCGTGGAACTTCCCCGCCGCGATGCTGACCCGCAAGGCCGCGGCGGCGCTGGCCGCTGGCTGCACCGTGGTCGCCCACCCCAGCGCCGAGACGCCGTTTTCGGCCTTGGCGCTGGCCGAGCTTGCCGACCGCGCCGGGTTCCCGGCGGGTGTCTTCAACGTCGTCACCGGCCACGCGCCCGAGATCGTCGAGCCCTGGACCCAGGACGCGCGGGTGCGCGTGCTGTCCTTCACCGGCTCGACCGAGGTCGGCCGGCTGCTTTACCGGCAATGCGCGGGCACCGTGAAATCCCTGATCATGGAACTGGGCGGCCACGCGCCGGTGCTGGTCTTCGGCGACACCGACCTCGATCAGGCGGTCGAGGAGACGATGAAGGCCAAGTTTGCCACTTCGGGCCAGGATTGCCTGGGCGCCAACCGCATCTTCGTCGAACGCGGCATCTACGACGCCTTCGTCGAGAAATTCGCCGCCGCCACGAAAGATCTGAGCATCGGCATCGGCATGGACGATCCCGAAATCGGACCGCTGATGAACGAAAAGGCCGTCGCCAAGCAGGAAGAGCACGTGGCCGACGCGCTCAAGAAGGGCGCGAAGCTGGTCTGCGGCGGCGACCGCCACACGCTTGGGCCGCTTTTCTACCAGCCGACTGTCCTGGCGGACGTGCCTGCCGACGCGCTGATCCTGAAAGAGGAAACCTTTGGTCCTGTCGCGGCCATCGTACCCTTCGACAGCGAGGACGAGGTGCTGGCACGCGCCAACGACAGCGAATACGGGCTGGTGGCCTACGTGCACACCATGGACCCGCGCCGCATCTACCGGCTGGCCCGGGCGCTGCAGTTCGGCATGGTCGCGGTCAACCGCACCAAGGTGACCGGCGCGCCGATCCCCTTTGGCGGGATGAAGCAGTCGGGTCTGGGCCGCGAAGGCGCGCGGCAGGGCTTGGAAGCCTTCACCGAGATCAAGTATGTGTGCCGCGACTGGGCCTGATCACGACCGGGCCTGAGCGCGACATGCAAGCCGGAAGCGCGGACGGGACGCGCCGGAGCCTCCGGCGGGAGTTTAGTGGCAAGATGAAGGGGCGCGCGGCGCCTGCGAAAGGAAAGACGATGCTGAAGAACGACATGCTGGACCAGTGGGACCGTGAGAATTTCTTTCACCCCTCCACGCACCTGGCGGAATTCGCCCGCGGCAACCTGCCGAACCGGGTCATCACCGGCGGCACCAACTGCCATATCGAGGATCGCGACGGCACCCGTCTGCTTGACGCCTTTGCCGGGCTCTACTGCGTGAACGTCGGCTACGGCCGCCAGGACATCGCCGAGGCCATCGCCGCCCAGGCGAAGGAGCTCGCCTATTACCATGCCTATGTCGGCCACGGCACCGAGGCGTCTATCACCCTGTCGAAGATGATCCTCGACCGCGCGCCCGAGCACATGTCCAAGGTCTATTTCGGCATGTCCGGGTCCGATGCGAACGAGACCAACATCAAGCTGGTCTGGTACTACAACAACATCCTGGGCCGCCCCGAGAAGAAGAAGATCATCTCGCGCTGGCGCGGCTATCACGGGTCGGGCCTCATGACCGGGTCGCTGACCGGGCTCGAGCTTTTCCACAAGAAGTTCGACCTGCCGCTGTCCCAGGTGATCCACACCGAGGCGCCGTATTATTTCCGCCGCGCCGACACCGCGATGTCCGAGGCCGATTTCGTCGCCCATTGCGCCGCCGAACTCGAGGCGCTGATCGCGGAAGAAGGTGCCGACACCATCGCGGCCTTCATCGGGGAGCCGGTGCTTGGCACAGGCGGGATCGTGCCGCCGCCCGCGGGTTACTGGGAGGCGATCCAGGCGGTGCTGGCCAAGCACGATATCCTGCTCATCGCCGACGAGGTGGTCACCGGCTTCGGCCGCCTGGGCAGCATGTTCGGGTCCGAGCATTACGGACTGAAGCCTGACCTCATCACCATCGCCAAGGGCCTGACCTCGGCCTATGCGCCGCTGTCGGGATCGATCGTCAGCGACAAGATGTGGAAGGTGCTGGAGCAGGGGACCGACGAGAACGGGCCGATCGGCCATGGCTGGACCTATTCGGCCCATCCCATCGGCGCGGCCGCCGGTGTGGCGAACCTGAAGCTGATCGACGAGCTGAACCTCGTGCAGCAGGCCGGCGAGAACGGCGCCTATCTGAACAAGGTCATGGCCGAGGCGGTTGGCGCCCATGCCCATGTGGGCGATGTGCGCGGCGAAGGCATGCTCTGCGCGGTGGAATTCGTGAAGGACCGGAACAGCCGCACCTTCTTCGATGCCTCGGAAAAGGTCGGCGCGCGGGTCGCGGCGGCGCTGCTGGAGCACGGGGTGATCGCGCGGGCGATGCCGCAGGGTGATATCCTGGGCTTTGCGCCGCCCTTCTGCCTGACCACCGCGGAAGCCGACGAGATCGCAGACAAGACCGCGAAGGCCGTGGCCGCGGTTCTGGACTAAGAGCCGATCTGCCGCGGGGCCGGATCATCCCGGCCCCGCGGGCGCTAGAAATAACTGCGCACCAGGCTGCTCGCCAAAAGTGACCAGCCGTCCGCCACCACGAAGAACGCCAGCTTGAACGGCAGCGACACGATGGCGGGCGGCACCATCATCATCCCCATCGACATCAGCACCGCGGCGACCACGAGGTCGATGATCAGGAACGGCAGAAAGATCAGGAAACCGATCTGGAAGGCGCGGGCAATCTCGGACAACAGGAAGCTCGGGATCAGCACCGACAGCGGCGCCTCGGGCGCCAGCGGCGTGCCGGCTGCGTCGGGACGCAGGTCCGCCATGGCGCCGAAGGTGTCGGGATCGGTGCGCGCCGCCATAAACCCGCGGAACGGTTCGAGCCCGCGCATCACCGCCTCGTCGAGCGGCAACGTGTCGTTCAGGAGCGGCACGACCCCGGCGTCGTAGGCGGCGCGGAACACCGGGTCCATCACGAAATAGGTCAGGAACAGCGCCAGGCTGATGATCAGCATGTTGGGCGGCGATTGCTGTAGGCCGATGGCCTGCCGCAGGATCGACAGCACCGTCACGATGAACGGAAAGCACGTGATCATGATGGCGATGCCGGGGGCGAGGCTGAGCAGGGTCAGCAGCGCGATCAGCTGCAGGCTGGTCGCCGTCAGCGACCCCTCGCCGCCAAGGTCGAGCGTCAGTTCCTGCGCTCCGGCGACGCCTGGCACGGCCAGCGCCAGCAGCGTCCATAGGCAGAGGGTACGCATGACCTGACCGCTCAGCTCGGAGTCTGGATATCGACCACTTCGGTCAGGCGGACGGCCAGCTGGCCGCTGTCGTCGCCTTCGACCACTTCGAGCGCGCCGATGGCAATGAGCCGGTCGCCCACGTAGAGTTCGACCGGGTCGTCGATGCGCTTGTCCAGGGTCAGCACCGATCCCTCGTCGAGCCGCAGCAGGTCACGCACCAGAGGACGGGCCCGGCCCACGGAAATGGTGATCTCGATCGGCACCGAGGTCAAAGGGGCGGCGGCCTCGGTCCGGGGGGCGGGGGTGTCGGCGGCGTTATCCATGGGCAGTCCTTCTGGTTTCATGGGCGAACCCCTGCACGGCCTCGTCGATGCTCGACAGCACGCCGGTCAGGTCCACCTGGCTTTCGGAGTCTCCGAAGCGGATGTCCGCCTGGCCGTCGCCAAGCGTGTCGTTTGGCAGCAGGTTCAGCGGAAAGCCGAAGTCGCGCTCCAGGAGCGGCGCGATGGCGGCGACGTTCTGCGGGGCGACGCTGATCTCGACCGCGAGCGATCCGATCTCGCGGGCCCGGTCCTGCAGCTGTTCGACGATCTGCAGTCCCAGCGCTTCGCGCGCGAGGCCGGGCAGCAAAGAGCGCACCATCTCTTCGAGCAGCGGCGTCATCGCGTTCATCACGTGGCTGTAGGCTTCGTGGTAGGTGAAGGAGAGATCCTGGAGGTTCTGCGCGAAATCGCTGGCGATGCGGCTTTGGTCCGCCGATTGCGCGGCAATCGCGTCGTCCCAACCGGCCTTGTAGCCCTCTTCAAAGCTTTGCAGTTTTGCGCCTTCAAGATCGAAATCGCTCGGTTCCGGCGCAGTGGATGCGCCGGCCGGTTGCGCCGGGGCGCTGAAATCCTCGAGCAGATCGCGCAGCAGCATCACCGCACCTCTTCCGATTCGTCGAGCCAGTTGCGCAGGATTTCGACCGTTTCCTCGCGACGCTGGCCGATCAGGCGGCGCAGGCGGTCGACGGGGTCGGCGTCGGCATCGGTGTCCATGTCGCCGATGCCGAAGTCGTCGAATCCCCCGCCGCCGGCCAGCATCGGCAGGTTGCCTCCCATGCCGGGCTCCGGGTCGATCTCTCCGGTCAGGGCGGCGCCGTCGGGCATTGCGCTGGCCATTGGAAAGCTGTCGAAGTCGCCGTCGGGGGCAGGCGCGGGTGCGGGCGCTGGCAGGGCGGCGGCGCGCGGACCGGCAAGCACCGGACGGACCACGAACAGGCCCAGCACCAGCGCCACGAAGGCGAGAATGCCCATCTGGATCAGCGTCATCATGTCCACAGGGGTGCTGAACATGCCGGGCGCGACCGCTTCGGTGCCAAGTCCGTCCGGCTTTTCGAAGGGCAGGGACCGCAGGGTGATCTCGTCTCCGCGCGATTCGTCGTAGCCCACGGCAGAAGCGACGAGGTCGCGCAGGGCGGTCATCTCCGCCTCGGGCATGGGAACGAATTCCGGTGTGCCGTCGGCGGCGGTGGCGTAGCTGCCATTGACCAGGACCGCGACGGTCAGCCGCTTGATCGCGCCCGGAGCACGGGTGATTTCGCGCGTGGTTTCAGAGACTTCAAAGTTCAGCCGCTCACGGGTTTCGGAATTCTGGCTGGACGAGCTGTCACCGCCATCTGCGGCGCCATCGGGCAGGTTGGAGGCTACGGTCACATCGCCGCCGCCGGTGTCCTGGCTCTGGCTCGTCGTCTCTTCGGTGTCGGAGCTGATGATCACGCGGTTTTCCGGGTCGAAGCGCCGTTCGAGGATCGATTCGCTTTCAGTCACTGTGTCGAGGCTCACCTCGACCACGGCGTTGCCTTGGCCCACGCGCGCCTCCACCAGCCTTTGCACACGGTCGCGGAGCTGGTCGGCCTTGTCCTCTGCGCTGGGGCCGGTGCCCGGGTCGTCGTCGCCGCCGATCAGCCCGCCCTTGCCGTCGATCACCGACACCTCTTCGGGGACGAGGCCGGGCACGGCGGAGGCGACCAGGTTGCGCAGCGCCCGCGCCTGCGCGGGGCCCAGCACGGCCTCGGTGGTGGTGACGCTGATCGAGGCGGTCGGGGTCACGTCGCGCTGGAACGGATTGGCGCCGGAATTGGCGATATGCACGCGCGCGCTTGTGATGTGCCGGCTGGCGACGATGGTGCGGGCCAGTTCGCCCTCTTTCGCGCGCCAGTAGGCGGCATCGAACATCTGCGACGTGGTGCCGAAGCCCGAGAGGCCGTCGAGCAGTTCGTAGCCCTGCGTGGAATTCGACGGCAGCCCCTCGCTCGCCAGGGTGAGGCGCAGCGCGTCCCGCTCTGTCCCCGGCACGAAGATCGCACCGCCGCGCACCTCGTAGGGCACGCCGCGCTGTTCCAGGGCGCTCACGACCTCGCCCGCGGCGCCCGATTCGAGCCCGGCATAGAGCAAGGTCATGTTCGGCGCGGCGGCCATGCGCGACAGGCCGAGAACCGCAGCAAACATCGCCAGGCTCGCGCCGATGACCAGCAGACGGCGGCGGGCACCCAGGGCGTTCCAGACTGTCAGGAGCTGCTGCAAGACTTACCTCCGTCGTTCAACCGGCGTTTTCGATTTGAGGCATCTTTGGCCCATCTGCCTTAACAAGCCGTTAGTCCCTGTTGGCTAAAAGAGCTCTCGACAGAGCCTTGGAACAGGAAAGGGCCGTGCATGTCGGATGCCGCCACGCCAGAGGAAGACGCCCCGAAGAAACCGTCGAAACTGCCCCTGATCATCGGGCTGGTGCTGGCGCTTGCGGGCGGTGCCGGCGGGTTCTACGCGGCCTTTTCGGGGATGATTTCCGGCCTGGGCGGATCGGCGGAGGCGGGCGATCACGGGGCCGACGGCGATCACGCGGGCGAGGCGGATCACGACAGTCCCGACTCGCCGCTGCCGGATGTGGCCTTTGTCGAATTGCCGCAGATCGTCGTGTCGCTGGGCGAAGGTTCCGCGACCGATCACTTGATCTTCCGCGCGGATCTCGAGGTGCCGTCGGCCAAGGCTGAAGAGGTCCGCAGCATCCTGCCGCGGGTCATCGACGTTCTCAACAGCTACTTGCGGGCGCTGGAACCGACCGATGTACAGGGGCCGTCGGCGCTGATCCGGCTGCGGGGCCAGATGCTGCGACGTATCCAGCTTGTGACCGGCGAGGGCCGGGTGCGCGACCTTCTGGTGATGGAATTCGTATTGAACTGAGAGGACTGACACATGGCGATGATTGCGGACATCCTTCTCGTTGCGGGGGCGCTGGGCGCCGGGTTCTACTGTTTCGTCCTGGCGCGCCGGCTGGCGCGGTTCAACGATCTGGAGAACGGCGTCGGCGGCGCGGTCGCGGTGCTGTCGGCGCAGGTCGACGACCTCACCCGCACGCTGGCGGCGGCGCAGAAGACGGCCGGCGCATCGACCGACTCGCTGGCACAGCTGACGGACCGGGCCGAGCAGGTTGCCAAGCGGCTGGAGCTCATGGTGGCGTCGATGCATGACCTGCCGACGGGCGATGCCCCGCCGCCCAGGGATAACAGCGGCGGTGGCGAGCCGGTTTTCCTGCGCCGCGCGCAGGGCGGAGCGTCGCGATGAGCGCGCGTCGGCAAGAGGCGCCACGCCGCCGGGCGTTTCGGCGTGGACGCGGGGCGCTCGCGGCCATCGGCGGGCTTCTGATCGCCTCGGCCGCGGTGCGGATCGGCACCGGCGCGACCGAAGCCATCGCGGCCCAGACGCTGGAGCCGCCGGCGGTCGAAACCTCCGA
The DNA here is from genome assembly GCF_003344785.1 of Thalassococcus profundi. GTDB lineage: Bacteria > Pseudomonadota > Alphaproteobacteria > Rhodobacterales > Rhodobacteraceae > Puniceibacterium > Puniceibacterium profundi. The sequence continues at coordinate 179,948 of NZ_QPMK01000001.1, read as the reverse complement.
CCTGCCGCCGGAGACCTGTACCGGAGAGGCGGACATCGCTCCGATGCTCGCGGCGCTCGACAAGCGCGAAGCCCGGATTGCAGAGCGGGAAACCGACCTGCGCACCCGCATCCAGGCGCTGTCCGTGGCGGAAACCGAAATCGACCGCAAGATGGCGGCGCTCGAAGAGGCCGAAGCGAACCTGCGCGCGACGCTGGCCCTGGCCAATGGCGCTGCCGAAGAGGATCTCGCGCGGCTCACGGATGTCTATGCGAACATGAAGCCCAAGCAGGCCGCCGCCCTTTTCGAAGAGATGGATCCGAACTTTGCGGCAGGGTTCCTGGGCCGGATGCGCCCGGACGCGGCGGCGGCAATTCTGGCCGGACTGACCCCGCGCGCAGCCTACACGATCAGCGTTGTGCTGGCCGGGCGAAATGCCGACGTCCCGAAGGAATAGCGCGTTTCGGCGGGGCATTTTCCCAGGGGTAGCGGCCATCATCCGCACTATGCCTCGCGGACCAGACGGATTTGGCGGGCGCGGCTTTTGACGGAATTCTATAGAAGGTCAGGCCCGGATAAGACGTGGCTGGGTCGTAGACGAACCGCCTGAACGTTGCGCGGGAAGCGCCGTTACACGTCTCCGAACAGACGCGCGGAGACCGAGCCGATGTGCCTGCGCATGGCCGTCTGTGCGCCGGCCGGATCGCAATCGGCGATGGCTGCGGCAATCTCGCGGTGCTCGGCAAAACTGGTGTGATCGCGGGGCGGCCGGTCGGTGCCGCGAATGACGGTTTTCCAGGCCACCGCGCGGCGCACCTGGTTGAGGTGATCGAAGACGGACAGCAGCATGATGTTATCGGACGCCTCGGCGATGGCGCGGTGCAGGCAATCGTCCTGCCGTTCGTATTCTTCCCAGGTTGGCGCCTCCATCGCGCGTTCGACCGCATCGCGGATCCTCTGGATCGCGCCGGGCGAGGCGTTCACCGCGGCTTCGCGGGCGATGGCCGGCTCGATGCTCAGCCGTGCACGCATCATTTTGACCGGAGTCAGCTGCTGCGATATATCCGCGACAAGGCTGGGTTGCGCCGCCGACACCGATCCCGAGATGAAGGTGCCCTTGCCCACGTGGCGCCAGATCGCTCCCTCGCGCTCCAAGGCGTCGAGCGCCTTGCGTAGAATGGTGCGCGACATGTTCAGGCTTCCCATCAACTCGCGTTCGGGCGGCAACCGGTCGCCCGGCGCATAGCGTCCGGCCTCGATGAAGTCGCGCAAGGCGGCGATCGCATCCGAGCGGGTCAAGATGTCCGGGCTTGTCAGCACGGCGCAATCTCCTGAATTGGTTAGCCAAAGGGCGCGTATTGGTTGGCAGCATCGCTAAAACATGCGAAGTTTTCAAGGCGAAACCGTCTCGCGATAAAATTGGTTGCGATTGATTGAAAGATTGGTACGGTTCGGGCAACGCCAAGAATCTGGACAGTGGAGAGGTGAATGTCTGATTTCGTGATCGAAACGCCGCCTGTGGTCGGCCTTCCCGTTGACGGCAACGATGCCAAATTCCCGGTACGCCGGGTCTACTGCATCGGCCGCAACTACGCTGCCCACGCGGTCGAGATGGGTCACGACCCGGATCGCGAGCCGCCGTTTTTCTTTCAGAAGAACCCGGACAACCTCGACCCCAGCCTCGAGTTCCCCTACCCGGTGCATTCCGAGGATGTGCACCATGAGGCGGAAATCGCCGTGATGCTGAAATCCGGCGGCACGGACATCCCGGTCGAAAGCGCCCTGGACCATGTCTATGGCTACGCGCTGTCGCTGGACATGACCCGCCGCGACCTGCAGGGCGTCGCCAAGAAGATGGGCCGCCCGTGGGAGATCGGCAAGGCGTTCGAGCGGTCGGCGCCGGTCGGGCCGATTCACCCTGTCGAAAAGGTCGGCCACCCGTCCGAAGGGGCGATCACCCTGCATGTGAACGGCGAGCTGCGACAGGAAGGCGACCTGAACCAGATGATCTGGAAGGTGCCCGAAATGATCGCCTACCTGTCGGACTACTTCGAACTGGCGCCGGGCGACGTGATCCTGTCCGGAACACCATCAGGCGTCGGTCCGGTGTCGCGCGGCGACACGATGAAATTGGCGGTCGACGGTCTGGGCGAGATCTCGGTCAAGGTGGTGTGATCCGGTGACATTTGCCACGCGCATATCGGCACCGATCCCCTGGGTGACGGACGGATGACAGAGGTCGCCACCCCTCTCGCGCTGAGCTTCGCCAGCTGGGACCATGACCGCGTCATGGCCCTGCACGACGGGCGGGTCGCGGTGCCGGGGGTGCGGCTGGACAGCGTGATCGAGACCACGCAGAAACTGTTTCCCCTGGCGGTGAGCACGGCACCGCACGACATCACCGAGATGTCGATCTCGTCCTATGTGCTGCAGACCTCGCGGGGCGAAGGCGCCTATACGGCGATTCCGGCCTTCGTCAGCCGCGCCTTCCGGCACCAGGGTTTCTTTGCGCGCGCCGGGTCGGGCATCCACAGCCCCGCGGATTTCGCCGGCAAGCGGATCGGCGTGCCGGAATACCAGATGACGGCGGCGCTCTGGATGCGTGGCATCCTGCGTGACGACTTCGGCGTGCGCGCCGAGGACATCCACTGGCGCACCGGCGCGCTGGATCAGGGCGTGCGCCGGGAACGGCTGGCGCTCGACCTGCCCGACGGCATGAAAGTCGAGCCGATCGACGAGGGCGAGACCCTGCAGGACCTGCTGTTGCGCGGAGAGATCGACGGGCTGCTTGCGCCGAAACCGCCGCAGGCTTTTCTGGACGGCAATCCCGATCTTGTGCGGCTGTTTCCGGATTACCAGGCGGCGGAAGAGGATTACCACGCGCGCACCGGCTTCTTTCCGATCATGCATGTGATCGGCCTGCGCAAGACATTGGCCGAGGCGCATCCCTGGCTGCCGCGCGCGCTCTACGACGGTTTTGTCGAGGCCCGCGACCTGGCGCTGGACAGGCTGCGCAAGCTCTGGCTCGGCAATGCCAATCGCCTGTCGCTGCCCTGGTTGGGTGCCAGCATGGAGCGGACGATCCGGGCGATGGGTTCGGATTACTGGAGTTACGGCTTTGCCGCCAACCGCGCCGAGTTGGACGCGGTCAGCCGCTATTCGGTGGAGCAGTTCCTGGCACGCGACCGCGTGGCCCCGGAGGCGCTGTTTCACCCCTCGGTGCTGGACACCTAAGCCTCGCACCGAGGCGCGACGCACCGATTTGGGAGGGTCGGTGCGTCGTCCAAGACAAGGGGGAGGAGCCCCGAGCAGTGAGAAAGACCCCGCCGGTCTGCGCGCGGACCGCCGGGGCAAAGTCACAGCGCGGAAAAACTGTTGGAGGAGACAACATGACCATGACACGCAAACTGGACCGTCGCGGATTCCTGCGCACCGGCGCCGCTGCATCGGCGATGACGCTTGGCCTGCCGGGCATCGTGCGGGCGCAGGACTATCCCAGCGGCAACATCAACGTCGTGATCCCGACGCGCGAGGGCGGCGGCGCCGACCGCAACTTCCGCGCCTTCACCAGCGTCTGGAAGGAAAAGCTGGGCACCGATTTCGAACCGGGCTTCTTTCCCGGCGCATCGGGCCGCGTCGGTTACGAGATCTACATGGGCAAGAACGAACCCGATGCATACAACCTGATCTTCGGCAACATGGGGCCCGAGGTGCTGAACTGGGCGGTGCAGCCGCCGAGCTTCCCGCTTGAGGATTATTTCTACTTCGGGCGCGTCGACACCGATCCGGGTGCTTTGTTCGTGGGCGCCGAAAGCCCGCTGCAGACCATGGACGACATCATCGCCGCTTCGAAAGAGCGCAAGCTGAACGTCGGCACCAGCCGCATGGCGCATCCGGCCTCCATCGGCCTGCTGGCTTTGGGCGAAGAGCTGGGGATCGAGTTCAACCTCATCCCGCTCTCGGGTGGCAAGAACACCGTCGCCGGCGCGGTCACCGGAGAGGTCGATTTCTCGGTCCTGACCTCAGGGTCGGTCATCGCCGCGGGGGATTCGGTCAAGACGCTGCTGGTCTTCGGCGAGAACAAGGTGGGCGAGGGGCTCGATAACGCGCCCAACATCAACGACGCCTACAACATGTCGCTGCCCGAGATGCTGTCCTCGCGCGCCTTCGCGATCCACCAGAAGGCCGCGGACGATTACCCCGAACGGTTCGACCTGCTGCAAAGCACCTTCAAGGAGACCTTCGAGGATCCGGCGTTGATGGAGGCCTATGTGGCGTCCAAGGGCACGCCGGAATACCTCAATTACGGCGGTGTGGAGGAGTGCGCTGAGTTCATGGCCGCGATGCTGGAGCTGGGCGAACGCTACAAGCCGCTGCTCACCGGCGCGTAAGCGACGCAGCTTGCGGGGCGGCCTTCGGGCCGTCCCGATCCCATGACCGTCCGAAATCAACAGGATACCGTCCCGATGCCCCTCGATCCCAAAGACCCGCCGCGCCAGCTTGGCGGAGAGCTGGTGATCCCCGTGCTCGCCGTGGCCTTCACGCTCTACTATTTCTCGTCGATCTGGAATTCGCCTTGGACCGCGCAGGTCAGCGCTTTCATGGTCGGCGGCATCCTGCTGCTGGTCTGCGCGATGTTCTTCCTGCGCGCGATCCTCTGGCTCAGCCGCGGGCAGGCATCGCTGGGTGTCGGCAACCTCTTTTCCATTGAGGATTTGCGCACCGGACGGATCGGGTTGATTGCAACGACGGTGGCCTTCTGCGTCTTCATCGACCAGCTTGGCTTTACCCTCACCACCTTCCTGTTCCTGGCGCTCAGCATGATCATACTCAGCAAGGGCAAGAGCCCGCTGCTGATCGTCGCGATCTCGGCCGTCATGGCCCTGGGCGGCTGGGCGGTGTTCATCTGGGCTTTCGATACGCGCTTTCCGCGCGGCTGGTTCGAAGGCGTAATGCAGGCGGTGATCGCCAATGGGTGACACGGCGACCATCCTCACCGAGGTCTTTTTCGAGACGATCTCGTTCTGGTGGGTCATCGTGCCCACGATCTTCCTTGGCCTGATCGTCGGCGGCATCCCCGGCTTTTCGGCGGCCAACACGATCATCATCCTGATGCCGCTGACCCTGTCGATGAGCCTCGAGACGGGCCTGATCTTCATGGTCTCGCTCTACTGTTCGGCCCGGATGGGGGCGGGCATTCCCGCGATCCTGGTCAACATTCCCGGCACCGCGGGGGCTGCGGCGACGCCGCTGGACGGCTATCCGATGACCAAGCAGGGCAAGGGCCAGCAGGCGCTGGCGATGACCTTCGTCGCCTCCTCGCTGGGCGGGCTTCTGACCACGATCATCGCGCTGGCGGCCATGCCGTTGCTCGCGCGCGTCGGCTTCTACATGCACTCGGTCGAGATGATCGTCGTCATGCTCTTCGGCATTTCGCTTATCGCCTCCATCGCCGCGCAGGACATGCTCAAGGGCCTGATCGCCGGCTTCCTCGGCCTGATGATCGGCTCCATCGGCACCGACGTGGTCTATGCCACGCCGCGCGGCACCTTCGGGTTCCTGGAGCTTTACGACGGCGTGCCGCTGATCCCGGCGCTGGTCGGTCTTTTCGCCGTGTCCGAGGCGTTCATGATCATCGAGAAGCGCCTCATCATCACCGAAGACGCGCAAAAGGCCATGGCGCGGCCCAGCTGGCACGCCACCTTCGAAGGCGTTGGCATCGCGTTCAAGCGCTGGTGGCACATCACCTGGACCTCGCTCATCGGGCTGGTGATCGGTGTGATCCCGGGCGCGGGTGCCTCCATCGCAAGCTTCGTCGCCTACCAGCAGTCGCGCAGCTTTTCCAAGACGCCCGAGAAATACGGCACCGGTCATCCCGAAGGCCTGATCGCGCCGGAATCCGCCAACAACGGCGTGACCTCCGGCACGCTCGTGCCGCTTCTGGTGCTGGGCATCCCGGGCGGAGCCACCGCGGCGATCATGCTGGTGGTGATGCAGTTCCACGGCGTGAGCTTTGGCCCGTCGCTGTTCGAGGAAAGCCCCAAGGTCGGCTACGGCATGTTCATGGCCATGGCGGTCAGCTACTTCCTGATGATCCTGACGATCCTGCCGCTGTCGCGCTACATGAGCCGGGTGACCACGGTGCCGACGATCTACCTCGCGCCGATGATCATTTCCTTCACGCTGGTGGGTGCCTTCGTGCCCCGCGAATACATGTTCGACATGTACCTGGCGCTGGCCTTCGGCGTGCTCGGCTACATCGCCCGCCGCACCGGTTATCACGTCGCGGCGATCCTGATCGGGGTGATCCTCGGGCCGCTGCTTGAGCGTTACTTCCTCTGGAGCCTCAAGAAATCCGACGGCGACATTTCGATCCTGTTCTCGTCGACGCTGGGCAACATCCTGTGGGTCGGCCTCGTCCTGTCGCTGGTCGTGCCGATCTGGCTCGACATGCGGCGCAAGAAGAATGCCCAAAAAGACCAAGAGGAGATTCCGATCCAATGAAGATGGAGGTCGACTATCAGCTGACGCGTAACATCCGCCGCGTCGGCCATCTGGAAACGCAGGGCGGCGGGCAGGTCGTGGTGCAGGACGGCTATGCCTATATCGGCCACATGAAGCCGCCGATGGGCACCTCGATCATCGACGTCCGCGACCCCGCGAACCCGATGGTCGTGGCAAATGTGGAACCGCCCGACGACTTTTCCCACACCCACAAGGTGCGGGTCGCCGGCAACCTGATGATCACCAACGTCGAGATGGACCGCCGCCATTTCCTGCGCAAGGGCGAAAAGATTCCGGCCTTGCGCGAAGAACTTGGGCCGGACGCCACCGACGACCAGATCGCGGCGGTACTCGGCGTGACGCCGGGCGACATCCCGCTGCTCGAAGAGGCGTCGGCGCGCGGCTACCACTCCGGCGGGTTCCGCGTCTGGGACATCTCGGACAAGACCAACCCGCGGCTGCTGTCCTACGTCAAGACCCACGGCTTCGGCGTGCACCGCTTCGATATGGACGAGAACTACGCCTACATCTCGACCGAGATGGAGGGCTATGTCGGCAACATCCTCGTGGTCTACGACCTGAGCGACCCCAGCCTGCCCAAGGAAGTGTCGCGCTGGCACATCCCGGGCCAGCACGTCGCGGGCGGAGAGACACCGACCTGGCAGGGGTATGGCCACCGCCTGCACCACGCCATGCGCTGCGGCGACGAGCTTTGGGCGGCCTACTGGCACGCCGGCTACCGGGTGCTCGATTGCAGCGACATGACGGACCTCAAGCTCAAGGGCAGCTACCGTTTCCCGGACGCGATCCCCGAACCCACGCATACGATCATGCCGCTGGAGCAGGAGATCAACGGTCGGCGATACGCGGTCTGCATCGACGAGGAACACGACCATAAACCCGGGCGCCTGCACGGGTTCATCTGGATCGTGGACGTCACCGACATGGACAAGATGGAGCCCATCGCCGCCTGGGACCTCAGCGAACGCGTCTGCCCGTGGATCGGCCAGCCCGGCGTGCGCTTCGGAGGGCACCAGTTCCGCGAAAAACTCGACGGCACGCTGGTCTATGCCACCTGGTTCGCAGGCGGGTTGCGGGTGCTGGACGTGGCCGACCCCTACCTGCCGGTGGAGGTCGCGCATTACATGGTGCCCGGCGCCGACGGCACGCCGCCGCAGTCGAACGACGTGGACGTTGACGAGAACGGCCTGATCTACCTGCTTGACCGAAGCAACGGGCTCGAAATCCTGGAGATGACCCTATGAGCGATTCCGACCTTCTGCCGCCTTCTGTCGATCCGAACACCAAGGCGCTCGGTATCCGCCGCGTCAGCGCCCGTAACGAGGCCTCGACGCGGTCGGTGATGATGGTGCGCGACCATATCGTCGTGACCGATGAGAAGGGCACCAACACGGGCCCGACGCCGCTGGAACTGACGTTGTCGTCGCTCATGGGCTGCGAGGGCGTCATCATCAACCGCTGCGCCGAGGCGATGAATTTCAGTTACACGGCGGTGGACATGGAGGGCGATGGCGAGGTCGATCAGCGCGGCAGCCGCGGTGTGCAGGGCGTGCGGCCCTATTTCAACTGGGTCAAGCTGCGCATCCGCGTCCATACCGACGAACCCGAAGAGCGGTTCGAACGGCTGATCAGGAACGTCGAATACCGTTGCCCCGTGATGAACCTGTTCAAGGCCGCCGACGTGGACGTGCAGATGCACTGGGAGCGTGTGGCCCCATGAGCCTGACCCTGCGCATCAATGGCGCGGAGGTTGCGGTCACATCCGAACCCGACACGCCGCTGATCTATGTGCTGCGCGACGAGCTGGGCCTCAAGGGCGCGAAACTGGGCTGCGGGCTGGAGCAATGCGGCGCCTGCATGGTGCTGGTCGACGGCGAAGCGGTGCCAAGCTGCGTGTCCCCCGCCGACACCTTCGGCGGCAAGGAGATCACCACTGTCGAAGGGCTGGCGGACGACCCCACTGGCGCGCGCGTGCAAGCGGCGTTCGTCAGCCACACCGCCGCGCAATGCGGCTATTGCACCGCCGGGTTGGTCGTCGCCGTGACTGCGCTGTTGCAACGCAACCCCGACGCGGACACGAAAACCGTGAAAGACGCGCTGGCGCCCAACATCTGCCGCTGCGGCTCGCATCCCCGCGTGCTGCGCGCGGTGGAGGAGGCCAAGGCATGAGCCTGAAGGCGCATCCGCTTCTGCGCGACTGGTTGCGGCGCGATGGCGACCGGCTGCAAATCCGCACCGGCAAAGTCGATATCGGCCAGCGCATCAGCTCGGCGCTGGTTCAGATCGTGCGGGACGAGTTGCATCTGCCGTCCGACCGGATCGCGCTGGCGCCCGTCACCACGGCGGACAGTCCGGACGAGGGCATCACTTCGGGCAGCAATTCGGTCGAACAGTCGGGGCACGCCATCCGCTGTGCCGCGGCCACCCTGCGCCGCGCGCTGATCGCCGCGGCCGTGGATCGCAGCGGTGGTGATCCGGAAGACTGGACGCTCGACGATGGCCTTCTGCGACGTCCCGGCAGCAACGATCCGCTGGACCTGCTGGACCTGATGGACAGCATCGATGCTGATCTGGCCGTCGATCCCAAAGTCGCCAAGTTGACAGCCCGTGACACGGCCCCCAGCGCGCCGATGCTGGGCTTGGCAGAGATGGTGCGCGGTACCTTCACCTTCGTGCACGACCTCGACGCGCCGGGCATGTTGCACGCCCGGGTGATCCGCCCGCCGCACGCACATGCGCGGCTGAGAAGTATTCCCGAGGATGAAATTTCCGCGCTGGACGACAAGGGCCTGCGGCTAGTGCGAGACGGCAGTTTCCTTGCCGTTGCTGGGCCGCGCGAATGGCCGGTGATCCGCGCCGCCGAACGGCTGGCCCGCGCCTGCGACTGGGACGCGCCGGATTTTCCCAACATCGACGTTTTCGAAAAACTCACCCGCGACAACGCCAGCACCCGCCTGCCCGTGGACAAGGGCCAGCCGCTGGAAGAGCCGGTGCCCGATCCGCCGGACGCGCCTGACTACACCGCGCGCTTTGAGAAACCCTACCTCATGCACGCCGCGCTCGGCCCCTCTGCGGCGATGGCGGTCTGGGATGGCGAGACGCTGGACATCAAGACCCACAGCCAGGGCATCTATCCCCTGCGCATCAGCATCTCCGACAGTTTCGGCCTGTCCGAGGACAAGGTGGTGCTCACCCACGTGCCGGGGTCCGGCTGTTACGGACATAACGGCGCGGACGACGCGGCCTTCGAGGCGGCTCTGGTGGCGCGGGCGATCCCCGATACGCCGATCCTGCTGAAATGGACCCGGGCCGAGGAACACGGCTGGGAGCCGTTCGCCCCCGCCATGGCGGTCGAGGTGGCGGCGACGCTGGAGCAGGGCCGCGTCGCAAGCTGGTCGGCCGAGGCGTTCTCCGATACCCACCGCGGCCGCCCGCGCCCCGGCCCGAACCGCGTCGGCCCGTCGCGGCTGGTTTCGAACCGCCATCTGGCCGATCCGATCCCGGCACAGCCCGGCACGCCCAACATGAACCGCGAGGGCGGGATGCATCGCAACCTCGACCCGATCTACACCTTCGCCGAGCGACGGCTGGTCAAGAACCTCGTCACCGGTCTGCCGCACCGTACCTCGGCCCTCCGGTGCCTCGGTGCTGTCGCCAATGTCTTCGCGCTGGAATCGAGCATGGACGACCTTGCCATCGCCGCTGGCGAAGATCCCATCGCCTATCGCTTGGCGCAACTGGACGATCCCCGCGCCATTGCGGTGCTGGAGACGTTGCGCGACCGGATCGCGGACCTGTCCGCAACCGCAGAGGGACAGGGCCGCGGCATCGCCTATGCGCAGTACAAGAACGCCATGACGCGCGTCGGCCTCTGCATCGACGTGACCGTGACGGACCTTGCCGAGGTCAAGCTTGACCGGGCCGTGATGGTCGCCGATGCGGGCCGGGTGGTGGACCTTGCGGGCCTCATCGCGCAACTCGAAGGCGGGGTGATCCAGGGCGCCAGCTGGGCGCTGTGCGAAGAGGTGCAGTGGGACCGCGACGGCGTCACCTCGCTCGACTGGGACAGCTACCCGGTGCTGCGCTTCGACAACCTGCCGACGATGGACGTGCATGTGCTCGACCAGCCCACCGAACGCCCGCTGGGCGCGGGCGAGGCCAGTCCCGGCCCGACCGTGGCGGCCATCGCCAACGCCGTGCACGACGCCATGGGCATGCGCCTGCGCCGTCTGCCGTTCACCGCCGATGCGATCATGCAGGCCGCCGCCAACGCGTGACCCTTGGAGCGGACGGCGCCCGCGCCTATCTGGGATGGACAGGGCAGACCCCGAACGCTAGGTACGCAGGCCATGGCCAAGGACAAGACAAAGACCGATCCGAACTACCGTGTGATCGCCGAAAACCGGCGCGCGCGGTACGACTACGCGATCGAGGACGATCTCGAATGCGGGATCGTCCTGCAAGGGTCCGAGGTCAAGTCCCTGCGCGAGAACTCCGCCAACATCGCCGAAAGCTACGCGGCGGTGGAAGAGGGCGAGCTGTGGCTGGTGAACTCCTACATCGCGCCCTACGAGAAGGCGATGTTCAAGCACGAGGAACGCCGCCGCCGCAAGCTGCTGGTCAGCCGGAAGGAACTGGCGCGGCTGTGGAACGACACGCAGCGCAAGGGTATGACGCTGGTGCCGCTGGTCCTGTACTTCAATCACAAGGGCACGGCGAAGGTGAAGATCGGCGTCGCCAAGGGCAAGAAGAACCACGACAAGCGCGAAACCGAGGCCAAGCGCGACTGGAACCGCCAGAAGAACCGCCTGCTGCGCCAGCACGGCTGAGCGCGGCGGCGGGCGTCCTCAGATTTTCAGGAACGGCTGCGCGAGGCGCGGCAGCAGTCCCTTGAACCGCAGGGGTGCGTCGGTGACGGCGAGGCAGATGCAATCCTCCGAGATATCCGCGACCGGCGTATGATTCAGCTCTTCGGTCGCCACCTCCACGTCGCCGCGGGCAAAGCGGCCGTCTTCATCCTCGAACGCGCCTTTCAGCACCAAAGTCACCTCGGTGCCGTTGTGGCCATGGTCGGGCACTGCCGTCCCGGCAGGAATGTAAAGCAGCCGCGCCGTGGCGCCGGGTGAGGTCGGCAGGATCGACTGTTTCACGCCCATGCCGACGGACCGCCACTTTACGGTGTCCAGACCCCCGCCAATATAAGGCGCGAGCGGTGTGGGCACTCTCGGATCGCCGCATTTCGGTGCGGGCGCGGGCGCGGGGGCGGCAGGTTCCTCGTTGCGAATGGCGGCAAGAACGTCGCTCCGGCTTGACGCATCAAGCTCGATCCCGCGGAAACCATCGGTTTCCGCCTCGAGCAGCGCGCCGCCGACGGCGTCGTAACTGGCAAGCTCTGCCCGGCAGGTATCGCAGAGCGACACGTGGGACGCGACGATCAGGTCGAAGGCCTCGGGCAGCGTGCCTGCGGAATAGGCCATGAGAAGCTGCGGGGTCAGGTGGTGCGTCGGTTCGGTCATGTCGGTCACTGTTTCTGTTGCATGGCATGGCGCAGGCGGTCCAGCGCCAGCCGGATTCGGGATTTGATCGTGCCAAGCGGCAGGCCGGTTTCGGCAGCGATCTCGGAATGGGTGAGATCGCCGAAATAGGCTTTCTCGATCAGTTGTCGCTGCTTGTCGGGCAGGGCGGCCAGTGCCTCTCCCAGCGTTTCGGTTTCCTGCTGAAGGGCCAGCACTTCGGTCTGGTCTGGTTCCGGTTCCGGACCCCAGGGCAAGTCCTCGGGCTCGGGACGGCGCTGCCTGCGCAGCACGTCGATCTTCTTGTTTCGGGCGATGGTGAAGATCCAGGTGGCGACACTGGCACGCCCCGGATCGAACATGTGCGCCTTGTTCCAGACCGTGACCATCACCTCTTGCGCGCATTCCTCTGCCAGCGACGCATCGGACCCCGACCGCATCAAAAAGGCCTTCACCCGCGGCGCGAAATGATCGAACAGGGCCACGAAGTCGTCTTCGCTGCGGTCGTCTCGGACGCGGATCATCTGATCCACCCATCCGGGCCTCGCGTCAGGCTTGGGGTCGGTCACCGTGATACTCTCCGCTCTCCGACTGATGCGCTCTGGATGCTTGGCCGCGGCGCGCGGCAGAACCGGCGCCGGAGCAGAGCCAAAGGCAGATATCTGAGTGCGTAACATGTGACGGATACGCGCCGCTGCCATGAATGGATCACTCCGACACCCGTTTTTTCTTTTTTCATCCAAAACTCTCTGACAAGCGTACCCGTTACTACAGGCAAGCTGAAACCGTCCGGAGACCCGTCCTTCATGCCCTTTGATCCCAGCGCCGGCGCGCGCAGACACATTGCCGTCATCGGTGCCGGAATCTCGGGGATGGGGGCGGCGTACATGCTGGGCGACGATCACGACGTGACCCTGTTCGAGGCCGAACCGCGGCTGGGCGGCCACGCGCGGACCAAGGCGGCCGGCAAGCGCGGCGATCAGCCGGTCGATACCGGGTTCATCGTCTTCAACTACGCCAACTATCCGATCATGGCGCGGCTCTTTGCCGACCTAGACGTGCCTGTGACGCCTTCCACCATGAGCTTCGGCGCCTCGTTGCGCGGTGGCCGGCTGGAATACGGTCTGGCCAGTGCCCAGGCGACGTTTGCGCAAAAGAAAAACGCTCTCAATCCGAAATTCCTCGGGATGATCCGCGATATCTTCCGTTTCAACGCCAAGGCGGTCGACCGGGCGCGCGACCGCACCGTGTCTCTTGGCGATTTCCTCGACGGACTCGGCACCGGCGACTGGTTCCGCGACTATTACCTCTTGCCGCTGTCGGGTGCGATCTGGTCGACTCCGACGCAGAAGGTGCTCGATTTCCCGGCGCATGCGCTGGTCCAGTTCTTCGAAAACCACGCGCTGCTGAACTATTCGGGTCAGCACCAGTGGTACACGGTGCAGGGCGGATCGGTGGAATACGTGAACCGGCTCGGTGCGGCGATGCAGGCACGCGGTGTGACGCTGCGGCTCGGCACGGCGGTCGATGCCGTCCGCCGCACCGGCGCCGGCGTCGCGATCAAGACCCATGGCGCCGACTGGCAGACCTTCGACGAGGTGATCTTTGCCACCCATTCCGACGACTCGCTGCGGATGCTGAGCGATGCCGACGATACCGAACGCCGCGCGCTGGGCGCCGTCGCCTACCAGCCCAACCGCGTGGTGCTGCATGCGGACGAAAGCGTCATGCCCAAACGACGGGTTTGCTGGTCGTCGTGGAACTATACCGAGACCGAGCGTAAAGAGCTGAACCGCATCGACCTCACCTACTGGATGAACAGCCTGCAGCCGATCCCCAAGGACGATCCCATGTTCGTCACGCTCAACACCACCCGTCCGATCCGCGAAGATCTGATCTACGACGAAACGGTGCTGCGCCACCCGGTCTACGACCTTGCCGCGCTCGAAGCGCAGGAACTGGTGCGGGCGATGAACGGCCGGCAGAACACCTGGTTCTGCGGCGCCTGGATGAAGAACGGCTTTCACGAGGACGGGCTGAGCAGCGCGCTCGACGTGGCAGAGGCGCTGCGGGCCCGCAGCGCGGCCCGGGCCGCGGCGGCGTGACGGCGCGCGTCGATCATATCGCGGGCCACACCTATCACGGCCGCAAGGGGGCCATCGCCAATGCCTTTCGCTACGGCGTGGATTTCGTCCTGCTGGATGCCGAGGCAAGGACACGCGGCCCTGCGCTCTTTTCCCGCAACGGCGGCAACTTCGTGTCTCTGCACGACCGCGACCATGGCGGTCCGCCCCGGGACGGGCGCGGGGCTGCCTGGGCGCGCGACGTGCTGCAGGCGCACCAGGTGCGCGCGCCGGGCCAGCTGCTGCTGCTGGCGCAGCCGCGGATGCTGGGGCACGTGTTCAACCCGGTGTCGTTCTGGCTTGCCCATGACGAGGATGGCGGCCTGCGCGCGGTGATCGCGGAGGTCAGCAACACCTTCGGCGACCGCCATTCCTATCTGTGCCACAAGGACAATGGCAGCGTTATCACCGCCGATGACCGGCTGCGTGCTAAGAAGATTTTCCATGTTTCTCCGTTCCAGCGCATCGCGGGCGGTTACGAATTTCGTTTCGACATCCGGCCGGACCGCATCGGCATCTGGATCGACTTTTCCGAAGGCGAAGACGGGCTGATCGCCACCCTGACCGGCCCGCGCAGACCTTTGCGCAACCGCGGCATCCTTGCCGCCGCCCTGCGCCGCCCGCTGGGATCGCGGCGGGTGCTGGGGCTGATCCACTGGCAGGCGCTGAAGCTCTGGTGGAAGGGGGCGCGCTACCGGCCCCGCCCGGTGCCACCGAACCGCGAAGTGTCCTGATGGCGCGCAGTGCTGTCGGCAACCTGCCCGGCTTTGCGGTCTTCGCGGGCGTTCTGGCTGCCGCCGGCCTGCCGATCTACATCCACGCGCCGAAATTCTACGTCGACGAATATGCGGTTAGCCTTGGCGCGCTCGGCACCGTGCTGTTCGCGCTCCGGCTCATCGACGTGGTGCAGGACCCCTTGCTTGGTCGGCTGGCCGAGGCGCTGCGGCGCCAGCAGGCGCTGGCGGTGTCGCTGGCAGTGGCGGTCATGGGGGCCGCGATGCTGGGGCTCTTCGCCGTCGCGCCGCCGATCGACCCGCTCTGGTGGTTCGCGGGGATGCTGACGCTGGTGTTCTCTGCCTACAGCTTTCTGACCATCAACTTCTACGCCCGCGGAGTCGCCAAGGCCGGAGAACTGGACAAGCAAGGACGGGGCCATCTGCGGCTGGCGCGGTGGCGCGAAACCGGCGGGCTGATCGGCGTCTGCATCGCGTCGGTGCTGCCCGCTGCGTTCGAGTACCTGGGCCTGCCGCCCTTTGCCGGGTTTGCGGCGGTCTTCGCGGTGTTCTGCGCCGTGGCAGCCTGGCTCATGCGTCCCGAATGGGGGCGCGCGCTGGAGCTGGACTCCGGCGGCTTCGGCCCGGTGCTGCGCGATCCGGTGTCGCGCAAATTGCTGTTGGTGGCTTTGGCCAATGCGGCGCCCGTCGCGGTCACCTCGACCCTGTTTCTGTTCTTCGTCGAAAGCCGTCTGGATGCGCCCGGCTGGGAAGGGCCGCTGCTGCTGCTCTTTTTCATCTCGGCAGCGGGCGCGGCGCCCGTCTGGGGCATGATCGCCGAACGAATCGGCGCAAAAAAGGCGCTGCTGGCCGCGATGGTACTGGCCATCGTCGCCTTCAGCTTCGCGCTGCTGCTGGGCACCGGCGACACGATTGCCTTCGCGCTCATCTGCCTTGCGTCGGGCGCGGCTCTGGGGGCCGACTTGACGCTCTTGCCCGCGATCTTCGCCCGGCGGATGGAGATCATCGCCCCCAACGCCACCGAGGGATTCGCGCTCTGGTCCTTCGTCTCGAAATTCACGCTGGCCTTCGCCGCCGCCGCGCTACTTCCCACACTGGAAGCGGCAGGCTTCGAATCCGGGGCCGAGAATTCGGAGCAGGCGCTCTGGACGCTCAGCCTGCTGTATGCGGCGGTGCCCTGCGTTCTGAAACTCGTGGCGTTCGCGCTGCTGATCGTCACGCCCGTGCAAAAGGATTGATCCAGATGGAACCGCTGTTTTACGTCCTGATCGGCGCGCTTCTGGCGCTGGGGATCGGACTGCTCAAGCGGCGGTTTTTCGGGTTCCTGGCGCAAAAACCGGAGGATTACGCGGATTACGGACCCGAGGCGTTCGATCTGAAAAGGCACCTCGACGGACCGCTGCTGTGCGAAGGCGTGATCTATGGACCGATGGGGCGGATCACCTCGTGTTTTGTCGGGGATTTCGACGTCACCTGGGAGGGCAATTCCGGCGTGATGGCCGAAACCTTTCGCTACGACAACGGCGAGGTGCAGCGCCGCGAATGGCGGCTGACGCTTGAAGACGGCGGCGCGATCCGCGCCCAGGCGGACGATGTCGTGGGCGACGGTCGGGGCCAGCAGAGCGGGCCGACCGTGCAGCTACGCTACCGCATCCGCCTGCCGGAGGAGTCGGGCGGCCATGTGCTGAGCACGGTGGATTGGATGTATCTGGCGCCGAACGGAACCATCGTGAACAGGTCGCAGTTTCGTAAATACGGAATCAAGGTCGCCGAACTGGTGGCGACCATGCGCCGAAAGGACACCACATGAGAGACTGGCAGGGAAAACGCTACTGGCTGGTGGGCGCCAGCGAAGGTCTGGGTGCTGCGCTGGCGCACAAGCTGTCGACCGTGGGCGTGCACCTGATCCTGTCGGCGCGCAGCGAGGACGGATTGCGCGATCTCGCGTCTAAGCTGCCCGGTCCGAGTGAGATCGTGCCGGTGGACGTGACCGATGCTGATGCGTTGGCCAAGGCGGCGGAGCAGATCGGCGAGGTCGACGGCGTGGTGCAATTGGCCGGGGTCTACTGGCCTTTCGGCGCCAAGGAATGGGACGCCGAGCAGGCCAACACCATGGCCGACGTGAACTTTAGCGGCGCGATGCGCCTGATGGGTGTCGTCGTGCCGCCGATGGTCGCGCGCGACAAGGGGCACATCGTGCTGACCGGCAGCCTGTCGGGCTTTCGCGGCCTGCCCGGTGCGATCGGCTATTCGCCTTCCAAGGCCGGTGTGATGGTGTTGGCGGAATCGATGTATTGCGACCTGCGCAAGACCGGCGTGGACGTACAACTGGTCAACCCCGGCTTTATTCGCACGCGCCTCACGGACAAGAACGACTTCAAGATGCCCTTCATCATGGAGCCGGAGGCGGCGGCGGACATCTACTTCGAACACATGAACTCGGACCGGTTCAAGCGCAGCTTCCCGATGGTGTTTTCCTGGGTGTTCCGGGTGTCGCAATTCCTGCCGGACTGGCTGTACTACCGCCTGTTTGCCTGATCGCGTCGGAGGTTTTCCGTCGTGAACGCACCGCGCCTCAGCGCAATGCCCGTCCCTTGAGGATGGCGTCCGGGCCAAACCGTCCGCGGATACGGTCGGTGGCGGCTTCGGCTGCGCGGCGCTTGGCGGCGCCGGGATCCAGCAGATCGGCCGAGCGGTCGGCATCCGCTGCGGAACACAGGTCCGACAATCCGGCGCCGAGCAGTCGGTAAGGGCCCTTGTTGCCAACCTGGTCGAACAGCCCGCGTGCGGTGCGGTAAAGCGTATCGGCGGTCTGGGTCGGGTCGCGCAGGGTGGTCCGCCGCGAAAGCAGGGTGAAATCGGCGCGCTTGAGCTTGAGTGTCACGGTGCGGCCCGCCAGCCCTTTGGCCTTGGCCCGGTCGGCGACCTTTTCGCACATGCGCCACAGGTGCCCGTCCAGCAGATCCGGGTCGCCGGTGTCCTCGTGAAACGTGGTCTCGTTCGAGATGGATTTCATCGGCGCATCGCGGGACACGCGACGGTTGTCGATGCCGCGCGCGAGGTGCCAGAGCCGGTCGCCCATCGACCCGAACCGCGCGGCAAGGTCGCGGCGGTCCCATCGCCAAAGATCCTCGAAGGTGCGGATGCCGGCCTTGTCGAGCGCCGCCTGTCCCGCAGCGCCCACGCCCCAGATCAGGCGGATTGGCTTGGGGCGCAGGAAGGCCTCGGTTTCGGCCCGGCCGATTACCGAAAACCCGTGCGGCTTGTCGAGGTCGGAGGCGATCTTGGCCAGGAACTTGTTGTGCGACAGGCCGATGGAGCCGGTCAGCCCCAGCTCGTCGCGCATCCGGCGCACCAGCCGGGCGAGCATCGTGGCAGGCGGTGCGCCGTGCAGGCGTTCGGTGCCCGACAGGTCGAGAAACGCCTCGTCCAGCGACAGCGGTTCGATCGCCGGGGTCAGCTCTTCCATCATCGCCCGGATCGCCCGGGATGCCTCGGCATAGGCCTGCATCCGGGGTTTCACGATCACCGCGTCGGGGCAGAGCTTGAGCGCCTGGAACATCGGCATGGCAGAGCGCACGCCGCGGATGCGCGCGATGTAGCAGGCCGTCGACACCACACCACGCCGCCCGCCGCCGATGATCACCGGCTTGTCCGCCAGTTCGGGATTGTCGCGTTTTTCGACCGAGGCATAAAAGGCGTCGCAATCCATGTGCGCAATGCTGAGGTCGCGCAGTTCCGCATGCGCGACGACCCGAGGGCTTCGGCAGACGGGGCAGCGCGGACCGGCATCGAACCCGGTCAGGCAATCGCGGCAGAGGGCAGGCATGGGTCGCAAATCCGGTGGGGGACCTTACGTTCGAAAGTATAGCCCGACGCCGGAGGCGATGCCATGACCCAGAATGACGGCGAGTTCCATGGAGCGAAGCTGCTGCTGTTCCTCGGCGCCCAGCTCTTGGTCATCCGCCGTGATCGGAAGCCGCACATTCCCTGGCCCGGTTACCTCGATTTTCCGGGCGGCGGTCGGGAGGGCGCGGAGACTGCGGTGTCCTGTGTCCTGCGCGAAACGCGGGAAGAGGTCGGGCTCAACCTTCGGCCTGCCGATTTGACCTGGCGCCACGAGCTGCTGCAGCATGACAGGCGCAGCTGGTTCTTTGCGGCAAATATCGAAGAATCGGGTCAGGCGGATATCCGGCTGGGCGACGAAGGCAGCGGCTGGAGGTTGATGGCGCCAAACGCTTACCTTGAGCGGGCGGATGCTATTCCGCATTTCCGCGACGTGCTGCGCCTATATTTGCGTGAAGGTTAAAATTGTGCGCCTGCCGGGGGATCAGCAGGCGCACGTTCGGCCAGAGCCGAACAGGCTGCGATAAGACACCGGGACAGGCGCAGAGCATCACAGCCAAAACTTTGAGTTCAGAGATTCAGGCCGCTTCGCTATGGCCGGTGATCTGGCGCAGCCAATGAGTGAACTGCGGAACGAACCGGGGCTGGCGACGCTCTGTCGCCCGCTTGGCGCTGAGCCGCGCCTGCAAGGCATCGGGTGCGTCAAGCTGGCGAATGGCGGTGTGCCACAGCCCGTCTGTCACCTCGGCAAAGTCGGCGTCGAGTTTCGCGGGATAGGCGGCAGCCACCCGAACGCGGCCTGCATCGGTGTAAAATGTGACCAGCGCTTCGAAGGACTGCGTCATGGCGTTGTAGGTAACGTCGCCAATTTGTGTCTTTGTCTGTGTCATGCTCGTAACCTCAAGGTTGCGTTATGCGAGATTAACGTCACACCCTGAGAAAAAGTTTCAAGCATCTCGAAAACGTGAGCGGACTCAGTGCTTTCGCCCGGCGCAGCCCGTCAGGGCAGTTCGGCAAGGATCGCCTGGGCGGCGGCGCGGGGATCGTCCGACTGCCAGACCGGGCGGCCCACCACGATATGGTCGGCACCGTCGCGGATCGCGGCACCCGGCGTGGCGATGCGTTTCTGATCGCCGGCGGCGGCCCCGGTCGGACGCACGCCTGGCGTCACGATCAGGCGTCCGTCGGCTTCGGGCAGGGCGCGGATCATCGCCGCCTCGTTGGGCGAGGCGATGACCCCGTCGGCCCCGGCGTCAAAGGCGCGGCCGGCGCGGGTTTGCACCAGATCCGCGATGTCGCCGTCGGCGATCAGTGCGGCATCGAGGTCATCGCGGTCCAGCGACGTCAGGATCGTGACCGCAAGAATGCGCATCGACGAACCCGCCGCACCCTGCATGGCCGCGCGCACCACGTGCGGGTCGCCGTGAACCGTCAGGAAATCGATATCGTACTGCGCGAGGCCCCGCACCGCTGCCTCGACCGTGGCGCCGATGTCGAAAAGCTTCATGTCGAGGAAGATGCGTTTGCCGTGATCCTGCTTGAGTTCGTTCGCCAGGGCCAGACCGCCCCCGGTCAGCATGCCGAGACCGATCTTGTAGAACGACACCGCGTCACCCAGCCGGCCGGCAAGATCGAGCCCCGCCAGGGCGTTGGGAACATCGAGGGCGACGATCAGGCGGTCATCGGACATGGCGGCGGCTCCGAAAATCTGAACGGCGCGGTCGCGCCGATTGCGCCGTCCGTAAAGGAAGTCGGGAACGGATTCCAGCCTTCGCTTGTTGGGTCTCCGATAGACCCAGGCCTGCAAGCGATTTTGATGGAGGACAGAATGAGTGATTCCGGACCCGGCACCGACCAGGAACAGTCCAAGACCCAGACGACCAAGAAAGGTGACAGCGGCATGAATTTCCCTGCCATTGCCGCGGGAACGTCCTTTGTTGTCTTTCTGATCATCGCGGCGACGATGACGATGACGCGCGACAACGAGGGTGAGACGCAGCAGGCCGCGAGCATGACGGAAAGCGCCTCCGAAGACGGCTCTTCCGAAGACAGCGCGGCGTCGGAAAGCGAAAGCGGCGGCACCGAGATGGCCGCGAATGACAGCGAAGAGAGCGGGTCCGCGGACGGCTCTGACGGCGAAATGGCAAGTGCGGACGAAGGCGGCGGCGAGAGCGAAGCCGCCTCTGCTTCTGAGAGCAGCAACGGCGATGAAGCGGCTTCCGCAAGCAGCGAAGAGAGTGGCGACACCGAAGGCGGCGAGTCCGCGACAGCCTCTGCATCCCAGGATGGTGGCCAAGAAAACGCTGCATCTGATGAAGGTGCCGGCGATACAGAGAGCGATACCGCCAGCACGGGCGAGTCCTCCTCCGACGACTCCACTGAAGCGGCATCGGCAGGCGACTCGTCTTCCGGCGACAGCGATGCGGCCGCCGCCGAGCAGTCTGGCGACACCGAACAAGCGGCGGGCGACAGCGCATCCGATCAGTCCGGTGAGAGCGAAACGGCATCGGACAGCGGCAGTGCTGAGAGCGACACCGCAGATGCCCCCGCTTCGGACAGCGAAAGCTCGGAAGGTGCGAGCGAAACGGCATCGAGCGAGGCTGAAAGCGGCTCGGACAGCGAAGCGGCTTCCGCAGCTTCGTCCGGCAGCGGTTCTGGCGATGAAGCGAGCGAAACGGCGTCCTCCGAGGGTGAGACAGAGAACGAGACAGCAAGTTCCGGTTCGGACGGCGAGGAGAGCGAAACTGCCGAGGGCAGCAGCGGTTCCGGCAGCGAAACCGCGCAGGCGGCGTCGGGCGGTTCCGAGACCGAGAGTGCAGACGCATCGGGCTCCGACGATGCCAGCGGCGACACAACCGAGGCCGCGTCGTCCGAGGACAGCTCGGAGAGTGAGTCCGCAAGCGCTTCGGCATCCGGCAATTCGGACAGCGAAGCGACCCAGACAGCCTCTGCCGATAGCGGATCGAGCAGCGAAGGCTCGGGTGACGAGGCGACGCAGACGGCTGCAGCCGAATCCGGATCGGACAGCGAAAGCGGCAATACCGAAACGGCACAGAGCGACTCATCCGAAAGCGGTTCGGAGAGCGAAACTGCGGCGTCGTCCAACTCTGGCAACGAAGGCTCCGAAAACACGACGGAGACCGCATCTGACAGCGGCGGTTCGGACAGCGAGAGCGCCAGCGCCGGTGCGTCCGGGTCGGAGAACGAAAGCGGCGCGACCGACTCCGCATCGGACGGCTCCGGTGACGCGTCGAACGAAGACCTCGCTGCCCTTGCCGATGCTGCAACGCAAGCGATGGAAGCGAGCAAGGAAGCCGCAGCCGCCGCGGACTCGGCATCCAAGGCCGCCGAAGAGGCCGCATCGGTTGCCGCCAAGGCTTTCGAAGCCCTTGCGCGCGCCAGCGAGGCGGCTGCCAGCGGCAACTGACCCTGACGCTTTTCGCGATCATGATAGCGCGGCCCCCTGCGGGGCCGCGCTTTTCATGTCTGACTGTCAGTGTGGCGCTCGCTCCGAGCGCATCTTTGCGGCATTCCATCACTTGAATGTGAGCCGCGGATTTCCCATTTCATAGCCAGAGGCCCGACCCGGGACGTGCTGCCAAGCCAGGCGTCGCCAAATCCATATCGGGCGCTTCGGAGAAGGAGACGACGATGAACTTAGAAAAGTTCACGGAGCGGTCGCGCGGCTTCATTCAGGCCGCTCAGACGATCGCCATGCGGGAAAGCCATCAGCGGCTGACGCCCGATCACATACTCAAAGCCTTGCTGGACGACGATCAGGGTCTTGCGGCCAACCTCATCACCCGCGCCGGCGGTGCGCCTCAGCGTGTGGCACAGGCCAACGACGTGCGGCTGGGAAAACTTCCCAAGGTCGGCGGCGATGCCGGGCAGGTGTACCTCGACAGCGCAACGGGCCGCGTCCTGGACGAGGCCGAGAAGATCGCCAAGAAGGCGGGCGACAGCTTTGTCCCCGTGGAGCGCATCCTCATGGCTCTGGCGATGGTGAAATCGCCGGCCAAGGAGGCGCTGGACGCCGGTGCCGTCACCGCGCAGAAGCTCAACGAGGCGATCAACGATATCCGCAAGGGTCGCACCGCCGACAGCGCCAATGCCGAGGAAGGCTATGAAGCGCTCAAGAAATACGCGCGCGACCTGACCGAAGCCGCGGAGCAGGGCAAGATCGACCCGATCATCGGCCGCGACGAGGAAATCCGCCGCGCCATGCAGGTGCTGAGCCGCCGGACCAAGAACAACCCCGTCCTGATCGGCGAACCGGGCGTCGGCAAGACCGCCATCGCCGAGGGTCTCGCGCTGCGTATCATCAGCGGCGACGTGCCGGAATCCCTGCGCAACAAGCGGCTGATGGCGCTCGACATGGGCGCGCTGATCGCCGGCGCGAAGTATCGTGGCGAGTTCGAGGAGCGTCTGAAGGCGATCCTGAGTGAAGTCACGGCAGCCGCGGGTGAGATCATCCTCTTCATCGACGAGATGCACACGCTGGTCGGCGCGGGCAAGGCGGATGGCGCCATGGACGCGTCCAACCTGCTGAAACCGGCGCTCGCACGGGGTGAGCTGCACTGCGTGGGCGCCACGACGCTGGACGAATACCGCAAGCATGTCGAAAAGGACGCGGCCCTCGCCCGACGTTTCCAGCCGGTGATGGTGCAGGAGCCGACGGTCGAGGACACGATCAGCATCCTGCGCGGCATCAAGGAAAAGTACGAACTGCATCACGGCGTGCGGATCAGCGACTCTGCGCTGGTGACCGCGGCGACGCTGAGCCATCGCTACATCACCGACCGGTTCCTGCCCGACAAGGCGATCGACCTCATGGACGAGGCCGCCAGCCGGTTGCGCATGGAAGTCGACAGCAAGCCCGAGGAACTGGACCAGCTCGACCGCAACATCCTGCAGATGCAGATCGAGCAGGAGGCGCTTAAGAAAGAGGACGACCAGGCCAGCAAGGACCGGCTCGAAAAGCTCCAGAAAGAGCTGGCCGAGTTGCAGGAACGGGCGTCGGAAATGACCGCCAAGTGGCAGGCCGAGCGAGACAAGCTGGGCGCTGCGCGCGATCTCAAGGAGCAGCTGGACCAGGCGCGCGCCGAGCTCGACATCGCCAAGCGCAACGGCGATCTGGCCAAGGCCGGGGAGCTGTCCTACGGCGTCATCCCGCAGCTGGAAAAGCAGCTGGGAGAAGCTGAAAGCGCCGATGGCGACATGATGGTCGAAGAGGCCGTGCGTCCCGAGCAGATCGCCCAGGTCGTCGAACGCTGGACCGGCATCCCGACCTCCAAGATGCTCGAGGGCGAGCGCGAAAAGCTGCTGCGCATGGAGGACGGGCTGCACAAGCGCGTCATCGGGCAAGAGCAGGCGGTGCGCGCCGTGGCCAATGCCGTGCGCCGGGCGCGCGCGGGACTCAACGACGAGAACCGTCCGCTGGGGTCGTTCCTGTTCCTTGGACCCACGGGCGTCGGCAAGACCGAGCTGACCAAGGCAGTGGCGGAGTTCCTCTTTGACGACGACAGCGCCATGGTGCGGATCGACATGTCGGAGTTCATGGAAAAACACGCGGTCGCCCGTCTGATCGGCGCGCCTCCGGGCTATGTCGGTTATGACGAAGGCGGCGTTCTGACCGAAGCGGTGCGGCGCAGGCCGTATCAGGTCGTGCTTTTCGACGAGGTCGAAAAGGCGCATCCGGACGTGTTCAACGTGCTCTTGCAGGTGCTGGACGACGGCGTCCTGACCGACGGGCAGGGCCGTACGGTGGATTTCAAACAGACTCTGATCGTGCTGACCTCGAACCTCGGCAGCCAGGCGTTGTCGCAGATGCCCGAGGGGGCGGATGCGTCCCATGCCAAGCGCGACGTGATGGACGCGGTGCGGGCGCACTTCCGGCCTGAGTTCCTGAACCGTCTGGACGAGACGATCATCTTCGACCGGCTCAACCGCGAGGACATGACCGGCATCGTGACGATCCAGATGGCGCGGCTGCTCAAGCGGCTGGCGGCGCGGAAGATCTCGCTGGATCTGGACGAGGCGGCGCTGAAATGGCTGGCCGACGAAGGCTATGATCCGGTGTTCGGGGCGCGGCCTCTCAAGCGGGTGATCCAGCGCGCCTTGCAGGATCCGCTGGCCGAGATGCTGTTGGCGGGCGACGTGTCAGACGGCGACACGATCCGCGTCTCCGCCGGGGCGGATGGGCTGATCATCGGTGACACGGTGGCGGCCAGCAACCGGCCCCGCCCGGACGATGCGGTGGTGCATTGATCGCCGCCTGACCGGGCCGCCGCCGCTGGAAACGACAACAGGCCCGCCGTGATGGCGGGCCTGTCTGGTTTTCGCATCCGGTTCTCAGAACAGGAAATCGCTGGCGTCGAGGTCCAGAAGCGATGTGCCGGTCAGCGTGATCGTATTGGCAAAGGTGCCGTCGTGGCTGATCTGCATATCGGCCCCGACCTGCCAGAGCGACAGCGCGGCAAAGCCGGGCAGGGTCAGGGCCTGCAGGTCGATCATATCCACGCCGTCTTCAAAATCGGTGATCTCGTCCACGCCGTTATTGGCGGTGAAGACGAAGACATCCGCACCCGCGCCGCCGGTCAGCACATCGCGCCCGCGGCCGCCGTCCAGCGTGTCGTTGCCGCCGTCGCCTTTCAGCGTGTCGTTGCCCTGACCGCCGTCCAGCAGATCGTTGCCATCGCCGCCGAACAGCTGGTCGTTGTTGTTGCCGCCGTCGAGCAGGTCGGCACCCGCGCCGCCGTAAAGCTTGTCGTTGCCTTTCTCGCCATAGAGCGAGTCGTCCCCGTCGCCGCCCAGCAGCCGGTCCTTGTCGTCGCCGCCCATGATGATGTCTCCGGCGGTGGATCCGTGCACGGTGTCATTGCCCCCGGTGCCGGTGGTCAGGGGAGCGGTCGCCAGAACGAACCAGCCGTTGCCCGTGCCGCTTGCCTCCACGCCGGTCAGCGTCAGGCTGTTGCCACCTCCGAAGTCGATGACCGTATCGGCCCCGGACTGGGTCACGGTCAGTTGCGTAAGATCGGTGATCCCGAGGGCGGAGAGGTCGATCAGATCCTCGCCCGCGGTGAAGTCGGTAATCGTGTCGGCGCCGTTCCCGGGGATGATGTGGAACACATCCGCACCCGCACCGCCGGTCATCACGTCGTCGCCGAATCCGCCCTGCAGCAGGTCGTTGCCGTCGCCGCCATCCAGCGAGTCGTCGTCCTTGCCGCCGTCCAGCGTGTCGTCGCCGATCCCGCCCTTGAGGTCGTCGAAGCCATCCCCGCCGTTGACGCTGTCGTTGCCGTCGCCGCCGTGCAGGCTGTCGTCGCCCTGGCCGCCAAGAAGCGTGTCGTCGCCCGCGCCGCCGTGGATGCTGTCTTCGCTATTGTCGCCGGTAAATAACTCTGCGGTGTCATCGCCCTGGACGGAATAGCCGCCGATCGGTTCGGGGTCCGGCAGGGGAACGTCGGCAAAGATGAAATGGGCTGCGGTCAGGTCCGAGGGCAGGATGGATTCAATCAGAACGGTGTTTCCAGGGCTGAACGTCAAGAGGGTAGAGAAGCCGTCAGGCGCGACGATCATGTCGAGTTGGTCAAAGCTGGTAATCCCAAGCGCGCTGACGTCGAGCATGTTTCCAGGCGAAATGTAGAAAGCGGAAATCGTATCCTGGCCACTGTCGGCCTCGAAGATGAACGTGTTGTTGCCATAGCTTCCCATCAACCAGTCGTTGCCGGTGCCGCCGTTTATGGTGTCGTCAAAGCGCCCGCCAAAGATCGTGTCGTTGCCCGCACCGCCCAGCATCAGGCCTGTCCCGATGTTGGTGGTAATGTGGTCGTTGCCGTCGCCGCCCTCTGCGGTGCTGTTGCCAAAATGGAAACTCAGGGTATCGTCGCCATCGCCGCCCAGCAGATGATTGTCACCTGTGGACCCATAAAGGCTGTCGTTGCCTGCGCCGCCGTCGAGTGTGTCGTTGCCGGTATCGCTGCTCAGATTGTCGTCATCCGCTCCGCCGTCGAGTGAGTCGTTGCCGGTACCGCCTCTCAGATCGTCTTCACCCGCGCCGCCGATCAGGTGGCTGTCGCCTGTCCCGGCCAGGATCGTGTCATTGCCTGCAAGGCCATCCAGCGAGCCACCTGCATCACTGAGGACCAGACGGTCATCGCCTTCGGTCGGGCCAACCAGGTCGCCCTCTTGCACCAGAACGGAAACGCCGACGGATGCCGCCGGGCCGGATGTCGTGCGTTCGAGAATGAACAGATCGTCGCCGTCGTTCGGTGCGGTGTAGGTGAAGGTGAGCGAGGTGTCGGTTCGGTTGAAGGTATATCGGCCATGGCCCGAAATCGGGCCCATCCCGTCACCTTGAAAATTGATGTAGGCATCGCCGGAATAAAGCGCGAACCGGTAGGAATCCGCCGGATCGAGGCCCGTGACAGTGAAGGTGTAGGTGTTGCCTGCCGTCATCCCAGTGATGTTGAAATTATCGGCGTCGCCCACGGCGAGATCGGCAAGGAACGTGTCGCCAGGGGTAATTGTCTGGTACGGACTGCCTTCGATGTCGGTTACAATGGTCATTCAAGTGCCTCTTCTGAACTGGTCAAGTATCGAGGCGGCCCCATGTTCTTTGTGACCGAGCCACCGCCAATGGCGAGCTATGATCAGGCCGAACGACCATACAGCGGTCGATTTGCGAAGAATTCGTGGTTAATTTTCAAGAATAGGGCGGTGATGCGGCCCCTGCGCTTCAATTGCGAAACAGCCCGCCGATTGACGGGCTGTTGTCGATGGTTTGGAGATAATCGGATCAGAACAGGATGTCGGCATCCGTGATCAGCGACATGTCCGTGTTGGTCAGCGTGACCGAGTTCCAGTCGTTCCAGTGAATGACCGTATCCGCGCCCACCTGTTCGATCATCAGATCGTCAAAGGACGTCACGCCGTAAGCTTCGTAACCGGACACGGTCAGGACGTCTTCGCCGTCGACGAAGTTGTTGATCGTGTCGTCGCCGCTGCGCTCTTCGAAGACGAAGGTGTCCGCATCCGCGCCGCCGTCCATGATATCCCGGCCCCGGCCTCCGATCATCACGTCCTCGCCGGCGTCGCCATACATCACGTCGTTTCCGGAGCCGCCGTCGACCAGGTCGTCGTCCGCGCCGCCCCACATGCGGTCGTTGCCGTTCTGACCGTACAGTTCGTCCTGGCCTTCGTCACCGTAGAGGCGGTCGTTCTTGTTGCCGCCTTCAAGAGAGTCGTTGCCTGCGCCGCCGACCAGCTTGTCGTTGCCCGCTTCGCCGGTCAGCGTATCGTTGCCCGCGTCACCGTGCAGATGATCGTCGCCGGACCCGCCGTTCACCATGTCGTTTCCGTCACCGCCGCGTACGGTGTCCTGGCCTTCTCCGGCCAGCACGGTATCGTTGCCCTCGGCTCCGAAGATCCGGTCGCTGCCGTTCCCGGCGGAAATGAAGTCGCCGTCGGCGGTTCCGAAGACGCGGTCGCCGCCGTCCGAGGTCGCCAGGGTATCGGGCTTCGGAGCCAGCAGGAAGCTGTCGTTGGTCAGGCTCTCGGGCGATATGTTCAAGAGATCCAGGCGGTTGCCTTCGGGCAGCAGCAGGCGCACGCCGCCGGCGATCACCTTGATCTCGATCTCGGACATGTCCGAGACGTTGACGATGCGCAGGTCGATCTTGTCTTCGCCCACGGTGAAATCGGTGATCGTGTCGCGACCGGATTTCCAGCCGCCAATGACGAAAAGGTCGTTCCCGGTGCCGCCGGTCAGTACATCATTACCCTTGCCGCCGTTCAGCGTGTCGGCACCGGCGGCGCCGACAAGCGAGTCGTCGTCCTGGCCGCCGTCGAGGCTGTCGTCGCCGTCGCCTCCGTACAGCGTGTCGCTGTTGTTGCCGCCCAGAAGAGTGTCGTTGCCGTCGTTGCCGTAGAGCAGGTCATCGGCATTGCCGCCGCTGATGAAGTCCATGCCGATGCCGCCACGGATCGTGTCGTGGCCACAGGCGCCGACGATGCTGTCGTCGCCGTCACCGCCGAAAATCTCGTCGCTGCCGTTTCCGCCCAGCAGCGTGTCGTTGCCCCCGCTGCCCCGGATCAGGTCGGCACCGTTCCCGGCCATGACGTAGTCGTTGCCGAGAAGCATTTCGATGATGTCGCGGGTGGCTGTGCCGGTCAGGCTGTCATCTGAATCGGTTCCGGTGAATTGTGCCATTGCGAATATCCTTCAGAAATTGAGCAGTACCGCTCCCAATCAGGAAGAAATCCGCGCATTTCGACGTCGGACGACAGTTGTCGATGTCGAAGAGTTCGGCGCCTTCCCTGCAAAATTGGTAGGCCGAATTACCTAAATGTGCAAATTCTATGGAAAAAAGCGTCAGAAACTGGGCCGATCAGACGAACTTTCGCGGCGTTTGACCCCGGGCCGAAAACAGTGTCCGGCCCGGGGCGATATTGTTGAATTTACTCGGGCATGATCACCGCGTCGATCACGTGAATCACGCCGTTCGATGCTTCGATATCGGCGGTGGTCACGTTGGCGCCGCCGACGGTCACGCCGCCTTCGGTGGTGATGGTCACGTCCGATCCTTCGACGGTAGTCGCCATCATGCCGTCGGTCAGGTCACCCGACATGACTTTGCCCGGCACCACGTGGTAGGTCAGGATCGACACCAGCTGATCCTTGTTCTCGGGCAGCAGCAGGTTGTCGACCGTGCCCTCGGGCAGGGCGGCAAACGCCTCATCGGTCGGAGCGAAAACGGTGAACGGGCCTTCGCCCTTCAGCGTTTCCACCAGTTCGGCGGCTTCGGCTGCGGCGAGCAGGGTGGTGAAGTTGCCGGCGTCGGCCGCGGTGTCGACGATATCCATCGAATGTGCTGCGCCGAATGCGGCGGTGCCGCCAAGAACGGTGGCTGCGGTCAGGGCGAGATAAGTTCTGCGGAACATGAAATGTCCTCCTGTGGTTCACGTTGCATGATGCGCTGTGACATCACGTAGTTAACGCACGGCAGAGGCGACCGGATCAGTGCGAAAAACCGCCGGACGGGTTTGACAAAACGGCCCGCCGACTAAGCCAGCGATCCCGCACATTTCCAATGATATCCTTGTGACCGGCTGTCAGTGCCGCGTGATCATTCCAGCCCGATGGCGGCCCGCGCTATGCCGTCGAGCAGCGTCTGGACCTCTTGCATCGGGCCGTCTGGATAGCGGTTAAACCCGATCACCGTGGTGTCCGGCGCATCGGGCCGGACCAAGACGAAGATGTCGTAGGGACAGAAGCGGATGTTCATCGGATCGGCCTCCATCACCTTGCGTGACAGTGCAGCGGAACAAAAGCTGTAGACATCGGCCTCGGAGAACAGCACCACATCGGACCCGAGGTCGGCGCGGGTCCGCTCCAGCATCTCTCCGGTGTGGCTGACGCTGTCGATCACCAGCCCCGCATCCAGGATCGCGCTTTCGAGGCCGAAGATCACATCGTCGAAGCTTTGATCCGTTTCATAGGTGACGGCATCCTGCGCCTGCGCAAGCTGCGGCAGGAGCGCGAGGGCGAAGGCGGCGAGAAGACGGGTCATGGCACTGCTTTCCGAAAAGGGGGCTGACAGGACGCTATACATACTGTGCCGGGTCCGCAAACCGCACGCTTCGTTACAGAACCGGCACGGCAACGTGAGACGAAGTGGTTTTGAGAACGCCGCCGGGGCCGTTACCTCAATGGGCAGGAGACAAAGGAGGCCGCCATGGCATTTCGCTGGACCAACGACCTGACCCGCGCCGACGTGACCCCGGAACGGCTGTTCCTCAATCGCCGACAGATCCTCGGCGGTCTGGCCGCAGGCGGGATCGCCGGAGGTCTGGGGCTGCGGGCCGAGGCGCAGGAAGCGCTGGAGCCGAACACCTGGGAAGAGATCACCAGTTACAACAATTACTACGAGTTCGGCACCGGCAAGGACGATCCCGCGCGTTATGCCGACAGCCTCGTCACAAGCCCCTGGTCGGTGACCATCGACGGGCTGGTGGACCGCCCCGGCGATTATGGCTTCGCGCAGATCATGGAGGCGATGACGGTCGAGGAGCGGATCTACCGCTTCCGCTGTGTCGAGGCGTGGTCGATGGTGGTGCCGTGGAACGGTTTCGAACTCGCGGACCTGCTCGAGATGGCGGGCGTGCAAACCGGCGCGCGCTACGTCGCCTTCCAGACCGCGAACCGTCCGGACCAGATGCCGGGCCTCGCGCGCCCCGTTCTCGACTGGCCCTATGTCGAAGGGCTGCGGCTGGACGAGGCGCTGCATCCGCTGACGCTCATGGCGACCGGCATCTACGATCGGCCGATCCCCAACCAGAACGGCGCGCCGCTGCGCCTGGTGGTGCCGTGGAAGTATGGCTTCAAGTCGATCAAGTCGATCGTGCGGATCACCCTCACCGAGGACGAGCCGCCGACCAGCTGGAACAAGGCCAACGCCCGAGAATACGGCTTCTATTCCAACGTGAACCCCGAGGTGGACCATCCCCGCTGGTCCCAGGCCACCGAGCGCCGCATCGGCGGCGGGTTGTTCGCCAGGCGTCAGCCGACGCTGATGTTCAACGGCTATGACGAGGTCGCAGGGCTTTACGAGGGCATGGACCTGACCGAGAATTTCTGAGCCAGGAGGCCGTGAAGATGACCGCCTTGATCGACCGCTTCAACGGGGCTGCACGCCGGGTGCCCACCTGGCCCCTATATATACTGTGTGCGATCCCCGGTTTCTGGTTCTTCTACCTCGGCCTCACCGGCGGGCTGGGGGTCGAGCCGATCAAGGCGCTCGAGCACAAGCTGGGCGAGCTGGCCTTGCAGTTCCTGATCGCCGGGCTGGCCGTCACGCCGCTGCGGCGCCACCTCGGCGTGAACCTTCTGAAGTTTCGCCGCATGCTCGGGCTGGTCGCCTTCTTCTATGTACTCACGCACCTGCTGGTCTGGCTGCTGCTGGACGTGCAGATCGTCAGCCAGATATGGGCCGACATTCTCAAGCGTCCGTACATAACCGTGGGAATGGCGGGATTCGTCCTGCTGCTGCCGCTGGCGCTGACCTCGAACAACTGGTCGGTGCGCAAGCTGGGCCCGAAGTGGCGGCAGCTGCACAAGCTGGCCTATGTCGCTGTTCTGCTCGGCGCGATTCACTTCGTGATGCTGGTGAAGGGCTTCCAGATCGAGCCGTACCTGTACCTGGCGGCGATTCTGACCCTCCTGGCGCTGAGGATTCGCCCGGCGCGGAGAAAAGTGGCGATCTGACTCGCGATCTGCCCGGATTCGGGCGCGAGTCGGATCGGCGAGTCGCCGTGATTCACGGCCTCAGGAGAAAAATCCGCCCGCGTGGCGGTTTTTTTGCGCCTTCAGCAGGGGCGAGTCGGGGGGGGTCGGGTGAATCGCGCCGCCGATTCAGGGGTGATTTGCCCCGACTCCCGGGCGAGTCACGGGTGCTCTTGGGGATAAGCCTGTGAGTAACCCAATATGTGGTAAGAGACTCGCGCCGCGTCGCAGCAATTCACCCTGCGTAAAGCTGGGCGAGCCAGGCGGAAAAGCCTCTTTTGCGAAAAAAATGCTCGCACAAGTCACTGATATTAAATGAAAAATGAGAAAATCCAAAAAAATGCGACGTTTCTGTAAAAAAGCGCTTGCGGACCCACCCATCTAACCGTAGAACCCCCCTCACCGGCGGCGCTGAGGCGCACAACGGGACGCCAGACGGGCCAGAC
>NZ_QPMK01000001.1:0-145000 GCF_003344785.1 Thalassococcus profundi | reverse complement strand
ACGGCACTTGGCGCGGATCTGGTCGGCCTAGACGGAGACGCAGCATTCTCCGGGCATTACAGCAAGGCGGTCGCCTCCAGGCGACCTATCGAGTTTGTATTGCACGGTGTAAAAGTTGCACCACGCCGCTTGAATGCATTCCCATTCACCATGCCCCAAGGCCTATACCTGGCGCACCTTAAGTACGCAAACTTGGGCGTCCTTGACGAGGTGAACGAGACGCGGATCGCGGTAGGATCTTCTGATGAACCGGGGCGGCCGGGTGACGGTTGGCGCAAGGCGGACGAAGATGCGAAACGCTTCCTCGACACCTTCTGGTCCAAATCGGAACTTCCCTGGGAGACGGCGGAAGCCGAGGCTTACAGAACGCTTTCGGTAAAGCCCTCACGGAATGAAAAGCACAGCGTGGTCAAAACACGTGCTTTGAAGTTGTCCTTCAGAACGAAATTGCCCGCATGGTTTGCAGATCTTCGGATTTGATCTGCAAGCGCAGCCTTCTGCGCTTGCACGTCCAATCCGGACGAATTGACATCGTATAGAGAGATACAAAATCAACACTGTTTGATCACCCGAGTATGGGATTGATCTCAGTTTGGTGCCGAGGCCCTCGGGCTGACGCGAGCAGGACTTTAGGTTGTTTCCTCGACCGAACCCCTGTCTGCCGGACTGAAAAGAACAGAGTTGTCCAAGTCAAGTACACTAACCCGTGCGATTAACCATCGCACAAGTTCCTTCCATGACATCGGAAGGAGCGGGAAAGTATGCTTTTGATCAATGCCTGCCAGGACACAAAAGGCCTGGCGGGTGCAGAAAAAGCCTGTCTTTTTCTGGATCAAATCAAGCGCGAGAAGGGCGTTTGGTGGATGCCTTGGCAGTAAGAGGCGATGAAGGACGTGATACTCTGCGATAAGCCGTGAGGAGCCGAGAATAGGCTTTGATCCA
Source organism: Thalassococcus profundi (assembly GCF_003344785.1). Taxonomy (GTDB): domain Bacteria; phylum Pseudomonadota; class Alphaproteobacteria; order Rhodobacterales; family Rhodobacteraceae; genus Puniceibacterium; species Puniceibacterium profundi. The sequence goes on along the minus strand of NZ_QPMK01000001.1, from coordinate 144,058 downwards.
CGGATTTCCGAATGGGGCAACCCACCTGATACTCAGTTATTGTTAACCGCAAGGTTATCAATAATTGGGTAAAACAGGTACTTAAGACCTGAATACATAGGGTTTTAAGAGCAAACCCGGGGAACTGAAACATCTAAGTACCCGGAGGAAAGGACATCAATAGAGACTCCCCTAGTAGCGGCGAGCGAACGGGGACCAGCCGAGCCTTGAGAGTGACTAGAACATGCTGGAAAGCATGGCCATAGAGGGTGACAGCCCCTTATAGGAAGCTCGATGGGACGTATTAAGTAGGGCGGGACACGTGAAATCCTGTTCGAAGATCGGGGGACCACCCCCGAAGGCTAAGTACTCCTTACTGACCGATAGCGAACCAGTACCGTGAGGGAAAGGTGAAAAGCACCCCGACGAGGGGAGTGAAACAGTACCTGAAACCGAGCGCCTACAATCAGTCGGAGCTTGACTGGACTCTAATGAAAATCTGCGCCATGCAGGTTCCAAATCAAACTTTGGAGCTGAACATGGCTGACGGAACTTTCGCTGTACTCCTCCTGGGCCTCGGCCTTTGGGACATGGGTGCAAACTACTGTGGAACCGAGACGGGATGTCTGGGGCGCACCGATGTGACGCCGCGGCTCGCGCTCTCCGCAGGCGAGGTTCTGGAGCGGAACGCCGAAAGTGCCGGTGAAATCTACCTGCGGTACGATCTGGGTCACAAGCGTGGTCCGTTCGGAAGCGCAGTCGGGTTCTCGCTTGGCGAAAACGGCGAGACATGGGTGGGCTTCGGGTCCACCTATACACTTCAATTCGGTGATAGCCCGCTTTATGCGGAGCTGCACTCGATGCCCGGGTTTTACGCCGATAACGGCGGGTTCGACCTGGGTGGTCCGATCGAATTCAGATCGGGCATCGAATTGGGGTATGAAGGTCGCATGGGCTGGCGCTACGCGCTCAGCTACGACCACCGCTCGAATGCAGGTCTTTACGACGACAATCCCGGCATTGAAACGGTTCAGTTTCGCGTGTCGGTGCCCGTCGGGAAATGATTTTCATTAGTGTCCAGTCTTGTGACGGCGTACCTTTTGTATAATGGGTCATCGACTTGGTCTATCTAGCAAGCTTAAGCCGTTAGGTGTAGGCGCAGCGAAAGCGAGTCTTAATAGGGCGTCGAGTTAGATGGATCAGACCCGAAACCGAGTGATCTAGGCATGACCAGGATGAAGGTAAGGTAACACTTACTGGAGGTCCGAACCCACACCTGTTGAAAAAGGTCGGGATGAGTTGTGCCTAGGGGTGAAAGGCCAATCAAACTCGGAGATAGCTGGTTCTCTGCGAAATCTATTTAGGTAGAGCGTCATCCGAATACCCCGGGGGGTAGAGCACTGGATGGGTAATGGGGCCCCACAGGCTTACTGATCCTAACCAAACTCCGAATACCCGGGAGTACTAGATGGCAGACACACAGCGGATGCTAACGTCCGTTGTGGAGAGGGAAACAACCCTGACCTACAGCTAAGGCCCCCAATTCATGGCTAAGTGGGAAAGCAGGTGGGACGACCAAAACAACCAGGAGGTTGGCTTAGAAGCAGCCATCCTTTAAAGATAGCGTAACAGCTCACTGGTCTAAATAAGTTGTCCTGCGGCGAAGATGTAACGGGGCTCAAGCCATGAGCCGAAGCTTAGGATGCCGTAAGGCATGGTAGCAGAGCGTAGTGTGACATAGTTCCATGTCTCTTTAGCGGTTTCGACCGTTACGGAGACAAGGAGCTTTCTGTGAAGCCGGCGCGTGAGCGATCCGGTGGAGAGATCACTAGTGAGAATGATGACATGAGTAGCGACAAAGAGTGTGAGAGACACTCTCGCCGAAAGTCCAAGGGTTCCTGCTTAAAGCTAATCTGAGCAGGGTAAGCCGACCCCTAAGGCGAGGCCGAAAGGCGTAGTCGATGGGAACCAGGTTAATATTCCTGGGCCAGATGGAAGTGACGGATTGCGAAGATTGTTCGACCTTATCGGATTGGTCGGGCCGTTGAGCAGTTCCTGGAAATAGCTCCATCGTTAGATCGTACCCTAAACCGACACAGGTGGACTGGTAGAGAATACCAAGGCGCTTGAGAGAACTATGTTGAAGGAACTCGGCAAAATACCTCCGTAAGTTCGCGAGAAGGAGGCCCGGTTCCTAGGCAACTAGGGGCTGGGGGCACAAACCAGGGGGTGGCGACTGTTTACTAAAAACACAGGGCTCTGCGAAGTCGCAAGACGACGTATAGGGTCTGACGCCTGCCCGGTGCCTGAAGGTTAAAAGGAGATGTGAGAGCGTTGAATTGAAGCCCAGGTAAACGGCGGCCGTAACTATAACGGTCCTAAGGTAGCGAAATTCCTTGTCGGGTAAGTTCCGACCTGCACGAATGGCGTAACGACTTCCCCGCTGTCTCCAACATAGACTCAGCGAAATTGAATTGCCTGTCAAGATGCAGGCTTCCCGCGGTTAGACGGAAAGACCCCGTGCACCTTTACTACAACTTCACACTGGCATTAGGCCGAACATGTGCAGGATAGGTGGTAGGCTTTGAAGCGTGAACGCTAGTTTGCGTGGAGCCATCCTTGAGATACCACCCTTGTTCTGCTTGATGTCTAACCGCGGTCCGTTATCCGGATCCGGGACCCTGTGTGGTGGGTAGTTTGACTGGGGCGGTCGCCTCCTAAAGCGTAACGGAGGCGCGCGAAGGTTGGCTCAGAGCGGTCGGAAATCGCTCGTTGAGTGCAATGGCAGAAGCCAGCCTGACTGCGAGACTGACAAGTCGAGCAGAGTCGAAAGACGGCCATAGTGATCCGGTGGTCCCAAGTGGGAGGGCCATCGCTCAACGGATAAAAGGTACGCCGGGGATAACAGGCTGATACTGCCCAAGAGTCCATATCGACGGCAGTGTTTGGCACCTCGATGTCGGCTCATCTCATCCTGGGGCTGGAGCAGGTCCCAAGGGTACGGCTGTTCGCCGTTTAAAGAGGTACGTGAGCTGGGTTTAGAACGTCGTGAGACAGTTCGGTCCCTATCTGCCGTGGGTGTAGGATACTTGAGAGGAGTTGCCCCTAGTACGAGAGGACCGGGGTGAACGATCCACTGGTGGACCTGTTGTCGTGCCAACGGCAGTGCAGGGTAGCTACGATCGGACAGGATAACCGCTGAAGGCATCTAAGCGGGAAGCCCCCCTCAAAACAAGGTATCCCTGAGGGCCGTGGTAGACCACCACGTCGATAGGCCGGAGATGTAAGCGCAGCAATGCGTTCAGTTGACCGGTACTAATTGCCCGATAGGCTTGATTTGATCCAGTAACAGCCAGGCTGTGACTGATCGAAAAGCATACACACCGAACGTGTACGCGACTTGGACAGTGTTGAACGTCGAACCTGTCGGTTCGACTGTTTTGGTTTTTTCTCGGTTTGGTGGTCATAGCACGAGCAAAACACCCGGCTCCATTCCGAACCCGGCCGTTAAGTGCCGTAGCGCCGATGGTACTGCGTCTCAAGACGTGGGAGAGTAGGTCACCGCCAAACCTAGTAAAAACCAGAACACAGGTATCTCTCTATCGATGCCGCCTCCGACATAACTGCCGCGAGGCGACAAAATTGGCGCGGGATGGAGCAGTCCGGTAGCTCGTCAGGCTCATAACCTGAAGGTCGTAGGTTCAAATCCTACTCCCGCAACCAGCTTTAGCGAACAGGCCGCACCCGAAAGGGTCGCGGCCTTTTTTCTGTCCACAAAGCTCAAAAGTTCCAGCAGCTTGCCACGGACCTCCAGCGTGTGGAGCTCCGCTTCCTCGTCCCACGAGACGACCACCGTCTCCACCAGCGTATGCAACTCGTCCGCCGCCGGGCCCGCCACGGCTTCGTCCGTGAGCGTTCCCACCAGATCCTCAACATGGGACCGGTAGAGCGCGGGCAGATCCGTTGGAAGCTCGATCGGCGCAGGGACGAGCGTGTCGCGTTCTGCTTGTAGCGCGGAGAGTTCACGTCCTTGTCGATCCTAATGCTGACGCCGATGGAGCATAACTTGGCTCCAACTGACTTTCAGAGTGCGCTGCAGGGCATTTGTCAGTTTCTGACGAGCGTCAGCATCTTGGTTAGATCGGCTGCATGCGCGCCAAATCGTGGATAGCCCGGTGAGCCGTTGAAACGCATCATCAGAACGCGCCAAAGGGCGTTCTGATGATGCGTTTCAAGTGTCTGCGAATGGTTAACAGCCACGGGGTGCAGGGGCGTGGCGAACGGCCCCTGCGAGCAGGCGGGGGTTCGGGGGAGGAGTGCGGAACGACGCTCCCCCGGTCTTGCCGGCTACCGCCACGTGACGGCCACTTCCGTTCGCCAAAGACCAAATCCAGCTCCCGCAACCAAATTCATTTGCGTTTACAGGCGCTTACGCGCCGCCCTCCGGGGCGGCGTTTGCGTTTCCAGCCCCCGTGGAAGCACTGTGGAAGCAAGAGGGGCCGAAGTCCTTCATATCGCTTCGAAAACGGATTGCGTCAGTCTGGATCTGCTTCCAGGCGCCGACCGTCGGGCCAAACTCACAGATCGAAGACATCGCGCACCTGCTGCCGGATCTTTGCGGAGTCGATCGCGCCGTCCATGCGGTTCTGTGACGTCACGAGCCGCTCGCCCTTGGCGTTCTCGCGCCCATTCGGCTCCAGATCCATAGCCTTGTACCACTCGAGCTTCTTGTCCCACCTGTTGGAGTAGGTCGGGTCCGAGAGCATGCCGAGGTGCTCCCAGTATACCGTGATTCCTGTCGCTGGATCTTCGGCCGTGAAGTCGGGGTAGCGCTCGATCCCGTCTGCACCGTGCAGCGCCTTCTCGTAGTGGTAATCGATGCCCTCCGCGTTGAGGGCATCGGCGACGACCACCTCCGAGATCGAACGAACAAGCTCGCCTCTGGCCGTCCGGTGGATCAGACCACGTTCGAGGAACGCGCCGCTCGGTTCGGCAAGCATGTCAGGGTCAGTGAAGAGGTTCGTGTAGCGCCGCGCCACCTCAGAGTACTTCGCTGAAGTGTATGCCCGAAGGTCGGACGGTTGTCCTTGTACGAAAAGCACCACCCGGTCAACTTGACGCGTGAGCGCCGTGTAGATGAGTTCCCGGCCGAGAATGAAGCAGGGCTGCGGGATGACGACGAACACCTGCTCGAATTGACTCCCCTGGCTCTTGTGCACGGTGAGCGCGTAGGCGAGCTCAAGCACCACCGCGCCCTCGTCGCCGAAGTCGCTTGGCCAGTACACGAACGTGTTGCCAGGTTGGGTGCGGAACTCGACGTCGAGCCGTTCAGGAGTCTTGCCGTCCCACGCTTTTCCAAACTTCGCCTGGCCTACGACAATTCCGATCTCGCCGTTTGATACGAGCTCCTTTCGCCGACCCAATACGCTGCGCGACTTGTTGGTGGTCGACATGACCTTGTCGCCATAGATGATCCGTTCTGCGCCACTGGGCCGAGGCGTTCGAGGTCGGCGGCCGTCGGCGAAGCGGAGGGCGTCTCTGCGGAATCGCTCGTGCAGGAATCGGTTCAGCTCTTCAACCCCGTGGCCCTTCCCGCGAACGGGCGTCAGCACCTGCCAGCTTTCGCATCGCTCCGCGGATCCGGGTTTGTTCTTCTCAAGCCACGTGGCGTTGAAGAAGACGCCATTGTCGGTTCCTACGCCTCCGAGCGAGATGCCAAAGCCGCGCTCGTCATGGTCGTGCTCGACCTCTGGAACGTGTTGGACGAGCGCTTGGAGTAGCGCATCCTTCAACTCTTCATCTGTCTGCCATATGCGCACTTCGACATGTCCATCCGTCTCGCCGAGGGTCATGCGAGCCCAGATTTCGTCCGCTCCAGGATCCGGCGCCTCGTCGGTGAACCAGGATGCCAAGAGCAGATCATCCCGACCTGCCTTGCCCTTGCCGGTCTGCCGACGATGCACCGTCAGCTCTGCATAACCAGGCCCTACTCGTGGGAAAGGTGGTTCCCTGTCCTCGTCCCATGGGCGAAGCTCCCTCGTCAGATCCACGAGAGGCCGCCCGGCACCGATCGGCGGGAGTTGTCGGTGGTCGCCTACAAGGATGATCCGCTTCGGGCCTTTGAGCGCGTCGAACACTGCGGCGAGCATGTCCTCCGTGACCATCGAGGCTTCATCGATGATCACTGTTCCAGCCGCCTCGACCTTTGGAGCGTGCGAAAGGCGATACCGCTGCGTCTCGGGGTCGAACCGGTCCGGCAACAGGAACTGCGCAATGGTCAGCGCCTTGAGACCCTCGATGTTCTGTTGCATCTGCACTCGCGCTTTGCCGGTGGGTGCCAGGAGAAGGATTCCTTCGCCGCGCACTTCCGGGAGGTCGCAAAGCATCTGGAGGAGCCGGGTCTTCCCAGTTCCGGCAGGCCCAAGGAGCAGCGAAAAGCGGGTCACGAATAGCTCTTCAAGCGCGGCGGCTTTCTCCGTCCTTGCCAGTTTCTCCAAGGCGGCTTCGTCGGTGTCTTCGGGGATCTTCCCCAAGGACCGGTCGACAAGGTCGCGCCAGTCGTGATCGGCTTCATGCCGACGACCTTTCTGTCGACGGCTGATTTGCCGCCGCAAGAGGTCGCCGATCTCGCGTCGTTCACCAAACTGCCAAGCCCGCGTACCGTCCGACAACGATGCATCTAGGATCTCGGGCGCCATGACTGGGTCAAGCAGAGGCAGCAAGTCCCGCGTTGGCCGGCAAGGCGGATCGAGTTCGAGCGCTCGAATGTTTTCGAGAACCTGGTTGACCGGTAGCAGGGTATGGCCGGTCGCATCCGCCTCAGAGAGGACGTGAACCGCCAGCGCCCTAACTCGCCTCGGGTCCTGGTCGCCCTCCAAGCGGCTGATGTCGGGCAATGGGAAGGTCTGGCGGACCGACTCGTCGGGAAACATGCCGCGGTCAACCGTGCCGATGCTGACCGCATCGAGCCTAAACCTGTCGGCCTCGAAAAGACGGTAGGGATTTTGAAGAACGTCTTCGTCCGTCAGGCTGTTTCGGCTTTCCGCGTTGAAGAAACGAGATGCCTGTTCGATCGTGAGGCTGAATCTAGATAAGAGCTTCAAGAGCTCAGAGCGCTCTTGCGGCAGCGCAGCGAGTCTCTTGCCGTCTAACGGCTGCACTTGTGAGGCGACCGCAGGCGATAGAACCGCGCCCGGATTCTCGAAAGCGCGTAAGACGAGTGTCCACGGGTCCTCCGTCCAATGACCGTCGACGCAGTGTCGCTGAGCAAGGTCCATCGCTAGCAGCGTCCCATACCGGACATCGAACGCGTGAAGCGCGCTCCCGAGCCCCGGGAACGCTCCACGGAGTTCCCAAAGCTCGGCGAGGCGTTCGGAAATCCACTCGAGGTGACGGTCCCATGCGCCGGGGATGTGCTGCGCGATGACGCGCACCTTGTCGGCCAACGACAGAAGGCTCGCAATGGCGAGATCGTGGTCGACGTGCTCTGCCACGTTGCTGAACGCGTCGAAGCCTTCATCCGGTGCAAAGGCGACGAATTGAGAAGGGTCGATCGTCCCGTCTCGCTCGGCCAAGGCAAGAAGCTTCTGGTACGGAAGCACGAAGCCGTCAAAACCGTCGGGCCGGATCGAATGGGAAACCGCCCGTTCCCACATGAGGCCGCGTAGCTTCCCTCCCGTGTCGCCGCTGTATGCATGCTCCTGAGCGGGGCCAACAGACGTGATGCGTCCCACGCCCACCAGAACGCGGCGCGGGTCATCGGCCAACGGCGTCCGCTTGGCGTACAAGAAGATGAGCGACTTTTCGGGCGCCAGCGCGCTGAAAAAGGTGTCCAGCATGATCTGCTGGTTGGCGAAGTCATTGACCCACACCGTCCCGAACGACAGTTGCGGTTCGCGCGATATGTCGAAGGGCAACGCGAGCTCTTCGGCGATGGCTTGTGCGTCTTCCTTGCGAGTCCAGCGAAACGGGATCGTCTGCACGCTATATGGAGGTAGGCGAAACTCGTTCTCGGCAAAATGGCCGTGGGTCTCGGCTGAAGAGTCGGCGAACGGGTGACGGCTGCGAAGCGAATACGGCTTGGTATTTAAAGCTGCTCCGCGCTCTGCCAGACATGCCGGTAGTTCGGCCTCGCTGAGATCGGACCAGGCGCTGCCAGCAACGTCTTCCTCGGCAGCAGCATTCCTTTCCTCACGGATCCGTTTGAGGACCATGCACCAGCTGTTCTTCGATGGCGCATTGCACACAGAGCCACTCCAGCCGGTGTCGTGCCATGGAAGCCGAACGGAAAGGTGTTGAACCGGCAGCTGTTTCGCAGCGCTATGCATCATAAACTTCCCTCGGCTTGACCTCTGCCAACCAGCGTGGTTGCCGGAGCGCTCCCACTTGATCCTGAGACCTTCGAAATGACGGATCGAAGAAAGGTCGTTGAACGGGCCGATGCGGCCCATCTACCCGCCTTCCATGCGTGTGCGGCCTCTCAAGGCGGCTGGGCAATGCGGAGCGGTCGAAACTCACGATGCCAAAACATCCTGATCGGAGTCGTCGTCGCTACTGGCATCGACTTCGATGATCGTCTTTAGGTCAGCGATGTGTGTCTTCGTGAAGTAGATGGTCGCATTTTCTTGTGCGAGAACCACCTCCAACTCATTCCCCGCAAGCTCGAGGAACATCTCCAACATGAAGTCCTTGGTGCTGTTGGCATGTCGAAACATGGCGGCATGGTTTGGACACAGCGCAAGGTAGTTCTGGAGATGTCTCTTTTTCAGACCCGATAGAAACTCAACGCGTTCGAAGTATGCAGAACCATCATCGAGCTTGAATGGCATTGGTTTTTTGCAGACTTGGCAGAAAAGCTCGTCGTCCGTCACATACTGCTGCAACAAGTACTGACCTGCCTCGGCTTTGACGTCTTCGCGGCCAACCGATACGCTCCGTGTCCGTTCTTCTGTGCGCCGTTCCGGAGCGTCAGCGGCCATCTCGCCCACCCGCGACGCCCGACGTTCCGGATTTGCTGGAGAGTGGTCGGGGAGCTCGTGCGCTGCGTTACGCTCCCAATCGGTCAAGAAACGCTCTTGTTCCTCTGGCGGAAGAGACGCAAAGCGCTTCGCTCTCTCCAGGGTCGACAAATCGGAGAAGCCTAATTCGCGCGCAAAGGTTTCCTTCTGGCGTTGCTGCTCTGATCGCTTGACGACGTCCTCACCCCACTTCACCGCCTTCAACCAGCGCTGGCCTGGATCAAACGGGAAGCCTTCAGGGAGTGCATCCCGCGAAGCTTCCGCGGGGCGTACAAAGGATTCCTGTCCCTGCGGCACCCAAGCAGCAGACCGCAAAACATGGACGAGGGAGGACGCAGCTTGTCGAGAGCCAGCACTCGCGTTTCGGCGATAGGTCGCTACCAAGTGGCGTCCATCGTTCGGGAGTGCGGCCATGGTCCGCCAGACCAGCCTTGAGAGCGCGAGCGTGGGGTTCTTCAGGAGATCTGCCAAGCCCTCGATTTCGTAGTCGCGATCAATCGGGGAGGTGTGACGTTCCCCACCAACCTGGCTCAAATAGCTCCATTCGGGGTTCTGGTAACAACGGCAGGTGGAAATTTGAAGCTCGCCAATCGCGCCAATGGCTCTTGCAAACGCCGCGACCTTCTTCGTTGGGACACCAATATTTTGGTAGAACAAGCTGTCTAGTGCGGATTCCTCAGCTTCGTCAGCCTGAGCATCGTAGTAGGCTCGAAGCCCAGTGTCCAAGAAGGGAGTGTCGAGGTAGACACTGTTCGGCGTGTGCCACTGATCGTCTTCGCACTTGAAAACAAAGTGACCTTTGAAAAGGTTCGCTGTCGAAGATTCTTTTTCGACAAGAGCAACAAAGCGCTTAAAGTCTTTTTTATATTTTTTTTCCGATGGGATTTCGGCATCACGAGTGTAACGCTTCTTGAGGATCAGTTCGACCTGCTCTGCCTCGCCGACCACACGGACACCAATTTCTTCAAGAAATTTTCGAGCATTGTGTTGTTGCGCCTTGCCTCTGCCAGAGGTGTAGACCTCCGCAGTCACACGCGGAAGATCGCTATCATCCTGGTCACCTTCATCTGGAAAAAAACACTCTTTTCCAACTCCATACTCACCAGAGAAAAGTCTAACGATCTTTGAATTCGTGAATTGATAAAGTCCACCCTCGCTTGCGAGCTCGCTATATAGGAGGGCATAGAGCTGCTGGTGCCAATCATTCGGCTTTGAGGAAAGCCACTCCATGAATTCGCCATCAGGTCCACTCACGAAATATGGCGAGCGAGGCACATAGCGCTGACCCCGCGAGGTGCGATCAGCGAGCATATCAACGAACTCGTCCAATCCCCATTCCTGAATCTCAAGTGAGTCGAGAAAGCGGTCCGCCTCTGAGTTCTTTTGAGTTGCGCCAACTGACCAGATGGGAGGTGCATCAGCATCTTCGACAAGAAACTCGAGATCTTTCTCGGAGAGAAGGCTTTTCAATGACGCCTTCGCTTGCAAAAGCCTTTTTGCGGGAGCGTGAGACTTTCCGTGCGTAGGCGTAAGTACCTCATTGTTCATTTCATCGATGATTGCCGTCCTTATCGCTTTGTATCGAGCAGGGATTGAATCCTGCTTGTTCGGCAAGACCGACAGAAAATCCAACGTCAGCAAGCCATGGTCGCGGACCTCGTGAAGGGAAGCCGCGGCGAGACCTGCCAACTGCTCGAACAACGGTTCGTTTGCAGGTGTTTCCTTGATGCTTGCGCGGCTTAGTTCCGGTACAAATGGAGCATGAAGATGGAACCGCAGGCCGGACGTTTCTTTCTCGGCCGGGAAGAACACCGCAACCTGACCTGGAATCGGTACAATCTTCATCTGCTTTGCGATCGGGGCGTGCGAATCGAAAGCCTTCACGTCAGGAAGGAATTCGAGTGCAAAGGCCGTCGCGACTTTGTGCTTCGTCTCCTTGGTCAGTCCCTCAACGGGCTGCGTGAACCTCAAGAAGTGAGAGCTGGCGGTAGTTTCGCCATTGGTCTCCTTGAGAACTTCGATGTGGTTCTCGGTGTGTTCGATACGAAGGACCGTGCCCCCTCCGCTGTCGCCAACTTTCCAAGAGATCGCTTGGAGATGGTTGAGGAAGAGCAGAGTGGTTTCGGCGAGATCTCGGAGGCCGCCTTCAACTTCCTTGTAGGCGACCTCCCTTGGCTTTTTGGGGTTGTTGAACGGAAATTCGAAGCGCGTCTTTCCTTGAAGATCGCTGCGATCGCTCAGTAGCGACGGCAAGACAAGTTCATTGATCTCGAAGGAATATGTTGGAGACCAAATTCTAGGTGACTCCGTATATGCAAACACTGCCTTGAAGCCGACACCGAACCGTCCGATGGTGTCTACGTCGTTTGCCTTCGTGCCTTTCCCGATGTTCGTGATGCCGAAGATGTCCTCTTCAGAGAATGGCCGGCCATTGTGCTGGAATAAAAGACCGTCGCGCCTAAGCTCGAAGTGGACCTCAGTGGCGCCAGTGTCCTCGGCGTTCTGCAGAAGTTCAAAAATGAAGTGAGCGCTGTCGGGATAGAGTTCCTCTACAATATGCCTGATGCCGGCGTACTCTTCATCCCTAAGTACATCTGCTAACTTCTTGCGCTTTCCCCGTACCCGTTCAATTGCCTGATGCTTGTCCTCTCTGGTCGTCATCGCCTTACCCGACCCTCACCACAACGGTTCCGAAAAGCACGGGCGCTGCCCGAATGTCGCCGGTATTTCCTGCCTCGCGCAGTTCAGTGACGCGCCGATCAAAATCCGCGTTTGCCCGAGCAAGCTCGCTCTGCTTCATGATCCGGATCTTCTCATTCGTGGCCTTCGAGATCTGATCTTCCAGGGCACGGACCCGAGCGCGGTGGCTGACCGTGAGGCTCTGTACCCTGTGTTCAGCCAGCTCCTGGTTCTGAGCGATGTGTGTTGCCTGGGCCGCCGTCCATTTCGCGTGATGCAAAGCGTCGAGATCATCATGGTCACGCGATGGTACAGCGCTTGGCTCGATTGGCTCGGTTGCCGTGTGAAGGATCTTCATTAGCGCCTCCTCGACAACGGGATCGTCAGCCACTGCAACGAGTTCCTCGTCGGGCTTGATGCCGAACTTCCTCCATCTGTACAGGGCGAATCGGTGCACACCGGCTGGCAGGCGGTCAGAGGCTTGGAGCGTGCATTGCATCGCATCGGTCGTTTCAAGGAACCGCGCGGCCTGCCGTACCAGCGGATGAAGCACTGTCAGATGCATCACCTTCGGATCATCAGCTGCTGTCTCCTGATCGAAGGTGACAGCGATGCTCGGAGTCCCGCCTTTCAGCCACTTTTCCCACGCCTTGGAGATCGGATCCGCGCTGCGCTTGAGCAGCTTATAGTCGGCTAGTAACGCGCTGCGCGCATCCTGACTCAGGCGAAGCGTCTTCAGTGGCTTGTCGCCGAGCAGGTGTTCGTGGTCAGAGCCTGTCCGAGATTTCAGGTAGGTTGAGACGCATTGCTGAATGGCGTCCGTCGAGAGCCACTCGTTTTCCGCATTGTCGATATCCTCACGCCAGGACGCCTTTGGGACATTTAGGCCGAACAGCTCTGACTCTTTCTCCTCGAGTTCCTGCTCTTCTCGAATACGGCGAATGCCGTTGTCAGCCAATTGTTGAAGTCTGCGGGACCGTTCTTCATCGGTCAGAACAAAGCTCTCTGCAATATCGTGGATTTCCTGCGTGACCCGGCCGAGGATCTCCTCGCTCCCGCCTACGGCGTGCTGAAACACGCCAATTCGCATCAGGCAACGCTCGTAGATGTCAGCGTCGACCGTTCCAGGCGTGACAAGGTTTACGATACTGACGGTCTCACTCTTCTGGCCGTATCGGTCGATACGGCCGATGCGTTGTTCGATCCGCATCGGGTTCCAAGGAAGATCATAGTTCACAAGAAAATCGCAGAACTGAAAGTCTAGGCCCTCGCAACCGACCTCTGACGACAAGAGCACGTCGAGCGCATCCGGATGCTCTTTGGGCAGGGAGAACCGCTTCCGCAGCGAGGCACGCTCGTCATCCGGGATGTCTCCATGGATGACGCCGTAACGCAGTCCCGCATCCTCAGTGTGTCGGGCGAGGTAGGCGAGTGTGTGGCGGAACGTACTGAACACGAGCGCTTTGTTGTTCGCCAGCCGTGTTTTATCTGTGAGTGTTCGAACAAAGGCTTCGACCTTTGGGTCGGTTGGATCAAGTGACTCTGCTCTGCTGATGAGATCTTCGATTTCCAGACGGATGCCCTCGACAAAGCTCAGGTCAACCTCGTCGGCGCTATCGGCGGCTTCAATCAGCTCAAGTTGATCAAGCTTACGGTTCAGGATGTCGGAGAGCATTGGTGCAAGCCCATACAGGCAGCTAGCAGCCTGCCTGCGAATGGTGGTCATCATGAACTTGACGTTCTGCTGACCGTGGGATCGGGCGAGAATACGGGCGACGACGCCTAGAAGATCGTCGTGAAGCGCTTTCTGGTCGTCGGTGAAATCGACCGTGAGCGTTTGGGGCTTGCGGCTTGTAAACTCGCCGATATCCCGGCGGCGTGTTCGGTTGATGATCGAACTGAACGTGTACAGTTCCTCCAGTTTCCTGGTCAGAGCGACACGCTCCTCATCTGGAAGTTCGACCTCGTCTCGCAGCTTGTCAAAGACACCCTGAAACGTCGGCCCTTCCCTTAGAAATAGCCGCCCCCATTCGGTATCCGTGGCCTGCCTAAGCTGCTCACTTGCTTCTTGTTGCCAGTTGGGCCCTGTTTCCCGACAAAGCCGGACCGCCTCATTTATAAAGCGGTTTGGCTCGGCCATCTGCTCGAAGCTGTTTCGGTCGATCACAAGATCTGGGCGGAGCACATTGAGGAGTGTGAAGAGGTCCTGGCTGCCGAGCTGCACGGGAGTTGCGGTCATCAACAACACGGCACGTGCGTTATCGCAGAAGTATCGGACTCCCTGATGAAGAAAAGTGTCCGAATTGCGGATATGGTGCGCCTCATCCACAATCACGAGGTCGAATGCTGGGGCTGGGTCGAGGGCCAGGAGCCCGCGATCTCTACGCCGTTTCTTCGTTTCGGATCCGAAGATGAGATCCGAGTCAAACAATGAGAAGGGCAGGATGGCTTTCTCATACTGCTCGGGCCACTCGCCTTCGAGATCGGTCTCATGCAAACAGTGCCGAAGCAGCGCACCATCGAGATGAGTAAAGTTCTCGTCGAAGCGTTTTAGCTCAGTTTGCCATTTTTTTTCAGCGACCAGCGCCTTCGGGCAGATAACGAGCACGGACGAAATATCCATGCGGGCGCGGAGCTCCTTCAGGATCAGGCCGGCTTCGATTGTTTTTCCAACGCCGACTTCGTCCGCGATCAGCAAGCGGGGCCGATCGGAGCGAATGAGCTTGAGAACGGGTCGATACTGATAGGGGACGAAGTTCACTCGACCGGAGCGCAACGAGAACAGATTCGCCGTCGATGGTGACAGCAAATGAAGTGCGGTAAGCCGCGCGCGAAACTCATCTATTGAGATGGACGGTTGCTCGCCAGCATCTCCCGCTACGGCCTGCAACTGGCTTTCATAATAGGTGGCTTTTGCTCCATCCTGGAAGACGCAGTACCGGGGTTCCGGTCCGCCGATGATCACTTCGAGCACGGGAAGCTTGACTGAGTTGTCGGAGCGCAGAGCCACGACGTCGCCGACTTTGAACAGGTGCATTGGCGCTTCGGTTGGGGTAGCTTCGGTGGGGGCCGTGACGGTGTTCGCGTCGCTCACCGCCGCGGAAGCCGTTCCGCCTGCGCTGTCGGTCATTCTGGCAAGCGCGGATTCCTTGACTGCCCGGACCGCGCTCATTGAACCCTCATGGGCTCCAATGAGGTTTAAGAGGCGTCCCAGCGTATCTGCATCCCGGTATATCTCGCTCGCGGGGGTTTCTTCCGCAGACACGTGCGCCCACTTGTTGCGCACGGTTTGGAGCTCCTTCACCCAGTTGCGGGCTTCCCGGGGAAGATTGCAGTTGCCGGATAAGTCGTACCAGTTCTGGTCAAGGACACGCAGAAGTGCTGCGAAATCCAACTCTCGCAATGAAGAGATGTTGTTCTCGCCGATGACACGCTGCTGTTGGAAGCTGAGGCGATCAACAACGTGCTTTGCCCACCAGTCCTCGGACAGCTCCGGGAGCTTCTCTTGTAGGAAGCGCGCGAGATCGGACGTCGCTAGTCTCAGTTCGTTATGCATCTTTCTGCCCGATGGAGCTAAAGCGACCGACTTCCGGTACGCGAGCGAAACCGGCGTCTCTGAGCGTCGAGGGCCCGATCGATGAGACGCGCCGTCGTTGTCGATCCCAGACCAGTGCTGTTCGATGCAGCATGCGAGCACGCCCTCTCTGCCGTTGAAGCCCTACGCAAACTAGCGTATCAACGGAAAAATCCGCGAACAAGCGGATTGACAGGGAGAAGAAGCGATGAACCGGCCATGTCCGCCGACGGTGTGACCTTCGGCTTGGCGATTTCGAAGGCCCGCAAGGCACTCGGTCTCAGCCAGAAGGAGCTCGCAGCGCGCGTGATGAAGGAAGAAGGTGGTGGGTCGATATCCCCGCAGTACCTCAACGACATCGAGCACGACCGACGCAGCCCCAGCTCGGGGCACCTGATCCGCCAGTTCTCCGGCATCCTGAACATACCGGAGGACTACCTGTACGCGCTCGCAGGCCGGCTTCCGGATGATCTGCGGCCGGACGCTTCCACCCCAGACAAGGTCGTCAAGGCCTTCGCCAATTTCAGGAAAGCGTTGAAGGAGTAAGGGGGTTCGCATGGTGAAGATGATCCGTGACAACACGGGCCGCTTTGCCGAGCGACCCTTCTACGCGGCGCGGGATCTCGACAACGAATGCGAGCGGCTGATCCGTGAGCTTTTGGTGAAGCGCCACGGAAAGGTCGACTATCCCGTGGCGACCGACGACCTGACCGTGCTGATCGAGATGCACGACGCGGACCTCGACCCTTACGCCGACCTGTCCGCATACGGGCCCGATGTGGAAGGGGTCACCGAGTTCTTCCCCTACCGGGGGCCCAAGGTGTCCATTTCGGAACGCAACGCGGCCGACGAGCGGCGCGAGAATCGCTTCCGCACCACGCTCACCCATGAGTTCGGGCACGTGAAGTTCCACGGGCCTCTCTGGGCGCAGAAGTTCGCCAACGGCGACCTGCTCGAGCGCGGCGTGAATGCGAACAAGGCGATCTCCAAGCGCGACAACATCCTGGACGCCCCGCAGTCCGATTGGATGGAATGGCAGGCCGGCTATATCAGCGGCGCACTGCTGATGCCGGCCACGCCAGTCCGTCGCCTCGTTTCCGACTACTGCGGCCCGCGCGAGCTGCATGGCGATATCCACGTTTCGACGGAGCATGCTGTGCGGCTGATCCAGATGGTCATGGAGCGGTTCGCGGTTTCCGAAGAGGCTGCCCGCATCAGGCTGTTGAAGCTGAACCTGATCACCTCGGTACGCGGACAGCCCTCGCTCTTCGGCCACTGATCGCGAATCCGCGGAAGTGCGTATTTTTTCGATTGACTCCACTCCGGCCCGATATACGCTGATTAGCAGATCAGCCGATATATGGAATCGCCAGAAAGGAGACCCCGGTGACTGCACTGTCCGCCTTCCTTCGCAAGACGCCCGGCGAGGCGCTGCGCGAATACTTCGACCGGCCGGAGATCGGCCTGCCCACCGAATTCGACTGGCCCGCATCGGACGCCGACCTCTCCGGGCCGCTTCTCGGCGCCATCGAGAAGATGTCCCGCGTCCAGCGCGACCGGATCTCGAACGATGCCGAGCGCGTCCATGCCCTGTCCGACGAGCCGGGGCAGGCCGCGATCTACAGCGTGGCCGAGGATCCTGCCCTCCTCGACGGGCTCGCGAACCCGCACGCGCGGTCGCTCTGGATGTTCCTGAACGCGCAGGACCGGTTCCGTCATGCCGAGGAAGTCCGCTTCACGGAGGACCGCCGGCGCGGCCGGATGTGGGCCGGCTACATGACCGATGCCGGGTGTGTCGTGCAGCGCGACGCGTCGGCCCGCCACGCCTTCGTCTCCGCGATCAAGGAGTTCTCGGGCGCCGCCCATGCCCATGTCGACATCTTCGACCGGGTGAGGACGACCCATGAGGGCGACGAATGCGACCTGGTGCAGGTGACGATCTACCGCGAGGGACGGCCCGACGATCTGCTCCGCTTCGACGACAAGGGGTCGCTTGTCCGGCAGGCCTATCGTCCCGTGTTCGAGGCCGCAGTGACCTACGAGCCCGCGACCGGCGGCATCGAGGTGATCGCCAACGACAAGGTGACGCGAAGCGAGATCGTGAAGGCGACGGTCACGCACCTCCTCGGCATTGAGTTCAAGGAGAACCGCCTGCCGCTGCGGTGCTATGACCTGTCCGTGCTGCTGACACCCTACGATTTCCCGGTTGATCCGGAGGACGGGATCGAGGGCGTCGAGGTGCGCGAGCTGCGCCTGATGCCGATCGACGACAGCGATTTCAGGGTGACGCTGGAGAAGCCCGCCCGCGCCGACGAGACGATCTGGACGAAGGCGGAGGAGCGGTTCGGAGATCGCACGCCCCTGAGCGAGGGGTATGTGGTCACGCGGGCCAAGATCGCCGTGAAGCTTGCTCGGCGCCCGGGAGGAGACCGCCGGCGGACGCTGACCCTGACGATCACCTGGCCGCATGGCTGCGATCTGAAGGATCGCACCGCGACCGAGCAGATGATCGGCGAGAAGTACCTGCGGCGCTGGGGGATCCTGGTCGATGACCTGCAGCTCTTCGAGGATTGATCTCGCCGCCCGCCGGCTGCTCTCGTCCATCGCCGGGACCCGCGACGCGCGGGTTTCGGCCGTGGCGCTCGCGCACATGCGCGGCGCCGGCAAGACGCTGATTGATAAGTACGGCGACCATGCGCAGGAGGCGCGCCGCGCGGAGGGCAAGGACACCGGCACCGTCCGGCTGCAGGACGGCCCGGTCACCGTGGTCGCGGAGCTGCCGAAGCGCGTCGATTGGGATCAGGCCGCACAGCGCATTAGGCTATCGCCCACCCGCGCCAGAAAGCTTCGTTCCATTGGACCAGCGGCCAACGATGCACTAACAATCAAACCGGACCACCCGATGGGGGCAGACCAGCATGCCTGCAGCGGCTGACGTTCGATTCTTGCAAGAGGTTCGTATGAGGGGCATGCCGCGCGTTCAGCGCGGCAGGGCTGCCGTGCTTTCCCGCACCACCAGGTGCGGCGGGATCAGTTCGTAGCCGGTCCCCAGAGGCGCACCGTTCAGCAAGGCCCCGACAAGGCGTTCCGCCGCCTTCCGGCCGAGGCGTGCGCGCGGCTGGTGAATGGTGGTGAGCGGCGGGATGAAATGCCCGGCGAAATCGACATCGTCGAACCCGATCACGCTCACGTCGCGGGGGACACGAAACCCCAGCCTGTAGCATTCCGAGATGAAGCCGAAGGCGCATTCGTCCGAGGCTGTGAACACTGCGGTGGGCCTTTCCGCCATATCGGCCCAGACATGCGCGGCCGCAGCACCGGCAGCGATGGTGAAGCCGCCGTCGTGCACCACGGCCGAAAGCTGTCGCGCCGACATCGCCGCGTCGAACCCGGCTTGCCGCATGTGGCTCAGAACGTTCTCCGGGGGTCCGGCCACGTGCAGGATGTGCCCGTGTCCGAGATCCGCGAGATGATCCACGGCGACGCGCGCTGCGGCACTGTTGTCGATACGCAGTCCTGGCAGCGCGTAACCGTCGTTCCACTCGCAAAGCTGCATGACGGGCAGGGTCCAGTTTCGGACCATGTCCGGCGGCAGCGCCCCGTCGAGCAACAGGATCCCGTCAGCCCGACCGCTTTGGACAATGGCCTCGAGCACCTCGGTTCCGGCGCGGCTGTCCGAGATTTGCACCGCGAGTCCCGCCTGCCGCGCGACGTCCTGAATGGCTGCGATGATCCGGCTGAAAAAGGTATTTGCCAGGTTCGGCGCCAGAACCAGGATCGCGCGTGGCTGCTGCATCCGCAGGTCGCGCGCCGCGCCGTTGATCCGGTACCCCGTCGCAAGAACGGCCGCCATGACCCTTTCCCGGGTTTCCGCACCGACAACGCCAGGCGACGACAGCGCCCGGCTGACGGTGGCCGTCGACACGCCCGCGGCGGCGGCGACGTCTGCGATACGGACGCGGTTGCTCATCGGTTCCCCTTTGCAGCGCTAGGAGCAAGATAAGGGCTTGTCTGCAAGCCCTCAGGCTGATGTAATCGATTACATAGAACTGAGTCGATGCGCTTTTTGGAGGGGCGCGCGACTCGGAAAGGGAGGATAGATGAAGACGATCAAGGGCCCTGGCCTGTTCCTGGCGCAATTCGCCGGCGACGAGGCACCGTTCGATTCCTGGGACAATATCACACGATGGGCTGCCGATTGCGGCTACGAGGGCGTGCAGGTTCCAGCCTGGGACGCGCGACTGGTCGATCTCGACAAGCTCGCCACGTCGGACACGTATCGCGATGAATGGGTTGGCACCGCGCGCGACAACGGCGTCGAGGTGACCGACCTTTCCACCCATATCCTGGGCCAGCTCGTGGCGGTGCATCCCGCCTACGATGCCTGGGTCGACGGCTTTGCGCCGCCCGAGGTTCAGGGGAAGCCCGCGGCCCGGCAGGAGTGGGCCACAGGTCAGGTCAAGAAGGCGCTCACCGCGTCAAACAAGCTCGGCATCGGCCAGCATGTCACCTTTTCCGGCGGGCTGGTCTGGCCCTTCGTCTACCCGTTCCCACAGCGGCCGCAGGGGCTCGTCGACACCGCTTTCGACGAACTGGCCGCGCGCTGGCGTCCGATCCTCGATCACGCCGAGGATTGTGGTGTCGATGTCTGCTACGAGATCCACCCGATGGAGGACCTGCACGACGGCGTCACCTTCGAAATGTTCCTCGACCGGCTCGACGGGCACGCGCGCTGCAACATGCTCTACGACCCCTCGCACTACGTGCTGCAATGCCTCGATTACCTCGACAACATCGACATCTATGCCGAGCGCATCAAGATGTTCCACGTCAAGGATGCGGAGTTCAACCCGACCGGGCGGCAGGGCGTCTATGGCGGCTACCAGCCCTGGGTGAACCGCGCCGGGCGCTTCCGCAGCCCTGGCGACGGGCAAGTCGATTTCGGCGCGATCTTCTCCAAGCTGGCGGCCATCGACTTCGACGGCTGGGCGGTCGTGGAATGGGAATGCGCGCTAAAGCACCCCGAGGACGGCGCCCGCGAAGGCGCGCAGTTCGTGCGCGACCACATCATCCGCGTGACGCCGCATGCCTTTGACGATTTCGCCGGGGGCGACATCGACGACGCGACGAACCGCAAGATGCTGGGGTTGGATTGATGAAACGGATCAGACTGGGCATGGTCGGCGGCGGCGCCGACGCATTCATCGGCGGCGTGCACCGGATCGCCAGCCGCATCGACGGGCATTACGACCTCGTGGCGGGGGCGCTCAGTTCCACGCCCGAGAAGGCCAAGAAAAGCGGCGAGGCGCTGGGGCTCGATCCAGACCGCTCCTACGGGTCGTTCGAAGAGATGGCCGAGGCCGAGGCCGCCCGCGAGGACGGCATCGAGGCGGTCAGCATCGTGACCCCGAACCACGTGCATTTCGCCGCGGCCAAGCCGTTTCTCGACCGCGGCATTCATGTGATCTGCGACAAGCCTCTCACCGCGACTTTCGACGATGCCGAGGCGATGGAGAAGGCGGTGCATGCCAGCAAGGCGCTGTTCATCCTGACGCACAATTACACCGGCTACCCGATGATACGGCAGGCGCAGGCGATGGTCGCGGACGGCGCCATCGGGACGCTGCGCGTGGTGCAGGTGGAATACCCGCAGGACTGGATGACCGACGACGTCGAAAGCCAGGGCGTGAAACAGGCCGAATGGCGCACTGACCCCGAACGGTCCGGCGCGGGCGGCGCCATCGGCGACATCGGCACCCATGCCTACAACCTTGCGGCCTTCGTCACCGGGCAGGTGCCAGAGCGGCTGGCCGCCGATCTGCAAAGCTTCGGGGCCGGGCGCGCATTGGACGACAACGCCCACGTGATGCTGCGCTACGACAGCGGTGCGCGCGGCATGCTCTGGTGCAGCCAGGTGGCGCCCGGCTGCGAGAACGGCCTGCGCCTGCGCATCTTCGGCAGCGCCGGCGGCCTCGAATGGGCGCAGGAAGATCCCAACTATCTCTGGTACACGCCGCATGGCGAACCGTCGCGCCGGATCACCCGCAACGGGGCCGGGGCAACCGAGGCGGGAACCTCGGTCAGCCGCATCCCGCCGGGCCACCCCGAAGGCTACCTCGAAGCCTTTGCCACGCTCTACACCGAGGCGGCAGAGGCGATCCGCGCCGCACAGGCCGGGGAGCCGCGCGAAACGCTCATGGGCAAGCTGCCGGGGCTGACGGCGGGGCTGGAAGGCATGGCCTTCATCCGCGCCTGCGTCACGTCGGCAAAGGACGACGCCGCCTGGGTCAAGATATGACGGCCGAACAGGTCCTTTGCCTGCGCGATGTCCGCAAGAGCTTTGGCCCTGTCGAGGTTCTGCACGGCGTGAACCTCGACCTGCGCGCAGGCGAGGTGCTGGCGCTCATTGGCGAGAACGGGGCGGGCAAGTCCACCACGATGAAGATCCTCGCCGGCTACCAGCCCGCAACATCGGGCAGGATCCTGCTCGAAGGAGAGGAGGTTACCTTTGGCTCCCTGCATGACGGAGAGGAAGCCGGGATCGTGATGATCCACCAGGAATTCAACCTCGCCGAGCAGCTGACGGTCGAGCAGAACATCTTTCTCGGGCGCGAGCTGCGGCGCGGACCGTTCCTCGACAAGCGGAAGATGCGGGAGCTGACGCGCGGCTATCTCGACCGGGTCAACTGCCGCGTCGATCCCGACACCAAGGTGTCGGCCCTGTCGAATTCCGACAAGCAGATGGTCGAGATCGCCAAGGCACTGAGCCGCGACGCCCGCGTGCTCATCATGGACGAACCCACGGCAGTGCTGACCGGGTCCGAGACCGAGGTGCTGTTCGACCAGGTGCGCCGCATGACGGCACAGGGCACCGCGGTCCTCTTCACCTCGCACAAGCTGGGCGAGGTGGCCGAGATTGCCGATCACGTCACGGTTCTGCGGGATGGGTCGGTGGTCCACGACGACCGCGCGTCGGAGATCACCGAAGACGGCATGGCGACGGCGATGGTGGGGCGGGACGTGTCCGACCTCTATCCCGCCAAGGTCGGCCGCCCTGGCGAGGTGATGTTGTCCGTCCGCGGGCTGACGGTGCCGGGGCACGCCCGGAACGTGGGTTTCGAGCTGCGTCAGGGCGAGATCCTGGGCGTCGCGGGCCTGATCGGCGCCGGGCGGACCGAGGCCTTCGAAGGGCTTTGCGGCCTGCGGCCTGCCAGCGCCGAGCGGATCGAGATCGCGGGCCGCGAGGTTACCATCAAGAAACCCCGCGACGCGCTCGACCATGGCCTTTGCTACCTGACAGAGGATCGCAAGCTGCGCGGTCTGCTTCTCGACAAGACAATGCGTGTCAACCTGACCCTGCAGGCGCTGGACCGCTTCGGAGGCTGGATGATCGACCGTGCCGCCGAGGATCGTGCGCTCGACAAGGCGATCGACGAATTCGACATCCGCGCGGGCCGCCGGACCATGGCGGTCGGCAATCTTTCGGGCGGCAACCAGCAGAAGCTGCTGCTGGCCAAGATCATGCAATCCGAACCGGCGATCCTGATCGCGGACGAACCCACCCGCGGTATCGACATTGGCACCAAGCAGCAGATCTATGCCTTCCTGCGCGACCTGGCAGCAAAGGGCCACGCGGTCGTGGTGATCTCCTCCGAGATGCAGGAGGTCATCGGCCTCGCCGACCGAGTGCTGGTCATGCGGACGGGCGAGGTGGCCGGAACACTCACAGGCGACGAGTTGACCGAGGACGCCATTGTGCGGCTTGCGGTGGGTCTTGGCGCGAACGACAAGGAAAAGGTGGCCTGATGACTGCCGAAACGACAAACACACGCGCGCGGCGCAGCCTGCCTTCGATGAGTGTCCTCGGGCCGATCGTGGCGCTCGTGGTCCTGGTCGCCATCGGGGCGATGATGAATTCGAACTTCCTCGGGGCCGCGAACATCACCAACGTGCTGGCCCGGTCCGCCTTCATCGGCATCATCGCCGTCGGCATGACCTTCGTGATCACCGCCGGGGGGCTCGACCTCTCGGTCGGGTCCATGGCAGCTTTCATCGCCGGGCTGATGATCCTGGTGATGAACGCGGCGCTGCCCTCCATGGGGGTCGGCGTGCCGATCATCCTGCTGGGCATGCTTGTCGCCGTCGTGGCGGGCATCCTCGCGGGGCTGCTGAACGGCTTTCTCATCACCACCGTCGGGATCGAAGCCTTCATCGTCACGCTTGGCACCATGGGCATCTACCGCAGCCTGGTGACCTGGCTGGCCGACGGCGGCACGCTGTCGCTGGATTTCGGCCTGCGCACCTTCTACCGGCCGGTCTATTTCGAAGGCATCCTCGGCATTTCCTGGCCGATCATCGTCTTTGCCATCGTCGTCATCGTCGGAGAATTGCTGATGAGCCGGGCACGCTTCGGGCGCCATTGCGCCGCCATCGGGTCGAACGAGGCGGTGGCGCATTATTCGAACGTCGACGTGAACCGGACGCGGCTTCTGACCTACGCGATGCTGGGCCTGCTGGTCGGTGTGGCGACCATCATGTACGTGCCGCGGCTCGGGTCGGCCTCGGCCTCGACCGGTCTGCTGTGGGAACTCGAGGCCATCGCCGCGGTCATCATCGGCGGCACCGTTCTCAAGGGCGGGTTCGGGCGCGTCTGGGGCACTGTCATCGGTGTCCTGATCCTGAGCCTCATCGACAACATTCTGAACCTGACCGACCTGGTGTCGCCCTATCTCAACGGCGCCATCCAGGGGGTCATCATCATTCTCGCGGTCATTCTGCAGCGAGAAGCCAAGGCCAAGGGCTAGAGCCCGGCCGATCAAATGGGAGGACCTCAAATGTCTTACATGAAGACGACACTTCTGGGCTGCACGATGCTGGCCCTGTCCGGCGCGGCCTGGGCCCAGGACGACACGACCGTCATCGGCGTGTCGATCCCCGCGGCGACCCACGGCTGGGCCGGCGGCATGAACTTCCACGCCCAGGAGACCATCGAACGGCTCGAAGAAACCTATCCGCAGCTCGATTTCGTGCTGGCGGCCGCGTCGGATGCCGGCGCGCAGGTCAACGACATCGAGGACATGGTCGCCACCCGCGGCATTGACGCGCTGGTGGTGCTGCCCTTCGAAAGCGATCCGCTGACCCCGCCGATCCAGTCCGTCGCAGAGGCCGGCACATGGGTCACGGTCGTCGACCGCGGGCTCAGCGTCGAGGGTGTCGAAGACCTGTACGTCGCGGGCGACAACCCGGGCTTCGGCCGCGTCTCGGGCGAGTACATGGTCGAGAAGATGCCGGACGGCGGCGACATCGTCGTGCTGCGCGGCATTCCGACGACCATCGACAACGAGCGCGTCGACGGGTTCGAGTCCGCCATCGAAGGGTCGGGCATCAACATCATCGACATGGAGCACGGCAACTGGAACCGCGATGACAGCTTCAACGTGATGCAGGACTTCCTGCAGAAGCACGACCAGATCGACGCGGTCTGGGCATCGGACGACGACATGGCGGTCGGCGTGCTCGCGGCCATCGAGGCGGCAGGTCGCGAGGATATCCAGTTCGTCCTCGGCGGCGCCGGCATGAAGGAAATGGTCAAGCGCGTCATGGACGGCGACGAGATGATCCCGGCCGACGTGACCTATCCGCCGTCGATGATCGCAACCGCCATCGAAATGACCGCGGTCGGCATGGTGTCGAACGCACCTGTTTCCGGCACCTTCACCATCGGCTCGGTGCTGATCACGCCCGAGAACGCAGAGCAGTTCTACTATCCCGACAGCCCGTTCTGATCGTCAGGATACATTGAGACAATGCGCGCCCGCGTCCCTTCGGAGTCGGGCGCGCTTCTTTTGAAAGGCCCCGCGTCCCGGGCGCCGGGTCCGTCAGGCGAGCGGGCGCGTCACTCGGCCTCTTCTGTCACCACGTTCCAGTCGCGCAGTTCATCCTCCGTGAGGATGTAAATCTCGTCGGCGGGCGTCGCCATCGACGGGCCCATGATCCGCAGGTCGATGCCCATGTCGTCGAGGTGATCGAGAACGCCGGCCTGGCCGCGCTGGATGTCCTCGACCGCAAGGAACGCCGGCAGGATCGTCGTCTCACCGAAACTGTGCTGATGCACGCCCAGGCGGGCCGTCTCTGCCACGCGCCGCACGGTGCCGCCGACGAACATGTAGGGGCAGGCGGAAAAGCAGACCGCGCCGTCGTCGAGCCGGGTCTCGGCCTCCACCGCGCGCAGCGCCCGGCCGATGGCGAGCGCATCGGTCACGCTGCCGCCGGGGCTGTCGAGCCAGACGCGCGCCGGCTGCACCCGCTGCACCTCGTTCACGATCCGGTCACCGTCACCCGCGGCCACTGCGCCCCGGATGCGGAGCGCAGGCGCGCCGTCGACCTCGAGGGTTTCCGCGATCAGCCGGCGCGGCATGTCGGGATCGACCCCGGGTCCGGGCGTTGCGGGACGGTTCGGGCGGTAGTGGCGGGTCTGATCGCCGGGCCCGATCGGCTGGTCCAGTTCCGGGGCGCCCGATGGGGACAGAAGCCGAGGGATCGACGGACCGATGTCGATCGCGATCAGCAGGCCCGCCAGCACGATCTGCGCGCCCAGCAGCCATTTCATCACCCGGATCGGGCTGCTTTTCGGCGCCTCGCTCTCTGCCGTCATTCCACCACTCTCGGTGTCGGATGCGGGTCTTTTTCCGCCTCGGCAGGCGCGGTTGCATCGCGTTTCTCAGACAGGTCCACTTGGCGCAGCGCGGCGACGGCGGCGCGCAGTTCCGCCACGGTCATCGAATCCTCGGCCTCTGCCGGGTCGCGTCCGGCACGGATGGCGCTTTGGGCGACCGCCACGATCAGCACCAGGACCGCCGGAAGCAGGTCGATGGCGATGGCCCCGGCCCAGGAGGGCGCAAAATTCCCGGCGTAACGGATCACCGCGTCCGCGGTAGAGATCGGGGTGTAGACCACCTCGGCCGCCGGGGGCAGCGCCAGCACCTCGGCCGCCGCCGCCTGGAGGGTTTCGGCACGCTGCGCCAAAACTTCCAGAAGCGACGTGATGGTCGCCTGCTGCGCCGCCTGTCCGCCGGCATCCCCGGCGTCAAGCCGCGGCAGCACCACCGATTCCGCCAGATCCTGCGCCGCGCGTTCCACCAGCGGGGCCACCGACAATTGCCGCAGCTGCGTAATGACACCGGCCAGCCGCACGGATTCTTCGGAAAATTCGACGCCGCGCTCGGTCACCGGGCCGGGGGCGACGGTGAGCGCGCGCATTCGGCTCAGGATCGCGTTGCCCTCCGCAAAGGCGGCGGCGACGGGTGCTTCCTGCGCCGCGATCAGTTCTTCCAATGCCGCGAGCTCGTTTGATTTCTGGGTCAGCACGCGAAACACCGCGCCGCGCCCGGCGAGACCGGACAGCTCGCCGCCCGCTTCCTGTTGCGACAGATCCTGGAAGCCCTGTCGGGTGCGGCCGACGTCAAGCCCCAGCGCCTGGCCCTGCAGCGCGATTTCGTGCACGCGTTCCAGCGAAGCCTGGTAGTCCTGCACCGTACGCGCAAGGTGCTGTTCCACCGCCGCCGACCCGGCCAGCGCCGCGGCGTTCAGCCAGGACGACATGGCGACGATGGCGGCAGAGCCCAAGACCATCGAAAGGACCAGCCACATGCGCGTTGCCGCGGTGCGCATCGCCGGAAGCAGGCGCATCAGGTAGGACCAGAAGACGAAAATGCCGGTCGACACCGCGGCACTGTAGGCGACCGCGGCAAAAAGCGACAGCGCGCCGCCTTCGTCCAGCAATCCCCGCACGCCAAGGTAGGTGTAGATGCCCGAAGCCACGGCCAGAACGCCGAGCGCCGCGGAGGTGAAGCTGTCGAGCCACGTCAGATGTCCTTCGACTTCCCGCGCATGCCGAATCCCGTTCATGTCAGATGCCATGTGATCTCCTTCGGCCCTAAGGTGGTCCGAAGCGGTGCGGTTGGCAATGTCCGCCGCCGCGCCTCGCCAAGAGGTGAACCGCTGTGGCCGTGCCTTATGGGCGCGGCGGGTTACTCTGCGTGGATACCCGCCGGCACACGCGGGCTGTCGCGGCCCTGAACGGCGGCGCGCTCCGTGTCCGGCGCTTGCGACAGGCGCCACTTGATCCCGGCAAGTGCCATCTGCAGCGCCAGCCCGACCACCACGAAGACCAGGCTGATGAGCCACAGGTCGCCCGTGAGCGTTGCCTGGATCGACTGCCCGAGGATCGACAGGACCGTGCCAAGGGCAAAAACCGGCAACCCGAACCGGCCCATCAGCCGGACCGGGCGGACCCAGGCATGGCCCGACAGGCGGCGTACCCAGCCTTGAGTCGACAGGAAATAGGCCAACGCCAAAAAATGCAGCAGGCGCGGCGCGGCAAGGAAGGTCTTGTCGAAATTGGTGATGTAGAACGGAAAACCGCTGTCCCGCAAAAACGCGAGCCCGGCCCGGCCGGCATCCTGCACGACGCCGATCTTCATCCACGTCACCGTCAGAAGCAGCAGCACCAGCGCCGTGCGCCGTGCCCAGGTCCGGTCGGGCACCAGCCGCGCGCCGGTCTTGAGCCGCATCCCCGCGGCCAGCCCGATGGCAAACAGGAACTGCCAGGCAAAGGGGTTGAAGAACCAGCCGCCGGAATTCGGGAAGGCCGGGATGTTGAGCCGGGTCTCTCCGGTCACGATCCAGAGCAGGAAGGACAGCCCGAGCATGACCCAGACGCCACTGCGCTGTGCGATCAGAATCATCGCCGGGGTCATCATCAGCAGCACCGCGTACATCGACAGGATGTTGACGTAGCCGAACTGGTGGCTCAGCAGTGCGATGCCGATGGTCGCCTGTACCGGCGCCTCGATCCACGGTTCGACGTTGTTGATCTGTGCCAGCTTGCCGGCGTCGAACCAGTAGACCGCGCCCAGCATGATGGCGAGGCAGATCACGCTGACCACGAGGTGCACGGAATAGAGCGTCCAGGCCCGTCCCCAGCATTTCAGCACCGCGCGCCACAGCGGCAGACGCTGGAAGGCGGACGGATAAGCGAGGCCCGCCGCCATGCCGGACATGAAGACAAAGCCCTCGGCGGCGTCCGAGAAGCCGAAGTTGCGGTTGGTCAGAACCTCGAGCGGATTGCCCGGCACGTGGTTGATGAAGATCATCACCAGCGCCAGCCCGCGGAAGAAGTCGAGCCGCGGATCGCGCCCGCCGGTGGGGATAAGCGCCCGCGGCGCCGCGACGCCCATGTCAGGCAGAGAGTTGCGCGGCGGGCGCGGTTTCGTCCCGGTCGACGGCTTCGGACGCCTTGCCCCAGCGCGTCATCACCTGGCGGTGCCGGGCGATGATCGGCGGCAGGCTGTGTTCCTCCGGCGTCAGGAACACCGATGCCTGCGACGGGTGCGACGTGGCCCAGATCACGAAGGGTGCGATCAGCAGTGGTACGCCCACTGGCAGGACCCAGAGCATCAGCTCGGGCGCGAAGGTATACGTCAGCCCAACCATGGCCGCGCCCCAAATCTGGATCCACCATCCGGCGGCGGCAGCCTCGGAGAAGGTCAGCCGCCCGTCGCCGCGGGTTTGGGCAGGCCAGCCGCCGTCGCGGCCTCCGAAGACCTGCAACACCGCACGGGTCTGCCACATCAGCAGGATCGGCGCGTTCACCGACGACATGAAAAGCTCGCGCACCAGCCCGCGCGCGGCCAGGATGGTGCTGCCAAAGCCGCGAACGCGGCCGCGCAGGGTCGCGTCGATCAGGATCAGCACCTTGGGCAGCACCAGAAGGCCGAAGACCCCGACGGCGACACCGACCGCCTTCGAGGTCTGGTCGGACGGAAAGACCGGGAAGAGCTGGAACGGCTCGGGAAAGAAATCCGGTTCCGGCGCGGTCGCCGAGGCATAAAGGTTCGCGGCGAGAAACAGCAGCCAGAACAGCGGCACGATGTAGCTCAGCATGCCTTGGAAGAACACGAAGCGCGACCACGGCTTGAGCCCCGGCGCCGGGAAGACCCGCGCATGCTGCAGGTTGCCCTGGCACCAGCGCCG
The DNA here is from genome assembly GCF_003344785.1 of Thalassococcus profundi. GTDB lineage: Bacteria > Pseudomonadota > Alphaproteobacteria > Rhodobacterales > Rhodobacteraceae > Puniceibacterium > Puniceibacterium profundi. The sequence continues at coordinate 114,775 of NZ_QPMK01000001.1, read as the reverse complement.
GTCGCGCTTGGCAAAATCGACCATGTTCTCGGGGCCTTCCTCGTAGGAACCGTCGAGGTCTGGATCGACCCGCACGGTCCATCCCGCTCGTGCCAGCAGCGCCGCTTCGACATAGTCGTGGCTGAGGATATGCCCGCCGAAGGGCGGCGGCCCGGACAATTCGGGCAGCGCGCAACTGGCGGCGAACGCGCGCACGCGCACCAGCGCGTTATGGCCCCAGAACGGTCCTGTGGTGCCTTGCATCGCCGCCTGGCCCTGCGCGAAGACCGGCGAATAGAACCCGGCCGCGAACTGCATCGCGCGGCCGAAGCGCGACCCCGCGCCGGTGACCCGCGGCAGCGTCTGCAAGAGACCAAGCCGCGGCGCGGCCTGCATGCGGCGAACCATCTCGGCGATCGTTGCGGCATCCATCAAGCTGTCGGCATCCAGGATCAGGGCAAAGTCATACTGTGCGCCGGACCGTTCAAAGAAATCCTGAATGTTCCCGGCCTTGCGCCCCACATTCCGCGTGCGCCGCCGGTAGAACAGGCGCGCCGGTTGCCCTTCCGCCTTGCGCCGGTCTTGCCGACGATCCTGCCAGAGCCGGACGAACCAGCGCTCTTCCTCGGCAGCCAGCTGAGGATCCTGCGTGTCCGACAGGATGGCGAAGTCGAATTTATCGGTCAGTTCGAGCTGCGCGATAGCCTCGTCCATCGCCGCCACGCGGGCAAAGACGATGGCGGGATCCTCGTTGTAGACCGGCATGAGGATGACCGTGCGGGCGGTGATCGGGTCGTTGCGCAGAGGCGGTGCGGGCGCGGCGAAAAGCAATCCGACAACCGATTGCATCGCGCCCCAGGCAAGCCAGAAGGTGGTGATGAAAACCAGCGCACCGCGCACGCCGTCGACCTGCTGATAGCCGTCGGCAGCGCCAAATTGCAGAAAGAGTGCAGCCGCTCCGGCACCGAGTCCGATACTGCTCAGCAAGGCAAACGCCCTGATGCCGTAGACACGCGACCCGGTGGCGGTGCGCTCCATGCGTCAGTGCCCGCGCGACAACGGCAGAACGGTTTGAATCACGGAAACTAGAACACGCCGCATCACGGCGGTCGGAGCGGGCACGCGCGGATGCGCGGGCTCGAGAACCTGAAGCGGCATGGCAAGACGCGCGTCGGGCAGGGCGCCGTCTTGCAGGATGTCTTCCATCGATGCCTGCGGAGCCGGGGCCGCGGCGATTTGGCCAGACGGAGGCACAAACGCGGTGCTGTGGTACGTCACGGGCGTATCCATTGGTATATCCATGTTTCGGTTAACTTGCGTCCGAAACCCGCGACGTGGGCGACAAGTTCCACGAGTTTTTCGTTTTCACCGTCAACATCGATCACCAGGCGCCATTTTGTCGTGTTTTCGATCTTCGACAGGGCGATGTGCTCAATTTCTCCGCCGGTGACGGTCACGATGGGGTCCATTTCCGCATCGGCGGGCAGACGCGCCATCAGACCGCCGTCGAAATCGACCACGAATTTGCGCAGCGATGGGGCCGTGCCTTCGACGCCCGAGGTGCCGCCCTGGCCGGCCAGCGTGTTGACGACCCAGGCGCGGTCGCCGTCGCGCGGCGTGTCGAGCGCGCCCCAGGTCAGTCGATAGCTGTATTCGCGGCTGTCCCCGGCGGCGGGCCGGTTCCTGGGCACCCAGTAGCTGACGATGTTGTCGTTGCCTTCGAGGTCCGACGGGATCTCGATCAGCCGGATCATGCCTTCGCCCCAATCGCCCTGCGGTTCGATCATGACCGACGGGCGGTCCTGGTAATGCGCTTCGGCGTCCTGGTAATCGGCAAAGGTCCGGTCGCGCTGGATCAGCCCGAAGGATCGCATCTGCGGTTCGTTGAGGTAGGTGCTGGCCAACCGCGGCGGGTTGTTCAGCGGCCGCCACAACACGTCGCCATCCCGACGCATCACCATCAGCGCATTGCTGTCGTGCACCTGCGGCCGGTAGTCGTCGAAGGCGCTGGCGTTCTTTTCGTCGAACAGGAACATCGAGGTCAGGGCGGCGAGGCCCAGCTGCTCTACCTCGCGGCGGAAATGCAGCCGCGCGGTCACGTCGATTGTCGTGACCGAACCCGGGCGCACCACGAAGCGGTAGGCGCCGGTGCAGGACGGGCTGTCGAGCGCGGCATAAAGCGTGATCTGCTCCTGTCCCGGCGCGGGCCGTTCGAGCCAGAATTCGGTGAACCGCGGAAACTCTTCTTCGCGGCCCAGCCCGGTGTTGATCGCAAGGCCGCGGGCGGACAGGCCGTAACTGTTGCCGCGCGCAAGCGCACGGAAGTACGACGCACCGACGAAGGAGATCAGCTCGTCGTAGAGATCGGCGCGGTTCAGCGGCGTGTTGATGCGAAACCCCGCGACGCCCGGCAAGTCTGCGTTTGCCGGCACGCGCTCGGCGAGGTCGTTGTAGTAAAGGAAATCCTCGGTCGAAAAGGTGATCGGTGTCTGGACGCCATCGACCACCTCGTTGATCGCCACGGTCTGCTTGTAAAGCCAGCCGGGATGGAAGGCGTGCAGGTGGAACAGGGAGTCCGCCTCCCGCCACCGGGCGCGTTTCGGGTCGAACTGGATCTGCCGGTAGTCGTCATAGTCGAGATCCGGGATCAGTTCGGGCGTATCCTCGGGGTCTTCGTAGTCGCTCTGCGCGGCGGCGCGCATGCGTTCGTCGAGCCAGTCGAAAGAGAACGGTTGCCCGGCCTCGTCCTGCGGCGCGGCCTCGGCGGTGTCGGAGCCTGTCTGGGCATGGGCTGCCCCTGCCACGAACAGGGTGGCCACCGATGCAGAGGACGTGCGGAGAAAGGTACGACGGTCAAGCGGCGCGGGAAGCGAGGCCGATAGGGGAAGGGGCATGCCAGCGGAGTCCATTCATGCTCGGACCCGTGACGGTCAGGTCAGTTTCCAACCGTCCCAAGGTCCAAATTCGCGACATGATCTAACGCCGTTCCTGGCCGATGCCACAAAGATCGGCAGAAGCGATTGAGATTGAGCCGTTTTTTGCCAGTCGGGCCGGTCAGGGCCGGCAAAATCGCGTAAAGCCTGAGCAATCTGAGAACAGCCGACCGTCAACCTGAGCGGGTTGTCGGCGACAACGGAGCCGTTTGCCGGGTATGCTGGCGCTTGGCTTCATTCGCGGCCGCCGACGCAGAGAATCGGTTGCGGCGCGTCGAAACTCTGCCGACCGGACTTCACGCCCCAGATCGGCCGCCCGATCTCGGCCACCGTGTCGGCGCGGCTTTGGCAGGGCAGGGCGACCAGCGTCGCTTCGGCCCCGATCCGCAGCGCAGGATCGCGTCCCAGCAGCCGGAACGGCGCCGTGGTCACCATGTCGAAACAGGCGCTTAGATCCTGTGCCGCGCCAAGCTGCGCGACATTGGCAAAGAGGTTCGCCATGCGCGGCAAGGAACAGTCGCCATAGGGTGTGAAGGGATTCAGTACGTTGTTGGTGGCCACGGTGCAGCACAGACCCGCGTCGTGGAACCTGTGCGCGGGGGCTACGCCGCGCGGCACTGCGCGGTCATGGTCGCGGCCGGTCATGAAGAGGTCCGTCGCGGGCAGCACGGTCAGCGCGATGCCCGCGTCCCGCATCAGCGCGATGGTGTCCGACAGGGCGTCGGGCGGCAGCATCGACAGCTTGGTCACATGCCCGATGGCGACGCGGCCCTGCATGCCGTGAGCGATGGCCTCGCGCGCCACCCAGTCGAGGTGCCGCCAGCTGGTGTCGAGGTCGAAGTCCAAGTGGAAATCTAGGTCGACATAGTAGTCCCGCGCCATGGCGAAGAGCCGCCTGATCTGGCCCTCGGGATCGGTGTCGGTATAGGGGCATCCGCCCAGCAGATCGGCCCCGCGGTCCAGCGCCTGCCGCAACAGGTCTTCCGTACCGGGGTAGTTCAACAGCCCTTCCTGCGGGAAGACGCAGATTTGCACATCGACGCCCCAGGCGTAATCGGCCTTGAGCTGCCGCACCGCGTCGAATCCGGCAAGGCCCACACCCGGGTCGATCTCGACCTGGGTGCGAATCAGCGTCGTGCCCTGGCCGATGGCGCGGTCCAGAACGCGCGCGCCGCGACAGTACACGTCTTCGGTGGTGAAATCCTTCTTGGCGGCGGTCACCGCCTCGATGGCGCCCTTCAACGTGCCGGCAGGATTGGCGGCGCGGTCCAGCAGGCAGGCCTTGTCCAGATGCAGGTGACTGTCCGCAAAGCCCGCGATCACCAACCCGCCGCGGGCATCGAGCGCGCGGGCGTCGGTGTCGATCCGTGGCGCGATCTCGACGATCCTGCCGTCGCGAATGCCGATGTCTTGCGCAGGACCGCGATCTTCGAGCCTTGCCGCGCGGATCACGAGGTCCAGCGTCACGCAACATCCTCCCGCGTCTGCGACGTCCCGCCGCCAAGGTAGGCCGCCACCAGCGCGTCGTCGCCCCGCATCTCCTCCGCACTGCCCTGCGCGACGATTCGGCCCTGTTCCAGCACGTAGGCGCGGTCGGCCACGGCCAGCGCCAGCGTCGCCATCTGGTCGACCAGCAGGATGGTGATGCCGTCGTCCCGAAGCTCGGCGAGGACCGCATAAAGTTCTTCCACCATGGCCGGGGCAAGCCCCAGCGACGGCTCGTCGAGCAGTAGCAGCCGGGGCTTGGCCATCAGCCCGCGCGCGATCGCCATCATCTGCTGTTCGCCGCCCGAGAGCAGGCCCGCAGGGCTGTCCAGCCGCTCGCGCAGACGCGGGAACCGGTCGAGGATCGTCTCCAGCTCTGTTGGGTCGGGCCGGTCCTTCCGCTTGTAGGCCCCCAGTTCGATGTTCTGCGCCACCGTGAGGTCGGCAAAGACCTGGCGGCCCTCGGGCACCAGCACCAGCCCGCGCTCCACGGTCCGGTGGGCGGCGAGGCCCTCGACATTCCGGTCCTCGAAAATGATCTCGCCCTTGCCGGGCGCCATCAGTCCCGACAGCGTCTTGAGAAAGGTCGACTTGCCCGCGCCGTTGGCCCCCAGCAGCGCCACCAGTTCGCCCTGACCCACGCGCAGGTCGACGTCCTGCAACACGTCCGCCGCGCCATATCCGGCACAGAGCTTGCGGGTGATCAGCACGTCCATCGCGCCGGGGGTGTATGCCAGTTCCCGCTTGGGCGCATCCGGCGTGCCTTCGCCCAGGTAGGCGGCGATGACCTTTTCGTTGCGGCGGATCGCTTCGGGCGTGTCGAACGCGATGGGCTGGCCCGCGTCCATGGCGAAGATACGGTCGGAGATGCCCATGACCATCTCCATGTCATGCTCCACCAGCACCACGGCGATGCCGCAATCGGCCACCTTGCGCAGCAGAGCCGCCAGAGTCTGCTTGTCACCATGCATCAGACCGGCGGCAGGCTCGTCCAGCAGCAGAACATGCGGGCGCAGCGCCAGGGCGCGGGCGATCTCGACCAGCCGCCGGTCCACGTGCGGCAGGTCGGCTGCGGGGGTGTCGGGCGCGCCAGCATAGCCCACCAGCGCCAGCAGTCCCCGCGCCGTGGCGCGCGCATCCTGCGTGGCCAGCGCCGAAAAGGGAGCGCCGCCGCGTCCGCGGGGCAATCCGGCGATGACGTTTTCCTCGGCGCTGAGCGCGCCGAAAAGCCGCGTCGCCTGGTAGGTGCGCGCGACGCCCAGCCGTGCCGCGGCATGCATCGACAGGCCGGTGATGTCGCGGCCTGCGGTTGCGATGCGGCCGCGGCCGGGCAGGTAGAACCCCGAGATCATGTTCAGGAGCGTCGTCTTGCCAGCGCCGTTGGGGCCGATGACGGCGGTGATCTGTCCCGGCTTTGCTTCGAAGCTGGCGCCGTCCACGGCCTTGAGACCGCCGAAGGTGATGCCGAGGTCCGTGACCTTCAGCCCGGCGGGTGCGTCGGGACGGATGAAGGCGAGCGTCTCTTCGTGTTGGGCGGGGGGCGTGGGGGCGGCCCGGCGCGGCAGGACCGCGGCGATGGTGCCGACCATGCCGCGCGGCGCGACCAGCAGAACCGCGATCAGCAGCGCGCCGAAGAACAGCAGACGGTATTCGGCGAGGCCCGACAGCATCTCGGGCAGGAAGACGACGATGGCCGCGCCGACGAGCGGCCCCAGCACCGTGCCCGCGCCGCCCAGGATCACGGCGAAGAGGAAGAGGATCGACTGCGACAGCATGAAATTCGACGGCGCGATGAACTGCATCAGCGTGGCAAAGAGCCCGCCCGCGAGGCCCGCGGCGCCAGCGGCCACCGCAAAGGCGGCGAGCTTGGTGCGGATCGGGTCGAAGCCCAGCGATCCGGCGGCGACCTCCTGGTCGCGCAGCGCCGCCATCGCCATGCCCCAGCCGCTGTTCGCAAGCCGGCGGTAGGCCAGGAGGGCGACGCCCGCCATGCCAATAGACAGGATCACCAGCCCGCGTTCGCCCAAGGTGGTGCCGAAAACACGCGGCATGTCAAAACCCATGAGCCCGTTCTGCCCGCCGGTCAGGCTGCGCCACTCGATGGCCAGGTGTTCGACGATGAAGGCGAAGGCGATGGTCACCATGGCCAGGAACGGCCCGGCCATGCGCACCGCCGGGATCGCCAGCAGGGCTCCCACAAGCGCGGTGAGCGCCGTCGCCAGCGGCAGCGCCAGCCAGAAGCTCAGCCCCGCCTGCATCAGGATCGCGTGTCCGTAGGCGCCGATGGCAAAGAACCCGACCTGCCCCAGCGACACGAGGCCGGTGAGGCCGTAAAGCACGTTCAGCCCGACGCAAAGGATGGTCCAGATCGCCACGAGGCCGATCACGAACTGCGTATATCCTCCGACAATGCCCAACGACAGCATCGCCGCGGCGGTCAGGGCGAGGATGGTGAGGTCGAGCGCGCGGTTGGCCAGAACGGGTGTCATCCGGTCACACCTTCCGCAGCGCCGCCTGGCCGAAGAGCCCGTGCGGCTTGACCGCCAGTACCGCGATAAGCAGCGCGAAGGTCAGGATGTAGGTGTGCGACGACCCGAGGTAGGTGGTGACGAAGGCTTCGACCAGCCCGTAAAGGAAGCCGGCGATCATCACGCCCCAGGCCGAGGTCATGCCGCCGAGGATCGCCACGGCGAAGGCCTTGATCCCGAACAGCGTGCCCATGTCCGAATGCACGGAAAAGAGCGGCGCGATCAGCAGGCCCGCCGCTCCCGCCAGCATCGCAGACAGCGCGAAGGAGCCCGAGATCATCAGCGTGGTGTTGATCCCCATGAGCCGGGCCGCGTCGGGGTTCTGCACCACCGCCAGCAGCGCGCGGCCCTGCCGGGTGCGGCGAAACAGCAGTTGCAGCGCCACGGCACAGCCGATGGCCGCGACCGGGATCAGCAATTGCTGCGGAAAGACTCCGGTGCCGAGGATCTGCCAGCTGGTTTCGACCAGCGGCGAGGGCAGGCTGCGCGGCTCGTTGCCGAAGGTGAAGAGCACGGTGTTGTCGAGCAGGATGCCGCCGGCGACGGTGGCCATGAGCCACGCCTCGGACCCGCGCACGGCAAAGGGCCGCACGAGGCAAAGCTCGACCAGCATGCCCATCAGCCCGCAGCCCAGCAGCGCCAGCGGATAGGCGACGATCACCGGCAGCCCGGCGCGCTGGGTCAGCACGAAGCCCAGCACCGCCCCCAGCATGACCATCGACCCTTGCGCGAAATTGACTCTGGAACAGACCGAGTAGGTTATCTGGAAGCCCAAGGCGATCAGCCCGTACATGGCGCCCAGGCCGATGCCGGTCACAAGGGCGGTTACGAAAAGGGTCATGGCAGGCTCCGGCAGGTGACGCGCTGGGCATCGGAAAATTCGAAAACGGCGGTCCGAGCAGTGCGGACCGCCGCGGGTGGATCAGTCGGTCAGGGGCACGATCTCGCCTTCGACGAAATTCGCGAAGATGTAGTCTTCGGGCCCGAGCGCATCCTGATTGTCCGTCGTGAAGGGCATGTCGTAGGTCTTGATGACTCCCTCGACGCCCTCGATCTCATACATCGCCTGGCGGATCGCCGGTCCGTCGGTCGACCCGGCCTTTTCGATGGCCGCGGCCAGCAGCAGCGTCGCGTCGTAGGCATTGGCGATGCCGGTGGCGGGGGTCACGTCCGCCAGCGTCTCGATCTCGGGGAATTTCTCCTGCAACGCGACAAAGAGCGGATGCGCGGTGTCGGTGAAGAGGAAGGTCTGGATGAAATGGACCTTTTCGCCCGAGGGGCCGGCCAATTCGGTAAAGCGGCCGCCAGCGGGCCCCCAGTGCGACGCGATCGGCACGTCCCAGCCCATCCGGTCGAGCGATTTCACCACCTGCGCCGAGGGCGCAACGTTGGCGACGAGGAACAGCCCGTCTGCGCCGTTCTCCTTGAGCCGGGTGAGTTGCGGCACGACGTCGACGTCATTGCTTTCGAACTTCTCGATGCCGGCATGTTTCATGCCGCGCTTTTCCAGCGCCTTGGTCAGACCCTTTTCGTTCGATTCGCCCCAGGGGTTGTTGATGAGGATCATCCCCGGTTTCTGGCTGCCGTATTCGCTCACCAGGTATTCGGTGATCGCTTCGTCGACGAATTCATCCACAGCCGAGACGCGGAAGACATAGTTTTCCTCCGCGCCGTTCTGGGTGATCGGCGTGCCCGCGGCCCAGGGACCGATGAAGGGCACCTGCGCGTCATTGGCAAAGGGCACGATGGCCAGCGACACCGGCGTGTCGAGCCCGCCGATCATCGCCGCCACGCCTTCGCGCTGCACCAGTTCGCGGGCGGCGATCAGCCCCTTGCCGGGGTTGCTTTCGTCGTCGCGGCTGACCAGCTCGAGCTGGCGGCCCAGCACGCCGCCGTCGCCGTTGATCTTGTCGAGCGCGAGCGTGATGCCGCGGGTGATCGCCTCGCCGGATTTGGCCGACTGGCCGCTCAGCGCGGCGACGAGGCCGATCTTGATCGCGTCGTCCTGTGCGAGGGCGGGCAGGGCGGTACCAAGGGAGAGGGCCGCCGCACCGGCAAGCATCAGTCGGCGGGTCAGTGAAGGTCTCATGGGCATTCCGTGTCTCCGTGAGCAGGATGGGTGGATGCCTTTCAAAGGCGCGCCTCGCCCGCGACCTGTCAAACCGGCCAGCCCGAACAAGGCGCGATTTCTGTCATCGTCACCGCGTCTGCACAGAGAAGAGGCAGATTGCATGCAATTATTGTATTAATTTGTCGCATACATCTTCCCGCGCCGGGGATTTCCCGGCACATCTCGAATCATGCCAGCGAAGGAGAGCCAGATGCCCGACACCCTGCAGATCGACTATGACGCGCTGCCCGAAGAGGCGCGCATCGTGCACGACTTTCTTGAGGCGTCGATGACACCCGACCCCGACCGCGCCGCCACCTACATGGCCGAGGGCGTGGTCATCACCTTCACCGGCGGGCGCGTCTATCATCACCCGTCCGGGCCCACCGGTTTCAACGCCATGCGCTATAAGTGGGTGAAAAAGGACATGCGGCAGTTCGACGTGGCGCAGGGGGCCGAGGGCACGGTGGTCTATTCCACCGGCTATCTTTACGGCGAATGGCCCGACGGCACGCCATTCGAGGGCAACCGTTACGTCGACCGCTTCGTGGTCGAGAACGGCAAGATCGTGAAGATGGACGTGTGGAACGACAGCGCCGAGCGCATTCTCACCGCCCGCGGGATAGAGGCGTAAGCTTCAGCCATTCTGGCGCACCGGACTTGCGTAGGGTTCCAGCGCCTCGAGATGCGAGAAACTGTTGAATTCGGCGCCGTTGAACTGCGCCCGCGCGGCGACTTGGTCCAGATGTTCCCGCGCGATCTTCTGCGCGCGCAGCACATCGCCGGATTTCAGCGCTGCGACGATGTCGCGATGCTCCTGGATGCCGCAATGGGTCGAATGCGGGCGCGAGAATTGCGACAGGGTGAAGCCGCAGCGATAGCTGATCTCGTTGACGTAGCGGATCAGCACCGGGCTTTCGGTCAGCGCCGCCATCAGGATGTGAAACTCCGTCGCCAGCCGGATCGAGATCGGCGAAGGGCCGGACTGTGCCGCTTCTTCGCGTGCGATATGCGCCACCAGCGCCTCTTCCTGTGCGGCCGTGAGGCCTGAGGCCAGCCGCGCAATCACCAGGTCCTCGATCTGGGCGCGCAGTTCGAAGAGGTCGCGCGCTTCCTCCAGGCTGGGCTGCGCCACCGCCGCGCCGCGATTGGGGCGCAGCTCCACCAGCCCTTCGGCCGCCAGCTTCTCGAGCGCCTGCCGGATGATCGTGCGGCTGGCGCCGAAGCGTTCGCCCAGCGAATCCTCCGGCAACTTCATCCCCGGCAACAGCGCCCGTTCGAGGATGGCGGAGCGCATGGCGATGCAGATCAGCTCGGCACGGCTTTTCTGGGTCTTGGGCACAGGCATGGCGGGGCTCCGATGGTCACCGTCGCCTAGGATGTCACCCTCTGCGAGTGTTCTCAACACGATACGCTCCCGTCGGTTCAGGCGGCGGGGCCAGATGGAGTTTTTGGCCAGTCGAACCGCCGTCGAAGACGCCGTGCCGGCCCTGCACCGCGACAGCCGTACAGGGCTGCCGGGAACCTTTTCCGCTTCCCGTTGGTTAACATGCTGAAATCAAAGGAGTGCCCCAATGACCAAGACATATGCCATTGCCGCGGCTTTGATCTGTGCCGCAGCCGCATCCTGGGCCGCCACCGAAGTTCTGGTCGAAAACGAGCCGACCGTCATCGAAATTTCCGTCACGCAGGACAAGCTGGCCGAATGCCGGGAAACACTGCGCAACGTAGCGCAGGCTCCGACGGTCCATGACAACGGCACGCCGATGCTCTTCGATTACAGTGAAGACCTGCCGCAGGTGCGCTGCGTCGTCGAAGCCTGAGGAGGTTACGACGCCAGGTGCGCGTTGAAAAAGTCGATGGTGCGAGACCACGCCAATTCTGCGGCGGCCTCGTCGTAGCGGGGTGTGCTGTCGTTGTGGAAGCCGTGATTGACGCCTTCGTAGATATGCGCCGTATAGGTCTTGTTGTTGGCCTGTAATGTCTCCTCGTAGGCGGGCCAGCCTTCGTTTATCCGCTCGTCCAGCCCGGCGTAGTGCAGCAGCAGCGGCGCCTCGATCCGGGGCACATCCTCGGCGTCGGCCTGTCGCCCGTAAATCGGCCTGTCGCCCGTAAATCGGCCTGTCGCCCGTAAAATGGCACCGACGCTCCGAGTTCCGGATAAGCGACGGCAAGTGCATTGCAGACCCCACCGCCATAACAGAACCCGACACATCCGACACGACCGGTGCTGTCCTCGTGCGCGGCCATGAATTCGTAGGCGGCAAAAAAATCGTTCATCAGCTTTTCCGCATCGACGCTGCGCTGCAATTCGCGACCTTCCGCATCATTGCCCGGATAGCCGCCGACGGAGGTCAGCCCGTCCGGCGCCAGCGCCACGAAACCCGCCTTGGCAACGCGCCGAGCGACATCCTCGATATAGGGGTTGAGGCCGCGGTTCTCGTGGATCACCACAACAGCGGGGCGCCGTACGGTCATCTCGGCCGGCTTGACGAGGTATCCGCGCACCTCTCCATGGCCGTTGGGCGACGGATAGGTGATGTATTCCGGCAGGATGTCGGGATCGTTGAAGGATACCTGTTCGGCCAGCGCGTAATCCGGCGACATCATTCCGAGGATCGTTGCCGCGGTCAGGCCGCCCACTGCGAATTTTCCCGCACGGTCGAGGAATTCCCGCTTGGTGATCATGCCGTGCGCGTAATAGTCGTAAAGCTCGAGAAGCTCCGGCGCGAAGTCCTTCGCGGTCAGGCGGGTTTTTTGGGGTGTGCCGTCCATAAGTCTCTCCCTTCTGTGTGTGGCCCCGAGGGTGCCGGGCGCGGGATGGGCGAAGACTAGGATGCCCTTGCGGCACGACAAAGCAACAGGTGCGTGATGCAGACCGAATTCACGATCTCCACCCGCGGCGCGGGACTTTACGAATTCACCGGCCAAGTGGCCGATTGGGTCGCGCGGTCAGGGGCCGGAGCCGCACTGCTCACGCTTTTCGTGCGGCACACCTCGGCCAGCTTGCTGATCCAGGAAAACGCCGATCCGGAGGTACAGACGGACTTGCACGCCTATTTCGAACGGCTGGTGCCGCCCACGACGGACCCGTCGATGTCCTACCTGACCCACACCTACGAAGGCCCCGACGACATGCCCGCCCATATCAAGGCGGCGATGATGCCGGTGTCGCTCTCCATTCCGGTGACCGACGGCCGCATGGCGCTGGGCACGTGGCAGGGACTCTACCTTTTCGAACACCGCCGCGCGCCGCACGACAGGCGTATCGCGGCCCATCTGGGCTGAAATCCGTCGCGAACCGCCCGGATTTGCCCCCTCATCTTGCGGCGCAAAATCTGGACTACCCAAATTCTGGGCGAGGTCCTATAGTGGCTGTGGATAATTGGGGAGCAACCCCATTCCACGAGGCAGAGACATATTACAGTAGGATAGGGGGACGGCCCATGCGCTGCCCGTTTTGCGGAAACATAGATACCCAGGTCAAGGATTCGCGCCCCGCAGAAGACCATGTGAGCATCCGGCGCCGGCGCTTCTGCCCGGCCTGCGGGGGCCGCTTCACCACGTATGAACGCGTGCAGCTGCGCGACCTCGTGGTCATCAAGAGCAATGGCCGCCGCGAGGATTTCGACCGCGACAAGCTGGAACGCTCGATCCGCATTGCGCTGCAGAAACGTCCCATCGAACCCGAGCGCATGGACCAGATGATTTCCGGCATCGTGCGGCGGCTGGAGTCGATGGGCGAGACCGACATCCCCTCCAAGCAGATCGGCGAGATCGTGATGGAGGCCTTGGCGCGGATCGACACCGTGGCCTTCGTCCGCTTCGCCAGCGTTTACAAGAACTTCCAGGAGGCTGACGACTTCGACAAGTTCGTCAGCGAATTGCGCCCCGACGCCGTTCCGGAAAAGTGACCCGCGACGACGTCCGCCACATGGCCCATGCGCTGAGCCTGGGCCGCCGCGGCATGGGTCGGACCTGGCCCAACCCGTCCGTGGGCTGCGTCATCGTGAAGGACGGCCGCGTCGTCGGACGCGGCCATACGGCGCCCGGCGGGCGGCCGCACGCGGAACCGCAGGCGCTGGCCCAGGCCGGTGACGCGGCGCGTGGGGCGACCGCTTACGTCACGCTTGAACCCTGTTCGCACCACGGCCAGACCCCGCCCTGCACCGATGCGCTGATCGCCGCCGGAGTGGCGCGCGTCGTGGCGGCGGTCGAGGACAGCGACCCGCGCGTGTCGGGCGCGGGGTTCAAGGCCCTGCGGGATGCCGGGATTGCCGTCGACCTCGGGGTCTGCGCCGCCGAGGCGGCGCAAGATCACGCGGGTTTCTTCCTGCGCCAGGCCGAGGACCGGCCCTGGGTCACGCTCAAGCTCGCCTCCTCCTTCGACGGGCGCATCGCGACGGCCACCGGGGAAAGCCGCTGGATCACCGGCCCCGAGGCGCGGCGTCTGGTGCATGGCCAGCGCGCGCGCCATGACGCGGTGATGGTGGGGGCGGGCACCGCGCGGATCGACGACCCGTCGCTCACCGTGCGCGACTTCGGCGCGGTGGCGCAGCCGGTGCGGGTGGTGGTGTCACGCCTCATCGACCTGCCGCTGATGAGCCAGCTGGCCCGCACCGCGCGCGAGGTGCCGGTCTGGATCTGCCACGGCCCCGACGCCGCGCAGGAAACCCGTCAGGCCTGGGACGGTCTGGGTGCGCGGCTCTTTCCCTGCGCGCTGAGCGGTCGACAGGTGTCCGCGCGGGCCGTGTTGCAGGCGCTGGGTGCGGCGGGACTCACCCGCGTCTTCTGCGAGGGCGGCGGCACGCTGGCCGCGACGCTGCTGTCGGCGGGGCTGGTGGACGAGCTTGTGGGCTTTACCGCCGGCGTGGCGCTCGGCGCCGAAGGCCAGCCGTCGCTGGGGGCGATGGGGTTGGACCGGCTGCGGGATGCGCCGCGGTTCCGGTTGGCCGAAACACGCGCCGCCGGGGCTGACGTGATGCACCGCTGGTTGCGGGTCTGAGCGTCAGACCAGCCCCTGCCAGAGCGCCCCGAAGAAGGCCACGATGCCGCCCATCACGGCATAGCCCGCCGCCATGAACAGCCCGTCGCGGGTCAGCAGGCCGATGGCCAGAAGCGCCACGGCGAAGGCGCTGACCGAGGTGAACATCGGGATCAGCTCGAGGAAGGGCCAGGTGAGCGCCGTAAGGAAGATCGCCAGCGTCGCCGTGACCCGCATCGGCTTGATCGTCAGGAGCCCCAGCCGCCCGCGCGAATGGCGGTCGATCCAGGCGGCAGGCTTGCGCAGGAACGCATGCGCCTGCCGCATCCGCTCTGCGCCGACGCGGCGGCGCATCAGGATATCCGGCAGCCACAGATGCTCGCGGCGCAGGAGTTTCTGCGCGGTGATCAGCAGGATGATGAGCGCGCCGATGGTCGGCATCCCGGGAATCGCCGAGATCGGCGACACCAGCACCAGCGCCGGAATCAGGATCGCCGGGGCAAAGGAGGTGGTCCCGATCCGGGCCATCACGTCGCGCACAGACACCCATTCGTCGCCGTCGCGCGGCAGCAGCGCGTCGATCAGGCGGCTCAGGTCGATGGGGCCGGTCTCCGGGGTCACCGCCACCGCACGCCCCTCGTCGGGGATGTCACCCTGCAACATCGTCGTCCAGCAGCGCCCGCAGCCCGGCGCGGTAATCAGGATAAAGCAGCTCGACCCCGAGTTCGGTCTTGATCCGGTCGTTCGAGACGCGCTTGCTTTCCGAATAGAAACTGCGCGCCATCGGCGACATGTCGGCTTCGCGGAACGGCACCTCGGGCGGGATCGGCAGGTCCAGAAGCTCGGCCGCGTGGGCGATCACGTCCTGCGGCGGGGCCGGGTCGTCGTCGCAGACGTTGTAGACCGCGCCCGGATTCGGATGCGTGATCGAGGCCGCGAGCACCTGTGCGATGTCGTCGACGTGGATGCGGCTGAAGACCTGTCCCGGCTTGACGATCCGCCGCGCCGCGCCCGCGCGGACCTTGGCGAAAGGACCGCGGCCAGGACCGTAGATGCCCGCGAGGCGGAAGAAATGCACCGGCAGGTCGGGGATGGCGCCCCAGGCGGCCTCGGCCTCGACCCGGGCCTGGCCGCGGTCGGTGCCGGGATGCAGCGGCGTCGCCTCGTCAACCCAGTCGCCGTGGTGATCGCCGTAGACGCCGGTGGTCGACAAGTAGCCGACCCAGAAGAACTGCCGTGAGCGTTCGGCGATCTCATCGCCCAGCAGCGCCAGCGTCGGGTCGCCGGCGTCGTCGGGCCCGGCCGAGACCAGCAGGTCGGTGGCCTGCGCCAGCGCGTCCTCCAATGCGGATTTTTCCCACAGCACCGGAGTGACGCCGGTGGCTGCCAGCGCCTCGGCCTTGTCGGCGCTGCGGGTGGTGCCCAGCACACGCCAGCCCTGCGGCAGCAGCCGCCGCGCCAGCGCACGGGCCGAATAGCCATGTCCAAAAGAGAGCAATATGCGTTCCATGCCGTCTTAAGTGGCGCGCCAGAGGGGCGAATGCAAGGGCGGCGGGCAGCGTCGGACGTCGGGCAGCAATGCGCGGAAAGACACCGATGGCGACCGGAAGTGGCAAGGTTCTGCGCATGGCATTTTCGCGCGCTTGCCTGACGCCTTGTCCGTCGGGCATTGCGGAATCAGTGGACACATCTCATGGACAACCGATGCCCCATATGACCCGCCGCGCCGTTCTGACCGGTCTTGCCTTCAGCCTTGCCGCCTGTGCGCGGGGCGTTCCTCAGGAAAGCTTGAACTTCGCCGCGGTGCCAAAGGGTCCGCCGCTTTATCCCAACGAGACACCGGAGCTGAGGCAGCTGATCAACAAGTGGGCCGATCACTACGCCGTGCCGCGCCCGCTGGTGCATCGCCTGGCGATCCGCGAAAGCACACACCGCCCCTGGGCGCGCAACGGGCCCTACTACGGCCTGATGCAGATCCTGCCGGCCACGGCGCGCGGCATGGGCTTTCGCGGCAAGGACAGCGACCTGCTCGACCCGGACGTCAACCTGAAATACGCGGTGAAGTACCTGCGCGGCGCCTGGATGCTGGCCGACGGCAGTTTCGACACCGCGGTGAAGTGGTATTCGCGCGGCTACTACTACGAGGCCAAGCGGCGCGGGATGCTGTACGAAACCGGCCTGCGCACCTGATCCCGGCACCCCGGCGCCTGCCGCAATGGCAAGATGCGAGGGGCGCTGCCCCTCGCGCTCCCCGAGGTATTTGGAAACCGGAGAAGAGCGGGGTCAGGTCGCGTAGTCCGACCCTTCCGCATCGAGGATCGCCCTGAGTTCGGCCAGGTGGCGGACGTCCTGTTCGGGATAGGCTTCGAGCTCGGACGCGGTCTTTTCCGCGATCTCGTCGCTCAGGACCTTGAGCGGGCGGCCGGTCTGCAGCGCGCGGATATAGGTCTCGGCCGCGCGCTCGAAATAATAAAGCCGGTTGAAGGTGTCCGCGACGCTGTCGCCGATCACCATGACGCCGTGATTTCCCATCACCAGCACCTTCTGTTTCGGATCGGTGAAAAGCTGTGCGCAGCGCGCGCCTTCGTCCTCGAAGGCCAGCCCGCCGTAGTCGCGGTCATAGGCGATGCGGTTGAAGAAGGTGGCGCAGTTCTGGTCGATCGGCGGCAGGGTCGGGTCTTGGAGGCAGGCCAGCACGGTGGCGTGGATCGAATGCACATGCATGGCGCAGCGCGCATGGGCGCAGTGCCGGTGCAGTCCGCCGTGCAGGCCCCAGGCGGTCGGGTCGGGCGCGTCCGGGCCGGACAGCGCGTCGGGGTCGTTGGCATCCACCACGATCAGGTCGGACGCGCGGATGCGCGAGAAATGCATCTGGTTGGGGTTCATCAGGAATTTCGTGCCGTCGTCGTTCACCGACAGGGAGAAGTGGTTGGCCACCGCCTCGTGCATGTTCAGCCGCGCGGTCCAGCGGAAGGCGGCGGCGAGATCGACGCGTTCGGGCCAGAAGTCGATGTTGGGGCGGAACTGAACCTGAGACATGGGGGCTCCTGTCGCTGTCGCGGTGGCGCCAGCATAGGACGTCGGCAGCGCGGGGCCCAGAGGGCGTCAGCGGTCGAGCAGGGCGCAGAGGCGCGCCTCGGCGCGGCGCAGGCCGCGGATGTCCTCTGCCTGGGCCAGTGTCGCGCGCGCATCGGGATCGTCGGTGAGGTCGATCACCGCGGGATGAATATACGAGTTCCGGGCGATGGTCGGCGTGTTGTGCAGCCGCTCGGCGGCGGCTTCGGACAGGGCCTTGATCGTCGGTTTCTCGAGGCCGAGCGCCGCGTCGAGGGCGGCGACCGTGCCGTTCCAGGTACGGAAGGTCTTGGCGGTGATGCCGGCGGTCCCGGTCTGGTCGGCGAGAAAGGCATTCACGTCTCCTGCGGTGACCGCATGCGCCTCGCCGCGCGCGCAGGTCCACGAGATCAGCGTCGGCCCCGACAGGTCGTCGAGTTGCCCGAGCACGCGGTTCAGCGTGCGGTCGCGCAGCGCGCGGTCGATGCGTGCACCGCCCTTGCCGCGATAGCGCAGGCGGATCGTGTCGCCGTCGAGCCGCATGTGCCGCGGGCGCAGGGTCGAGGCGCCGAAGGTGTTGTTCTGCCGGGCATAGTCGGGACTGCCGATGCGCAGGGCCGCGCGGTCGAGAAGCGCCAGCAGTGCCGCGATGGCGAAATCCTTGTCGCCGGGATCGTGCTGCCGCAGGTCGCGCAGAATGCGCCGGCGCAGGCCGGGCAGGGCGGCACCGAAGGCGGGCAGGTCGGCGTATTTCGCCTGTGCCCTGAAGGCGGTCCAGTCCGGGTGGTAGCGGTACTGCTTGCGCTGGCGCGCGTCGCGGCCGGTGGCCTGCAGATAGCCCAAGGGTTCCGGCGAAATCCAGACGTCGCAATAGGCCGGCGGCACCGCCAGCGCGTTCAGCCGCTTGCGCTCGGCCTCGTCGTCGATGCGGGTGCCGTCCGGGGCCGTATAGCTCCAGCCGCGGCCCTGCCGCCGCCGGGTGATGCCGGGGCGGTCATCGGGGTAGTAGACGAAGTCGGGCACGGTTTGCATGGCGGGTGAACGCGGGCGCCGCAGGCGGGTTCCGGCGCGCATGCCTTGCGCCCATCACGGGTTGGTGTCACGGTGCCGCGACCATGCGCAAAGGGGGTGTCATGCAGGATCAGCTCAGCTTGGATATCGTGTCGCCGGACCTGCCCGGGCCGCGGATGTTCGACACGGCCCAGGCGGCGGTCGACCGGCTGATCGCGCTTTACGACGGCGCGGTGGCCTTCCTGTGCGAAAATTTCAACCGGGCCATGGCCGAGGGCCATCCCGGCGTGCGCTACCGGGCCTATTACCCGGAGATCCGGATCAACACGACGAGCTTTGCCAAGGTCGACAGCCGATTGAGTTTTGGCCATATCTCGGAACCCGGCACCCATGCCACGACCGTGACCCGGCCCGACCTTTTCGCAGACTACCTGCGCCAGCAGATCGGCCTTTTGATCGCCAACCATGGCGTGCCGGTGCAGATCGGCCTGTCGCAGACGCCGATGCCGGTGCATTTCGCCGTCGCCAACCGCGAGGGGGTGACCGTGCCGCAGGAGGGGGCCGCGGATTTCATCCTGCGCGATGTCTTCGATGTGCCGGACCTGAGCACCACCAACGACGACATCGTCAACGGTCTGGCCCAGCCCGCCGCCGACGGCGCGCTGCCGCTGGCGCCCTTCACCGCGCAGCGGGTGGATTATTCGCTGGCGCGGCTGGCGCATTACACGGCGACAGACCCCGAGCATTTCCAGAACCACGTGCTGTTCACCAACTACCAGTTCTACGTCAGCGAGTTCGAAGCCTATGCGCGGGTCATGCTGGCCGATCCCGACAGCGGCTACACGAGCTTTGTCAGCACGGACAACGTGGAGATCACCGGCCCGGACGAGGAGATCGCGCCGACGCTCAAGATGCCGCAGATGCCGACCTATCACCTCAAGCGCCGGAACGGTGCGGGGATCACGCTGGTCAACATCGGTGTGGGCCCTTCGAACGCCAAGACGGCGACGGACCACATCGCGGTGCTGCGCCCGCATGCCTGGCTGATGGTCGGCCATTGCGCAGGTCTGCGCAATTCGCAGAGCCTGGGGGATTTCGTGCTGGCCCATGCCTACCTGCGCGAGGACCGGGTGCTGGACGACGACCTGCCGGTCTGGGTGCCGATCCCGGCGCTGGCCGAGATGCAGATCGCGCTGGAGCAGGCCGTGGCGGACGAGACCCAGCTCGAGGGTTACGACCTCAAGCGGATCATGCGCACCGGCACCGTGGCCAGCGTCGACAACCGCAACTGGGAACTGCGTGACCAGCGCGGGCCGGTGCAGCGGCTGTCGCAGTCGCGCGCCGTGGCGCTCGACATGGAAAGCGCCACCATCGCGGCCAACGGTTTTCGCTTCCGGGTGCCTTATGGCACGCTGCTCTGTGTCTCCGACAAGCCCCTGCACGGCGAGCTGAAGCTGCCCGGCATGGCCTCGGACTTCTACAAGACGCAGGTGGCGCGGCACCTGATGATCGGCATCCGGGCCATGGAACGGCTGCGGGAAATGCCGCTGGAGCGCATTCACAGCAGGAAATTGCGTAGTTTTGAGGAAACAGCCTTCCTCTGACGCGCGGAAAAGCGGGAAAACCTGCCGATTTCCCTTGCAAAGACACACTAACGGTTGTGTTACATATCTACATCCGGTTTAGTGGACGGAATGAGGCCCAAGAGAGTGGGCAGAGAAGGAGACCATGAAATGGCGAAGCCGATGACCAAAACCCAGCTTGTGGCCGCTCTGGCCGACGAAATGGGCAGCGACAAGAAAACAGCAAGCGCGGCCCTGGATGCCGTGTGCGGTCTGATCACCAAGGAAGTGGCTGCCGGCGGCGCCGTGACCCTGCCCGGCGTGGGCAAGATCTACTGCCGCGAGCGCCCCGAGCGCATGGTGCGCAACCCCGCCACCGGCGAGCAGTTCAAGAAAGAGGCCGACAAGGTGGTCAAGATGACCATCGCCAAGGCGCTCAAGGACAGCGTGAACGGCTGATCCGCCGCTCTGCGAACGATTTGAAAGGTCGCTTTCGGGCGGCCTTTTTTCATGTCCGGCCGGCGTGAAAGCGGACGTCTCGAGAATTCCGGACCGGAGACCTCGAGCTTTCCGTTCGCCCGGCCTCATACCTCGGGCGACAGCGGTTGCCGCTGGCGCCCGGCGGCGTCGAAGTTGGAGGGGGCGAGCCACCGGTCGAACCGCGCCTTCTGCGCGGGCCATTCACGGTCGAGGATCGAGAACCAAGCGGTGTCGCGGTTGCGGCCCTTGACCACCGCCGCCTGGCGGAACGTACCTTCGTAGGTGAAGCCCAGACGCTGCGCGGCGCGGCGCGAGGGCGCGTTCAGCGCGTCGCATTTCCATTCGTAGCGGCGATAGCCCAGCTCGTCGAAGGCCCGCGCCATCATCAGCGCCATCGCCTCGGTGGCGAGCGCGGTGCGCTGCAACGCCGGGGACAGGTGGATGTGCCCGACCTCGATCACCGCCATGGCCGGGTCGATCCGCAGGTAGCTGGCCAGGCCGAGCGGCGTGCCCTCTGGATCGCAGATCGTGTGAAACAGCGGATCGTCGCCGAGGCAGACGCGCGTCAGCCAGTCCGCGAAGGCGCCCGCGTCGGGGAACGGGCCGTAGGGCAGGTAGGTCCAGCCGTGGCCCGCCCCGTCGCGGGCAAAGGCGGCGTGCAGGGCGTCGGCATGGTC
This sequence comes from Thalassococcus profundi, assembly GCF_003344785.1. Lineage (GTDB taxonomy): Bacteria > Pseudomonadota > Alphaproteobacteria > Rhodobacterales > Rhodobacteraceae > Puniceibacterium > Puniceibacterium profundi. The sequence goes on along the minus strand of NZ_QPMK01000001.1, from coordinate 93,972 downwards.
TGGCGCGGTCGGCACGAGGGTGCCGTACCGCCCCTGCAACTCGGTGCGGGGCGGGCGCGGCCGCGGCAGGATCAGCGTGACCGGCGGGCCTGTGGGGCGGTCGGGCGTCATGACAGCAGGGTGTGACCCGCCCGAGTCCGGGCGGGCGGTGGCACTCAGCCGAAGACGCGGGTCAGCGCGCCGTCGACCGCCGACAGGATGTGGTCGATGTCGTCCTTCCGGGCGATCAGGGCGGGCGAGAAGCACAGGGTGTTGTTGTAGCCCGGCACCGACCGGTTGGTCGCCCCGATGATGACGCCCTGCGCCATGCAGTCGGCCACCACCGCCTGCACCTGCTTTTCGGCCATCGGCGCGCGGCTGTCGCGGTCGGTCACCAGTTCGGCACCGAGGAATAGACCCTTGCCGCGCACCTGGCCGATGACCTTGTGCTTCTCCATCAGGCCGCCGAGGCCGTCCAGCATGTAGTCGCCCATCGCCAGCGTGTTGCCCAGCAGGTCCTCGTCCTCGATGATCCGCATGTTCTCGAGCGCCGCGGCGGGTCCCGCCGTGCAGCCGCCGAAGGTGGAAATGTCGCGGAAGTAGTCCAGCGGATCGCTGGCGTCGGACTTGAACAGGTCGAACACCGCTTCGGTCGTCACCAGGCAGGCGATGGCCGCGTAGCCCGAGGCGACGCCCTTGGCCATGGTCACCATGTCGGGCTCGACGCCGTAATGCTGGTAGCCGAACCAGGTGCCGGTCCGGCCGACGCCGCAGACGACCTCGTCGATATGCAGCAGGATGTCGTACTTGCGGCAGATCTCCTGCACCCGTTGCCAGTAGCCCTCGGGCGGGACGATGACGCCGCCACCCGCGGTCACCGGTTCGAGGCAGAGTGCGCCCACCGTGTCGGGGCCTTCGCGCAGGATCACCGCCTCGATCTGGTCGGCGGCCCATTCGCCGTAATGGTCGGTCGGCGCGCCTTCCTGCTCGAAGCCGCGGTATTCGAGGCAATGCGGCACCCGCACGAAACCGGGCGCGAAGGGGCCGTATTGCGCATTGCGCTGGTCCTGCCCGCCCGCCGACAGGCAGCCGATGGTGGTGCCGTGGTAGTCGCGGTCGCGGTAAAGGATCTTGTGCTTCTTGCCGCCATACCGCTTGTGGGCGATCTGGCGGACCATCTTGAAGGCCTTCTCGTTCGCTTCGGACCCCGAGTTGGTGTAGTAGAGCCGGGTCATGCCCGGCATCTTCTCGATCAGCCGCTCTGCAAAGATCGCGCCCGGGATCGACCCGGCGGACCCGGCAAAGTAGTTGAGCTTCAGCAACTGGTCGCGCACGGCGTTGGCGATGCTTTCGCGCCCGTAGCCCACGTTCACCGTCCAGACCGCGCCCGACACCGCATCGAGGTGTTCCTTGCCGTTCTGATCCCAGACCTTCATGCCCTTGCCCTCGACGATGATGCGCGGGTCCGTGGTCTCGTAGGGTTTGTGCTGGCTCAGGTGATGCCAGATGTGGGCCTTGTCCGCGGCGACGACGCGGCTCAGATCGTTTTCGGAAAAGGTGCCGTCCATGACGGGAACTCCTCTATCGTAGGGAAACACGAAAGGGCGCGTGCAGCGCGCGCCTCATGACTTGGTTTCACTCAGACCCAAAGATTGAGCAGACGTTAGGGCCAGTTGCGTAATCTGTATGACTCCAGAGCGACCCCCGGTCAATTGTCGCCCAGAGGGTGCAGTCTCTAGGGTTATGAAAAGATTTAACAAATTTTCAAACGCGTGCTGTTTCGGCGCGTCTTTTTACGGCAATTGCGGTTGGCGATGCTAGAAAAATCGTTGATCGGCTGCCGGTTTTCCGCTCGGATCGGGCCAGAGCACCAGCAAGGTGCCGCAGCGTCGGACAAAGCGTTCCGAACGCCGGTATATGCGCAGGGCCGCAGCCTCTGCGCCCAACACGGGAGACGAAAGATGTCGATGAAACACATGATGGCGGGAACCGCCATGGCACTGGCCCTGACCGCCGCACCGGCCTTTGCCGCCGGCCACGGGTCGATCACGGTGGCCTATTTTCTCGAATGGCCGATGCCGTTCGAATACGCCAAGCAGATGGGCACCTACGAGGAAGAAATGGGTGTCGATATCAACTGGGTCAGCTTCGACACCGGCACGGCGATGTCCGCGGCAATGGCGAGCGGCGACGTGCAGCTGGCGGTGAGCCAGGGCGTGCCGCCCTTCGTGGTCGCGACCAGCGCGGGCCAGGACCTGCAGGCGCTGGACGTGGCGGTGAGCTATTCCGACAACGACAACTGCGTCGTGGCCGAAGCGCTCGAGATCGACAAGGACTCTGCCGACGAACTGGCCGGCAAGAAGGTCGCCGTGCCGCTGGGCACTGCGGCGCATTACGGCTTTCTCAAGCAGATGAACCATTTCGGCGTCGACGTGGCCAGCCTCGACGTGGTCGACATGGCGCCGCCCGACGGCGCCGCGGCGATCGCCCAGGGGTCGGTCGACATGTTCTGCGGCTGGGGCGGATCGCTGCGCCGCGCCAAGGAATTCGGCAACGTGCTGCTCACCGGCGCCGAGAAGGAAGAACTGGGGATCCTCGTCTTCGACGTGACCAGCGGCCCCGCCAGCTGGGTGGCCGAGAACAGCGACCTGGTGGCGAAATTCCTCAAGGTCACGGCGGATGCCAACGCCATGTGGGCGGACGAGGCCAACCATGCCGAGATGCTGCCGGTGATCGCCAAGGATGCCGGCATGTCCGAAGAAGACACGATGGCGACGATCTCGACCTTCGTCTTCCCGACGGTCGAAGAGCAGCTGACGGAGAAATGGCTGGGCGGCGGCGCCACCGAGTTCATGGGCGGCGTGGCGCAGGTCTTCGTTGAGGCCGGCTCCATCGACGCGGCGCTCGACAGCTATGCCGACAACGTCAACACCGGCCCGCTGCAAAGCGCGAGCGGGATGTAAACCGGGTCCGCTCCTCCGCCCTGACGGGCGTCTCCGCCTTTCGCGAGGACGCCCGCACGGGCGGAAGAGCGGCGCCGTGGGACCAGACGAAACACCTTGGGGGCGTCATGTCCGGATTGACGATTGAAAACCTGTCCATGCGGTTCGATCTGCCCAACGGCACGTCGGTTCAGGCGCTCAAGGACGTGTCGCTTGACCTCAAGTCGGGCGAGCTGATGAGCGTGCTGGGGCCGTCGGGCTGCGGCAAGACCACGCTTCTGAACATCGTCGCCGGGTTTCTCGCCCCCACCTCCGGCAAGATCGAGCTGAACGGCCACCGCGTCACCGGCCCCGACAGGGAACGCGGCATGGTGTTCCAGCAGGGCGCGCTGTTCGAGTGGATGAACGTCCGCGAGAATGTCAGCTTCGGCCCGCGCATGGCCGGCCGGCGCGAAAGGGACTGGGGGTCCAATGTCGACCACCTGCTCGACGTGGTGGGCCTGCGCGATTTTAAGGAAAAGGCGGTCTATGAGCTTTCCGGCGGCATGCAGCAGCGCGTGGCGCTGGCGCGGTGCCTCGCCAACGACCCGGACGTCATCCTGATGGACGAGCCCCTGGGCGCGCTCGATGCGCTCACGCGGGAAAAGATGCAGAGCCTCGTGCTCAAGCTCTGGAAGGAAACCGGCAAGACCATCGTCCTCATCACCCATTCGGTCGAAGAGGCGCTGCTACTGGGCGAACGCCTGCTGGTCATGGCGCCGCGCCCGGGACGCATCCACAAGGAATACCGGCTGCCCTTTGCCGATCTCGGCGTCGATTCCGACCTGCGCGAGGTCAAGAAACATCCCGAGTTCGGCCAGCGGCGCGAGGAAATCCTGAGCATGATCTGGGACATGGAAGAAGAGATCATGGGCCGGTCGGAGGATGCGGCATGATCGTTTTCCTCATCTACGCCGCGATCTTCATCGCCTCGTTCTTCGTGGTCAAGTTGATCGTCAAGACAGCGACCAACGATTACGCCTCGCTCAAGACCGTGACCTTCGGCGACGAAAGCGCGGTGCGACCGAACCGGATCGCCAGCATCCTGTCGGTCCTGACGATCTTCCTGCTCTGGGCGGCCTTCACCGGGTCGACCCTGGTGCCGTCCTTCCTGCACGCGCCGGGTCCGTTCATCGGCACGGCCAAGTTCGACTACACCGCCGAGCTGAGCACCGGGGAGCGGGACGATGCCACGGTCAGCATCGTCGTCACCCGCGCGGGTGACGACCCGGTCCTGCCCGAGGTCGACCCCGGCGACGGATTTGCCAAGAACGACGTGGACGAAATCGGCGCCTGGCGCTCGGGCCTTGTCCGTGTCGACCGCAACGACGAGGTGCCCGAGGGCGTCGAGCACCGGGTTGTGGCCGTCGACGGCCAGCCGCTGGAGCCGGGCGGGTCTGTCCACACCGAGTATGGCCGCATCGGGATGAGCCCGAAGGGCACGCTCAACTTCGAACCGGCGAAAGGCTGGCAGATGGAGCCCATATGGCTGCCCGCGCCAGAGGCCGTGGTGGCGCGGATGGCAGAGATCGCCCGCGATGGCTACCGCGACAGCACCCTGTGGGAACACCTGGGCTATTCGCTCTTTCGCGTGATCGTCGGATTTCTCTGCGGCGCGGCTCTGGGCATTCCGCTGGGCTATGCCATGGGGCTATCGGACTGGTTCCGTGGCTGGTTCGATCCGATCGTGGAATTCATGCGCCCGGTGCCGCCCTTGGCGCTGATCCCGCTGGTCATCATCTGGGCGGGCATCGGCGAGACCGGCAAGATCATCCTTCTGTTCCTTGCAGCGCTCTGGATCATGGCCATCGCGGCGCGGGCGGGCGTGTCGGGCGTCAACATCTCCAAGGTCCACGCCGCCTATTCGCTGGGGGCCAGCAAGTGGCAGATCATGCGACACGTCATCGTGCCAAACTCCCTGCCCGAGATATTCACCGGCGCGCGGGTGGCCATGGGCGTCTGCTGGGGCACCGTCGTCGCGGCCGAGCTGGTGGCGGCGGAAAAGGGCGCCGGCATGATGATCATGGTGGCCAGCAAATTCCAGCTGACCGACATCGTCATCATGGGGATCATCCTGATCGGCGTGATCGGCTTTGGCATCGACGTGCTGATGCGCTGGGCCGAGCGCATTCTCGTGCCGTGGAAGGGCCGGTCCTGATCCGGCCTCCGAGGGGACGCCCGGTCAGGCCGAAAGGTTCGTTCGCAACCCCTCCAGCATGGTCAGGCACTCCGACAACTGACTGCGGCTGAGGTATTCGTCGGGCTTGTGTGCCTGGGCGATGGAGCCCGGCCCGCAGACCACCACCGACATGCCCATCTGCTGAAAGAGGCCCGCCTCGGTGCCGAAGGGCACCACGTCGGCGGTCTCGCACCCCGTCAGCGAGGCGATCAGCGTGCGCGCCATGTTCACGTCCATCGGCTCCAGCCCCACGACCTCGCCGATCACCTGGGTCGAGATGTCCGCCTGTGGGCTGACCGCGCGCATGGCGGGCAGCAGTTCTTCCTCGATATACTGCTGCAGCGCCTCCTTGACGAATTCGGCGTCGCCGTACTGGACCGGCCGCATCTCCCACTCGACCTCGGCCTTTCCGGGGATCACGTTATGCGCCACCCCACCGGCGATGCGGCCGATGTTGATCGTGGTCCAAGGCGGGTCGAAGCGGCTTTCGCGCGGCACCCGCCGCTTGAGATCCTCGGCCAGTTCCAGCAGACGGGACACGTATTTGACCGCGTAGGCGGCGGCATTGACGCCGCGGTCGGGATTCGACCCGTGGCCTTCGAGCCCGGTAAAGCGCGCGGTGTATTCGCAGCAGCCCTTGTGGCCCTCGATCACCTTCATGTCCGTGGGTTCGCCGACGATGGCGATGGCGGGGCGGTAGCCGCGTTTCTGCAACTCGGGCACCAGCGCCTGCGCGCCGAGGCAACCCACCTCCTCGTCGTGGGTAAAGCAGAAATGCACCGGGCGGTGCAGCTTTGCCTCGGCAAAGATCGGTGCCATGGCGATGGAGGCGGCGATGAAGCCCTTCATGTCGCAGGTGCCGCGGCCATAGAGCAGATCGCCGCGCTCGGTCATCTCGAACGGATCGGTGTGCCAGTCCTGATCGGTCACCGGCACCACGTCGGAATGGCCCGACAGCACCACGCCATCGGGCGCATCCGGCCCCAGCGTGGCAAAGAGGTTTGCCTTCCCGCCCGAGGCGTCCTCGAAGACTTCGACCCGCGCGCCCAGGTCTTCGAGTCGCTGCGCCATGTCGCCGATCATCGCCCGGTTCGGATCCGAAGACACCGTCGGAAAGGCGATCAGGTCGGCGAGAACCTTTTCGGTCGCGGCAAGGTCGGTCATGCGGTCGCTCCGGTCCTGTCACCCCAGCGCGGCACCCGGTCGCAGCACGCGCTGCAAGCGGCGTCCTCCGCGACGGGGGGGTGGTTGATGGGAAGATGTCCCTTTGTGCTTGACGGTGACACCTACAAAAAAAGGGTTCAAGCGGGGTGGAAAGAAAACGACATTGCATGGCGGTTTCGGAATGGCCGCGGGCGAATTGCCGTATTTTCGATCAGCGGACCCACGCCGATGACACCCGGAAGAGTTGAGTTTGACCATTTTTCCGCTTTGCCAAGTGATTCTCGGACATCCGTCCTGTCATTTTTGTTTGAACGGGAAGGGAGTTCTCCGCGGTCTGACGGGAACTCTGCAAAAATGGTCGCTTTCTTGCGGTGAAATCGCCCGATAAGTGCAAGTTATATGTCCGGATGTCCTGTAGATTACCGCCAAGGGGTCGAAAACCAGCAATCCAGTTGCATGCCGGGGCATCACGCGGTTTAGTTACCACATGACAGCGGAGCAAATCCGCGGAACACACAGGGAGCCAGGTTTTTGGCGGATGGATCAAACGAAGCGTTCGTAGCATTCGAACGCGTCCAAAAGAGCTATGACGGTGAGAATCTCGTCGTCAAGGACCTCAATCTGAGCCTGCCGAAGGGTGAGTTTCTGACCATGCTCGGGCCGTCCGGTTCGGGCAAGACCACCTGCCTGATGATGCTGGCCGGGTTCGAGACGGCCACCCACGGCGAGATCAAGATCGGCGGCGTCAGCATCAACCACATTCCGCCGCACAAGCGCGGCATCGGCATGGTGTTCCAGAATTACGCGCTGTTTCCGCACATGACCGTGGCCGAGAACCTCAGCTTCCCGCTCGAAGTCCGCAAGATGGGCAAATCGGAGCGCGAGAAGAAGGTCAAGCGCGCGCTCGACATGGTGCAGATGGGGGCCTTTGGCGGCCGCCGTCCGGCGCAGCTTTCGGGCGGTCAGCAGCAGCGGATCGCGCTGGCGCGGGCGCTGGTGTTCGAAGCCGAGCTGGTGCTGATGGACGAACCGCTGGGCGCGCTCGACAAGCAGTTGCGCGAACACATGCAGTTCGAGATCAAGCGCATCGCCGATGACCTCGGAATCACCGTGGTCTACGTGACCCACGACCAGACCGAGGCCCTGACCATGTCGGACCGCGTGGCGGTCTTCGATGACGGCCGCATCCAGCAGCTGGCGCCGCCGGACGAGCTGTACGAGGCGCCGCAGAACAGCTTTGTGGCGCAATTCATCGGCGAGAACAACACGCTGGAAGGCACGGTCGAGACCATCGGATCGGGCCGCTGCACGGTCAAGCTGGACCAGGGCGCGGTGATCGACGCGGTCCCCGTCAACGTGAGCCAGAAGGGCGAGCGCACCCGCGTGTCGATCCGGCCCGAGCGGGTCGAGTTCAATCCGCAGATGGGCCCCGATGCCCACACGCTCGAAGCCGAGGTTCAGGAATTCGTCTACATGGGCGACGTGTTCCGCACACGGCTCAAGGTGGCTGGCAAGGAAGACTTCGTCGTCAAGACCCGGAACCGCGCCGACCAGGTGCGTCTGAGTCCCGGCGAGAAGATCACCATCGGCTGGCTGCCGGAGGATTGTCGCGCTCTCGACGCGACGTAACATTCACCGATGATCGAACGGGCGGGGCCGAGAGGGTCCTGCCCGGACGGTGAACACGAGGGTCCGGCCAATGAGTGCCCGTCACCCGGACCCCTTTCGTAAACGGGCAGCTTAGGGAGACTATGATGAAATTCAGCAAGACACTGATGGCAACGACGGCGCTGACCGTGGCCGCAGGCGGCATGGTGTTCGCCGAGGCGCATGGGAACATGGCCAACAGCATGACCCTGGTCAGCTGGGGCGGCGCCTACCAGAACAGCCAGCAGAAGGCTTATGTCGAGCCCTATCTCGAGATGAACCCCGATGTCTCGGCGACCTGGGACGAATCCTCGAACGAGGCGGTGGCCAAGCTGCGCGCCATGAACGAGGCCGGCAACGTGACCTGGGACCTGGTCGACGTGGTCGCGTCGGACGCGATCCGGCTCTGCGACGAGGGCCTGGCGATGGAAATCGACCACGACGAGATCCTCGAGGCGGCGCCCGACGGCACCGACGCCTCGGACGATTTCGGCGATCTGATCGTGTCGGACTGCTTCATCCCGCAGATCGTCTATTCGACCACCGCGGCCTACCGCCCCGACCTGCTGCCCGAGGGCGCCGAAGCGCCGAGCAGCATCTGCGCGATGTTCGACCTCGAGACCTATCCGGGCAAGCGCACGCTCGAGCGCCGTCCGATCAACAACATGGAATGGGCGCTGCTCTGCGACGGCGTGGCCAAGGACGAGATCTATGACGTGCTGGCCACCGAAGAGGGTCAACAGCAGGCGCTCGACAAGCTCGACACCATCAAGGACCAGACCGTCTGGTGGTCCGCCGCCGCCGAGCCGCCGCAGCTTCTCGCCGATGGCGAGGTGGTGATGGGGTCGTCCTACAACGGCCGCTGGTTCTCGGCCATCGAAGAGCAGGACCAGGATTTCGCGATGCTGTGGGACGCGCAGGTGTTCGACCTGGACGGCTGGATCATCCCCGCCGACCTGCCGGAAGACCGCCTGAACCGCGTGCTCGATTTCGTGCGCTTCGCCACCGACACTCAGCGTCTTGCCGACCAGGCCGCCTATATCTCGTACGGTCCGGCGCGCAAGAGCTCCGCGCCGCTCGTGGGCGAACATGCCGAGCTGGGCATCGCGATGGGGCCGCACATGCCGACGGCGCCCGAGAACTCGGAGAACATCTTCGTCTACAACTACGAGTTCTGGGCCGACTACCGCGACGACATCGACGCGAAGTTCCAGTCCTGGCTCGCGCAATAAGCGGACCTGTGGCGGTGGGTTGAAAACCCACCCTCTGCCAGGCTTTCCGGTGGCCTCCGCGCGGGGCCACCGGACACCAAGAAGAAAAGCGAAAGACCGACAGACAGGGGACGGGCGATGCCCAAAGGCTATATCATCGGCCACATCACGGTGAACGATCCCGACGCGTACAAGGAATATGTCGAGCGCGACACGCCGATCCTTGAAGGCTTCGGCGGCCGGTTCATCGTTCGTGGCGGCGCCTCCGAAACCCCCGAAGGCGTGACGGAAAACCGTCATGTCGTGATCGAATTCCCGGATTTCGAAACCGCGAAGCGGGCCTACAACGACCCGGCCTACCAGGAGGTCGCCGAGATCCGCCGCCGGACCGCAACCAGCACAATCATTCTTGTCGAGGGGGTGTAGATGACCGACGCAACAGCCGGGGCCGGACCCAATCCGCAAGATGCCGCCGCCAAGGCCGCCGAAAAACCGGGGCCGATGCTGGCCGCCGACGGCACGCCGCTGAAAAAATCTCTGAGCCGCGCGCTGCGCCGCCAGAAACTGCGGGCGCTGATGCTGATCGCGCCGCTTTTGATTTTCGTCCTGGTGACCTTCGTGGCGCCGATCGCCGACATGCTGTTCCGCTCGGTCGAGAACCAGATCGTCTCGGACACGCTGCCGCGCACAACCGCGGCGCTCGATGACTGGAACGCCGACAGCGGCGAGTTGCCGGGCGAGGCGGTCTACGAGGGCCTGTATTACGACATGGTGATCGCCGAGGAGCGCAAGCTGCACACCCGGCTCGGGTCGCGCCTCAACTACGAGCAGACCGGCCTGTCGTCGCTCTTCCGCCAAACCGGGCGCGGCGTCGACGACATCGGCGAAGTCTATTTCGACCAGTTCGACGACCTGAACCCGGCCTGGGACGAGGCCGTCACCTGGGCCGAACTGATGGGGGAACCGAATTGGGTGGCCGAGGCGAAGGCCCGCGCTGGCAATGATGAAAGCATCCCCGGCTTCGAAATGAAGGACGGCATCGAGGACCTGCTGCCGCGCACGGCCGAGATGTACGGCATCTTTGCAGAGTTCACCGAGACCGAGGACGAGGACAGCCCGATCGAAGAAGAGCCCTGGGAAATGGTGCACGTGGCACTCTACCAAGACCTCGTGAGCCAGGACGTCTCGGGCTATGACGGTGCCCAGGCTGACCTGCTCAATGAAGCCAAGGCCGCGGTCGGCGACTTCGAGACCATCGGTTTCAAGGACGGCTTTCTCGAGATCGAGGACGACTGGGGCAACCACGACATCTGGGCGACGATCAAGACCTACAGCCCCAACTATACCAACGGCTATTTCCTCGCGGCCGTGGACATGGAAAAGACGCCCGACGGTCCGGCCCTGCGGGACGAGAACGAACGCATTTACGGCATCCTCTTCCAGCGCACGATGTTCATGAGCCTGATGATCACCTTCAGCTGCATCCTGCTGGGCTATCCGGTGGCGTGGCTGCTTGCCAACCTGCCCAGCCGCAGCGCGAACCTGCTGCTGATCCTGGTGCTGCTGCCGTTCTGGACGTCGCTTCTGGTGCGGACTTCGGCCTGGAAGGTGATGCTGCAGCAACAGGGGGTGATCAACGACGTGCTGGTCTGGCTGGGACTCGTTGCAGACGATGCGCGGCTGGTGATGATCAACAACCAGTTCGGCACCATCGTGGCGATGACGCACATCCTGCTGCCCTTCATGATCCTGCCGCTCTATTCGGTGATGCAGACGATCCCGCCCAGCTACCTGCGCGCCGCCAAGAGCCTTGGCGCGACCAACTGGACGGCCTTCTGGCGGGTCTACTTCCCGCAATCGGTGCCGGGCATCGGCGCCGGGTCGATCCTCGTCTTCATCCTCGCCATCGGCTACTACATCACGCCCGAGATCGTCGGCGGCACCACCGGCACGTTCATTTCGAACCGGATCGCCTACCACATCTCGTCGAGCCTCAACTGGGGTCTCGCGGCGGCGCTCGGGACGATCCTTCTGGCGGTCGTTATGGCCCTCTACTGGTGCTACGACAAGATCGTCGGCATCGACAACGTGAAGCTGGGGTGACGACATGAGTGCCATTCTGACCAAAGTCGAGCAACGCCCGATGTCCTTCACCCTGCCCGTGGTGGGTGCTGCGGGCGCCTTCGCCGGCATCTTCGTCGGCGCGGCCAACGGGTCGACCATCGCCGGCATCGTCGGCGGCGCGGTGCTGATCGCGGCGCTGGCCTTCATCGCCATGACCAGCGTGCCGTCCGACAAGGAAAAGCTGTTCCGCTGGGCGATGATCGCGATCTTCGCCGTGACCGGCCTGTTGTTCGGCGCGTTGCCGGGGCTGATCGTCGGCGGACTGTTCGGCTGGTTCTTCGGCTGGTTCATCTACTGGATCGGCCAAGGCCGCTACCGGTCGCACCTGGTGCCCTACCTCACGCCGGGCCAGGTGCTTTGGCATTATGCCTTCCGGGTGATCTGCGGCGCGATCTTCGTCTTCCTGATCACGCCGATCCTGGTGGTGATGCCGCTGTCGTTCAACGCCGAGAACTTTTTCACCTTCACCCCGGAAATGCTGCGGTTCGACCCCGACGGCTACAGCCTCAAGCATTACCGCGACTTCCTGACCAACAGCGAATGGACCAACGCGGTCTGGAACAGCCTGCGGATCGCGCCGGTCGCGACGCTGCTGTCGGTCAGCCTCGGCACGCTGGCGGCGATCGGCCTGAGCCAGAGCCACGTGCCGGGCAAACGCGCGATCATGGCGGTGCTGATCTCTCCGATGATCGTGCCGCTGATCATCTCGGCGACGGGGATGTATTTCTTCTACTCCAAGATCGGCATCGTCGGCACCTACTGGGGCGTCGTGCTGGCCCATGCGGTGCTGGGCATTCCCTTTGTCATCATCACCGTTACGGCGACGCTGGTGGGCTTCGACCGGTCGCTGGTCCGGGCCGCCGCCAACATGGGCGCCAATCCGGTCACCACCTTCTTTCGGGTGCAGATGCCGCTGATCCTGCCCGGTGTGATCTCGGGCGGGCTGTTTGCCTTCATCACCTCCTTCGACGAGGTCGTGGTGGTCATCTTCATCGGCTCGGCGGAACTGCAGACGCTGCCGTGGCAGATGTTCACCGGTCTGCGTGAACAGATCAGCCCGACGATCCTCGCCGCGGCGACGATCCTGGTGGGCATCTCGATCTGCCTGCTGACCACGGTCGAATTGCTGCGCCGCCGGTCCGAGAGGATTCGCGGCATGAGCCCGGGCTGATCCGGCACCGCTTTACGAAATGGAAAGACCTTCTGGCCTAGGGATGATCCCGACCGTCAGGAGGTTTTTTCATGTCCCAGCTGGACCCCGAACTTGTCGCGCAGGCACGCCGCGTGCAGCCCGGCGAGGTGCCGTTCGATTTCTCCGAAATGTTCTTCAGCCGCACCGATGCGCGCGGGGTGATCGAGGCCGGCAACAGCGTCTTCTGCCGGGTTTCGGGCTATGAATGGGACCAGATGAAGGGCGCGCCGCACAAGATCGTGCGCCACCCGGACACGCCGCGCGGTCTGTTCCACCTGATGTGGGCGCGGCTCAAGGCCGGCGAAACCATCGGCGCCTATGTCAAGAACCGCGCGCAGGACGGGCGGCACTACTGGGTCTTTGCCGTGGCCACGCCGGTCGACGGCGGCTACGCCTCGGCCCGAATCAAGCCGTCCAGCCCGATTTTCGAAGAGGTGCAGGCGCTCTACGCGGACCTGGTCGAAAAAGAGGCCGCCGGCCTGACCCCGGAACAAAGCGCCGATCTCCTGCAGGCGTTGCTGGCCGAAAAGGGCTATGCCTCCTACGACATATTCCAAGGCGTCGCCCTTGCCGCAGAGGCGCAGTACAGGGCCAGGAAATTGGACCGAACGCTCGACCTGGCGCACAAACGGTTCGCGGCCATGTCCACGGCGATCTTCGACGTCGCCCGCGAAACAGCCGAGATGACCGAGGCGTTCAAGGCGATCCGCACCGTCCCGATGAACATGCGCATCCTCGCGTCGCGGCTCGAAAACGCCGGCGGGCCGATCAGCGCGATTTCGGTCAATTACGGCTCCATGCTGGATGAAATGGCCACTTGGGTGCGCACCTTCATGGACGGTTCCGACTGCGCCTTCGCCCGGATCCGCGACGCGATCGTCCGCGGCCACTTCCTGACATGCGTCGCCGATGTCCAGGTCGAGATGGTGGCGCAGCTGGGCCGGGAGTCCGGCGACCGGGTCGAACAGGACATCGCGGCATTCGAGGCGCAGTCGACCCTGTTCAAGGCCCGCGCCACCGAGGCGCTGTCGGTCGTCGAGGTCGAAGCGGCACGCCTGTCGCGCAGCGTGCTGGACATGAAGCGCTATGTCACGGGGCTCAGCTCCACGCGGATGATGTGCAAGATCGAAAGCGCCACGCTGGGCGGCTCGGGAGATTCCCTCGCCGGTATCGTCGACCAGCTCGACGCCTGTCAGGACGAGATCGAAAGCCGCCTGTCGCGGATCGTGGAACTGAACGCCGTAATCCAGGCCAACACCGGCATGCTGCGCGCATCCGCTTGAATCGCGGCGGCACCCGCGCAGAATCGTCACGCCGGGTTGCCGCCGGTCGCGAACCACGTTAGCGCCAAACATGTGATCACAGCATTTCTTGCGTGATCACAAAGTTCTCGCAATTGCAGCATTTGCGCCAAAAAACCGCGCCTTCGCTTCCTCCCATACCGTGACACGCGGCGAAAAAGGGTTACAAACAACCCAAGGGAAGCAAAAGGACATCATCATGGCCGACGTGAACCGAGGCAACCGCCCGCTCTCGCCCCACCTCACCATCTACCGCCCGCAGCTGACGTCGATGACGTCGATCCTGACGCGGATCACCGGAAACGCCCTGATCGTGGGGATGCTGATGATCGTCTGGTGGCTGCTTGCCGCCGCGACCAACGCCGATTACTTCGCCACCGCCGACGCGGTCCTGACCAGCTGGTTCGGCGATCTGGTGCTGTTCCTGTCGCTCTGGGCGCTCTGGTATCACACGCTGGCGGGCATCCGGCATCTGATCTGGGATCAGGCGATCGGGCTCGACCTCGATACCGCCTACAAGCTGGGTTATGCCTGCATCGGTGGATCGGTCGTGCTGACCATCCTCACCGTCATCATCATCTGAAGGAGCGCACCATGGCTTACATGACAGATCGCAAGCGCGCCAACGGCTGGGGCTCGGCCAAGTCCGGCACCATGCACCATTGGTCGATGACCGTGTCCTCCGTGGCGCTCGTCATCCTCGTGCCGCTCTTCATCTTCACTTTCGGATCAATCCTCGGCAGCAGCTATGAAGAGGTCACCGCCTATTATTCCCGCCCCTTCCCGGCGATCGTGGCGGCGCTGACCATCCTCGTCGGCTTCAAGCACTTCAACAGCGGCTTCCAGACCCTGATCGAGGATTACGTCCACGGACCGATGGAAAAGGTCCTCATCATCGGCATGACCTGCCTCAGTTACGGCGCCGCGGCGACCGGCATCTTCGCCATCGCCCGCCTGGCCCTCTAATCTATCCGGAGCAACCAATCCATGGCAGCCTACGAATACGAGACCCACGACTATGACGTGGTGGTGGTCGGCGCCGGCGGCGCGGGCCTGCGCGCTACGCTCGGCATGGCCGAACAGGGCCTGCGCACCGCCTGCGTGACCAAGGTTTTTCCCACCCGCTCGCACACCGTCGCCGCACAGGGCGGCATTGCCGCATCCCTCAGCAACATGGGCCCGGACCATTGGCAGTGGCACATGTACGACACGGTGAAGGGCTCGGACTGGCTGGGCGACACCGACGCGATGGAATACCTCGCCCGTGAAGCGCCAAAAGCGGTCTACGAGCTGGAACACTACGGCGTGCCGTTCTCGCGCACCGAAGAGGGCAAGATCTACCAGCGGCCCTTTGGCGGCCACACCACCGAATTCGGCGAAGGCCCCCCGGTGCAGCGCACCTGTGCCGCCGCCGACCGCACCGGCCACGCGATCCTGCACACGCTCTACGGCCAGTCGGTCAAGAACAACGCCGAATTCTACATCGAGTATTTCGCGATCGATCTGATCATGTCCGAAGACGGCGCCTGTACCGGCGTGGTCTGCTGGAAACTCGATGATGGCACCATGCACGTCTTCAACGCCAAGATGGTCGTACTGGCCACCGGCGGCTATGGCCGGGCCTATTTCAGCGCGACGAGCGCCCACACCTGCACCGGCGACGGCGGCGGCATGGTGGCGCGCGCGGGTCTGCCGCTGCAGGACATGGAATTCGTGCAGTTCCACCCCACCGGCATCTACGGCGCCGGCTGTCTCATCACCGAAGGGGCGCGCGGCGAAGGCGGCTATCTCACCAATTCCGAAGGCGAGCGGTTCATGGAGCGCTATGCGCCCAACTACAAGGACCTCGCGCCGCGCGACTACGTCAGCCGCTGCATGACGATGGAGATCCGCGAGGGCCGCGGCGTCGGCGCCGACAGCGACCATATCCACCTGAACCTGAGCCACCTGCCGAAAGAGGCGCTGCACCTGCGCCTGCCCGGCATCTCGGAATCCGCGCGGATCTTTGCCGGGGTGGACGTGACCAAGGAACCGATCCCGGTCATCCCGACCGTTCATTACAATATGGGCGGCATTCCAACGAACTACTGGGGCGAGGTGCTGAACCCGACCAAGGACGATCCCAACGCGATCGTGCCGGGCCTCATGGCCGTGGGCGAGGCGGGCTGCGCGAGCGTCCATGGCGCCAACCGCCTTGGGTCGAATTCGCTGATCGACCTCGTGGTCTTCGGTCGCGCGGCCGCGATCCGTGCGGGCAAGGTCGTGGACCGCGACGCGGCGGTGCCCGGTACCAACACGGGCCAGGTCGACAAGGCCTTCGCCCGTTTCGACGCCCTGCGCCATGCCGACGGCGGCACGCCCACGGCCGAGTTGCGGCTCGAGATGCAGAAGACCATGCAGCGCGACGCCGCCGTCTTCCGTGAAAGCAAAACGCTCGAGAACGGCGTGAAGGAGATGACCGCCATCGCCGGCAAGCTCGACGACATCAAGGTCACGGACCGGTCGCTGGTCTGGAATTCCGACCTGATGGAGACGCTGGAGCTGACGAACCTCATGCCAAACGCGCTGGCCACGATCTTTGGCGCAGAGGCGCGCAAGGAAAGCCGCGGCGCCCATGCGCACGAGGATTACGGCACCCGCGACGACGAGAACTGGCGCGTGCACACGATCAGCCGGGTCGACGGGGCCAAGGTCGACCTGTCCTACCGCCCGATCATCACCGACCCGCTGACCGACGAAAAGGCGGGCGGTATCGCGCTCAAGAAGATCGCGCCGAAAGAGCGGACCTTCTGATGCGGCGGCGTTGCATGGCCGCTGCGACAGGGGTTGCGGCGCTGTTGGCACTGACGGGCTGCGGCGTGTCGTCGACGGACGCCGGAGCGCAATGCCTGCAGGAAGCGGGCCAGCCTTTGGGTGTCTACAACTACGCGGTGGTTGGCAACGAACTGGTGCTCGTGCCGGGCAACGGCGGAACCCGGACGGGCGCGGACGCCTTGAATGCCTGTATCCGCGACAAGAAAAACGCACGCACGCGCCGCGTAACGGTCGAAACGCAGTATCCGGATGGCTCGATGGTGGTGCAAAGCGGCCGCATTCCCGCAGGTGCGATGAGCACGGCAACGCCCGTGCATGCCACCGACTACCGCGCCCGTTTCGAGGCGCAGACAACCCCGCAGCGGACCTATGGCACGGCCCACTGCCCGCCCGGCGCGCCGGTGCTCTATGGAGGGACGCAATATTGCGGGCGCTGAAGCTTTTGGCCGCGCTGCGGCATGGGACGATCCTGCTTCGGGGGGCCACGGAACATGACGGGTGACGTGAATACCCAGGCGGCGTTCGGCACCTTCCGGCCGGGCTTTTTCTGGCGTCTCCTGTTCCGCGGCACGGAGAAGGGGCGCAAGGTCGAACGGTCGAAAGGCGTTGCCAAACGGCTGCGCCATTTCCTGCGGGGCCATCCGCGCGCCTTCGACGTGGAGCAGCCCAAAGAGGGGATTCGTCTGCGGCTTTACCCGGCGGAGAACCACTGCGACCTGACGATCCTCTTGTCCGGGCGGCATGTCATGTCCGACGAACTAGATGCCCTGGGGGCGCGCCTGGCCGATGCCAAGGTGTTCCTGGATGTCGGCGCGAATGTCGGCATCGCCAGCTTGCTGGCCCGCCGCAGGATGTCCGAGGACGCGCGGGTGATCGCGATCGAACCGCATCCGCGGACCCGGGCCAAGCTGGAAACCAACCTTGCCCTCAACGACGCCGGCAATGTCACGGTTCTGCCCTTCGCCGTGGGCCCGAGAGCCGAGACGATGGAAATCTTTCCGGTGCGCGCCCATAACGCCGGCGCGAATACGTTGGTGCCGCAGCGAGAGCCGACAGGCGAGGGGATCGCGATTTCCGTGCGCCCGCTTACGGACTTGCTGGCCGAAACGGGTGTCGACCGGATTGACGTGATGAAGATCGACGTCGAGGGATTTGAGGTGAACGCCTTGATGCCCTTCTTCGAGACCGCGCCGCAGAGCCTGTGGCCGCGCTATCTGATGATGGAGGTGCTGTTCCGCGACAATTGGGACGTCGATCTTGTCGAACACCTCAAGGGGCTGGGTTACACGGAGGCGCATGTGACGCGCAACGATGTGCACCTTGTCCACGCGGAAGCGACATGATCGCGCGCGGCACAATCGAAACCTTCGGGGGATCGGCGGTCGCTGGCCGACACTCGCGGCGCAACGGCGCAGATATTTCCTTCGTGCCCGCGAGCGCGTACCCCTCGGGTGTGTCAGGAACAGGAGTGACCAGACCATGCGCCGAATGATGCCCCGCCTGATGACTCTCGGCCTGGTGCTGTCCCTCGCGGCCTGCTCGCCGCAGGGTCAGGACGAGCTTGCCCGCGCGGCCGCGCGGTCGGCCACGTCCAAGGTGCTGGTCGAACGGTTGCCCGGTGTTCCGGTGCAACCGGCCGTGAACTGCGTCATCAACAACGCCACGGCGGCGCAGATCTACGCGCTTGCGGCGGATTCCGTCACCGGCCCGACCGAAAGCACGGTCGAGATCGTGACCGGCATCCTGCGCCAGCCGCAAACCCTGCGCTGCCTTGCCGAACAGGGGCTGCCGGCGCTGTTGGCCGGAGCGGCGTGAACCGTGGGACTGCACGTGACGGTATCCAAGGCGCACCAAAGCCACGGGGTCGGACGACGCAGGCTTGCGCCCCTGCGGCCGGGGCCTAGGTGGCTGAACGAACCGATGTCTGGTAGAACCCGAGGTATCCGCCTCATCCGGCCGCACCGCGGCATACCGAGCTGAGCTGCAAGGAACACAAGATGGTAGAACTGACCCTTCCCAAGAACTCCCGGATCACCACCGGCAAGACCTGGCCCAAGCCAGAAGGCGCCAAGAACCTGCGCAAGTTCAAGATTTACCGCTGGACGCCGGACGACGGCAGCAACCCGCGTGTGGACACCTATTTCGTCGACATGGACACCTGCGGCCCGATGGTTCTGGACGCGCTGATCAAGATCAAGAACGAGATCGACCCGACACTGACCTTCCGCCGGTCCTGCCGCGAAGGCATCTGCGGGTCCTGTGCCATGAACATCGACGGGATCAACACGCTGGCCTGCATCTACGGAATGGACGAGATCAAGGGTGATGTGGCGATCTACCCGCTGCCGCACATGCCGGTGGTGCGCGACCTGATCCCCGATCTTACCCATTTCTACGCCCAGCACGCCAGCATCATGCCCTGGCTCGAGACCAAGACCAACCGCCCGGCGAAGGAATGGAAACAGAGCATCGAAAGCCGCGAAAAGCTCGACGGGCTTTACGAATGCGTCATGTGCGCCTGCTGCTCGACCTCCTGCCCGTCCTACTGGTGGAACGGCGACCGCTACCTCGGGCCGGCGGCGCTTCTGCACGCCTACCGCTGGATCATCGACAGCCGCGACGAGGCGACGGGCGAGCGGCTGGACGATCTCGAGGATCCCTTCAAGCTGTATCGCTGCCATACGATCATGAATTGCGCCAAGACCTGCCCGAAGGGTCTGAACCCCGCGAAGGCGATCGCAGAGATCAAGAAGATGATGGTCGAACGCGCGGTCTGAACCGCTGCGCCCCCGGCGGTTTGGTTCCGCCGGGGCGCCAGGCGTTGTCTGCATGTGCCGAATGTGCAACACGGACTTGTCTGTGACCGCCAAGGTGCGCATCTTGTGGCGCAGGGAGGAGGCCAACGCGAAAGCGAGAGGCTTCCATGCAGAACCAAACCCCGAACTCCCAGACCCATACCCCTCAGGAACAGCTGCGTCTGCTCGAAGATGCGCTGTCTTATTATTCCCGGCCGAACTGGACGCCGGAGACCCCTGTCCGCCCCGCCCTTGGCGGCTACGACAGCGGACCGGTCCTCTGATCAGGGCCGGGGCGCCCCGTTTCGGCGAGGGTCCGCCCCGGCTTGCCCCGCGGAGGCCGGGCCTTAGGTGTCGAGCACAAGGACTCCGGATGATTCCATGCTTGTCATCATCGGCCTGATCGTCGCCTTCATGCTGATCGCGGTCTTTTCCAACCGCGCCACGCGCCAATGCCGCTGGCGCGAATACCGTCGTGGCGAAACCGCCACATGGACCTGCGTGCATTGTGGGGCAGAGACGGTCGGGACGCCCGGAAAACCGCCCCGGACGTGTCTGCGGGACAACAGTCCGAGAGGCCGCTAAACTTTTTAGGATTCAGCGAAAATTCCACTTGATGTGAATCACGCGCGGGCTCATATGCACGCCATCAGACGCCAACGCACGCACCACTGGCGAAAGGGGATCCGACCCCTAAGGTTACGTAGCGACGGTAACGTCTCCCTTGGAACTGAGCGGTCATATATGGCCGGGTCTATAGGAGATGGACATGAACGCATTCGCCACCGAGTTTTCCGCTCGCACCGCAACGCCCGCATCCCGCGTGGAAACCTTCATCCGCAACAACAGCTTCGAGCATCCGACCCTGGTCGTGGACCGCGACGCCGTGGCCCGCCAGTATGGCGCGCTCAAGGCCGGCCTGGGCCGCGCCTCGATCCACTACGCCGTGAAAGCCAACCCGGCGAAAGAGATCATCGAGACCCTCGTCGGCCTCGGCGCGCACTTCGACGCGGCTTCGCGCGGCGAGATCGAGCTGTGCCTCAGCCAGGGCGCGCATCCGGAGCACATCTCCTTCGGCAACACCATCAAGAAGGCGCGCGACATCGCCTGGGCGCACAGCGTCGGCATCACGCTTTTTTCGGTCGACGCCGAAGAGGAAATCGCGAAGGTGGCCGAGCATGCGCCCGGCGCGCAGGTCTACATCCGCCTGATCGTCGATGCCTCCGAGGCCGACTGGCCGCTGTCGCGCAAGTTCGGCTGCGCCCGCGACAAGGCGCTGGCGCTGATCGACCTGGCGAAAGAGCTGGGCCTGACCCCCGTGGGCTTTTCCTTCCACGTCGGATCGCAAACCCGCCGCGCTGACATGTGGGCGATCACGCTGGACCAGGTGGCGGCCGTGTGGAACGACGCGAAAAAGGCCGGTCACGAGCTCAGCCTGCTGAACATCGGCGGCGGTTTCCCGGCGTTCTACGGCGAAGCCATCGAGGCTCCGACCTCCTACGCGGCCAACGTGATGCGCCAGATCGACGCCCGCTTCGGCGACGTGCCGCAGATCATGGCAGAGCCGGGCCGCGGCATGGTCGCCGAAGCCGGTGCCATCGCCTGCGAGGTCATGCTGGTGTCGCGCAAGTCGGACATGGACATGCACCGCTGGGTCTACCTGGACATCGGCCGCTTCTCCGGCCTCGCGGAAACCGAGGGCGAGGCGATCCGCTACCAGTTCCTGACCGAGCGGGATCACGAAGGCTTCGGCCCCTGCATCCTTGCCGGTCCGTCCTGCGACAGCGCCGACGTGCTTTACGAAAAGCGCCCGATCGAACTTCCGGTCGGTCTGACCTCGGGCGACAAGGTGATCATCCGCAACTGCGGCGCCTACACTTCGACCTACTCCTCGGTCGGATTCAACGGCTTCCCGCCGCTGGACGTTATCGTGATCTGATCCAATTTGTTGAGTGTTTAAAAGGCCGGGCACTGTCCCGGCCTTTCGCGTTTTCGGAGCCTCGGACCGGGGGCCAGCCCCCGGACCCCCGGAGATTTATGGGCAAGATGAAGTTTGAGGCGCGGGGCGCGGCTTCATCTTGTCGATAAACTCCCGCCGGAGGCTTTGGTCCGGTGACGGCGGCGCGGCGCTTGCCTTGTCGGGCGAGCGGATTGCAAATAGGGAAAAGGAGTTCCGACATGATCCAGCCCCCCGATGCAGAAGCGCGCCGCGCCGTAGCGCCGGTGATCTGCTACCCCAACGACACTCTGCCCCGGCCCGATCTTGCGGGCTATTCGGCAGCCTTGGCGCGCGCGACGGTGATCGACACGGTCACCGTGCCCCCGCGCGAGGCCGCGACCTTTCGCGTACCGGCAGGCGGCTTCTTCCGGATCGCCAGCGTCGACGGGCCGCAGGTCGGCGATCTGAACCTGTGGCACGCCGAAGACCTCGGTGAGCGGTTCTATTCCGGCAAGACGCGGGCTTTGCATGGCACGCATGTCAATGTGGGCGACCGGCTCTGGTCGAGCTTCCCGCATCTCCGGCCGATGGCGACTGTGGTGCAGGATTCGCTCGACTGGTACGGGATCGATACCTTCGGCGGCGCGGTGCATGACGTGATCGGCACGCGTTGCGATCCCTATACCGGGCATCTGCTTTCGGGCGTGCAGTATCACCAGTGCTGCCATTCGAACCTGGTGCGGGCGCTGGCCGCGGAACTGGGCATGTCTCCGAAAGAGGCGGAGCCGCATGTGCACGACGTGCTCAACGTTTTCATGTGCACCGGCTTTACCCGCGACACCGGGCAGTATTTCATGAAGGCCAGCCCGGTCAGGCCCGGCGACAGCTGGACCTGCCTGGCCGAGGTACCGCTCCTGGGCGCGCTCAGCGCCTGTCCGGGCGGGGATTGTTCGGCGGAGCATACGAGCGACGCCGCCGCCTGTTACCCGCTGCGGGTCGAGGTCCTGGACGCGGGCGATATGCCCGGCTGGGCGCCGCCCGCGCGCAACGGCTATGACGGCAGCCACGGGCTGTAGGGTGGGTCTGCGACCCACCCCGGTTCAGTCGAAGGCCGCTTCGAGCGCGATTTCCACCATATCGCCGAAACTCTGTTCGCGGTCTTCCGCGGACAGGGCTTCGTGGGTGAGGAGATGGTCCG
The DNA here is from genome assembly GCF_003344785.1 of Thalassococcus profundi. Lineage (GTDB taxonomy): Bacteria > Pseudomonadota > Alphaproteobacteria > Rhodobacterales > Rhodobacteraceae > Puniceibacterium > Puniceibacterium profundi. The sequence continues at coordinate 71,448 of NZ_QPMK01000001.1, read as the reverse complement.
ACACGGTCAGCACCGCCAGGGCGCGGACACCGTGGCGGGCGGCGAGGATGTAGAGCTCTGCCGCTTCCATCTCGACCCCGAGGATGCCGTGGCGGGTCATCTGTTCGTTGAGGTCGGGGCGTTCGTCGTAGAACACGTCGGACGAGTAGATGCCGCCCACGTGCAGCGGCGCGCCGCGCGCCTCGGTCGCGGCGACGGCGGCGCGCAAAAGCGACCAGTCGGCGCAGGGCGCGAAGTTCACTTCGCGGAAGATGCCGCGTGACGGGGTCGACAGGGTTGTCGCCGTCATGGCGAGGATGATGTCCCTGATCTGCACCTTTTCCTGCATCGCGCCGCAGGACCCGATGCGGATCAGGGTCTTCGCGCCATAGTCGCGGATCAGCTCGTTGGCGTAGATCGACAGGCTCGGCATCCCCATGCCCGAACCCTGGATCGTCACCCTGTTGCCGCGCCAGGTCCCGGTGAAACCCAACATGCCCCGCACGTCGTTGACCCGCCGGACATCGTCCAGAAAGGTCTCTGCCGCCCATTTCGCACGATAAGGATCGCCCGGCATCAGAACCGTTTCGGCGATCTCTCCGGGCTTGGCGCCGATATGGATCGTCATGCGATCAGATTTTCATATCGTCCAGCGACTTTCCGGCATTGAGCGCATCGAGAACCCAATTCGGCTTGCGTCCGCGGCCGGTCCAGGTCTGCGAGCGGTCTGCCGGATTGGCGTATTTCGGCGCGCTTTTCGACCCTTTGCCGGAGCCGCCCAATAGCTCGTCCAGCGAAAAGCCGTATTCCTTGGCGGCATGCTCCGCGGCTTTCTTGGCCTCTGCTTTGCGGCGCGCGTCGATGGTTTTCAGCGCCTTGTCGACATCGGTTTTCAGTTGCTTCAGGTCGTCTTTGGAAAGGGATTCTAGGTCTATTTGCATTTTCGTCTCCAGAGTGGTGAGTTTAAATTCTCCTTTTTTCCATTGGGATCAAGTCCCTCTCTTGTGACAATCCTGCTTTTTTGCGGAAACGGCGAAAGCCCGCGCACCCAAAGGGAGAGCGCGGCTTTTGGCTGACACGTTTTGGTAAAGATTTGTCGCCGGACATATCGGAATTGACGCTGATCCGACACAATTCGTTCTGAAATCCGTGTCCCTGGGTTTCGAACGACCGCGCTTATTCCGCGGCCACCGATTGTGGATCGGCCAGCGTGACGATATCCCGCATGATGGCGTTCAGTTCAAAGTCTTTCGGCGTATAGACCTTGGCGACGCCCATGGCGCGCAGCCGCTGGGCATCCTCTTCGGGAATGATGCCGCCGACGATGACCGGCACATGGCCCAGGCCCTCGGATTTCAGCCGCTCCATCAGGTCCTCGACCAGCGGAATATGCGAGCCCGACAGGATCGACAGGCCCACCACATGCGCACCGTTGCGGGCGGCGGTGACGATTTCCTCGGGGGTGAGGCGGATACCCTCGTAGTCGATTTCCATGCCGCAGTCGCGGGCGCGGAAGGCGATCTGTTCGGCGCCGTTGGAGTGGCCGTCGAGCCCCGGCTTGCCCACGAGGAAACGCAGGCGCTTACCCAGGCGGTCGCTGACCGCGTTCACCGCGTCGCGGATGTCGTCCAGGCCTTCGGTCTTGTTGCTGACCGATTTCGACACGCCCGTGGGGCCGCGGTATTCGCCGTAGACGGCGCGCATCTGCGCGGCCCACTCGCCGGTGGTGACGCCGGCGCGGGCGCAGGCGATCGACGGTTCCATCACATTGCGGCCCTCCTCGGCGGCGGCGCGCAATACGGCCAGCGCGGTCTTGACGGCATCGTCGTCGCGCGCGGCCTTCCATTCGTTCAGCCGGGCGATCTGATCGGCTTCGACGCCGGGATCGACGGTCATGATGCCGCCGTCCTCCCCCATCAGCGGCGAGGGTTCGGAGGCCTGCCACTTGTTGACGCCGACGACGACGGTCTCGTTGCGTTCGATCCGGCCCACGCGTTCGGCATTGCTGTCGACCAGCCGACCTTTCATGTACTCGATGGCGCCGATGGCGCCGCCCATGCTTTCGAGGTTGGCCAATTCGGCACGCGCGCCGTCTTTCAATACCTCGACCTTGGCATCGACTGCGGGATTGCAGTCGAAAAGATCGTCGAATTCCAAAAGGTCGGTTTCATAGGCCATGATCTGCTGCATCCGCATCGACCATTGCTGGTCCCAGGGACGGGGCAGGCCGAGCGCTTCGTTCCAGGCGGGCAATTGCACGGCACGGGCGCGGGCCTTTTTCGACAGGGTCACCGCCAGCATTTCGATGAGGATGCGGTAGACGTTGTTTTCCGGCTGCTGTTCGGTCAGGCCCAGGGAATTGACCTGTACGCCGTATCGGAAGCGGCGGAATTTCGGATCCTCGACGCCGTAACGTTCGGCCAGGATCTCGTCCCAGAGATCGACGAAGGCGCGCATCTTGCACATCTCGGTGACGAAGCGAATGCCGGCATTCACGAAAAACGAAATCCGTCCGGCGAGCATCGGGAAATCCTCGGCCGGAACGCGCGGTTTCAATTCGTCCAGCACCGCGATGGCGGTGGCGAGCGCAAAGGACAATTCCTGCTCCGGCGTCGCACCCGCTTCTTGCAGGTGATAGGAACAGACGTTCATCGGATTCCATTTCGGCACGTTCTTGTAACAGTATTCAGCCACGTCCCCGATCATTTTCAGCGAGGGTTTGGGCGGGCAGATATAGGTGCCGCGGCTCAGGTATTCCTTGATCAGGTCGTTCTGCACCGTGCCCTGGAGCGCGCCGACATCCGCGCCCTGTTCCTCGGCCACCGCGATGTAAAGCGCCAGCAGCCAGGGCGCCGTGGCGTTGATCGTCATAGAGGTGTTCATCTGGTCGAGCGGAATCTCGTCGAAGAGCGTGCGCATGTCGCCCAGATGACAGACCGGCACGCCGACCTTGCCGACCTCGCCGCGGGCCAGGATGTGGTCGCTGTCATAGCCGGTCTGCGTGGGCAGGTCGAAGGCCACGGACAGTCCGGTCTGCCCCTTGGCGAGGTTGCCGCGATAGAGCGCGTTCGACGCCTTGGCGGTGGAATGGCCGGCATAGGTGCGGATGAGCCAGGGCTTGTCGCGGGTCGGTGTCTCGGTCATGGGGTCCTCGTGAATCATCCGGGCAATCTTGTTGCGTTTAGGCGTGGATACGCGAAAGAATGTGTCGCTGTCAATTCGCCGCATCGCAGCAAGGCGGCGATGCCCGAACACAGGATGATGCGCGGGCCGGTTACGCGCAAGAGACATGCGGCGGCTCGCCAAGCCGCGATACGTCCAGGCTGATTTTTTGCATTCGACGGGGTCGTCTCCGACCAAAGGAGGGCCAGGGCACGGGTTCAAATGGCCGCACTCCGCCTGCCTGGCTCTTGCCGGACCGGCGGATGGCTGGTTTGGTCTGTACATGACCCGTACCGTGTCCCTGCCGCTATGGCTGTTCGTCCTGATCCTGCTGTTCGCGGCGGTGACCTTCGCGTCACATTTCCTGTTTCCGTCGGTGCGCTGGTACCTGCGTCGGCGGGCCGAGCGCGTGGTGGCGCAGCTCAACGCGCGGCTGGAACGTCCGATCCAGCCGTTCAAGCTGGCCCGCCGGACGGACATGATCCAGCGGTTGCTGTACGACCCCGAGGTAACGCAGGCGATCGTCGAACATGCGCGTGAGAACAATGTGCGCGAGGACGTGGCCTTTGAGCAGGCGCGGCGCTACGCGCGGGAAATCGTGCCCTCCTTCTCTGCCACCGCCTATTTCGGGATCGCCATCCGGCTGGCCCGGATGCTCAGCACGGCTCTTTACCGCGTGCGGCTGGGCTATTCTGACGAGGCGGCGCTGAACGGGATCGACCGCGACGCGACCGTGGTCTACGTGATGAACCACCGCAGCAACATGGACTACGTTCTGGTGACCTACCTGGCCGCGCGCCGGTCAGCGTTGTCCTACGCCGTGGGCGAATGGGCGCGGGTCTGGCCGCTATCGGTCCTGATCCGGGCGATGGGGGCGTATTTCATCCGGCGCAAGTCGCGCGGGGCGCTTTATCGCCGGGTCTTGGCGCGCTACGTGCAGATGGCGACACGCGGCGGCGTGGCGCAGGCAATGTTTCCCGAAGGCGGTCTGAGCCTCGACGGTGCGATTGCGCCGCCAAAGCTGGGGTTGCTGAAGTATCTCACCGACGGGGTGGACCTCGCGGCGCGCGATGTCGTTTTCGTGCCGGTGGCGCTGAACTACGACCGCGTGCTCGAGGATCGCGTCCTGCTCGAGGCTGGCGCGTCGGGCACTCGGCGGTTCCGCGCGCGGATCAGCGTTGTCGCCCTGCATGCCCTGCGGTTGTTGTGGCGCAAGATCGCCGGGCGGTTCCGGCGCTTCGGCCATGCAGCGGTGAGTTTCGGCATGCCGCTTTCGCTGCGGGCACGACCGGAACTGGCCGAGGACACGGACGCTCTGGCGGCAGAAGTCATGGCCCGCATCGCCGCCGCGGTGCCGGTTCTGCCGGTGCCGCTGGTGGCGCAGGCGTTGCTGAGCCATGGCGCCCGCAGCCGCGCAGAGCTTGAGCGCGACCTGGCCGAGATGCTGACGCATGTGCCGCCCGCCAACGTGGCGCTTCCCAACGACAACCGCGGCCTTGCCGTCGAAGAGGCGCTGCTGGGCCTCTGCAAGCGGCGTCTCGTGGCGTTTGACGGCACCCGCTATACGCCGGTCGAGGCCGAAAAGGAAACGCTGGACTTCTACGCCCGGTCGATTCGCCACCTGATCGGGTGAGTTTCTGCATCCGCTCGGTCATAAAATTACAAAACACGTCTTAATGTTGTTGCAATGTTGCGTATGGGGCTATATTTCCCAGAAAACCGCCGCGATTCTGCATTGCGGCAAAACCTTGAACCTGGACGAGGAGGCCCCGATGGCTCTGGACACGCAAACCGGTATCGCGAGCTACGACGCACCCGAGAAAGACCTCTACGAGATCGGGGAAATGCCGCCGATGGGCTACGTTCCCAAGAAGATGTACGCCTGGGCGATCCGGCGCGAGCGGCACGGCGATCCCGACAAGAGCTTTGAGGTCGAGGTGGTCGACACCTGGGATGTCGACAGCCACGAAGTACTGGTTTTGGTGATGGCCGCGGGCGTCAACTACAACGGAGTCTGGGCCGGGAAGGGCGTACCGATCAGCCCCTTCGACGTGCACAACCAGGATTTCCATATCGCCGGGTCCGACGCGTCGGGCATCGTCTGGAAGGTCGGGGAAAAGGTCACCCGCTGGAAGGTCGGCGACGAGGTCGTGATCCACTGCAACCAGGACGACGGCGACGACGAGCACTGCAATGGCGGCGACCCGATGTTCTCGCCCAGCCAGCGGATCTGGGGCTATGAGACCGGCGACGGCTCTTTCGCGCAGTTCACCAAGGTGCAGGCGCAGCAGCTTATGCCGCGGCCCAAGCACCTGACCTGGGAGGAAAGCGCCTGCTACACGCTGACGCTGGCCACCGCCTACCGGATGCTCTTTGGGCACGAGCCTCATGATCTCAAGCCGGGCCAGAACGTGCTGGTCTGGGGGGCATCGGGCGGTCTTGGCTCCTACGCGATCCAGCTGGCCAACACCGCCGGCGCCAATGCGATCGGCGTGATCTCGGACGAAAGCAAGCGACAGTTCGTCATGGACCAGGGCGCCAAGGGCGTCATCAACCGCAAGGAATTCGACTGCTGGGGCCAGCTGCCCACGGTCAACAGCCCGGAATACAACGCCTGGCTGAAAGAGGCGCGCAAGTTCGGCAAGGCGATCTGGGACATCACCGGCAAGGGCAACAACGTCGACATGGTGTTCGAACATCCGGGCGAGTCGACCTTTCCGGTGTCGGCTCTTATCTGCAAGAAAGGCGGGATGGTGGTCATCTGCGCCGGCACCACCGGCTTCAACTGCACCTTCGACGTGCGGTACATGTGGATGCACCAGAAGCGTCTGCAGGGGTCTCACTTCGCGCATCTCAAGCAGGCGTCGTCGGCGAACCAGCTGATGATCGAACGGCGGCTCGACCCCTGCATGTCCGAGGTGTTCGAATGGGCCGACATCCCGGCGGCGCATATGAAGATGATGCATAATCAGCACAAGCCGGGGAACATGGCGGTGTTGGTGCAGGCGCCCAAGACCGGCCTGCGGACGCTCGAGGACGCGCTCGACGCGCGCCGCTAACGCCACGCGATCCCTCGCAAAGCCCGCGAATCGCCATGGCGTTCGCGGGCTTTGTGCATTCCGGAATGGGCGACTTTTGGAAACAATGGCTTCCGATTTCGCAACCCGCTATTTCTGGGGATGTGAAATACGCGAATGTTAACCGAAACGACCACATGCTAAGATTGTTTTAACTTTTCATTAACCACTGCAGCATGAGGTTCATATGGCGCATGACTGGATAATCGATGTTCTGACCGATCTCAGGGCCTTCGCGCGGGCCAACGGGCTACCTCATCTGGCCGAGCAGCTGGATGAAACCCATCTGGCAGCCCGGAAGGAGATCGCGTCGCAGGCGAAAGGGTCGTCAATTGGGCTGCGCGCAGTTGTCGCCACAGATGGATTTTATTCTGGCGCAGCTGGAATGCGTCGAAACCCGTGAGGAGTTGCAGCGCACGTCCGAGGCGTTGCGCGATTTCTGCGGAGTCGATCACCTCATCTATCACTGGGTCAACAGCAACGGCGAACAATGGGGCTGCGGCACCTATCCGCCGGACTGGGTGCAACGGTATATCGAAAAGGGTTATTTGAAGATCGACCCTGTGATCCAGGGATGTTACCGGCACTTTCACCCGGTCGACTGGAAAAGCCTCGACTGGTCCGGCAAGGCGGTCCGCGCCTTCCTGCAGGATGCGATCGACCACGGCATCGGCAACCAGGGCTATTCGATCCCCATCCGCGGACCCAACGGCCAGTTCGCGCTTTTCACCGTCAGTCACCACGCATCGGACGACGATTGGGCTTCCTTCACCGAGGCCAACCGCCGCGACCTGATCCTGCTGGCGCATTACTTCAACCACAAGGCGCTGGAGCTGGAACCGGGCCGCACGCCGGAACCGGCGCAGGCGCTCAGCCCGCGCGAGGTCGAGGCGATTACGCTGCTGGCGGTCGGCTACAGCCGGGCGCAGGTGGCCGACGCGCTGTCGATTTCCGAACATACGGTGCGGGTCTATATCGAAAGCGCCCGGTTCAAGCTGGGCGCGCTCAACACCACCCATGCCGTGGCGCGGGCAATGGCGCGCGGGCTGATCGTGGTCTGACCGCGCACCGTACGCCGCATTTGCCGGTCGTTAACCGTCTTTCCGCCACCCTCCCTCCAGACATCGAGGGAGACGGACATGATCCAATATCTATATGCAGACCAGCTTTCATCCTTCCCGGCCCTTGCCCGCGCCATGTTCCGCGACCGCGCCGACCAGTTCGCCACGCGCCTCAAGTGGGCGGTCGAGGTCGATGCGCAGGGCGAGGAACGGGACGAATACGACGCGCTGAACCCGCTCTATGTCATCTGGGAGACGTCCGCAGGCGGCCATGGCGGGTCGATGCGGCTGATGCCGACCGTGGGCCGCACCATGGTCAACGATCATTTCAGCCATCTGACCGACGGCGTGCGCATCGAAAGCCCCTTCATCTGGGAATGCACCCGATTCTGCCTCGCCCGCGACGCCGGGCCGGGCGTCGCCGCGGCGCTGATGCTGGCGGGGGGCGAGGTGATGCGCGGCTTTGGCGTCGAACATTACGTCGGCGTCTTCGACGCCCGCATGGTGCGGATCTACCGGATGATCGGCGCCTCGCCCGAGATCGTGGGCAGCCAGGGCACCGGCGCCGACCGGATCAGCGTCGGCCTGTGGGACTTCACCCCCGAGGCGCAGGCGCGGGTCGCACAGCGCGCGGGCGTGTCGCCCGAGCTGTCGCGGCACTGGTTCGAACGCGCTTTCGGCGGCGCCGGCCCGGCGCGGGGCGACATGCGCGCGGCTTGATACTGGTGCTGGGCGGGGCAGGGTTGTAGGGTCCGCCCATGACCCTGCCCGCACTGACATTCTCCGACGATCAGGCCGAAGCCTACGACCGAGTCACGACGCTCTTGCGCGAGGCCGGGGTCGATCTGACCGATGGGCTCGTGCTGCCCGCCAAGGAAGGATCGTCCCGCCTGATGGCGCTGGTCGGAAAGGCCGGGTCGGGCAAGACGCTGCTGCTGGCCGAGCTCTACAAGGCGCTGGAACAGGCCGGCGTCGACGTGGTGTCAGGCGACTACGAATCGCGCAAGCGCCGCGACAAGCGGACCCTGGCGATCCTCGCCCCCACCAACAAGGCGGCGAGCGTGTTGCGGATGCGCGGCGTGCCCGCGACGACGATTCACCGCATCCTCTATTCGCCGGTTTACGATCCCGAGTACGAGAAGATCGCCGAATGGCTCCTGGGCAACGGCGAACGGCCAGAAACCGAGGCGCTGAGCGAAGAGGCGCTGGACCGCGCCTTTGCCTCCTACCAGGGCCACAAATCCGTGCCCGCCGCCCTGGCCGCCGCCGGTCTTCGCGGGTCGGATTTCATCACCGGCTGGAAACGCCGCGAGGAACCTCTGGACATCGGCTTCGTCGACGAGGCTTCGATGCTGGACGAACGCCAGTTCGAGGACCTGCAGGAAATTTTTCCCAACCTGCTGCTCTTCGGCGATCCCGCGCAGCTGGCACCGGTCAACAGCCCCGGCGGCATGGTCTTCGACAGCCTGAAACCGGCGCAGAAGATGGAATTGCACCGCATCCACCGACAGGATGCTGACAACCCGATCCTCGACCTCGCCCATGCGCTGGCCGACCCTCAGCTCGAATTCTCCGATTTCGAACGCATGGTCGAAGAAAAGTCCAGGCAGGATGACCGCGTCGTCTGGGGCCAGCGGGTCGAGGTGGACCTGATGGCGCGCTCGCCGGTTCTGGTCTGGCGCAACGCCACGCGCATCCGCCTGATCCACGCCTTCCGCAAGGTCCACGACGCGCCCGAGACAGAGCTTCTGCCCGGCGAGCCGCTGATCTGCGACGGGCTCGAACTGCCGCTCAAGCATCGCAAGAAACGCCTCGACCTCGAGGCGCGCGGCCTGATCAAGGGCGCGCAGGTCGTCTACCTCGGACCCGGGCGCAACCCCGGGTTTTCCAAGCTGCACGTCATGGGCGCCGAGGATCCGCAGGTGTCCGCCGCCTCCATCGTCAAGATCGAGAAGCCCGACGAGGAAGAGCCCTTTATCCCTTATGCTGCCCGGATGGGAGCCACCTTTCTGCACGGAGCCGCGGTCACAATTCACAAGGCCCAAGGCTCGCAGTGGGACACGGTGCAGGTCTTCGCGCCCGACCTCTTCGTCGCCGCGCGCATGGGCCGTGTGGAGGCGGGGCAGCCGCTGTGGAAACGGCTGGCCTACGTCGCGATCACCCGGGCGCAGGAACGGTTGATCTGGGTGGTCCGCAATCGTTTGTCGAAACCCACCGGCCCTCTGGTGGTGGACGATCTGAAACGCGTGGCCCCGGCGCCGTTGCAATTGCAGGCGGAGGAATTCGAATGAGCACGATCCTGATCACCGGCGCCAGCTCCGGCATCGGCCGCGCCTGCGCCGAGGCGTTTCTCGACGGGGGTTGGCATGTGGGCCTGCTGGCCCGGCGCGAAGACGCGTTGCAGGAGGTGGCGGCGGGAAGGGACACGGCGCATGTGCTGCCCGCCGATGTTACCGACGCGGTGCAGGTGGACGCGGCCTTCGAGAGCTTCATCGGCCGTGTCGGGCGGCTCGACGTGCTCTTCAACAACGCCGGGATGTTCGGCCCCGCGGCGCCCATCGACGAGGTGTCGCTGGATGATTGGGAGCAGGTGCTGCGCGTCAACCTGCACGGCATGTTCCTGTGCGCCCGCGCCGCCTTTGGCGCGATGCGGCAGCAGGAACCGCTGGGCGGGCGGATCATCAACAACGGCTCGATCTCGGCCCATGTGCCGCGCGACGGGTCGGTCTGCTACACCGTGACCAAACATGCGATCACGGGCCTCACCCGGACACTGAGCCTCGACGGGCGGCCCTTCGACATCGCCTGCGGGCAGATCGACATCGGCAACGCACGCACCGACCTGCTGGGCGGATTGGTCGACCGCGCCCGCGCCGCCGGAGAGCCGGAGCCGCCGACCATGGACGTGGCCGAGGCGGTAAAGTCGGTGCGGCTGATGGCGGACATGCCGCTCAATGCCAACGTGCAGTTCATGACGGTGATGGCGACCAAGATGCCGTATATCGGCCGGGGCTAAAAAGGCGGGCCGGGGTGCCGACCCGCCGCTGGCTTTTACAGCTTTACGATCTGCTTGCCCATGTTGCCGCCCTTCAGCATCGAGATGAAGGCAGGCACCATGTTCTCCAGCCCTTCGGCCACGTCTTCGAGATAGGCGATCTCGCCCTTCGCGACCTTCGGCCCGACCTCTTTCAGGAAGGCCGGGTAGTCGTCCCAGTGGTCGAAGATGATGAAGCCCGAGACCCGCAGCCGCTTGACCAGCACCGCGCGCCACATCTGCGGCAGGCGGTCGGTGCCGTCACCGTCGACGCCGCCGTACCAGGAAATCATCCCGCAGACCGGGATGCGACCGTGCGTGTTCATCAGCGGCAGCACCGCTTCGAGCACCTTGCCGCCGACGTTCTCCCAGTAGATGTCGACGCCGTCCGGCGCTTCTGCGGCGATGGCCTTGCGCAGGTCCGACGCGCTGTCATGCGCGCGGTGGTCGATGGCCGCATCGAATCCGAAGGTGTCCCTCGCCAGCGCGCATTTCTCCGGCCCGCCGGCGACGGCCACGGTGCGCAGCCCCGCGGCCTTGGCCAGTTGCCCCACCATTGACCCCACCGGCCCGGTGGCCGCCGCCACGACCAGCGTCTCTCCGGCCTTGGGCATTCCGAAACGGTTCAAGCCGACCCACCCGGTCAGCCCCGGCATAYCCAGCACGCCAAGCGCCGTCGAAGGCGGCAGGTCGTCCGAGAGTTTGCGCAACTCGGACCCCGGCAGGCAGGCATGGCTGGCCCAGCCGGTCATGCCTGTCACGAGGTCGCCCGTCGCAAACCCGTCGGCCCTGGACGCCAGAACCCGGCCAACGCCCTGTCCGGTCATCGTGCCGCCGATCTCGACCGACGGCGCGTAGCTTTTCACTTCGTCCATGCGTCCGCGCATGTAGGGATCGAGCGACAGGTGGGTCACCTCGACCAGAACCTCGCCGTCACCCGGCTCGGGCATCGGCTCGGTGCGCAGGTCGAAATCCTCGGGGACGGGATGTCCCTGGGGGCGGCGGGCGAGGGCGATGCGTTGGAACGTTGCGGACATGGAGGACTTTCTGCCGGTTCGGGGAAATGTGGTTGCACGCGACGGAGCGGCTGCGCAGTGTACCTAGACCAGTTCAGCAGAAGGCAAGGGAGGGCCGGATGCAAGGCATGATGATGAACCAGCCGCTGTCGATCATCGAGATCCTGCGCTACGCGGCAGAGGCGCATCCGGGCGGCGAGGTCGTGTCGGTGCGGACCGAAGGCGACCTGCATCGCGAATCCTATGCCGAGGCCTACGCGCGCGCCGCGCAGCTGGCGCATGGGCTGACGGGCCTCGAGATCGCTCAGGGCGACCGGGTGGCGACGCTGGCGTGGAACGGCCACCGGCATTTCGAGCTTTACTACGGCGTTTCGGGCATGGGGGCTGTCTGCCACACGATCAATCCGCGCCTCTCGGCCGAGCAGATGCTCTATATCATCCACCACGCGGGCGACCGGGTTCTGTGCTTCGACACAACCTTCCTGCCGATCGTCGAGGGCATCGCCGACCAGCTTCCCAAGGGCCTGCACCTGGTGGCGATGACCGACCGGGCGCACATGCCGGAAAGCCCGCTCAACCTGCTCTGCTACGAAGAGCTGCTGGACGGGCAGGACACCACCTTCGACTGGCCCCAGCTGCCCGAGGATACCGCCGCCGCGCTCTGCTACACGTCCGGCACCACCGGCAACCCCAAGGGCGCGCTCTATACCCACCGCTCCACTGTGTTGCACGCGATGGGGGAATCCATCGCGCTCAAGGACAGTCTCACCGAAGGCGCTCGCATTTTGCCCGTGGTGCCGCTCTTCCATGTCAACGCCTGGGGCCTGCCCTATGCCGCGCCCCTGACCGGCGCGAGCCTGATCATGCCGGGGCCGAAACTCGACGGTGCATCGCTTTTCGACCTGATGGAGGCCGAGGGCGTCACCTCGGCCTGGGGCGTGCCCACGGTCTGGCTGGGCCTGCGCGCCGAGATCGACAAGCGCGGGCGCAACCCGGGCAAGTTCGCCCAGGTCGTCGTCGGCGGTTCGGCGGCGCCGCGTAGCATGATCGAGGGCTTCGAGAACTCCGGCGTCGATGTCTGCCACGCCTGGGGCATGACCGAAATGTCGCCCATCGGCACGCACGGGTTTCTCTCCGCGCCGCACCGGGAATTGCCGCAAGAGGAACAGCTCCGGCTCAAGTGCAAGCAGGGCCGCCGCATGTTCGGTGTCGAGCTCAAGATCGTCGACGAAGAGGGCAACCGCCTGCCGCATGACGGCAAGGCCGTGGGCGAGCTTTACGTGCGCGGCAACGCCATCGTCTCGGGCTATTTCAACAACGAAGAGGCGAGCGCCCAGGCCATCGACGCCGAAGGCTGGTTCGGCACCGGCGACGTCGCGCATATCGACGAACGCGGCTTCCTGTCGATCCAGGACCGCAGCAAGGACCTGATCAAGTCGGGCGGCGAATGGATCAGCTCCATCGACCTCGAGAATATTGCCATGGCGCATCCGAAGGTCGCCAATTGCGCGGTGATCGCCATCGCGCATCCCAAGTGGGACGAACGCCCGCTGCTGGTGGTGGTGCCGAAGTATGCAAACGACCCGCCGACGCTGGCGGAGATTCACGAGATGATGCTGGGCAGCATGGCGAAATGGCAGCTGCCCGACGACATCGCCTTTGTCGAGGATCTGCCGATGACCGCCACCGGAAAGGTGTCGAAACTGACCCTGCGCGAGCGCTTCGCGGATTACACGCTGCCCGATGCTGGCTGACGACCTGCGGCTTTTGCCGCCGCAGACCTCGGACTGGATGACGCTGGACGCGGCCCGCGTGCGCGCCTTCGCCGACGCCACCGAGGACTGGCAGTTCATCCACCTCGACGCAGAGCGCGCGGCGGCGGAGACGCCCTTCGGCGGCTGCGTGGCGCATGGGTTCCTGACGCTGTCGATGCTCTCGGCCATGTCCTACCAGGTGACGCCAAACCTGCCGGGCATGACCGCCAGCATCAACTACGGCTTCGACCGCATCCGCTTTGTCTCGCCGGTGCCGGTGGGATCGCGGGTGCGCGGGCATTTTACCGTCTCGGCCGTGGACGAGGCGCCTGGGCAGTTGACGGTGCACTGGGACGTGAGCATGGAACGCGAGGGATCGGACAGGCCGGCGCTGGTCGCCGCCTGGATCACCCGCATCGCATTGGAGGACTAGGCATGGATCTGGGCATCACGGACAAAGTCCGCCCGCTGATCGACAAGGTGCGGCGCATGGTCGAGGACGAGATCGCGCCGCTGGACGCGGAATTTCACGCCGAGGTGGGCAAGCATCCCTCGGGCGACCGGTTCCGCCACACCGACCGGCAGCTGGAGATCCTCGATGGGCTGAAGGCCAAGGCGAAAGAGCGGGGATTGTGGAATTTCTGGCTGACGGAGTCGGAGCGCGGCTATGGCCTCAGCACGGTGGAATACGCCTATCTTGCCGAGGAAATGGGAAAGGTCGGCATCGCCGCCGAGGTCTTCAACTGCAACGCGCCCGACACCGGCAACATGGAGGTGCTGGAACGCTACGGAACGCAGGCCCACAAGGACCGCTGGCTGGGCCGGCTGCTCGAGGGCGAGATCCGCTCGGCCTACGTGATGACCGAGCCCGATATCGCCTCCTCCGATGCGGCGCAGCTGAAATTCCGCGCGGTGCGGGACGGGGATGCTTACGTTCTCAACGGCGAGAAGTGGTGGATTTCCGGCGCGGGCGACCCGCGCTGCGGTCTGTATATCGTCATGGCGATGACCGACCCCGATGCTGCCAAACACGCGCGGCACACGATGTTCGTCATGGACCCGGACACGCCCGGCGTGGAAAAGCTCCGCCCGATGCAGGTCTTCGGCCAGGACGACGCGCCGCACGGCCACCTGCACCTGCGCTTCACCGATGTGCGGGTGCTGGCGGAAAACGTCGTGCTGGGCGAAGGCCGCGGTTTCGAAGTGGCGCAGGGCCGGCTGGGGCCGGGGCGCATCCACCATTGCATGCGCGCCATCGGGCAGGCCGAGAAGGCCCTGCAGATGATGTGCGAACGTGGCCTTTCGCGCGAAGCCTTCGGCAAGAAGCTGGTCGAGCTCGGCGCCAATTACGACATCATCGCCAACGCCCGGATGGAGATCGAGATGGCGCGGCTGCTGTGCCTCAAGGCCGCCTGGATGATGGACACCCAAGGTGTGCGCGCGGCGCAGCCGTGGATCTCCAAGATCAAGGTCGTGGCCCCCCTGATGGCCGGCAAGGTGATCGACGAGGCGATGCAGCTGCACGGCGCGGGCGGCATCAGCCAGGATTTCGACCTGGCGCATATGTGGACCCATGTCCGCACCCTGCGCTTTGCCGACGGCCCGGATGCGGTGCACCGCCGGCAGGTCGCCCGCGCCGAGCTGCGCAAATACACCGGCAACAAGGGCTGAGCCATGGACGAGGCGCAGCTTGACGCGGTGGCCGACTGGATGGCGGAGCACGTGCCGGGCTTTGGCGGGCCGCTGACGGCGCGGAAATTCGACGTCGGCCAGTCCAACCCGACCTACCGGCTGGACAGTTCCTCGGGCGCTTACGTGCTGCGGCGCAAGCCGCCCGGCGTGCTGCTGAAATCCGCCCATGCGGTCGACCGCGAATTCCGCGTGCAGCGGGCCTTGAGGGATACAGCGGTGCCGGTGCCGGAGATGCTGGCGCTTTGCGAGGACGACACGGTGATCGGGTCGGCCTTCTACGTCATGGACCATGTGCCGGGGCGCAACATCGACGATCCCTCCATGCCCGAGGCCACGCCAGAAGAGCGCGCCGCCATCATGGCCGAGATGAACCGGGTTCTGGTGGCGATCCATGATGTCGATATCGAAGCCGTGGGCCTGTCGAACTACGGCCCGCCTGGCAACTACTACGAACGCCAGCTGGGCCGATGGACCAAGCAATACCGCGCCTCGGAAACCAGCGCCGTGCCCGACATGGACCGGCTCATCGACTGGCTGGGCAGGCACCTGCCGCCGGAGGACGGCCGGCGCACGCTGGTACACGGCGACTATCGCATCGACAACATGCTCTTTGCCGAGGACGGACCGGCGTGCCGTGCGGTTCTGGACTGGGAACTGTCGACCATCGGCCATCCCTATGCCGACCTCGCGGGTGTCATCATGCAATGGCAGCTGCCACCGGGGCCCGAGGGGCGGGGGCTCGCGGGGCTCGACCGCGTGGCGCTGGGCCTGCCCTCGGACGAGGCCTTTGTCGCCGACTACTGCGCCCGGCGCGGGCTGGACCGGATCGACGGCTTCGGCTTCTACGTGGCCTTTGCCTTCTTCCGCATGGCGGCGATCCTGCAGGGGGTCAAGAGACGTGGGCTGGACGGCAATGCGTCCAACCCGGAAAAGGCGGCGCGCCTCGGGGCCTTCGTGCCGCGCTTTGCCGCTTTGGGTCTGGAGGCGGCGCAGGCATGAGCGATCTCGATCCCCGGTTCGACGAGGCCGTCTATCCTTTCGCGGCACATCTGGGCATGCGCATGACCGGCTGGCGGCAGGGCTGGGCGCGGTTCGAACTGCCGCTGGAGACCTTCACGCAGAACCGCCACGGCAATCCGCATGGCGGCGTGCATGCGTCGCTGCTGGACACGGTGATGGGCTACGCCGGCTGCTGGACCGGCGACCCGGAGGTGCGGCAGATGGCGCTGACCCTGTCGCTCAACGTGCAGTACCTGTCGCGGCCCAGGGGCGCGCTGCTGATCGGCGAGGGCTGGCAGACCGGCGGCGGGCGCAGCACCTTCTTTGCCGAAGCGACGGTGGTGGACGAGACCGGCGAGGTGATCGCCAAGGGGACGGGCGTGTTCCGTTATCGCAAGGGCGGATGATCGCCCGTTCCGGGCGATACGAGAGACGCCGTCCGATGCGCTTGCGCATCGGCGCAGCAGCATCGCCCGACGGGCGATACGAGAGACGCTGTCTCTCGTGCTCTCTGGAGGTTTATCGGCAAGATGAAGGGGCGCCCCGTGTCGGGCGTTCCGCGCCGGGGCGGTGGGCGCCAGCCTCCGGCCTTGCCGTCGCGCAAATCGCGGGTTTGCGTCCGGAGCGGGGTCAGTAGCCGGCGCCGCGGTCCACGAGGTGCAGGAGCGGCTCTCCGGCTTCGCCGCGGCGCACGTTTTCCGCGATGACGCGGCTGGCGCTGTCGGGGCGGGTTTCTGAAGCGATGTGCGGGGTCACCGT
The DNA here is from genome assembly GCF_003344785.1 of Thalassococcus profundi. GTDB lineage: Bacteria > Pseudomonadota > Alphaproteobacteria > Rhodobacterales > Rhodobacteraceae > Puniceibacterium > Puniceibacterium profundi. The sequence continues at coordinate 54,915 of NZ_QPMK01000001.1, read as the reverse complement.
GACCTTGGGGTGGGTCCAGTAGGGATCGTCCTGCGGCAGGGGTTCGGTGCGGAAGACATCGAGCGTGGCATGGCCGATCTGGCCGCTGTCGAGCGCCGCGATCAGGGCGGCGTCGTCGATCAGGGGACCGCGGCCGGGGTTGACGATCGCCGCCCCCCGCGCCGTCAGGGCCAGGGTGCGGGCGTTCAACACGCCGCGGGTGGCGGGTGTGTCGGGCAGCAGCAGCACGACGATCTGCGCGCCGCTCAGGGCAGCGTCGATTCCGTCGGCACCCGAAAAGCTCTCGACACCGTCCTGTTCGTGGCCCGACCGGCTCCAGCTGCGGACCGGAAAGCCCAGGGAGACGAGTTGCCGCGCGCAGGCCTGCCCCAGCGCACCGAAGCCGAGGATCGCCACCGGGCGGTCACGCGACAGCGGCGGCGGGCTGGCGTCCCAGCGGTTCTCGGGGTTGACGATATGCGCGTCCATGCCGAGGTGATGGCGCAGCACGTGGCCGGTCACGTATTCGACCATGCCCTGGCCCAGCCCCTCGTCGTCGACCATCCGCGTCAGCGGCACGGTCAAGGTGTCGTTGCCGACCACGCCTTCGACCCCGGCCCAGAGGTTCAGCACGGCCTTGAGCCGCGTGTAGGGGGTGAAGTCCCGCACCGCGCTGTTGGGCGCGTAGACGATGTAGTCGACGGTTTCGGGCGCGGCCTCGGTGCGCAGGTCGTAATCGAGTCCGGTGGCGTCCAGCGCACTGCGCAGCGGGGCTTCGTAATGCGCCCAGCGGTCGGGCCGGGCGGCAAAGAGGACGGTTACGGGCATGGTCACCTCGGTCTGTGGATATGGGCGCTTTGCACGAGGCCGAAGGCGACCATGAGCACCAGCATGGCCGAGCCGCCGTAGCTGACCAGCGGCAGCGGCACGCCGACGACCGGCGCCAGGCCCATGACCATCGACATGTTCACGGCAAAGAAGAGGAAGAACGTGAGCCCGATCCCGAGTGTCAGCAGCGACGAGAACCGGTCGCGGTTCTGCAGGGCGGAGAAGATGCAGAAAACGAGGATCAGCACGTAGAGGATCAGCAGCGAGACGGCGCCGACGAAGCCGAATTCCTCGGCCAGGGTGTTGAAGATGAAATCGGTGTGCTTTTCAGGCAGGAAGTTCAGCCGGCTTTGCGTGCCCTGCATGAAGCCGCGCCCTGTCCATCCGCCGGAGCCCATGGCGATCTTGGCCTGGGTGATGTGATACCCCGCGCCCAGAGGGTCCGAGCTTGGGTCGAGGAAGGTGTCGATCCGGCGGAACTGGTAGTCCTTCAGCATCTGCCAGTCGGTGCCGCGGCTGCGGAACACCATCGCGACAAAGCCAGATCCGGCGGCGATCACCATGCCGAAATAGGCCCAGTGAACGCCGGCGATGAACATCATCAGCCCGCCGCCGATGATCAGCAGCAGCGCGGTGCCGAGGTCGGGCTGGGTGAGCACCAGCCCTGTCGGCAGCAGGATCAGCACCACCGGCAACAGGACCCAGAGCGGGCGCGAGGTCTTCTTGATCGGCAGCCAGTCGTAATAGGCCGCGAGCAGCATCACCATGGTGACCTTCATCAGCTCTGACGGCTGCAGCCGCATGAAGCCGAGGTCGATCCAGCGCTGCGCGCCCATGCCGACGGCTCCGAAAAACTCGACCACCACCAGCAGCAGCACCGAGACGATGTATGCCACCACCGCCATGTTGCGCCAGAACCAGATCGGGACCATGGCGACCACGAACATCGCGATGAGCCCGAGGACATAGCGCTTCATCTGCGGTTCGGCCCAGGGGCTGAAGGACCCGCCGGCCACCGAGTAGAGCATCAGGAACCCGACGCCCGCCACCGCCGTCAGCAGGATGACCAGCGGCCAGTTGAGATACAGCACCTTGCGGAAACCCGCGGGCACCGTCTTGACGGTATATTCGAGATAACTCATGCGCGGCTCGACGCGTTGCTGAGCCGCTCTTCGCGTTCGCGGGCAAAGCGTTCCTGCTGCGCCTTGATGCGGCTGCGGTCGGCGGAGGGATAGGCTTCGAGCGGCGGGGTCCCGCCGTAGAGCGCCTGCAGGGTCACGTCGCGGTTGATCGGCGCCGCGGCGGCAGAACCGCCGCCGCCGTGTTCGACCACGACAGACACGGCGATGCGGGGATTGTTGTAGGGTGCGAAGTTGACGAAAAGCGCGTGGTCGCGCTGTTCCCACGGCACGTCCTCGTTGCGCACGACCTGGTTGCGCACCTGGCTGGTCCCGGACTTGCCGGCCATCTCGTAGCCTTCGGAGACGATGCGCGACCGGTAGCCGGTGCCGCGCCGGTTGTTGGACACCGCATGCATCGCCTTGCGCACCTGGCGCAGGTGGTTTTCGTTCATGCCCATGCTCTCGCCGCCGCGCGACGGCGTGTCCACGCCGTCAATGCGCTTGACCAGCCGCGGGCCGATGTTGCGCCCAGTGGCGATGCGCGCGGTCATGATCGCCTGCTGCAACGGCGAGGAGAGCACGAAACCCTGCCCGATGGAGGCGTTGACCGAATCCCCGATCAGCCAGGACGCGCCGCGTTCGCGCAGCTTCCATTCCTTGTCGGGGACCAGCCCCGCCGTCACCGCCGACATCGGCACGTCGGGCGCTTCGCCCAGGCCCAGGCGGCGGGCCATCTCGGCGATGCGTTCGATCCCGACCTTGAGCGCCAGTTCGTAATAATAGACGTCGCAGCTTTCGCGGATGCTTTCCTCGAGGTTGACCCAGCCATGTCCGGCGCGTTTCCAGCAGTGGAAGCGCCGCGATCCGACCTCGAGATGGCCGGGGCAATAGGCGGTGTCATCGGCGGACATGATCCCTGATTCCAGCGCCGCCAGCGCGCAGATCATCTTGAAGGTCGAGCCCGGCGGATAGGCGTCCTGCACGGTCTTGGAGGCCAGCGGCCGGTGGTTGTTGTCGCGCAGCACGGAATAATCCGCGACCGAGATGCCGCGCACGAACTTGTTGGGGTCGTAGGAGGGCGACGATGCGATGGCGAGGATGTCGCCGTGTTCGAGGTCCATGACCACGCAAGAGGCGGATTCCTGGCCGAGCCGCGCCTTGCAGTATTCCTGCAGCCCGCTGTCCAGCGTCAACTGGATGTCGGTGCCGGCGTCGCCCTCGCGGCGGTCGAGCTCGCGCATCACCCGGCCCACGGCGTTGACCTCGACCCGCTTGGCCCCGGCATCGCCACGCAGCTGTTCCTCGTACTTGGCCTCGACCCCGACCTTGCCGATCTGGAAGCGGGGGATGCGCAGCACCGGTTCGGGGTCCTCGTACCGCGCGAGGTCGCGCTCGCTGACCGGGCCGACGTAGCCGACCACATGGGCGAAGGTCTCGTGATGCGGATAGAAGCGCGACAGGCCGACCTCGGGGGTCACGCCGGGCAGGGCCGGGGCGTTGACGGCGACGCGGCTGATGTCTTCCCAGCTGACCCGGTCGGCGACGGTGATTGGCAGGAACGGCGCCGAACGGTCCATCTCGGTCAGCGCGCGGTTCAGCTCGTCCTCGTCAAGCTCGACCAGGGTCGACAGGCGCGCGATCACGTCCTCGACGTTGCCGGCATCCTCGCGCACCATGGTGATGCGGTAGCTGGGCGCGTTCTCGGCGATCACCACGCCGTTGCGGTCGAAGATCTGCCCGCGCGACGGCGGGATCAAGCGGATGTTGATCCGGTTCTCTTCCGCCAGCAGGCGGAATTCGTCGGCCTGATCGACCTGCATGAAGCGCATGCGCAGGCCGAGGATTCCGGCAAAGCCCAGCTGCGCACCACCCAGGATCAGGCCGCGGCGGGAGATCTTGCGCACGCTTTCTGCGCTGTCTCTCGGGGTGCGTCTCATAACGAATGCCCCAGCCGGTCGACCTCTCCGGGGGTGGAGCGGCGCACGCCGAAGATCAGGTGCGAAAGAACCACCACCACCGGATAGAAGGCGAGTGTCATGACATACTGGATCAGCGTGAGGAACATGGTGCCGGGTGCCACGATGAGCAAGAGAAGGATAAGGCGGTATACCAATGTGATGGCCAGCAGGCACCCCGCGACGGTGATCCACTCCAGCACAAATGTGTTATCGCGGTGCCGCCGTTCGCGGGATTTCAGCCATTCCACCGCCAGCACCACCAGCGCCGCCCAGAGACCCGGCGGACGCTGGAACACCAGGTCGGCCAGCAGCATCACCCCGGCCACCGCAAAGGTCGGCACGTAGTCGGGCCGGCGCAGCGCCCAGGCAAAGCAGAGCGCCACGATCAGGTCCGGCGCGGCCCAGCGGCGCGGCGTCGTCTCGAGCGGCAGCAGGTGGAAGAACACGATCACCAGGCAGATCAGCACGAAGGCCGCGCGCATGGTCCAGGTCCGGGCGGCGCCTTGGTCAACCATCGGCGGCCTCCGCGGTGTCGGGGGCGATTTCTTCGGGCGGTGGCGTGTTGGTGCCGGGCGGTTCGTCCGGCAGGATCAGGGCGCTGGGCTGGCTGACCTTGCGGGCGCCGTGGTCACGCAGCACGCGCAGGAATTCGAGCCGCTCGTAATCCGCCGCCAGCCGCGTCCGCAGCCGTCCGCCGGGATCCTGCGCCACCTGACCGATCAGCAAGCCGGGGGGGAAGACGTCGCCGTCGCCGCTGGTCACGATGCGGTCGCCGGGGCGCACCATGTCGGGGTTCTCGAGGAAATCGATGGGCGGCGCGGCGGTGTTGTCACCTATGATGAGCGCCCGCTGGCCCGAGGGCTGGATCGTCGCCGGGATGCGGCTGGTGGAATCGGTCAGCAGGATGACCCGGCTGGTGTTGTCGCCGACCCCCGAGATGCGGCCCACCAGCCCGATCCCGTCCATCGTCGCCCAGCCGTCGACGATGCCGTCGCGGGATCCGACGTTGATCAGTACCGTCTGCCGGAAGGCCGAGCCGGAATCCGCCAGAACCACGCCGGTGATGTAGGTCAGCCGCGGATCGAGCCGCACGTTGTTGAGATCGCGCAGCCGGGCGTTTTCCTGCTCGAGCTGCAGGGCCGCCTCTTTCCACGAGGTCATCTGCCGCAGTTCGCGCCGCAGCTCCTGGTTCTGTTCGTAGATGTTCTGGTAGCTGCGGAAATCGCGCAGGAGCTTGACCGAGGCCGTGACCGGCGCCATCGCCCAGTCGAAGCTGGGCACCACCGTGTCGATCACCTGCGCGCGGAACCGTTCGACCCGCGGGCTGTCGATGCGCCAGAACAGGAACAGACCGACCAGGCACAGGATCAGAACCGCCAAAAGCAGGCGCTTCAGCGGGCCGGTGTAGTCTTCGCCGTTGATGCGGTCGCGTGCCAATTGAGCCCCTTTACATCAAAGGTGCGCGGATCAGCTGTCGTAGTCAATCGCGTGGCGGAGCTGCTTCTCGTATTCCAGCGCCTTGCCGGTACCGAGGGCCACGCAGTTGAGCGACTCGTCGGCGATGCTGACCGCAAGGCCAGTTTGTTCGCGCAAGGCGAGGTCCAGCTCGCCCAGAAGAGCGCCTCCGCCGGTGAGCATCACGCCACGGTCGACGATGTCGGCGGCAAGGTCCGGCGGGGTCGCTTCGAGCGCGGTCATCACCGCTTCGCAGATCGACTGCACCGGTTCGGAGAGCGCCTCGGCCACCTGTGCCTGGCTGATCTCGGTTTCCTTGGGCACGCCGTTCAAGAGGTCGCGGCCACGGATCTGCATGGAAGAGCCGCGCCCGTCGTCGGGCATCCGCGCCGTACCGATGCTGGTCTTGATCCGCTCGGCGGTCGATTCGCCCACCAGCAGGTTCTGCTGGCGGCGCAGGTAGTTGACGATGGCCTCGTCCATGCGGTCGCCGCCGACGCGGACCGAGCGGGCATAGACGATGTCGCCCAAGCTCAGGACCGCCACCTCTGTCGTGCCGCCGCCTATATCGACGACCATGTTGCCCGTGGGATCGGTGATCGGCATGCCGGCCCCGATGGCGGCGGCGATGGGTTCGGCAATCAGGCCAGCGCGGCGGGCACCGGCGCTCAGCACCGACTGCCGGATGGCGCGTTTTTCGACCGGGGTGGCGCCATGCGGGACGCAGACGATGATCTTGGGCTTCGAGAAGGTCGAGCGCTTGTGCACCTTGCGGATGAAATGCTTGATCATTTCCTCGGCGACGTCGAAATCGGCGATCACGCCTTCGCGCATCGGGCGGATCGCCTCGATGCTGCCGGGGGTCCGGCCCAGCATGAGCTTGGCATCCTCGCCCACGGCCAGCACCTTCTTGACGCCGTCCTTGATGTGGTAGGCGACCACCGACGGTTCGGACAGCACCACACCCTTGCCCTTGACGTAAATCAGCGTGTTCGCCGTGCCGAGGTCGATGGCCATGTCCGCCGAGAACATGCCGAGGAGTTTTTCCAGTCCAAACATTTGCCGTGCCCCAATGGTATGAAGGTCCGCGACTCTCCCGAGGCAGACCGGTGGCCCTTATAGGCATGGATTGACTGTAGTGAAAGGGTATGTCTTGCGGCGATCAGCATGAAACCGCTGGACCGTTTTCGCCGACCGTTCCGGCGCTGAAGGATGATGCAGATCCGGGCGCGGACCATGCCGCAAACCTGTGCAGCGGCGTTGGAGTCTGCGCTGCCGCGCAGCCCTTCGACCGGGCGCGCCGGCCCATTGATGGCGGTTTTCCGGTGTGGTCCATGTGTCGGTTTCCGTCGGAACCGACCGTATCGCAAAGCGCGACACGCGGCCTGAGGGTGGGGAGGCCGAAGCCTGTTGCGTCGATCCGGCGGCCGGAGCGGCCGGAGTTCGACCGCAAGCGCGCTGTCGTCTGTCGAACCCGTACCTGGACGCCCAGACCGGCGCATGCCGCAGCACCTCTTCGGCCGGACAGCCGGCCGCGGCACCGTGTCGGCCCCTGCCATCTCGAACACGCCCCCGCAGCGACGTGGCGCGGGCTTTGTCGGCTGTGAATGTCGCCGCGCCCGACGTCCTGATCGCGCCGCGCTGACTCGTCCGAAATTCTCGGGGCGCGTCGTTTTCCCGACATGACGTGTCGGGACAGTTTCGCGGCGGGGTTTGCAACCGGGTATGCACGGGCAAATCGCAACGGAGTCGCGCCCCATGAAAACCCACGTCAAAGCTCTCGTTGTCGGCGGCGGCGCCGTCGGCACCTCCATCGCCTATCACCTGGCCCGTGCGGGCTGGGATGACGTCATGCTGCTGGAACGCGACGAGCTGACCTCCGGCTCCACCTGGCACGCGGCGGGACTGCTGCCCTATTTCAACATGTCCTTCGCCACGACCCACATCCACGACTACTCGATCAAGTTCTACAAGACGCTCGAGGAAGAGACCGGGCTCAATGCCGGGTTCTATGTGGTCGGCAACCTGCGCATGGCGCAGACCGATGCCCGCATGGACGAATACATGGTTTATGCCACCACCGCGGAAACCTGCGGGGTGCCGTTCGAATGGATGACCCCGGCCCAGGTCAAGGAGCGCTGGCCCCTGGTCAACACCAGCGACCTCAAAGGCGCGATCTTCCACCCGACCGACGGCTACATCAATCCGGCGGACGTCACCATGGCGATGGCCAAGGGGGCGCGGCAGCGCGGCGTGATGATCGAGCGCAAGTGGCAGGTGGACAGCTACACCTGGACGGGCGACCACTGGGACGTGGGCATCACCAAGATGGTCGAAAAGGGCGGCAACCTCGTGCCGTCGGACGAAAAGAGCGTGATCCACGCCGAGCATGTGGTCACCGCCACCGGCAACCACGCGCAACGCACGGCCAAGCTGCTGGGCATCAAGATCCCCGCCATCCCGGTCGAGCACCAGTTCATCGTCACCGAACCGGACCCGGCGCTGGTCGAGTACCGCAAGACCCACGACCAGCACCCGGTGCTGCGCGACGCGGACGCCAAGTGGTACGTCCGCGAGGAACGCGGCGGCTGGATCCTCGGCCCCTATGAGCGCAATGCGCCGGCACGTTTCGAATACGGCGTGCCCGACAGCTTCCGCGCCGACCTCTTCCCGCTCGATCTGGAGCGGATCGAAGAGGAATACATGAGCATGATCCACCGCATTCCCTCCGCGGAAACCGTGGGTCTCAAGGACGATTTCAACGGCCCGATCTGCTATACGCCGGACGGCAACCCGCTGGTGGGTCCGGCCCCGGGCCTGCGCAACATGTGGCTGGCCGAGGGCTTTTCGTTCGGCATCACCGCGGCCGGCGGCACCGGGCATTACCTGGCCCAGATGATGGTCGACGGCGAGGCCGAGATCGACATGGCGTCGCTCGATCCCAAGCGCTACGGCTCCTGGATGACCACGGAATACGCCGCGCGCAAGAACGAGGAAGCCTACGACCACGTTTACGTCCTGCACCACCCGGACGAAGAACGCCCCGCCTGCCGTCCGCTGCGCACCGTTCCGGCCTACGAGCGCCAGAAGGCCCGCGGCGCCCAGTTCGGCCATGTCAACGGCTGGGAACGTCCCAACTACTTCGGCCCGCTGGATGCGGACGAGAATTTCGACCACGACGCCCGCAGCTTCCGCCGCGGCGGCTGGTGGCAATATGCCGTGGACGAGGCCAAGGCGATCCGCGAGGCCGCGGGCCTGATCGACGCCTCGGCCTTCACCAAGCACGTGGTCAAGGGGCCGGGTGCGACACAGTTCCTCGACTGGTTCACCTGCAACAAGCTGCCCAAGGTGGGCCGCATCAACCTGACCTACGCGCTGACTGCGCAGGGCACCACGCGCACCGAATACACCATCGTGCGTCTGGCCGAGGACGAGTACTACCTCGTCTCTGCCGGTGCCTGGACCGATTACGACGCCGATTTCCTGCGCAAATGCGCCGCCGACAAGGCGGGCGAGTTCGGCTATATCGAGATACAGAACGTCACCACGCAATGGGGCGTCTTCGCCATCGCCGGGCCGAAATCCCGCGACGTGCTGAACGCGGTCATCAAGGACGCCGATCCGGCGACCGCCCTGTCGAACAAGCGTTTCCCGTGGCTGTCGTGCCGCGAGATCGAGCTGGGCATGTGCCCGGTCCGGGCCATCCGCGTCGCCTATACCGGCGAGCTGGGCTGGGAGCTGCATCACCCGATCGAGATGCAGAACTACCTCTTCGACCTGCTGGAAAAGGCGGGCGAGGCCCACGGGATGAAGCTGGTCGGCGCACGGGCGCAGAACTGGCTGCGGCAGGAAAAGAGCTACCGCGCCTTCGGCAACGAGTTGGGCCGCGACGCCACGCCGCTCGAGGCCGATCTGCCGCGCTTCGTGGACCTGGGAAAGGACTTCCAGGGCAAGGCCGCGATGGAAGCCAAGGGCATCCGCAGCAAGTGCTGCACGCTGCTGATCGCCGGGCCGGACGACGCCGACCCCTGGGGCCGCGAGGCGCTGTATGCCGAGGACGGCACGCGCGTCGGACGCCTGACCTCTGGCGGCTATTCGGTGGCCTTCGGCAAGAGCATCGGCATGGGCTATGTGAAACCCGAACTGGCGGTGCCGGGCACGAAGCTGAAGGTCAAGATGTTCGACAAGCTCTGGGACGCCGAGGTGACCGAGGACAGCCCCTACGATCCGTCGAATGCCGTGATCCGGGTGGATGGGTGAGGAATCGCGCGTGCCGCGCGATACGAGAGGCTCTGCCTCTCGTGCTCTCCGAGGGTTATTGAAAACCGAAGAAGGGGCGCGCGCTTTGGCCCTGATCTGAAAAAGCCCCGTCGGCAGTGCCGGCGGGGCTTTGGTTTGCAAGGACGCCCGCGAGGGCGGAAGCGCGATCGCTACATCAGCCGTTCGGCCATGTCGGGCTGGCGCATCACTTCGCCGAAGCCCGAGGATTCGATCTTTTTTACGGTGATGGCGCTGGCGCCGCAGCTCTGGCCCAGCTGGGCCACGAGTTCCGACAGCAGCACCGGCGGCATCTCTTCTCCGATGTCGCGCAGGGTGGTGATCTCGTATTCCGCCCAGGTTTCGTTGGCCTCGACGTATTCGGTCACCGCCGCATCGCCGCCCGCGGCCTCGATATTGCGCAGGATGCAGCGGTTGGCCTCGCGCATCGGCTCGCCCCAGCTCAGGTCCGGGATCTTGTCTTCATATTCCGGCAGGCGCTCGCGATAGAAATCCGTGAGCTCTTCTGCCGCGGCTTCGCTCGCGATCTCCAGCCGCTCCAGCATCGCGTCGATGTCGGCGGCCTGCGCGATGGCGGGCAGCGCGCAGAGCGCGGCGGTGGTCAGGGTACGTCGGATCATGGAACCTCTTCCGTCTTGTCTAGCCCAGCAGGCGACGGGCGATCACCTGCGCCTGGATCTCTGCGGCGCCCTCGAAGATGTTGAGGATCCGGGCGTCGCAGAGGATTCGGCTGATGCTATACTCAAGCGCGAAGCCATTGCCACCGTGGATCTGCAGGCCGTTGTCGGCCGCCGCCCAGGCGACCCGCGCGCCGAGCAGCTTGGCCATCCCGGCCTCGATGTCGCAGCGGTGGCCTTCGTCCTTCTCGAAGGCCGAGTAATAGGTCAGCTGGCGGGCCACCATGATCTCGACCGCCATCATGGCGAGTTTACCCGACACGCGCGGGAAGGCGATCAGCGATTTGCCGAACTGCTTGCGGTCCTGGGCGTATTGCATCGACACGTCGAGCGCCGATTGCGCCACGCCGATGGCGCGGGCGGCAGTCTGGATGCGGGCCGACTCAAACGTCTCCATCAGCTGCTTGAAGCCCTTGCCCTCTTCGCCGCCCAGCAGATTCTCGCCCTTTACGTGGAAGCCGTCGAAGCCAAGCTCGTATTCCTTCATGCCGCGGTAGCCCAGAACCTCGATCTCGCCGCCGGTCATGCCCTCGGTGGGGAAGGGCGCGTCGTCGGTGCCGGGGGTCTTTTCCGCCAGAAACATCGACAGGCCCTTGTAATCGGTCGTGTCGGGATCGGTGCGCGCCAGCAGGGTCATCACATGGGTGCGCGCGGCGTGGGTGATCCAGGTCTTGTTGCCGGTGATCTTGTAGTCGTCGCTCTCGTCCTTGACCGCGCGGGTGCGCAGGCTGCCGAGGTCGGAACCGGTGTTGGGTTCGGTGAAGACCGCCGTCGGCAGGGTCTCGGCGCTGGCGAGCTGCGGCAGCCATTTCTGTTTCTGCTCCTCGGTGCCGCCGGCGATGATCAGTTCCGCCGCGATCTCGGACCGGGTGCCGAGGGAGCCCACGCCGATATAGCCGCGCGACAGTTCCTCGGAGACCACGCACATCGACGCCTTGGACAGGCCGAAGCCGCCGTATTCCTCGGGGATGGTCAGGCCGAAGACGCCCATCTCGGCCAGTTCCTCGATGATCTCCATCGGGATGAGCTCGTCCTTGAGGTGCCAGTCGTGGGCATGCGGCAGGACCTTTTCGACCGAAAAGCGGCGGAACTGGTCGCGGATCATCTCGAGCTCGTCGTCGAGCCCGGTGGCGCCCACGGTCACATCGGCATTGCGCTCCTGCATGAGCGTCACCAGCCGTTCGCGGGCGGCCTGGGTGTTGCCGCGTGTCATCAGGGTGGTGACATCGCCGGTGCACAGGGTCATCACCGCGTCGGAGCCGAGGCCAAGGTCGCGCAGGCGGATGATCTCGCCCTGGCTCATCGGGATGCCGCCGACGATCTGGCCCAGGTATTCGCCGAAGGCGATCTGGAGGATCAGCTGTTCGACCTCGCCGAACTTGCCCTCTTCGACCAGTTTCTCGGCCCAGTTCTGCATCTGCCGAAGCGATTCGCGGTAGGTGGCGAGCCACGCCAGCCCGTGCGCCGCGGTCTGGTGCGCTTCGATCAGGGCGCCGGAGACGCGGCCGTTCTCGGTGACCTTGTCGCGCAGCGCGCTGCGGGCGGTGTCGTAGACCGTGTCCACCGGGGCGACGGCGGCCTTGGTCAGGGTCAGGAGGTCGGGCAGCAGCACAGGCTGTTCCAGGGTCAGGTCTTGTCCGTCGTGGGCCATGAGTCACGTCCTTTCCAATGTTCCGCCCCGCATACCTACTTTGCAGGTGCAGCGCAACAAAAATACCCCAGTCTGCGTCCAATTGTTCAATTCTTGCGCGGTCGAATTTTGCGGTGGGCGCAGCGGGGCTTTGCTATGAGACCGGGATGGAGACGCTTTTCGACCTCGTACCGGCCCCGGCATTCGCCTTATGTCTTGGAATTGCCCTGCTGGCGGGCATCGTCAAGGGCGTGGTGGGCTTTGCCATGCCGATGATCATGATCTCGGGCATGGGCTCGGTCATCGCGCCGGAACTGGCCCTGGCCGGCCTGATCCTGCCGACGCTTGTCACCAACGGCATGCAGGCACTGCGCCAGGGGGCGGGCGCGGCGCTGGGGTCGATGTATCGCTTCCGCCTGTTCCTAGGCGTCGGATTGGTGATGCTGCTGATTTCGGCGCAGCTGGTCACTGTGCTGCCGGTCGCCGTGATGCTGGCGCTGATCGGCGGGCCGGTGGCGGCCTTTGCCTGTGCACAGCTGCTGGGCTGGAAGGGCGAGCTGCCGGGCGGACCGAGCGTCAGGCTGGAGCTTGGCATCGGCGCCTTCGCGGGCTTCATCGGCGGCCTTTCGGGCGTCTGGGGACCGCCGGTGGTGGCCTATCTCACCGCGCTCGGCACGGAAAAGCGCGAACAGATGCGCATCCAGGGCGTGATCTACGGGCTGGGTGCGGTGGCGCTGACGGCGGCGCATGTGGGATCGGGCGTGCTCGACGCGCGCACGGCGGTGTTCTCGGCGACGCTTATTCCATCGGCGGTGGTGGGCATGTGGATCGGCGGGCGCATCCAGGACCGGATCGACCAGACGTTGTTCCGCAAGGCGACGCTGGCGGTGCTGCTGATCGCCGGGCTGAACCTGCTGCGACGGGCTTTCTTCGGCTGACGGGCCGGTGGGTTGCAAACCCACCCTACGGTTCAGGAGATGGCCGCGAAACCGCAGGAGCCGGCGATTTCGGGTTCCTGCAGCGGCGAGACCACGTCGAAACTGGCCTTGTAGATCTCCCGCCCGCCCTGCGTTGCGGTGAAGGTCCAGGTGCCCTGGACCATCTCTTCGGGCAGGTCGAAGGTATAGGCGTTGATCGAGACGCCCGTGCCGCCCATGCTGGTGACATAGCGTTGTTCGGTGGCGCCGCTGTCCTTGAAGGGCGGATGCGTGAGCGTGATGACCACCCCCTGCAGCAGCCGCCCGTCGGTCTGCGTCTTGATGCCGAAGCTGAGACCGAGCACCGCCGGCACCCGCGTGCTCAGCCACTGGAATTCCGGCACCTCGTCGTAAAGCTCGATGCGGCCGGCGACAGTTCCGGGGGCCTCGACGGATTCGCTGGATTCGACCTCGCAGAACACGCCCTGGGTCAGCGACAGGAGCTTGTCGCTGAAGCGCGCGGTGCCGGGATCGGCCGAAGCGGGGAGGGCGGCGAGGCAGCAGACGAGGGCGAGGGTGCGGATCATGACACCATGATGCGCCGGGCGGGGGCGGTTTTCAACGGGTCATGACAGGCGAAGGCGGCGTTGCGCCGGTGCGGCGCCGCTGTCAAAGCGAGAAACCGGGACATTCGCGGCCAACGCGGGAGAGTTGACGCATCTTGGACCCGTGCGCGCAGCGCAATGTCTCCCGCTTGGCCGGGCGGGGATCGGTGGCCGCTGGAACGCCTCGGCGCCAGCGGCCCGGGTCTTTGGTCCTCAGCCGATGGCGGCGGCCTTCACGTCGTCGTCGATGAAGGGCACATATTGCTCGAAATTGTCGGCGAACATCTGCACGAGCTTTTCCGCCTGCGCGTCATAGGCCGCCTTGTCGTCCCAGGTCCGGCGCGGGTCGAGCAGCAGTTCGGGCACGCCCGGCACCGTCACCGGCACGTCGAAGCCGAAGTTCGGGTCCTTGCGGAACTCGGCCCCGGCCAGGGTGCCGTCCAGCGCCGCGGTCAGCAGCGTGCGGGTGGCCTTGATCGGCATCCGCTGACCCTGGCCGTAGGCGCCGCCAGTCCAGCCGGTGTTCACCAGCCAGCAGGTGGCGCCGTGCTTGGCGATCTTGCCCTTGAGCAGGTTGCCGTAGGCTTCTGGCCGGCGCGGCATGAAGGGCGCGCCGAAGCAGGTGGAAAAGGTCGGCTGCGGTTCGGTCACGCCCCGTTCGGTGCCGGCCACCTTGGCGGTGAAGCCCGACAGGAAGTGGTACATCGCCTGCGCCGGTGTCAGCCGCGCGATCGGGGGCAGCACGCCGAAGGCGTCGCAGGTCAGCATGATGATGTTCTTGGGATGCCCGCCGAGCGCCGACTTGGACGCGTTGGAGATATATTCCAGCGGGTAGGCGCAGCGCATGTTGGCGGTGAGGCTGTCATCCTCGAAATCCAGCTCGAAGGTCTCGGGATCGAAGACCATGTTCTCGATCACCGTACCGAACTTGGTGGTGGTGTCGTAGATCTCGGGCTCTGCCTCGCGGCTCAGGCTGATGGTCTTGGCATAGCAGCCGCCTTCGAAGTTGAAGGTGCCGCGGTCCGACCAGCCATGTTCGTCGTCGCCGATCAGGACGCGTCCCGGGTCGGCCGACAGCGTGGTCTTGCCGGTGCCTGAGAGGCCGAAGAAGACGGCGGTGTCCACCGGGTTTCCGACCGCGTGGTTGGCCGAGCAGTGCATCGGCATGATGCCCTTTTCCGGCAACAGGTAGTTCAGCAGGGTAAAGACGGATTTCTTGTTCTCGCCCGCGTATTCGGTGTTGGCGATCAGGATCATCTTACGGTCGAAGTTCATGGTGATGACCGTCTCGGACCGACAGTCGTGCTTCTTGGGATCGGCCTTGAAGCTGGGGCAGTTGATGATCGTCCAGTCGGCGGTAAAGGCGTCGAGGTCCTCGCGGTCGGGACGGCGCAGCATGTGCCGGATGAAGAGGTTGTGCCAGGCCAGCTCCGAGATCACCCGCACGTCGATGGCATGGGTCGGATCGGCGCCGCCGACGAGGTCCTGCACGAAGTAGTCGCGACCCTTCATGTGGGCGACCATGTCCGCGTAGAGCGCGTCGAACCCTTCGGGCGACATCGCGGCATTGTTCTCCCACCAGATGTTGTCGGCGACGCTGTCGGTCTTGACGATGTGCTTGTCCTTCGGCGACCGTCCGGTAAAGGTGCCGGTGGACACCAAAAACGCACCGCCCTTGCCCAGCGTGCCTTCGTCGCGCTTCAGCGCCTCGGCGATCAATGCCGGCTCCATCAGGTTGTAATAGACATTTCCCAGACCCTCGATACCTTGATCCTCGAGGCGGAATTGCGGGTTCACCCGTCCGAATGTCATTTGCCAAGCTCCTGTAGCCGCTGTGAGGCGGCGATCCTTCCTGGGCCCGCGGTCGACAATTCGGGCGGGCCATCGGGCGCAGGACACGTCCGAATGTATCGGTCTTAGCACGGGGTCTTCGACGGTGAACAGCGCGCAAACGCACAGTTAGCGATACCAGGAAAAGGTTTAGCGCAACCAAGTTTCGCACCCGCCGCGAAAGGTGAGGCAATTTAGTCATTCTTTGAGAATTTTCGGCTGCAATGACCGGCGGACCGTTGGCTGATTCGCACTTGGCTATTGTTGCAAGGATGAAAACAACGCATAGTGCGGAAAAAAACAGGCAACAAGAGCAGTTGAAGGAAATCAACCATGTCGAAAATCGCCCTGGTGGACGACGACAGGAATATCCTGACGTCGGTGTCCATGACTCTGGAGGCAGAGGGCTTCGAGGTCGAAACCTATAACGACGGTCAGGCGGCGCTGGATGCGTTCAACAAGAAGCTGCCGGACATGGCAGTCTTCGACATCAAGATGCCGCGCATGGACGGCATGGACCTGCTGCAGCGCGTGCGGCAGAAATCCAAGATGCCGGTGATCTTCCTGACCTCCAAGGACGACGAGATCGACGAGGTTCTGGGCCTGCGCATGGGCGCCGACGACTACGTCAAGAAACCGTTCTCGCAGCGTCTGCTGGTCGAACGCATCCGCGCGCTGCTGCGCCGCCAGGAGGCGGTGGCGGGCGACATCGTCGGCGACACCGAAGAGACCAAGCTGATGACCCGCGGGTCGCTGACCATGGACCCGCTGCGCCATTCGGTGACCTGGAAGGGCCAGGACGTGTCGCTGACCGTGACCGAATTCCTGCTGCTGCAGGCGCTGGCGCAGCGCCCCGGCTTCGTCAAGTCGCGCGACCAGCTGATGGACGTGGCCTATGACGACCAGGTCTATGTCGACGACCGGACCATCGACAGCCACATCAAGCGTCTGCGCAAGAAGATGCGCAGCGCCGACGATGATTTCTCGGCGATCGAGACGCTCTATGGTATTGGGTACCGTTATAACGAAGAGTGATCTCCATGGCGCTGGCCGAGAGGATTACCATGCGCGATGACGTCCCCGGCGAACGCAGGGATGCAGATGTCGTGCTGGGCGATGACTGGATCGCCCCCGACAGCACGGTCGAGAAGGAATTGCAGGCCAGCCGGGCGCGGCGCGGCCTGTTTTCGCTCAACCGCTCGCCGCTGACGCGCAAGATCATCACCTTCAACCTCATCGCGCTGAACGTGCTGGTCGCCGGAATCCTCTACCTCAACTCCTCGCGCGACACGCTCGCGGTACAGCGCTCCAACGCGATGCTGACCGAAGCGGAACTGATCGCCGACATCTTCGAGGCGCAGCTGCCGCGCGGCGCGCCGGTCAGCCTGGCATCGAGCGACGGCATCGACGTCTCGGCAACGGTCGCGGGCATCGACCTGCGCGAAGGCGCGCAGCTGATGATCTTCGACGCTGGCAATTTCCTGGTCGGAGAGGCCGTCGGCACCCTGCCGGTCTTCCAGACCGCCGAGGCCGCCGAAGACGACCGGAACGCCGTCATCACCGATTTTCTCGCCGGTCTCTGGCACCGGGTCTCTGCAGTGTTCGGCGCGCTTGGAGAGGATGCGCCGCGGTCGCAGGAGGACCGCCTGCGCCGCATGATCGAAGCGGGCGATCCGATGCAGACGCGCGTCGAGTCCGGCAGCGGCCCGCGCGGAGAGACGATCTTTACCGCCTTCACCCCGATCCTGCAGGGCGACACGCTGCAGGGCATCGTCGCGCTGGAAAGCGCCGCGGTCGAGATCGACGCTGCCGTGCGCACCGAACGGGAACGGGTGCTGCAGATGTTCGTCATCGCCACGCTGGTGTCCATCGGCCTGAGCATCGTGCTGGCCTCGACCATCGCCAACCCGATCTCCGACCTCGCCGACGCCGCCGAGATCGGCCGCGACCGCAACAAGCGCTCGGTCGCGCCCGGCCGCATCCGCATCCCCGACCTCACCGCCCGCCCCGACGAGATCGGGCGCCTGTCGGGCGCGCTGCGCGGCATGGTCGGCGCGCTCTACGACCGGATCGACAGCAACGAACAATTCGCTGCCGACGTGGCGCACGAGATCAAGAACCCGCTGGCCTCCCTGCGCTCTGCCATCGGCAGCCTGCGCATCGTCAAGAAAGAGGATCACCGCGACAAGCTCCTGAACGTGATCGAACACGACGTGCGCCGGCTCGACCGCCTGGTCAGCGACATTTCCAACGCGTCGCGGCTCGATTCCGAACTGGTCAAGGAAGAGGAACAGCCGTTCAACCTGCTGGAGATGCTGAACAACCTCGCGCAGTACCTGGGCGAGGATGCAAAGAAGCAGGGCATCGAGTTCATCATCGACCTGCCGCAGCGCCCGATCCAGATCCAGGGGCTCGAGGCGCGGCTGGCGCAGGTCTTCGTCAACCTCATCACCAACGCGATTTCCTTCTGCGAGGATGGCGACGCGATCCGCATCTGGGCGCGGCGCCGCGAGAACCGCGTGCTGGTGGTGGTCGAGGACACCGGCCCCGGCATCCCCGAAGAGGCGCTGGCAAAGATTTTCAAGCGCTTCTACTCGCAACGGCCCGAGACCGATTTCGGCAACAACTCCGGCCTCGGCCTGGCGATCTCCAAGCAGATCGTGGAGGCCCATGGCGGCGTGATCTGGGCCGAGAACATCCGCCCGACCGAAGCCGACGTGACCTCGGAACCGCTGGGCGCGCGTTTTGTCGTCGGGTTGCCGATCTGATAGAGACCTGCCGTGTCCCGGCCCGAGGCAAGCCGCATGCCTGACCCTTTGATCCTGCACGCCACCGCCGTGGCCGTCGGCCCGCGTGCGCTCCTGATCCGCGGCCGGTCCGGCGCCGGCAAATCGGCGCTGGCGCTCGAGATGATGGCGCGCGGCGCGCGGCTGGTGTCCGACGACCGGGTGATCCTGACCGCGATCGGCGACGGCCTCGCGCCCTCCGCCCCCGCCGCCCTCCGCGGCCTGATCGAGGCGCGGGGCCTGGGCCTGTTGCAGGCCGAGGTCGCGGACCCCTCGGTACTGGTGGCAGTGCTCGACCTCGATCAGACGGAAACGGAAAGGTTGCCCCCCGAACGGACCACCCTTCTGCTGGACCGCGAACTGCCTTTGCTTCACAATTCTGCGCATGCATATTTTCCCGCCGCGCTCGTGCAATATCTGACGGGCAAAGGACGAATATCATGACCCACTCCTCTGCCCCCGCCGCCGATCCGCCGCGCGTGGTGCTGGTCACCGGCCCGTCAGGCGCGGGGCGGTCCACTGCGATCAACGCGCTCGAAGATTTCGGCTTCGAGGCGATCGACAACATGCCGGTGAGCCTCATTCCCCGGCTGCTGGATGGTCCGGCGCTGGCGCGGCCGATGGCGCTGGGGATTGACGTGCGGAACCGCGATTTTTCCCCCGACGGCCTGCTGGCGCTGCACGCCCGGCTGACGGTCGTCGGCGGCATGCAACTGGAGCTTCTGTATCTCGACTGTGCCGCCGATGTGCTGGTGCGCCGCTATTCCGAAACCCGGCGCCGCCATCCGCTGGCGCCCGATGCCTCGCCGTCCGAGGGCATCGCCCGTGAAATCGCCCTGCTCGAGCCGGTGCGCGCGCGTTCCGATATCCTGATCGACACCACCGAACTGACGCCGCACGATCTGCGCGCGGAATTGCAGGGCTGGTTCGCCACAGATACGGGCCTCGGCATGGCGGTGTCGGTGCATTCGTTCTCCTATAAGCGCGGCCTGCCGCATGGGGTGGACGTGGTGCTCGACTGCCGGTTTCTCGACAATCCCTATTGGAAGGCCGAACTGCGCGGATTGACCGGGCTGGACCCGGCGGTGACCGACCACATCGCACAGGATGCCCGCTTTGCGCCGTTCGTCGACCATGTCCTGGGATTGCTGACATTCCAGCTTCCCGCATGCCTGGCAGAGGGCAAGGCGCATTTTTCGGTCGGGATCGGATGTACCGGGGGGCAACACCGGTCGGTTGCCGTAACGGAAAAGGTCGCCCATGGCCTTGCAGAGAAAGGCTGGCGGGTGTCAATTAGGCATCGGGAGCTGGAGCGGCGCGGCATCGCGCCCGCGACAGAGCGGGTTCTGAGCACAAGCGGAAGGTCACAGGGGTGATCGGGATAGTCATCGTGGCGCACGGCGGGCTGGCGGGCGAATACCTGTCGGCGATGGAGCATGTGGTGGGCGTGCAGCCGGGCGTGCAGGCCATCGCAATCGCCGCCGACCACGACCGCCCCGCCAAGGAGGCCGAGATCTGCGCCGCTGCCGACGCGGTGGACCAGGGCCAGGGCGTCGTCGTGGTGACCGACATGTTCGGCGGCTCGCCGTCGAACCTCAGCCTTCTGGCCTGTCGGCCCGACGACCGCCGCATCCTCTACGGAATGAACCTGCCGATGCTGATCAAGCTGGCGAAGTCCCGCCACAAGAGCGTACCTGACGCCGTGCGCGCTGCGCTTGAGGCCGGGCGCAAGTATATCGACAGCCAGAACGTATCGCACCGGGGCGTTGCGCAGGGCGACGCGCCCGGTGCTTCCTGACCTGCTGGACTACACATGACCGACACCGTGACCCGCGAACTGAAGATCATCAACGAGAAGGGCCTGCATGCGCGGGCCTCGGCGAAGCTCGTCGAGGTGGTGGAGGGATTCGATGCCACGGCCGAGGTCTGCAAGGACGGGATGAGCGCCAGCGGCGACAGCATCATGGGGCTTTTGATGTTGGCAGCCTCCAAGGGAACCTTTATTGAGGTCCAAACCCGCGGGCCGGACGCCGCGGCGTTGGCGGATGCCATCGACGCGCTGGTTTCCGACCGCTTTGGAGAGCAGAACTGACCGCCCCCGCGCCTTTCAGGCCGCCCGCAAGACAGGACGCCGCACGCCCCATGGTGGATTCGTACCATCCCAGCGCACAGCGCAGTGGCGCGCCGAAACCGCAGCACGCGCCCTATGACAAGCGCAAGCTGAGCTATGCCAATACCTTTACCAACCCCTGGAAATCGCTGACCATCCGCACGCTGGAATGGATGACCGGCAAATTGCCGCTCTTGCGTCTGGTGCGCCGGTTCGAACGGCAGGGCCCGGTCGAGGGGCACGGCTTTTTCGGCCAGGCGCTGGATTTGATGGGGATCGAGCTGAGGACGCCCGAACAGCAGATCGCCCGCATCCCCCGCACCGGGCCGGTGATCGTCGTGGCCAATCATCCGCACGGGTTGGTCGACGGCATGGTGCTGGCCGAACTGATCGGCCGGGTCCGCACCGACTACAAGATCCTCACCCGGTCGCTGCTCACCGGCGTGAAGGAGATCGAGGAGTTCATGATCCCCGTGCCCTTCCCGCACGAGGACGACGCCCGCGAGCAGGGACTCGAGATGCGCGCCCGCGCCATGGAACAGCTGCGCCAGGGCGGGGTGATCGTGCTCTTTCCCTCGGGCGTCGTGGCGGCGTCCGAGACGATGTTCGGCCTGGCGGTCGAGGCCGGCTGGAACCCCTTCACCGCCAAGATGATCCAGCGCTCCGGCGCCTCGGTCCTGCCGATCTTTTTTCCCGGCCAGAACTCCCGCGCCTACCAGATCGCCAACCGCCTGTCGCCGACGCTGCGGCAGGGGCTGCTGATCCACGAGGTGATGCACGCCTGCAAGTGCCCCCAGTCGCCCGTGGTGGGCGACCTCATCCGACCCGAGGAAATCCGGGCCTGGAACGGCAAGAGCCGGGAATTCGTGGCCTGGCTGCGCGAGACGACCCTGGCCCTGCGCGACCGCTGACCGGTCGCCGCGTGTCCGGGCGCGCCTAGTGCTTTGGTCGTATAGGGCGCGCCGCGCTTTTGACTCGCACGACGGCCCGCGGCTATCTTTTCAGCCTGACCGAAAACCAGTCGTCCGCATGCGTGATCGAAAAGGAGCGTTTCATGTGCCAGGTCTTTGCCGGACAGGATCCGGCCCGATACACCTCCACCACGCGCAGGCTTCGGATCAACGGGCAAAGCACCAGCATCCGCCTGGAAAACGCCTTTTGGGCCACGCTAGACGAGATCGCCGAGGCCGAGGGTGTATCGACCCCCTGCTTCCTGTCGAAACTGCATGCCGAGGTGCTGGAACTGCGCGGCGAGCCCGAGAACTTCACCTCGCTGCTGCGAACCACCTGCCTCATTCACCTGGCCAAATCCGGCTCCGGGGCCGACCTCCTGGTGGCAGCGGAATAGCCGCCTGCGAGGATTTTGGCGCTGTAGTATTCCCCTACTACCCGCGCACGCCGCCCTGCGCCCATCCTGAACCGGTCAGAAAACTTCACCGGTCTGGAGGGAAAATGGCCAAAGCCATACACAGCATGATCCGCGTTCTGGACGAGGACCGCTCGGTCGCGTTCTACCGCAAGGCCTTTGGTCTGGAAATCGCGGACCGGCTGGATTTCGACGATTTCACCCTGGTCTACCTCAGCAACGCCGAATCCGACTTCGAACTCGAGCTGACGGTGAACAAGGGCACCACCACGCCGTATGACCTGGGCAACGGCTACGGCCACTTCGCGGTGTCGGTCGACGACCTTGACGCCGAACACGCCCGGTTCGAGGCCGAGGGCCTCGCCCCACGCAAGCTCGTGGAATTCGCCCCCGGCGGCACGCTTGTCGGGCGGTTCTTTTTCGTGGCCGATCCGGACGGCTACCAGATCGAGGTGCTGGAACGCTCCGGCCGCTTCAAGTGATCCCGGCGCGCGGGAAGAGGAGCCTGCGCGCCGCTTTTGCATTGGTCAGACAGGGAGGACACCAACCATGACCAGGACACAGACCCCTCGGGGCATGACCCGGCGCGAGCTGCTGTCGCGCGGCGTGACCGCCGGCGCCAGCTTCGTTGTGGGTGCGGGATACCTGACGGCGAAGGACGCCGCCTGGGCCACCGAGATGGACGCGCTGAAGCCCGAGACGATGGCGACGCTCGTGCAGATGGCGCGGGACATCTATCCGCACGACCAGGTGCCGGACGAGAATTACGTCGTCGCGGTCAAGGGCTACGACGATCCGCAACGCGTGGATTTCGTCGAAGCGGGCATCGAGTCGCTGAACGCCGCCGCGCGCGGCAAGGGCTATGGCAGCTATCTCGACGTGCTGTGGGAGAAGGATCGCGTCGACCTGCTGCGGGGCATGGAGGACAGCGAGTTCTTCCAGACCGTCCGCGGCGGGCTGGTGACCGGCCTCTACAACCAGAAGGCGGTCTGGCCGATCTTCGGCTACGAGGGCGAGTCCTACACGCAGGGCGGCTACATCACGCGCGGTTTCGACGACATTTCCTGGATCTGATCCGGGGCGAGGGAGGATTACTCAGATGGCTGCACCATTTGATCTGAACGACGACTCCGTGGTCGTCATCATCGGCACGGGCGCAGGTGGCGGCGTGCTGGCCAACGAACTGGCCCAGAAGGGCATCAGCGTCGTGGCGCTCGAAGCGGGCGGGCGCTACCTGCCCGAGGATTACGTCAACGACGAGTGGGAAAGCTTTGGCCAGCTGGCCTGGCTCGACCCGCGCACCACGTCGGGCGACTGGCGCGTGGCCAAGGATTTCAGCGGCCTGCCCGCCTGGATCGTCAAGGCCGTGGGCGGCACCACGACCCACTGGGCCGGGGCGTCCATCCGGTTCCAGGACCACGAATGGAAGGCCAAGACCAACTACGGCGACGTGCAGGGCGCGAACCTGCTCGACTGGCCGATCGACGCCGCCGAAATGGCGCCCTGGTACGAAAAGGCCGAGACCAAGCTGGGCGTGACCCGCACGGGCGACCGCGCCGGGCTGCCGGGCAACAACAACTTCAAGGTCTTCGAGGCCGGTGCCAAGGCGCTGGGCTACGGCGAGGTGCATACCGGCCGCATGGCGATCAACTCCGCCGATTACGACGACCGCATGGCCTGCCAGCAGACCGGGTTCTGCTTCCAAGGCTGCAAATGGGGGGCCAAGTGGTCCGCCGCCTATACCGACATCCCGCGCGGCGAGGCGACCGGCAACCTCGAGGTGCGGGAAAAGGCCCATGCGGCCCGCATCCTGCACGACGACGCGGGCAAGGTCACGGGAGTCGAGTATTTCGACGCGGACGGTAATTTGCAGATGCAGAAGGCGCGGATCGTGGCCGTCGCGGGCAACTCGTTCGAGTCGCCCCGGCTGCTGCTCAACTCGGCCTCGTCGATGTTCCCGGACGGTTTGGCCAACTCCTCGGGCCAGGTCGGGCGCAACTACATGCGGCACCTGACGGGATCGGTCTACGCGATCTTCGACAAGCCGGTGAAGATGTGGCGCGGCACCACCATGGCCGGCATCGTCCAGGACGAGGCGCGGCACGATCCGAGCCGCGGCTTCGTCGGCGGCTACGAGCTCGAGACCCTGAGCCTCGGCCTGCCTTTCATGGCGGCCTTCCTCGATCCGGGCGCCTGGGGACGCGAATTCACCACCGCGCTCGATCACTACGAGAACATGGCGGGCATGTGGATCGTCGGCGAGGACATGCCGCAGGAAACCAACCGGGTGACGCTGAACATGGACGTGAAAGACCAGTTCGGCCTGCCGGTGGCCAACGTGCATTACAGCGATCACCCCAACGACAAGGCGATGCGCGCCCATGCCTACAAGCAGGGCATGGCGATGTACGACGCCGTCGGGGCCACCCGGTCGATGCCGACGCCGCCCTATCCGTCGACTCACAACCTGGGCACCAACCGGATGTCCGAGAACCCGCGCGACGGCGTGGTCAACCGCTGGGGACAAAGCCACGACGTGTCGAACCTCTTTGTCTCGGACGGGTCGCAATTCACCACAGGGGCGGCGGAAAACCCGACGCTGACCATCGTGGCGCTGGCGATCCGCCAGGCCGACCATATCGCGTCCGAGATGTCGCGCGGCAATCTCTGATCCTCGGGGCGGCGAAGTCCGCCGGTCCCTGACGATCCTTAGGCCGGGCCCGCCACGGGTCCGGCCCTTTCTTGCCCGGCAGGCGTGAGCGGGCGCGTCTCCTGTCGTCGGGATTCGTCGCCTATCGGAAACGCGCTGGCGCAAATTCTAGGCAAGGAGTCGGAATTGACGCCCCGGGTCGCGGCTGCGCAAGTGTAGAACGAGCGCAAGTTTGCAGGAGGCGCAGCCATGTCCGACACCATCCGCTTTACGCTTGACGGCGAAGAGGTCGAAGCCCGCAAGGGAGAGACGATCTGGGAAGTGGCGAACGGCCGCGGCCTTGTCATTCCGCACCTGTGCCACAAGCCGCAGCCGGGCTATCGCCCCGACGGCAATTGCCGCGCCTGCATGGTCGAGATCGAGGGAGAGCGCAATCTCGCCG
Organism: Thalassococcus profundi; assembly: GCF_003344785.1. Lineage (GTDB taxonomy): Bacteria > Pseudomonadota > Alphaproteobacteria > Rhodobacterales > Rhodobacteraceae > Puniceibacterium > Puniceibacterium profundi. The sequence goes on along the minus strand of NZ_QPMK01000001.1, from coordinate 30,283 downwards.
CGTCCTGCATCCGCGAACCGCAGGACGGCATGGTCGTCACCAGCCAATCCGCACGGGCCAAATCCGCGCGCAAGATGGTGGTCGAGATGCTGCTGGCCGACCAGCCCGAGCGCGACGTCTCGCACGACAAGTCCTCGCACCTGTGGGACATGGCCGAGGCGAACGGCATCACCGAATCGCGTCTGCCGACGCTGGAGGCGGAACGCATTCCGCTGCTGGACGACAGCCACGTCGCCATGCGCGTGAACCTCGATGCCTGCATTCAGTGCGGCCTCTGCGTGCGGGCCTGCCGCGAGGTGCAGGTCAACGACGTGATCGGCATGGCCGGACGCGGCCACGACGCCTACCCGGTTTTCGACCTCGACGATCCCATGGGCGACAGCACCTGCGTGGCCTGCGGCGAATGCGTGCAGGCCTGCCCCACGGGCGCGCTCATGCCCGCGACCGAGGTGGACGCCCAACAGGTCGGCGACAGCAAGGATTTCGACAGCGAGGCCAAGTCGGTCTGCCCGTTCTGCGGCGTCGGCTGCCAGGTCTCGGTCAAGGTCAAAGACGGCAAGGTCAAATCGGTCGAGGGCATCAACGGCCCGTCGAACGAAGGCCGGCTCTGCGTCAAGGGCCGCTTCGGCTTTGACTACATTCACCACCCCCATCGCCTGACCAAGCCGCTGATCCGCCGTGACGATGCGCCGGAAAAGGGCCTGAACGTCGATCTGGACAACATCGGCCTGCATTTCCGCGAAGCGTCGTGGGACGAAGCGCTGGATTTTTCCGCGCGCGGCATGGTCGACCTGCGGTCTTTCTACGGCGGCGAGAGCATTGCCGGTTTCGGCTCGGCCAAGTGCACCAACGAAGAGGCGTATCTGTTTCAGAAGCTGATCCGTCAGGGCTTCAAGCACAACAACGTCGATCACTGCACGCGGCTCTGCCATGCCTCCTCGGTGGCGGCGCTGCAGGAGAACGTCGGCTCGGGCGCCGTGACCGCCAGCTTCAACGAGATCGAGAATGCCGATGTCGCCATCGTCATCGGCGCCAACCCGACCGAGAACCACCCCGTCGCCGCGACCTTCTTCAAGCAGTTCGCCAAACGCGGCGGCAAGCTCATCGTCATCGACCCGCGGCGGCAGACGGGTCTGAAACGCCATGCCACGCACATGCTGCAATTCCGCCCCGGCACCGACGTGGCGCTGCTCAACGCGATCATGAACGTGATCGTCGAGGAAAAGCTCTACGACCGGCAGTATATCGAGGGCTTCACCGAAGGCTTCTTCGAATTCCGCGAGCACATCCGGGCCTTCACGCCCGAGCGCATGTCGGACCTCTGCGGCATCAGCCCTGAAATGATCCGCGACGTGGCGCGCGAATTCGCGACGGCGCAGCGCGGCATGATCTTCTGGGGCATGGGCATCAGCCAGCACATCCACGGCACGGACAATTCGCGCTGCCTGATCAGCCTCGCGCTGCTTTGCGGCCATGTCGGGCGCCCCGGCACCGGCCTGCATCCGCTGCGCGGCCAGAACAACGTGCAAGGCGCGTCGGACGCGGGCCTGATCCCGCACGTGATGCCCGACTACCAGTCGGTGACCGATGGGTCCGTGCGCGACCTCTTCCGCCATATCTGGCTGGGCACCGAGATCCAGGAGAAGCCGGGCCTCACCGTGGTCGAGATCATGGACCGGGTCTATCGCGGCTCGATCCGGGGCATGTACGTGCTGGGCGAGAACCCGGCGATGTCGGACCCGGACGTGGAACACGCCCGCAAGGCGCTGGCGCATCTCGATCACCTGGTGGTGCAGGACATCTTCCTGACCGAGACGGCGATGTTCGCCGATGTTATCCTGCCCGCCTCGGCGCTGCCGGAAAAGACCGGCACGGTGACCAACACCAACCGCACGGTCCAGATGGTCCAGCAGGTGCTGCCGCCGCCCGGAGAGGCGCGCGAGGACTGGAAGATCGTCGTCGACCTCGCCCGCCGCATCGGGCTGGACTGGGATTACGACCACCCGCGCGAGGTCTTCGACGAAATGAAGATGTCGATGCGGTCGCTGCATCACATCACCTGGACCCGGCTCAAGAACGAGGGCGCCGTGACCTACCCTTGCAAGGGCCCCGAGGACCCCGGTCAGTCGGTCGTGTTCGGCGACGGCTTCCCGCGCCGCGCGGGCCGCGCGCAGTTCACTCCCGCGCGTGTGACACCGCCCGCCGAGATGCCGGACGACAAGTTCCCGATGATCCTGACCACGGGCCGGCAGCTCGAGCATTGGCACACCGGGTCGATGACCCGCCGCGCCACCGTGCTCGACGCGGTCGAACCCGAGGCCAACTGCTCGATGCATCCGAGCACTTTGCGGCAGCTGGGCGTGGCGCCGGGCGAGCATGTGCGCCTGACCACCCGGCGCGGCACGCTCGAGATCATGGCGCGGGCGGACCGCGCGGTGGCCCCGGACATGGTGTTCCTGCCCTTCGCCTACGTGGAAGCGGCGGCCAACATCCTGACCAACCCGGCGCTGGACCCCTGGGGCAAGATCCCCGAGTTCAAGTATTCCGCGGTGCGCGTCGAAAAGGTGGAAGGCGAGCAGGTCGCCGCGGAATGACCGGCGCCGCGACCGCGTAGATGGCGAGAGCGAGGGGCCAGCCCCTCGCGCTCCCCGAGGGTTATTGAGAACCGAAGAAGGAGCGGGTCGCACCAGGCTTCCGGCTTTCACGCGGGATACCGCGATTTGACCTGGGCGCGGCGGCGGTGTCTGATGCGGGCATCCAGCAAGGAGCCTGCCATGATCCCCGTCGACCCCCAGCGATTTCTCGAAGACCTGCACCACCTGCGGTCCTTCGGCGCCAGCGGCGTCGGCCGCGGCGTGGCGCGTCCGGCCTATACCGATCCGGACATCGCCGCGCGCGACTGGCTGGCCGGCCGCATGGCCGAGGCTGGGCTGGAGCCGGTCTTCGATCCGGCGGGGTCGCTCTTCGGGTTGGCCGAGGGGCCGTCGCTGCTGCTGGGCTCGCATTCCGACAGCCAGCCCGAGGGCGGCTGGCTCGACGGGGCGCTGGGTGTGGTGGCGGGGCTGGAGATCGCGCGGGCGGCGCGCGCGGCGGGTGGGCCTGCGGTGTCCTGCGTGTCCTTCCAGGACGAGGAGGGCCGCTTTGGCGTGACCACCGGCAGCGCCATCTGGGGGGGCAACCAGACGCTCGAGGTGGCCGACCGGCTGATCGACCGCGACGGCGTGACCTTCGGCGATGCGCGGGCGCGGATGGGCGACCGGCTGGGCGATTGGGTCGATCCGGCGCGGTTCACCGGCTTCATGGAGATGCATATCGAGCAGGGGCCGACGCTCGACACCAGCGGCGAGAAGATCGGCGTGGTCGAGGCCATCGTCGGCATCCGCGACATGAAGATCACTCTGACCGGCCAGCAGAACCACGCCGGCACCACGCCGATGGCGCTCCGGCGCGACGCCTTCCAGGGGCTGAGCGCCTTTTCCGAACGGATCAACGCGCGGTTCCGCAACGTCGTCACCCCGGCGACGGTCTGGACCATCGGGCATGTGAGCCTGCATCCCAACGCCTCGTCCATCGTGCCGGGGCGGGCGACCTTTTCGATGCAGTGGCGCGACGGCGACACCGACCGCCTGGCGCGCATGGAAGAGATCATCCGCGACACCGCCGCCGAGGTCGCGGGCGAGATGGGGCTGGCGCTCGACTTCGGCCCGCTCCTGGGGCTGGAGCCGGTTCAGATGGACACCGAACTGCGGGCCGCCCTGGGCAATGCGGCCGAGGCCGAGGCGCCCGGCGCCTCGCGGGTCATGCCTTCGGGGGCGCTGCACGACGCGACCAACGTGGCGCGGCTGATGCCGGTGGCGATGCTCTTCGTGCCGTCGATCGGCGGGGTCAGCCACGATTTCGCCGAAGACACCGCCGAGGAGGACCTGGTGACCGGCCTGAGGGTGCTGGCGCGGGCCGCGGGGGCTTTGGCGGGGTAAGGCTTGTCCGGAATGGGCGGGTCGGCCTAGGCTGGACCGCATCCAAGAGGGGAGAATGATGGACCTGGTGGCGCTTGTCTTCTACGGATGCGTCTGCGGGCTGCTGTCCCTGGCGGGACCGAAGCTGGGCCGTGCGCCGATCCGGTTCGGCGCGGGTGTACTCGTCGGGATCTTCGCGGTGACGGTGCTGCCGATGATCCGCGCGCTGCTGGGCTGACGCCCGTTTTTACAGGTCCCTGCGGGAAACCGCTCGTGCCATGCGAGGGCGGGAACGGCGCCGGGGGCGGCGACGTTCATTTCGCGGGCCATCCCGGCCCCGGGAGATATCGCAATGACCTCTGAGAACATCACTGCCCGCCCGCCGCGCGCCGATGCGGCGCAACTGGACGCCTTGCAGGACGCGCTGTCGCATACCGTCGATGCGCATGCAGGCTACGAGATCATGACCGAAAAGGCCGAACCGGAATTCCGAAGCGTGCCGCTGAAGTTCCGCGAGCTGCATCATCAGCACGCCGACCGGCTGGCCGCCGCGATGGTCGCCCTGGGCGGCGATCCGGACCGCGACGGCGGGCTCATGTCCACCGTGAACAAGGCGGTGGTGTCGGTGCGCGCCTTCTTCGACGAGATCGACGACGACGTCATGGACAACATCCGCGACGGTGAGGAACACGTGCTGGAATCGCTGGCAAAAGCCGAAGCGGCGCTGCCTGCGGGCCGCTACCGCGACGAGGTCGCGACGATGCGGACCGAGCTGCAGGCGCTCCTCGAGGAAACGGCGCGCCGGGGCTGACCGTCTGTTGCCGTGACCGGTGCCGCGCGGACTTGCGCCGCGCGGCAATCCGCGCAAGTATCCTCTCAAACGGTCGCGTCCGAAACGGGCGACGGCCGGAGATGTCCGGCGAACGGGCATGGGAGGATCAGTTTTGGCATACATGTCCGAGGGCGCGGAAGGCTTGCGCTCTTTTCCTGCGCTGTTGCACCGCAATGCGACCCGGTACGGCGCCTCGCCCGCCTACCGCGAGAAAGAGCTTGGGATCTGGCAGAACTGGACCTGGGCCGAGACCGAGGAAGAGATCGAGGCGCTGGCGCTGGGCCTGCTGGAGATGGGCGTGGCGCCGGGCGACTTCATCGCCGTGATCGGACGGAACCGGCCCTACCTTTACTGGGCGCTGGTGGCGGCGCAGATGGTGGGGGCGATCCCCGTGCCGCTCTACCAGGACGCGGTGGCCGAAGAGATGGAATACGTGATGGGCCACTGCGGCGCCCGGATCGCCATCGTCGCGGACCAGGAACAGGTCGACAAGGTCATCGAGATCCAGGATCGCTTGCCGGATTTCGAGCGGATGATCTACCTCGATCCCAAGGGCCTGCGCAAATACGACCACGCCAAGTTGCACGACTATCGCGCGGTGCAGGAGCAGGGCCGCAAGGCGCGTGACACCCATGGGGCGGAGCTTGAGCGGCGGCGCGGGGCGCTCGGGTACGACGACACCTGCATCATGCTCTATACCTCGGGCACGACGGGCAAGCCCAAGGGCGTGGTGCTGAGCAATCGCAACATCATCGAAACGGCGAAATCGTCTTCGGAATTCGACCGGCTTGGCGTCGGCGACGAGGTGCTGGCCTACATGCCGATGGCCTGGGTCGGGGATTTCATCTTTTCCATCGGGCAGGCCTACTGGACCGGCTTCTGCGTCAACTGTCCCGAAAGCCCCGAGACGATGATGACCGACCTGCGCGAGATCGCGCCCAGCTACTACTTCGCCCCGCCCCGGGTGTTCGAGACGCAGCTGACCAGCATCATGATCCGGATGGAGGATGCCAGCCGGCTCAAGCAGAGGATGTTCCACCACTTCCTCGCGCATGCCCGCAAGGTCGGACCCAAGATCCTCGACGGGCATCCGGTGGGCCTGTGGGACCGCTTGAAATACCGGCTGGGCGAGATGCTGGTCTACGGGCCGCTGAAGAACGCGCTGGGGTTTTCGCGGGTGCGCGTGGGGTACACGGCGGGCGAGGCGATCGGACCCGAGATCTTCGATTTCTACCGGGCGCTGGGGATCAACCTCAAGCAGCTCTACGGCCAGACCGAGGCGTCGGTCTTCATCACCCAGCAGCCCGATGGTGAGGTGCGCAGTGACACGGTGGGCGTGCCCTGCACCGGGGTCGAGATCCGCATCGCGGAGAACGGAGAGGTGTTCTTCCGCTCTCCGGGCGTCTTCGTGGAATATTACAAGAACCCCGCAAGCACCGCCGACACCAAGGACCCCGAGGGCTGGGTCGCCACCGGCGATGCGGGGTTCATCGAGGAAGAGACCGGGCACCTGCGGATCATCGACCGGGCCAAGGACGTGGCCAACATGGCCGACGGGGCGCTCTTCGCGCCGAAATACGTGGAGAACAAACTCAAGTTCTATCCCAACATCCTCGAGGCGGTGGTCTTCGGCGCGGGCCGTGACCGCTGCTGCGCCTTCATCAACATCGACCTTACGGCGGTGGGCAACTGGGCCGAGCGCAACAACATCGCCTATGCCTCCTACCAGGAGCTCGCCGGGCACACGCGCGTGCTCGACATGATCCAGAGCCACGTGGAGGAGGTGAATGCCAGCGTCGCGCAGGACGAGATGCTGTCGGGCTGCCAGGTGCACCGGTTCCTGGTGCTGCACAAGGAACTCGATGCCGACGACGGCGAGCTGACGCGGACCCGCAAGGTGCGCCGCAAGATCATCGGCGAGAAGTTCGACGACCTTGTGACGGCTTTGTACGACGGGTCAGAGAGCGTCTATACCGAGACGGAAGTGACCTACGAGGACGGCCGCAAGGGCCGGATCAAGGCGACGCTGGAGATCCGCGACGCACGCGTGGTGCCGGTCGAAAAGAAGAAGATGGCGGCGGAATGACGGATCGACGCTCCCGCTGTGCGGATCGCCCCGCCCGCCATCCCGTGACGGGCGCCCTGGCCGGACGACAGGCGTGTGTCGGGCGCCGGAGCGAGGGGCCAGCCCCTCGCGCTCCCCGGAGATTTATGGGCAAGATGAAGCGGGGGGCATCGTGAAGGATACCGAAGGTTACGTGACCGCCGACGGGCGGCAGATCGGCGGCACGCTCATGGAGATGCGCAACATCACGCTGAAATTCGGCGGGGTGACGGCGATCGAGGATATCTCCTTCGACATCCACGAGGGCGAGATCCGCGCCATCATCGGGCCCAACGGCGCCGGCAAGTCGTCGATGCTGAACATCATCTCTGGCTTCTACACGCCCTCCGAAGGCGAGGTCTGGTACAAGGGCGAGAAGCGGCCGCCGATGAAGCCCTACCAGGTCGCCCGGCTGGGCATTGCGCGGACCTTCCAGAACATCGCGCTGTTCGAGGGCATGACGGTGCTCGACAACGTCATGACCGGGCGGCTCACGCATATGACAGCCGGCATCGCCGCGCAGGCGTTGTGGTGGGGCCGGGCGCGGGACGAGGAAATCGCCAACCGCGAGGTGGTGGAGAAGGTCATCGACTTCCTCGAGATCCAGAACATCCGCAAGACGCCGGTGGGGCGGCTGCCCTACGGGCTCAAGAAGCGCGTGGAACTGGCGCGGGCGCTGGCCGCCGAGCCGTCGCTGCTGCTGCTGGACGAGCCGATGGCGGGGATGAACGTCGAGGAGAAGGAGGACATGAGCCGCTTCATCCTCGACGTGAACGACGAGTTCGGCACCACGATTGCGCTGATCGAGCACGACATGGGTGTGGTCATGGACATCAGCGACCGGGTGGTGGTGATGGACTACGGCAAGAAGATCGGCGACGGCACGCCGGACGCCGTACGCAGCAACCAGGACGTGATCGACGCCTACCTGGGGGTGGCGCATTGAGCGTGTGTATGTCTCGAATTGTCTTTTGCTGCGCATTGATTGGCTTGCCGGTTCTGGCAGAAGCGCAAAGCTATGTCGTGAAAAGCCAAGACAACGAGGTGATTTTTCGGTCGGATGAAGACATCGTGATCGTGCGTGGCGTGCTGACACTCCAAGACGCTGTCTTTGAATTGATATTCGAAGATGGGGGCGGTCGTATCCAGTGTTTCGCGCACAGTGCGGATGGAACGCCTGTCGCTTCCACACATGCGAACATGACCTATGGCTATGTCTCGTTCGCGGCAATGGAAATCGATCAAATTGCAGGTGTTGCCTGCCGCTGGCGCGAATAACGGGACGAGAAACACATGCTGAACGACATCTTCATCAAACCCTTCGTGGACATGGTCGAGGCGCCGGACTTCCTGTTGCAGGTACTTTGGGAGGGGCTGGTGTCGGGCATCCTCTACGCGCTCATTGCGCTGGGCTTCGTGCTGATCTTTCGCTCGTCCCGGATCTTCAACTTCGCCCAGGGCATCATGGTGGTCTTTGCCGCGCTGACGCTGGTGGGGCTGCACGAGATGGGCGTGCCGGCCTGGATCAGCGTCGGCCTGACACTGGCGGTGATGTTCGTGCTCGCGGTGACGATCGAACGGGTCGTGTTGCGACCGCTGGTGGGCCAGCCGGACATCATTCTCTTCATGGCGACCATCGGCATCACGCTGTTCCTGATCGGGTTCGGCGAGATCATCTTTGGCGGAGAGAACAAGGTGATGATCACCGAAGAGCTCGGCATCCCCACCGACTCGGTCGTGCTGGAGCCCTGGGGCGGGCTGCTGATCCTCGAACAGAAGGACATCACCGCGGTCGTCGTCGCGGCCCTGCTGGTGGGGGCGCTGCTGCTGTTTCTCAACAAGACGCGGATGGGCCGGGCGATCCGGGCGCTGGGCGACGATCACCAGGCGGCGCTGTCGGTGGGCATCTCCTTGCAGACGATCTGGGTGCTGGTGTGGTTCATCGCCGGGATCATCGCGCTGGTCACCGGCATCGCCTGGGGCGCGCGCGCGGGGGTGAGCTTTGCGCTCGAGGTGATCGCCTACAAGGCGCTGCCGGTGCTGATGCTGGGCGGGCTCGAGTCGATCACCGGCGCCATCATCGGCGGGCTGATGATCGGCATCCTGGAAAAGGTGTTCGAGATCTACTGGGGCCAACCGCTGCTTGGCGGCAATACCGAAACCTGGTTCGCCTTCGTGCTGGCGCTGATCGTGTTGCTGTTCCGTCCGCAGGGGCTGTTCGGGGAGAAGATCATTGAACGGGTCTGACCGGATGTCCGGTGCAGCCGCCGTTTACGGGCGCGGTGCCGGCAGCACCGCGCGCAGCGTCTGCCACCAGAGCCGCATCCAGGTCTCCACCGGGCTTGCCGGCAGGTCCGGCTGGTCGAGGCCGACACCGGCTTCGGCCTCTGAGATCAGGCGGCGCAGCCGCTTTTCCTCATCTTCCGCCATGCTCTCGCTCCTTCCGGGGTGCCGATGCGTCATGTTACCCCAACTATGCGACTCGCAAAATAAATTTGCGTATGGATTAATCAAGATTGAATCGCCGGGAGAGCGTCCGGGCGACCGTAGAGGCGGCCTGCGCCCCGTCCGGCAAGGCCGGCGCGAAGGCCCGGAAGGTGTCGCACCAGCGTGCGCGCAGCCAGGCGGCCGTTTCGCGGCTTTCGGAGAGTAGGAGAACGGCGATGCTTTACCGGACCGCGGGACAGTTCAAGACCAGCTACCAGGCGGATCAGGCGCTGTTCCCGGTGCGCCAGGATGCGATCCTGCTCGGGATCATCCTCGCCTTCGCCTGGGTGATCTTTCCGCTGACCGCGTCGGAGTTCACCTTCCAGACGCTGCTGATCCCGATCCTGATCTATTCGCTGGCTGCGATGGGCCTCAATATCCTCACCGGCTATGCCGGGCAGCTGTCGCTGGGCACCGCCGCCTTCATGGGGGTGGGCGCCTATGCCTGCTACAAGATGGTCACGATCATGCCGTGGATGAACCCGGTGGTGGCGATCCTGCTGTCGGGGGTGTTCAGCGCCGGGATCGGCGTGGCCTTCGGCATTCCGTCCCTGCGGATCAAGGGGTTTTATCTGGCAATCGCGACGCTCGCCGCGCAGTTCTTTCTGGTGTGGCTCTTCGAAAAATGGGCCTGGCTTTACAATTACAACGCCTCGGGCGCGATCCAGGTGCCCAACCTCAAGATGTTCGGGGTTTACGTGGCCGGACCGCAGGCGGACAGCATGGTGCAGTATTTCGTGGTGCTGGCCATCGTCACGCTGATGACGATGCTCTGCATCAACCTCACCCGGGGCAACCTGGGCCGCACCTGGAAGGCGACGCGCGACATGGACATCGCGGCGGAGCTCATCGGCATCAACCTGATGAAATCGAAGCTCACCGCCTTTGCGGTGTCGTCCTACATCGTCGGCGTGGCGGGCGCGCTCTTTGTCTTCATGTGGCGCGGCGCGGCAGAGCCCAACCTCTTCGACATTCCGCTGTCGTTCCGGGTTCTTTTCATCGCGATCATCGGCGGGCTGGGGTCGATCCTTGGCAACTACCTGGGCGCGATCCTGATCGTCGGGCTGCCGGTGGTGCTGAACACCCTGCCGGCGGCCTTCGGCATCCCGGTCTCGTCCTCGATGGTCGAGCACCTCAACATCATGATCGTGGGGGCGCTGATCATCTTCTTCCTGATCATCGAACCGCACGGGCTGGCACAGCTCTGGCGGCTGATCCGCGAGAAACTCATCATCTGGCCGTTCCCGCACTGACCGGGCCGGGGTGGGTTGCATTCCCATTCTGCTCCCGGGGCGGCAACGGCCCAACAAGAACCGGCAAACCAACAACGACATCCAAGGGAGGATACCACATGAAACACTTCACCAGACTGGCGGCCGCCGCCGTGGTCGGCGCCGTGATGGGCACCGCCGCCGTGGCGCAGGAGCTTTATGCACCAAACCTCAGCTACCGCACCGGGCCCTTCGCGGCGACCGGCATCCCGCTGATGAACGGGCAGCGCGACTACATGCTGATGCTCAACGCCCGCGACGGCGGCATCGGCGGCGTTCCGGTCAATTTCGAGGAATGCGAAACCGGCTATTCCACCGAAAAGGGCGTGGAATGCTACGAAAAGACCAAGGGCCGCGCCATCGTCACGCAGCCCTGGTCCACAGGCATCACCCTGCAGGTGCTGCCCAAGACCAACGTCGACGAGATCCCGATCCTCGCCCCCGGCTACGGCTTTTCGCCGATGGCCGACGGCAAGGTGTTCCAGTGGGCCTTCAACACGCCCGCCAGCTACTGGGATGCGGCCAGCATGATCGTGCAGTATCTGGAGGCGGAAGGCAGCCTCGAGGGCAAGAAGATCGCCTTCCTGCACCTCGATCACCCCTACGGCAAGGAGCCTCTCCCGCTGCTTGAAAAGCTGTCGGCGGACAAGGGCTTCGAGATGGTGCCGATCCCGGTGGGCCTCAAGGAGATGCAGAACCAGTCGGCGCAGTGGCTGCAGATCCGCCGCGAACGACCCGACTACGTGGTCATGTGGGGCTGGGGGGCGATGAACGCCGGCGCCATCACCGAAGCGGTCAAGACCAAGTTCCCGATGGAGAATTTCATCGGCGTCTGGTGGGCCGGGCATGATGCCGACCTCAAGATTGTCGGTGCAGATGGCGCCGGCTACAAGTCGATCAGCTGGTCCTACCCGGTGCTCGACGCGCCGGTGCTGGCGGATATCAAGCAGCACGTCGTCGATGCGGGCGATTCCATGTCGAACCCCGAAGAGATGGAAGGCGTGTTCTACAACCGCGGCCTGGTGATCTCGATGATCCTCGCCGAGGGCATCAAGGCCGCGCAGGAGCATACCGGCAACGCCGAAATCACCGCCGCCGACCTGCGCTGGGGGCTCGAGAACCTCAACATCACCGAAGAGCGGCTGGCCGAGCTGGGCATGACCGGCATGGTGCCGCCGTTCCAGACCACCTGTGCCAACCACACCGGCCATTCCGGGGGCTGGATGCTGGAATGGGACGGCGAGAAGTTCGTCAAGGTCTCGGACCTTCTGATGGCCGACGCCGAGGTGATCCAGCCGCTCGAAGCCGAGAAGGCCGCCGAATACGCCGAGGCCAACGCGCCCTGGGCGGTGTCGGAAACCTGCGACGCGGAAAGCTGACCGCGATCTCCGGCGGCGGGCTGTCCCCGCCGCCGGACCCCTTGCCCATACCAAGACCCCGGTCCGCCGGAGCGAAAGAGTCCCCCATGCGCGATACCGCCCCGACCCGCGAAACCCTGCTCGAGGTCAACAACATCGAGGTGATCTACAACCACGTGATCCTCGTGCTGAAGGGCGTGAGCCTGACCGTGCCCAAGGGCGGGATCACCGCGCTTCTGGGCGGCAACGGCGCGGGCAAGACCACGACGCTCAAGGCGATCTCGAACCTGCTGCAGTCCGAACGCGGCGAGGTCACCAAGGGGTCGATCCTCTACAAGGGCGACACCGTGCAGGGCCGCGACCCGGCCGAGCTGGTGAAAAAGGGCGTTATCCAGGTGATGGAGGGGCGCCACTGCTTCGAGCACCTGACGGTCGAGGAAAACCTGATGACCGGCGCTTATACCCGGCGGGACGGCAAGGGCGCGGTCGAGGCCGATCTCGACATGGTCTATTCCTATTTCCCGCGCCTCAAGGAACGCCGCAAGAGCCAGGCTGGCTACACCTCGGGCGGTGAACAGCAGATGACCGCCATCGGCCGCGCGCTGATGTCCCGGCCCGAGATGATCCTGCTGGACGAGCCGTCCATGGGCCTTGCCCCGCAGCTCGTGGAACAGATCTTCGGCATCGTGAAATCGGTGAACGAGAACGAAGGCGTGTCCTTCCTCCTGGCCGAGCAGAACACCAACGTGGCGCTGCGCTTCGCCCATACCGGTTACATCCTCGAATCCGGCCGGGTGGTGATGGAAGGCCTTGCCGCCGACCTGCGCGAGAACCCGGATGTGAAGGAATTCTACCTCGGCATGTCCGACGAGGGGCGCAAGTCTTTCCGCGACGTGCGCAGCTACCGCCGCCGCAAGCGGTGGCTGGCGTGACAGGGCGCACGTCCCGTCTTTTCTGGTTCTCAATAACCCCCGGGGAGCGCGAGGGATCGTTCATTTTCCGCCATTGGTCCGAGGACAATGGACGATGCCCCTCGCTCCCGCCCCTGCGCGCCATCCGCCAATAAAGGAGCCTTCGCATGAGCAGCTATTTCGACAGCTTTGAAACCCGCAGCGCCGACGAACGCGCCGCCTGGCTGGCCACAGCCCTTCCCGAACAGATCGCGCGGGCCCGGACGCTGCCGGGCTACGCCGCGTCGCTGGCCGACGTGGACGCAGGATCGATCACCGGTGCAGAGGCGCTGGCGGCCCTGCCGGTTCTGCGCAAGTCGGACCTCGGCGCGGCGCAGCAGGTCGCAGCCCCCTTCGGCGGCTTCACGACGCGCGCCGCGAACGGCTTCGCCCATGTCTTCCAGAGCCCCGGTCCGATCTACGAACCCGGCGGGCTGGAGCATGACTGGTGGCGCCTGGGCCGGTTCCTGCATGCCTGCGGCATCGGCCAGGGCGACATCGTGCAGAACTGTTTCGGCTACCATCTGACGCCTGCCGGCATGATCTTCGAATCCGGGGCGCGGGCAGTCGGCGCAGCGGTGCTGCCCGCCGGGACCGGCCAGACCGAGTTGCAGGCCCGCGCCGCGCATGACGTCGGCGTCACCGCTTATGCGGGCACGCCGGACTATCTCAAAGTCATCCTCGAAAAGGCCGACGAGATGGGGCTGACGCTGGACATCACCCGCGCGGCGGTGAGCGGCGGCGCACTGTTCCCGAGCCTGCGCCAGTTTTACGCCGACCGCGGCATCGCCTGCCTGCAATGCTACGCCACCGCCGATCTGGGCAACATCGCCTATGAAAGCGCCGCGGTGGAGGGCATGATCCTCGACGAACACGTGGTGGTCGAGATCGTCACACCGGGCACCGGCGACCCGGTCCCCGAAGGCGAGGTCGGCGAGGTCGTCGTCACCTCGCTCAACCCGGATTATCCGCTGATCCGCTTTGCCACCGGCGACATGAGCGCGGTCATGCCGGGGTCCAGCCCATGCGGCCGTACCAACACGCGGATCAAGGGCTGGATGGGCCGCGCCGACCAGACCACCAAGATCAAGGGCATGTTCGTACGCCCCGAGCAGGTGGCGGCGCTGGTGGCCAAACACCCCGAGATCGCCCGCGCCCGGGTCGTGGCCAGCCGCGAGGGCGAGGCCGACGCGATGACCGTGCGCATCGAGACAAAGGCGCAGGACCCGTCGGCCTTCGAGGCGAGCGTCGCCGAGGTGCTCAAGCTCAAGGGCCGCGTAGAACTGGTGGCGCCAGGCGGATTGCCGCGCGACGGGCTGGTGATCGAGGACACGCGCAGCTACGACTGAACGGCTGTTATTGCATAGCAGCGGCCTCGGGCGCAGATGTGACCCGACGCCGGCCATGTCGCGCGCGCCGGGGAACCTGCTGGCGCGCGGATAGGTTTGCCGGATACGCGAATGGAAAGGATCCCGCCATGAAAACGCTGCTGCGTGTCACCTGCCTTTGCCTGGGTTTTGCCGGCATGGCCCATGCCGAGGGCGATGCCCTGATCGTCGACACCAGCGAAAGCTCGATGTTCGGGCGGTTGACCGGCAGCAGCGATCTGAGCGCCGCCACCGCCGACCTGCGGCGGCAGAACGTCGATGTGGTGTCGCTGGTCGATGCCGGGGCCTCGGATCTGCGCGACGGCCTGCGGCAGTTCCTCGACGGGCTGGACGCCGAGACCGAGCGCGCGGTTGTTATCCTGTCGGGCCGGTTCGCCCATTCGGCCACCGACACCTATTTCCTGTCCGCCGACGCGGCAGAAGAGACCGATCTGGGCAGTGTTCTCGACACCGCCATTCCCCTGAGCCAGATGCTGGCGGTTCTGTCGGCCTATCCCGGACAGGCGCTGCTGGTGCTGGGCGAGGGCGAGACGGAGCTGTCCGACGCGCGGTTCCTGCGCGCGGGTGTTGCGGACGATCTCGACCTGCCGCAGGGGGTGAGCCTGCTGCGCGGCCTGCCCGAGGACGTGGCGCGCCTCGTGCGCCGTGACCTTGCCGTGCCCGAGCGCACGCTGCTGGCCGCGGCCAGGTCGCGCGGCCTGTCGGTTGACGGCTACGCGCCCGAGGATTGGGTGTTTCTGCCGGCGCCGCCCGCCGAAGGCGATATCGTGGCGGCGCCCGACCCGGTGCCGCAGCCCGACCTCGCGGATCAGCAGCTCTGGGACGAGGTGACTGCGCGCGACGAACTGGAAGGCTACCGCAATTACCTGTCGGCCTTCCCCGAAGGCCAGCACGCCAACGCCGCGCGGCAGCGCATCCGCGCGATCCAGGACGACCCGCTGCGCGATGCCCGCCGCGCCGAGGAGCGGCTGGAGCTCAGCCGCGACGCCCGCCGCGAGATCCAGCGCGACCTGTCTCTGCTGGATTACAACACCCGCGGCATCGACGGCATCTTCGGCCCCGGCACCCGCGGCGCGGTCAAGGCCTGGCAGGACGAGAACGATTTTGCCGCGACCGGTTTCCTCGACACCGAAATGATCGCGCGTCTGGACGGGCAGGCCGAGCGCCGCGCGGCGGAAATCGAGGAAGAGGCACAGCGCCGGCAGGCCGAGACCGAACGGCTCGACCGCGCCTACTGGGAGGAAACCGGCGCGCAGGGCGATCTGCCCGGGCTGCGGGCCTATCTCGAGCGCTATCCCGACGGCGTCTTCGCCGAACTGGCGCAGTCGCGCGTCGACGCCATCGAGTCCGAGCGCCGCGACGCGGCCGCCGCGCGCGACCGTCAGGCCTGGAACGCGGCCCGCGAGGTCGGATCGGTGCAGGCCTATCGCAGCTACCTCGCGGATTTCCCCGATGGTGCCTTTGCGGGCGAGGCGCAGGAACGCATCGCCGAACAGCAGCAGGGCGTCGAACAGCGCGAAGCCACCGCGCAGGCGGCGGCACAGGAGGCGGCGCTGGGGCTCAACGCGATTTCCCGGCGGCTGGCGGAGAATCGGCTCGAAGCGCTTGGGCTGAAACCCGGCGCCGTCGACGGGCAGTTCGACGACCGCACCCGCCGCGCGATCCGCCGCTACCAAGATGCGCGGCAACTGCAGGTCACCGGCTACCTCGACCAGGCCACCGTGGTGCGGCTGCTGGCGGATTCGCTGCTGCGGTGATGTGGTGCTTTGGGATCGCCCGCATTGGCGGGCGATACGAGAGACCAGTCTCTCGTGCTCTCTGGAGGTTTATCGGCAAGATGAAGGGGCGATAGGGTGTGACGATGCGCCCGGCCCGGAAATGGCGCGGGGACACAGCGGGAAGGTGCTTTGGAGAGGGCGGCGGAATGACGCGCGAAGAACCGGATCAATCCGCGTCAGTGTCGCGCGCGACCATCTACGATTGATCTATCGCAACCGTCCCTTTGGCGGGGAGTGGCGCGATATGGACTATGCCGTACAACTCGACACCACAGCCTGCCATTTGGGCAGCAAACGACGTTGGTTCAGGTGCCCAGCGCATGGGTGCGGGCGGCGCGTGGCGTTGCTCTACGGCGGCGCTGTCTTTACCTGTCGTCATTGCAATCAATTGGCATATCCTTCCCAGCGTGAGGACGCCTCAGACCGCGCTGCGCGGCAGGCAGATAAGATTAGGTTAAAGTTGGGATGGGAAACCGGCATCCTGAACCCGCATGAAGGCAAGCCCAAGCGAATGCACTGGCGAACCTTTGACCGACTTGTGCGGACACACGACAAGTTTGCGCGGGCTTCCGTCGCCTCGATGCAGGCGCGGTTTGGCGAACACTCATTCTTTCAGGAAGTAGCGTTCTTGCTCGGCCATGACGGCGAGAAAGGTGGCCAAGAGGGTGGATTGATCTGAGGTTAAATCCGGTTTTTTTATTAATAACATCAACTTAGATGATATTATTGGTGCCCAGGAGAGGACTCGAACCTCCACGGCCTTGCGGCCACTGGCACCTGAAGCCAGCGCGTCTACCATTCCGCCACCTGGGCAGGTGTCGTGCGGCGCGTGTAATGCTGCGGCCGGGCGGTGTCAACGGGCTTTTTTCGGGCATTCTGTTCTGCCTGCGACGGCGCGGCGCATCGCCTCTCTTGTGACTCGCGCCGGGGCTGGGTAGGTATCGGTGCAACGCGCGTGTGAAGGAGAATTCCGATGGCCAAACTCGTCACGATCTACGGCGGCTCCGGTTTCGTCGGGCGCTACATCGCGCGCCGCATGGCAAAGCAAGGCTGGCGGGTGCGGGTGGCGGTGCGCCGGCCCAACGACGCCATCTTCGTGCGCCCCTACGGCGTGGTGGGCCAGGTCGAGCCGGTGCTGTGCAACATCCGCGACGACGCCTCGGTGGCGGCGGTGATGCAGGGCGCGGACGCCGTGGTGAACTGCGTGGGCATCCTGGCCGAAAGCGGCAAGAACAGTTTCGAGGCCGTGCAGAGCGAAGGCGCCGCACGCGTGGCGCGGCTTGCAGCCGAAAACGGCGTCGAACAGCTGGTGCAGATCTCGGCCATCGGGGCCGATGCGGAGTCGGCAAGCGAATACGCGCAGACCAAGGCGGTGGGCGAAAAGGCGGTGCTGGACCATTTCCCCGGTGCCGTGATCCTGCGACCGTCGATCATCTTCGGGCCGGAGGACGAATTCTTCAACCGCTTCGCGGCGATGGCCCGTCTCGGGCCGCTGTTGCCGGTGGTCGGCGCGAAGACCCGGTTCCAGCCGGTCTATGTGGACGATGTGGCGCGCGCCGCCGTGATGGGTGTGCTGGGTCAGGCAAAGCCGGGCATTTACGAACTGGGCGGGCCGGACGTCCACACCTTCCGCGAGCTGATGGTCGAGATGCTGGGCGTCATCCGCCGCCGGCGGCTGGTGGTGAACATCCCGTTCTGGGCGGCGGGCATCCTGGCGCGGCTGATGGAACTGGGGCAGACCCTGACGCTGGGGCTGGTCAGCGCGCAGATCACCCGTGACCAGGTCGCGAACCTGCGCCGAGACAACGTGGTCGCCCCGGATGCCAAGGGGTTCACCGATCTCGGCATCTCGCCGGTGTCGATGGAGGCGGTGCTGCCCGATTACCTCTGGCGCTTCCGCCCCTCCGGGCAATATTCCGAGATCAAGGAATCGGCGAAAAACCTGCGCACGCGCTGATCCGAGCGCGGGCTGCGGCATCGGCTTTGCTGGACGGCATGCCTGTCCTGTTAAAACGGCAGCGCGCGTCAGAGCGGGCCGCCGTTTTCGATTTCTATAGACGGCGCTGAACCGCGGCACGTTCGTGCTGCGGTCGGGCAGCCGCGATCACTTGCGCAATTCGGAAAGGACCTCGGAGTTGCGGCAGAAGTCCGGCACCTGGCCCGCCGGCAGGTCCATCCTGTCCAGCATGTTTTCGCAGGCGCAGGGCTGGGCGCAACCGGTACAGCGCAAGACCGCGTCCTCGATTTCCGCGATCGTGATGCGTCCGCGCATCGCGGCCTCCTGCAGGTCGATTCCGGCCTGCGCTGCCATGCGGTCCACCAGGATCGCGTGGCGTTTCAGGGTTGTCCGTCCAAGCATCGCAGCCTCCTTGCATCCCATGCCTGGACACGAGACTGCCACTTGCGGCGAGGCTGCGCCTTGATGCAGGTCAAATCTGGCTGGCGGTGCGGCGGACGATATCGATGCGCGCGGCATTGGGCGGATGGGTGCCCAGGAAGCGGTTGCCTGGATCGGGGATGCGGGTGAAGAATCGCGCGCCCCGGATCGGATCGTAGCCCGCGCGCTTCGTGATGATCGTGCCCAGCCGGTCGGCTTCGAGTTCGAAATCCTTGGAATAGGTCCGCGCGCCCACTGCGGCGCCGAATTCCTCGGCGGTGCGGACATTGGCGGCGCTGGCGCCGGACATGGAGGCGAGACCGGAAAAGATCACCGCGCCCACGGCGGCGTTCTGCTGCATCCGCCCGAGATGCCCCATGATGTGATGCGACGCCTCGTGCCCCATGACAAAGGCCAGTTCGTCGGCATTCTCGACCGAGGCGATAAGCCCGAGGTTGAAGGCCAGCAGCGGCTGGCCGTTCCGGGCGACGGTCTGGAAAGCGTTGGGCGGCTGGCCCGGGCGGTCGTCGACGACGATCAGGAAGTCGCAGTTCATACGTGGCGCCACGCGGCGACATTCGCGTTCGGCGACAGGTTCGACCGTCTCCACGACCTCGACAAAGTTTCGTGCCGCGCGATCGGCGCGCTGGCGCAGTTCGGCCTGACTGGAGTTGCCGGACTGGGTCTGGGGCGTCTGCTGTGTCCGTTCCGGAACCGGCAAAGGCCGTGCGACCGGGGCCGCCTCGCAGGCAGCAAGAGCGACAAAAAAAACGAGGGGCAGCCAGCGCATGGGATCTCCTGTGAGTTGATCCAGATTTAGGCCGGCGGCAGTCCAAGGGCCAGTCACATTTTCAGGACGGGCGGCGGGGTGCCGAAACGTCAAAGGCCCGCCGTGGGGCGGGCCTTTCGTGTCCTGTCCTGTGCGTCGGGATCAGCCGAGCTTCTCGGTCAGTTCCGGCACCGCGGTGAAGAGATCGGCGACCAGACCGTAATCCGCGACCTGGAAGATCGGCGCCTCTTCGTCCTTGTTGATCGCGACGATGATCTTGCTGTCCTTCATCCCCGCGAGGTGCTGGATCGCCCCCGAGATGCCGACGGCGATGTAAAGCTCGGGCGCCACGACCTTGCCGGTCTGGCCGACCTGCCAGTCGTTCGGCGCATAGCCCGAATCGACCGCCGCGCGCGAGGCGCCGACGGCGGCGCCCAGCTTGTCGGCCAGTTTCTCGATCAGAGCGAAGTCGTCCTCGGACCCGACGCCACGGCCACCCGAGACGACGATGCCGGCAGAGGTCAGCTCGGGGCGGTCGGATTCCGCGACCTTGTCCGACACCCATTCCGAGAGGCCCGGGTTGTCGGCTGCCGAGATCGCCTCGACCGAGGCCGATCCACCGGTGCCGGCCGCGTCGAAGGTCGAGGTGCGGAAGGTGATAACCTTTTTTTCATCCTTCGACTTTACCGTCTGGATGGCGTTGCCGGCGTAGATCGGGCGCTCGAAGGTGTCGGCGTCGACCACGGCGGTCACGTCGGTCAGGATCATCACGTCCAGCAGGGCGGCGACGCGCGGCAGGATGTTCTTGGCATCCGTGGTCGCGGGCGCGCAGATGTGGCTGTAGTCGCCCGCCAGCGACGCGATCAGCGCCGCCACCGGCTCTGCCAGGCGGTGACCGTAAAGATCGTCCTCGGCGCAGAGCACCTTTGCCACGCCGTCGATGGTAGCAGCCTCGTCGGCGGCGGCCTTGGCCGAGGCGCCGCAGGCCAGAACGGTCACGTCACCCAGCGCCTTGGCGGCAGTCACGGCCTTGGCCGTGGCATCCATCGCCAGCGCGCCATCGTTGATTTCGGCAATCAGAAGTACGGCCATTATACAGCTCCTGCTTCTTTGAGTTTCGCCACGAGTTCGTCGACCGAGCCCACCATGATGCCGGCGGCGCGCTCTTCGGGTTCGCCGGTCTTGACGATCTCGAGCCGCGGGCTGACGTCGACGCCGTAATCCTCGGGCGTCTTCTCGTCGAGCGGCTTCTTCTTGGCCTTCATGATGTTGGGCAGCGAGGCATAGCGAGGCTCGTTGAGGCGCAGGTCGGCCGAGACGATGGCCGGCATCTTGACCTTTACGGTCTGCAGGCCGCCGTCGACCTCGCGGCTGACCACGGCATGGTCACCCTCGACGTCGATCTTGTTGGCATACATCGCCTGGCTCCAGCCCAGCAGCGCCGCCAGCATCTGGCCGGTTGCGTTCATGTCGTTGTCGATCGCCTGCTTGCCGCAGAGGACGAGGCCCGGCTCTTCTTCCTTGACGATGGCGGCAAGGATCTTGGCCACCGAGAGCGGTTCGATGTCGGTGTGCACGTCGTCGGCGGCGGTCACCAGGATGGCGCGGTCTGCGCCCATGGCGAGCGCGGTGCGCAGGGTTTCCTGGCTCTGCTTGACGCCGATTGAGACGGCGATCACTTCATCAGCCTTGCCGGCCTCTTTCAGGCGGATCGCCTCTTCGACGGCGATCTCGTCGAACGGGTTCATCGACATTTTCACGTTGGCAAGATCGACGCCGCTTCCGTCCGCCTTGACGCGAACCTTCACGTTGTAATCGATCACGCGTTTGACAGGCACCAATACCTTCATCGGCAGAAATCTCCCTTGGCTGTTCGGCCGCACGCAAGGTGCGGCTTTGACACGTTCCTCGCGGTGATACCGCTTGCCGCGCCGGGGAAACAGGGCAAAATCGTCACGTTATCGCCTTCCGACGCCGCGTTTTGCCGATTCCGGCAGCTTCCCTATGACAGGTAAGCCCGAGTCGCGCGGCGCCCATCCCCCCTAATCGTCGCAGATCGTTTGCAGCGCGGACCACCCGCCGTCGTCCAGCAACGGCGTGGGGGTGAAGTCCTCGGGCGTCGCTTCGCGGGCGGCCTCGATGCGGTCGCCGAGCGCGGGATGCGACAGGAAGTGCGCCACCAGCCCCTCGGGTTCGCCGCCGAGTTCGCGCATCCGCCGGAACATCTCGGCCAGCGCGCCGGGCGCGACATCGGCGGCCAGCAGCAGGTCGTGGGCGAAGGCGTCGGCGCCGGCCTCGGCGGCTTGCGTGTACTGCGCGTCGATCAGCCGTTCGGCAAGGAAGAGCACCACCGCACCCCCGGCGAAATCACCGAAGAGCAGCCCCAGCACGCCGATGGACCCGGCGGAGCGCAGGGCGTGGCGGGTCGGATCGCGGCTGACCACGTGGCCCAGTTCGTGCGCCAGCACGGCGGCGACCTCTTCGGGTCTCTCTGCCGTGTCGATCAGCCCGCGGAACAGCACCACCTGCCCGCCGGGCAGTGCGAAGGCGTTGACCATCTCGTGGTCCAGTACGCTCACCGTGATCTCGAGCGGCATTGTCTGGCCGTCGGTCAGCCGGTCGGTCATGGCGGAGAGCGCGGCCATGCCCTCCGGCGCTTCGCAGAGCGGCACCGGCGCCACGCCGGTCTGGTCGAGCGCGGAGCGGATCTGCTCCAGCGTAACCTCGCCCAGGGCCCGTTCGCCCTCGGGTGGGATGAAGACCGCCAGTTGGTCGGCCAGGCGCGGCACCAGCACACCGATGATCAGCGCGACCGAGGCGACGGCGGCCATCGCCCAGAGGACCAGCTGCCGCCGCTTGGTCACTGGCGCGCGGCAGCGCAGGTTCGGCAGGCGCGGGGCCAGGTCGCGGTCGGACAGCAGCAGCCGTTGCAGCGGGTCGTCGCGCAGCCGCAGCACGAACAGGTCGCCGCCCGCCTGGTCCGGCACCTCGCGGATCGCCGTCAGCGGCCAGCGAAGGTCGATGCCGTCGTCGCGGGCAATGACAAGCTCCTGCGCGGTCTCGTCGATGCCGAGCCGCACGGGTTCGGGCCGCGGGCACGCGCCGTCGAGATACTGCGCCTCGGCTGCAAAGGGCGCGGGGGCGGCGCCGACGCGCAGGAGCGTGCTCATATAGACGCCCCCACATCCAGCGCCTCGGCAAAGCCTTCGGCCTGCACCACCTCGTCGCGCGGGCGCTGCCGGATCGCCTCAATCCGCGCGGGGTTCAGGACACGCAGGCCGCGGGCATAGTGCCGCGTGACCGGCATGGTGACGAAGGTGTGGGTCAGCGCGGACCAGATCAGGAATATGGTGAAGTAGAGCATCGCCGACACCCCGATCAGCAGCCAGCGCGGCAGGTTTTCCAGCAGCACGATCTGCGTCGCGCCGCTTTCCGTCGCAAGCTCTGCGAAATGCAGGCCCATGATGACGAACCCCAGCACCATCAGCGGCAGCAGGATGGCCACACCCGCCAGCAGGTAGCCCAGCACGTGGATCATCAGGATGCGGAAGGGGCTGGCGTCGAGCGTCAGCGCCACGCCGTCCAGCGTCTTGTTTGCGGTGAGCATCTCGAGCGTGCGGACCCGGTAATGGACCAGCCCGTAGACCGCCGCCGCCGCCGCCAGCATGGCAAGACCGATGCCGGGGGCGGGGGTCGGCCCGAAATTCAACGCCAGCGCCGCCACACCGGTCAAGGCCGCGGCGCCAAAGAGGGGTCGCATCGCCGGGTAGAGCATCTGCCAGCGGCCGCCCTGGACCATCATCGCCGTGCCGTAGGAGGTCCGGTCGGTGCGGTATTTCTCAAGATGAAAGGTCATGCGCGGCAGCAGTAGGCCGAGGCTCAGCAGCGTCACGGTCCAGTGCCAGAGCGCCCTTCCCGCGTAGCCCCAGGCGCCGGGGGCCAGGCCGAAGCGCAACCCGCGCCAGCGCGTGCGGGCCAGGATGTAGCGGCGGGCGCGATAGCGGGCGTAGAACCACAACGGGATCACCCCAAGGAAGCTCAGCAGGTAGGCCGCGCCGTTGCCCTGGAAGAGCGAGAAGCTCAGGAACATCAGCAGCAGGTTCACGATGCCGATGTAGAAGGCCAGGATCACCACCGCGATCAGGAAGCCCAACAGCTTTTCGATGGGATCGCCCACGTATTCCAGCGGCTGCCCGCCGGGGCGGATCGCCGACCAGTACCAGCGCCGCAGCCGGGTCTTCATCCAGAACCGGTAGATGCCCAGAGTCAGCACCGTGAAAAGGCCGGTCTTGAGCGCCAGCCAGAAGAGCGGCGCGCGGCGTCCGGCGAAATCGGTGCGCAGCCCGTCATGGTCGGGCGAAGTGTCAGGTGAAGGTGTTGTCGCGGGGGAAGCCGCGCGGGGCCATGCGCCCCGATCCGGCGCGCTTTCCGGTCCATTCGGCGAGGTCGGCTTCGGTTCGGGTGCGTCCGGCCGGGTCGCGCCAGGAGAGGCCTTCCCCCAGGGTGAAGGTGGTTGCATCCGAGAGGCCCCCGTCCTTGTACTTTTGCAGCCGCACGCCCTTGCCGCGACCCATTTCCGGAAGCTCGTCGAGCATGAAGACCAGAACCTTGCGGTTCTCGCCCACCACCGCGACCGCGTCGCCGGTCACCGGTTTGCAGACCTTCGCGCGGGTGTCGCCGCGCACGTTCAGCACCTGCTTGCCGGTGCGGGTCTGGGCGATGACCTCGTCCTCGGGCACGACAAAGCCGTCGCCCGCCGAAGAGGCCACCAGCAGCTTGCGCCCGGGCTGATGGATGAAGAGGTCGACGATCTCGGCCTCGTTGGGCAGGTCGACCATCAGGCGCAGCGGTTCGCCCATGCCGCGGCCGCCGGGCAGGTTGGCCGCCGACAGCGTGTAGAACCGCCCGTTCGATCCGAAGACCAGCAGCCGGTCGGTGGTTTCGGCGTGGAAGATGAAGCGCGGCCCGTCGCCGTCCTTGAACTTCAGCTCGCGGTCGAGCGCGATATGGCCGGTCATGGCGCGGATCCAGCCCATTTTCGAGCAGACCACCGTGATCGGCTCGCGGTCGATCATCGCCTCGAGCGGCACGTCGGGCGTGTCCGTCGCCTCGGCAAAGACGGTGCGGCGCGCGCCGCCCGCGTAATCCTTGCCGAAGCGTTTGCGCACGTCGCGCAGTTCCTCGGCGATGGATTTCCACTGCAGCTCTTCGGAATCGAGCAGATCCTCGAGGCCCGCGCGTTCCTCCATCAGCGTGTCGCGCTCCTTGACCAGCTCAAGCTCTTCGAGGCGGCGCAAGGACCGCAGGCGCATGTTGAGGATGGCCTCGGCCTGCACGTCCGACAGCCCTTCGGACCGCCCGACAAAGCGCCGCGGCACCGCCGCCGGGCCGCCGTCGTCGGCCAGCACGCCGCGCGCGATGGCCTCAGGGTCGTCGCGCAACTCCAGCGACTTCACATCGATGCCGACCAACGGCGAGACATAGTCGGCCTCGGTCATCGCGCGGGCAATGCCGGACTGGTGGGCACGCGACCAGTCCTCGTACATCAGCGCCGCCTTGGGGTCGTCGTCGTAGCGGATGATGTCGATCACCCGGTCGAGGTTCAGGAAGGCGATGATCAGCCCTTCGAGCACTTCGAGCCGGTTGTCGATCTTGGCCATCCGGTGGCGCGACCGGCGGATCAGCACGTCGCGGCGAAAATCGAGGAAGGCGCGCAGCACTTCCTTGAGCGAGCAGACCTTGGGCGTGACGCCGTCGATCAGCACGTTCATGTTCATGCTGAACCGGACCTCGAGGTCCGAGTTGCGGAACAGCATCCCCATCAGCACGTCCGGATCGACGCTGCGCGACCGCGGTTCGAGCACCATGCGGATGTCCTCGGCGCTCTCGTCGCGCACGTCGGCGAGGATCGGCACCTTCTTGGTCTGTATCAGCTCCGCCAGCCGTTCGACCAGCTTGGACTTCTGCACCTGGTAGGGAATTTCCGTGACCACGACCTGCCACTGGCCGCGGCCCAGGTCCTCGACCTCCCATTTCGACCGCAGCCGGATCGACCCGCGCCCGGTGTCGTAGGTCTGGGCGATGCTCTCGCGCGGCTCCACGATGGTGCCGCCGGTGGGGAAGTCGGGGCCGGGGACGTATTGCAGCAGCGTGTCGTCGCGGGCATCGGGCGACTTGATGAGGTGCAGGCAGGCCTCGATCAGTTCGGCGATGTTGTGCGGCGGAATGTTGGTGGCCATGCCGACGGCGATGCCGCTCGACCCGTTGGCCAGCAGGTTCGGATAGGACGCGGGCAGGACCACCGGTTCCTTGAGGCGTCCGTCGTAATTGTCGCGATAATCGACGGCGTTCTCGTCGAGTCCATCGAGCAGCGCCTCGGCCATGATCGTCATGCGCGCTTCGGTGTAGCGGCTGGCGGCCGGGTTGTCGCCGTCGATGTTGCCGAAGTTGCCCTGGCCGTTCACCAGCGGATAGCGGATGGTGAAATCCTGCGCGAGGCGCGCCATGGCGTCGTAGATCGCCGCGTCGCCGTGCGGGTGGAAATCCCCCATCGTGTCGCCGCTGATCTTCGCGGATTTCAGGAAGCCGCCGGTGGAACTAAGGCGCAGCCGGCGCATTGCATATAGGATACGCCGGTGCACGGGCTTCAACCCGTCACGGGCATCCGGAAGCGCGCGATGCATGATCGTGCTGAGCGCGTAGGTCAGGTAGCGATCGCCGATCGCACGGCGCAGGGTCTCGGAGGACTCGCGCGGGGTCATGTTGGGGTCATCGACGGTGTCGCTCATAGATGCTGTGATAACTTCGCGCTCCGGCCCCGTAAAGCCGCGGTTGGGGAATATTTCCGAGCTTTTCCCTTAGCCGGGCCAAAGGAATCGGATAAGTTGAAAATGTGCCCCGATGACTGCTGCTGCCGGGTCGGGGACGCGACGGGGGATGTTGTTCGATGAAGCGTTTTATTTTTCTGACTTTCGCTTTCATGGGCTGGGGTTTTTACGAGATGAGCGGCGGGGCCGACTTCCAGGCTGGCCCTGATCTTGCGTCCGCGCAGGCCACGCCCTCCGACATCGAGGCGGACGTGGTGGCACGAGCCGACACCAGCGGCAACGAACTCATCAAGCTGACTCCGGTAACCGAGGTGCCCGAACTGGATATCACCCTGGCCTCTGTCGACAGGGCGCCGACGCCGCAAGCGGAGCCCGAGACGGATGCCGAACAGCTTGCCGCACTGGTTGTCGAGGGTATCTCGGCATCGGAGACCGACACCGTGGCCGGCTCTGATGCGGCGGACGCGCCCGAAGAAACCGATACTGCCGGGAACGCTGGCGTCCTCTATTCCATCGACGATTTCAACCGGACTGCCACGGCGACGCAGGATGTGCGTGAAGTCTCTGGCTCGCGGGTCAACCTGCGCAACGGGCCGGGCACGAATTTTTCCGTCGTCGACCAACTGGGACGCGGCGACGAGGTGATCGTCCTGCAGAATACCGGCGATGGCTGGCTCAAGCTCAAGGTCCCCGCGACCAACCGCGTGGGCTGGATGGCCGATTTTCTCGTCACCGCCTCGGCGGAGTGACCGACACGCCATGACGGGCCTTGCCCTGTCGCGCCTGCTTCTGCATGACAGGGTCGACAGGGGGCGCCATGCAGAAATCCATCCTCATCACAGGCTGTTCGAGCGGCATCGGATATGACAGCGCGAGAACCCTTCGCGACAAGGGCTGGCGCGTCTTTGCCTCCTGCCGCCGTGCCGAGGATTGCGCGCGGCTGAGGGAAGAAGGCTTTGACAGCCCGCGCATCGACTACGAGGATCCCGAGAGCATCGAAAGCGGTCTGGCCGAGGTGCTGGAGGCGACGGGCGGCCGGCTCGATGCGCTCTTCAACAACGGCGCCTACGCGATCCCCGGTCCGCTGGAAGATGTCTCGGCGGCGGCCCTGCGGACGATCTTCGAGGCCAACCTCATTGGCTGGCACGATCTCACCACCCGCGCGCTTCCGGTGATGCGGGCGCAGGGGCACGGGCGCATCCTGATGAATTCCTCGGTGCTGGGCGTCGTGGGCATGAAATGGCGCGGGGCCTATGTGGCGACGAAATTCGCGCTCGAGGGGCTGTCGGACGTGCTGCGAATGGAGATGGCGGATGCCAACATTTCCGTCGTCCTGATCGAACCCGGCCCGATTGAGACGGCGTTCCGCCAGAACGCCATCCGCCAGTTCGAAAAATGGATCGACTGGGAACGCTCGGCGCGGGCCGACCAGTACCGCGACTCGCTGCATGACAAGCTCTACAAGGGCAGCTCGGGCGGACCGCAATGGCCGGCTTCGGCGGTCACGGCCAGGGTCGTCCAGGCGCTCGAGGCGCGGCGCCCGCGGCCTCGCTACTACGTCACCACACCGACCCATGCGATGGGGCTGCTGCGGCGGCTGCTGCCGACCCGCTGGCTGGACGCCATTCTGAGCAAGGGCTGAAGGTCGCATTCGCTTTTGCCCGGCGATCCGCTACATCTGCCCGCATCTGACCCAAGCCCCGGAGGGCGACATGAGAGACGACCCCCTTTTTCTTCTGATGGCCGCGGTGATGATCGGCGTGGTGGTGATCCTGATGATCGGCATCGGCGGTTTCGCCAAGGGCGGGGAGTTCAATCGCAAATACGGCAACAAGCTGATGCAGCTGCGGGTGGCGGCGCAATTCATCGCCGTGCTGCTGATCCTGCTGTTCGTCTGGCTCAGAAGCGGAGGCTGACCCGATGGTAGTCCTGAACAAGATCTACACACGCACCGGCGACGACGGCGACACCGCGCTCGGCAACGGCGCGCGCGTGGCCAAGCATTCGATGCGGGTCACCGCCTACGGCACGACCGACGAGCTGAACGCCATCGTCGGGCTCGCACGCCTGCATGTGTCGCCCGAAATGGACGCGCAGCTGGCGCGGGTGCAGAACGACCTCTTCGACATGGGCGCGGACCTCTGCACGCCGGACATGGAGAAGGATGCCGAGCGCGAATACCCGCCGCTGCGCATGGCCGACAGCCAGACCAAGCGGCTGGAAAACGAGATCGACGCGATGAACGCGCGGCTCGAACCCTTGCGCAGCTTCATCCTGCCCGGCGGGTCGGCGGCCTCGGCCTACCTGCACCAGTGCCGGACCGTGGCACGGCGGGCGGAACGGCACCTCGTCTACCTCGCGACGATGGAGTCGGTGAACCCGGCGGCGGTGAAATACCTCAACCGCCTCAGCGACTGGTTCTTCGTCGCGGCCCGGATCGCCAACGACGACGGCAAGTCCGATGTCTTGTGGGTTCCGGGGGCGAACCGCGACTAGCGGCGGGGCGTCCAGTGGACGGCCCGGCCCCCGGAAGGGCGAACCGCGACTAGCGGCGGGGCGTCCAGTGGACGGCCCGGCCCCCGGAAGGCCGCGCCGCGACGAGCGGCGGGGCATATTGTCGGGCGTGTGCGACTGAGCGCCCGTTTTTCTCGAAAAAAACGGTCCGGAAATCTCGAGATTTCCGAAGGCTGACTCTGCACGCCGCGGCAAGATTGCATTTGCCTCGGCCGCCGGGCTATCCCTTTGGGCACACGAAGGGAGTTGCCCATGATCCGTCGCCTCATTGCCGGTCTTGTCCTGCTGACGCTTGCCGCCTGCGCCGATGGCGCGCGGGATTTGGAAAAACCGACCGAGCCGCTGGGCGACTTCAAGCTCGGCCACGCCATCGTCGTCACGCCCAACATCGTCAAGGGACCGGTGTCCCGCGAGGCCACGGACGACGAGTGGATCGCGGCGCTGGACAGCGCGCTCGAGACGCGGTTCCGGCGCTACGAGGGCGACAAGTTCTACCACATCGGCGTCAGCATCGAAGGCTATGTCCTGGCGCAGCCCGGCATCCCCCTGGTGCTGAGTCCGAAGTCGGTGATGATCCTGCGCGCGACGGTCTGGGACGATGCCGCGGGCGAAAAGCTCAACCCCGAACCCAAGGAGATCACAGTCCTCGAGGCGGTGAACCCGGACACAGTCGTGGGATCGGGCCTGACCCAGTCCAAGGAGGTGCAGCTGGAGAACCTGTCGGTCAACGCGGCGCTGCAGATCGAGAAATGGATGCGGCAGATGCAGCGCAGCGAGGGATGGTTCGGCGGATCCGGGGCCAATGCCGCCACCGCCGCGCGGCTTGCGGCCGAAGCGCGGTCGTCCGAAGCAGGGACCGAGGCGGCCAGGGTGGCCGCGAGCGCGCCGCTCACGGAGACCGCCGAAGCCGCCCCGGCGGAGTAGCGCTGCCCGCAGATTTGCTATCTCAAGCTTGATTTTCCCGCGCCGACTCAATATGTGCCGCTCCGATGGAAATCGGGCCGCGACGGCCCCCCAAGCACGAGGCGTCTGGAAAAGATGGCAAAGGCAAAGTTTGAGCGCAGCAAACCGCACTGCAACATCGGCACGATCGGTCACGTTGACCACGGCAAGACGACGCTGACGGCGGCGATCACCAAGTATTTCGGCGACTTCCGCGCCTATGACCAGATCGACGGCGCGCCCGAAGAGAAGGCCCGCGGCATCACCATCTCGACCGCGCACGTGGAATACGAGACCGAGAACCGCCACTACGCCCACGTCGACTGCCCCGGCCACGCCGACTACGTGAAGAACATGATCACCGGTGCGGCGCAGATGGACGGCGCGATCTTGGTGGTGAACGCCGCCGACGGCCCGATGCCGCAGACCCGCGAGCACATCCTGCTGGGCCGCCAGGTTGGCATCCCCGCCATGGTCGTGTTCCTCAACAAGGTCGACCAGGTCGACGACGAGGAGCTGCTCGAGCTGGTGGAAATGGAAGTGCGCGAACTGCTCAGCGCCTACGACTTCCCGGGCGACGATGTTCCGATCATCGCGGGTTCGGCTCTGCACGCCATGAACGGCACCGAGCCGGCGATCGGCGAAGAGAAGATCAAGGAGCTGATGGCCGCTGTCGACGAGTACATCCCGCAGCCGCCGCGCGCCACCGATCAGCCGTTCCTGATGCCGA